>CAVUJW010000024.1:0-5461 GCA_963741915.1 uncultured Chloroflexia bacterium | reverse complement strand
GGGCGCGGTCCATTCTGCGATGGCTCGTGGCGCTGCACAGGGTCGAGCGTCGCCTACGAATGCGCCCTTGGTCCCGCCGGTCGAGGCCCGAGGACCCGGCCGCGAGTCGCGTGGCAAATTCGGGCCGGGTGGCCCAGGGGGTCAGGCGGCCAGCCTGCCCAGGGCGTCCGGGTTCGCGGAGCCCGACGGCGCGGCCGGCACGTCGATCACGAAGCGGCGGTCGTGGACGAGCCCGCGCACGAGCTGGCTGACGCCAGCCGGCAGCCGGGACGGGGCTGCGAACGCGGCGCACTCGAGCCATGCGGCGTCGTCATGGACGGCGATCGACAGGCTGTTGCCACAGGCGCAGAAGGAGGGAAGTCGGAGGGCCGCGTCAATCGCGGCAAGGATCGTGTCGTCGTGCATGGCACGCACCTCGGCTCCGGCATTCGTGGTCGCCGGTGTCCGCGCGATGCGGACGAGATCGACCTGCCAGGAGCAAGACCGCCGTGGCCCAACTGATGCGCTCCGTGAGCGCAGGATCCACGACCCGGACCGGCTGCCACCCCGTGGTGGACCTGAGCAGACCCGTGGCAATCATGCTGGGGCACATCCGGCGAACGCACGAGGGCCGACCGGGTACCGGTCTGGTTGCACTTGCGTTATCGGACTAGTCCAAGTAGCCCACGCTTCGTCGTCCGAATGGCCCGCGATCGCGACGCGGGATCGCACGGTGTGATGCGATCGCGCGAGGCGTTGTAAATTCCGCGCGGAGTCAGTCGCCAGGACGACCGCGCCCCGCTTGACGCCGAAGCCAGCCCGGCAGCTGTCCCTCTGGCTCCCCGAGGAGAGCACATGCGTCCCGGTGCCGATCGCCCGTCCCCGAGGCCAGGGAGCTCCGCCGATGGCAATGAGTCGGCATGTCTGTTGATCGCCGACATCTCGGGGTATACCGGCTACCTTGCCGGCGTCGAGCTCGATCACGCTGATGAGATTCTCGCGGACCTCATGGCTACCATCGTGAACGTGCTGCGGCCCGGGTTTCGGCTCGCGAAGCTCGAGGGCGACGCCGCCTTCACGTACGCGGTGACCGACAAGATCGACGGTTCGCTGCTCCTCGACACGATCGAGCGCTGCTACTTCGGCTTCCGACGCCGACGCCGCGACGTGCACCAGGCGACCTCGTGCGAGTGCAACGCGTGCGTGCGCATCCCCGATCTCAACCTGAAGTTCGTCGTCCACCATGGGACCATCCGGCGCCAGCGCGTCGCCGGCGGTGAGGAGCTGCTGGGAACAGACGTCATCGTCGTCCACCGCCTGCTCAAGAACGAGGTCGTTGCGTCCACCGGCATCGAGGCGTACGCACTGTTCACCCAGCAGTGCGTCGACGCGATGGACGTCGATGTGGCCGCGCTCGGCATGCGCGCCTCGAGCGAGACGTACGAGCATATCGGCGTGGTATCCGCCTGGATCCACGACCTGGGCCGGCGCTGGCAGGAGGAGGAGGCGCGCACGCGCGTCATCGTCAATGAGCGGCAGGCGGTCTACCGGAAGGACCTCACCACGTCCGTTCCACCTCAGATCCTGTGGGAGTACTTGACCGCGCCGGGTCAACGACCGACGTGGCAAGTTGGAGTGACCCGAGTAGAGGTCATCGCGACGGGCAACCGCCGAGGTGTCGGGGCCACGAACCACTGCATGCACGGCAAGGGTGCGAGCATCGAGGAGGTCCTTGACTGGCGTCCCTACGACTACTTCACCATCCGGAACACCGTGCCGACGCCGCTCGGTCCTCTCAGCTTTCTGCAGACCTGGGAGTTCGAGCCCACGCCCACCGGGACGATCGTCCATATGCGGGTCGCGCCACCCGGCTCGCGCAGGGAGCGCGTCATTCAGAAGCTGCTGGCGCCAGTCCTGGACCGGGCGATCCGTGTCTCCAGCACCCGCCTTGTCGAGCAGCTCGCCGCGGCAACCGAACGAGGCAGGCGGGACGCGGCCGCGGAGCCCTTGATGCCGGCGCCACAGGCGGATGGGGTGCTCGCGCGCCTTGAGTCGCGTTCATAGCCCGGCCTCGGGGCCGTGTCGAGCGCGCCGACCCCCGCCCTCGCTGGGGGCCGGCGCGCCGGCATTCAGTTGGCGCGGAGCACGTTGACGATGGTCCGCGCGAGGAGGTCCCGGCCCGCGACCGACGGGTGGTCGTCGCAGGCAGGGGGCGGAGCGAGGTTCACGATGCGCAGCCCCGCCGCACAGGTGTCGCCGGCGTACGCGGCCGAGGCGCCGGCGAACGCGCCGAAGCCGTCAGCGACGATGCCGCCCCAGGCCAGGGTCCGGTCGACGAGAACCTGGTTGACCTGCGCGATGGCCCAGGTTGTGGTCGCGTCCGCGTAGTCAGGGGAATAGAAGGTCAGGCCGACGAGCTTGTGCCGATAGCCGTCGACGTTGCGGATGTGGCCGTAGATGGTGTCGAGGTTTGCGGACAGCGTCGCCAGTATTCCCGGCAGGCCGGCGAGGACGCACATGGTGGGGTCGATCGCGGTCATGCACGCGTCCCGCAGGGCACCGATGTCGTTCGCACCCAGGTCGAGCGTGACGAGCTGGGTCTTCGGATGGGTCTGCAGGTACGCGTCGGCGAAGTCCAGCTGCGACGTTGCGTACGCCACGTGCAGCTGTGCCCCGAGCTTGCGCCAGGTCCCGCACCCGTGGTCGGCACCGGCGAGGTCGATGAAGTGGCTGCTCGTCTCGCCGGGGCACGACGCGTTCGTCAGTCCGTCCCGGAGCGCGGCGGCCACGGTGTCCGGATAGCCGACGAAGTTGGCCGGGTCGGCGGGCGATGCGAACGGGCTGTAGCCGAAGGCGAGCGAGTCGCCGAGGGCCAGGTAGCTGATCGGCCGGCTGGCAGCTGCCCCGCTGGGCACAGCGAACGCGGCGACGAGCCCGACCGTGGCGATGATGGTGGCAAGGCGACGCATGGCCCCTCCTCGGATGCGCATGCCGCGGGTCGGTCTCGCCAGTGGCTCGGTGCGGTCCCGGCGGCCGGTGTTCGGACCGCACGTCAGAGCCCCCGTGGCCTGCCGGAACGTAGACCCCGGACTCCGCGGGCGCCAGAGGCCAATGGCCCGGCCACCTCAGAGACGTACCCGCCGGCCTGTGATCGTGCGATCACCAGCGCTCGCGGTGGATCACCTCATCGACTGGATGACGGTTGACCGGCCCGAACCGGCGGAGCGGCCAGCCGATGGGGATGATCGCCCAGGTCTGCACCTCCTTCGGGATCCCGATGACCGCCTTGAACTCGTCCTCCGCGAAGAGGTGCCACGAGGTCAGGCACGCAGCGAGGCCGTAGGCCCGCGCTGCGAGCAACAGGTTCTCGACCGCTGGGTAGAAGAACCCCGCCTCGGCCCGCCCAGCGCGAGTGATCGCGCGCGCCAGGCCGATGGCCCGGCGGAGCCCGACGCGCCGGACGAGGAAGCCGAGCGCGGCCGTCCCGCTGCGCGTCTCCCCGAAGCCGCCCGGCTCCCCGCAGACCACGATGAGCGCCGGCGTCTCCGCGAAATGATCGCGCTGGTACTCGACCGACGCCAGCATGCGGAGCGTCGACGGGTCCGATCCGGGCTCGACCCCGCCGGCCTCGAGGATCACCCGGTAGTCCTCGATCACCCGCCGCCACAGCGGCGCGAGTCGCGCCATCACCCCGCGATCCGTGACCACAACGTAGCGGGCAACCTGCTTGTTGCCGCCGGACGGGGCCCACGTCGCCGCCTCGATCACGGTCCGGAGCAGCTCGAATGGGACCGGGTCGGGCGCGAGGTGGCGCATCGCCCGAGTCGTCGCCATGACCGCCATGATCCCGGCGTCGGGACCCATGGGCACGTCCTGGGCCGGGCTCTCCGGTGGCGGCCCGGGGGCCGCGAGGGCCGCGGCGGCAACGGACGCTTGCTCGGGAAGGCCCACGGTCGCGGATACGAGCACCATCGCGCACCTCCCAGGACGCGTTCGCAGGATTGATCCTGACCTTTGAGGTTTGCACCGCCGGCCGCCGAAAGGAAGGTCAGTTCCGCCCGATCTGTCCGACGGCCGCATTTTCCGGGAGTCCACGATGGCATGCCCGCCCACGGTCGGGATCACGGCTGGCTACGCCATCGGGTCGCGAACCAGGTCGCTCGCCGCGTACTGGTCGATCGGCGGGGTTCCCGGGTATCGGACCGTATACCGGCCGAAGGGCATATCGAGGCCCGGGTGGCTCGGGTACGGCCGTGCGTCGCCGACCGGCTCGGGCGCCAGGAGGGTGGCTCGGCCGTCGTGGTAGATGAACGTCATGAATGCCCGCGGCGACAGGTCGAGCCGGCGCAGTGCGTCCGCGACCGGGTGGTCGGCCCCCAGCTCGAGGGTCGCCCCGCCGCGCCGGCGCCGGGCAACGAACTCGGTCTCGAGCCTGGTCTCCATCAGCCTCCGATCGAGCGCCCCGAACGTCGCCTGGACATCCCGGATTCGGCGGAGTCCGCCGCCCGGCCGGACGTGGACGGTCACGATGTCCCGGTCGTCCTCCGAAACGCGCAGCCGCCACTCGGATCCGCTGACGTCGAGGTCGAAGTCGGCCACGAACATCGGCGATCCCAGCGCGCTCCGGGCAGCATCGCGCCAGAATCGGCTCGTGAGCGGGAACTGGAGGGCGAACCCGCCGAGCTCCGAGCTCCGCGGACCCGCCAGGGCAAGCATCGCCGCAGCACGCGACATCGGCGTCCGAGTGACGACCGCGGTGATCGGAAGCTCGGCGTACGGAGGCATGACGATGGTTGACGCCCCGAGCCCGGCGGTCGCCGCCCGCTTCTGGTAGAGGGCGACCGCGATCAGGGCACGCCCGTTGGGCAGCCGGACGGGATGGAGCCCTTTGGTCGGGAGGGCGGCCGCGACGGCCTCGAAGGACGCGGTGTGGGCGGCCAGGAACCCGTCGAGGCGCTGGATCACGATGGGGTACCACTCGGGATGCCGCCCAGTGGTGGGATCGTCTTCCGATCTGCGGGTGGTCACGGTCGATGTCATGGCGTGTCTCCTCGTTGCGCGACTCCCGCACCAGGGCTGAGGACGATCACGGCACCGGCGGGGTAGTAACCGAGGGCGGCGGTTGCGGCCGCCGCACCGACGCCGGCGGCGACCCCGACTGCAGCGGCGACAGACCTGCGCATGTCGCTCCTCCCACGCAGGCGTCGTGCACCGCTCGTGCGTCGCGACGCTCAGCCCGCCTCGGTTAGCGGGACTTCGAGAAGACACCCGAGCAGGCTTTCGGCGCCTGCACGTGCGCGATGCTCGACACTGCGACGGCCCACGACAAGAGGCGCATGGCTCTTCGCGGGAGCCGGGGGTACGAGGCGGTGTCCAGAGTCCGCGGTCCTCGGTCGGGCCTTCGCTCCGCCGCCGATCCGCTGCTCCACGCCGGAGCGCGGGACCCGATCCGACACCCGATCGTGCTGCGCCAGGTCAGTCG
>CAVUJW010000023.1:0-421224 GCA_963741915.1 uncultured Chloroflexia bacterium | reverse complement strand
GCCTGAAGGCCGCCGGGTCGCGGCGCGCCGGGCCCGCTGGCCTCAGCCCGCGGAGACCTTGACGGCCCGGCCGGTCGCGACGCTCTCGTTGGCGGCCTCGGCGAGGACCAGGGCGGCGCGCCCGTCGGCGAAGCCCACGGACGGCTCGCGATCGTCCGTGATGGCGGCCACGAACTCGGCGAACTCGGCCTTGAACGCGGGCAGGTAACGCTCGAGGAAGAAGTTGAGGATCGGCCCGGCCGCCTCGGTCTCCGTGGCCGACGAGGCCCGCACCGTGGTCGCGGTCCAGTTGCCCGCCTCGAGCGAGCCGAGGTCGCCGAACGCCTCCAGGCGCTGGTCGTAGCCGTAGGCGCACGAGCGGCTGTTGACGATCGTGGCCAGCGCCCCCGACGCCGCGCGCATGACGATGATCGCCTGGGCATGGTCGCCCGCCGCCCGGAACGCCTCGAGGCCGTTGTCGGCCCCCATCGCCTGGACCTCGACGATCTCGCCCAGCTGGAAGCGGGCCATGTCGAAGTCGTGGATCGTCATGTCCTTGAACATCCCGCCCGACACGCCCAGGTACGCGGCGGGCGGCGGCTGCGGATCGCGGCTGGTGATGCGCAGGGCGCGGATGGTGCCGATCTCGCCGGCCTCGACGCGCGAGCGCACCTCGCGGAAGGAGGGATCGAAGCGGCGGTTGAAGCCGAGCATGACGAACGGCGCCCGCGTCCGGATCTGCTCCCAGACCGCATCGATCCGGCCGAGGTCGAGGTCGATCGGCTTCTCGAGCAGGACCTTCTTGCCCGCGTCGACCGATCGTCGCAGCATCTCGGTGTGGGTGTTGGTGGGCGTGCCGATCACGACGGCATCCACGCCGGGATCGTCCAGGGCATCCTGCGGGTCACGGCTCCAACGGGCCCCGTATCGACCGGCCAGTGCGGTCGCGGCTTCCTCGATCGGGTCGCACACCCAGGCGAGCTCGGCCTCGCCGTGCTCGCTGATCGAGCGGGCGTGGACCTGGCCCACCCGGCCGGCCCCCAACATCGCGACGCGGAGCATGGGCTGCCTCCAACGAAGGTGGTTGTCCTGGCGGTGCGGGCGCCGGGGTGACGGGTGTCAGTGCCAGCTGGGACGGTCCCGCGGCTTGCGCACGTAACCGATTACAGGGTACGTTGTGAGCCGCCCGGACGCAACGATGCCCGGCGTGCGACCAACGTCCCCGGTCGACGGCCGGGCCTGCGTACCGCGGCGAACGCCATCGGGGTCGCGAAGGGCCCCGGACGCCCGGAAGGGGAGCCCTGCCCATGGCCACGCCCATGTTCCCGCTCGCGGTGACCAGCGAGATGCTGTTCCGCGACCTGCCCTATCTCGATCGCGTCCGGCGGATCAAGGAGCTGGGGTTCCAGGTCGAGATGTGGGACTGGACGGTCAAGGACCTGCACGCGGTCGCCGAGATCGGTGCGACCTGGTCCACGATGACCGGCTACATCCATGGCGACCTGTACGACGCCGACGGTGGCCGGGTCCTGCTCGACACGGCCGCCCAGGCCGTCGAGGCCGCGAAGATCATCGGCTGCCCCGGCTCGTGGTCCACGGCGCCGAGCTCGACGGATCGCGCAACGGGCTGCCGTTCCGGCCCCAGGCGGTGACCACGGGGCGGATGTGGCTCGACGCCTACCGGACGCTGGAGCGGCTGGCCGACCTGGGCGAGGCCAACGGCGTCGTGTTCTGCCTCGAGAACCTCAACCTGTACACCGACCACCCGGGGGTGCCGTTCGGACGGGCCGAGGACACGATGACACTCGTGGGCACGCTCGACCGGCCGGGCGTGCGGATGATGCTCGACCTGTACCACGCCCAGATCGGCGAGGGGAACCTGATCGAGCTCGTGCGGGCGGCGGGGGCGCTCATCGGCGAGGTCCAGGTGGCCGACGTGCCGGGCCGGATGGAGCCGGGCACGGGCGAGGTCAACTGGCCGGCCGTCGCCCGGGCGCTCGAGGACATCGGGTACCAGGGCGTCGTCGGCCTCGAGTCGTTCGCATCGGGAGACGACGAGGTGGCCGTCGAGCGGTTCCGGGCCGCGTTCAGCCGCTGACGCAGCTGGCGGCGTTCGATGTCCCCCTCCTGTCACCGGTCATGGCGCGAATGCCCGGCCGGGGCCGGGGATCCCATTGACAGCGATCAGGGGCCGGCGATAGGTTGGCGCAAGCGTTTGCACCGGGCGAGTGGCTGGCCGGGCCCTTTGGTCGCCACCGTCGGGCGCCGACGCAGGATGCCATCTGGAGCCAACGCACCGCACTATCGGCCCCCGCCCCAGCTCGCCATCGGGCTCCGGCTCAGGCTCACCTGCCACGGAAGGACGACCCTGATGACCATTCGCGTCGGCGTGATCGGGACGGGCATGATCGGTACCGACCACGCGGCCAAGCTCCAGCACCGCATCTCCGGCTCGACGGTCACTGCCGTCACCGACATCGATCGCGCTCGCGCGGCGCAGGTCGCCGCCGACGTGGGCGGTGCGCGCGTCCTCGCCGACGGCACTGAGCTCATCGCGTCCGACGAGGTGGATGCGGTCCTGATCACGTCCATCGGCGAGACCCACGCCGAGTTCACGCTCGCGTGCATCGCGGCGGGCAAGCCCGTGATGTGCGAGAAGCCGCTGGCGCCGACGACGCCCGAGTGCGAGCAGATCCTGGCCGCGGAGGTGGCGTTCGGCCGGCGGCTCGTGATCGTGGGCTTCATGCGCCGCTACGACGCAGGGTATCGCCAGGTCAAGGCATCGCTCGCCAGCGGCGCCATCGGCGACCCCCTCATCCTCCACAACGTGCACCGGGACACCGGGGCGCCCGAGTCGTTCACCAGCCCGATGGTGATGACCGACTCGCTGATCCACGAGATCGACGTGACCCGCTGGCTGCTGGGCGAGGAGATCACCGCGGTCCAGGTCATCCCGGCCGGACACACCAAGCACGCGTTCGCGCATCTCCAGGACCCGATGTTCGCCGCGTTCCACACCCAGGCGGGGATCCTGTCGACCGCCGAGTTCCTGGCCAACGGCCAGTATGGGTATGACGTGCGCTGTGAGCTCGTCGGCTCCGATGGGACGGCGTCGCTGCTGAACCCCGTGGTCGCGAACCAGGTCCTCGCCGGCACCGACCGCACCACGGTGCCCGCGGACTGGCGCGCCCGGTTCAGCCAGGCGTACGCCGACGAGCTGCAGGCCTGGATCTCGGGTCTCGAGCGGGGCGAGACCGTGGGGCCGAGCGCGTGGGACGGGTACGCCGCGACCCGCGTGACCGAGCTCGGGATCGCGTCCATCTCGAGCCTGCGTCGCGAGACCATCTCGTACCTCCCGAAGCCCGCGCTGTACGCCTGAGGCGGTCGCCTTCGGTGCCCGAGGCGCCACCGCGACCGCGGCTCGAGACCCACACGGAGACCGCGACCATGCCCGACCTCGCCGCCCTGACCGAGGCGATCGAAGCCGGCAACCGCTCGATCGCGGTCGACACGACACGCGCCGCCCTCGCCGATGGGACCGATCCCCGGCGCATCATGGAGGCCATGACAGCGGCGATGGACGCCGTCGGACGCCGGTTCCAGATGGGCGAGCTGTACGTGCCCGAGATGCTGATCGCGGCACGCGCGATGAAGGACGCGCTCGTCGTCCTGGAGCCCGTGCTCGTCGCAGCCGGGGTGAGGCCCGAGCAGACGGCGGTCATCGGCACGGTGCAGGGCGACCTTCACGACATCGGCAAGAACCTGGTCGGGATGATGTGGCGCGGCGCCGGGTTCGAGGTGGTGGACCTCGGTGTCAACGTCACAGCCGACCAGTTCGTCGCCGCGGCGAGGGAGCGTGGCGCGGACATCGTCGGGGTGTCGGCGCTGCTGACCACCACGATGCCCAGCATGCGCGGGGTGGTCGAGGCGGTCCGGGCCGCCGGGCTCAGTGCCCGCGTCGTGATCGGCGGAGCGCCGACCACGCCCGAGTTCGCGGCCCAGATCGGCGCCGATGGCCACGCCCCCGATGCCGGCTCGGCCGTCGATCTCGCCCGCAGGCTGCTCGACGGACCCGCGTGAGCCAGCCGAGCGCCGCCGACCCCGCCGTGGTGGAGGGACGCGACGCCGCAGTCCATTCGCATGCGGGCGCGCTCGTCCTGCTCGCGCTGCTGACGGTGATCTGGGGCGTCCACTGGGTCGTGGTCAAGACCGGCCTCCAGTACATGCCGCCGCTGACGTACGCGTCGCTGCGCGTGGGAACCGCGCTGGTGACCCTGATCGGGCTGCTGGCCGTCCAGGGCAAGCTGCGACGCCCGGATCGCGCCAACCTGCCGATCATGGCCACGGTCGGGCTGGGTCAGATCGGCGCCGGGGTTGCGATCCAGGTGCTGGCGCTCCAGGTCGTCCCGGCCGGACGGTCGGCAGTCCTGCTGTACACGATGCCGCTGTGGGTGGCCGTGCTGCTGGCCGTTGGCTTCCGGGTGCGGCCACGGCGCCACGAGCTGGTCGGCCTCGTGCTCGGGATCGCCGGGCTCGTGGCCCTGCTCAACCCGGCCGTGATCGACTGGGACTCGGGCGTCGAGCTGCTGGGCACGCTAGGGCTGCTGCTCAACGCGGTGATCTGGGCGGGCGTCACGATCCATGTGCGGCGCCACCACTGGACGCAGGCGCCGATCGAGCTCCAGCCGTGGATGCTGCTGATCGCGGTCGTCCCCCTGATCGTGCTCGCGCTCCTCCTCGAGCCCGGACGTGCCATCCGCTGGGAGCCGATCACCGTCCTGATCCTGCTGTACAGCGGTCCGCTGGCGACCGCGTTCGCGTACTGGGCGAGCCAGGCGATCACGCGCTCGCTGGGCGCGCAGGCGTCGGGAACCGGGTTCCTCGCGACGCCAGTCGTGGGGCTGGCCGCGGGGGCCATCCTGCTGGGCGAGTCGCTGGGCGTGATCGACTTGATCGGGTTCGCCCTGATCCTGGCCGGGATCGCCGCATCGACGCTGCTACCCTCCGCTGCACCGGCCGCGGCGGCACCGTCCCAGCCCGTCGAGCCCGAGGTGCAGCGGAGTCCCGGTTGAGCAGGAACCGGCTCGAGGCGTTCAGCGACGGCGTATTGGTGACCACGCTGGTGCCCGTCCGTTCCGAGCGGCCCTGATCCTCCAGGTGCCCTGATCCGCGCGGCACCCTGACCCAACCGGAGTCGACACGATCGGGCAGCAGATCGTGCACGTTCCGGTCATTGCTCCCACATGCGGCGGGGCACCACACTGGCCGGCAGGACAGGCAGGGTCGCTGGCAGGCGACGCATCATGGTGCAGGCTGGTTGAACACAGCGCGACGGCCCGACAGGCATGCGGCGGAGGTGGATCGGGAGGATGCCGCCGCGGGACGGTTACGGCCCCAGACCCTGGCGCCCATGCCGTCACCCGGCGCGCCGACGTCGCTGGCCGGCGTGTCCACGCGTACGGTTGCGACCTGGAACACGGGCACGGTGGTCGCGTTGCAGGGCACGGTGGGCAATCGCCACACGACCGAGCTCCTGGCGGCGAATCGAAGGCGATCACTGGCCCCAACGGCCCAGCGGCAGCACCACACGACCCCGACGCCGCCGCCCACACCCGCGACCGCCGAGCCCGACGCGGTGCCGCCGATCGGCGAGATGGCCCAGACGTCGATGACGTGGATCGAGCAGGTGTGGGGTGCCCTCAATCAGGGTCTCAGCGACTTCGAGCAGAACAACCAGGTCTCGGATTGGGAGGCGTTTGCCCTGGGAGTGCTGGGCAACCTGATCTGGGCGGCAGCGGCGTTCGCCACGGGCGGGTCGGCCTTCCTCGTCAGCATCGCGGGGGTCGGGCTCGCGAGCGCCGCGGCAGCCAACGTGCGCTCGCAGGAGTCGTTCCACACGGCCGCACGCGCCGAGCATGACGCCCTCAACAACGCCCTCAAGGCTCGGGTGCCGGCGGTGACTCAGCGGGTGCATGACCACGCCGTCTCCCGCGGCTGGACGGCGAGCCAGGCCTATCGAGTCCTGATGCGCCTGCTGCTCCGACGCGAGTTCATCCAGGTCGTCGGCGGGGTGCCGACAGTCAACAGCCCGCGGATCGCTGCCCATGTCGAGCAGCAGCTCATCCTCAAGTCGGGCTCGACACCCAGCGAGACCTGGGCCGGCTGGCATCACGGTGACTGGTGGCTGCAGTACGAGTATCGGGTGGACGACGCAATGGAGCCAGGGCAACGCATGAATCCGTTCAGCCAGTGGCGGCTCAGCCGCGAGAAGGAGGATGCGGAGCTGTTGCCGATCGATACCGACGTGCGGCATGCCCGTGACCGCCTGAACGCGCTCCGCGACACGCTGGGGACGCAGCATCACCCGAGCAGCTGGCCGCTCAACAAGCAGCTGCAGGTCTATTTCCTGGGGTCACGCGCGGTGACCGTCAACCTCGACGGGAACAACCGGATCGTCAGCACCGGCGGCTGGTACCTCGACCGCGAGGAGCTGCAGCGCGTCCGTGACGCCGCTGGCTGGAGCGACCTCGGTCAGGGGATGGTGAGCTGGGTGTGGGCAAGCACGAACGGGCTTCCGCCCCCGATCCGCACCATCCGCTGAGCGAGGGGTGGGCCAAGGTGCCCCGGCGGTGCGGCAACCGCCCCGGGCGGCCAGACCGACGGATGCCGAGGCAGGGGCTTGAGCAGGAACCGGCTTGAGGCGTTCAGCGACGGCGTCCTCGCGATCATCATCACGATCATGGTCCTGGAGCTCGTTCCGCCCAGGGGCGACCGGCTCGGCGACCTCGGCGAGCTGGTGCCGGTCTTCGTGAGCTACGTGCTCAGCTTCGCCATTCTCGGCATCTATTGGAACAACCACCACCACCTGTTCCAGGCCGTTCGCCGGGTCGACGGGCGCGTGCTGTGGGCCAACCTGTTCCTGCTGTTCTGGCTGTCACTGTTCCCGTTCGGCACGGCCTGGATGGGGGAGCGCTCGTTCGCGAGCGAGCCGGTGGCGTTGTACGGCGTGATCCTCCTGTTGGCCGCGATCGCGTACTTCATCCTCGTCCGGGTCCTGATCGCGATCCAGCCCGAGGATGCGCCGCTGGCCGCGGCCATCGGCAGCGACACCAAGGGCAAGGTGTCGCCGCTGCTGTACGCGGTCGCGATCCCGATCGCGCTGGTGGCCCCGTGGGTCTCGTTCGGGATCTACGTGCTGGTTGCCCTGATCTGGATCGTCCCGGACACCCGTATCGAGCGGACGATCACGAGCTGAGGCCCGGTGCTCGCTCGCGCCGGAAGGCCATGGCCTCGTCCGCGGCACGCCCGGGCCCGCGCGTCCTGCGCGCCCCGCCGCCGCCCGTGCCCCCGCCGCTGCTCGTGCCCCGCCGCTGCTCGTGCCCCGCGGCTGCTCGCCGCCGCGTTCGTATCGCGCCGCGTTCACTCCAGCGGTGCTCGTGGCCGCTGGATCGCTTGGCGTTCCAGCTGCCGGGTTGGCCGGGGCTTCGGCCGCCGGCTCGCTCACGGGGCGTTCCGGCCAGCGGCTGACGGCGCGCCCGGGGCCGCATGACCGCCGCAGTGAACGCGCTGCGTTCCGGTGAGGCCGGATCGGTCGGAGTGACAAGGACCCTTGACAGCCCAGACCTGACAAGTTAGCTTGACAACATGACCAACGACGTGCGGGTGCTGCGCGAGCGCCTGGGTCTGAGCCAGGGCCAGCTCGCCCATGAGCTGCGGGTCTCGCGCCAGACGATCAACGCGATCGAAACGGGTCGGTACCTGCCGTCGTTGCCGCTTGCGTTCGCCGTTGCCCGGTTCTTCGGCCGACGGATCGAGGAGGTCTTCCATGACCAGGGGCCTGAGTAGCTGGATCGTACCCGTGGCGGGCCTCGTCCTGGGACTGCTGATCGCAGCCTCGCTGCTGGCCAGCGACGCTGGCCCGGTACAGGCCGCCGTCGCGTTCCTCATCGTGGCCGGCTATGCGATCGTGCTGCGGGTGCTCCAATCGCGGTCCGACGTGGCGAGCCTGCTGTCCGGACTCCCCCGTGACGAACGCTGGGTATCGATCAACCTGCGCGCCCTCTCGCTCGCGGCCGAGGTCATCGCGATCGCGTTGGTCGGTGCCTTCCTCGTGACCGAATTCGGTGGCGCGGATGCGACGCCGTATGCCTGGCTCGGGGCCCTGTTCGCCCTGGCCTATATCGGCGCGATCGTCTGGTATCGCCAGCATTCGTAGCTGGCGCGGGGTCGGCTCGCCCGTGCCCCGCCGCCGCCCGTGCCATCGCGTCGGCTCGCCGCCCGCGCTCGCACCTGCGCGCTGCTCGTGCCCCGCCGCTGCTCGTGCCCCGCGGCTGCTCGCCTCCGCGCTCGGATCGCGCCGCGTTCACTCCAGCGGTGCTCGTGGCCGCTGGATCGCTTGGCGTTCCATCTGCCGGGTTGGCCGGGGCTTCGGCCGCCGGCTCGCTCACGGGGCGTTCCGGCCAGCGGCTCACGGCGCGCCCGGGGCCGCATGACCGCCGCAGTGAACGCGCCGCGTTCCGGGCTCGCGCCAAGAGCGACCCGCCGGGAGCGATTCGCGGGGAGCCAGCCGGCCGCCATCGCAGGTCAGTCCCCTCGCTCGGTGTCGTGGGACGGCCGCACGATCCGCGTCCCCCGCGCACCGACCACCAGGTCCCGGTACGCCGGATGCGCGCGGATGTACGCGGCGATGAACGGGCAGTGCGGGGTCACCCCTAGGCCACGCGCCCGGATCTCGTCGAGGACCCCGGCCGCCAACCGGTTGCCGATCCCTCGACCCGTGTAGGCAGGGTCCACCTCGGTGTGGATGAGCACGAGGCGACCGGGCGCCGCCTCGTAGTCGACGAACCCCGCCACGCTCCCGTCGAGCACAGCCTCGAACCGGTGCGCGGCATGGTTGTCGCGGATGTCGATCGATGCGCCGTCCGCCATCGATCCATTGTGTCATCGCGCCGGCGGGTCCAGCCCGCAGCGGGCGATCACGTCAGGCAGCCAGTCCGGCTCGGCGAACGGCAGGCCGTATTGCTGGGCCAGCGCGCCGACCGTGGCCGGCCAGGGGAGGACCGGCGGAGGAAGGCGGGCGATCCGCGTCCGGGCGGTCGCGGGCCACGTGGTCTCGTTCTGGACCTGGCGCTCGCTGGTGGTCGAGCAGGGCCTGTCGACGCCCGCCGCGGTCGAGCTCGCGGTCCGCTGGGTGGTCGGCGCGGCGGACGAACGCGCGCCGGACGGCGCTACGGCGCCGAGACGTGGTCCGACCAGCGGTGCTCCGGCTGGTAGCCCAGGTAGTGCCGCGCACGGTCGATCGAGAGCAGGGTCTCGCGGCCATCCACCGGGCGGGTGAGCGGGACGTCGGGGAACACCTCGGCCATCAGCTCGGCGCTGGGCCTCGTCATCACCGTGTCCGCGGCCGCCACGATGAACACGTCGGCGTCGCTGATGTCCGCCTCGAGGCCCCGCCGGCAGGCCTGGGCCACGTCGCGGCAATCGACGTAGCCCCACAGGTTCCACCTCCGGATCCACGCGTCGTCCCAGTACGAGGGAAACGCCGCGTAGTCCTCGGGCTCCATGATGTTCGAGATCCGGAGCCCGACGAACGGGATCCCCGTTCGCCGATTGAACTGGCGGGCCATCGTCTCGCCGACCAGCTTGGACAACGCGTAGGACGACTCCGGGCGTGGCTCGATCGTCTCGTCGATGGGCGCGAACTGCGGCGGCGTGTCGAATGGCAGGCCGAGCACGGTCTCGGACGACGCCCACACGACGCGCCGGAGCCGATTGGCCTCGGCCGCCGCGAACACGTTGTACGTGGACAGGGCGTTGATCCGGTACGTCTCGGCCGGGGTCCGGATCTCGGGTGCGGGGATCGCCGCGAGGTGGACCACGGCGTCGGCGCCCTGGAGCGCCTCGAACGCCTGGCCGTCGTCGGCGAGGTCGGCGACCAGGCACTGGCCGTGGGGGGAGCCGTCGTGACGGGCGTCGACGTTGAGCACGTCGTGGCCATGGTCGCGGAGGTCCTTCACGACCCATCGTCCCGCCTTGCCGCTGCCGCCGGTGACCACGATCCGCATCTCGCTCTCCTGCCCCGCCATTCGACGCTGCCGCTCTCGGTGATTCTCACCCGGATCGGTGGGTCGTGCGGCGGCGTACAGGAAGCGGCCCGGGCCGCCTCCGCGGCCCGGGCCGTCTGCGATGGACGATCGCGGCGCTCAGCCGATCAGGAACGAGACCGAGACGTCGATCGTCACGTCGGTCGAGCCCGGCAGCACGGGGGTCGAGGCGTCGGCCGCCCCACCCGCCGCCATCGGGGCGAGCTCCCGGCCGTACCAGATGGGCGTCGAGACCTGCTCGCTGACCGAGGCGACACCGGTGATCCGGATGCCCAGCCCGTTGGCCAGGGTGTCGGCCTTCGCCTTGGCGTCCTTGACGGCCGCCTCGCGGGCCTGCGCCTCGGCTGCGGCGCGATCCGCGACGTCGAAGCTGATCCCATCGACCGTCGTCGCGCCGGAGGTCACGCTGTCGTCGAGCACGTCGCCCACCTGGTCGAGGTTGCGCACGGTCACGGTGACCGTGTTCTGGAGCTGGTAGCCACGCACCTTGGGCGAGGCGTTGTTGGGGTAGTCGTAGACCGGGCCGAGCGAGACGTTCGCGGTCGCGATGTCCTTGTCGGCGATGCCCAGCTTGCGGATCGCGTCGACGACCTTGGTCATTGCGTCGGCGGCCGCCTGGCGGGCGGCCTTGGCAGTCGGGCGCTCGATCGACACGCCGAGCTGGATGGTCGCCATGTCGGGCACGACCGTGACCTTGCCGCTGCCGGTCACGCTGAGCGTGTGCTCCGGCGGCAGGTCCGAGGCGGCCCCGTTCGAGACCGGGTACGTCCGCGGAGCGAGGACCCCGGCCAGGACCGGACCCGCCAGCAGGCCGACCGCGAGCGCGGCGACCCCGACGATCGCGATCCAGCCGGCAGTGGAGCGGGTGGGAGAGGCATTCATCGTCATCGGCACCGTTCCGGGCCCCGTTGAGTGGCGGACCGGCGGGGCCCGCTGCCCGGTCGCTGCACCCCTGACGCTGGCCGCGCCAGTCCGGTTGCCGCGCGGTGCGCGGCGGCACCGCATCGGCCTGATCGTCGCCCTACCGCCGCGGCCCGGGTGTCACCGTTGGTGGGCACGCCGCGGGTCGGTCGTCATCGCGTATTGGTGGTTGCGCCGCGGCCTGCCACACGGCCCTCGCGTTCGCCGCGTTCGTCACGCACGCCTGGGGTTCCTCGCGTTCGCCACCCACGCCTGGGCGTGGTGCTATCCACGCCCGGGCCGTTTGATTCGCCCGTTTCCCCCTCGGGCAAGCACCTGGGGCGTACCTGACGCGGATCCCGGCCCGAACGTCGGACACCACTCGCCTGGGGCGTAGGTGACAAGGGGCGCCTTCCGTCGTCGTCACGCGCCCTGCCGCCGCCGGCCCGTTCGTCGCCCGCCCGTTCGTCGCCCGCTGTCGTGGTGCCCGTTACCAGGCCGCTCGCCGGAGGCACCGCGGCCCAACGCGGGGTCAATAACTGGTATGCCGCCCGGAGTAAGATCGGGTGGATGGAGCGGGACCGCGCAGAGCGCTTCGTCGAGGGACGGATCCGGGGCGCGCTGTCCGAGGACGCGCGCTGCTTCGCGAACGTCCGGTTCGTCGCCCGCACCCGCACCACTGGCCCGGCGCACGACGGCGAGGCCGACCTCGTCGTCCTGGATCCGGACCGCGGCCTGCTGGTCATCGAGGTCAAGGCCGGCGAGCCCGGCCGCGACGCCCATGGGCGCTGGTTCATCGGCGGTCACCCGCTCGAGCGCTCGCCGTTCGCGCAGGCCGAGGCCGCCAAGCACGATCTCGCGGCGGCGATCGAGGCGCTGCCCGGCTGGCCGTCGGGCGAGCCCCTCCGGCAGGGTCACGCTGTCGCCTTCCCCGACGTGGACCTCGCGAGCCTGCCGCCGGGACACGTGCTCCTCGGCCCGGACGTCGTGCCCGCCATCGTGCTCGATGCGGATGCGTTCGCGACCGCGGAGGCCACGCGCCGCGCGCTCGAGCGGGCGTGGGCCTGGTGGGTCGGCGACGGCACGCGCGGCAGGCCGCTGGACCCGGCGATGATGTCGCTCGTCGACCACTACCTCGCACCGACGCTGACCCTGCACCGGCTGCTGCGCCACGACGTGGAGCTGGCCGCGGACCGGCTGGTCACCGCCTCGACGTCCCAGCGCCTGATCCTGGACCAGCACCGGTCCATGCGGCGGCTCGAGATCGTCGGCCCCGCCGGCAGCGGCAAGAGCCTGGTCGCGGTGGAGAAGGCACGGCGCCTCGCGCGCGAGGGCTGGCGGACCCTGTTCGTGTGCTTCAACCAGGCCCTCGCGACGGCCGTCCTGCGCGAGGTCGACGCCGACGGCGAGCCACCCGAGCGACGGCCGGCCGTCTCGACCTTCCACCGCCTGTGCGAGACCTTCGCCGACCGAGCGGGCCAGCTCCCGACCAAGCCCGCCAACCCGGGCGCCGAATGGTTCGACGGTCTCGCCCGGCTCCTGCCGCCGGCGATCGACGTCCTGCCCGCGGAGCGGTTCGACGCCATCGTCATCGACGAGGGCCAGGACTTCGAGCCCGACTGGCTGGTGTCGCTGGAGCTGCTGCTCCGGAACCCCGACGATGACATCCTGTGGGTGTTCCACGACCCGGGCCAGGCCCTGTACCGCGACGACCGGGTGGCGGAGCTGGGCCTCGAGCGCCTCGACCTGTTCGAGGACTGGCGGTCACCGGCGCCCGTCGCGGAGCTCGCCGCGCGCTTCTACCGCGGGCCCACAGAACCGCACCCGGTCATGGACGGCGGCCGCGTCCCGGCCCTGTGGGAGGCGGCGGCCGGGGGATCGACCGTCGATGCCGTCCGGCGGCTGCTCCACCTGCTGATCGAGGAGGAAGGCGTCCGGCCCTGGCAGATCGTGGTGCTGTCGGGCCGCTCGGCGCGAGACAGCGAGGTCTGGAGTCGTCGGCGGTTCGGCAACGTCGAGCTGTGGAACGGGGCGTTCGACGACGACGGGCAGTCGCGCGGCCTGCCGCCGGAGGCGGTGCCCGACCTGCCGCCCGACGACGGGGTGGTGCTGTTCGAGACCGTCCGCCGGTTCAAGGGCCTCGAGCGCGAGGTCGTGATCCTGTGCGAGCTGCCCGAAGCGGGCGAGCGGCTGGACCAGCTGCTGTACACGGGCTTCACCCGGGCGACGACCCATCTCGCCGTGGTCGCGCCGCCGGCGCTCACCGCCCGGCTGAGGAGCCACGCGCCCGGAAACGGCGCGTGAGGCGGCGGATGAAGCTCGCGGTGTCCGTCCGCTACGGAACCGTCGGATGGTCGCGGAACTGCGGAACGGGTGACAGCCTAGCTGTCTCGTCCGCCAGGCACGATGGCGATGGAATGGCAAACCGCCGATCGCGAGGAGGCGTCGGGTGAGCCGGTCGATGACCGTCGCTGATACGCCGCGCCCGCATGCCGGGCTGACGGCGGATCAGCGCGTGATCGTCGAGGCCGATGACGGCCCGGTGGTCGTGATCGCCGGGGCCGGGACAGGGAAGACGCGCGTCATCGTCGAGCGCGTTCGGCGGCTGCTGGAGACGAAGGGCGACGCGGCATCGACCGCACAGGGGCTGCTCGCGGCCGAGCCCGGCCGGCGCGCCAACCCGTTCGAGGGACCGCTGGCGCCGGAGCAGATCCTCGTGCTTACCTACAACGTCAAGGCGGCGAAGGAGCTGCAGGCGCGCCTCGACGCGGCCGTCGGGCCGGCAGCTCGCGCCCGGATGACGGTCAGCAACTTCCACAGCTTCTGCCACGGCGTGCTCGCGGAGAGCGCCGGCGAGGCCGGTGTCGCGCCGAACCCCGAGGTGCTCGACGGCGTCGGCCAGGTGCTGCTGTTGCAGGACATCCGCCCGGATCTGCCGCTTCTCTACCACTCGGAGTGGCAGCTCGGGCAGATCGTGAGCTTCATCAACCGGGCGAAGGACGAGCTGGTCACCCCGGACGAGCTCGACGCCTTCGTGGCCGGCGAGCGTGCGGCGTTCGAGGCCCGGTTCGGGTCGTACGAGGCGGCCGCGGTCCGGCTGCACGCCCAGGGCAACCTCAAGCCCCTGCGGAGCGTGCGTGGGGCCTACGCAGCCGGCCGAGTGCGCGAGCGCGCGGCAGCGCAGGGCGAGGTTGCGGGCGACTGGCAGCCCGAGCTGGAGAGGGCCGCCGACCGCGAGGCACGGCGCGCGATGGCGGGCGACGGCACCGCCCATCCGCGGAGCTGGTTCGCGGCCGGGGACCAGCCGCGGATCGACACGCTGGCCGCAAGCTACGTGGGCGACGCCGCCGCGCTCGAGGTCATGCGCTGGACCGAGCTCGCGATCGTGTTTCGCGCCTACCAGGCCGAGCTCGTCCGGCGCGGAGCCCTCGACTTCGGCGAGCAGATCGCGGCCGTGACCCGGCTGTTCAAGCTGCGCCCGAACGTGCTCCGACGCTGGCAGCGCCAGTTCCGGTACATCCTGGTGGACGAGTTCCAGGACGCCAACGTTGCCCAGATCGAACTCATCGAGCTGCTGGGGCGGACGCCGGACCGGGCGGACAACGTCATGGTCGTGGGCGACGACGACCAGTCGATCTACCGTTTCCGGGGTGCCAGCTACGCGGCATTCGCCGAGTTCGATCGCCGGTTCTCGCGCCCGCCCGCGCACGATCCGGCGGCCGCGCCGCCAGGCTCGCCACGTCGGCTGCGGCTGGAGGAGAGCTTCCGCAGCGTCGAGCACGTGCTCCGCGGGGCCAACCGACTGATCGAGCACAACAAGACCCGGTTCGAGCCCGGGAAGCGGCTGGTCACGCAGCGCCCGGCCGGCGACCCGGTACGGCTGGCCGTGTGTGCCGGGCTTGAAGACGAGGCCGTCGCGATCGTGGACGCCATCCGCCGGCTGGCGGCACCGGTCGGGTCGACGGCGAAGCCGCGCTGGTCAGACGTCGCGGTGCTGTACCGCAAGCACAAGCACCGGGCGGCCATCGTCGCCCGGCTGCGCGAGGAGGACATCCCGTACACCGTCGTGGGTGGGCTGTCGCTGTTCGGCACCCCCGAGATCCGGGATCTCGAGCAGAGCCTGCGCGCGATCGCTGACCCGCATGACGACGTCGCGCTCGTGCGGATGCTGTCGGCGGGTCCGTGGCGCCTCGACGCCCTCGAGATCCTCGAGGTCAGCCGGATGGCGAAGTTCGACCGGCGGCACCTCGTGGACGTGATCCGGGAGATCGTGGGGTCAGGCCAGGTGACCGTCGATCGGGTGGGAGAGGACGATGAGCGGACGGACGAGGCGATCGATGCCGCGACCCGCGCCAGGCTGCGGCGGGTGATCGAGACGCTAGACGAGCTCACCCCGCTCGCCTGGCGCGAAGGGCCGTTCACCATCCTCGAGCGCCACGTCGAGCGGACGGGCCAGGTGCTCGACCTCATCGCCGCCGACAGCCTCGAGGCCAAGCGCACCGTGACCAACATCGCGAGCTTCCTGCGCTTCGCCTCGGACTGGCAGGCGACCAACCCCCAGGGCACGCTGACGGGGTTCGTCGACTACCTCGACGCGTACCAGCAGTCGGGCGGCGAGCTGCCGACGAGCGTGGAGCTCAGCGAGGACGTCGAGGGCGTCCGGCTGATGACTCTGTACCAGGCCAAGGGCCTCGAGTTCCGCCACGTCATCGTCCCGTACCTGGTCGATGGGGAGTGGCCCGTGCGCGAGGGCTGGGCCGGCTACTTTCCGGCCGAGCTGCTGCGCGAGGCGGTGCCGGCGGGGGACATCCATACCGAGGAGGAGCGGCGCCTCCTGTACGTCGCGATGACCCGGGCGCAGGACACCCTGCTGCTCACCACCCACGACGGCCCGGGCGTGGAGCACGGCCCGTCGGCCTTCGTCGGGGAGCTGCGCGACGGCGCCACCGACGATCTCGTCGTCACGGACCGCACCCCGGGTCGCGGCGACGGCGGCGAGATCAGCACCGGCCCGGCAGGGCCGCTCGACGAGCAGGGACCGGGGGACGGGAGCGACGTCGATGCCGCCGCCGGCCTCGTCCGCCGGGTCATGCCCCTGCCGACCCGCCGCGAGCGCCGCCTCGACCTCCGGCTGCGCGCCGCCGAGCTCATCGGGCTGCTCGAGGACACCGATGCTGCCGACCCCGAGGCCGTCGCCGCCCGCGACCGATTCGCCGAAGATCTCGCCGCCATCGGCCGCTCGGCCGCCGTGAGTGCCGACGAGGCGCGGGCGCTCGGGCTCGACCCGATCACGTTCCGGACGATCGCCCTCGACACCGCCGCCGGCGCCAACCTGCTCGACGTCGCGCCGCTGCCGGGTCACTTCAGCTACTCGTCGCTCAGCACCCACGAGCGGTGCCCGCTCCAGTACGCCTTCACGTACGTGTACGGGATCCCGAGCGCGAGGAAGGTTGGCGCGCTCGAGTTCGGCTCCACCGCCCACGCCGCGTTCGAGGCGTTCACCCGCGAGCGCCGCGAACGCGCGGCCCGGGGGGACCCGCCACCCACGCGCGACGACCTCGCGCGGTTCTTCGACGCCGAGTGGACGCCCACCGCATTCCCGGATGGCGTCACCGAGGAAGGGTTCAGGCGCCGGATCGACGGCCTGCTCGACAACTTCTACCGGGGCGAGCTCGTCTCGCGGAGCCGGGTCCTCCACGAGGAGCTCGACTTCGAGCTGGTCCTCGCGCCCGGCGACGGCAGTGCCCCCGTGCGGGTCGGCGGCCAGGTCGACCGCATCGACCGGCTGCCGGGCGGCGGCATCGAGGTCATCGACTACAAGACGGGGCGGGAATCGAGCCAGAAGAGCGTCGACGAGAGCCTCCAGCTCTCGATCTACGCCCTCGCCTGCCGCGACGCCCTGGGCCTGGGGACGCCGGAGCGCGTCACCCTCTACTTCACCGAGAGCGCGACCCGGCGCAGCACGACCCGGACGGACGAGCAGCTGGATGCCGCACGGGACGACCTGCTGGCTCGGGTGGCCCGGATCCGATCGGGCGATTTCGCGGCGACCCCCGGCGATCCCTGCCACTGGTGCGACTATCGGGCAATCTGTCCGGAGCGAGCCTGATGGGCATCCAGCGGCGCCCATCGGGGTCCGACTGAACCCCAGCGCTCTTCGGCCACCGCTGCGCACCGTGTGGCGCGGGCGCCTGGAGATCGCAACGTGAGCGGCTGGCGGGTGGCCCGCGCCGGTACCGGGACCGGCCGGAACGGTGCACCCGCGCATGCCGCCGCACCCCGCCGCTTGATCGCAGCCGTCGTGACGTTCGCCGTTCCCGCCGCGGCCTGCCACACCGTTCTTGCCTTCACCGGGCTGCCACGCACGCCTGGGGTTCCCCGCGTTCGCCACCGACGCCTGGGTGTGGTGCTATCCACGCCCGGGCCGTCCGGTTCGCCCGCTTCCCCCTCGGGCACGCACCTGGGGCGTACCTGACGGGGATCCCGGCCCGAACGTCGGACACCACTCGCCTGGGGCGTAGGTGAACACGGGCGGGCGGCGGGCGGCCGGGACGGGGGCGAGCGGCCGGGAGGCGGCGACATCGGAAGGAGCGGCCCGAACGCGGCCGGCGAGCGGCCGGGAGGCGGCGACGACGAAGGTGCTGACGGCGAGCGGGAGGGGGCGGGCCCGGCGACCGCGGGCAGGCCCGGCGACGGCCCGGCAAAGGGTGACCCCGCGATCATCGATCCTCTCCGTGATCGGCGGCCACCAGCGCCGCGGCGCGCCGGACGATCGCCGTCAGCACCCCCGACTCGTAGGCACCGGCCAGCTCGCCCTCCGAGAAGCGGTCGCCCCGGATGATCGCCGTCAGCAGCTTCTCGAGGTCGGCGACGGGAGCTTGCGCGACGAGGCCGGGATCAGCGACGTAGCGCTGTCCTTCAGGTGAGGCGATCCACGACATCCAGTCGAACGGGACGATCCATCCGTGCGCCCCGGCATCCTCGTGGAACGCGTCGGCGGCCGGGCCGTACTCGAACCAGGGCATCTGGCGCACGCCGTCGGCACCGGGCTCGGGCGCCACCCAGCGGCCCATCGTGAAGCCGGGCTCGGTGAACACGGCCTCGTACTTCGCCAGCGCCAGCAGCCGGTCGCGTTCGGTCACCGCCATCGGCACAGCATGCGCCAATCTACGCAGGCGGGCCTCCGAGCTCCCGGTCGAGCAGCCGGTCCGCCGCGGCCGTGATCTGGGCCTGGTCGCGCATCGCGGAGCGCCACCCGGCGGGGATGCCCTCGAGGCCCCAGTAGATCCCGGCCAGGCCGCCAGCGATGCAGGCGGTGGTGTCGGTGTCGTTGCCATACGCGATCGCCCGGCGGATGGTGGCCTCGTACGAGTCCGCGCCGGCGAACGCGTCCCAGGCGGTCCAGAAGCCGTCACACGCGCCGCCCCGGCCCTGCCGGTTGGGCCAGGCCAGCAGCTCGCCGAAGGCTTCGCGTCGCCCGGGCTCTCCCGCGTACCGATCCTCGAGGCGCGTCCGCTCGTCGGCCAGGACGTTCGCGCGCGCCCGTTCGCCCACGAGCAGGCGCCGCGCGACGAGCACGTACAGGGCGCAGGTCACCATGGGCACGAGGTTCGCGTGGGTGATCGCCGACGCGACCTCCGTGCGTCGCACGAGCTCGTCATCGTCGATGTCGCGGTCAACCAGGGCCAGCGGCAGGATCCGCATCAGCGATCCGTTCGCCTTCGACCGCTCGTGGTCCTCGCCGGCCTCGGTGGCCGGGGTACCGGCAGCGATCCGGAGCAGCGCGGTGGCCGTGGTGCGCCCGATGTCGAACCGTCCGTCGCCGTCGGGTGTATACGCGCCGTCGCGCATCCAGGCCACGTAGCGGGCGCCCATGTCCTGGGGGTCGAAGCCGGGCGTGCCGCCCGGACCTGCGCTCAGCAGCGAGTCCAGCGTGGCCAGCATCAGCGAGCCGTCGTCGCTCCACGTGCCGGGCGGCTGGTTCCAGGTTCCCTGGGCTCCGAACTCGACCCGGTCTGCGGGGGTCGCCGGCCGGAACTCGTAGGGCACGCCCATCGCGTCCCCCACGAGGTGGCCCCACAGGGCACCGGCCAGCCGCTGCGCGAGCGTGATCGAGCCGTCGTCAGCCATCACGTCCCAGTCTCCCACCCACCCGGTGTCCGCCGCGACGGCTCGTTGGGCCCGAAATCACGGGACCCAGCGACGACACGCCGATGCGATACCTGGAGGTCCGCGGCCTCCGGGCCCGGCCGGTCGGAGCCGATCATCGGGGAGGTGCTGGGCGTGGACCGGCGGCGGGCGGTGAGCAACCACTCCGTCGCCCACTGGCTGGCGGTCGGGCGCGGGCTGAGGGCCCCGCCGATCGCGAACCAGGCGAAGCTCAGTCTGCTCAGCCTCGGCCCGGCCCGGGACCTCGTCGCGTACGCCCAGGACCACGAACGCCTGATCGTCGCCCACTCGCCGCCCGGCCAGGGCCTGCTCGGCGGGGCCGGAGAGGACGGCGCCGGGCCCGGCGGCTACCGCGTGACGGCCGTGAACGTCCTGGGCAAGAGCGCCCCGTCCAGCGAGGTGAGCGCGGCCGGCAAGCAGGGCACCGGCGTCGGGTTTCGAGCCCCGAGGCACCGCGGTCCGGGCGCGAATAGGGCCGATCCTCCCTTGCCGCGTGCCCGGGCCGTGCCGACAGTTCGGGCATGGAACCTGGGGACCCGCGGCGGGCGGTGGAGGCGCCCGTGCGACGGGAGCTGCGGTCGCTCGTCGTGCGCGGTCCGGCGCTGGTGGGGATCTTCGCCGGGCTCGCGGTCTGCCGCTTCCTGTTCCCGCTCGACGTCGGGGCGCGTGACGCGCTGACGATGGTGGCGCCGGTCATCCTGCTCGGGTACGTGCTCGTGGTGCATGCGAGACGCGCGCTGCGCGGCAGCGTCCCGGCGGATGCTCGCGAGGCGGCCTGGGCCCGCGCCCGGGAGATCGATGCCGACGATTCCCTGCTCGGGCGCATGGTCGCCGGGTGGGTGCCGGTCGGGCTGTTCGCCGCGCTTGCGCTGCTGCTGTGGCCGCACATGACCGACGCGAACCCCGCGCTGGCCTGCGCCTGGGTGGTCATCGGGCTGCCGCCCATCACGTTCGCGTGGCTCCTCGCCAGCTCGACCTGGCTCGACGCCTGCCGGGACGACCTCGCGCGCGCCGAGGGCCGGTCCGACGACCTGTTCCGCCGCTACTGGTCGAACGTCGGCCGGTAGCGCGAACGCGGGCGGTGGCAAGCCGGCGTTGAGGCATCGCTGCTAGCCTCAGCAGGTGCCCAGACCCGATCCCGATCGCCTGCTCGACGACCTCGATCCCGAGCAGCGGGAGGCCGTCCTGGTGACCGCCGGGCCGCTGGCCATCCAGGCCGGTGCGGGCACCGGCAAGACCCGGGTCATCAGCCGCAGGACGGCGTACGCGATCGGGACCGGGGCCGTCGCACCCGACCAGGCCCTGGTGGTGACGTTCACCGACAAGGCCGCAGGCGAGATGGTGGCGCGGCTGCGTGACCTGGGCCTGCCGGGAGTGACCGCGCGCACGTTCCATGCCCACGCGCTCAGCCAGCTCCGCCACTTCTGGCCGTCGCGCCACGACGGGGTCCCGCTGCCGCCGCTGCTCGATTCCAAGATCCCGATCCTGGGCCGGCTCGCCCGCCAGCTCCCCGGCCACTACCGGTTCACGCCGGCCAAGGATCTCGCGGACGAGATCGAGTGGGCGAAGTCACGCCGGATCGGGCCCCAGGCGTACGAGCGCCAGGCGGTCCGGCAGGCCGGCCGCGAGCCACCGGTCCCGGTCGACCTGTTCGAGCGCACCTACGAGGGGTACGAGCGCGCCAAGGCCCGCGCCGGCCGGATCGACTTCGACGACCTGCTGGTGTGGACCGTGGACCTGCTCGAGGGTGACGCGGAGGCGGCCGACACCGTGCGCGCCCGCAAGCGCTGGTTCAGCGTCGACGAGTACCAGGACACGAACCCGCTCCAGCAGCAGCTGCTCGAGCTGTGGCTGGGCGATCGGCGTGACCTGTGCGTCGTGGGTGACGAGGACCAGACGATCTACGCGTTCACCGGGGCCTCCGCCGCGTTCCTCACCTCGTTCGAGACCCGCTGGCCGGGCGCGCGGGTGGTCACGCTCGTCCGCAACTACCGGTCGACGCCCCAGGTGCTCACGCTCGCCAACCGGCTGATCGCGGCGGACGGGCGGGCGAAACGGCTGGCAGCGACCCGCCCCGACGGCCCCGAGCCTTCGATCTCCCGGCATGCCTCGGCGGAGGCGGAGCTGGCGGCCCTCGTCGCCGGGATCAACGCCCGCCTCGGGGCGGGCGTTTCGCCATCCGAGATCGCCGTCCTGGTGCGGATGAACGCCCAGCTGGCGCCGATCGAGGAGGCGCTCACCCGGGCCGGCATCGCATACCAGGTGCGGGGAATCGCGTTCTACCAGCGGCCAGAGGTCCGGGCGGCGTTGGTGAGCCTGCGTCGGCGCGGGCTCGACGATCGCGGTCCGACGCTGGTCGCGGCGATCCGGGCGCGCTGGGCGGAAGACGTGGGCTACGAGGAGGGCGAGGGAGCGGGCGCCGGCGGCGACGAGGCCCGCGAGCGGCAGGCGTCGCTCGAGACGCTGCTCGCGATCGTCGACGAGGCCGTCCGGGCCGATCCGTCCGTCGACCGCGCGACCGTGATCGCGAACCTCGAGACGCGCGCCGGCCACGAGCGCCAGGGCGCCGCCGACGGCGTCAACCTCCTGACCTACCACCGCGCCAAGGGCCTCGAATGGGACGCGGTGTTCCTGCCCGCGCTCGAGGAGGGCAGCCTGCCCATCCGCCAGGCGCTCGACGACGACGAGGCCCTGGCCGAGGAGCGCCGCCTGCTGTACGTCGGCATCACCCGGGCCCGGGTGCACCTCGCGCTGTCATGGGCGGAGCGACGCGAGGCCCGTGGCCGCGAAAGCCGTCGCCAACCGAGCCGGTTCCTGGTCGAGATCCGGCCGCGACCGGCACGGACGGTGCGCCAGCTGCCGGGACCGCCCCCGGCCGTCCGGGCGCCCCGGGCCGGGGCCGAGGACGACCCGCTGTTCGCCGCGCTGCGCGAGTGGCGCACCGGTCGCGCCAGGCAGTCGGCGATGCCCCCCTACGTCATCGCCCACGACGCGACGCTGGCGGCGATCGCCGAGGCCCGGCCGCGTACCCTGGCGGCGCTCCGGCGGGTGAAGGGGATGGGCCCGGCGAAGCTGGAGCGCTACGGCGACGAGATCCTGGAGGTCACGGCGCGGGTCATCGGGGAGTGACCGGTGGTGTCCGGACGCGGCGACGCCGCCGGGTGGGCCCGGCGGCGTCGCCGCGAGGGAGCTGACCGGCGCCGCCGGCTTCGCCGGCGGCGCCTTGCACGGGACCTACTTGACCGGGAGCGGCGTCGCCTTGAGGACCAGGAACGCATCGAGGGTCGTGCGTCGCCCGGCCTGGGCGTTGACGACCTTGATGCTGTGGATCCCGGTCGTCGACCAGGTCTTGCGGACGATGATCTGGCCGTAGGCGGTCGAGCTGCGGTGCAGGTTGTAGCGGCCCACGAGCCTGCCGTCGATGTAGACCTTGACGTAGCCGCCGCTGGTCAGCCTGGGTGCCACGTATTCCACCGAGTACCCGGAGAACGTGAGCTTGGCGTAGCGGCCGGAGGTCGTCGTGTACCGGTACGCGTCACCCGATGCCGCGGTCCGGTGGAGGGTCGTCCAGGTGCCCCGATACCTGATGTGGCTGTTACCGGGTGCCTGGTAGACGGCAACGGTCCGCCCGGCGCCCTCGACCCAGTCGGAGACGTTGGACTCGTTGTCCGTGGCCCGGACCCGGAACACGAGCACCTTGCCGAACGGCTGGTACGTGGTGATCGCGTGCCCGGCCCCGCTGTACACCGAGCTGAACGCGCCGCCCGCGACGCTGACCTCGAGCTCGTACGAGGCCACCCCGGACCCGGCATCGGTCGCCGACCAGGCGACCGCGACCGGCGCGGTCTCGTTGACGCGACCCCGGCCGAACGTGACGGCGGGCGCCACGGCGGAGGGCGCCGTGATGTCCGGACCGACCGTGATCGTGAGCGTGCCTTCGTCGGTGAGCTTGCCGTCGGAGACGACGTACGTGATCACGGCTTCGCCGTTGAACGAGCGCAGCGGCGTGAACCGCACCTTGTTGGCGACCACCGAGGCGATCCCGGCGGCGGCGTCCACGTGGGCCGAGACGAGCGTCAGCGCATCATCCTCGACGTCCGTGTCATTGGCCACCACGTCATAGCTCGCGGCGCCCGAGCCCTGGTCGACCGACGCGGTGTCGTCGACTGCGACCGGGGCGTCGTTGACGCAGGTCACGTCGACGGTCACGTGCCCGGCGTCGGTGCCCCCGTTGCCGTCGGACACGACGTAGTCGAATGTGCCCTCCGCCGGGCCGCACGCGTCCGCCTCCGGGGTGAACGTCGCAGCCCCGGCGTCGACCGCGATCTCGCCGCCCGTGGCCCCGTCCGCGGACGCGACGCCGAGGGTGTCGCCATCGATGTCGGTGTCGTTGGCCAGGATCGCGTCCGACACGTCGGTCGCGGTGTCCTCGACCACGGTCACCGTGTCGTCGACGGCGACCGGGTCGTCGTTGACCGATGTGACCGTGATGGCGATGAAGCCCAGCATCGGCACGAACCCGTCGGTGACGTAGTACGTCGTCGAGGTATGTCCGTGCCAGTTGGCCACCGGCGTGTAGGTGAAGTCGCCGTTCTCGGCGACCGTCAGCGTTCCCAGGTCCGCCCCCAGCGGCGTGAACGAGTCGACCGTCAGGGGGTCGCCGTCCGCGTCGGTGTCGTTCGCGAGCACGTTGCCGGTGACGGCCGTGTCCTCCGGCGTGACGACATCGTCGTACCCGGGAAGGGGCGGCGTGTTGCCGGCCGCCAGCGAGATCGCCGGGGCGCCGAGGCTGGCCACGAGGATCGCGCTCATCAGCCCGGGTGCGAGCCAGCGCCGTGCGAGGCCCGGCTCTGCGGGCGCGCCTGATCCGGCGGGTCGTCGATGCATGTCGATTCCCTCGTTCGCCCTGGGTCGACGGGGACTTCGACGCTCGGGGCCCGCTGTGCGGTCTGCCCAGACCCTGGCGACGCCCCGCTTGGGCACGCCGGAGACCGGCGGCACGCGCCCGACCGACGACATCGTGGGACGCGCCCCGGTCGCTCATGGCGCGAGCGGAGCCGGGGCGACGGAATCGACCGACGCGCTAGGGCGTCACGGCGGATTGTCCTCCCGCCTCGTCGTGGGGCGCCATAGATCGGAAGTCACACGTGCCGGCGCGACCGCGACCCGCCGGCGCGTGCCCGCACCACCGCTACGCCGCCAGGTCCCGCCGCCGGAACGCCCACAGCGCGGCACCCCAGCCGCCCACCGCGATCGCGCCGAACAGCGCGAGGTCGCCCAACGGGAACCGCCCCTCGTCGATCAGCGCCGTCGTCGGATAGTGGTTCCACGCCGACAGGGGCCCGAGCCAGGCGAGGTCGGTGGACACGGTCGCGATCACGAACATGGCGTACATCAGGATCAGCGCCCCGCCCACGATCCCGGCGGCCAGGCCGCGGCTGAGCGTCACCACCGACAGCAGGGTGCTCGGCCCCGCGATCGCGCATCCGAACGCGAACGAGAGCACGCCCGCGAGCCCGAACCGCTGGAGGTCGAACTCGACCCCGACCAGGCGCGCCGCGCTCCACATCGCCAGCACCGTGACGGTCGCCAGCACGGCCATCAGCAGGACCTGGCCCGCGATCGACGCGCCGAGGTAGCGCAGCCGGGACATCCCGGTCGATAGTGGCAGGTCGAGGAAGCCGCGATCGAGATCGGCGGCGATCGCCCGGGTGCCCACGATGAGGCCGGCGGCGGCGGCGATGATCGGCCACAGCCAGCTGGCGATGTAGGTGGTGAAGAACACCCCGGGATCGGACAGCAGCCCGGTCATCCCGAACGCGGCCAGGAACTCCTTGGGGAACGTCTCCATGTAGGCCGACAGCAGCTTGTCGTTCTCGAGCATGACCGGGTACATGGCGCCCATCAGGGCCGCGTAGCCGCCAACCGCGACGGCCAGCCACAGGGTGAGGCCCCGGTTGCGCCGGAGCTCGAGGCGGAAGGCGGTCATGCCGGCACCTCCTCGGCGTGCTGCACCGCACCGTCGTCGCGGTAGTAGCGCAGGAACAGGTCCTCGACATCGGGCGTGGTGATCGCGATGTCCTGGACCTCGAGGACCGCGATCCGGTCGAGCAGCGGGTTCACGTCGCCGCGCACCATCAGGTGCACCTCGCGACCGGTCAGGGCGGCCACCTCCACGTTGGGCAGGTCGAACGCGTGCGGCGGGGGCGGGCTGGCCAGCACCAGGTTGATCGAGCGCCAGTGGGCGCCCAGCAGCTCGCCGACCGTGCTCACGTCGACGATCCGGCCGTCGCGGATGATCGCGACGCGGTCGCAGACTCGCTCGACCTCGACCAGGTTGTGGCTGGACAGGAACACCGTCCGGCCGCCTGCGCGTGCCTCCGCGGCGAGGGCCAGGAACTCGCGCTGCATCAGCGGGTCGAGGCCGCTGGTCGGCTCGTCGAGGATCAGCAGCGGCGCGTGGCCCATGAACGCCGCGATCACGCCGATCTTCTGGCGATTGCCGCGGGACAGGCGCCGGATGCGGATCGTCGGGTCGAGCTCCAGGCGCTCGGCCAGCCTCCGCCAGGCACCCCCGGGCAGCCCCCGGAGCCGGGCCAGGTAGTCGAGCTGCTCGGCGCCGGTCAGCTCGCCCAGGAAGCCCGGGTCGCTGCCCAGGTAGCCGACGTTGACGTGGATCCGGGCCGCCTCGTCGAACGCGTTCCGGCCCAGCACGCGGACGCTGCCGCGGGTCGCCCGCAGGAAGCCGAGCACCAGCCGGATCGTCGTCGTCTTGCCGGCGCCGTTGGGACCCAGGAACCCGAAGGCCTCACCTTCGAGCACCGCGAAGTCCACGTCCTCGACGCCGCGGCGGGCGCCGTAGTACTTGGTGAGGCCGGCGGCCTCGATGACGGATTGGGCCATCGAACCACTCCGTGCGTGTCGCGACGCCAAGCTGCGTCGCCCCGCCGCGCCCGTCGTCCGGCGCGTGCCACCCCGGCAGGCCGCGGCCTGTCGTGGATCGCGATCATCGTGGGGCCGACGATCGGCAGGGTGAAGGGACTTCCGGCCCATCCGGTGGCGTCCGGGTCCCGATCGGCGCGCGCCGAAGCTATGCGACCGGCTCGAGCGGCTCCAGCGCCTCCTCGAACTGGCTCGCGTAGAGCTCGTGGTAGAAGCCCTTGGCGGCCAGCAGCTCCTCGTGCGTGCCGCGCTCCACGATCCGGCCGTTGTTCATGACCAGGATCAGGTCCGCATCCCGGATCGTCGACAGCCGGTGCGCGATCACGAACGAGGTCCGGCCGCGCATCAGCCGTGACATCGCCTTCTGGATCAGCACCTCGGTCCGGGTGTCCACCGACGAGGTCGCCTCGTCGAGGATCAGGATCGGCGGGTCGGCGAGGAACGCCCGGGCGATCGTCAGCAGCTGCTTCTCGCCTGCGGACACGTTGGTCGCGTCGTCGTCGAGGACCGTCTCGTAGCCGTCGACGAGGGTGCGCACGAAGTGGTCCACGTGGGCGGCCTCGGCGGCCTCCACCAGGTGCGCCTCGGCCACCTCGCGTCATCCGCGCCGTACTCGATGTTCTCGCGGATGGTGCCGTTGAACAGCCACGCGTCCTGGAGGACCATGCCGAACGTCCGCCGCAGGTTGTCCCGGGTCAGCTCCCGGGTGTCGATCCCGTCGACCGTGATCCGGCCATGATCCACGTCGTAGAACCGCATCAGCAGGTTGACGAGCGTCGTCTTGCCCGCACCCGTGGGCCCCACGATCGCGATCGTCTGGCCCGGCTCCACGGCCAGGTCGAGATCCTCGATCAGCGGCTTGTCGGGCTCGTAGCGGAACGCCACGTCCTCGAACGTCACCCGGCCGGCGGCCGGCTCCGCGAGGATCTGGGGCGCCACCGGGTCCGGGATCTCCTCGCGCTCGTCGAGCAGCTCGAACACCCGTTCCGCCGAGGCGACCGCGCTCTGGAGCACGTTGACGATGCTGGCGGCCTGGATGATCGGGAACGTGAACTGGCGCGAGTACTGGATGAACGCCTGGACGTCGCCCAGGCGACATCTGGCCGCTGGCCACCCGCACCCCGCCGATCACCGCGACCGCGACGTAGTTGAGATTGGAGATGAACATCATCGCCGGCTGGATGGTCCCGGAGATGAACTGGGCGCTTGAAGCTGGCCTCGAACAGGGCTTCGTTGCGCTCGTCGAACTCGGCGATCGCCTCCTCCTGGCGGCCGAACAGCTTGACGATCGCGTGGCCCGTGTGCATCTCCTCCACGTGCCCGTTGAGGGCCCCCGTCCGCTCCCACTGGGCGGCGAACTGCTGCTGCGAGCGGCTCGCGATGAGCACGGTCACGACCAGCGACGCGGGCACCGCGAGCAGCGAGATCACCGCGAGCAGGGGGCTGATCGTGAGCATCATGACCAGCACGCCGATGACGGTCAGCACCGACGTGATCAGCTGGGTCAGGCTCTGCTGGAGCGTCTGGCTGATGTTGTCGATGTCGTTGGTGACGCGGGACAGGATGTCGCCCCGCGACTCGCGGTCGAAGTAGGCGAGCGGCAGGCGCCCGAGCTTCTCGTCCACGCGGCGGCGCAACCGGTACACGGTGCGCTGCGTGACGCCGGCCATGATGTATGCCTGCCCCCAGCTGAACACCGAGCTCAGCAGGTAGATCACCGCGACGAACGACAGGATCCCGGCCAGCTGGCCGAAGTCGACGCCCACGCCGGGCACCACGTTCATGCTCGCCAGCATGTCCGCGAAGTTGGTCTGGCCCTGGGCCTGGAGGCCGGCGACGATCTGGTCCTTGGGCACGCCCGAGAGGCCCATCGCGCCCAGCTGCTTGCCGATCACGCCCTCGAACAGGACGTTGGTGGCGTTGCCCAGGATCTTGGGCCCGACGATCGCGAACATGACGCTGATCACGGCCAGCACCATCACCAGGACGATCAGCGGGCGCTCCGGCCGCAGCTCCCGGAGCAGCCGCCGCGCCGATCCCTTGAAGTTGCTCGGCTTGGCCGACGGGCATCTGCATGAACATGTGGCCGGGGCCGCCCCCCGGGCCCATCGGCCGCCGCGGGGGACCGGCCGGGCGTCGCGCCACCCGGTCCGCCACCGATCGCGCCCATGCCGCCCGTTCCGGCTCCGCCCGCAGGCCGGCCCGTCGGGCCCGCTCATGCCACCTCCTCCTCGGTGACTCTGCGACAGCACGATCTCGCGATAGGTCTCGCAGGTCCGCATCAGCTCGTCGTGGGTTCCGATGCCCACGATCCGCGCCGTTGTCGAGGACCACGATCCGGTCCGCGTGGAGGATCGTCCCCACCCGCTGCGCCACGATGATCACGGTCGCCTGCCCCAGCTCGCGGGCGAGCGCCGCCCGCAGCCGGGCGTCGGTCCGGAAGTCGAGCGCCGAGAAGCTGTCGTCGAACACGTAGATGTCGGGCCGGTGGGCGAGCGCCCGGGCGATGGCGAGCCGCTGCCGCTGGCCGCCCGAGACGTTGGTCCCGCCCTGGGCGATCGGCGCCTCGAGGCGCTCCGCCATCTCCTCCACGAACTCCCGCCCCTGCGCGATCGTCGAGCGCGCGCCACATGTCGTCCGTCGGTCGCCGCCTCGTCGCCGAAGCGCAGGTTGCTGGCGACGCGTGCCGCCGAACAGGAAGGCGCGCTGGGGGATCATCCCGATCCGCCGCCACAGGTCCTGGCCCGGTCCATCTCGCGCACGTCGACGCCGTCGACCAGCACGCTGCCGGTGGTCACGTCGTAGAAGCGCGGGATGAGGTTGACCAGCGTGGACTTGCCGCTCCCCGTGGAGCCCGACGATGGCCGTCGTCTCGCCCGGGCAGGGCCTGGAACGAGATGTCGCGCAGGACGGGCTCCTCGGCGCCCGGGTAGCGGAACTCGACGTCACGGAACTCGACGCCGGCCGCGGCGGATGGGGGATGACCGGCGTGGGCCGGGTCCGAGATCGAGGGCCGGGTGTCCAGGACCTCCCGGATCCGGCCGGCCGAGACCGCGGCCCGGGGCACCATCACGAACATGATCACCGCGGTCATGACCGCGAACAGCACCTGGATGATGTACTGCAGGAACGCCGTCAGGTTGCCGATCGGCATGTCCCCGCTGTCGACCCGGTAGGCGCCCAGCCACAGGACCGCGACGGTGGTCAGGTTCATGATCGCCATCAGGCTGGGGATGGTGATCGCGAACAGCCGGTTGACGCTGAGCGCGGTGACCATCAGGTCGCTGTTCGCGGCGTCGAACCGCTCCTCCTCGTGGCGGTCCGGACGAAGGCGCGGATGACCCGCACGCCCGCGAGCGTCTCGCGCATCACGAGGTTGATCCGGTCGAGCTTGCGCTGCATCGCCTGGAACAGCGGGATGGCCCGGCTCATCACGAGCCCGATCAGCAGCGCCATGATCGGGAGCACGACCAGCAGCAGCCCCGACAGCGGCACGTCCTGGCGGAGGGCCATGATCACCCCGCCCACGACCATGATCGGCGCCGTGATCATCACCGTTGAGCGCCATCAGGACGACCATCTGCACCTGCTGGACGTCGTTCGTGTTGCGGGTGATGAGGCTCGCCGGCGCCGAAGTGGTTGACCTCGACCTGGCTGAACGCCTCGACCTGGCGGAACAGCGCGCTGCGGACGTCGCGCCCGAAGGCCATCGCGGTCCGGGCGCCGAAGAACACGCCGATGATCGCGGCGATGCCGAGCGCGAAGGTCACGACCGAGCATGAACCCGCCGGTGCGGATGATGTAGTCGGTGTCGCCCTTGACCACGCCGTTGTTGATGATGTCCGCATTGAGCTCGGGCAGGTACAGGTTGGCGATCGCCTGGACCAGCAGCAGGATGACCACGAGCACGATCGGCCACCGGTAGGGCGGCAGATAGCGTCGAAGCAGGGTAATCACCGGGACGCCTCCTCGATCGGGGGTTGTGCGGGTGACGCGGGTCCGGACGGCTGGTCGTCCGCAGGGCGAAGGCCGAAGCTAGCGCCTGCCGTCGCGTGAGGGTCAAGACCGTTCTGCGAGTGACGGGTCGCGTCATCCTGGGCGGCCGCATGTCGCTGGTGCAGCCGCTCGCGGGCGCGCCGGAGGGCTCGTGAGCCGCGCAGGAAGCCCGCCAGCTCCTCGTCGGTGAGCTCGTCGAGCAGCGTCTCCAGGCGCCCTCGCCGCTCCGTGGCGATGCCCAGGATCAGCTGCCGGCCGGCGTCCGTGAGCGCGACCCGGATGACCCGGCGGTCCTCGTCGTCGCGCCGCCGTTCGACCAGGCCGCGCTGCTCCATGCGGTCCACGATGCCCGTCGCGCTGGCCTGGGAGACATCGAGCAGGTCGGCAAGCGCGCGCATCGGCAGCGGACCCTCCTCGCCCAGCAGGGTCAGCACGTTGAGGTGCACGAGGCTGAGCGCTCCGGACGGCCAGCGGCGCATGTAGCGCATGATCCCGGCCGGGGTATGGGAGGTGAGCTCGTCGACGAGCTCGCGCATGAGCTGGAGGCGTGTCGCGCCGGTCGCGGGGGCGTTCACGGGGATGTTCCGCTGACCCCTTAGCGGCGGATAGATGATCAATGCGGCGTGAAGCATATCCGCGGCCTGCTGTGTCTGTCCAGTGGCCCGGTTGCCTGCGCCCGGAGGGTCATCGCTCCTGGCTCCGGCGCGGCGTTCGGCCGGGCATGGTCTTGCCGCCGGGCATGGTCTTGCCGCCGGGTTCCCGGCGCGACCCTGGCCCCGGGCTCCGGCGCGACCCTGGCCCCGGGCTCCGGCGCGACCCTGGGCCCGGGCTCCACCCGCGGCCCGAAGGCCCGGATATGCGTCAGGGGTTCTGTTCGGAGCGGCCTAAGCGTCGAATCGGGCCGGTAGTAGACCTCCCTGGTTCTGATAAGGGCCTCATCTGACGCTCGACCGCGCCGAACATGACGCCGGGGTTCTATTCGGTGGAAGTCGCATGCTGGAGTAGCCGCGTGCGCGGAGCGGCGCGTCGCCTGATCTGGTGGTGCGCCCTGTCACCGTCTCGTGCGCGATCTCAGGGCCGCCTCCCAGCAGACTCCCAGCCGGACGGGGTAGGGTGCCCTGGTCCCGGCAGCGCCGGGACCACCAACGGGAGGACGCCTGATGTCCATCGCCATCGTCCGTCGCGCATTCGTCGCGGGGAGCCTGCTCGCGGCCTTCGCGCTTCCCGCGACCACCCTGGCGGCCTCGATCACCGGCACGCCCGGACCGGACCGCCTGGTGGGCACCACCCACGCGGACACGATCCACGGCCGCGCCGGCAACGACTGGATCTCGGGCCTCGGCGGCGCTGACTGGCTGTATGGCAATCGCGGTGCCGATCTCGTGTACGGCAACACGGGCGACGACCACCTCTACGGCGGCGCCGGGCCCGACCGGCTTCGCGGTGGTGCCGGGGCGGACGTCGTCTACGGTGGCGCGGGTCGCGACGACATCCGGGGCGGATCGGGGAGCGACACGATCTTCGGAGGCACCGGCAATGACCGGATCGTGGTGGGCTACGATCATGCCGCCGACGCCGTGACCTGCGGCGACGGGTGGGACGTCGTGGTCGCCGGCCCGACCGACGTCGTCGCGGCCGACTGCGAGGTGGTCCGCCGGGTCACGGACTGACCGTCCCGCGACCGCTCCCTGGGCCGGGTCCGTTCGCGGGCCGGGCTCAATCGCGCTTGCGGACCTTCCAGATCTCCTCGCACGGCCACCGGCGCGCCCATTCGACGGACATCCCGCCGTAGCCGGTCGACGCCGTCTCGGGGATGCGGGGCTCCACCAGCGCCTCGATGTCGAAGCCGCTGGTCCGCAGCAGGCGGATCCAGTCACCGTGCGAGAGGTGGAACTCGACCGCATCGGGAACGTCGGGCCAGGAGATCCGGTGCATGCCGAACAGCGGCCGCTTCAGGCGCTCGTCGGCTGCGCCGTCGGCCTCGATGTCGGGCGCGGTCAGGAACGCGAGCAGGCCGTTGGTGAGGAAGTGGAGCCGCCCGCCGGGCCGCAGCAACCGCGCCGCCTCGGGGATCCAGGCGTAGGGATCGGCCCACAGGGCGGCGCCATACTCGCTGATCACGAAGTCGAACGAGGCGTCCGCGAAGGGGACCCGCTCGGCGTTGCCGAGCAGCAGCGGAAAGTCGAGGCCATGCTCGCGCTGGAGCCGGGTGGCCGTCTCCAGCTGGATGGGGGAGTTGTCGATGCCCACGACCCGGGCGCCCCGGCGGGCCATCCACGCGGACACGTAGGCGGTCCCGCAGCCGAGCTCGATGACGTCCCTGCCCTCGAGGTCGTCCGGCAGCATCCCGACCTCCGCCTCGGGTACCCCGAAGATGCCCCACGTCTCCTCGCCCGTCGGCTGGGCCCAGTAGCGCTCGCCTGGAGCGATGTAGTCGGCGGCCCTCGCGTCCCAGTGCGCGCGGTTGAGCGCCACGTGCTCGGGAAGGGCCCCCGGGTCATCGGCGCCGTCCGGCCGGTCCGTCATCTCAGGGCTCCCCACGATGCCGTCTCCGCGCGGCCACCAGCAGCTCGACGGTCCGCTCGTCGGCCGGCCGCAGGTCCACCTGGACGTGGCCGACCCCGAGGTCGCGCCACGCATCGAGCGCGCGGGCGATCCCGTCGGCGTCGGGTGCCAGCGCCTCGGACGCGCTGGCCCGGCCCTCGACGCCGCCGGCCGCGTCGATCGTCAGTCCGACCGTGACCTCGATCGTGGCCGGGTCGCGCCCCTCGGCCTCGCACGCGGCGACGAGATCGGCACGCCGCTGGCGGAAGCGCTCGTCGGGCATCCCGAACCAGGCGGCATTCCAGGCATCGGCATGGCGCGCCGCCAGCCGGAGCACGCGCTCGCCGCGCGCTGCGACGAGGATCGGGATGCGGCCGGGGAAGCGGGCAGGCCGGGGGGGCGGCGGGATCAGGACCGCGTCCTCAATCTCGTGCCAGCGGCCGTGGAGGGTCACCCGGTCGCCGCGCAGGAGGGGAACGATGATCCTGAGCGCCTCCTCGAACCGGCCCGCGCGGTGATCGAAGGGGTAGCCGAACGCCGCGTACTCGGGCTCGTGCCAGCCGGTGCCCAGGCCCAGGATCAGGCGGCCGGCCGCGACCTCGTCCGCCGTGGCGGCCATCTTGGCCAGCAGCGCCGGGGGCCGGAACCCCGTCCCGAGCACGATCGTGCCCAGCTCCACGCGCTCGCTCACGGCGGCCACCGCCGTGAGCAGGGTCCACGCTTCGAGGATCCCGTCCTCGGGCTCGCCCGGGGAGCGGAAGATCAGGTGGTCGTAGACCCAGACGCTGTCCAGGCCACCCTGCTCGGCGAGCCCGGCGAGGGCGCGGACCTGCGGCCAGGTGGATGCCCCGGCGCCGTCGGCCTCGCTCATCGGGAGCACCATGCCGATCTTCATCGGCGGAATGGTACGGGCCCCGGGGGCGCCTGGTGTCGGCTCGCTGACAGCGGCGCCGGCGGTCGGCCGGCGTTGGGCGCGGTCCGTCGGGGTCCGGTGTGGTCCGGTGATCTTGACGCCGGGTCGATAGTGCTGGTGGGCATTGTTGCAGCCCTCATCTCCGCCTCAATCGCGGAGCGAACGCATCCCGACGGTCGGCGCTGAGCCGGCCGTCGTGATTCCCGGGCGGCCGTGCCCTCCGGAAGCGAACCCGACGAGCGTGGCAGGCCCGTGCGATCCGCCCCATCGGGCACGTGGTTGACCGGGCGCCGATCCGCGACAATGGCCGACGGCATGACCCAGCCGACTCGCCGGTCCTTCGATCGCGCCACCCTGCCGCTGCTCGCCGGGATCGTCGTGGCCACCCTGGTGTGGATCCTCGCGATCGCCCTGTCGAACCCGTCGGTCAACGTGACCGAGCCGTTCAGCGGCCAGCTGGTGACGGCCCAGGACGCGCGCTCCTACTACGGGCTCAACCTCGCCGACCTGTACGCGGGGCGGACCAACTGGAACACGATCGGCGCTTACCCCTACTCACCGGCGTTCGCCCAGCTCGTGTATCCGCTCGACCTGCTGCCGTGGCCGGCGTTCGTGGCCGCCTGGACCGCGCTGCTCATCGGGGCGGCGTTCCTGCTCACCGGACCGGAGCTGTTCCTGGTCGGGCTCGCGGTGGGGCTGATGGAGATCGCCGGAGGCAACATCTCGCTGCTGCTGGCAGTGGCGATCGCGGCCGGGTTCCGACATCCGTGGGCGTGGTCGTTCGTGCTGCTGACCAAGATCACCCCGGGCGTGGGCCTGCTGTGGTTCGCGATCCGGCGCGAGTGGCGGCCGCTGGCGATCGCCCTCGGGACCACGGGCGTGATCGTCGCCGTGTCGTACCTGCTCCTGCCGGCCGCGTGGCAGGCGTGGGTGGAGCTGCTGGCCGGCAACACCGGCAAGAGCGGCACATGGGCGGCGATCCCCGTGCCGCTACTGGTCCGCGGCCCGATCGGGCTGCTGCTGATCGCGTGGGGCGCGCAGCGCAATCAGCGCTGGGTGGTGCCGGTGGGCGCGATGCTGGCGCTGCCGGCGCTGTGGTACGGCTCCCTGTCGATGCTGCTGGGCGTGATCCCGCTCACGACGCCCGCGGAGCGATCACGCGCCTGGGCGCGGGTGCGGGGCGCCGTCGCGCGCGGGACGACCGGTCCCGAGCCCGGCGCAGCGGCCTGACGCCACCCTACGACGAGGCCAGCACGGCCCCCAGCGCGTCCGCGAACGGCCCGAGGTTGGACGTCGTGAACCCTGCGACGTTGATCCGGCCGTGGCCGACCGCGTAGACCGCGTGCTCGTCGCGCAGCCGCGCGACCTGGTGGGTGGTCAGGCCCAGCAGCGCGAACATGCCCCGCTGGCTCGCGATCGCGCCCCAGTCGCCCGGGATCGAGCGGGCCTCGATCGCCTCGACCAGCGCCCGGCGGTTGTCGGTGATCCGATCGCGCATGCCCGCCAGCTCGGCCTCCCAGCGCGTCCGCAGGTTCGCGTCGGCGAGGATCGTGCGCACGATGTCCGCGCCGTGGGCCGGCGGGTTCGAGTAGTTCACCCGGATGGCCGCCTTGACGTGGCTCTGGACGGCCTCGGCATCCCGTGCCGACCGGGCGATGACCAGCAGCGCTCCGACGCGCTCCGCGTACAGCGAGAACGTCTTGCTGTACGAGGTCGAGACGAGCAGCTCGACGTCGGGCCGGATGAGCTCCATCAGGCCGGCCGCGTCCGGGGCGAGACCGTTCCCGAAGCCCTGGTAGGCGAGGTCGACGAGCGGCAGCAGTCGCATCTCCTCGACCAGGTCCGCGATCTGGGTCCACAGCGCCGGCGACGGATCGACGCCGGTCGGGTTGTGGCAGCAGCCATGGAGCAGCAGGACGTCGCCCGGCGCCGCCTGGCGTAGCGCGTCGAGCATCGCGTCCTCGTCGATCCGCCGGCCGGTCGGGTCGGTGTACGGGTAGCTCCGGATCCTGAACCCCGCCGCATGGAACAGCTGGGGGTGGTTGGGCCAGGTGGGCTCGCTCATCCAGAGCGTGGTGCCCGAGCCGGTCGCCCGGAGCAGGTCGGCGGCCACCCGCAGCCCGCCGGTCCCGCCAGGCGTCTGCGTCGCGAGCGCGCGGCCCGATCGGGCCGCCTCGTGATCGCGCCCGAGGATCAGCGCCCGGACCAGCTCGCGGTACCGGACCTCGCCGTCGATCGGCCGGTACGACTTGCTGCCGGCGGACTCCGCGAGGCGTCGCTCGGCCTCGATCACCGTGGGCAGCACCGGGGTCCGGCCGGTGGCGTCGAGGAACACGCCCGCGGACAGGTTGATCTTGCCCTCGCGGGTGTCGGCGCGGAACGCCTCGGCAAGGCCGAGGATGGGATCTGCGGGAGCGGGGATGCGGGCGAGCGAGGGGAGCGACATGGGAGACCTCGGGCGGCGGTCGATGCGGGGCGCCGGCCCCGACGATACACGGCGCTCCGGGTTGCGGGTGAGGACCGGCGTCACCGCCGCTCGCCGGCCGGGCGAGTGAACCGGATCGCGGGCTCGACGAGTAGGCTTCGGAGCAGGGCATGCTCGCCCCGTCCGATGGAGAGCGCACCATGACCGACACCGCGTCCACGGCCGGGCCATCGTCGGGCGGCCCCGCGGCCGGCCCGGGGAGCGCGCCCATCGCCGTCGCGACCGCGGGCCGCCGGCTGTGGGACGACCTGCGGCGGGCCGTCGGTCGGGCGGTGGTCGGCGGCGATGCGACGATCCGGCTGGTCGTGCTCGCGCTGCTCGCCGACGGCCACGTGCTGCTCGAGGACGTGCCAGGCACCGGCAAGACCCTGGTCGCCCGTGCGATCGCCCGGGCGCTCAGCCTCGACACGGCGCGGATCCAGGGCACGCCGGACCTGCTCCCGTCGGACGTCACCGGCGCCAGCCTGTTCGAGCCCGGTGGGCTGCGGTTCGTGGCCGGGCCGGTGTTCACCAACGTCCTGCTGGTGGACGAGATCAACCGCGCCACGCCGCGCACGCAGTCGGCGCTGCTGGAGGCGATGCAGGAACGCCAGGTCACCGTGGAGGGCGCGACGCGACGCCTGCCCGACCCGTTCGTGGTCCTCGCCACCCAGAACCCGGTCGAGTTCGAGGGCACGTTCGCCCTGCCCCAGGCGCAGCTGGACCGGTTCCTGCTGCGCGCCCGGATCGGCTACCCGGACACCGCCGGCGAGCGTCGGATCGCCCGCCGCCACCAGGATGCCGTCGAGCCGCTGGAATCGATCGAGCCCGTGATCGACCGCGAGCGCCTGCTGGCCGTCCGCGATCGGATCCGGACGGTCCGCGTGGCCGACGAGGTCGAGGCCTACCTGGTCGCGATCACGCGCGCGACGCGGGAGCATCCCGATGTCGACCTGGGCGCCAGCCCGCGCGCCACGGTCGCCCTGTACCGCGTCGCGCAGGCGGCCGCCGTGCTCGAGGGACGCGAGTTCGTGACGCCCGACGACGTCAAGAGCGTGGCCCCGGCCGTGCTCGGTCATCGCCTCGTGATCGATCTCGACCGCAGCCTCCACGGCGCGACCGCCGACGCCACGATCGCCGCCATCCTCGCGGGCGTGCCGGTGCCGCCGGTCGCCGAGGAGGGCTGACCGTTGGCCGGCCGCGTCCTCGCGGCGCTGGGCCTGATCGTCGTCGGGAGCCTGATCGACGTCCCGATCGCGATCGTGCTCGGCGTGGTGACCCTGGCGCTCGAGATCGTCCACGCGGCGTGGGCCCGGCTCGGGTTGCGCGACGTGCTCTATGTGCGGCGGATCGAAGGCCGGAGGATGCCCTGGGGCGGCGAGCTGCCGATGTCGATCGAGGTCTGGAACCGCCGCCGCCTGCCGATCGCCTGGCTGCGCGCGGACGACGAGGCCTCGCCCGGCGTCACGATCCGCGAGCGGGACCTCGTCGACGGTGCCGAGCTGGGCGCCGAGGTCCTGCGCAACGTGTGGACCCTGCGCCCGTGGGAGCGCGTCATCCGGCGGTTCCACGTGGCCGGCGACCGCCGCGGGGTGTTCACGCTGGGGCCGGTGGACCTCTCGGCGGGGGATCCGTTCGCCCGCCGAGTCGCGGCCGAGCAGCGGCCGGGGATCGACACGTTCCTGGTCTGGCCGCGCACGATCCCGACGGTCGAGATCGAGCCGCCCGACCGCTGGGGCGACGTCGACCGTGCGCGCACCGGGCTGGCGGAGGACCCGTCCCGGTTCGCCGGCATCCGCCCGTACGCGCCGGGCGACCCGATGCGCAAGCTCCACGCCCGGGCGAGTGCCCGGCTGGACCGCCCGATGACCAAGCGCTTCGAGCCGTCGCGCGAGCGCGAGGTGCTGATCGCGCTCGACGTCCAGGGCATCGACGGATCGGCGTCGGCGGCGTGGCCGGGCGACGACGAGGTCGAGGCGCTGTGCGTCGTCGCGGCGTCACTCGCCCAGTCCATGGAGCGACGCCACCTGGCGTTCGGGCTGAGCGCGGCCGGGTACTCGGGCGGCGTGACGCGGATCGCGAGCGTGCCCGCGTCCTCGGCCCCCGGCCAGGCGGGCCGCGTGCTCGACCTGCTCGCTCGCCTGTCCACGCACACCTCGGCACCATTCGAGCGGCTGCTCACGATGACGGCTCGCACGCTCCGGCCCGGCACCACCGTGCTGGTGCTGACCGCCCGCGATCCGCGCCCGTTCGCCGCCGCGTTGCGCCGGCTGGAGCAGCTCGGCGCCGACGTCGTCCTGATCGCCTGCGGCGCCGACGCGACGCGCAGCGCCACCCGGGCGCGGGCGTTCGGGCTGCGGGCCCGGCGGGCGACGATGGACGGCACCTGGCGGACCGCGGACCGGCTGGTGATCGCGCCGTGACGCCCGCAGACCGCCCGGTGATCGCGTCGTGACGCCGGCAGACCGCCCGGCCGGCGCCGTGGTGGGGCGCCCGCTGCTACTGGTGCCGATGCTGCTGGCCGTGGTCGCCGAGGCAGCCTGGTGCGCGGCGGTCGCCGGCCTGCTGCAGGCGTTCTTCCTGCGCGACCCGGGTGCCGGCATCCCGCTGATGCTCACGGCGGCCTTGGCCGGCGTGCTCGCGGCGCGAACCCTCGCCGTCGCCTCGGGCAACCGCTGGCCCGCGCTGGCCGTGGGCCTGGCCGTGGCGGTCGGCGCCACGGGCTGGCTGTCCTCCGCGGAAGCCCGCTCGACGCTCCTCGGCCCGGGTGGGCTCCGGCTGCCGGGTGCCCTGGTCGCCGCGCCCGGCGGGTGGATCGCCGGCGTGGCCTTCCTCCGCGGCATCGCCCACGCCACGCCGGCGCCCGATCCGCGGACCATCGGGACCGCCCTGGGGGTCGGGATCCCGGGCCTGGCGGTGACGGCGCTCCTGGGTGGCATGGTCGCCGAGCCCTGGCGGGGTGAGTTCCTGGCCGCCGCGCACCTCCAGGTGGTGGTGTTCCTGGTCGCCGGGATCCTGGCCCTGGCGCTCGGCAGGTTGACGCTCGTGGGGTCCGGGGCCGCGGTGGACTGGCGCCGGAACCCCGCCTGGCTGTGGCTGCTCCTCGCCCTGGTGCTGGTCGTGGCCGCGGCCGCCGTGGCCGCGTCGCTCGCGGCCGGCCCGTTGATCGTGACGGCGCTCGCGACCGCGGTCCCGCCCCTCATGCTGCTGGGCCTGGTGGCGGGGTTCGACCGCCGGAGCATCCGGATCCTGGTGGTCAGCGTGGCCCTCGCGGTGCTGATCGCCGAGCTCCTGCAGGTGATCGACGCGGTCCCGTCGGGCAACCAGGAGGGACTGGGGAGTGGGATCCTCGCACCTGGCACGGAGCTCGTCGCCACGCCCGTCGCGGTGGGCATCGTCGTGCTCCTGGTCGCCGCTGCGATCGTCGCCGCGTTCCTGCTCGTCCGCCGGTGGATGCGGCGACCGCGCCCCGCCACCGATGACGCGTTCGAGCTGCGCTGGATCGACCACGGCGAGGTCGTTGAGCGCGGGGGCGGGCGGCGGCGGACCGGCGGCCGCTTCGGGCGGCCCGGGCCAACCGACGCGGTGAGCGCCTACCGGGCGCTCCTTGCGGCGCTCGATCGGCACCCACTGGTCCGTCGGGAGGCCGGCGAGACGCCGGCCGAGCATGCCGCCCGGCTGCGCCGCCAGGGGACGGGGTCGCTGTCGCTCGACCTCCTGGCCGCCGACTACGGGCTCGCCCGGTTCGGAGGCTTCGCGCTCAGCGTGGTCGAGGACCGGCGCGCCGTCCGGCGCGCCTCGCTGCTCCGACGGCGGCTGTCCGCGGTGCGGGTGGCATCGGCCGCGCGCTCCGACACCCGCGGGGGCCCGGGTGCCGAGGAGCGGCCGGGCGAATCGGGCACGGGCGGCGAGGTGCCGGCCCCGGGCTCGCAGTTCCGGGTGGGTTGACCGCGCGCGTGCAGGCTGCCGGCGCGACTGCTCACAGCACCCAGCACCGCCGGTCGCGAGCACCGAGCGTGCATGGCGCGGCGCATGGAGTCATGAGATGACGCCGTACGTGATCTCGCTCCATGACAGCGCAATGAGCTTCGCCGGGGAGGAGCTGCCCGGCGTGGCCGAGGCTGCGCACGGCCACGGCGTTGCCCTCGGGCACCGGGGAATGAGCACGACGGCCGCGAGATTCCTGGCGCAACCGCTTACGACGCTGCGCGTCCCGTGCCACAATGCACCCATGCCCAAGCTGCCGATCCCGGACCTGCTGACCGTCTACGGCGCCGATTGGTGTGCCGACTGCCGCCGGGCGCGGCGGTACCTGGACGTGACCCAGGTCCCGTATCGCTGGATCGACGTGGCCGCCGACGCGGTCGCGCGGACGCTCCTGGCCGAGGCGGGCTACGGGGCGATCCCCGTGCTCCTGCTGCCAACCGGCCAGGTGCTGGTGGAGCCCTCCAACGACGAGCTCGCGAACGCGATCGGGACCGCCGCCTAGGTCCAGCTCCGGGAACGAGCGGCCGCCGGGGCTGGGGCTCGTCATTCGTCCAGCCCGCCACGCGACACGCGGCCGGTGCCCGAGCACCGGTCGGCGGCCAGGCTCCGGGCACGGACGGCGGGTGCCGCTCATCGCGCCGGCGGCCCTCGCCGCGTCGGCGGGCGACACGTAGGGTCGAGCCTTCCGCGAAGCGTCAGGCTGCGGGGCCGTCAGGCGCCCGCCACCTCGTCCTCGTCGAACCGCAGCAGCAGGTCGTAGGCCTCGTCGCCGAGGAACGCCCGGGCGGCTGCCTCGGTCTCGGCAGCGGCCCGAACGTCGTCCTCGTCATCGGGATCCACGTCGCCGCCTGCGAGCACGCCCAGCACCCGTGTCGGATCGGGCTCCACGATCCACTCGTCGCCGGTTTCGGGATCGACGTCGAAGAAGGTGACCGACTCGATCTCGTAGGTCCGGCCGTCGGGCCGGGCGAGGACGCAGGTCCAGGCGTCGTCCTCGTCAGTCGCAGCCCGGACCGTGAGCGTCAGGTCGAGCGATCGGAACAGATCGGCCGGGTTGGTCGGCGTGATGGTCATGGCTTGGCATCCTGGGCGGGTGGTTGGTCGGCCCAACCGTACCCCGCCCGGGGGGTGACGGTCGCCGGTTGAGGCGGCGTTCAGGCTATCCTGCGGGCGACCCCGACCGCCGGCCCGCGCCGCCCGGCGGCGGAACGCCCTGCCACCACCCGGAGGACCAATGACCGAGGATCGCCGCGTCGCCGTCATCGGCCTCGGCTATGTGGGGCTGCCGCTCGCGATCGGGTTCGCCGAGGCCGGCCTCTCGGTCGAGGGCGTGGATGCGTCGACGACCCGCGTGGCGGAGCTCAACGAGCGCCGGTCGCCGATCGAGGACGTGTCCGACCAGCGACTGGCCGCGGCGATGGATTCGGGGCTCCGGGTGGTCGCCCCGGCCGACGCGCGGCTGGCCGAGGCGGATGCCCTGTTCGTGTGCGTGCCGACGCCGATCACCACCACCAAGGATCCCGACCTGGGCCCGGTCCTGGCCGCGGCCGAGCTGGTCCGCGACGGCCTGCGGGCCGGCCAGCTCGTGGTCCTCCAGTCGACGACCTTCCCGGGCACCACGACCGGTCCCTTCCGCGACGTCGTGCAGCAGGGTGGCCTGCACGCGGGGACGGACTTCGATCTCGCCTTCGCCCCGGAGCGGGTCAACCCCGGCGACCCGGCGAGCTCCGGTCGCTCCGTGCCCCGGCTGGTCGGCGGCACGACGCCCGCGGCAACCCGCCGGGCGGCGACGCTCCTGCGCAACATCAACGACCGGGTGATCGAGATGTCGTCGCCCGACGCCGCCGAGATGGCGAAGCTGCTCGAGAACACGTTCCGCAACGTCAACATCGCGTTCGTCAACCAGCTCGCGCTGCTGTGCGAGCGGATGGGCCTCGACGTGTGGGAGGTCATCGACGCCGCCGCCACCAAGCCGTTCGGGTTCATGCGCTTCACCCCCGGTCCGGGCGTGGGCGGCCACTGCATCCCGGTGGACCCCTACTACCTGTCGTGGCGCGCGCGCGAGTTCGACTTCACCGACCGGTTCATCGAGCTCGCCGGGGACATCAACCTCGCGATGCCGCGGCACGTGGTGGACCTCGTGGCCGAGGCGCTCAACGATCGCGGCCGAGCGCTCAAGGGCGCCAGGGTCGGCGTGCTCGGGGTGGCCTTCAAGCCCGACGTTCGCGATCCGCGCAACTCGCCCGCGGCGGACGTGCTCGCCGGGATCGCCGGCCGCGGGGCCGAGGTCGCATTCCACGACCCCCATGTCGAGCGGTTCGCCGACGCCAGCGGCGTCGTCCGCGAGAGCCGGGAGCTCGAGGAGCTGCTGGACTGGGCGGACGCGGTGGTCGTCGTGGCGGCGCACCGGGCGATCGACTGGGATCGCGTGTACCGCGGCGCCGATCTCGTGGTCGACACGGTCAACAGCTCGGCCGGCCGAGCGATCCGCGATCGCCAGGTGATGCGGCTGGGCGCCGGCTGGCTGCGCGGCGCCTGACCGCGACCCGCGACCCGAGCACGACGGCAGGCGACAGGGACGGCATGGCCGGAGCGGCCCGCGGCAGCGACAGCACGGCCGGAGCGGCCCGGCGCGCGGACGGGTCTCCCCGCCGGCCAAGGATCGCGTATCTCTCCTACTCGTCGGGCTGGTACGACGCGCGCACCTTCCGCATGGCCCGCTCGGCCATCGAGGCCGGCTACGACGTCACGGTCTACGCCCGCTGGGACCACGAGTCGGGTGACCCGCCGGTCGTGGAGCAGGATGGATACCGCCTGACCCGCGTGCCCACCGACTGGATGCTCGCGGTTCCCGGCCTGCGAGCCGGCGCCAGCCGGCGCGCCGCGGCCAGGATGCGGGAGGCGGCGCGCGTCCACGCGGAGGCCGCCTTGGCGGGCACCACCGTGGCCGGCCGCGGCCCAGGCGCCGGGAGCGGCCCGGCCGCCGGGAGCGGCCCGGCCGACGAGACCGCGGCCGCCGACGAGACCGCGGCCGCCGACGGCCGCGCCGCCTCCGTCCAGGCCGGGCGGTCGAGATCGCGGCCGGCCCAGGTGGCGCGGCTCCCGTTGCGCGTGATCCGGCGCGTCCTGCGGCCGCTGATCCGCACCTTCAGGCGTTGGCGCCGGCTGGTCAAGATGTTCCCGCTGCAGCCGCTCGCCTGGGCCTGGGCGCTGGAGTCGGTCGCCGAGCCGGCCGACATCTGGCACGGGATGTGGGCCGGGTCGCTGCCGGCGCTGGGGCGGATGCGGGCACTCCACGGCGGCCGGACGATCTACGACAGCCGGGACGTGTACATGCTGTCCCGCGACTTCGCCCGGCTCGAGTGGCCGCTGCGCCCGATCATGGTCGCGCTCGAGCGCCGATGGGCGCACGCCGCCGACCGGGTGCTCACGGTCAACGAGCCGTATGCGGACCTGCTCGCGGAACAGCTCCGAGTGCCCCGGCCGCCGATCGTCATGAACTGCCCCGAGACGTGGACGCCACCGTCGCCGCCGGCCGACCTCGTCCGTGCCGCATTGGGGCTGCCACCCGCGACGTGCGTCGTCCTCTACCAGGGCCAGCTGATCTCGGAGCGCGGCATCGAGCAGGCCATGGACGCCATCCTCGAGGTGCCAGGCGCGGTGCTCGTGCTGATGGGCTTCGGAAAATGGCAGGAGCGGTACCGGACGCTGGCCGCCGAGCCGCGCTACGAGGGGCAGGTGCTGCTGCTCCCCGCCGTCGCGCCGCGCGACCTGCTCGCCTGGACGGCGTCTGCGGACGTGAGCGTGATGCCCATCCAGCCGAGCACGGTCAACCACCGGTTCACGACCCCGCAGAAGCTGTTCGAGTCGATCGCGGCGGGCGTGCCAGTGGTCGCCTCCGACCTGCCGGGGATGGCGGCCATCGTCACCTCGACCGGCGTGGGCGAGGTCTGCGACCCGGCCTCGCCCGGGGCGATCGCCGCGGCCATCCGCCGGATCACGTCGGCACCCCCCGAGGCGCAGGCCGCCCTTCGGGCGCACGTGCTCGAGGTCGCCCATCGCGAGCTCAACTGGGAGGCCCAGCTGGGCACCCTGTTCGGGATCTACCGGGAGCTCGCCCCGGTGCCCGTGCCCTCCCAGGGCCGGGACTAGGGGGACCGGCGCAGGATCGCGGTGCCACGCACCGTGGGCACGATCTCGCGGACCCAGCCCGGGTCTTCGGTGGCCCAGCGGTCGAGCATCCGCTGCTCCCCGTCCCGGCTCGCGTCGTCGACGAACACCGCCGCGTCCGGGCCCAGCCGCGCGCCCAGGACCGGGAGGGCGGGATAGCGCGGCGTGCCCTCCCGGTCGACCCCCTGGGGCGGCCCGTCGACGACCAGGAAGTCGATGCGCCCCAGCGACTCGACCTCGGGCGGTAGCCGGTACCAACGGAAGTGCTCGTCGCCCAGCGGCAGGTCCATGAGCGGCGCGTCGAGCACCGTGACCCAGTCCTGGAGCCCGTAGGCGGCCACGTGACGCCGGGTGACGGCCGCGTATCCCGGCTCGTGGTCGAGGGTGTACAGGTGGCCCCTTCCCGCCGTGCGCAGCTGCATCCCGATGACCAGGCTCGACGCCCCCGAGCCGAGCTCGACGACGGCTCCCGGCCGACAGGATCCGACCTCCCTGGCGAGCACCACCGCGCCGTCCCAGGCGAGCGCCCAGCGACCGCCGAGGGGCAGGGGATAGGGGACGTCGAGGGCCGACATCGTGGAGATCGCGGCGACCTCGGCCAGCTGGCGCTCGAGCGTCTCCTCGCGTGCGATGACCCGTTCCAGCCTGCCGTCGAGCCGGGCGGTCGAGCTGAGGACCCGGGTGCGCGACACGACGCTGATGCCGACCGTCGCCGCGACGACGACGCCGACCGGGACGGCGGCCGCCAGCGAGCTGACGGGGAGGAGGGAGGCCGCTGCGACCAGCACGGCCGCGACGAGGCCAGCGAGCACCCCCAGGACCGCCGGGCGCTGGTAACCGCGCAGGGTCTTCATCTCCGCTCATGGTACCGAGTCGCGCCGCCCCGGACGGCAGCCTGCAGCGCGGCCCGCAGCGCCCGGGTGACCGACCAGCCGACCAGCAGGAGCTCGGCTGCCGGGCGGCGAAGCGGGCCCGGCAGCGACGTCCCGGCGCGCAGCACCAGCCGGGCAGGCAGGACGTCCGCCCTGGCGGTGATCGCGGGGTCGGCGGCCCGTGCCGTTCGGGCCAGGCGCCAGTAGGCCCGCCGACCTGCCGGCGGGAGCCTGCCCCAGCCGCGCAACGGCGGCTCGAGGATCCGCGTCACCAGCGCGTCGCTGCCGGCCGCGACGTCGCGTGGCACGTGCGCGACCAGCCCGGCGAGGGCGTCGAACAGCCCGCCGATGTCCGCGTCGCCGCGCCGGACCGCGTGGACCAGCTGGGTCGTCAGGTCGGCCCGGAGGAGGCGCTCGAAGTAGGCGTTGTCGAGCTGCCCGCGGTCGGGCGCGTCGACGATCCGCTCGATCTCCGCCGCGACGATGTCGTAGGCGCGGCCCGCCATCGTCACCGCCTCGGTGGCCAGCGCCGCCGACTGTTCGCGGGAGCTGGTGAGCGTCGCCACCCAGCGATCCGGGTGGGGCCGCCGCCACTCGTACACCACGTCCTCGATGACCGCGATCCGGTCGCCGGCCCGGAGCATGGCCCGCACGACCCAGGGCTGGTCGCCCAGCAGCCGGCCCTCGAACCGCAAGCCGGCCGTGCATGACCTGTGGAACAGCTTGCCCGCCGGACCCGCGTAGTACAGGAGGCCCGGGTTGCGCACGACCGACTTGACGCCCGGCTGGCGGATGTCCGGCTGTTCGTACAGGACCGGGAACCAGGTCCGCTCGCCATCGGTCGAGATCCGTTGGCCAACGACGGCCAGGGCCTCGTTCGCGTCGGCGGCATGCAGCATCGCCGCCAGCCCGCCGGGGAGAAGGCGGTCGTCCGCGTCGAGGAAGCCGATCCACTCGCCGCGAACGGCCTCGAGCGCCCGGTTCCGGGCCCCGGAGGCGCCCTCGTTGGCGGGGGAGCGGATCACGACCAGCCGCGAGTCGTCGCGGGCGAGGGCGGTCGCGACCGTCGCCGTGTTGTCCGTCGAGGCGTCGTCGACCACGATGCATTCGAGCGGGACGTCGCGCTGGTCGAGCACGGACGCGAGCGCGCCGCGGAGCGTGGCCCCGGCGTTCCACGCGGGGATGATCACGCTCAGCCGGGGGGCTGCCGCCGGGTCCGATGCCACGCCCGACAGGATACGCGGCGGCCGCCTCGCTACCATCGCGCCGTGACCGATCACGCTGCCGTGTCCTACTGGCTCGAGACTGCCCGGGACGATCTCGGCCCCCGGCCCCCGCTGGACGGCTCGACCGAGGCCGACGTCGCGATCCTGGGTGCCGGGCTGACCGGCCTGTGGACGGCCTGGTACCTGGCGCGGCGCGACCCGTCCCTGCGGATCGTGATCGTGGAGCGCGAGATCGCCGGGTTCGGCGCCTCGGGCCGCAACGGCGGGTGGTGCGCCCCGGACCTCAACATCTCCATGAGCCGCCTCGCCGCGCTCCACGGCGAGGACGCCGCGCGCCGCACCCAGCAGGCCACCTACGACGCGGTGGACGAGGTCGGCCGCGCGTGCGTCGAGGCCGGCATCGACGCCGGGTTCCACAAGGGCGGTGAGGTGATCGTCGCGCGCGGGTCACACGGGGTGCCCGCGCTCGAGGCCTCGTTCGAGGAGTACGCGCGGTTCGGCTTCGGCGACCGGTACCGGCTCGTCGACGCGGCGGGGGTCGCGGAGCGGATCCGGATCGCGGGCGCGGTCCGCGGGCTGGTGAGCGACGACGCCGCGGTCGTCCACCCGGGACGGCTGGTGCGCGGGCTGGCCCGGGCCGCCGAACGGGCGGGCGTCCGGATCGTGGAGGGCACGGCCGTGACGGGCTTCCGGGCGCGCGACGCGAGCGGCCGCGCGACGCTCGTCACGGCCCGCGGCGACGTTCGGGCCCCGGTCGTGGTCCTGGCGGGGGAGGCGTACCTGAGCGAGCTGGCGCCGCTCCACCGGCAGCTCGTGCCGCTGTGGTCGCTGATCGTCCTCACCGAGCCCCTCAGCGACGGGCAGTGGGCCGGGATCGGCTGGAGCAACCGGCAGGTCGTGGCATCCACGCGGCTGTCGATCGACTACCTGTCGCGGACCGAGGATGGCCGGATCCTGTTCGGCGGGCGAGGGGCACCGTATCGCTTCGGGTCGCCGATCCGCCCGGAATACGACCACCACGACCCGACCCATCAGCGGCTGCGCGCCTTCGTTCGCGACTGGTTCCCGTCACTGGCCGGGATCCGGTTCAGCCACGCCTGGGGCGGACCGCTCGGGATGCCGCGCGACTGGCATCCGACGATGGCGTTCGATCCCGCGACCGGGATCGCCACCGCGCGCGGCTACATCGGGCACGGGGTGTCGACCGCGAACCTCGCCGGACGGACGCTCACCGACCTGATCACCGGCACGTCCAGCCCGCTGACCGAGCTGCCGCTGGTCAACCATCGGTCACGCGACTGGGAGGTCGAGCCGTTCCGCTGGATCGGCGTCCGCTACGCGCAGTGGGCGATCGGACGGCTCGATGAGCAGACGGCCCGCACCGGCCGTCCGCCCAGCGGCCGCAGCCTGGCGGAGCGGATCGCGGCCCATTGACCGGGCTGCGCCGCGGCGCTAGCGGTGGGCGAGCTCCGCGCGGAGTCGCTGTTCGGCGCGCAGCACCAGCGACTCGGGCGCCTCGCCGAGCCGCGGGCTGGCCCAGCCGAAGCTCAGCCGCAGGCCCGCGCCGGAACGGGGCAGGAGGCGCGGAGCCGTCTCACGGATCCGCTCCACGAAGTTGATGGCCGCGATCTCGTCGGTCTCGGTCAGCACCACCCCGAACCTCGTCGGGCCGATCCGGGCGCAATGATCACTGGTGCGGGACATGCGGCGCAGGCACTGCGCGGCATCGTGAAGCGCATGCCGCCCGACGTCGGATCCCCATTCGGCGGCGAGCCGGTCCACGCCGTCCAGCTCGACGATGACGACCGTGAGCGGCCGCTGGTACCGAAGCGACCTGGCAACCTCGGCCACCACCACGCGCTCCCACAGGGCGGGGCCGTCGATGCCGGTCAGGGCGTCCTGCCAGCCGTCGGGTGCGGCGATCCCGTTGGTGTCCACGTGTCCCAAGCTCCCAGCTCTCGCGCGACGACGGTCCGAGTCCGGACATTCGGCCCGCGGCATGCGGACGTTCGGACCGCGGCCGCGGTCCCCCCGCCCCATGACGGCATCCCCGGTACCCGGCATGGTCGACGGTGACGCTCCCGGACGACACCAACGGTTGGTCCGGGCGGCGGTCATCCGAAGGTCCCGGCACCCACCCGGACCCCCCCGGACCCGCCCCGGCCCGACACGGGAAGGAGGGGAGCTTCGGTACTTGCGCAATTACGCAACTAACGCTAGCGTGGCCCCCGGTCGACGGCCGGATGGGCCGATCGATCGGGCGCTCAGGCTGTCTTGGGCGGGGCCGCCGGCCCCGCGAGATCCGGGTACGAAGGACGGGACGATGGCAGGCACCAAGCCAGGGACCAGACCGGGTGCGGGGTCGCGAACCCAGGCACGCGGCTCGCGGGCGGCCAACCGGCGGCCAGCCGGCGGGGCTCGCGGCTCCGCGGGCAGCGCGCGCGGGACGTGGGCGTGGATCGTCGGCCTCGTCGTGGTCGCGGTCGTTGCCGTGGCGGTGGGGATCGCGGTCCTGGGCGGGTCGTCCGGGAGCTCCGAAGGCACCCTCGTCCGGGCCAACGGCGGCAGCTGGACCAACATCACCTCGGACACCCTGGCGAGCAAGCTCAAGCACAAGGACTTCACGCTGCTCGACGTCAAGACCCCGTACATCGGGGAGATCCGGGGCACCGACCTGTACATCCCGTACACGGATCTCGCCGCGCGCGCCGGCGAGCTCCCGGCCGATCGTGCCGCCCCGATCGTGGTCTACTGCCGGTCGGGGAACGAGAGCGCCATCGCGTCCCAGACGCTGCTCGATCTGGGCTACACCCACATCGAGAACCTCGACGGCGGGATGGAGGCCTGGGCCGCCAGCGGCCGCGAGATCGTCCAGCTGCCACGCTCGTGACGGGCTGCCTCGAGGCGCTCGCGCTCGACCGGCGGTTCGCCGGCTGGGCGCTTGCGTGGGCGATGCTGACCCTGATCGGGCTCGGGCTGGTGGCGGCGATCATCCCCAACCCCGTGTTCGGCCGGCAGATCCCGCCGGAGCCGTTCGCGATCGCGATCTGGCTCGCCTCCGCCCCGCTCGCGGGGCTGATCGGCGCGACCTATTCGGCGCCCCGGCGCCTGCCGCACTCGGTCACCCCCGCGCCGCTGGGCATCGTTCGGCAGTCCGGTGCCGCCGCCGATGACCGTCGGACGGGCCGCCTGGGCACGGTCGCGGGCCTCGGCGCGTTCCTCGCGATCGGGTGCCCGGTGTGCAACAAGGTGGCCCTGGTGCTGCTCGGGACCAGCGGGGCGCTGTCGATCTGGGCGCCGCTCCAGCCGCTGGTCGGTGCCGTTGCCCTGGCGCTGCTCGCGGCGACCACGGCCTGGCGTTTCCGGCAGCGCCGGGATGGCGCCGCCTGCGCCGTCTGAGCGGCGGTTCGGATCGCCTGGCTCGTCGCCGCCGGTGCGAGACCGATCCTCCGCGCGCCCTCCATGCCCGCTCCATCGCCAGTCCATCCGCGCCCCCGACGATCGATGACGGCACCCGGACCGGTGTCGCCGGCGAGACCGGCCTCGATACGCTCTCGGAGGCAGATGATGAAACGACTCGCCATCCCGCTCGCCGTCGCGGCGCTCGCGATCCTCGCGCTCGCCGCGACGGTGTCGGCCGCGGGGCCGCGCACGCAGGCCCGCGACCAGGTGCAGGCCCAGACCACGCTGACCACGATCCTGGGCCTGAGCCAGGGCGAGATCGTGGCGATGCGCCAGGAGGGCCTGACGCTCGCCCAGATCGCGGAGCGCAAGAACGTCGATCCCCAGCGGCTGACCGACGCGCTGGTCGCGCAGTGGACCGCGCGCATCGACGCCCGGGTCGCCAACGGGGCGCTGACCGCGGCCCAGGCCGCCGAGCTCAAGGCGCAGCTGGCAGTGCGGGCCAAGGCGATGGTCAACCAGGCCACCGTGGGCGGCATGCGCGGTGCGGCCGTCGGAGCAGGCCCGGGCGCCGCAGCGCCCAGGGGCAACGGCGCAGGGCCCAGGGCCGGTCGTGGCAGCGGCAACGGCGTGTGCGACGGCAGCGGCCCCGCGGGCACGAGCTCCTAGGGATCGATCGGGGGACGACCGGACCTGTTCGCCGGCCCGGCCGTCTCCCTATGCTCATCCCATGGCCCGCATCCTGGTCGTCGACGACGAGCCGCACATCGTCGACGTCGTTCGCGCCTACCTCGTGCGCGACGGGCACGCGGTCGTGACCGCGCTCGACGGGGAGACGGCGCTCGCGCTCGCCCGCGCGGACCCGCCCGACCTGGTGGTGCTGGACGTGATGCTCCCGCGGCGCTCGGGGTTCGACGTGCTGCGCGAGCTGCGCGCCGACGGCAGTCCCGCGGCCGTGATCATGCTCACCGCGCGAGACGAGGTCATCGACCGCGTGGCCGGTCTCGAGATCGGGGCCGACGACTACGTGACCAAGCCGTTCGAGCCGCGCGAGCTCGTTGCCCGGGTGGGTGCGGTCCTGCGTCGCGCCGCCGGCGCCACGCCGGGGGCGACCGACGCGAGCGCGACCGACGCGAGCGCGATCACCTCGTACCTCGATCTCCAGATCGATCGCGCCGCCCGCGAGGTTCGCCGCGGTGCCGCCGTGGTCCCGCTCACCCGGGCCGAGCTCGACCTGCTGGCAACGCTGGCGGCCCATCCGGGCGTGGCGCTCACCCGCGAGCAGCTGGGCGCGGCCGTGTTCGGCGAGGCGTTCGAGGCGTTCGACCGGACCATCGACTCGCACGTCAAGAACCTGCGCCGCAAGCTCGGCGACCGGCCGGACGGCCGGCCGTACATCGAGACGGTCCGAGGGATCGGCTACCGCGGCGCCCGACCGTGAGCCTCAGGGTTCGCCTCGCCGTCGCGTTCGCGCTGGTCGCGGTGCTGACCGCCGCCGCGGTTGCCCTCACCGCCCCGGCGATCGTCGGCCGGGGCTTCGCGGCGTTCGAGGCCGACGGCACGGGCACGGGGACGGGCGCCGGCCGCGGACCGGGCCAGGGACCGGGACCCGGTCCGGGTGCCGGCCTGCACGCGGCGCAGATCCAGCAGGAGACGACGGTCACGATCATGGTGGTCGCGGTGGTCGCAGCCGGCCTGGCCAGCCTGGTCGGCCTGGCGATCGCGAGCCGGATGACGCGCCCGCTGGGCCGGCTCGAGGACGCCGCGGCCGCGGTTGCCCGCGGCGAGCTCGCTGCCCGGTCCGGGCTGGAGGGCCGGAGCGACGAGATCGGGTCGCTCGCGCGCTCGTTCGACGCGATGGCCGCGGACCTCCAGGCCACGGAGGTGGCCCGGCGCCGGTTCTTCCAGGACGCCGCCCATGAGCTGCGGACCCCGCTCGCGGTGATCGACGCCACCACCTCCGCGGTGCTCGACGGCGTCTACGACCACGACGACCGCCACCTCGACACGATCCGCGACCAGGCCCGCCTGCTGGGCCGGATCGTGGACGACCTGCGGACGGTCAGCCTTGCCGATGCCGGCGTCCTGCCGCTGCGGCGCCAGGTGCTGCCGATGACCCCGGTGCTGGCCGCGCTGGCCCGCGACCTGGACGCCCAGGCGGCCGCCTCCGGGATCCGGGTCGAGTGGACCGAGGCCCCGGGAGTGACGGTCTCGGCCGACCCGGATCGGCTGCGGCAGGTCCTTGCGGCACTGGGCGACAACGCCCTACGGCATGCGCCCGCAGGAGGCTGGATCCGGCTGGCTGCGGCCGCTGCCGGGCCCGGCCGCACGGTGATCGCGGTGACGGACTCGGGCGCGGGGATCGCGGCGGATGACCTGTCCCATGTGTTCGAGCGGTTCTACCAGGCGGACCCGGCGCGCGACCGGTCCACCGGGACGTCCGGGCTGGGCCTGGCGATCGTCCGCGGCGTCGTCGAGGCCCACGGTGGCAGCGTGCGCGCGGCCAACGAGCCGGGCGCCGGCGCGCGGTTCGAGATCGAGCTGCCCGCCGCCTGAACCCTGGCGGCCTGAGCCCCCGCGGCACGAGGCCCGGGCGCCGGGCGTCGCCGGTTGACGGTCAGCTCCCGCGCGGCCCGGCGGCGGAGCGGTCCCCGCCCGACGGGTCGTTCGGCAGCGCCCGGTCCGTGCCCGTCCCGCTCAATCCATGACAAGTGGCTCAGGGCGAATACATGTCATCGACATATATATATGTATGACGAACAGACAAGCCGCGCATCCATGCTCCGGTCGCCGTGGGCGACCGACCGGGAGGTCGCCGGCAACGCCGCACAGGAGCCACGGGTGTTCGACCCCGTCAACGAGATCGACCTGATCCAGATCGCGCTGATCCGCGCCCTGGCCAGCCCCCACCGGCTGCGGATCATCCACCTGCTGGGCGCGCACACCCTGGGGGTCACCGAGCTCGCCCGCGAGCTCGACCTCGGCCAGGCGGCCGTGTCCCAGCACCTGGCGGCCATGCGGTCGGTGGGGCTCGTGGAGGCCGGCCGCGACGGGCGCGTGGTCCGATACCGGCTGGCCGATCCCGAGATCCTCGCCGCGTGCGACATGATGCGCAACGTCATCGTGCGCCGCCTGTCGGCGCTGGGCAGCCTCGCGGCCGCCGAACGGACCACCATCCCTCGTCCCGCGCCGCGCCATCGCGGGCCGGCCGTGCATGCCAACCCGACAAGGTGACCCACCCATGAGCGACAGCCTGTCCATCGTCCTGTTCTCCGGCACGGCCGACAAGCTCCACGCGGCGGCCACGCTCGCGGCCGGCGCGGCCGCGATGGGCCGGCCGGTCAACATCCTGCTCCAGTACTGGGCGCTCGACGCGTTCCGGGCGGATCGGGTCGAGGTCGACCATGGCCTGGCCTACGAGGCCGCCGCGCCCGGCGCCAGCAGGCCGGTCAAGGGCACCGCGGCGATCCCCTGGCTGGACACGTTCCGGATGGCCAAGGAGCTGGGTGAGCTCTCGATCCTCGCCTGCTCCGGGTCGCTCGACGTGCTGGGCATCGACATCACCGCGATGGACCCGCTGGTCGACGCGTCCGGCGGGATCGCGACCTTCCTCATGGCCGCCGAAGACGGCCAGGTCCTGTTCATCTGACGTCCTCTCAGCGCCGGGCCCCATTGGGCCCGCAAGGAGCCATGCATGGCGGATACCGAGAAGCTCGTGTTCATGGTGATGCACGGTCCGGAGTTTCCGGAGCACGCGTCCATCCCGTTCGTGATGGCGGCGGCAGCCCTGGCCTCGGACGTGGAGGTGGTCATGGGCTTCCAGGGCCCGGGCGTGGACCTGGTCAAGGCGGGTGTCGCCGAGACGGTCCAGGCGCCCGAGTTCCCGCCGCTGGCCAAGCTGCTCGCCGACGTGCGCGAGATGGGCGGTCAGCTGCTCGTGTGCGGGCCGTGCTGCAAGAGCCGCTCGATCACGCTGGACGACCTGGTCCCGGGCGCGGAGATCGTGGCCGCCGGCCGCTTCATCGCCGAGATCACCTCGGCCACCAACAGCCTCGTGTACTAGGAGGAACCGATCCCATGACCGCCACCCTGGAACAGCTCCAGACCCTGACCCCCGACAAGGTGATCGACGCCCGCGGCGCCGCCTGCCCGGGGCCGCTGCTCGAGGCCAAGAAGGCGATGGGCACCGTGTCCATCGGCTCGCTGATCGAGATCTGGTCGACCGACCCGGTCACCAAGTCCGACATCGGCGCCTGGTCGGGCAAGGTCGGCCACGAGTTCCTCGGGTCGCTCGCCGCCGACGGCTACGACCGCGTGTTCGTCATCCGCCGCAAGTAGTCACGATCGGCCATCGCGGGGCGCCCGGCGCCCCGCGGGCCGGCCAGGAGCTGTCTGCCGATGTCTGCCCCCGCCGCCACCGAGCCGCGGGCCCCGGGCGACACGTTCGTCCCGCGGATCCTCGTGTTCTCCACGAACAACATCTCCGACCCGGGCATCGACCTGGCCGGCAGCGCCCACATGCACTACTCGCCGGGCGTGCGGGTCATCGGCCTGCCGTGCACCAGCGGCATCCGGCCGTCGTGGATCGTGCGCGCGCTCGAGTCCGGGTTCGACGGGGTGTTCGTGGCCTCGGACGGTGACGAGTGCGCCTACCTGCCCGATTGCGGCAAGCGCTCGGCGAAGGTCGTCGCGGACGCCCAGCAGCGGCTCAAGCAGCGCGGCCTGGACGGCCGGGTGCGGATGGCCGCCATCTGCTCCGTCTGCTCCGAGCCGTTCACCAAGCACGTGACCCAGTTCTCGAGCGCCCTGGCCGCGCTCGGCCCGGCGTCCGCGAGGTGACCGAGATGACCGAAGCGTGCACGGTGCCCGCCGCGAGCAAGGTGGACTACGACGTCCTGGTCGTGGGCAGCGGGATCGGCGGCATGGAGTCCGCCCTCAAGCTGGGCGACATGGGCTACCGGGTCCTGCTGGTCGAACGGGAGGCCAGCGTCGGCGGCAAGATGATCCTGCTGTCGAAGGTGTTCCCGACGCTCGACTGCGCCAGCTGCATCTCGACGCCCAAGATGGCGGCGACGATCCACCACCCCAACATCACCGCTCTCACCTACAGCGAGGTCGACGGGATCCGCAGGTCCGCGGACGGACGGTTCCATGCGTCGGTCACCCGCAAGGCCCGCTTCGTCGACATCGACGCCTGCACCGGCTGCCAGAAGTGCGAGACCGCGTGCACGGTGGCGGTGCCCGACCAGTTCAACGCGGACCTGGTCGCCCGGCGGGCCGCCCACATCGCGTTCCCCCAGGCGGTGCCCAAGAAGGCGGTCATCGACCGCGCCGGCAGCTCGCCCTGCTCGTTCGCCTGCCCGGCCGGGATCCAGGCCCACGGCTACGTCTCGCTCATCCGGAGCGGCGAGTACGAGAAGGCGTACCGCCTGGTGCTCGACGCCACGCCCCTGGTGGGCACGCTGGGACGCGCCTGCTACGCCCCCTGCGAGGGCGAGTGCACCCGGGGCTCGCTGGAGGGGACGCTGCCCATCCGGCGGCTCAAGCGGTTCGTCTCGGACGTGCACGACGAGCACGGCGATGGCACTGGCATCGAGGTCGCCCCGGCGAACGGGCGCCGGATCGCGATCGTCGGGTCCGGCCCGGCCGGCCTGACCTCGGCCTGGCAGCTCGCCCGCAAGGGCTACCTCGTGAAGATCTTCGAGGCGGCCCCCGAGCCCGGCGGCTATCTCCGGCTGGCCATCCCGTCGTACCGCCTCCCGGAGGCGGTCGTGGACCGCGACATCGACAACGTCCGGGCCCTGGGCGTGGAGATCGCGACCAACAGCCCGGTCCGGGACCTCGCCGCGCTCAAGGCCGACGGCTTCGACGCCGTGCTGGTCGCGACCGGGACCAACCGCTCGATGAACCTGGGCGTCCCGGGCGAGGACCGGCTGGGCGTGCTGGGCGGAACCGACTTCCTGCGCAAGGTCAAGCTCGACGAGCCGCTGGACGTCGCCGGCCGGCGCGTGGTGGTCGTGGGCGGCGGCAACGTGGCGATGGACGTCGCGCGGACCGCGCGCCGGCTGGGCGCCTCGTCGGTGACCGTGGCCTACCGCCGCGGCCGGGGCGAGATGCCGGCCCACCACGTCGAGGCCGACGACGCACAGCGCGAGGGCGTCGAGTTCAGCCTCCTGGTCGCCCCGACCGAGGTCGTGGGCGACGAGCGGGGCGCCGTCAGCGGCCTGCGCTGCACGTTGATGGAGCTGGGGGCTCCGGATGCCTCCGGCCGGCGACGACCGGAGCCGATCCCGGGCAGCGAGCTCGTCCTCCCGTGCGACATCGTGGTCAGCGCGATCGGCATGGTGGCCGACACCGGCGCGTTCAACGGCGGGCTCGCGACGAACCCCCGGGGCACGCTGCGCGCCGACCCCACGACCTGCCAGACGGAGGTTCCGTTCATCTTCGCGGCGGGCGACGTGGTCAACGGCCCGACCGACATCACGCGCGCCGTGGGCGAGGGCCGGCGGGCCGCGCACATGATCGACCGCTGGCTGACGGGCGGCACCATGGACGGCTTCGACGACCGGCTCCCGGTCGTGGACAAGGCGCAGGTCCTCGCGCGCCAGCGCGGGTACGCGTCGCGGCCGCCGACACCGGGTGCGACCGTGCTGCTGGCAACCCCGGTCGACTTCTCGGAGGTGGAAGCCCCGCTCAGCGAGGCCGAGGCCCTCGCCGCGGCCGGCCGGTGCATCGACTGCGCCGTGTGCTCCGAATGCAACGAGTGCGTCGCCGCGTGCCCCGTCGACGGCTGCATCGACCTCCACGCGCGCGACCAGCACCTCGAGGCGGAGGTTGGCGCCGTGGTCGTGTCGACGGGCTTCAAGCTGTTCCCCGCCGACGCTAAACCCGAGTACGGCTTCGGCCGGTTCAAGAACGTCATCACCGGGATGCAGATGGACCGGCTGCTGGCCCCCACCCGGCCGTTCAACACGATCCTCCGGCCGGGCGACGGCAAGGTCCCCGAGCGGATCGCCTACATCCTGTGCACCGGGTCGCGCGACGAGACCGTCGGCAACCCGCTGTGCTCCCGGTTCTGCTGCATGTACTCGATCAAGCAGAACCAGCTGCTGATGGGCGCCCTGCCGCTCGCCGACATCACGGTCCACTACATGGACATCCGGGCGCCGGGCAAGCGCTACGACGAGTTTTACGAGCAGGCGAAGGCGATGGGCGCCACCTACGTGAAGGGCCGCGTCGCCGACGTCAGCGAGACACCCACCGGGGATCTCGTGCTCCGGTACGAGGACATCGAGAACGGCGGCGGGATCGTGGAGGCCGAGTACGACCTGGTCGTGCTGGCGGTGGGCGTCCAGCCCAACCACGATGCCGAGCAGCTGTTCGAGGTGGGCGAGCTCTCGCTCGACGAATGGAGCTACGTGGCCGAGCCCGAGGAGGATCTCAACCCGGGCGCCACGAGCATCCCCGGGGTGTTCGTGGCCGGGGCGGCGTCGGGTGCCAAGGACATTGCGGACTCGATCCTTCACGCCGGTGCGGCGGTCGCCCAGGTGGCCGCCCACCTCGAGCGCACGAAGCCCGCGGCCGAGCAGGCGATCGTGATGGTGCCGGCATGAACGAGTCGATCGACCCGAAGACTCCCGACCAGGCGGCCGGCCGCCGCATCGGGGTCTACGTGTGCCACTGCGGCGGCAACATCAGCGACTACGTCGATGTCGAGAAGGTCGTCGCGGACATCGAGGATGCCGGCGACGTCGTCGTCGCCAGGACCGCGATGTTCGCCTGCTCGGACGCCACCCAGCAGGATATGGTCGCGGACATCGAGGCCCAGCAGCTCGACGGCCTGGTGGTCGCGTCCTGCTCGCCCAAGCTCCACACCTACACGTTCCGCGGCGTCGCCGCCCGCGCGGGCCTCAACCCGTACGAGTACACGCAGGTCAACATCCGCGAGCAGTGCTCGTGGGTGCACACCGACGACGAGGCCGCCGCGACGGACAAGGCGACCGCGCTGGTCCGGGCGGGGATCGCCCGCACCCGGCTCACGACCCCCCTCGACCCGATGGTCGTCGACACCCTGCCCCACACCCTCGTGATCGGCGGCGGGACCACGGGGCTGCGCGCCGCGATCGGCCTCGCCGACATCGGGCTGCAGGTCACGATCGTCGAGCGGGAGCTCGAGCTGGGCGGCTGGGTCCGCCAGCTCGGCCGGATGTACCCCCACGGACGTGAGGGCCGGCAGCTCATCGAGACGCTGGTCGCCGAGGTCCGCAGGCGACCGTCGATCACGGTCCTCACCGGGGCCGAGGTCGTGGCCAAGGCCGGCAGCTTCGGCAACTACCAGGTCAGCGTTCGGGTGGGAGGCCCGGGGGCCGCGTCGATCGAGGTCGCGGTCGGGACGATCGTCGCCGCCACCGGCTTCGACAGCTACCAGCCCGATGCCGGCGAGCTCGGCTACGGGATCGACGGCGTGGTCACCCTGCCCGAGTTCAAGTCGCTCGTCGACGCGTCCAGCGGTGGGCTCGCCTGGAAGGGCCGCGCGGTGCGCAGCGTGGCCTATGTCTACTGCGTCGGCAGCCGGAATACCAACGGCTGCGCCAACGCCTACTGCTCGCGCTTCTGCTGCGCCGCGACCGTCCAGACGGCGGTGGACGTGGCCGGGCTGGACCCATCGATCCGCCAGTTCCACCTGTACCGCGACATGCGCACGTACGGCAAGTTCGAGCCCCTGTACACCGAGGCGCGCAAGACGGGCTCTGTGTTCCTCAAGTTCGACAACGACGCGCCGCCGGCGGTCGCGCAGGCGCCGGACGGGCGGCTGACGGTCACCGTGACCGACCTGCTCACCGAGCGCACCGAGCTCGCCATCCCGGTCGACCTCGTGGTGCTGGTGACGGGCATGGTCCCGCGCGCGAACGAGGAGCTGGTCGGCGTGCTCAAGCTGCCGGCCGGCAGCGACGGCTTCTTCAACGAGATCCATCCCAAGCTCCGCCCGGTCGAGACCGTCGTGGACGGCGTGCTGATCGCGGGCGCCTGCCAGGGCCCCAAGACCTCCGCCGAGAGCGTGGCATCCGGGCTGGCCGCGGTCACCCAGAGCGGCGCGGTGCTCAAGAAGGGCTTCACCGAGCTGGACCCGCTGGTCGCGACCGTCGATCCCGTTGCCTGCACGGCCTGCGGCGACTGCCTCACGGCCTGCCCGTACGACGCGATCTCGATGGCCGAGGCGGGCGACCGCCACTTCGCCGTGATCAGCCCGACCGGCTGCAAGGGATGCGGCGGCTGCGTGCCGATGTGCCCGGAGAACGCGATCGACCTGCTGGGCTACACCGACGCCCAGGTCAGCGCGATGATCGACAGCCTGGTGGAGGTACCCGCCTGATGCCCACCCTCAACCGCGACGTGCGCGAGGTGATCCGCGAGGAGCCCGTCATGCGCGCCCGGATCCTGGCCGCGCTGTGGGACGGCCCGCTGACGGTCCCCGAGATCGCCCGGGCCATCGAGGCACCCACCCACGAGGTCGTGTTCTGGGTGATGGGCATGCGCCGCTACGGCTGGCTGGCCGAGGTCAAGGGCAGCGAGACCGACGGCTACTTCCAGTACCAGCCCACCGGGAGGACCTCCTGATGGCCGCCGCCACCACGCCGCTCGACCTCGGCCTGTACCCCGACATCCAGCGCTTCGGCGCCACCGACGTGAGCGCCTGCTTCTCGTGCGGCACGTGCACCGCGAGCTGCCCGCTGTCCGAGACCGACGCCACCTTCCCACGCCGGATCATCCGCTATGCGCAGCTGGGCATGAAGGATGCCCTGCTGTCGAGCAAGGAGCTGTGGGCCTGCTACCAGTGCGGCGAGTGCGCCGAGACCTGTCCCACCCAGGCGGATCCGTCGCAGTTCATGGCCGCCACCCGCCGCTATGCGATCGCGAGCTACGACCGGACGCGCGTCGCCTGGACGATGTACACGCAGCCCATCCTGGCGACCGTGCTGGCCGTGGTCATCGCCGCCTTGTTCGCCCTGTTCATGTACGCGGCCCACGGCCCCCAGAGCGGCCAGTCGCTGGCGATCTTCGAGTTCATCCCCGAGGACCTGATCCACACCCTGGGCATCGTCGTGATGCTGGTGGTGGTGCTCGCCGGGCTGGCGGGGATCGCCACGATGGCCCGCGCGATCGGCCGGCGCGAGGGCGTCGGCTGGGGAAGCGTGTTCGGCGGTCGTGCCGCCCTGGGCCGCTCCGCCCGGGCGGCTTGGTCGGCCATTGCCCACGAGTCGCTGGGCCAGGTCCGGTTCCGCGCCGACTGCGACGTGGACGACGCCGCGCTGCCCTGGTTCCGGCGTCGCTGGCTGCTCCACGCGGTCACCGTGTGGGGCTTCCTCGGCCTGCTGGCGGCGACCGGGCTGGACTACGGCCTCGCGCTGCTGGGGATCAAGGCGACCGGCACGCCCGTGCCCGTGTGGTACCCCGTTCGGCTGCTGGGCACCGTTGCCGGCTTCCTCCTCGTGTACGGCGTGACGATGCTCATCGTCCAGCGCTACCGCGCCGCCAACCGGTCGGTCCGCTCGTCGACCACCGCCGACTGGATGCTGCTGGGACTGCTGTGGGTGACCGGGGTGACCGGGTTCGTGATCGAGCTCGCGCTGTACCTGCCGTCGGCGCCGGCCTGGGGCTACTGGGTGTTCCTGCTCCACGTCGCGGTGGCGATGGAGCTCGTCCTGCTCGCGCCGTTCATGAAGCTCGCCCATGCTGTATACCGGCCCGTGGCGCTGTTCTTCGTCGCCCTGGCCAAGGAGGCCACGCCATGACCCAGACCCTGCCGCAGGTGACGCACGAGCATCACGAGCGGATCAAGCACCACGTCGACCGGATGCCGGACCTGGCCGATCGCCTCCTGACGGCGAAGGCCGAGGACGTCCGTCCGGAGCTCGCGGAGCTGTCCGGGTTCCTGACCGGGTCGCTCCTGCCGCACGTCGACGCCTCCGAGCGGAACCTCTACCCGGAGCTGGAGCGGATGTTCCAGAACCGCCACTCGATGGCGCCCATGCGCCGCGAGCACGACGAGGTGCGACGGCAGGTCGCCGAGTATGCGAAGCTGGCCGGCGAGCTGCAGGCGGGCAACCTGACCCTGGGCCGGGCGCTCGCGCTGCGTCGGGTCATGTTCGGGCTGTACGCACTGCTCAAGACCCATCTCGCCGAGGAGGAGGCGTACCTGCGCCTGGTGGATCGCGGGGTCACCAGCGAGGTCGCCGACCTGCTGGCCGCCGCCATGGACCACCCGCTCGCGCCGACGGCCTGACCCGTGGCACGGTCCACGGCCGGGCCGACGGGACGGACCACCAGGCGGATGGTGCGGCGGGCGAGCCGGGGAGCCCCTATCCTCGACCCAGCCATGGACGTGCCGCCTCGAGCCCCCGAGGAGCCGGGTCGCACCGGCGATCCTGCGGCAGCCGGCGATCCTGCGGCAGCCGGCGATCCGGTCGCGGCCGACGGGCCGGCCACGCCGGAGACCGCCGACTCGACCGCGATCGCCTCGGACCGCGACCCGGCCGGGATCCCGGTCCACCGCGGCTGGTCGCCGATCGGGGCCCACCGCTGGATGGAGCCGTTCGTGCTGGCGTTCCTCGCCTCGGGGACGGGCCACGGCTACGCGATCGTCGGCGAGCTGGCCCAGCTGGGCATCACCTACGGTGCGGTCGACGTGGGGCAGGTCTACCGCACCCTGCGGGACCTCGAGCAGGCCGGCCAGGTCCGCTCATCGTGGACGACCGGCACGGGTCCGGCACGCCGCGACTACGAGCTGACGCCGGCCGGGTTCGCGGCGCTCGACGAGTGGGCCGCGGTCATGAAGGAGCGCGCCCGGCTGATCGCTGAGTTCGACGCGCGGTACCTGGAGTGGACCGCGGGCCGCCGGAAGCGACGGGTCGCGTCGGGCTGATCGGCGCCGGGTCAGAGCGGCTCGGCGGTCGCGTGGTCGATCCCGCGCGCGAGCAGGTCCCGCTCGTCGTCGGTCAGGCTCTGGTCCAGGACGCCCAGGTAGAGCTCCTCCTCGGCCAGGTGGACCTTGAGGATCGAGTGCAGGCGGTAGAGCGCGCGGCGCAGCGCCATGCCCTCGACCGCGCTCCAGCTGCAGCCCTCCACGTGCCGCCGGTAGCGGCCCAGCTCCTCGATCAGGCGCTCCATCGACCGGTGCTCGGCGCGCATCGGCGCCAGCGAATGGCGGCCCTCGAGCAGGGCCTCGACGCGGTCGTAGAGCGTCTGCTCGATCGCCTGCATGTGGGGCACGAGCTGGCCGACGATGAACGCGTACTCCTGCTCGAACGTCTCGTGGATCGCGGCGCACTCGACGTGGCCGACCATGTCCGCGAGGTCGAGCAGGCGGTCGACGTGGGGGAGCATCCGCGCGTGGTGCTCCTCGCTGGTCGTTCGCAGCGACAGCATCCGGTGATCCTCCGCGGTCCCTACGCGCCCAGCCAGGCCGCTACCTGCTCCCGGGTGGGGATCCGGCCGGCCATCACGACCGTCCCGTCGATCGCGAGGCCGGGCGTCGAGAGCACGCCGCGCGAGGCGATCTCCGCGTCGTCCGTGACGTGGCGGATGTCGGCGTCGAGGCCACGCTCCGCGGCCACCTCGCGCACCAGCGCCTCGACGTACCGGCATTTCTGGCATCCGTGACCCAGGACCTCGATCAGGCGCGACATGTGGGGCTCCTTCAAGCGTACAGCAGGTTGAACCCGTAGCCGACCGCCAGGATCCCGGCGGCGACCACGATGACGAACACGGCGATGAGGCGGGGCTTCATGACCCGGCGCAGGATCACGAGCTCGGGGAACGAGAGGGCGGTGACGGCCATCATGAACGCGAGCGCCGACCCGATCGGCAGCCCCTTGCCCAGCAGCGCCTCGACCACCGGGATCGTGCCCGCGGCGTTGCTGTAGAGGGGCACGCCCAGGCCGATCAGTGCCGGCACGGCCAGCGGGTTGTCGCGCCCGCCCAGCGTCACCACGAGGTCCGTGGGCACGAAGCCGTGGATCAGCGCCCCGACCGCGATGCCGGCGACCACGTACGGCCAGACCCGGCGCAGGATGTCGACGGTCGCCCGCCACGCGTCTCGCAGCCGATCCGCGAGGGTGGGTCGGATGCCGATCGCGGCGCCGGCGTGGATCTGCCACACGTACTCCTCGACGTAGCGCTCGAGGCCGAGGCGTCCGATGACGAGCCCCGCGAGCACGGCGACCGTGAGCCCGGCCGCCATGTAGGCGATCGCGATCCCGGGTCCGAACAGGCCCCACAGCAGCACCAGCGCGACCTCGTTGACCATCGGCGAGGCGACCAGGAACGCGAACGTGACGCCCAGCGGGACACCGGCCTCGACGAACCCGATGAACAGGGGCACGGCAGAGCACGAGCAGAAGGGCGTGACGACCCCGAACGAGGCCGCGGCGACGGTGCCAGGCAGGACGCCGCGGCCAGCGAGGGTTCGGCGCACCCGGTCCGGCGACACGAACGAGCGCAGGAACGAGACCAGGGTGACGATCCCGGTCAGGAGCAGCAGCACCTTCGGCACGTCGAGCAGGAAGAACGCCACGGCCTCGCCCAGGTGCGATCCGGGCTCGAGGCCCAGAGCGTCGAAGGCGAGCCAGTTGGCGGCCGGCAGGTTGACGATCCAGGCAACCAGCCACGCGATGGCCCCCAGGGCAACCACGAGCGGCAGTGGGAGCTGGCGTCGGGCGCCGCCGAGCGCGACCGTCGTCACCCGAGCACCTCGGTGATCCTGGCCCGTGCGGCGACCACCGCGGCGTCGTCACGCTCGTAGTACAGGAAGCGGGCGTTCGCCGCGTGCCGACTGGCCACGACCAGCCCCGCCTCGCGCAGCCTCGCCAGGTGGTTGCTCACGTTGTTCTCGCGCGCCCCGAGGGTCGCCGCGAGCTCGCATACGCAGTGCGGCCCGTCGGCCAGCATGCGCAGGATCCCGGCCCGGATCGGGTCGGCGAGGAGGGCGGCGACAGCGACCGCCTCGGCCACGTCGGGGGCAGCGAGGTCGAGCCTCGGCTGGCCGATGACCGGCAGCTCGACCGTCATGCGGCCGCTCCGTCGGCCAGCGGCAGGGCCCGCACCCCGAACAGGCGGGTGGCGAGCCGCATCGCGGACCACACCAGGAACAGCATCACCGGGACCTCGATCAGCGGTCCGACCACGGTCGCCAGCGCGACGGTGGGGGAGAAGGCGGTGATCGCGATGGCGATCGCGATCTCGAAGTCGCGGCCGGTGGCGTTGAACGCCACCGCGACGGCGTCCCGGTAGGTGAAGCCAAGCCGCCAGCCGATCAGCAGCACCGCGAAGAACATGGCCATGAAGAACAGGGTCATCGGGATCGCCATCTCGACCACCACCCCGGGGCGCTCGAGGATGAGGTCGCCCTTGAGCGCGAACATCACGATCAGCGTGAACAGCAGCCCCAGGATCGAGACGCCGTTGAGCGCCGGCTTGAGGGCGTCCATGCCGGCCTCGCCGCGCCGTCGCACGACCGCGATGCGCGTGGCGACCCCGAGCACCAGGGGCAGGCCCAGGTAGAGCACCACGCTCTCGGCCACGACCCACACGTCGAAGCTGACGTTCCCGATCAGCAGCCGGGCGTAGACGGGGATGAGGAGCATCTGCGCGACCGAGTTGAGCGCCACGAACACGAGTGCCATCGGCGTGTTGCCCTGGGCCAGGAACGTGAAGATGATGACCATCGCGATGCACGGGGCGAGGCCGTAGAGGACGAGACCGGTGTGCAGCTCGGGGTCGGTCACGAACAGGTTCGCGAGCCCCAGCATGACGAACGGCGCGACCAAATAGTTGAAGGCGAGCACGACGCCGAGCTGGCGGGGCGAGCGGAAGGCGGCGCCCACCTCGCCCAGCCGGACGTTGGTCATCGCCGGGTACATCATCGCGAACAGCCCGATGGGCACGCCCAGGCTGATGAGCGCCGGCACCGTCGGTTCGAACGTCCCGCCCAGGATCGACTTGATCGCGTCGATCGGCGGCGTGAGGGCGAAGTCGGAGATCGACAGCACGTTGCCGACCAGGATCCCCACGGCCATGCTGACGACCACGAAGATCGGCAGCAGCCGGAAATCCTCGAGGCGGACAAGCAGCGTCTTCATCGGGTGCTCCTGGCGAGTCGGGACGACATGCGACCTCCGGTTCGAGAACGCCGGGCGAGGCCTCAGCGCGGACTGAACATATCAGTGCAGGCTGAGGTATCAACGGGCCATTGGTCACGATGTCAGCGCAGACCGGACCGGGCCCTCGGAATCCGCGAGGTGACGGACCAGCTGATCGAGACGCGGGCGACCAGCCGGCGGCCGGCGTGAGCACCGCCGCAGCCGCCGATCCCGCCTTCGCCGGCGCCTGGTTGCGCATCGAGAGCGACCCGCGCTCGATCGGGGCGGTTGCGTCAGACTGAGGCGGTGAGCGAAGGGACGCCGCGCATCCTGATCGTGGACGACGAGCCCCCGATCGTCGAGCTCGTCACCGGCTACCTCGTCCGCGAGGGCTGGCAGGTGAGCTCGGAAGGGGACGGGCTGCGGGCGCTCGAGGTGGTCCGCACCACCGAGCCCGACGTCGTCATCCTGGATGTGATGCTGCCCGGGCTCGATGGCGTGGAGGTCTGCCGCCGGCTGCGGGCCTTCTCGGATGCCTACGTGCTGATGCTCACCGCCCGCGGCGAGGAGATCGACCGGATCATGGGCCTCACCGTCGGGGCCGACGACTACCTGGTCAAGCCGTTCTCGCCGCGCGAGCTGGTTGCCCGGATCAAGGTCCTGCTGCGCCGGTCGCGCGGACCCGTCCCGGGGGGCGACCGGGCACCCGGGGGTCCGCCCGGCCTCGAGCTCGACGAGGCCCGCCGTTCGGTCCACGTCGACGGCCAGGCGATCGAGCTCACCGCGCTCGAGTTCAACCTGCTCGCCGCGCTCGCGCGCGACCCCGGCGTGGTGGTCGGCCGCCAATCGCTCCTGGACCGCGTCTGGGGCCCCGAGTTCATCGCCGACGATCACCTCGTCGACGTCCACATCGCCAACCTTCGACGCAAGCTCCACGACGATCCGGCACGGCCCCGGTTCGTCGAGACGGTGCGCGGGGTCGGCTACCGCCTCCGGGAGTCCGGGTGATGCTGCCCCGCTCGCTGCGCGCCCGGCTGCTGGCCGCCTTCCTCGTCGTCGCGGCCGCGGCCCTCGGCACGGTCGGCGTCGCCGTGCTCCTGGTCGGGCCCGGCTACTTCGCCCAGGCGATGGGCCACCTGCCCGGCGACCCGATGGGCCAGATGATGGCCGATGCGACCCAGGTCGCGTTCGAGGACGCGATGCGCCAGGCACTGCTGGCGGCGACCGTGATCGCGGTCATCACGGCAACCGTCGTGAGCCTGGCCGTTGCGGCCAGGCTCGCGCGACCGATGACCACCCTCGCGACGGCGGCGCGGCGCATCGCCCGCGGGCACTACGCGGAACGCGTGCCGATCGACGAGCCCGGCGAGCTCGGGGACCTGGCCCAGACATTCAACGAGATGGCGGGCTCGCTCGAGGCCACCGAGCGCCGGAGGCTGCAGCTGGTGGGCGACGTCGCGCACGAGCTGAGAACGCCGCTCACGACGCTCGACGGCTACCTCGAGGGCCTCGAGGATGGCGTCATCGAGCCGGCTCCCGCGACCTGGCGCCTGCTGCGCACCGAGACCGGACGTCTCACGCGTCTCGTGACCGACCTGTCCGAGCTGTGGCGGGCGGAAGCCCGCCAGCTGCCGCTGCGGAGCGCCCCGGTCGACCTCGCCGAGGTTGCCGCCGAGGTGGTCGAGCGCTTCGCGCCCCAGGCGGCCGATCGCGCGATCCGGCTCGATGTCAGCGCCCGGCCTGCGATCGCCATGGCCGACCGCGACCGGGTCGCGCAGATCATCTCGAACTTCCTGTCCAACGCCATCCGCCATGCGCCGGACGGCTCTCCCGTCCAGGTATCGACGTCGGTCTTGGCGGGCCGTGTCCGCGCGACGGTCACCGACCACGGTCCGGGGCTCGCGGCCGATCAGCTCGAGGCGGTGTTCGAACGCTTCTACCGCGTCGATCCTGCGCGCAGCCGGGCTGCCGGCGGCAGCGGCATCGGGCTCGCGATCGTCCGGGCGCTCGCCGACGCGATGGGTGGCCGGGTGTGGGCGGAGAGCGCGGGACCCGGGCGGGGAGCGACGTTCCTCGTTGAGCTACCGGCCGGCTCGCCGGCGCGTGCCTGAGCGCCGGCTGCCTTGACGGAATCTTGAGGGTTCCTTGCGGACCACTCGATGCGCGCCTGACCTCCCGCCCGCACGATCGTTTCGAGGCCGGGCTGGACCCGGCTCCGTCAGGAGACCGCGACCGTGATGGACGGATGGACGATGGGGCTCGACGGCTGGCTCTGGATGGCCGCCTGGGCGCTCGTGATCTTGTTCGTGGTCGTCCTGCTCGTGCGCCAGCCGTCCCCCTCCCTCCGCGACGAGCCGCTCGAGATCCTGAGGGCGCGGCTCGCGCGGGGGGAGATCAGCCCCGAAGAGTTCGAACAGGCGCGGCGCCTGTTGGAGCCGTAAGTCATGTCGCAGGAGATCACGATGATCGAGACGACGAACCCGCCGGTCACTCCGGCACCGACCCCCGCGGCGCGGACCGGCGTGCCCGGCTGGGTGCTGCTCCTGGTCGGCGTGGCCGCCCTCGTGGTGGCGACCGCCGCGCTGACCGCGACCCTGGTCGGTGGCGGTTGGAACGGTCCGGGCTCGATGATGCGTGCGGGCAATGGGACCCCCGGATATGGCCCCGGCATGATGGGCGGCTACGGCTACGGCTATGGCAACGGCGGCATGATGGGCGGTTACGGCCCCGGTGGCGTTGACGCCGGCCTCCAGCCCGGCGACCAGGGCTTCGTCCCCGGCACGACGGACTCGCCGCGCGCGATCAGCGTGATCGCCGGGCCCGGCTACCGGTTCACGCCGTCGACGATCGTCGTGCAGCGCGGCGAGACCGTCATGTTCGTGGTCACGACCATGGGGCCGCTGGTCCACGAGTTCATGGTCGGGCCGGCGGATGCGGTTGCCGCGGACGAGGAGGGGACGCCCGAGGTCGCCGACATCGGGATGATGCAGACGAAGTCGGTCACCTACACCTTCGACGGCAGCGGCCCGTACGCGTTCGCCTGCCACGCCGACGGCCACTACGAGGCCGGGATGGCGGGGACGATCACGCTCGTTGGTTGAGGCTCGGGTCAGGCGGCTCGTGCCGGCCGTCCCGCGCCTCGATCCACCGCTCCCAGGCGCCGGGCGACCGCCCCCACGACCTCGTCCGCGTCGGCCCCCACGCCGCCCACCAGCGGGGACAGGAAGCCGGTCTGGAACGGCAGGCCCACGAACGACAGGCCGGGCGCGTCGGGCACGCTGCCCCGGACGTGGCGCGGCAGGCCCGATGCGGCGATCACGGGCAGCCGGATCCAGTCGAACGCGGGGCGGAACCCGGTGCACCAGACGACCGTGTCGACGTCGACGACGCGGCCGTCGGCGAGGACCGGCCGGCCATCGCGGACCCCCGCGACCCGGGCGACGCGCTCCACCCCGGCACGCGCCAGGTCGGCGGGACGGACGCGGACGACGGGCGCCGCCCCGTGCTCGCCGATTCTCGCGTGCATCCGCCGGCCGATCGGCGTGTCGAGGGTGAGCGCGCGGCGGGCGAACGCGAAGAACACGCGCCCGTCGCGGACCTGGGCGATCCGCGGCAGGAAGCTGCTGTGGCCGGCAAGCACGGTCCGCCGGCCCGCCCTGCCGAGCTCGAGCCCGATCTCGACGCCGGAGTTGCCGGCACCCACGAGCAGCACCCGGTCGCCCGGCAGCGACGACGGGTTCCGGTACGTGCCCGAGTGGAGCTGCTCAATCGCCGGGTCGAGGTCTGCCGCGAACGAGGGCACGTGGGGCACGGACAGGAAGCCCGTCGCGACGACGACCTCGGGAGCCGTGAACGTCCGACCGCCGGCCGAGAGCCGGAAGCCGTCGCCCTCGCGAGCCAGCCGGTCCACCCGGACGCCGAACCGGACCGGCAGCCGCTCGCTCGTGGCGTAGGCGTCCAGGTAGTCGGCCATCTGATCCCTGGTCGGCAGCGCGCCCGGGTCGCCCGGGAACGGGGTGCCGGGCAGCCCGTCGATCATCGCCGGCGTGAACAGGCGCAGCGAGTCCCACCGGGCGCGCCAGGCGTCGCCGGCCCGCGGGCCCGCTTCGAGCACCACGTGCTCGACGTCGCGCCGGGCCAGGTGGTGCGAGGCGGCGAGGCCGGCCTGCCCGCCACCCACCACGATCACGTCGTGCCGTTCGAGGTCCATCCCGGGCCATCCTCGTTCGATAGAGCCACACTCTATTTGAGTAGAGCAGTACTATATCGACATGGCGCCAGATGTCAACCGGTCGAAGCCCACGCTGCGGGCCGAGCGGGCCGCGGTCACCCGGCGACGGATCGCCGAGGCGGCCCGCCAGCTGTTCGTTCGTGAGGGCTACGGGGCGACCACGCTCCAGGCGATCGCGGACGAGGCGGGGGTCGCGGTCCAGACCGTCTACGCCGTCTACCGCTCCAAGGCCGGCATCCTGCGCGAGCTGCGCGACGCGATCGTCCATCAGCCCGAGGCCGAGGGGCTGTACCAGCAGGCGGCGTCGGCGCCCGACGCCGGCACGGCGCTCGACCTGTTCGCACGCTCGATCCGGGTCCGCTGGGAAGCGGGCAGCGACCTCGTGATGGTGGACCGCCAGGCCGGCTCGACCGATCCCGTGCTTCGCCGCGAGACCGAGGGTGTGTTCGCACGCCGTCGCGGCGGCCTGGCCGGCTTGGCCGCCGTCCTCGAGGGTCGGCTGGCGCCCGGAGTCGACGCCGCGCACGCGAGCGCGATCCTCGATGCCCTGAGCCTGCCCGACGTGTATGCCGTGCTGGTCGGCAGCCACGGCTGGTCGCCGGCGGCGTTCGAGGCCTGGCTCGCCACGTCGCTGCGGCGGCAGCTGTTGGGCGGCTGAACGGGTACGTGGGCTGGCGGCCGGCGCCAGCGCCGGCGACCTCGCCGCCCTGCGGGGGGCCGACCGTCGGCGGTGGGCCGGCGGTCCACGGCGGCCTCAGCGCAGCAGGGCCTCGACCGACTTCTCCATCTCGGCCCTCGAGAGGGCCCCGATCCGGATCTCCCGGATGCGCCCGTCCCGGCCGATGAAGATGTGCGTCGGAATGCCGACGATCCGGTAGGTTCCGGCGATCCGGGTGCTCTGGTCGGCCACGATGGGGAAGGTGAGGCCGGCTCGCCCGACGTAGGCGGCGATGTCGCCCGGCGGATCGTTGATGAACACGCCGAGCACCGCCAGGCCCTGGTCCTCGTGCGCCTGGTAGACGGCCTCGAGATCCGCGGCCTCCGTGCGGCAGTCCTGGCACCATGAGGCCCCGAAGTTGAGCCACAGCGGTCTGCCGGCAAAGTCGGCGAGCGAGATCGGCGTCCCGTCATAGCCGGGGCCCGCGAAGGCCGCCGGGGGCTGGCCGACCGTCGGTGGGTCGACCGCCAGGTTGCCGTCGACCGAGATGCCGGTGACGCCATCGTCGAAGCCGTCGGTGACGACCCACGAGAGGCCGCCGATCAGGACCATCGTCACGGCGATGACGACGACGGTCTGCAGCCGGCCGGGCGCTCTCTCCGTGCGCCTCAACCTTGCGCTGGTCACCGCCATGGCATCGAGCTCCTGTTGAGCGGCCAATGCGTGCGTCCCCCGTCGCCCGACCGGGCCGCACACCGGTCGCTGCGGGCAGGGCCATCATCGAGCCGCCCGCCGCTGGGTCGATGAAGCGGTCGTCAGGGCTTGCTCAAGACTCCGTCAAGCCGGCGGATCGCCTGGCATCCCGGTCCGACGCCGCCGCCCTTCGAGGGGGATCGAGCGGAGGCCCGTCTTGATCAAGTCTTGACCAAGGCTTGGGCATTCCTGCATTGGCCTCCGGGCCCACCGCGTCCACCCTCGAGTTGACCGGAGCCGGGCGCGTCCCCCCGGCCGCCGATCGCCGGACATGCGGCCGCGAGCGCCGCACCCAACACGCCATCGACCATCCGTCCCCGGGCAGGGAGGCCGCAATGAGCAACCAGGAGTCCATCGCCCAGCGCGCGCAGCGTGAGCGGGAGCGCGAGCTGGCCCGCGAGACCGCGGCCGAGCGACGTCGGGCGCGCGAGCTGGAGCGGGCCCACTCGGCGCGGAAGGAGCGCCTGCGCAAGGTCGCCTTCGGCGGGATCGTGGTGGCGGTGCTCGGCATCGGCGGCTTCCTCGCCTTCGGCGACTTCCTCGACCGCCCGAACGATGGGGCGGGGTCGGGCGTCATCGACGTCCAGAGCTCGATGGCGGGCTTCACCCCCTCGGACATCCACGTCACGGCGGGCGCGACGGTGACCCTCAACTGGTGGACGCAGGACGCCTCGATGCATCTCCAGGGCGGGGTGCACACGATGATCGCGCCCGATCTTGATTTGTACGAGACGCTGCCCGCCGAGAGCAGCCGGACGGTCACCTGGACCGTGCCCAACAGGCCCGGCACGTACGACGTCTACTGCGACACCTGCTGCGGCGGCAAGGACAGCCCGACGATGCACGGCCGGATCGTCGTCGAGCCGGCATCGGCCTCCGTCACCTCGCCGACAGTCGGATGACCACCGCGCCGGAGGGCCGCCTAGCGGCCCACACGCTCGTCCTCGGCTGGCCGCTGCCCGCCGTCATGCTGGCCGCGCTGCTGGCCTCGGTCGGGATCGTCGCCTCGGCCTGGGTCCTGGCCGTGCCGTTCGACGCCGCGGCGTTCGGCGGGCTCACCATTCCGGCGGTCCTCGCGGCGGGCGTCGCCGACGGGTTCAACCCGTGCGCGTTCGCGCTGCTCGTCCTGTTCGCCACCTACACCCTGACCCTGGTCAACGCGCTGACAGCGACCGGGGCCCCCACGCTCGATGCGCGGCGCCGGCTGCTGGGCGCGGGGTCGCTGTACGTCGGGGCGGTGTTCGTGACCTACTTCATCATCGGCCTGGGGCTGCTCAGCTTCCTGGGCTGGATGGGCCGCGACCACCTGGTTGCCCGCTTCGCCTCGATCCTCGCGCTGGTCATGGCGCTGTGGATGCTCAAGGACGTGTTCCTGCCGGGCGTCGGGCCGTCGATGATGGCGCCCGGCGGCACGCACGGGCGGATGCAGCGGGCGATGGAGCGCGGTGGCCTGGCCGGGATGCTGATCGCGGGGGTCCTCGTCGGCATCTGCACGGTCCCGTGCTCGGGCGCGATGTACCTCCAGATCACGGCAGTGCTCCACGCATCCGGTGGCGGGGCGACCGGCTTCGCCCTCCTCGCGCTGTACAACATCGCGTTCATCGTGCCCCTGCTCGCCCTGCTGCTCGCGGTCAGCAACCGGCGGGTGCTGGGCCAGATCGGCCGCTGGAACCGGGCCAACTCGCCGTGGATCAAGGCCGGCATCGCGCTCGCGGTGATCGTGATGAGCTTCGGCCTGATGGTGTCGATGTGACCGGCGCGGCCCCGACGGGCGAGATCGTCCGGTTTCCCGTCCGGGGCATGACCTGCGGCTCGTGCGTCAACCGGATCGTGCGGGCGGTGGAGCGGCTCGACGGCGTCGCCAGGGTGAGCGTCGACCTCCGTCACGAGACGGCAACCGTTCGTCGCGACCCCGGGCGCGTGTCGAACGCGGTGCTCGCGGCGGCGGTCGAAGCCGCCGGCTACGAGGCCGAGGTCGATGCCGCCCAGCTGCTCCCGCCGGGGAGCGACCGCACCTTCCTCGAGCGATTCACGGGGCGCTGAGACCAGCGCCGGCGAGGGACCCGGATGCCCCTGCCGGCACGCCTGGCGTGGTCAGGCGTGGCGGACGAGACCGGGGCGCCGAAGCACGACCGCCGCGATCCCCGCGACGCTCACGACGGCGAGCGCCGGGACCGCCGCCTTGGCGGCTCTGGGCGGCAGCACGAGCTCGAAGAAGGGGACCGGGTCGCCCCACTGCTCCTGGATCCCGCCCATCGGGCAGTTGCCGCGCCCGATGACCAGCCCGGCGCCCTCGGCCAGCAGGAACGCGATGGCCGCCCATAGGCGCCGGTCGCGGCGGCGGGTCAGCGCGCACGCCCAGATGTAGCCCAGGCAGGCCAGCTGCGCTACGGACCACGTGGCGTGGCCCACCCGCCACAGGCGTGCACGAACGCCGAGCTGCCGCCAGGTCATGCGCGGACGATACCCCGCCCGGCTCAATGCATGGCCGGGGTGGGGCACTTGACACGAACCGCTTGTCAAGCCCCCTGACGGGGGGTAACCTCGGCAACCGGCGACCTGTCAAGACTTGACAGGTCCGCAGTCATATCCGCCGGCCGCGTCCCGGGGGCCGCCAGGGCGGGAGCACGGACTGGAGCACCGCTTGGCCGTCGGTGTCGTCGCCGAGATCAAGGGCCGGCTGCCCGTCGCGGACGTGGTGGGGGAGACGGTCCAGCTGAAGAAGGCCGGCACGACCCTCAAGGGCCTGTGCCCGTTCCACGGCGAGAAGACCCCGAGTTTCGTCGTCACGCCGGCGCGCGACACCTGGCACTGCTTCGGGTGCGGCAAGCACGGCGACATCTTCACGTTCCTGATGGAGCGCGACGGGCTGTCCTTCCCCGAGGCGCTGCGCGCGCTCGCGGGTCGGGCCGGGGTCGAGATCGACGAGCGGACGAAGCGCGAGGACGCACGCAACGCGCGGCTGCGCGAGGTCCTGGAGGCATCCATCGCCTTCTACCACGCCGTCCTGCTCCACTCCAAGGCGGGCGAGCCGGCGCTGGCGTACCTGCGCGGCCGGGGCTTCACGGACGACACGATCGAGAAGCACCAGCTGGGCTGGGCGCCCGGCGGCTGGGACCAGATGACCCGGCAGCTGGCGGCGAAGCGCCAGGTGACGCCCGGCGAGCTGGTGGAGGTCGGGCTGGCGAGCCCGCGCCAGCGAGGCGGCGGGGTGTACGACCGGTTCCGCGAGCGGGTCATCTTCCCGATTCGCGATGCCAACGGCCACCCGGTCGGCCTGGGTGGCCGGATCCTGGGCATGGAGGGACCCGCCGGCGACGACCGGGACCACGGGCCGAAGTACCTCAACTCCCCGGCGACCCCACTGTTCGACAAGAGCCGGACGCTGTACCTCATCGACCGCGCCAAGTCCGCGATCCGCAAGACGGGGCAGGCGGTGATCGTCGAGGGCTACACCGACGCGCTGATGGCGCACCAGGCGGGCTTCGACAACGTGGTCGCGAGCCTGGGCACCGCGCTCACCCCGCACCAGGTCGCGCTGATCACGCGCTATGCCAAGCGGATCGCCCTCGCCTACGACGTCGACCCGGCCGGGGCCAAGGCGGGCACGTTCGGCGCCACGGCCCTCGAGGAGGTGATCCGCCAGCTGGCCCGCGACGACACCGGCGTCGAGCTGGACGATGTCCGGGTCGTCGGCCTGCCCGAAGGCAGGGACCCCGACGAGGTGCTCCGTGACGAGCCTGACCGCTGGCGCGAGGAGGTCCGCACGGCGCGGCCCATCGTCGACCACCTGATCGACGTCCATGCGCGCGCGCACGACCTGCGCACCCCCGGCGGCCAGGCCCGGTTCGTGGACGCGGTCCTGCCGATCATCCGCAACCTGCCCAACCCGGTGATGCGCGACGCGTACCTCGCCCGGGTGCGCCAGGCGAGCGGCGTGGAGGAGCGGACGTTGCTGGAGGCGATGCACCGCCGCCGGACCCGGGAGGCCGACGGGGGCGGGGGCGACGGCCGGGACGGCCGCGAGCGGTTCAGCGCGCAGGCCGTCACCAGCGCGCCCGACGCGCTGCCCGTGACCGAGATCCTGCGCGGCGTGTCGCGCACCGAGCAGGAGCTGCTCCGCCTCGTCCTGCTCGTGCCCGAGGCCCACGACACGGTCCTCGACGGCCTGGGTCCGGACCGCCTGCCGTCGCAGGTCGCGCGTGAGCTGTACCGCGCCGTGGTCGTCGCCCGGGGCCGTGACGAGCACGGCGTCCGGCCGCCGTTCTCGCTGTCGGCGATCTTCGACACGCTCGACGAGGAGAGCCGGGCGCTCGGTCAGGCCCTGGTCTCACGGCCGGGCCCCAATCCCCGGGATCTCGACGATCGGGCGCTGGCGTACGAGATGGAGCGGCTGGTGCTCGAGATCGACGACGCCGAGTGGCAGGATCGGAGCGGCTTCAACCGCGACGCGATGTCCGAGGCCGAGCGCGATGGGAACCGCGAGCTCATCGACCGCCTGTCCCTCGAACGACGGCTGCTCAACGAGCAGCGCCGCTCGCTCGACCGCAGGCGCGACCAGACCCGACTCCTCGCCCGTTCGGCCGTCCCGGCGGGCTGACCACCCGACGCCACCTCAACCAGCCCGATCGAATCGGAGGACCCGCGGACATGGCCGATCCCCTGGACAAGCAGCTCGTCGAGGCGGTGCTCGCCTCGCGCCCGCGTCGCACGCGGCGGGAGCTCGAGGAAGCCAAGCTGGCCACCATGCGCCCGCGGCGACCCGCCGTGGTGACCGCGCCGACGGGCGAAGACGAGCCGGGGGTTGACGCCGAGGCCGAGCTCGACGACGCCGACCTCGAGCTCGAGGACGAGGAGGCAGGTCCCGGGGCGGCCGAGCTGAGCATCGAGATCGTCGAGGAGGAGGCGGTCGAAGGCGTGGTCGTGCCCGCCGGCGTCGAGGCGCCCGAGAAGCTGTCCCCGACCGAGGTCGAGGAGCCGACCGCGGAGGAGCTCGAGGCCCTGTCCGCGGACATGATCGGGATCGACGACCCGGTCCGGATGTACCTCAAGGAGATCGGCAAGGTCGCCCTGCTGACGGCCGAGGAGGAGGTCGTCCTGGCCAAGGCGATCGAGCTCGGCGAGCAGATCATCGTCGAGCCCTGGAAGGCCGTGCTCTCGCTCCACGAGTGGACGCTCCACGACACCGAGCGCAAGACCCGGACCACCAAGCCCCAGCACCAGCTGCCGTTCGGGCCCGAGACCCACAAGATGGTCGCCGATGCGCTGGCCCTGCCGGCCAACGCCGGGCTCTACGTCGCCTCGCCCGACTTCCACCTCGTCAAGGCGGGCAAGGAAGCCCAGTCCGACGGCACCCATGCCCTGCTCAAGGAGGCACGGGCGCTGGTCGCCGCCTACAACGACGAGCTCGATGCCGAGTCGTTCCAGGCCCTGCTCGACTGGTCGTACCTGTCGGTCCACAACGGGGACCTCGACTCGCGCGACAACCCCGGCCTGCGCGCGATCTACGACTGGACCCGCGACGGCGTCGGCTTCCCCGCGCTGCAGGCGCTGGATCGAGGCGGGCAACGACTCCGACCTGCTGCGCCGGATGGGCTTCGACCCCGAGGTGCCGCCCCAGACCAAGATGCGCGATCGCAGGGGCGAGGTCGTCCGGATCGGGCGGGACGCGCGCGAGCAGCTGACGTCGGCCAACCTGCGCCTCGTGGTCTCGATCGCCAAGAAGTACATCGGCCGCGGGATGTCGTTCCTGGACCTCATCCAGGAGGGCAACATCGGGCTCATCCGCGCGGTCGAGAAGTTCGACTTCGAGAAGGGGTTCAAGTTCTCGACCTACGCCACCTGGTGGATCCGCCAGGCGATCACCCGGGCGATCGCGGACCAGGCCCGCACGATCCGGATCCCGGTCCACATGGTGGAGACGATCAACCGGCTGATCCGGGTCAGCCGCCAGCTGCTCCAGGAGCTGGGCCGCGAGCCGACGGTCGAGGAGATCGCCGAGGCGATGTCCAAGGGCCAGGAGGTCGTGGTCACCCCCGAGAAGGTGCGCGAGATCATCAAGGTCTCCCAGGAGCCGGTGTCGCTGGAGACGCCGATCGGCGAGGAGGAGGACTCGCACCTCGGCGACTTCATCGAGGACCGGGGCGCGCTTGCGCCCGGCCGAGGCCGCCTCGCACCAGCTGCTCAAGGAGCAGGTCGAGGCGGTGCTCGACTCGCTACCGGTCGCGAGCGGCGGGTGCTCCAGCTCCGGTTCGGGCTCGAGGACGGCCGCGCCCGGACGCTCGAGGAGGTGGGCAAGGAGTTCAACGTCACCCGCGAGCGGATCCGGCAGATCGAGGCCAAGGCGCTGCGCAAGCTCCGTCACCCGTCCCGCAGCCGGAAGCTGAAGGACTACCTGGAGTGACGGCGATGCAGCCCGTGTTCATGGGCGGCACCGGCCGCAGCGGGACCACGGTCACGGCCGCCCTCATCGATCGTCACCCGGCATTCCGGCGGATCCGGACGGAGGTCAAGTTCGTCGCGGTCAAGGGCGGCCTGTGCGATCTCGCCGAGGGCCGGACCAGCTACGACGCGTTCGCTCAGCGCGTCCTGGGCGAGTGGTTCCACCGGGGCTCGAAGGGTCTGCAGGCGATCCTTGACCGGTCCGCGGTCGAGGCGGCGCTGCCCGAGCTGTGTGACGGCCTGCGCGCCGATCCGTGGGCGGCCGGCCGCGCCTTCACCCACCGGCTGCTCGACCCGATCGCCGAGGCGGCCGGCGCCGGCGCCTGGATCGAGATGACCCCCGCGAACGTGCTCGCGGCGCGCGGCCTGTACCGGATGTTCCCCGACATGCGGCTCATCCACAGCGTGCGCGACGGCCGCGACGCCGCGTGCTCGGTGGTCCCGATGCCGTGGGGCCCCGATGACCTCGACGCCGCGCTGGACTGGTGGGGTCGCAAGCTGGAGCGCGGCTTCGCCGCCTGCGACGCGCTGCCCCCCGACCGGGTGCTGGTGGTCCAGATGGAGGACCTCATCATCCGCGATCGCGAGCGGCAGTACGCGCGCATCATCGAGTTCCTGGGCGTCGAGGACGATCCCGTGATGCACGCTTTCTTCGACAGCCGGATGACCGCGGATGGCACCCACGCCGGCCGCTGGCGGACGGACGTCCCCGAGGACCGCCGAGCTGCCTTCGAGGCGCACTACCGCACGCTGGCCGATCAGCTGGCGATCCAGGGCCGCCCGTACCATCCGCTGGACGACGCGGTGGTCGGCGCCGGCTCTGCGGAGGCGATGGGCGGCTGATACCGTCGATCCATGCCGCCGCAGGCCTACGCGCTCGTCACCCTGTTCAGCCTGTGCTCGCTCGTGATCGGCATTCTCACGGTCCGGGTCGCGGCCCGTGCCGGAGGTCCACGCCATCCGGTCGCCTACGTGCTGCCGGTCATGGCCGCGTTCGGGGCGTTCTACCTAGTCGGCCACCGGCTGGGGATCTCGATCGGTCCCGAAATCGGCCTGTTCGGGTTCCGGGTCGCGCTGCTCGGTGACCTCGCGATCGGCTTCGCGACGTCGATCGTGGTCGCGCTGCTCCAGGCGGCCGCCCTCCGATCGATCGCCTCGCGCGGGACGGCGAACCAGGTCTAGCGGTACGGCAAACCCGGTCTAGCGGTCGCCTGAAGGCATCGACCCGGGCGTGTCGCCCGTGGCCACCGGGAGCCCGGCGCGCGACCAGTCGCTGTACGAGCCCGGGTAGAGGATGGGATCGGGCAGCCCGGCCACCCGCATCGCGAGCGCGTGGTGGCACGCGTTCACCCCGCTGCCGCAGGATGTCACGACCTCGCCGTCCAGCGTCCCGAACCTCGCCCGCAGCGCCTCCGGGGGCAGGAACCGGCCATCCGGCCCGAGGTTGCCCGCCGTCGGCAGGCTGATCGCGGTCGGGATGTGGCCCGCGACCGGGTCGACCGGCTCGGTCTCGCCGCGGTATCGCTCGCCGGCCCGGGCATCGATCAGGGTGACCCGACCCAGGCGCGCGACGAGCTCGTCGCGATCGATCGTCCGCGACCAGGCGTCGCGCAGGTTGAGGGTCGCCGCGGTTACCGCGGGCACGTCGCGCGAGAGCGGCCCGTCGAGCGCCGTCCATGCCTGGATCCCGCCGTCCAGGACATGGACATCCCGATGGCCGAGATCGTCGAGCATCCACCACAGGCGGGCGGCGATCGTTCCCCCGGCGTCGTCATACGCCACGATCGTGGTGTCGTCGCCGAAGCCGAGCTCGGCCATCCGGGCAGCGAACGCGATCGGGGAGGGGAGCGGGTGGCGGCCAGGTCCCGCCGGTCCGACGAGGTCGGTGTCGGCGTCGACGAACACGGCACCGGGCAGGTGGCCCGCCTCGTAGTCGCGCCGGCCCCTGCCCGGGTCGGTCAGCCACCAGCGCACGTCGGCGAGCCGCAGCCGCGGATCGCCCAAGCGGGCGAGCAGGGCCTCGGGACTGATCAGGGTCATGGCCCGGCAGTCTAGCGGGCCAGCCTGCTATCCTCTGCCGCGGCGCCGCGATGGCGCCCGGCGCAGGCGGGCCGCGTCGCCCCCGGCGCCCTCGCTCCGGCGTAGCTCAGTGGTAGAGCGGGTGACTGTTAATCACTTGGTCGTAGGTTCGAATCCTACCGCCGGAGCCACTTGCCCTATTGTTACGGATTACGTAACATTGGCGCATGTCATGGGAAGATCTCCTCGCGACGGCGGCTGCTCAACACGGCTACTTCACGACCGAGCATGCGGCTGAGCACGGGATCAGCCGCCGAGCGCTGACCTGGCGCGCCCAGCAGGGCAGCGCCCAGCGGATCGGTCATGGCCTGTATCGCCTGCCGCATTGGCCACCCGACCCGTCCGACGAGCTCTACGCACTGCAGGCCGTCGCCCCATTCGGTACGTTCAGCCACGACACCGCGCTGACCCTGCTGGGTCTGACGGACATCATCCCGTCGACGATCCACTTCACCATCCCGGAGACGTCGCGACTGAGATCGCGTCCAGGCGTCACGCTCCACCGTTCACGGCACGGTGCGATGACCGACCGGACGCTCCGGGACGGCCTATGGGTCAGCACTGCGCGTCGAGCCCTGCTGGATGCCGTCCGCGAAGGCGCTGATCCCGATCAGCTGGTCTCGGCCGCCCGCGATGCCCGAGAGCGGGCGATGCTGACGCCCGCCGACTTGGCCGAGCTGCGGCGCCGGGCGCCGTTCGCGGGCGCCGGCCTATGACCAAGACGAGGGGCGCGACGCCGGCTGGACGTCGGGCCAGCCTCATCGTCCGCATGTCGAACGCGGCCCGTGAGACGGGCGTCGTCCCTCGCCGCATCCACCTCGTGGTCGCGATCGACCGCCTCCTCGTCCGGCTGCTCGAGGCCGCCCCCGGACAGTGGGTCGTAAAGGGCGGCTATGCGAACCAGCTGCGACGACCTGACGACGCCCGGTTTACCGAAGACCTCGACCTCAAGATCGATGCTGCCATCGAGACGGCGCCCGAGCTCCTCGCATCCGGATTCGCGGTTGATCTCGGCGACGACTTCGGCTATCAGGTCGCGACATCCGCGGCACCGCTGGAAGGTCCACCTGGCGGCGGCCTAAGGTTCGTGCTCGTCGCACGCCTCGCGGGCACAGAGATCGTCCGCTTCAAGGTTGATGTCAGTGCCGCGGAAGTCGTCGTCGGCGAAATCGAGTCCTACCTATCCGACCCAGTCGTCGAGCGGCTCGGCTTCCAACGGTCGCGGTTCCCCGTCTATCCCGTCAACCAACACTTTGCCGAGAAACTCCACGCCTTGACCCTGCCGCGGGATGTCGAGAACACCCGGGCTCGTGACCTCGTCGATCTTGTCTGGTTCGTCCGCCACTTCACGTTCCGTTCCGACGCGCTCGCGATCGCGTGCATCGCGACGTTCGAGCGCCGCGCGACTCACTCCTGGCCACCCGTCATCGATACGCCGCCTGACTCGTGGACTCGGCCGTACAGGGTGTGGCGGGCCGAGCTCGATTTGGCTGAGCCAACGCCAGCCGCGGCCGCGTCGTCCCTGCGCTCCTTCCTCGAGCCGATCTACTTCGGCGTCGCAGGCCGGACATGGAATCCTGCGGCACAGGAATGGCGGTAGGTCGCAGATGAAGCGATCGCAAGGTAGGGGCCGCCGAGCTGAGCCCGGTCGCCCAGCACCGATCGTGGGCATCGAGGCGGCCCACGACCGGATGAGTCAGGCACTCGCGCAGCGCGACGACAGGTTCTCCCAACTCCTCTCACGCGCGGTGCGGGACGAACGTCAGGGCAGCGTCTTGTGGACGACATCGGTCTTGACCGACGACGAGCATGAGGAGCTCGCGCACCTCACGCCTGCCGCTCACGAGGAATTCGGCGTCGAACTGGCTGCCCGGATCGCAAAGTTGCGCGGCCTCCTGACCGCTGGCGACCCGTTCTACATCCTGGCCATCGTCCAGGACCTAAACCTGTTTGTTCCTTGGGGCGAGTACTACGAGCCAACGCACGAGGGCCTGGAGACGAGGTTTGAACTCGTGGCCGGTCTATTGGCCACGCAGCCCGTCGTATCACCGAACCGTCCGACCGCCGAAACCGTCCAAGCGATTCTCGACGAGATCGACCATGCCCAGTTGGTCAACACCCTGTTCAACCTCACGATGCGGCCGCAAGGGGACTACGAGCTGGCCTCGCTTCGCTTCAACAGTGCGATGCGCTGGATGTCGATCCGGGGCTCCTCATTCGCGGGCCACGGAGAGGATCTCGCCCGGGAGCTGTACGGAAGCCAGGATGCCTGGCTGACCAAGAACCTCGGCTTCACGATCGGCGATGTCATCCGGGTTGGGCAAGCGGTGACGGAGCTGTACACGCAGCGAAGGAATGCCCTCGGGGAAGCCGGTGCGGACGCGGCAAATGCCGAGACGGCGGGGTGGGAGGCGTTGTCGGAACTCGAACGTCGTGAGGCGATGGGCCGGGCGACGATGGCAGTGATCGCCACTCACGAGAAGGGGATCCGCGAGTCGGTGACGGTTACCGCGGATCTGATCTGTGGGCACGACGAGTCTTTGGATGTCGGCCACGTCGAAGCGATCCTGAATGAGCTCTCGGTGACTGTCGGATCGCTTGACGCGGCGTCGTACAGCGGGCTCTTTGACGAGAACCCCCTGCGAGACCGGCCGTTCCTGGAGTACCAGGGCCAATACCTGCTCGCCCTCCCGGGAGCCCTGAGCCGAGACGTGGATGCCCTCCTGGAGTCTCGCTTGCTCGCCAGCAGTCGGGGCTTCTCGAAGCAGCGCGCAAAGACCCTCGATCGCCTGGCCGTTGGGTATCTGGGCCGGCTCCTTCCCGGGGCCGAAACTCACGCCAACCTCCACTACGAGGGCACAGAGCTCGATGGTCTGGTCCTGTTCGACCGGACCGCCCCTGGTCGTCGAAGGCAAGGGCAGCAAGATCAGCGTCCAGGGCCAGCGCGGCGACCCGACGCGCCTGCTTCGGGATATTCAGAACGCCGTCGAGGACGCGTGGCGCCAAGGATCGCGTGCTCGGGACTACCTCCTCCGCGCAGGCGACACGGTGTTCACCGACGAGCATGGCACCGAGGTCCTTCGGATCCCGTCGGGTCGGGTCCGCGAGGTGATCATCGTCAACCCGACCCTCCACGAGCTGGCGGGCTTCGCCCAGCAGCTCCCTCGCCTCAGGGCACTCGGACTCTTCGCGGCCGGCGAGTACCCGTGGTCGGTCTTCATCAACGACCTCCGCGTCATCGCCGAGACCTGCGAGAACGCGGCCGTGTTCCTCCACTACCTCGTGTGGAGGAACCGGCTGCCACTGGGTGACCGCATCACGGTTAGCGACGAGATCGACCTGTGGGGCTCGTACCTGTTCGGCGAGCGGTTCACCGGTCTCCAGGGAGGAGGCCGGATGATCATCGGCAACGCGAGCACCGACTTCGATGCCTACTACGATGGCCTCGCTGGACGCGGGCCGGAGCGAGAGCCACCGAGGAAGTTCCTTCCAGATTCCATCCGCACCTTCGTCAGCCGCCTCGCGGCCACGCGTCCGCCAGGCTGGCGGGAGGCGACCGGTGTCTGCCTCGATCTCTCGATCCCTGAGCTGGCGTTCGTGGACGTGAAACTGGGCGAGCTCGCATCGGAGGCGCCGACCACCGGTCCTGTGTCGTTGGTCGCGGGTCGGGTTCTCTTACTCGGCCTACGGCGACGGATGAACGCCAGCGAAGCCTTGATGCTGTACGACCCGGGGGAGGGGGACCCGACGTTTGCCGTCGCTTGTCGCCTGGGGAGTGCCGGAGAACCAGAGATCGCCTGGGCTCAGTATCGGAAGGCGTTCACGTTCGACCTATCCGACTTCGAGGAACAGGCGTTTGAGGCTGCGGCGAGCGCTACGTCGGCGTCGCCCGCTACCAAAGGCCGCCGCCGACCGACACGAGCGTGATCTGGTTCTGATCCAACCAGTCGCTTGAGTCAGAACGGGCGGCGTCGCTCGACGATCTCGTGCCTGAATGTCCCGTTTCCGGACACCCTTACGCAAGATCGGTTCTGGCTCCCTCGCCCGTGCTCGAGCCGGTCACTCCCGTCTCTATAGTGGATCGGTGCCCGCGCAGATCCTGGCCACCAAGCTCTACATCCCACCTTCGCGGCGAAGAGTCGTCGTCCGTCCGCGACTGGTCGAGCGGCTGAACGAAAGCCTCGCCGCCGGCAACAAGCTGACCCTGGTCTCCGCTCCTGCCGGCTTTGGCAAGACCACCCTGATCGGCGAATGGGTCGCGGGCTGCGGGCGAGCGGGAGCATGGTTGTCGCTCGATGAAGGCGACAGCGACCCCAGCCGCTTTCTGACCTATCTGATCGCGGCTCTGCAGACGGTTGCGCCCGGGATCGGCGAAGGGGTATTGACCGTGCTTCAATCGCCGCAGGCCCCGCCACCGACCGAAGCGACGCTGACGGCCCTGCTCAACGACATCGCCACCATCCCGAGCGATGTCGTGCTCGTTCTCGACGACTACCACGTCCTCGACGCCAAGCCGGTCGACGAAGCGTTGGCCTTCCTGGTCGAGCACCTGCCGCCCCAGACGCACCTGGTCATCGCCACCCGTGAGGATCCCGCGCTGCCCCTGGCCCGACTGCGCGCCCGAGGCCAGCTGACCGAGCTGCGCGCCGCCGATCTGCGCTTCACCCCGTCCGAGGCGGCCGGCTTTCTCCACGAGGTCATGAACCTCGACCTCTCCACGGAGGAGGTCGCCGCGCTCGACGCCAGGACGGAAGGCTGGATCGCCGGTCTGCAGCTTGCCGCGATCTCCCTGCAGGGCCGGCCCGATGTCGCGGGCTTCATTGCATCGTTCGCCGGTAGCCACCACTTCGTGCTCGACTATCTGGTCGAGGAAGTCCTCCAACGGCAGCCTGACTCCGTGCAGGCCTTCCTGCTGCGCACCTCGATCCTCGATCGGCTCTGCGGCCCACTGTGCGATGCCGTGCTGCTCGCCGCCTCGGCCTCCGGTCAGGAGACCCTCGAATATCTCGATCGGGCAAACCTGTTCATCGTCCCCCTCGATACCGAGCGGCGCTGGTATCGCTACCACCATCTGTTCGCCGATCTGCTGCGGCAGCGGCGCCAGCAGAGCGCGGTCTCGTCCCGGGCCGTGGATGAGGACCACCTCCGCGCCAGCGAGTGGTATGAGGCCAACGGCCTCGAGATCGAGGCCTTCCAGCATGCTGCGGCTGGCCATGACGTCGAGCGGGCCGAGCGCCTCATCGAGGGCAACGGGATGCCGCTGTACTTTCGTGGCGCGCTGGTCCCCATCCTTCGCTGGCTGGAGTCGCTCCCAACCACGCTGTTGGATGCCAGGCCGTCGCTTTGGGTGACCTATGCCCAGGTGTTGCTCAGCTCGGGCCAGAACACCGGCATCGAGCCGAAGCTCCATGCCGCCGAACGAGCGCTGCAGGACGCCGGGACGGACGACCGGACCCGGGACTTGGTGGGACGGATCGCCTCCGTGCGGGCCTTTCTGGTGTGGAGCCCGCACCAGGTCGGAACGATCATCGCCCAGTCGCGCCTTGCCCTGGAATACCTGGACCCGGACAACCTCCCGTTCCGCACCGCAGCTGCCCTCAATCTGGGCCACGCCTATGTGCTCCTGGGCGACCGCTCCGGGGCGCGGCAAGCCCTTACGGAAGTGACAGTGATCAGCGCGGCATCGGGGAACACGATCTACGAGATCCTGGGGTCGATCGGGCTGGGCTACATCGAGGAACTAGACAATCAGCTCGGCCTGGCGGCCGTGGCCTATCGGCACGCCGTGGAGCTGGCGGCCGGTCTGCCGATTCCCTTCGTCTGCGAAGCCCACCTGGGCCTGGCCCGTGTGCACTACCAGTGGAACGACATCGACGCTGCCCGGCAGCACGGGGAGCAGAGTTTCCAGCTGGCACAGCAGATAGCGGACACCGACCGACCCGTCGCGTGCGAGGTGCTGCTCGCCCGCCTGGCACTTGCCCGGGGAGATGCCGCCGGCGCAGCCGCCATCCTGGCGGAGGCCGATCGGGCCACGCGCCAGCATGGCTTCGTGCTCCAGGTCCCCGAGGTCGCCGCCGCACAAGTCCTGGCGTTCCTTCGCCTGGGCGACGTGGCGGCGGCCGCGCACGTGGTCGGGGCGCACAATCTTCCCCTCAGTCAGGCCAGGGTGCACCTCGCCCAGGAAGATCCCTCCCGAGCGCTGGCGGTGCTGGAGCCATATCGCCGGCAGATGGCGGAGAAGGCCTGGGCGGACCAGGAGCTGATGGCCCTCGTCCTGCTGGCCGTTGCCTTCAATGCCCATGGCGACAACGGCAGGGCCGTGGAGTTGCTAGTCGAAGCACTGGCGCTGTCCGAGCCGGGCGGCTTCATCCGCATCTTCGTCGACGAGGGTGCGCCGATGGCTCGCCTGCTCTACGAGGCGCTGTCCCAAGGAGTCCATCCAGACTACGTTCGACACCTGCTGGCGGCGTTCCCCGCATCTGGACGGGAGCAGGCTGCCCCCTCGAGGGCGGTTGCCGCCGCGATCGGTCTGGCAGAACCCCTCAGCTCGCGCGAGCTCGAGGTTCTCGACCTCATCGCCGCTGGGCTGACCAATCAGCAGGTCGCAGCCAGGCTGTACGTCTCCCTGCATACGGTGAAGTCGCACGCCCGCAACATCTACGCCAAGCTCGGAGTGAGCAGCCGCACGCAGGCCGCCGCCACGGGACGAGTGCTGGGACTCCTGCCCCCGAGCCGCGGCCCAGGCGCCTGAGCTGGGCACCTTCGGCCGGGAGGCCGACCGGCCTGACGGTTCGCCGGTCGACCCTCTCCGCCCTCCAGGACGCCCGCGAATAGTCCTCCGAAATCGCTCCTTGGAGGTATGACACTCATCCCGTCGAGGGGACACGCTGCCTGTGCAGACCAGCGACCGGGGCTGCCAAGGACCGGCCGGCCTGAGCCAGGTGTGAGCGAAACACACCAAGGAGAACAGGTATGACATCTTCGAGAAGGACCGCAGCCATCGTTGGTCTGCTGTTCCTGGCTGCCACCGTTTCGTTCAGCGCGGCCGATACGCTCATCAAGGGGGTTCTGGATCGCCCGAACTACCTGATCGGTGCGTCCGGCGACGCCAGCGCGCTGGCCGCCGGCGCGCTCCTCGCATTCGTCGACGGCCTCGCGGTCGTGGGTATCGCAGTCCTCATGTTTCCGCTCCTGAGACACACCAGTGAGCCGCTGGCCCTTGGATATGTCGGCCTGCGAGTCGCCGAACTCGGAGTGGTGCTCCTCTACATGGCGGCTCCGCTCATCGTGCTCGCGCTCGGCAACGGAGCGCGCGACGGCACGGTCGATGCGTCCGCTTCGCAATCGCTGGGTTCACTGCTCAGGGCACTCCGCGACGTGACCGTTGTGCTGCTCTATCTCTTCACGGGCGCGTCCGGAATTGTCTTCGCCGTCTTGCTGTATCGATCGAAGCTGGTCCCGCGCCCGCTTGCAGTCCTTGGGCTCGTCGGCTATCCCGTGCTGCTCGCGGGAGCCGCCCTGGACATGTTCGGGGTGACCGACGTGCAACAGGGCACAGGGATGCTCGCCATGCTCCCTGGCGGCCTCTTCGAGCTGATCCTCCCGATCTGGCTCCTCGCCAAGGGATTCAGTCATCCGGTCGTGACGGGGGTGAACTCTCCTGACCCGACCGATCGCTCGTCCATCGCGGCCCTGGGTCAGGCCACCGTCACCGCGTAGCGCGCCGGGGCGGCGACCCTTGGTCGCCGCCCCGGTCCACCATTCCGTCCAGCGCGGAGACCGGGCGGTCGTCGACCTCGGCAGCCGCCGAAGAGCTTCTGGGAGGTATGACACGCACACCGCCGTGAGGACAAGCTGCCCGTGCAGACCACCGATCGGGGCTGGCGATGCTTAGCCGCAACGGACACGGAGCGATGCCCCAGGAACTCGACCCACACGCCGAACCAGGCCAACAGATGGCCTATCAGATCCGGATCACGGGCCAGGTCGACGCTCGATGGGCGGACTGGTTCGATGGCCTGACGATCACGCTCGACGGCGATGACACGCTCATCACCGGGCCGATCATCGACCAGGCCGCGCTGCACGGGTTACTCAAGAGAGTGCGTGACTTGGGAATGCCCCTGGTCTCGGTCAGTCCCGTCGAACCCGGCCGCCCGACGCTCGGGACAGGCCGGTCAGGTCAGATGTCAAGTCGAACCGGAGACCCATGAGAGCAATAGTGTGCACGGACTACGGACCGCCGGATGTTCTTCAACTCAGGGACGTGCCGAAGCCCGTTCCGAAGGACGACGAGGTGCTGGTTCGAATCCGCGCCACGACGGTCAGCGCGGCCGATTGCGAGCTGCGGAGATTCGACTTCGCCCCCTGGATCTGGGTGCCCATGCGGCTGGCGTTCGGCATCCGCAGACCAAGACGACCTGTGCTCGGGCAGGAGCTTGCCGGTGACATCGAGTCGGTAGGCAAGGATGTCGGGTCGTTCAGGAAGGGCGACAGGGTCTTCGCGGCGACGGGCATCGGCCTGGGAGCCTACGCGGAGTACATCTGCCTGCGCGAGAACCCCCAGACCGGGGCGATCGCGACGATGCCGGCGAACCTGAGCTACGAGGAGGCTGCGGCCGTACCCTACGGGGGAGGCGAGGCTTTGCAGTTCCTGCGGAAGGCGGACGTCCGGAGCGGACAGAGGGTCCTGGTCAACGGAGCGGGAGGCAGCTTCGGCACGTTCGCGGTCCAGCTCGCCAAGGTCCTCGGGGCGCACGTGACCGCGGTGGACAGCGCGCCGAAGCTGGAGATGCTGCGCACGATCGGTGCCGATCGCGTCATCGACTACGCCCAGGAGGACTTCACCGAAAGCCCTGAGACCTACGACGTCATCTTCGACGTGGTCCGCAACACACCGTCTGGTCGCATGGTGAGGTTGCTGACCGAGAACGGATGCCTACTCATGGCCAATCCGGGCTTCCTGCAGATCGTTCGCGCCAGGTGGGCGGCGAGGGGGAGCAAGAAGCGGGTCGTCGTTCGCGGGCATCGGGGCAACGAGCGAGGACCTGGCCTACCTGCGGGGCCTGGTCGAAGCGGGAAGGCTGCGCCCGGTCATCGACCGGCGCTTCCCGCTCGAGCAGATGGTCGAGGCTCACCGGTACGCCGAAACCGGCCAGAAGTTGGGGAACGTCGTTGTCGTCGTCGCATAGGTGCGGCCGCGATCGCCAGCCTCCTCGGGGATCGAACAGCTCGCTGAACCCGACTGGCCAGCTGGCGAAGGTGAACCTCCCAGACCGGGTCCCGGTCACGTGATCGCGCCGTCGATCCACCGCTCCACCCTCGTCAGCGCAATCTTAAGCGGCAAGGAGACCGGGACATTAAGGTCGGTTCTGGAGGTGTGACTCCTCTCGAACCTCCGACCTCAGTGCTCGCGCGTCAGCTCGGGTCACGTAGCGGGCGCGCAGGATGCCCCGGACGCCTTGCACGCGTCACGGCCTCACGGCTCCTGGATCCCTTCAGCGTGGCGCGACATTCCCGGCAGTGTCGCTGGACCGGCGACCGTCGTTCCACCACTTGGTGGCACCGGGCGCACTCGACCAGGGCCGCTGCAAGCCATTCACGCGAGCGACCGGGGTGGGGGAGCGGGATATCGCTCGCCGCGGTCCCTTGGGGATTCAGTACACGGCCGGCTCCCGCCCGCCGGAGCCACTTCTTGTCGTTGACTTCCTAAGTATCATCTAGGATGTGAACGACAAGACTCGCCACCCAGCCCGACCACGAGGCGCTGTTCGAGACGGCCAGCGCGCAGGCCGGCTACTTCACGGCTGCCCAGGCGCTCCGCCACGGCTTCAGCTCGGTACTGCTCACCCACCACACGAAGACGGGCCGCTTCCTGCGCGTGACCCGCGGCCTGTACCGCCTGCGTGACTATCCCTCGGCGCCGGACGAGGAGATCGTCGCCGCCTGGCTGCGCCAGGCGCCCGACGCCGTCGTCTCCCATGAGTCGGCCCTCGAGCTCCTCGGCCTGTCCGATGTGATCGCCGACGGGGTCCACCTGACGGTCCCCCGGGAGCGGCGGCGGCTGGTGCCGCAGCCGGGCGTGAGGATCCATACCACGACGCACCCGCTGGCCGAGGCCGATGTCATCAGCCGCCACGGCGTTCGGCTCACGGCGCCTGCGCGGACGATCGCCGACGTGGCGGCAGCGGGCATGGCGCCCGACCAGGTCTCGGCAGCCGTCAGCCAGGCGCTGCGGCGAGGGCTCACCACGCCAGCACTTCTCCGCGGGGCGGCTCGCTCTCGCGGTCATCGGGTCCAGCGCATGGTCGAGGCCGCGGTCTCTGGAGCCGCCAGATGAGATACGCGTCGGCAGGTGCATTCCGTCGCGCGCTCGAGACACGCCTCGCCGCGCAGGCGCGCGACACCGGCCGCTCGGTGGTCCGACTGCGGAAGGAGGTCGCTTTCGATCGATTGCTCGCTCGCATGTTCGCGGTCGCTCCGGACGGCTGGGTCCTGAAGGGCGCCCTGGCGCTCGACTACCGCTTCGGCGACCGAGCCCGAACGACGAAGGACATCGACCTCGCCAACACCGGGGACGAGGCCTCGGCGACGAACGAGTTGCTCGCGGCGCAGGCGGTCGACCTGGGCGACTTCTTCAACTTCGCCGTCGAACGCACGACCGCCCTCGATCGCCTGGTGGAGGGTTCCGCAGTGCGGTATCACGTCCGTGCCGAGCTGGCCGGTCGGGTGTTCGATGACTTCCTGCTCGATGTCGGCTTCGACCCGCCAACCGGCGTCGAGCTCGACCGGCTGCGGGGGCCGGACCTCCTGGGTTTCGCCGACATCGCGCCGGCCGAGGTCCCAGCGCTCCCGATCGAGTTCCACGTGGCCGAGAAGCTCCATGCCTACAGTCGCGTCTACGGGGTTGGTTCTGTCGGGAGCACCCGCGTCAAGGACCTCATCGACCTGGCGCTGATCGCATCCGAAGCCACGTTGGACGCAGGAAGACTCCGGGCGGCCATCGAGACCACCTTCGAGCGAAGAGCGAGCCATGAGTTGCCGACGAGCCTGCCCCGTCCGCCGGCCGACTGGCGCGTTCCGTACGGCCGGATGGCGCGCACGGTCGGCCTCGATGCTGCCCTCGAGGCCGGGTTCGACTCGGCGGCGCGAATGCTCGATCCGATTCTTGGGCGCGCGGTTCGATCTGGGACCTGGAACCCTGTGGCTCGCAGTTGGGTCTCGCACGCGGTGCCGTGGCGGAGCTGACGCGCGCCGCCGGGTCGCGTATTTCCTCCAGTTCTTCGGCGCGTACGTCTGCCGCAGCGTTGCCACGCCCGAGGTGTTACCCGACGACTACTGGGCGGTCGAAGCAGGGCTGCTTCATGAACTGGACCTCGCCTTCTTTGAGGATCGCTTCGAGGGCGCCAGCCCGACCGAGCAGAGGGTCCTCGAAGCGATGGCGCGTGAGCATGGTCGGGTGCCACTGGCGCGTCTGCACGGACGTTGCCGGATCTCTCGGGCTGAAACTCCTCGTCCGGCGGCTGGTCGAACGCGGCCTCGTCTACCGCCCGACCCGCGGCTCATACGACTTCGCACTGCCGCTGTTCGGGGACTACCTGCGCCGACGGGCGAAAGTTACGAAAGTTACGCGACGTGTAACTGTGAGCGGCGAGGCGGGGCGGTGACCACCGAGCGTGGCCCTGCTCGGTAATGGGTCAGACCGATGTCTCCCCGACGCACACGGCGAATCGTTGTCACCGCGATCGGAGCACCGCCGCCGCTGCCGCTCAGGCCATTCGTGGACGAGGTGCTGAGCGCTCGAAGCTCGTCGGCACGTAGGTCTCCGGCAAGCACGGAGGGCAGCAGGCCATGGGTCAGCCGCTCGTCTACCGGATCCGGGTCCGCGGGCAAACTCACCGTCGATCACGTCGTCCCGCTCGCCGCAGGTGGTGCGCCGTTCGACGTCGCCAACACCGCCGTGCTCTGCCGCTCTGCAACTCGACGATGGGCGCGTCGACCGACCGGGGTGGGGTAGACCCTAGGTGGCTGGTGTGAAACGCACGTTCTGAGGGGCTGACGGGCGGGCACGGGCGCAGCTACGATTCTTCCGGCAGGAGCTGCCCGAGCTGATCGCCAGGAGCACACCCAATGTCGCAGGGATCCGCACCCCGCCAGGCCGACCTGTTCCGCGACACGAGCTCGTTCGTCGAACCGTTGGTGCGCCCGGACTCGATCCATGCCCTGCTCCACCGGGAGTGCCACGAGCTCTTCCCCGACACGCTGTTCGCCGACCTGTTCGCGGATGTCGGCCGGCGCTCGGTGCCGCCGCTGGTGGTCGCGGTGGTGATGGTCCTCCAGCGCCTGGAGGGCCTGAGTGACCGCGAGGCGGTCGAGCGGTTCACGTTCGATGCCCGCTGGAAGTACGCCTGTGGCGGCCTGCCGTTCGATGCCCCGGGCTTCGCCCACACGGTGCTCGTCGACATGCGGGCACGCCTCGCCCGCTCGGACCGTGCGGAGCGGATCTTCGAGCGCACGCTCGAGGTCGCCCGTGCGGCCGGGCTCGTGGGGGTCCGACGGGTGCTCGACTCGACCCCGCTGTACGACGCGGTCGCGACCATGGACACCGTCACCCTCGTGCGCAGCGCGATCCGCCAGACGCTGGCGGCGGCCGGCGAGCGCGAGCCAGCGCTGCGCGCGGTCCTCCGCCGTGACGACGACTACCGCACGGGCGGCAAGCCCGCCGCCGACTGGGACGACGCCGCGGCCCGGGCGGCCCTCGTCGATGCCCTTGCCCGGGACGGGGAGGCCGTGCTCGCAGCGCTCGAGAGCGAGCCGCTCACCGCCCCGCTCGCCGAGGCCGCGACCCTGCTCGCCACGGTCCTCGGCCAGGACCTCGAAGACGGCCCGGACGGCCGGATCCGGATCGCGCGCAGGTTGCCCCGGACCGCGTGATCAGCACGGTCGATCCCGACACCCGCCACGGCCACAAGACCGAGGCCCGCGGGTTCGACGGGTACAAGGGCCACGTCGCGCTCGACCCCGATGCCGAGCTCGTCACCGCGACCGCGGTCACGGCGGGCAACGCGGGCGACGCGTCGGTCGTGCAAGAACTGCTCGCCGACGAGCTGGCGGCGGCCGCACCAGCCGCTCCGCCGATCGTGTACGGCGACGCGGCGTACGGGACGGGCCCGACCCTCGAGGCGCTCGACGAGGCTGGTGCCGTCAGCCGCCTCAAGGTCCAGCCCGCGACCGGCGTGCCCGGCCACTTCACCAAGGACGACTTCGCCATCGATCTCGACGCCGGGTCTGTCACCTGCCCGGCGGGCCAGGTCGCCCGGCTCACTCGCCATGGCCGCGGCGAGTGGCAGGCTCGCTTCCGGTCCGCCTGCGCCATGTGCCCACTGTCCGCCCAGTGCACCACGTCTGCGGGCGGGCGCTCGATCGAGATCGGTCCCCACGAAGCACACCTCGCGACTGGCCGCACCGCGAGCCGCGATCCCGCCTGGCTGGCCGACTACCGGGCGACCCGGCCCAAGGTCGAGCGCAAGCTCGCCCACCTCATGCGGCGGAGACACGGCGGCCGGCGGGCACGGGTCCGGGGCACCCCGAAGGTCGCCGCTGACTTCGCCCTTCTCGCCGCCGCGGTCAACCTCGCACGGCTCGCGGTCCTCGGCCTCAGCGGGAACGGCGGGACCTGGGCAGCCGCCAAGGCCGGCTGACGTCAGGGAGCGACGGGCCTCCCGCCCATTACCCGCAGGTCGGTCGTGCTGAGCCGGGACCTGCGATCTCCAGACCCGGGATCCCGCGCTGGAACCGGGCGTTCCTCCCGCTGCGCCCGTGCCCGCCCGTCAGCCGGTCAGAACGTGCGTTTCACACCAGCCACCTAGGACGACACCTTTGCCTCCAGACCGCCCTGTGGCTCGCCTGTACGGTGATCGTGAAGGTCGCGCGCCTCGGTTCAACGGGGTCACTGCTGGACAAGCATCGCCAGGCCCCCGCGACCGCGTGAAGCTGGTAGCCGGGGCACCGGTTCTCAATGAAGGCAGCGCCGTGAAGGCACTGCTACTTGGTCACGACAACACCGCTTGTTTGCTTCTTCCACGACTGCCAATCGCTGCGGCGCTGATCCCAAATAGAGGTGGAATGAACCCCCCACCCACCAAGAGCATCAAGATCGAAAGCAGACCCAGGATCAGGCCGCCGTTCTTTCGTTGAATGACAGAGCCGACCATGCCATGACCACCAGGGAAGCGAGGATGGCGAGGATCCCGGTGATGCGGAAGTTTGGAACAAGCGTCATGGCCGGCCAACCTGTCCATCGCGAAGTGGGCAGATTCGAGAACGACGTTCCCGAAACGGCATCAAACAGGATCCCGTTCAAGGGCTTGTCGGGATGGAGGACTTCGTAATACCCGTGCTGCACGCCGATCACACCGGCGATGACGCCGATTGCCGAAGCTGCTGGCCGCAAGGTTCGAGGGGCCTGACTGCTATGGCGCACCCTCAGCCACACTCTCTCCAGGATGTTGATTGCGACGAGTGCGATGACAACCAGGATCAGAACCACTTCTAGTTCTCTTTCCTTCTGCTAGGGACTTCCAGCAGAGCTCGGCCCGTGGTCCCGCGGTGCTCCGCCGTCAGTATGCGGCCCGGCCCGGCTGCGCACTCAGCCTCGGGCGCTCCCGGCACTCGCGGACTCCCACTGGGGCGCGAAGTTTCGTCCCCTCCAGGGGGCTCTGTACCTGCGACTCACGGCTCGGCGACGGCACCATCGGCTCGACTATCGGCGTTCGGCTCGACGCCGCGGGTCAGCCACGCAAGGCTTCAATGGGCTCCCGCCCGGTGAGCGCCAACGAACGGGCGCCAGTGGGCATCGGTCAGGAGCTTGCTCGTCCCCGGCGTGCCATCGCGACCTGGCTCCACGTGCGATTGATGACGCGTTCTCCGCACCGGCGCTGGATGGGAGATCGACGAGGTCCGCCGAGGCGAAAGGTCGCACGTCCGACTAGGGATTCGAGCGCCTCCGACAGGAGTCGCACATGCGTGTACCCACGCGGGATTCCGGATGATCCCTATCGAAGGTTGCGAGATCTGGGAGGCGACCGTCCGGAACAGCGCCTGATGCAGAGGCCCATAAGCCGGTCCAGATTGGGAGACCCGGGCCCGATGGCCGACAGGATGCAGGTTCGCTCCGACCCGCAACTTTGACCCCGTCCGCAATGCGTAAACTCCCGGGGCGCTAGACGCCGAGGGGCGTCGCGGCGCCGCAGCAGGGGCCGCGTTGGCCGTGTTCTGACCCAGGAGCACATCACGATCTGCGTCGCGCTGAGCCCTTGGAGATCCATCGATCTCGCCCGGGTCATTACTGGGCGGCCGGAGCCTCTTGACCTTCGAGGAGACGCTTCAGGCCGGTCCAGATCCTCAATTCCTGTCGCCGGCCCATCCAGGCCACCAGCGGGGCTATGAGCCTGAGGAAGCCCTTCGGCTCCACGTCGCCGACCCACCGCATCCGAGTCCCCTCGGAGACGGGCTCGAACGTCAGGGTGTACCGAATATCCATGGAAGACATGCGCGTCGTCGACGCCAGCCTCCGTGGCCGCTCGTACTCCGTGAACTCGATAACCATCGCAACAGCCCGGCCCCCGCTCACGACCTCGGCCCGGAACAGCGTGCCCGGGCCGATGGGTCCCTCGGAGACCATCTCCGCACGGCGCATCTGCGCGTTGTAACGGGGCTCGTTGCGCTCGTCGGCGACGAAGTCGAACACCTCTTCCACCGACCGGTCAATGAAGATCTCACCCTCGATATGCACCATTGATTCTAACCTCCGCGCCCCGCGGCTTGGCCGCCACATGCCTCAGCTCGTAACCGAGCGAGCCCCGGTGACTCGCCGGAACAGGATGCTCAACAGCACCCCAGACGCAATGAGCACGATCCAGTTGATCGACAGGACGCTCACCTCGAAGGCGACCAGGTCACCGCCCACGACCCAGAAGCCGACGAACGCCACGACGGCCAGCACGAAGCCCGCCACGAACAACCAGCGGATTCCGCGCTCGATCCGGCCGCCAGCGAAGACCGGAGCGGCGAACAAGAGCGCGGCGCTCATCGATAGGTAGCCGAACGCCTCGCCGGCGATGAACAGCCCGTGCGGGTTGTATTGGGTGAATAGCGACAAGCCCTCCGTCCCACCGGCTTGCAGGCTCGGGATGACCACAGCGAACTGGGCGAAGTACTCGACGCCGATGACGACCGCGTAGGCGACCGCGAACGCCAGTCCGATGCGGCTGAAGATCCTCGTCGCCTCCGGCCCCCGGCCATGGATCGAGGCCATGAGGACAACGAAGATCGGCACCAGCGCGATGCCCGGGATCAGCCATAGGTAGTCGCCGGGGATGAACTGCGCGACGTCGGTGTAAGGAGCCGGGATGCAGCCCCAGGTCGCACAGAAGGGCCCGCTCCGGGCCGGCGTCGCGACCCCGACCACCGCGAACGTCGCCGTGACGAGGACGGTCAGGATCGCCACCCAGAATCCAAGTCGGTCCTTCATGTCCGGACTCCCGTGGCGGCCTGATGCGCCGAGCTCGCGGAGGGTCGTCCGAGCGGCAGCCGGTTCGTCGCCCGCCGAACGAAGGAGGCAAGGAGCCCGAAGCTGACGACGCTGATGAGGAGGTGGACGGCGACGACCGCCGGCTCCGTCCGCGGGCCGCTCAGCAGGTTGTCCATCACCGCCGCGACGGCGAACGTCACGCCCCCCAACCCAGACACCAGGAGCAGTCCCGGGGCAGCCATGTAGCCGAGCGGCACGCGCAACCAGAGCAGGACGCCACCGCCCAGCAGGACCGGGGTGCCGAGCGCCCAGTCGGCGACCGCCAGCGGCCGACTCGCCGCCTCGCTTGCGGGGTCTCCCAAGGCGACGATGGCGGCTCCCGCCAATCCGGCATACGCCGCGACGGCGATGACGGCCAGGGCGGCGCCGATCCCGCGCGCCGGCGCCGCGGCCAGGCGCCCGCGAACCTCCTGACCGTCGACGCTGGCCGCGATGCCAACCAGCGTGAACGCACTGATCGTCACCAGGGCGACGTCGATGAAGAACAGCCCGCTGAACTGCGCCCCGACGAGGTACGGGACATAGGCGTAGCAGGCATAGAACAGGGCGCCCGGCCAGAGGAGCAGGCCGACGAGCGAGCCACGCCGGGCGAGCCACATCGCGCCGAGCAGGATCGGGACGACCAGGATGAGATTGGCGGCGTCGGCGCGGCGCGACACGAGGACGAGCGACGAGTCGCCGTACCGGCTGTGAGCGTCCGAGAGGAGGCCCGCGCCCGAAGCGACGCCGATGCCGAGTGCGACGAAGAGCGAGGCCAGGTAGGCGAGCCCGAGATCTCGTGCGATGGCGCGCGGTTCAATCGATGACATGGGAAGCCTCCTTTGGTGGTTCGGTGGCGGCCGGCGCGGCGATGCGCTCGGCGCCCAGAAGCTCGAGGCCCGCGTCCCGCAGCCGGGTCAACAGGCCGTACAGCGCCGCCTGGTCGACGGCAGCGAAGCACAGCAGCGACTCGCCGCCAGGCAGCAGCCGGAATCCGACGCAGCCAAGGGCCTGCGCCCTCCGCCCGGACAGGTGCCCGGCGACCCGGATCTCGTAGTGGTCCATGGCCGGCCTACCTCCCGAACATCGCTTCGGGCGGCCAGTGCAGGCCGAGCAGGGCGACGAGCACGGCGACGTTCATCGCCAGGGCGGCGAGCGTGTTGAACATCGGCCAGGTGCCGAAGAAGAGGACGATGCCCGCCATCGAGACGAGCGCCGCGACGACCGCCAGCGGGCGCCAGGCCTCGCCCGGGAGACCGATGCCCCAGAAGCCGAGGGCCGCGGCAACGAACCCGATGAGCGACACGATCCAGAAGGCGCTGGCGACCGTCGTGGCCGTGCCGGCGGGCAGCCCGGCGGCCAGCCACGAGCGGGCCGCCTGCCAGCCGCCGCTATCGGTGCCGGGCCGCGCCCCGATCCAGATCAGCGCCCCAAGCGCGCCACCATGGCCGAGGCCGTGGAGGAGGAGGGCGCCGGCAATGATGAGCTTGATCATCTGGTCTGACATGTCTCTACTCCTCGTTCTCGACACTGCCCGCTGACTGCGGCTCGACTCGGAACACGGGGTGGTCAGCCGGGTCCGGAAGGGCGGTGAAGAACTCGCGCGCCCGCCAGCCCATGTGCTCGCGATAGGCGGTCACCACCCGGTCGTGTTCCATCACCGCCAACCTCGACCGCCCGGAAGGGCTCGCGCGTCCGGCCCCTCCGCAGCTCGCCCTGGCCGGCCGCCCGCAGGTTGCGCACCCAGTGCGTCTCGCCGCCACCGGAGACGAGATACCGGGCGCCCTCGACCTCGAGCGTGGGGATAGGTGTCCTGACCGGGCGACCGGTGCGCCGACCGCGCACCGTGAGCGTCGGGCCGCCGAGCAATAGCGTGATCGGGTTCACCACGCGGCTCATGAAGAACCGCGAGGGCACGTAGGGACGTGGCCTGGTCTCGAGCTTGGTGACCTGGTCTTCAATCGGCGTCATCGGACGGCTCCTTCTGTCGTGCGTTCGCCTCTCCGTCGCAGTTGACGGGCGCGATGGACACGCGAATGCGTCTGCGGCAATGAGCTCGAGACCCGCGTCCCGCAGCCGCGCCAGAAGCCCGCACAGGCCGCCTGATCGACGGCGAAGCCCTGCGCCGCCCAGGGAACGGACGCGTCGCTGGTCGAGGTGGCCAGGGACCCGGATCTCGTAGCGGTCCATGCCGTGATGTTCAGGCTCGTGGCCCGCGATCGCGCCTCGCGAAAGGCCGGTCTTTCGTCGCGCGATCTCCCTCCCGAAAGGAGGGGCTCAGGCGCGGATGATCGGACGCCGCAGGTCTAGACGAGGCCGACCTGCTGGGCGCGCACCAGGGCCTGGGTGCGGCTCGTCGCGCCGAGCTTGGCGATGACGTGGCCGACATGCCATTTCGCGGTGCCGAGCGAGACCGTCAGGCCTGCCGCGATCTCGGCGTTGCTCGCGCCCTCTGCCATGAGCCGCAGCACATCGAGCTCACGCGCGGTGAGCGTCTCGAGGAGCCGCCCGTCGGCGTCCCGCCACAGCGACACACCCCGCCCGCGCAGGCGGGGTGTGTCGGCTTCGGTCGGCTCCGCGGCGAAGGCGGCGATCAGTGCATCGACGAACTCGGGCGCAGCCGTTCGGACGAGGGGCAGGAGGCGGGCGACGCTCCGCCCGTCATCGACGAAGCGTCGAGCGTAGCCGCCTGGCGCCGCAAGCTCGACCGCCTGCCCCAGGGCTCGCACTGCCTCCGCCCGGCGACCGGTCGCCTCGGCGACCGCTGCTTCCAGGACCCCGATGGAGATCAGGTCGGCGACGGCGCCCGACGTCTCCTGGGCCACGCGCGTCCGAGCCAGCAGCTCGCGAGCCTCCTGGGGTCTGTCCTGTGCCAGCCGCACCCTCGCGATCGACACGTCCATCGAGCGACGCAGGAGCTCGAGGAGCGGCGAGCCGGGCGGTGCGTCCGGCCTGGCCTGGTCCGCCCAGCGTCCCGCGCCCGCGACATCGCCCTGCCGCAGAAAGATCCGGGCCTCGATCTCACCGGCGAGCCCGGGGAGCGCCATGCCGGTCGCCCGAAGGTCGCGCTGGCTGGTGTGGAGCGCCTCGAGCGCAGCCTCAGGTTCACCGCAGGCCAGGCGAGCGAGCGCGAGGTACGGGATCGCCCAGCCGAGCACGGGACGGCCGACCCCCATCTGACGGGCCGCCTCAAATCCCGCATCGAGCTCGCGGCGGGATTCGGCAAGGTCGTTGGCCTCGTAGCGCACGATGCCCAGCACCACGCGGGCCGGCCAGGCGATCGGACGCGGTCTGCCCTGGCCATCGGCTTGCTCCGCGAGGACAGTGCGGCAGATCGTCTCGGCCTCGCCGCGGAGGCCGGCCACGGCAAGGGCATGGCCGAGTGGGTTGACCGCGGGCAGGACGGCCATCGGGTTCCCCGCACGGAGCGCCGCCTCGAAGCCGGCCCGCAGGATCTCGACGGCCGGCATGTACTCCCCGCGAGCGAGCGTTGCGAGACCTGCGGCCAGGAGCCCGAACGAGCGGAACAATGGATCCTCGCCAACCAGCGCGATCCCCTCGCTGGCCAGGTTCTCCGCGTCCGGCCCGGTGACCGTGGCCATCAGCGCCTGGAGGATGAGCAGCCGTCCCTCGGCCGGCCCGCGCGCGCCGGACGAGACGAGATGACGCTCGGCGAGCGACATGGCGGCCGCCACCTGGCCCGTTTCGAACAGCGTCCAGGCGTGCAGGGGGGTGAGCTCCGAACTCATCGGGACCCGCTCGGGCGGGAGTGCCTCGAGCCAACCGAGGAGGGTTGCCAGCTCCCCCGCCTCGAACGTCGGCCGCGCCACGCGCTCAACGAGGCGGATCGCGCGCTCGGTCGAACCAGCGGCGAGGGCGCTATCGATCGCCTCGGACTCGAGACCGGCATGCTCGAACCAGTCTGCGGCGCGCTCATGAAGCTGCCGTCGCTCGTCCCCGCCGAGCTGCGACCGGAGGTAGTCAGCGAAGAGGCGGTGATAGCGGTACCAATGCCCCGCGAAATCGAGCCGGACGAGGAACAGGTTGGCCCGCTCGGCTTGGTCGAGCAGCGCGTCGGCATCCTCGCGATCGGTCAGCGCGCGGCACAGCTCGACGCTGAACCGGTCCAGGATCGCGGTCTTGACCAGGAACGAGCGCAGGTCCCCGTCGACCCGGCCAAGGACCTCGTCCGCGAGGTAGTCGAACACGAAGCGCTGGCTCCCGCCAACGGCCTCGATCAGCGCGCCGGCATCGGCTCGGTTGCGCAGCGAGATCGCCGCCAGCTGAATCCCCGCGATCCAGCCCTCGGTCCGTTCGAGGAGCCTGGCGATCTGCTCGGGATCGAGCTCAGCCGGCAGCGCCTCGGCGAGATAGCCGGACGCCTCCGCCTCCGTGTAGCGCAGCTCGTCGGCCCGCAGCTCGACGAGGCGACCGTGGGCCCGCAGGCGGGAAAGGGGTAGGGGCGGGTCCTCGCGGGTGAGCAGGACGAGGCGGGCGAAGGGCGGCCCGCGTTCGATGAGAAACCGCACCAGGCGGTGGACCGGCTCGGCGCCGATGACGTGGTAGTCGTCGAGGACGAGCACGAAGGGGTCGTCGCTCGCGGCGATCTCCTCGAGGAGTGTGGCCCCGATCAGGTCGATGCCGGGGTTGACACCAGGTTCCAGAAGGCCTTCCGTCGCGTCGCCCACCTCTGGCCGGACCGCTCGTAACGCCGCGGCGAGGTAGCGAACGAAGCGGGCGAGATCGTTGTCGGCGGCATCGAGCGAGAGCCAGGCGCAGGCGAGCCCGCGCGACCCGAGCCAGCCGGCGACGGCGACCGTCTTGCCGTAGCCCGGCGGCGCCGAAAGAAGCGTCAGGCGGGACCGGTCGTCGAGTCCCCGATCGAAGATCGCACTGAGCCGCGAACGCTCACGGTAGCCGGTGACCGAAGTCGGAGCCAGGAGCTTCGTGGCGACGAGCGGCCCGAGCGCCGCACCCCCATGGGGAGCGGCTCCCGAAGGCCGCTCGTCGGTCGGCTTGGTTGATTCTCTTGGCGACGCCATGGCATGTGTAGCGTAGGACGCCCGCCGCCCAACCACCGTCCTCTTGTACTCGGACGCATGCCTTCGCCATGGGCCGGGAACGGGCGGGTGTACGGCCGGATCCGGTCGACGGTAAGCCTCACTTGCCAAACACCGCCTGCTCCGGCCAGTGCAGCCACAGTAGGGTCAGCAGGACCGCGACGTTCATCGTCACCGCGATCCCGGAGTTCAGCATCGACCGCGGTTCGGTTGGCGAGCCTGGCCAGATGCCCGCGAGGAATATGACGCCGACGAGCGATGCGATCGCGGATGCGACGGCGATCTGCCGCCATGGTGCGTTCGGGACGAAGACGCCCCAGAACGACAGCGCGGCCACCACGAAGCCGACGGTCGCCACGAGCCAGAGTGGGATCGCCACGGCGGCTGCCGCATTGGGCCCGAGCCCCGGCAGCAGCCACGACCGAACGGCGACCTGGGAGGCCGAGGCGCCACCAGCGCTTTGACCGATAAGCCCACCGAGAGCGATGGCGTGGGCGATGCCGTGGGCGGCGAGTGCGACGACGATGATGATCTTGAGAACCGAGGGCGAGAGCACGCTCTTCTCCTTGTCAGGCTTGTGTGCCTTGCCCGGCGCCGCTGGTCAGCCACTCGGACGTGGGAACCAGTCGGACGACGGGGAACGTTCGGCTTGTCGCGCGGGCGTACCGCTCGTAGTTGGGGTCGCGATTGACGATCCGCTGCCACCAGTCCGCCGCTGCCTCGGCGGGCAGCTCCTCGGCGTGGACTCGGATCGTCCGGCCCCGGACCTCGACCCGGGCGGAGGGATCGCCCTGCAGGTTGAAGTACCAGCCCGGATGGGCGGTCCCGCCGTCATTGGCCGCGGTGACGACCATCGCGTCGCCGTCGGGGAAGAACTGGAGGACGACCGTGCGCTCGCGCCCTGATCGGCGACCGCGGGTTGTGAGCAAGAGGACGTCCACCTCGCGCCGCGCCCCGAGCATGCGAGCGATCCGCGAGTCGGTGATGGCGCCGTTCGAGCGGCGCATGACCCAGATGCCCAGCGGCGTGAGCCACCTGTCCAGGCCGCGGTGCAGGACCAGGCCGATCCGTTCAGCGGACGAGAGCCGGTTGGCCTGCGGATCCGCCCCGCCCAGTGCCGGCGGCCGTGGGACTTGCTGGATCGGGTTGACATCGATCGAACTCATGTTGATCACCTTTCATACAGGGTCCGGGCGGCCGAGCCCGGCTTGGGTTTTGAACGCGTCGGACGGACACGAGCGCGAGGCCCGCATCGCGGAGCCGGGCCAACAGGCCGTAGAGCGCTGTCTGGTCGAGCGCGGCGAAGATCAGGACGGAATCGCCGGAGGGCAGACGCCGGAATTCCCCACAGCCGAGGGCGCGCACCCTCCGCATGTCGAGGTGGCCGACGACCTGGATCTCGTAGCACTCCATGAGTCCGATCTTGGCCATCGGCCCGCAAGTTCGCGCCTGGAGAAGAGCAGGGAGGCCATGCCTGCAGAAACGCAGGCTCTACCGCCCGCCGGCTCGAGTGGGTCCGGCGAGGGGGTGACTAAACGAGGCCCAGGTGCTGGGCGCGCACGAGCGCCTGCGTGCGGCTCCTCACCCCGAGCTTGGCCAGGACGTTGCCGACGTGCCAGCGGGCCGTGCCGACGGACACGGACAGTCCGTCCGCGATCTCGCCGTTGCTGGCACCCTCGGCCATCAGGCGGAGGACGTCGCGTTCGCGTGTGGTGAGCGCCTCGAGAAGCTCACCCGATTCGTCCCGCCAGAGCGACGGTCCGCGGGTGCGGCGCGTGCCGGCGCCGGATGGCGGTCCCGCGAACGCCGTGGCCACCACGTCGACGAAGTCCGGCGCGGCCTTTCGCACGAACGGCAGAAGATGGGCGATCCTGGGCCCATCGTCGACGAACCGCCGAACGTACCCGCCCGGGGCCGCGAGCCGGATCGTCGCGTCCAGCGCCCGCCGCGCTTCCGCCCGCCGGCCGATCGCCTCGGCGGCGGCAGCCTCCAGGACCCCGATCGAGATCAGATCCGCCACGGCGCCCGTGGCCTCGGCAGTAGCCCTCGCGCGCCTGAGCAGCCCGCGAGCGTCGGCCGGCCTGCCCTGGGCGAGACGGACACGGGCGATCGTCACGTCCTGTGATAGGCGCAGGGAATCCAGCAATGGCGAATTTGCCGGCGCCTCGGGCGTGGCCTGATCTGCCCACCGCGCCGCGGCAGCAACATCCCCCCGCGACAGGAAGATGCGTGCCTCGGTCTCATACGTCTGGGCGGGGATGGCCATGCCGGCACTGCGGGTGGCTCGAGTGACGGCTCGAACAACCTCGAGTGCTGCCTCCGGCGAGCCGGTGGCCTCGCGGACCAGGGCCAGGTAGCCCACCGCCCAGGCCACGAGGAGGCCACCCCCGAACGTGCCGGCCGCCGCGAACCCTCGCTCGAGCTCGCGTCGCGCCTCGACGAGATCGTTCGCCTCGTAGCGGAGCAGGCCGAGCGGCATCCGGACCCACCACGCGATCGGGCGCGAACTGCCGGCCGCATCTCGGTACTCCTCGAGGATCGTGCGGCAGAGGGCCTCGGCCTCCGCCCGGCGGCCGGTCTGGTTGAGGCCATTGGCAAGCGCGGTCACCGCCGGGAAGACCACCATCGGCTGACGGGTGCGCCTGGCCGCCTCGAGCGTCAAGCGCCACGTCTCGACGGCCGCCGCCAGGTCGCCGCCGGACCACTGGGCCATTCCGAACGCCTGGAGGGTCAGCGCCCTGAAGAAATCGTCGTCCTCGTCGAGCAACTCCAGGCCGGCTCGAGCGAGGTGCTCGGCGTCCGGTCCAGTGACCGCCGCAAGGAGCGCCCGGAGGGAGACCAGCCGTCCCTCGGCGGGCCCACTCGCTCCCGACTCCAGGTGACGGCTGTCGACAGAGGCCCTAGCCGCAGCCGGCTGGCCGGCGAAGAGGAGCGCCCAGGCCTGCAGAGAGACGAGCTCACCACTGGCCGCCAGCCGCTCGGCCGGCAGGGCGTCGAGCCAACCGAGCAGGGTCGTGAGCTCGCCAGCCTCGAACGTCCTGCGCGCCACGCGCTCGATGAGGCGGATCGCCCGATCGATCGAACCCGCAGCGAGGGCATGGGCGATCGCCTCCTGGCCGAGATCCTGCGCCTCGAGGTACGTCGCAGCTCGCTCATGGAGCTCAGCCTGCTCCCGCTCGGTGAGTTGGGCGCGTAGGTAGTCGGCGAACAGACCGTGGTAGCGATACCAGCGCCGCTCGGAATCGAGCGCGATCACGAACAGATTGGCGCGCTCGGCGCGAGCAAGCAGCGCGGCGGCATCCTCTTGGCCGGTGAGGGCCCGGCACAGCCCGGAATCAAACCGCTCGGCGATCGAGGTCCGGACGAGGAACGAACGCAGGTCGTCGTCGATGCGGCCGAGGACCTCGTCGGCGAGATAGTCGAGGACGAAGCGCTGGCTACCACTGAAGGCATCGATGACCGAGGCCGCATCCGATCGGTTCGCTAGGGAGATTGCTGCCAGTTGGAGGCCTGCGATCCAGCCCTCGGTGCGCTCGACGAGGCGCTCCGCGAGCTCCGGATCGAGCGCGAGACCCGCGTCGGCGAGGTAGGCCGACGCCTCCTCGCCGGTGTAGCGCAGGTCACCGGCCCGCAACTCGACGAGCCGGCTGTGAGCGCGCAAGCGGGCGAGTGGTAGCGGCGGGTCCTCGCGAGTCAGCAGGACGAGATGGAGGAACGGCGGCCCGTGCTCGATGAGGAAGCGGATGAGGCGGTGGATCGGCTCGGCCGTCACGGCCTGAAAGTCGTCGAGAAGGAAGACGAAGGGGTCGTCAGTGGCCGCGATCTCGTCGAGGAGCGTGGCGCCGACTAGGTCCGGGCTGGGGTTCGTCCCTGGTCCGAAGAGGCCCAGCGTCGCCGCGCCAACGTCCGGCCGGACCGACCGAAGCGCCCTCAGGAAGTAGTGAACGAATCGGGCGAGATCGTTGTCGGCGGCATCGAGCGAGAGCCAGGCGCAAGCAGGACCGCGCGACGTGAGCCAGCCGGTCGCGGCGACCGTCTTGCCGTATCCCGGCGGAGCGGACAGGAGCGTCAGGCGGGCGCTGTCATCGAGCCCCCGATCAAGCAGCGCGCTAATCCGCGGGCGCTCGCGGTATCCCGAGACGGAGGCAGGCGCCTGGAGCTTCGTCCCGACGATCGGGACGCTTGATTCGGGGTCAGCCGATGCGGACGACGGCACAGACCGGATTATCGGTGGCGGTGACCCACCACACGCAGCCGTCCTGCCCTTCATCGGTCCTGGAGGTAGCCCGCGCTCCGGTGTGTTCGCGCGAGCGAGGCGCGAGCGGTGCGGGGCACGACCAATCCGAACGGGCTACCGGGCACAGCATCCTCTCCTTGGATCGAATGCGGGAAGTGGCCGGGAGTCCTCGTCGGAGACCACGAGATCTCGACTGCCGATCGAGCCCGCCGCCGTCCCCGTCGCGAGCTCAGCGCTCGTTGTCCTCGAGCGCAGCCATGTCGACGAGCAGGTCGGCCAGGTGGCGCGTCGACGCGATCTGCCGGGCGTTCGGCTCGTCGACCTCGGTCACCCAACGACGGGCCTCGGCCTCGCTCTTCCCGAACGCCACGTGCCTCGCCACGAGCCGGTTCCTGCGGACGGTGTCGTCGAGCTCGACGTACCAGACCTCCGCTATCAGTTCGCGGATCCTGGGCCACGGCAAGGCGGCGGACAGGAGGTAGTTGCCCTCTGTGACGACGAGCCGGACGTCGGGATCGATCGCGATGCTGGCGGCGATCGGTTGCTCGAGGACCCGTTCGAAGTCGGGCGCATAGACAGGGTTGTCCAGCTCGGCCCGGATCCTCCCGAGGAGCGCGAGATAGCCGAACGCGTCGAAGGTATCGATTGCTCCCTTGCGCTGTCGGCGGCCCAGGCGCTCGAGCGCGACGTCCGCGAAATGGAAGCCGTCCATCGGGACCCGCACCACCCATTGCTCGTCGGGGTCGAGGCGCGCGACCAGCCGCTCCGCAAGCGTCGACTTACCGCCGCCCGGACAACCGGTGATCCCGAGAATGGCTCGGCCGCTCGCCGCAAGGTTGGCCGCCCGCCGCGTCAGCTCGTCAAGCATTCGCGACGACTGCGGCGGGACCGAGCACGTCGCTCCACCTCATCGGATGGCGGTCGGGGTACTGATCATCCGCGCACCGATCGGGCCACGGGGGGAGCAATCTCGCCGCTACCCCGCGCGATTAGGCGTGTCGGGACGACGTGGAGCGCAGTGGGGGCGAGGTCGCCGTCCATACGGAGGAACAGGAGCTGCGCGGCGAGCGTTCCGATGGCGCGCGGATCCTGGGCGACCACCGTCACCGCCGGCTGCAGCATGTCGGCGAGCAGGACGTCGTCGAAGCCGACCAGCGCGACCTGGTGCTGGGCGCCTGCCGCACGAAGCGCTCGAACCGCGCCGATGGTGACGAGGTTCTGGCTTGTGAAGAGCGCGGTCGGCGGGGCGGGCGAGGCGAGCAGCTCGGCGACCGCGGCCTCGGCGGCTTCGCTGTCCTGGAGGTCGTGGCGCACGATGGCCGGGTCGACGGCGATGCCGGCGGACTCGAGCCCCCGGACGTAGCCGGCATGCCGCTCCCGCGCGGTATAGACGGTCGCGAGGTCACCGAGGTATGCGATCCGGCGGTGGCCCACGGCGAGTAGGTGGCGCACAGCCTCCTCCGAGCCGCCCCGGTTGTCGCTCACGATGGCGTCCACGTCGAGGAACTCGGCCGGGCGGTCGACGAACACGATGGCGATTCCGGCCTGCTTGTGGCCGAGCAGGTAGCTGTGATCGTGGCTGGCGGGGACCACGACGAGGCCGTCGACGCGCCGACCGGCGAACGTCGATACCAGCAGCCGTTCACGGATTGCGTCCTCGTCGACGCTGCCCGAGAACACCTGGACGCCCCTTGCCCAGGCGACATCCCCGATCGCACGGTGAAGGCCGGATGAGAACGGGTTGGCGACGTTCTCGAGGATCAGGCCGATCGTCGCGCTTCGCCCGCTCGAGCGGCGAAGGCTGCTAGCGGTGAGGTTCGGTAGGTAGTCGAGCTGGTCGATCGCGCGCTGCACGCGGGCGCGAAGCTCCGGCGACACCCCCGGCTCGCCGTTGATCACCCGCGAGACCGTCTTGAGTCCGACGCGCGCCAGAGCGGCTACGTCCCGCATCGTCGGCCGAGCGAGGTCCTCGGAGCCGCCTGTTGATAACGTTGTCGTGGTTGACATACTTGGCATCGTACGCGCTCTGACACGCAAGATCAAGATGGGTATTGACAAATCGGAGGGTGCGGGCATATCGTTCGAGTCTGACAACGTTGTCAGGCCATCGATCGAAGGAGGAGCAATCCGGTGTCTCTCAAAGTTATTGCAACTCTGCTGATCGCCGGAGTCATGCTGGCCGCTTGTAGCGGCTCGAGCGCGACCCAGGCGCCCGCTTCCGGCGAGGCGTCTGCCGGAGGCCAGATCATCGTCGGCCTCATCACGAAGACGGAGACCAACCCGTTCTTCGTCAAGATGAAGGAAGGCGCCCAGGCCAAGGCGGATGAGCTCGGCATCAAGCTGCTCACCGGCGCCGGCGCCAAGGACGGCGACAACGCGGGTCAGGTCACGGCCCTCGAGAACATGGTCAACGCGGGGGCCAAGGGCATCCTCATCACTCCGAGCGACACCAAGGCCATCGTCCCGAGCATCCAGAAGGCCCGCGACAAGGGTGTCGTCGTCATCGCGCTCGACACGGCCACGGATCCGCAGTCGGCGGTCGACGCGCTGTTCGCCACCAACAACTTCAATGCCGGGCTCCTGATCGGCCAATGGGCCAAGGAGTACATGGCCGGCAAGACCCCGGTCATCGCGACGCTCGACCTGCAGCCGGGCATCACCGTGGGCGCCCAGCGCCACAACGGTTTCCTGCAGGGCTTCGGCCTGGTCAGCGGCATCGACCCGAACTCCACCGAACTCGCGACCAACGCGGCGGTCGTCTGCTCACAGGACACCCACGGCGACCAGACCGAAGGCCAGACCGCCATGGAGAACTGCCTGACCAAGAACCCCAATATCAATCTCGTCTACACGATCAACGAGCCCGCCGCGTTCGGCGCCTACACGGCGATCAAGGCCGCCGGCAAGCAGGACGCCGCCACCATCGTCTCTGTGGACGGCGGCTGCCAGGGCGTCCAGGGCGTTGTGGATGGCCAGATTGCCGCGACGTCGCAGCAGTATCCGCTCAAGATGGCATCGCTCGGCGTTCAGGCGCTCTATGACTTTGCCGCCAATGGCACCAAGCCGAGCGGCTACACCGACACGGGTGTCACCCTGATCACGGACAAGGCCCAAGCCGGCGTGGACAGCAAGGACTCCGCGTACGGCACTGCCAACTGCTGGGGCACCAAGTAAGCTCGACCTGACTGGCTGGCGGCGGGGCGCGGCCCCGCCGCCCCCTTCTCGTTGGGAGGATGGCCCATGGGCGCACTCGTCAGCCGGGTCACAAGACGTCGATCCGGCGCCCTGAACATCCTTGGGGGCTCGGCGATCATGGGCCCCCTGGCCGCACTCGCGCTGGCGATCGTCGTCTTCGCCACCCAGAGCGACAAGTTCCTCTCCGGATCCAACTTCTCGTTGATCCTCCAGCAGGTGATGGTGGTCGGCACCCTGGCCATCGGTCAGACGCTGATCATCCTCACGGCCGGGATCGACCTTTCGTGCTCCTGGATCATGGCCCTGTCTACCGTGATGATGACCGGGCTAACCGTGCGATCCGGCATGGATCCCGTCGTCGCGATCTTCGTCGGCCTCCTCGTCGGCATGGGGTTCGGCCTCCTGAACGGCTGGCTCGTCACCGCCATCAGGCTGCCACCGTTCATCGTGACGCTGGGCACATTCAGCATCGCCACAGCCCTGGTCCACATCTACACCAGCGAGACGATCAACCGGCTGCCCGACGTCCAGACATTCCTGGGGAACACCTTCACGCTCGCTGGCACCGACATCACCTACGGCTCGGTGGTGATGCTGATCCTGTACGTGATCGTGTGGTGGGTGCTCCGCTCGACGGCCGCCGGGCGGGCCGTGTACGCGGTCGGTGACAACCCGGAGGCCGCGCGACTCGCCGGCATCAACACGAACCGCGTCCTCATGGGCGTGTACGCCACGGCCGGCCTGTTCTATGCCATCGCCGGCCTGCTCCTGGTCGCGCGCACCGGCGTTGGCGACCCCAACTCCGGAGGCGCGGGGACGCAGGACAACCTCGCCGCCATTACGGCCGTGGTCCTGGGCGGCACGAGCCTCTTCGGGGGACGGGGCCTGATCTTCGGCACGCTCATCGGGGCGCTCATCGTCGGCGTGTTCCGCAATGGCCTCCAGCTGATGGGGGTCGAGTCCAACTACCAGGTCCTCATTACCGGCGTCCTCGTGATCCTCGCGGTCTCAGTCGACGCGCTGTCGCACCGCAGCAAGTAGCGAGTCGGGAGGCATGTCGCGATGAGTGGTTCCACCTCCCCCGGCAACGTCCTGCTGGAGATGAGGGGCATCGGGAAGACGTTCCCCGGCGTCCGGGCGCTGGAAGGCGTCCAGCTGACCGTCAAGGAGGGCCAGGTCCACGCCCTCCTCGGCGAGAACGGGGCCGGCAAGTCCACGCTGATCAAGATCCTCTCGGGCGCGTATGCCAAGGACGAGGGGCAGATCCTGTTCGAGGGACAACCCGTCGAGATCCGCGGCCCGCACGACGCGCAGGCGCTGGGCATCTCGACGATCTACCAGGAGTTCAACCTCGCCCGCGACCTCACGGTCGCCGAGAACGTCTTCCTCGGACACCTGCCCACGAAGGGGGGGAGGGTGGACTGGTCGGCGGTCAAGGCCCGGACGCGTGAGATCCTCGACACGCTTGGGGTCCAGTTCTCGGTCGATGCCCCGATCTCGTCGCTGTCCGTCGCCGAGCAGCAGCTCGTCGAGATCGCCAAGGCCCTCAACCGGAAGACCCGCATCCTGGTCATGGACGAGCCGTCCGCCCTGCTGGGCGAGAAGGATCTCGAGAACCTGTTCCGGGTCGTCCGCTCCCTCCAGGCACAAGGGATCGGGATCGTCTACATCTCCCACCGCCTGAGGGAGATCTTCGCGCTGGCCGACGAGGTCACGATCCTCAAGGATGGGCGCTACATCTCCACGCAGCGCGTCGCCGACGTGACGATGGATGACCTGGTCAAGCTCATGATCGGGCGCGACCTGAAGGACGTGTACCCGAAGCGGACCGTAGAGCAAGGCGACGTCCTGCTCGAGGTGAGAAGCCTCTCGCAGTCGAAGCTACTGCGGGAGATCTCGTTCCAGCTCCATGCAGGCGAGATCGTCGGGTTCGCGGGCATCGTGGGATCGGGGCGGACGGAGCTGGCGCGTGCCATCTTCGGCGCGGACCCGTCCAGCGGCGAGATGCGCATCGCCGGCAAGCCGTACAAGCCGCGCTCCCCGGCCGCGGCCATCCGCAATGGCGTGGCCCTGGTCACGGAGGACCGGAAGGCGCAGGGACTGTTCCTCCAGCTGAGCGTGCGGATCAACACCACGATCTCCGGTCTGAGACGGTTGACCCGCCTGGGGGTGATCAACTTCGGGAAGGAGCTGACGCTCGTCAAGCGAATGATTCAGGAATTGCGCATCAAGACGCCGACTCCGAGCTTTCTGGTCGTCAACATGAGTGGCGGCAACCAGCAGAAAGTCGTGCTGGCACGCTGGCTCAGCGTCGGCACGCGCATCTTCGTCATGGACGAGCCGACGCGCGGCATCGACGTCGGCAGCAAGTCCGAGATCTACCAGATCATGGACGAGCTGACCAGGCAGGGTGTCGGGATCATCATGATCTCGTCGGAGCTGCCCGAAGTGCTGGGCATGAGCGACCGGATCATGGTCATGCGCCAAGGTCGGATCGTGAAGGAGCTGTCACGAGCCGAAGCCAGCGAGGAAGCCATCATGCAGTACGCAGTCGGATCCGCAGGCGCGTGACCTGGCTCCGGAGGGAGACGCTCGACCATGGGTGCCATCACGATTTCGAGCGAGCTGGGGAGTGGCGGCGACGAGATCGCGGACCGCGTGGCGAAGGATCTGGACTTCGAGGTCGTCAACGAGGACACGTCCGATCGCATCCTTCGCCAGTACGGGCTGACCAAGTTCAAGGAGCTGTACGACTCGGGGCCCAGCCTCCTCGACCTCGTGCGCGTCGAGAATCTCCTCATCATCTCGATGTACAACGAGATCCTGGAGGCGCTCGCCCGGCGCGGCAGGGTGGTGATCCTGAGTCGGGTCGGTTTCGCGGTCCTGGGCGGCTACGCCGGCGCGCTGAACGTTCACGTCGTCGCGCCCGTAGCGCAGCGGGCCCGGCGCATCATGGCCAGCCAGGGCCTGACCGATGCGGCGACGGCCGAGGAACGCCTGCGCGAAGACGACAGCGCCCATCGCACGTTCGTGCGGCGCTTCTACAACCGCCAATCCGATGAGCCGGCCGGCTACGGGCTGACCGTCGACACCGGTTCCACCTCGGTCGACGACGCCACCCGCCAGGTCGTGGAGGCGGCCAGCGCAGCGTTCCGGACGTCAGCCGTGGCGGGTGCGACCACGACGGCCGCCATCGAGGTCGACCCCGTCCTGGCGTCGGCGATCGCCGACGTGATGGGGGATCCCGTCCCCGGGACGATCGCATGAGACTGGACGGCGAGCACTCCGCGACCGGGCGACGGCCCTGCGGCTGCGCGTCGCGGCTGTCCTCAGGGCCCGCGTGACGACACCTCCTCCCGTCACGCGGGCCCGACCCGGGCGCCGCAACCGTCGCGGGCGAATAGCGCCGCGCTGACCGACTCGCCCTCGTCTCGGCCCGCCGGCCTGGGCATGGGCGCGGGGCCGGCGACCGGGACCGCACCCCATCCGATCCAGCAGACCGCGCGAGAGGAACCCCTCGATGCCGAAGACCCGCCTCCTCTACCGCGAGATCCTTGCGGCCCTTGTCGCGGCAGACCACGGCGCCCAGGCGCTCATCGCCGACGGCAACTACCCGTTGCATGGGCGCCGGGACTTCCACAGGAGGGCCCGTGGCCGGGACGTCGCCCTCGCCGTCTCGACCGGCGACCAGCGGATCTACCCCAGTCGCCTGCTGACGGTCGGTGTCCGCGTGGCCGCTGCCGAGCATCCCACGGGAGGACCGTCCGCCGGGCGACCCGTGGCCGGGGGCGAGCCATGATCGTTGTCGCCGGCGAAGCCCTGATCGATCTCATCGTGCGCCAGGACGGCCAGCTGGTGCCCGTGGCTGGCGGGGGGCCCTACAACACGGCGCGCGCCATCGGGCGCCTCGGGCTGGAGGTGGCTTGGCTCGGCGGGCTGTCGCGCGACCACTTCGGGCAGGTGCTCCAGAACGGGCTCGTGGCCGACGGGGTCTCGCTCGCCCTCGCCCAGCGAACCGACCTGCCGACCACACTCGCCGTCGCCGAGATCGACGGGGGCGGCGCCGCGACCTACCGGTTCTACGTGGAAGGCACCTCCGCGCCCGCCGTGAGGGCCGAGGCGCTCGCTGCCGGGCTGCCGATGTCCACTCGAGCGGTCCACGTCGGGACACTCGGCCTGGTGCTCGAGCCGATGGCCACGACCCTCGAGTTGCTCGTCGGCGAGCTCCCGGGCGACGTGCTGCTGATGGTTGATCCCAACTGCCGCCCCTCGATCACTCGGGATCCCGACGGGTACCGGGCGCGGATCGGCCGAGTGCTCGCACGAGCCGACGTCGTCAAGGCGAGCATCGAGGATCTGGCGTTTCTCGTGCCCGGCAGACTGGCGGACGAGTCGGCGCGGCGCGTGGTGGCGTTCGGCCCGCGGGTCGTGCTGATTACGGACGGTGCCCGGCCGGTGCGCGCGTGGATCGACGGCGCCGTGTACGAGGTGGAGGCGCCGCAGGTCACCGTCGTCGACACCGTCGGGGCGGGGGACACGTTCGGCGGGGCGTTCCTCGCCTGCTTGCTGGCGGGCGGGGGTGGGCGAGAGGCGATCGCGGATCCGGCAGCCGTCCTGCGCGCGGTACGGTTCGCGGTCCGCGCCTCCGCGATGGTCTGCGAGCGCCCGGGCGCCGACCCGCCGACCCTCGCGCAGCTCGGGGGCTGGCCCGCGGCCTGACTCGGGGTCACGCGGGATCACTGGCGGGGCCAACCGCCGCACCGGGAGGCGCGCCGCCCGGGCCGGAATCCGGGCCCACGCGAAGGGGGCTACTCCCGGGCCGCTTCCTCCGGACGCGACCTTGTCCTCGACGTCGCGGCCCATCCTTCGAGGCAGGCCTTCACCGACGGACGGCGAACGCTTCCATGACGGCGTCCGCGACCTGGACCACCAGGGCGTCGTCGAGTTCACCTCCGAAGACAGGCGGAAGTAGACCGGTCCGACGAGCAGTTCCGTGATGATCTCGAGGTCGGCGTCCGGGCGCAGGTCGCCGCGAGCGATCCCCCGCTGCACCACGCGTGTGATCTCTGCACGGCGGGCCTGCACGACCGTCGCCCGGAACGGGTCGCCGAGACGAGGATTCATCGCGATCTGGGAGAGTAGGGCCCGCACGACCGGGCCGAACGGCGTGTCGCGGATCGCGCGAAGCGCGTTGTCCGTGCAGCTCGCCAGCTCCGCGCGGGTGTCACCCGAGTCGACGACGGCGATGTGGGGCGTCGCGAGTTCGGCGAGCAGCTTGCCTGCCAGGGCCTCCTTGGACGGCCAGCGCCGGTAGATCGTCGCCTTTCCGACCCCCGCCCGTGCCGCGACGTGCTCGAGGCGGAAGCGCGTGAGGCCCTCCTCAATGAGCTCGGCGCGGGCTGCGTCGAGGATCGCTCGGTGAGCCTTCTCGCTGCGCGGGCGCCCGCCGGGTCGGCGCCCGCGGCCTGCTACGGCAGCCGGTACCACGGCCAATTCCGCGGGTGTCGGTTCGGTGTCAGGGATGTTCCGATACGGAACGTGGCGCAGCGACTCTGGGCCGATGCCCAACTGGCGGGCGACACGGGTGACGGCTCCCTGGCGCTCGCCGGTTTCGGCGATCTGCTCGAACACGAGGCGGACCGCACGCTCCCGAAGCTCAGGCGGATACCGCCGCTGGGACGGGTGAGGACGGGTTGTCTCGTTCATGGGCTCCATCTTCCTTCAAAGCGATGGAGCCTCCATCAGACCCAGTACGGTTCGTCCGGTGATCTGCCAGATGCCGGCCCCGCGGGCTTCGTCTGGTGCTACGAGGATCGCCGCCACGTCGGCTGAGCGCGCTTGGCGCCGCGACGATCCGTCATCGGATCGACACGTCGTCCAGCCGACCCTTGAGTCCGGGGCGAGAATGGCCCCGTGCCGCAGTACGAAGTGGAGCTGATCCTCGCCCGCCAGCTGGCTGATGGGCTGGCCGTGCCGGTCCTGCTCGTCGACGAGCGGGGCGACACGGTGTTCTACAACGAGCCCGCGGAGGTGCTGTTCGGACGGCGGTTCGATGAAGTCGACGCGCTCCCGTTCGAGGAGCGCACGGCGTTGCTGGCGCCCCGCCTCGCAGACGGGCGTCGGCTCCCGATCGAGGAGCTGCCGGGCATGCGGGCGATGCGGGAGCGGCGGCCGGCGCACGTCGCGTTCCACATGCATGGTCTCGATGGTGTCCTCCGGCCCGTCGAGGCGACGGCCATGCCGCTCGAGAGCGCCCGCGGTCACGTCCTCGGCGCGTTCGTCGTGCTGTGGCCCCAGGATCCGCCCGTCGCTGCGGCCGCCTCGCCGAGCGCTACGTGAAGGTCTTGGTGTGGGGCTCCCGCGGCTCGATCGCGAGCGCGGGCCCGGAGACCGTCCGATACGGCGGGAACACGGCCTGCGTGAGCGTCGAGTCGGAGGACGCGATCTGCATCCTCGACGCGGGCTCGGGCCTGCGGCGGGCCGGGACCGTGTACGCCCGCGATCCGCGTCCGATCCATCTGCTGCTGACGCATCTGCACATGGATCACATCCAGGGGCTCGGCTTCTTCCGGCCGCTGTTCGAGCCCGGCCGGCCGATCCACGTCTGGGGTCCGCCGTCGACGACCCAGGATCTTCGGACCCGCCTCACCCGCTACCTGTCGCCGCCGCTGTTCCCGGTCCGGATCCGCGACTTCCCGGCGCGCGTCCAGCTCCACGACGCTCCGCTCAAGCCGTGGGTGATCGATGGCTTGGAGGTCCGGGCCGCGAGCGTGATCCATCCCGGTCCCACGCTCGGCTACCGCGTCTCTCGCGCTGGCCGATCGGTCGCCTACCTGTCCGACCACGAGCCGGCTCTCGGCGGTGCGATCGAGCGTGCGGAATGGACTTCCGGCCACGACCTGGCGGCGGGCGCCGACGTCCTCATCCACGACGGGCAGTACACGAGCGACGAGTACGGCGAGCGAGTGGGTTGGGGCCACAGCAGCATCGAGCAGGCGGCGGCCTTCGCGGACCTGGCCGGCGCCGAGCGGCTCGTGCTGTTTCACCACGAACCCGATCACGCCGACGCGATGGTCGACCGGCTGCTTGGGGAGGCCCGCGCATTGCGCCGGCAGGGGACGGCCGATGCCGCGAGCGAGGGGTTGACGATCGAGCTGTAGCCACGGGATCGACTTCGAGAGCCGTACCAGAATTGAGGCGGATCACGGAACCGTCCGCTGATGTGGCCTACGGTCGCCTGACAGGCCAGGAAGACCAATCAGCGAGAAGGAGTGACCGAATCCACCCTCACTGGAACCGAGCGCCGGGTCGACGTGGGCGCCTGGTTGCGCTACGGGATCCTTGGCGGAATCGCAGCCGGGATCGCCTTTGCCGTGTCGAGACGACCGGGCTGGTGCGTCCCGATCTGGTATCCTTGTGACTGACAGTCAGTCATAAGAGTGGGCGCATGGACAGACTCGAGGCGCCGGCCGCGCGGCGCCGACCGGCGCGAAGGCGCGTCGGGCGCGAACAGCGACGACAGGAACTCATCGGTGCGGCTCTCAAGGCCTTCACGGCCACGGGCGTCGCAGCAACGTCGGTCGACGATATCGTCCGCGCCGCGGGCGTGGCCAAGGGCACGTTCTACCTCTACTTCGCCACCAAGGACGACATCGTGACCGCCGTCGCCGAACGGATGGTCGAAGGTGTCGGCGAGCAGATCGACACCGTCATGGCGGACCGTGACCGGTCGCCGGTCGAGCGCATCCTCGCGGTCGGTCGTGCCACCAGCCAGATCGGCGGTGAGCCGCACGAGCGCGATCTGATCGAGGTCTTCCATCGCCCCGAGAACCGAGCGATCCACGATCGGCTGGGTGAGAGTGCGCGGAAGCGCATGAAGCCGACGATGAGCGCGATCATCGCCGACGGCGTCAAGAAGGGCCTGTTCCGGCCGCAGGACCCGGCGCGGGCCGCGGCATTCGTGCTCGCTTGCTTCTCCATCATGCACGACGTCATCGCGGGGCCGGCTGACGTGTCAGTGGCGATCGAGGAGCTCGACGCCTTCGTGCTCCGCGGCCTGGGCTACGAGGGAGAGTTGCCACGATGACCGAGCTCGCGGTCGCCACGAGCGGCCTGACCAAGCGCTATGGAGGCGCGCACGGCGTGCTCGCGGTCGATCGGGTGGACCTGCGCGTGGCCCGCGGCGAGATCTACGCGTTCCTCGGTCTCAACGGGGCGGGCAAGTCGACGACCATTCGGATGCTGCTGGGCATGATCCGGCCCACCGCGGGCCACGCCGAGCTGTTCGGCGAGCGCGTCCGTCCCGACGCCGTCGGGTTGTGGCGGCGGGTCGGTCACCTGGTCGAGACGGCGGTCGCCTACCCGGAGCTCACGGTGTGGCAGAACCTCGATGTCGCCCGCCGGTTGTCGGGTCTTGACGACCGGGGTGCCGTCGAAGGAGCCGTGGAACGGCTCGGCCTCACCGAATACGCCGGTCGCCGCGCCGGGACGTTGTCGCTCGGCAACCTCCAGCGCCTGGCCATCGCCCGGGCGCTGCTCGGCAAGCCAGAGCTCCTCGTGCTCGACGAGCCCGCCAACGGGCTCGACCCGGCCGGGGTGATCGAGATCCGCGAGCTCCTGCGCACCCTCGCCCGCGATCAGGGCGTGACGGTCTTCATGTCCAGCCACATCCTGGCCGAAGCTGACCGGCTGGCGACCCGGATCGGCATCGTCCATCGCGGCCGACTGATCGAGGAGCTCGACACCGAGGCGCTCGAGCGGCACCGCCAGCAGCGCCTGGAGATAGGTGCCCGGGACCTCGACGCCGCCGAGGAGGCGCTCCGCGCTGCCGGCCGGTCGCCGGCGCGGGTGACCACCGACGGCGCCGACCTGCGCCTGGAGCTCCGCGATCGTCGCTCAATCGAGGCGCCGGACGAGGTCGCTCGGCTCCTCGTCGCCGCGGGGGTGCCGCCGACCCGGCTCGTGGTGGCTCGCGAGTCGCTCGAGGATCACTTCATCCGGCTGACAAGGCGGAAGGAGCGAGCCGCATGAGTGGGCTGTCCGCTGCCATCAGAACGGACTCGTGAAGTCGCGCCGCTCGCGGGTGCCCTGGGGCGTCGCTGCCGGGTTCACGTTGGTCTCGCTGGCCATGGGCCTGTTCATGGTGATCCTCCAGAACCCTGAGGGGTTCCGTTCGCTCGGGCTGCTGGGCGCAAAGGCCCAGCTCACAGCCGGCACGGCAGATTGGCCGACGTTCCTCTCGATGCTCGGGCAGGCGGTCACCGCCGGCGGGGCAATGCTGTTCGCATTTCTCACGGCTTGGATCTTCGGCCGCGAGTTCGCCGACCGGACGGTGCGCGAGCTGCTTGCCATCCCGACGCATCGACGAACGATCGTGCTCGGCAAGGCGATCGTGATGTGGAGCTGGGCCGCGGCGATCGCGGTGTGGGCAATCGTCCTCGGCCTGGTGATCGGTGGCCTGGTCGGGCTGCCAGGCTGGTCAGCGGCGGACGCGACCACGTCCATCGCCCGCATGGCGCTCGGGGTGCTGCTGACAATCGCTCTCCAGACCACCACCGCCTTTGTCGCCGGCGTCGGCCGCGGCTACATCGCGCCACTGGCCTGGGCGGTGACCATGATGGTCGCCGCCCAGTTCCTCGCCGTGCTCGGCTGGGGCAACTGGTTCCCATGGTCTGTGCCCGCGATCCTGGCGGGTGCCGGAGGCGCCGACGTGGAGCCAGTTTCGCTCGGCGGCATCGTGCTCGTCGTCGCGGTCGCACTCGTGGGCCTTGTGGCCACGATCGCGTGGTGGGAACGCGCCGACCAGACTGGCTGAGATCGCCTGTGGCGATCGCGGCGGCATCCGCGGTCCCGTTCATGGGGGGCCGTTCGGCGGGCTCCCGCTGGTGCTGGTCACCGTGAGCCGCGAGTCCGCAAACGCCGGAGTCCCGGCTTCATCGGCCTACGTGGCCCCAGCCGCGCTCCTCATGGCGGCCCGTGATTCGCTGGGCGAGGTTGCGGTGCTGGCCTTTGGCCTCGGTGGCCTCATGTACTACTGGGTGTTCTATCGATCGCGACTCGTCCCCCGCTGGCTGTCGGCGTGGGGCCTTGTGGCCATCACGTCGGTCATGGCGTCCGGCCTGCTTGTCATGCTCGGTCTTGCCGCACCGATGTCGGTGACCCAGCTCGTCTTGGCTCTTCCCATCGCCGTGCAGGAGATGGTCCTGGCGGTCTGGCTGATCACCAGGGGCTTCAACCCACGGGCGGCGGCGCGCCCGCGACGCCCGACCGCAGAACGCTGGGGCATGCGGCGCCTGCGGACCGTCGGGCGCCACACAGACGAGGAGCGCATCGCCATCCTCGGCCACATCGAGGACGGTTCCAACCTCGTCACGAAGGCCATGAACGGCTGGGCCGATCCCGAGCCCGCCTGGTGGCTGAACCTCCTGGCGCGGGGCCGGTGCTGCGAAGAGCACGGCGCAAGTCGTCGGTGAGCCGCTTGACCGCGCGTGAGCCACGCACGCAGCTCGGCTCCGGTCGCGGGCTCCCCCTCGGCGATCCGGGCGCTTCAGTGGTCGAGGCCGTGACCGGTCTGCGCGAGGAGTTGTTCGACGATCCGGGCCCGGGTGCGCCTCCCAGGTCCGTGGCTGCGGCATCGGTCGGCGGACCGCGCACCCGGTCAGGCCGGCGCCTTCTCCGGGAACAGCGCGCCTCCGGCCTGCTGCAGGGCCACCACACCGCGGAGGTCCGTGTCGTACAGTGGGATAACCGCCCTCACCTGGCCGGGGAAGCGCTCGCCGATCTCGCCCAGGTAGCCCAGCTGCATCTCCACCCGGTTGCGCACGAACTCCCCGCCCGCCTCCGCATCGGCCGGCGAGATCACCTCGTTGACGATCACGCCGCCCACCGGGATGCCGAAGTCGGTGAACCAGTCGATGAACCGGCGGATCACCGCGATCGGCAGCGCCTCGGGCAGGGTGACGAAGAAGAACGCGGTCTTCTGCGGGTCGGTCAGCAGCTCGCGGGCGTGAGCGATGCGGCCCCGGAAGTCGACCAGGTACCGCATCAGGGGGTCTTCTTCCTGCTTCTTCGTGAACGACAGCGCTTCCCGGAGCGACTGGGCCTCCTCCCGCGACTTGAGCATCTTCTCCACCCACAGCCCGTACACCTTGGACATCCCGAGCAGGCGCCGGGCGTTCGCGGTGGGCGCGGTGTCGAACACGTAGACGTCGTACTCGTCCTGGAACATCAGATCGACCATGTTCTCGAACATGGCCGACTCCTCGAACGCGGGGTTCATCGTCGCGGCCTCGACGAACTCGTCGGCCTTGGTCGAGATCTCCGCGAACTTCAGGAACCACTGGATCTTCTCGCGGATATCGCGCTTGGAGCGCTCGATCGCGTCGTGGGTGTCGATCTCGAACGCCCACAGGTTCTCGACGCCGCTGACGGGCGTCGCCTTCCCGAACACGTCCTGCTCGAGCAGCCCCGACAGGCTGTGGACCGGGTTGGTCGAGGCGAGCAGGACCCGGCGCCCCGCACGCGCCAGCTGGACGGCGGTCACGCCGGCCATGACGGTCTTGCCGACGCCGCCCTTGCCCCCGAAGAACGTATAGCGGAGGCCCGGATGCTCGGCCATGAAGCCGTCCATGGAGGTCGTCACGAGGTTCTCGGATGCCTCCCTCGTCGCGGTCATCGCGCACCCTCCCGCAGCTTCGCCTGCCCGTACAGCAGCCGGGCCACGCGCTCGATCATGGGCAGCCCGGTCACGTCACGCTCGAGCTCCGGGATATGGCACAGCACCTGGTCGCCCAGCGTCCGGTGGATCTCCTCGAGCTGGCCGCGCTGCATCTCGAACCGGTTGCGCAGGAAGCCCGGCGCGCCGTCCGCGAGCAGCTCCTCGCGGATCACCCGATTCACGACGTAACCACCGATCGGGACGTCGAACTTGGCGAACAGCTCCGCGGCCTTGCGCGTGTCGAGCAGGATCATCTGCTCGGGCGTGACCACGAAGAAGAACGCCGTCCGGTCGCGATCGGTGAGGATCCGCGACGCGCTGTTGATCCGGCCGCGAATGTACTGGAGCTCGCCCAGGATCTGGTCCTCGTCGACCTCCTTCTGGCGCTTCATCCGCGCCGCGACCTCCTCGTACTCGCGCATCTCCTCGCGCAGCCGGGTGATCCGCGCGATCCACTCGTCGTAGACCTTGGCCATCGAGAGGTAGTAGAGGGCGTGCCCGAGCGGGACGAGGTCGTAGATGTAGTAGTCGTAGTCGCCCTGGTTGACGATGTCGACGACCGAGTCGAAGATCGCCGACTCCTCCATCGCGGGCTCCGCCGACGCGGCCTGGATGTAGTCCTCGATCTCCTGGGGCACCTCCTGGAGCCCGTACATGTCGAGGATCTTCTGGCGGATCTCCTGCTGGTACTCGCGGATGTGCTGGTCGGCGTCGATTTCCTGGGCCCACAGGTTGTCCATCACCTTGACCGGGCCCTTGCCGAAGATGTCCTTCTGAAAGATGTCGGACAGACTCGCCTGCGGATCGACCGAGAACACGAGGACGCGCTTGCCCTGCTCGGCCAGCCAGAACGCCGTGGCCGCCGAGAAGGTGGTCTTGCCCAGCCCGCCCTTGCCCCCGAACATCACGTAGCGGCGCTCGGGCTGGGCCTGGAAGGCCCGGGCAAGGTCGGTGGTGGCCGGCGTGGTCGCGCTGCCGGCGGGCGCCTGCGGGGTGGTCACGGCTCAGAACATCGCGTCCGTGAGGTCCTTCTCACGGAGCATCCGCCGCTTCCAGGTCGCGATCTGGGGGACCGCGTACGGCAGGAGCCGGAGCGAGTAGTACGGCGGCAGGATGGGCACGCCGAGCATGTCGCCCATCGTCGTCAGGATGAACAGGTGCTCCATGCTCGCCCGCGTGCGCAGCGCGTAACGGGTCATGTCGTGGGCCGCCATCCCGTAGGTGACGTCCTTGAGCTTGTCCAGCACCCCGCGGACGCGACCCTGCGACGTCTCGGCGGACTCGGGCTCGGGCTTACGCGGATCCTCGGGCATCGTGGACCTCCTGTGCTTCACACGCCGTGCAGGTCGAACTCCTCCTGGTCCGTGAACTCCCGCTCGCGGAGCACCCGGCGCTTCCATCGGGGAACCTCGGGCACGACGAACGGCAGCAGCCGGAGGGAATAGTAGGGCGGCATGACGGGGACACCGACCATGTCGCCGATCACGACCATCAGGAACAGGTTCTCGAGCGCCGTCCGGCTCGCGACGGCGTGGCGGGCGAACTCATAGCCAACCATCCCGTACGCGAACTCGCCGAAGGCACCCCTGAGCCGCCGCAGCAGCGAGCCCGGGGCCGCGCCCGTGGGCACGGAATCTGGTCGCATCAGCCGATCTGTCGCTCATCGAACCGTGGGTCCCTCGTCAATCTACACCCCGCGGGCGGCGTGGATCGCCTTCTACCGACGACCGGTGGCAGCGAGTCGGGTTGACCGCCACGGGGCGCCTTCGTAGGGTTTGCGTCGTGCCGGCGCTCGAACCCATCCTTCCCTCGATCGCGATCGGCCTGCTGCTGATCGTCATGCTGTGGTTCACGTTCGGGACCCAGCGGAACATCCGGAAGGGCAACGACCTGGTGCGCTGGCTCCAGGGCGGGCTGCCGCACATCGGCTCGAGATCGACGCTGCGCTGGCTGGGCTCGTCGGCGGTGGAGCTCCAGATCGCGAACGCGAACGCGCCATTCCGTGAGGCCACCGTGATGATCGTGCTCGAGCCGCGCGACGTCGGCTTGCTCTGGGCGTTCTCCCGATCGCGGGGACGGCACGACTTCCTGATCATCCGGGGCAACCTCCGGCGGGCACCCCGGTTCAGCCTGGACGTCGGTGATCCACGCGGCTGGACCGGGCGTATCGAGCAGCGGGACGGGGCTGCCGTCAGCCGGCGTGCCAGCGGCCAGCAGGCGGTCGACGGCGAGCGACCGATCGACTGGCCCCGCGGCTGCGTCGCGATGGCCGGCCCCGGTGCCGACGTCGCCGCTGCCCGCGAGGCATGGGACCGCCTCGGTCGCGCGAGCGCCGGCGTGTGGCGCATGACCATCCAGCCGGTCGTGCCGCACATGGAGATCCACCTGCGTCCGCCGGCCGACGGCGGTTCGGCGGAGCGCATCGTCGTGCCGATCCGCGAGCTCGCGATCGCGATCGCTCGTGAGTGAGCTCGGTCGGCACATCGACCCTGGTCTCCCTCGGCTGGACCGGCCGTCCAGCTCCCCATCGCCCCGGGTCGTGCCACGGGACTGTCGATCTGACGCGTGACCTGCCGTCCCGGCCCGTCGGACCGTTCGGACGGGCTCGATCAGGGTGCCAGGTAGACGTTCCCGGAATACGCGGCCGGTCGGGGGACATGCCGAATGCGGCCGGTCAGGGGGGACACCGAGCGCGGCCACCCATACGAAGGCCCGCGCGGTGCGCGGGCCTTCGGAGTGGCGCTGGGCCGGGGGTGTCAGCTGGTGGGAGCGGCCGCCGGCTGGGCCTCCGGCGCACCCCGGTACCGGTTCCACGCCTGCCAGGCGTCCCACGCGATGATCGCCGCTGCCACGAGCAGCAGGATCGCCACCGCGATCATCGCCCAGGCGCCAAGGACCGAGATCGTCGCCTGCCCGGATTTCGTTGCGATCGTCGCGAACAGGTTGTAGGCGGTGACGAGCGTCGCCGCCATGGTCGTCACGTACATGAACACCATGGGGATCCCGGCGAACATCGCGCTCTTGCCCACCGACCGCAGCCAGACGGTCACGAGCAGCAGGCTGAGCGCCGCCAGCAGCTGATTGGAGGCGCCGAACAGCTGCCACAGGTAGACCCAGGTCCCGGACAGCACGAGCGCAAGGGACAGGACCATGCCGACGATCGACGCCACGTGCTGGTTCTTGAAGCCGATCCAGGTGTCGCCGAGCCACTCGCCGAGCGTCACCCGCATCACGCGGAACACGAGCTGGACGACGGTCAGCACGATGACCACGAACGCCCCGAACCCGAGCGCCGTCGTGAACGACAGCGGGATGGTCTCGAACGAGGCGACGTGGAGGAGCCGGCCGACACCGTTGGCGAACGCGCCCGCCCCGGCGCCGCCGGCGACGGCGACCGCCGTCAGCGACAGGAGGCCGAGCGTGTTCTCGGAGAACATCGCGCCGCCGCCGACCGGCAGCGCGTCCGTCTCGTACTCGAGCTGCCGCGCGGTGCCGACCGACCCGAACAGCGCGTGCCAGCCGGAGATCGCGCCGCACGCGATGGTCACGAACAGCATGGGCCACAATGGCTGGAGCGCGCCGCCGGTGCCCGTCTCGAAGCCCTTGAAGGCGTCGACCTGGAAGGCGCCCGCGGCCTGGCTGGCCCCCGACAGGGTGACGAACGGCGCGATGAGCGCGCCCAGGGCGCTGAACGCGATGACCAGGGCGGTCACCCAGAAGCCGATGTAGTTCACCGGCTGGGCGAACCGCCAGATCGCCATGTTCGCACCGAGGTAGCTGAACACGAGCAGCATCACGGCCCAGAACAGGAAGTTCGGGAGCACCTTGATCTCGTCGCTCGCGGCGATGTACGTCGCGGTGTCGGGGCGCTGCCCGGTATCGGGATTGACGCCCGGCACGCGCGGATCTGCGTGGGTCGGGTCGGTCACCGTGTACAGCGCGCTCCCGGACCCGTTGAGGCTGCTGTTCAACGAGTTGATCGTGCCGCTGATCGGACCGGGGGCCCAGTCCTTGGGCGTGGTGCCCTCGAACGTGGCTCCCAGGGGCCCGAGGGCCATCGCGAGGACGGTCACGGTGACCGTGATCAGCGTGACGGCGACGATGCTCATCCGCATCTTGTAGATCGCGTAGCCCGCGAACAGGCCCATGATCGCCAGCACCACGATCCCGAACGGGACGTCGGGCCTCGCGGCGAGGATCGCGGCCATGATGCCGAGGAACGCGCCCGCGATCAAGAGCAGGTAGAAGAACACGAACACGAACAGGATCCGCCGCGTCCGGGGCGAGATGAGGCGGTGGGCGATCGCGCTCAGCGAGTTCCCGTCGTTGCGGACGGCGATCATGATCGCGGTGTAGTCGCTCACCCAGCCGATGAAGCTGACCCCGATCATCAGCCATAGGATGGAGGGCAGCCAGCCCACAGGTTGGCCGCGGTGATGACCCCGACGATCGGGCCGGCCGCCGCGATCGACTTGAAGTGGTAGCCGTACAGGACGAACCGGCTGGTCGGCATGAAGTCGGCGCCGTCCATGTACATGCGCGCCGGCGTGGCGCGGTTCGGGTCGGACTCGATGATCGTCCGGTCGATCCGCCGCGCATAGAACGTGTACGCGGCGTAGATCACGACCGCGCCGATGACGACGATCCAGATTGAGCTCATGCACGCCCTCCTGTGTGTGCCCGCCGCGCGGCACTGGGCCCGCACGCGCGGGACGAGCGAACTGCGGGCAGTCCCAACGAGCGATCGACCCTGTCGTTCCCCCCTTTCAGGCGCCCGTCGAGAGTTGGCCGGGGCCGGGGGTGGAGTCGCCGCCTAGCGCCGGTGGGCTCTGGCGCTCCAGCTCCCTGTCGATGAGCCGCTCGGCGGCGGCGTAGTCGTCGCCGACGACAGCGTGCCCATCCACCACGATCGCCGGATGGCGCCAGATACGGTGGCGGAGCGAGCGCACGAAGCCCTCGATCGACGCCGCGTCGACCAGCTCGACGTGGACCCGGGGACCGTAGTGGTCCACCAGCCGGCGAACCCAGTCGGAGACCCGCGCGAACTCGAGCGCCAGGTCCTCGGGCAGGGCGCTGGCCACCGCTTCGCGCCGGATCCGCTCGCCGAGGCCGATCTCCCCGAACGCCACCTCGCAGTGCTGGCAGTGGGCGAACGCCGTCGGCGCGTAGGTGATCACGCGCACGGCTACCACGCTCCCCCCCTTGCTGCCCCGGCGCAATTGGACGCTCGGCATGATCGCCTCCGGCCCATCGTCCGTGACCCAGGCGTACCGTCCAGTTCCCCCGATCTACGATCGGGATTAGCACACAGATTGCATCTTTCTGGCGGATTCGGGAAGGGCAGATCTAGGATCGATGAGCAGCGAGGCCCGTGCCGATCGGGAATCGCGCCGGTCGGGAGCGGCCGGCGAGGCGCCGCCGTCCCTTGGGCTCGCGGCCATCGCTGGCGGCCCTCGCGGAGGCCGGTTTCAGTCCCGACCAGGCCATGCAAGGGTCTTTCACGCTCACCAACTACCGAGCGTTGCCCGGTCATCCTGGTCCATGCTCAGGTCGGCGTTCGCGATCGGGATTCTTGCGCGCTGCGAGCAGGAGCCTCGGCTCGAGCGCGGAGCCAATCCATCCAAGTGGTCCGGCCGCGAACGGCATCCGCGGCGGCCACGGGAAACATCGGCTCTAAGCGGTGCGCCAACGGGCCAAGTGGCACCCGAACGATCGGCCGGCGGAATCCATTGACCTCCTGATACTGCCTGGCAAATTCCTTGAGGGACAGGATCTCCGGGCCACCAAATTCGCGACGGTCCCCAACACCGCCGTCCGTGACGCAATCTGCGATGTACTCGGCAAAGTCGTGTAAATCACACGGCTGGAATTGGAGCCCGGTCGGTAGCATCCAGATCGGCAGCCCGCGTAGCCCACCGAAAAAGCCATCGATCAAGTAATAGAACGGCGTCCCCCGGATCACGGACCACCTGAGGCCCGAGTCGCGGACGGCCATTTCTCCCGCGGACTTCACCTCTGCGTACGGATACCTGGCATCGGCGATCCCGACGATCGAGACATGCGTGAACCGCTGAACCCCCGCCCGCATGGCCTCCGTGATCAGGCGCTTCGTCCCTTCGAGATCCACGTCCGACGGCGTTCGGAAGAGATCCGCCGGCCGGAAGCCTCCACGTCGCGCAATGGGCGAGTTGGTGGCGGCGTGCAGCACCGTGTCGACGCCGTCCACCGCGGCGGCAACGCCCACTCCGGTGCTCAGGTCCCCTTGGACCCATTCGACCTCAGGATCGGTCCCCAGATGACGCGCAAGGAGCCGAAGCTTCTGGCCCGATTGCTTGAGATAGGGCACAAGATCGCGACCGAGATGGCCTGTTCCCCCGGTTAGAAGGATCGTCACGACCATCCACCTCCTTATCAGTGCACGCCCTGGACTGGGGTAAGTGTCCACTTACCTTAGTCCGAGTTTCGCTCGGCGGAGGCTTGCAAGGACATCTCAAAACCCGCAACCCGTCGCGTGAGCGGTTACGCTCAACCTCATGGCCCGGCATCGTGGAGTCACTCGCGAGCGGATCCTCACGGTGGCGATGCGCCTGTTTGGCGAGAAGGGCTACGAGCCGACTACGGTGGCCGAGATCGAGGCCGCGGCCGGCTTGTCGCCGGGGTCTGGAGCCCTTTACCGTCACTTCCGATCAAAGAAGGAGCTCCTCGAAACCGGCGTTCGCCTGCAGGTCACGGCGGTGGCGGACCTGATGGCGGACATTGCCAACGGCGATAAGTTCGAAATCGATGACCCAGCGCGAACGACTGGCCGCGGTCGCGCGGGCCGGCCTACGACGCATGGAGGCAAAGCGGGACCTGAACCGCATTCTCCATCGGCGGGACCTGGCGGCGTTTCCTGAACTCGTCGAGACTCTTCGGGACGAGGATCTGCGCCCCGTGTTCCGCGAAGTCACGCGACTGCTCGAAAGCGAGGCGAGCTCTGGGCCCGAGGCTCGGGACTGGCAGGCGATCGCAGCCGTGCTTGTTGGCGCGATTGCCCATTTCTGGCTTATCCGTGACGCGATGGGAAGCCACCCGGGTGAGGTTGACGAAGACCGTTACGTGGCCGCGTGGGTGGAGATTGCCCGCGATCTCCTCGGCGTCGAGCTGGTGTCATCAAGCGCCCTGCGCATGGACCACGAACGGCCCGGCCAAGCTGACTGAATGCTGCCGCTCGATCCTGGCTGGTCGTGCTCGGCCGCCCCCTCGTTCCCCAACGGGTGCTACGGGGTCAGGCGAGCCTCAATAGGGTCTCCGGGTGGCGATCCGACCAAGCCAAACCTCACATGGAGCGGCCAGACGGTCCGGCGCTCGACATGTTCCACGCGAACGCACAGTCGTCCTTTCGGCTGCCGGAGCGCTCGCGGTGCCCTTATCCTCCGCGAGTGACGAAGCTGCTGGCATGGCTCGGAGGCATCGGCGCCGATTCCAACGACGACGTGGAGACGCGCGGCCGCAAGGCGCTGCTGGTCTACCTGGCGGTGCTCATCTGGCCGATCTCGCTGGTGTGGGGCAGCGTCTACCTGTCCCTCGGCGCCCCGGCGGGCGTGGTCGCCTTTGGGTACTTCGTCACGTCCGTGTCCTCCATCGGCCTGTTCGCCAGAACGCGGGACTTTGACCTGCTGCTGCGGATCCAGCTGCTGGCCATCACCCTCTCCACCACGCTCTCCATGTGGCCAACCGGCGGCTTCCTGGTCTCCGGCGCGGTGGGCCTGTGGGGCATCCTGGGACCGCTGGGCGCCCTGGTCTTCAGCAGCGTCCGCTCCAGCATCCGCTGGTTCGCGCTCTTTGCCGTCTGCTTCATGGGGGCCGGCATCCTCGGGGAGCTGAGCGGCGGCCTCTCCACGCTGCCGCGCTGGTTCAGCGCCACCATGCTGGCCATGAACGTGATGGTGGGCGGCGCGGTGGTCTTCACCCTGCTCGCCGTCTTCGCCAGGCAGCGGGCCGACGCGCAGGAGCGGGCGGAGAACCTGCTCCTCAACATCCTGCCGCGCGCGATCGTGGAGAAGCTGAAGGCGGAGCCACAGACGATCGCCGATGCCTTCACCTCCGCCTCCGTGCTGTTCGCGGACGTGGTGGACTTCACGCCGATGGCGGAGCGCATCACGCCGACCCAGGTGGTGGAGAAGCTGGACCGGCTGTTCGGGCACTTCGACGATCTGGTCGACCGCTACGGCCTGGAGAAGATCAAGACCATCGGCGACTGCTACATGGTGGCGGCGGGGATCCCGCAGCCGCGGGCGGACCACGCGCGGGCGGTGGCCCTGATGGGGCTGGACATGCTCGACGCGGTGCGCGCGGAGGGGGCGGTGGGCTCGCTGGGCTTCGAGCTTCGGATTGGAATCAACTCGGGACCGGTGGTGGCGGGGGTCATCGGCCGCAAGCGGTTCCTCTACGACCTCTGGGGTGACGCGGTGAACACCGCCGGCCGAATGCAGACGGAGGGAACACCCGGGCACATCCAGATCACGCGGGCAACCTACGAGCTCGTGCGTGACGAGTTCGTCTGCGAGCCGCGCGGCACGGTGCCGGTCAAGGGCAAGGGCGAGATGGAGACCTGGTACCTGGTCGGCCGGGTGCGAGGGTGAGCCCGTCCTGGCCGGATGCGGGCCGCGACGCGGCCCGAACGGGCACCGGCAGAAACGACGAAGGAGAACACCCGTGTCCGCGACCGTCCTGTACATGTCGATGTCCCTCGATGGCTTCATCGCCGGGCCGAATGCCGGAATGGGCAATGGCCTCGGGGATGGCGGGGAACGCCTGCACGATTGGCTGTGGTCAGATACCGACCCGAGCGGCCCATCGGGAACCCCCGGCCGTCCCTCGGGTGTGAACGGCAGGGTCTATGACGAGATCCTGTCCACCGGGGCAGTCGTCGCCGGGCGCGGGACGTTCGAGCCGGCCGGTGGCTGGGCTGGCGACCACCACGACGCCGTGCCGATCTTCATTCTCGGTCGCGGCGAACCGCGTATCGACATCTCGCAGTGGCCGCTCGTCACCTACGTGGACAACGTCACCGATGCCATGCGGCGAGCCAAGGACGCCGCGGGTGGGAGGGATGTCCTCGTCCATGGTGCGGGCACCGCTCAGCTCGCACTTGCGGCAGGCGTTCTCGACGAGCTCGAGCTGCATGTCGTCCCGGTGCTCCTCGGTCAGGGCCGACGTCTGTTCGAAGGCCTGGCTCCCGACCACATCGAACTCGAGCGCTCGCGCGTACTCCAGGGCGAGCGTGGAGTCACCCATCTCCACTACCTGGTTCGGCGTTGAGATCGATAACACGTCGCGCGAGCGGCAGATGCCTCGTGGTCCAGGCCCGAGGTCGCCCTGTTTCGCGAACCGCAACGCGGCACGCTCGCGCTCCCCGGATGCGCGCCAGGGCGAGGTCGTCGCCGCCCGCGGGTCCGGTCGCCGGGCGATGGCGAGAGGACGCCAAGTGACGACGCCGGGCAGCTGGGGCGACGCTCAGCCCGCGGCCTTCTCGACGAGCTCGGCGATCCGCCTCTCGCCCGCCGCCGTCAGGCTCGTGAGGGCGTAGGCGACCGGCCACATCTCCCCCTCGTCGAGCCGGGCGTCGGGCTGGAAGCCCAGGGTCGAGTAGCGCACCTTGAACTTCGACTTTGCCTGGAAGAAGCAGATCACCTTGCCGTCCTTGGCGTAGGCCGGCATCCCGTAGAACGTGCGGGGCACGAGATCGGGCGCGGTTCCGAGGACGAGCTCGTGGATGCGGGCCGCGATGGCCCGATCGTCCTCGGCCATCTCGGCGATCTTCGCCTGAACGTCGGCCTCGCCCTGGGCGCGCGCCTCCTCCGGGCTGAGCTTCGCCGCCTTCTTGCGCTCTCGGATGGTCTCCTGCATCGCGGCGCGCTCTTCCTCGCTCAAGACGTTGCCGGACGCGTTCGCCGAGCGGCGACGCCTTGCGGATGCCTTCGTGTCCGCCATAACCCGTTCCTCCTCTCACTGGACGCGCCGCCGGAGCCGCGTGACGGTATCCGCCGCCTCGACCGCGGGACCCAGACCCTACCGCTACCACCCGCGATCCGCTTCTCCGAACCTGCTCGATGGCTCCCGAGCGGAGCCCTGCAGGCTCGGGCAGCCGCGGGGGCAGTGTCCACGCGAGCAGGGGGGTTCGTCGTTGCCCTTGCTTCGGACTGCGCGTTCGCCAGGCGGTGCTTCACGGACGAGTGCGACAGGCCGGTCCGGCCCTCCCCGTCAAGCACGTGCACATCGAGCCTCTGGCGTGACAGGGCCGATCCGGCGTACAACATGGGCGAGGCTCCTGGTCGGCCCTGGTTCCGACGAGAACCCACTTTGCCGCCAGGGGCCCTCCTTCAACGACAACAATCCGCCCGATCAACGGCGCAGCCGAGAGGTCGCTCAGTGCGGACGAGGCTGGTCGAGCAGGCGAGGGGGGGCGACGAACGCGCCTTCGCGGACCTGGTCGACCTCGACGGTGACCGCTGCTACGCCATCGCCTATCGGATCCTGCGCGATGTCGAGCGGGCCCAGGACGCCGTCCAGCAGGCATTCCTCCTCGCCTGGCGCGAGCTCCCGCGGCTCCGCGACCCCGAGCGCTTCGAGGTCTGGCTCCATCGCCTCGTGGTCAATGCCTGCTACGAGGAGTTCCGGCGGTACCGCCGGTGGAGCGCCAACGTCCAAACGCTGCCGATCGACGGACCGGCAGCCCCGGACGATCGGGGCAAGGAGTTGGTGATGGCTTCCCCGAGGCGTCGCCGGCGGTCAGTAGCCGAAGCCGGTCGTGCCCGGGCTCGGCGCTCCCGAAGTCGGGGCGGGACCTGAGGCCAAGGCCACGCTAAACCCGGCTTTGCCCTGACCGGTGACGTCGCCCGGTTTCGTGTCGCTTTGCCAGTAGTACAGCGGTTGCCCGTCGTACGTAACCTGGATACTGCCCTCGGGTCGGACAAACGTCGCGAGCTGGCCGTTCACACCTGGCGCCGCCGCCGCCTGCTGCGGTGTGGCCACCGTCAGCGGCGGGCCACGCGGCCAGGCAGCTGCCCGTGCAGGTGCTCGACGTCGCCGTGTCACCGGCATGGGTGTAGAGCGTCAGGCCCTTGGCACCCGTAAGGACGACTCCGAGCCCCGTCGTCGCCGTCCCGACCGTCACGCCACCCGAGACCGCCACTGGGGTCTCCGTCGCGGGCGGCGCGGGTGTCCCGCTGCCGGTGCATGCCGCGACGAAAACGAAGGCGATGAGGAAGACGCCCGCTAATCGAATCATGGTCGTGTCCATTCCGTTCGGATTATGCCTCGGTCGGATCAGGCACCCGATCATCCGAACAGCCGAACCCAACCTGCGGCTGTGGCTCGATCAACCGGAGGTGTGCGCCGAGGCCGTCGCCGCCTTCCTCGCCGATGGCGAGGGCACCAGAGGCGTCGCCGGCCGGCCACCTCAGCCCGGAGCCTGGCATGTGTCCCGTGTCCACCAAGGCAGTGGCGATCAGCGCCGGAGCGAGCGCGAGTCGCGCTGCCAGCCCTCCGGCGTTCGCAGGCCAAACCCAAGGGCCCGGTCGAACGCGATGTGGGCAAGCCAGGCGAGACCGGCGACGTACGCGATGAGCGGCAGGTGCCTGGCCGATTCGAATTCCTGAGGGCTCGCGACCAGGACCCGGACCACGACGAGGGCACCCAGGGCGACGGCGACCAGGGCGAGCGGGAAGACCAGTCGGTGAGTCAGGTTGTAGGGCGGCACCGCGCGCGGCGGGAGCTGCCCGCGCTCGTGCGCCTGACCCAGCCCTGCGAGGAAGGCCAGGTCCGGCAGCAGCCCGAACGCCACGATCGGTGCGGGCCCGAGGTCATGCGCCACGACCTCGAAGATCGCAAACGCCGTTACTGCCGCTCCTGTGACCAGCCACGCCAAGCGACGGGGACGTCCACTGGCCGCTGGCGCGGTCAAGTCTGGCTTCCGCGTTGCCCTGCCTCAGCTTCGAGTCGGCTGAGGTTACAACGGGTGGCCCCGACGTGCGGCAAGACCGGATGCAGCCAGGGAACTGACCCGGCGTTGGTTCATCGGCCCGGTACGCCTATCATCGCGCCATGCAAGGCGCCGCCCTCGTTCTCAGCGGCGGCGGTCTGCTCGGCGTCGGCTGGGAGCTCGGCGTGCTGCGCGGGCTCCAGGACGGTGGCGTGGACCTGGGCCGCTTCGAGCGTGTGATCGGCACCTCGGCGGGCGCGATCTCCGGTGCCCTGCTCGGATCGGGAGCGCCGCTCGAGGCCCTCTCCGGAGGCCCGGAGCTCGACGGCCAGGTGGCATCAAACCGTGCGCCCATGAGCCGCGAGGCGTGGAGCCAGGTGTTCGCCATCTTCGCGGCGGGCGGAGCGGACCAGGATCGCCGGGCGCAGATCGGGGCGATCGCTCTCGAGACGACCATTCCCGAGGACCTTTACCTCGACGTCCGTCGCCAGCTCGTGCCCGACGTGCCCTGGCCTCGGGCGCTGATCGTCACCGCGGTCGACGTCGCCGACGGTGCGTTCGCCTCGTGGGGTGTTGATGCGGGGGTGCCGCTGCTCGAGGCCGTCGCGGCCAGCACCGCGTTGCCGGGCATGTGGCCGCCGGTCACGATCGGCGGGCGTCGCTTCATGGACGGCGGGCTGCGGTCCCCGACGTCGGCCGACCTCGCATCGGACAGCAGGGTCATCGTCATCGTGGCCGCCACGCCCCACACCGAGCCGATCGACCGCCAGCTCGCCGCCGAGACGGCCGCCGTCCGGGTAGCCGGCGGCGAGATCGTGGAGGTCAGGCCGGACGCCGCGTCGGAAGCCGCCTTTGGACCGGATCGTATGGACGGCACCCGCCAGCCGCTCGTGTTCGAGGCCGGTCTTCGCCTGGGTCTGGCGGCCGCCCCGGAGGTCGCAGCGCGCATGGGCTGACCGAACCCTCGGAGCCGGCACACGAGCAGCCTGCCAACAGGGCGCGGCGAACCGTAATTCTTCCTCCCGGTCGCGTTCCTGATCGCAGCCCTCCTGGTCTCGTATGTGGCGATCGCGGGCTTCGTGGTGCTCGCGATGGCCGCGCTCGTCGCCCTGCTGGCATGCGAGGTCGAGGCCCGCGACACGCATGGTCGCGGCAGCGGCGCACCGCACCCCTGCTGCACGCTCGCTTGGGTTCTCGTCTGCGCGCTGGGTAGGAGAGCAGCCATGCGACCACCCAGATACCGCTATCCTGTCGTTTGGCGATGGAGTCTCGCCGATGGGGCCTGTTCGAGTGAAGACCCCGAACCGCAGCCGTCGCGCTGCTGATAGCTCCTGACGTCGGGTGAAGGCACGCCGGCGCGAGGCCAGTCCTCCGCCGGCCCACGTCAGGAGCGTCCGAGCTGATTGACTTCTGGGCGGACTGGGTCGGTCGCAACCCGAGCCCGTCGATCGAGGACGGGCCGGCCGAGGACGACTGGCCCGGCTGGCAGCGCCTGACGCAGCGCCCCGGCGAGCGGATCCAGCTCGCCGGCGACGACATCTTCGTGACCAACCCCAGGCGGTTGCAGCGAGGGATCGACGAACGGAGCGCCAACGCGATCCTCATCAAGCTCAACCAGATCGGCACCCTGACCGAGACCCTCGACGTGGTCGAGATGGCTCGGTGGGCCGGCTGGGGGCAGGTCGTCAGCCATCGATCGGGCGAGACCGAGGACACGACGATCGCGGACTTCGTCGTCGCCGCCGGGATCGTGGGAGCGCCATCGCGGAGCGAGCGGGTCGCCAAGTACAACCAGCTCCTCCGGATCGACGAGGAGCCGGGCGCCGCGGCGACCTACGCCGGTCGCGCGCGCTTGGGCCCAGCCAAGCCGGCATACCCGTGACCTACCTGCTCATCTCGATCGGGGCCGTGCTCGGGGCGAACGCCCGGTACCTCGTCGGCGGCTGGGTCGCGGATCGGCTGGGGCCGGCATTCCCGTTCGGGACCCTCGTCATCAACGTCACCGGGTCGCTGGTCATCGGCTTCGTGCTCACGCTCGCGGCCGAGCGTCTCGTGGCTCCGTGGGTCCGGACCGCGGTGGCAATCGGCTTCCTCGGCTCGTACACCACCTTCTCGACGTTCAGCTTCGAGACAATGGCGCTCATCGAGGACGGCGCCCTGCTGAGGGCGGCGGTGAACGTTGGCGCGAGCGTGGGCGCCGCCCTCGCCGGCGTCTATCTCGGGACGGTGTTGGCGCGTGCCCTGCGATGAGGTGAAGCCATGAACCGCTGGAGCCGCGGTCTCCGGGTCCAGGTCTACATGGGCGAGAGCGACCAGACCGGTCATGTCCCTCGCTACCAGGCCCTCCTCGCCTACCTGCGCAAGGAGGGCGCGGCTGGCGCGACCGTCACCCGGGGCCTCGCCGGGTTCGGGGCCAACAGCCGGATCCACACGTCCGCGATCCTGCGGCTGTCGCTCGATCTGCCCCTCGTGGTCACGTGGATCGACGAGCCACGGCGCGTCGAACGCCTGATGGCCGGGGTCCAGGAGCTGGCGGGATCGGGGATCGTCGTGGTCGACGAGGTGGAGATCGCGGCGTACGGCCGTCGGACGGTCGAGCAGCTCCGCTTCGACCTGCCGGTCGAGGATGTGATGACCCGCGACGTGGCGTCCATCGGCGTCGATGCGCCGGTCCGCGAGGCCGTCGAGCGACTCATCGGCCGGGAGTTCCGGGCGCTCCCGGTCGTGGACGCCGAGCGCCGCGTCGTCGGTGTCGTGAGCAGCGGCGACCTCGTCGCCCGCGGCGGCCTGAACGCACGGCTCGAGCTCCTGTCCGCGCTGTCCGACGACGCGCGTGCTGCGGTGCTCGCCCAGCTCCCGGACCGGCGGGTCGCCGAGGTCATGACGGCCGACCCGGCGACCGTCAGCACGACCGACACCCTGGCGGCGGCAACCCACCTGATGGCCGAACGCCACCTCAAGCGCGTGCCGGTCATCGACCGGGAGGCAAGGCTGACGGGAGTGCTCGCCCGGATGGACATCCTGCGGGCCGTCGCGGAGACGTTTCCTCGGGACGTCGCCGCGGGCGGCGAGCACGCCGGTGCGCGGACGGTCGGCGAGCTGATGCGAACGGACGCGCCGACGGTCGCTGGCGACACGGATCTCGGCGGGCTGCTTGATGTGGTGGCCTCGACTCGCCTCAACCGCGCCATCGTCCTCGACGCCGATCGACGCGTGCTCGGCGTCGTGAGCGACGCGGACGTGGTCGGCCAGGTGGATCCCACGGCCAGCGCCGGGGTGATCGGAGCCCTGATGCGGTCGTCCGGGCACGCGGCGGGCGCGCGCAAGTCGGCCCGCGAGCTGGTGTCGGGGCCACCGCTCGCGGTCGGGCCCGACACGACGATCGCGGAGGCGGCCCGTCAGACCCTGGAATCGCGCCAGAAGGTGCTGTGCGTGGTCGATGGGGAGCGGCGGTTGCTGGGGATCGTCGACCGCGCCGACCTCCTCGATGCTGCCCGCGGCGCTCTGTCCGAGCTGGCTGCGATCGACGAGGGAGCAGGCTCGGATGGCGGCTGACCCACAGCGCGGACGACGTGGTCCAGACCATGCCGTCGGACTGCCGGCGGGAAGCGAAGCGGTCGACGCCGGATTCGCCGTCACGACGGATACCGCCGACGATCTCCCGTCGGCTTGAACCTCGACAGGTGCGGCGGTGTCACTGATCGTGGAGGTCGAGGAGGCGCTCGGACCGGGCGTGGACTTCGAGCGCGATCCAGCATCAGGGCTCGTGGCGCGGAGGGCTCGGCCGGCGCGGCTGTGGCTCGGCTTCGATCGGGCTGCCCTCGCGGAATCGGACGATGGCCTCGGTCGCCGGGTCCCCGTCCTGGTCGCCCTGCCCGCGTCGACGTTCCGCGGGGCGCGGATCGCCGTCGAGCTCACCGGCGCCTGGCGCGGTGATCAGGGCGTGATCCTCGTGGGGAGCGTGCCCGGCGGACCGTCACTGTCGCCGATGCTGGCCAGGATCGCCGGCAACGTGGACAGTCAGGCAACCTGGCTCGATCGCGAGACGGCTGAGCGCGAGGCGCGAACGGCGTACCAGCGCTTCCGGGAGCGTCGCAGCCACGCTCGGATCAGCGGTGGGCGCGCGTGGCGGCCGTCAGGCACCCTGGGGCCCGAGCTCGCCCGGTTCACGACCCCCCACTCCACGGCGGAGTACAGCCTGTCTCGGCTGCCACCGCGGTTCCTGCGTGGCCTCGAAGGGCTGCTCGACGACGACGAGCGGGTGCTCTACTGGATCGAGCGGCCGATCTTGACGGACGTCTCGCTCGTCCGTCGCCTCCGCGAGCGCATCGATCGTCGGGCAGCGCTGCTGGTCTTGACCGACCGGCAGCTGCTGTGGATCGTCGATCATGCCCAGCCTGACCAGTACCTGTCGGACTGGGGCGTCGACGTGGAGCTGCTACCAGTCGAGCGCGTTGTCGAGGCCGAATGCGCTCCACGCGACGGCGCCGTCGAGCTCAGGGTCGGTACGCCCGCCGGCGGTCGGACGTACCAGCTGCCAGCAGAGCTCGAGGAGGAGATCCGGGTGATGCGGGACCTGCTTTCGCGGTTCACCCCGTCCGCGGCGCGAAGCCTGCCTCGCCGCCGCTATCGGCTCGACGCGATCGCGTTCGACGCCGATGCCGCGGCGCGCTTCGATCAGGAGTCGGTCGCCCGTCGAGGCTACGAAGCCGCCGCGGCAGACGGCGCCGTCTCGGCCTTCCTGTTCAGCCCGAGCCGGCCAGGTCAGCGGTCGCCTGCTGCCCTGATCCTGCGACCGACCGCGGTGGAGCTCGATGTCCGTGACCGGCGGCGGGCCATCGGCCTTGCGGACGTGGTCACGATCAACGTCACCCTGTCCGTCCTCGTCGGCCGTTTGTCGGTCGGCCCCGGGGTGGCGATCACGTATCCAGCACCGCTCGCCGACCGCGGCGCGGCCTTCGTTCGCCTGGCCCGTCGCGCGCTCGCAAACGCTTCCTGAACGCTTGCGCTACCCGATCCGCGGGGGCTCGCCGCCAAGGATGAGGCCGTGCGTCACGATCAGCACCGGGATCGCCGCGAGCTGGAGCACCATCGACACGGCGACCAGCGCCGGTAGCGAGAGGTCGTACAGGGCGCCGAGCACGGCACTGCCCAGGAACCACGCGACGCCGTAGCCGAGATTGAACAGGCCGTACGCGGAGCCGATCCTGGCCCCGGGCGCCATGGTCGCGACCGCCGCGGCCATGATCGACCCGTGGACGCCCATGCCGACGCCCCACAGGACGACACCGAGGAACGCCGCCGACGCGTTGCCCAGGAACGCCAGCGGGGCGAACAGCAGCGTGACGGCCGTGAGCGGCACGAGGACCACGATGCCGCGTCGGTCGAACGCCCGCCCGAGGGTCAGCGACGCGAGCCCGCTGGCGCCCATCGCGGCGGCGTAGAACACCGGAACCCAGGACTGGCCCACGATGCCGGTCCGCTCGAAGTGGAAGGCGATCAGCGTGAAGTCGGCGAACCCGGCGGCAACGAGGCCGGCACCCACGAGATAGGTCCAGAAGGCCGTCGGCAGGCCGGACGCCGCAAGGTCGGTCGGCTTGCCGGCGAGGCTGGTTGGGTCCGGGTACGTCAGCCGCGCGACGCCCAGCGCGCCCAGGGTGAGCAGCGCCGGGATGAGCAGCATGGCGAACGCGACCGGATATTCGCCGCGCAGGGCCAGGACCACGGCGACGGCCAGCGGGCCGATCAGCGCCCCCAGCTGGTCGAGAGCCTCGTGGACGCCGAACGCCCAGCCACGACCGATCTCCGAGCCGGCGTGCGCCAGCATGGCATCACGGGGCGGGTTGCGGATGGCCTTGCCGACCCGTTCGAGCACGATGAGCACAGCGGCCGCCGGCCAGCTGCCCGCCAGCGCGAGCGCGGGCACCGCGGCCATCTGGACCACGTACCCGGCGATGGTGATCGGCCAGTAGCGGCCCAGCGCATCGGCCGCACGGCCCGAGACGAGCCGGAGGGCATAGCCCAGCAGCTCGCCGCCGCCGGCGACGACGCCGACGGCGGTGGCGCTCGCGCCCAGGACCGCGAGGTAGGGACCGGTGATGCTCCGCGAGCCCTCGTACGTCAGGTCGGCGAACAGGCTGACGACGCCGATGAGGAGGACGAAGCGGAGCGCTTGACCGCGGGCCCGCGCAGCGGGCGCTGGGATGGCGTCCTCTCCGTCGTTGCCGTCCTCTCCGTCGTTGCCGTCGATCCGGTCACCGAGGCGGCTCACGAGGTGTCTCCACCCGCCGCTCGGCCGGTGACGCGGGTCGCGGCCGCGCGCCGTACCAGGACGCAGGGATGGTTGCGCAGCTCGTCCACGAATGTCCGTGCGCGGTCATCATCGAACGCCGCGAGCGCGCGGGCTGCGGCCGCGGCCCGGTACAGGTCCGGCGACGCCGTGACTTGCATCAGGTGGTCAATCGCCTCCTTCGCGTTTCGCCGCGCGAGCAGGTCGGCCTCCAGCATCGCCGTCGCGGTGTCCGGGTGGTCGAGCGCCCAGGCCAGCCGCTCGTCGTAGGTGTCGCTGCCGGCGAGATCCGCATTGCACTCGACGCACCGCTCGTCATTCCGGGCGTTCCGGGCGAAGCACGCCGGGCAGTAGCGCGTCGGCGCCGTCATCGTTGCCCTGGGCCGACCTCGTCCGACGACGCAGCAACGGTCGTCGCGGCATCGGTGAAGATCCGCCGGTAGATGTCCTGGCCGTGGCTGGTCGGCAGCGGTTCACCGGGCACGATCCGGAAGGTTCGGCGCCCGTCGGGCAGCCGCTCGGCCCGCAGGAACAGCGCCTCGCCGTTCCGCTCCGCGGCGAGGGAGCTGGCCAGGTCGAACATGTGGGTCACGTAGCCGACCTTGATGCCGGTCTCCAGCAGGGCGCGCACGATCTGGCGGCCGATCTCCGAACCCTCACGCTCGTTCGTCGAGGCGAACGACTCGTTGAGCAGCACCAGGCTGTCGGGCCGCACGTCATCGACGATCGCGCTCATCCGGCCCAGCTCCTCGTCGAGCTTGCCGCTGCGGAGCGTCGAATCTTCTTCCCGCTTGAAGTGAGTGAACAGGCCGGTTCGGATGTCGGCACGGAACGTCTCGGCCGGGACGAACATCCCGGCCTGCAATAGCAGCTGGGCGAGCCCGAGGCCGCGCAGGAAGGTCGACTTGCCGCCCCGGTTGGCGCCGGTGATGACGACGAGCCGCTTGTCGTCGGCCTCGAGGTCGCTGCCCACCGCCCGGGTCGCGCCCATCGCGAGGCTGAGGTCCGCGTCGTACAGGCCCCGAGCGGCGAGGGCCGGCCTCCCGGCACCGACCGGCTCGGGCATGCACGTGGGTTCGCCCTTCGCGGTCAGCACGCCGTGCAGGTTGAGGCAGCCGAGGTAGAAGCCGAGCTCCGCTCGGAGCTGGGCGAAGTAGCCAAGGACGTGATCGGTCGACTCGCCCAGGGCGGCTGCGGCAAGGGCGATTCCCCGCCCTCGCAGCGCCCCCAGCGCCTCGGCTCCGGCCATGTCTCGCGGGTGGAGCTCGTAGGTGTAGCTGTCCGCCTCGGGCAGCCCGATCCGCTCGCGCCAGCCCGGTCGCTCGACCCGGCGGCGCAGGACGTACGCCGTCTCGGCGTTGGTCGTTCCGAGCGTCGCGCTGAGCCGGACCCCGCCCCGGAACTCCAGGCGCCGCAGGTGCCCCTCCACGGTCCGCAGATACCCGACGTCGAGCTCGCGATGGAGCTCGTCGAAGAACCGTCCGAAGCCTTCCGAGGCGAAGTCGGCCGCCTGCTCCGTCGCGATGTCCCGCAGGCGCCGGATCTGGACCAGGATGTGCCCGAGCAGCTCCGTCGATCGATGGAGGACCGACTCCGGGTACTGGGTCGAGTACATCCAGTGCCGCCGACCGTGCTCGAGTGCTGCGAGCGAGAGCGCGTACAGCTCGCGGATGACCTCCGGGTGCGCGAGGCAATCGGCGAGGACCGCCTGGCGATAGCGAATGGCGTCCGGCTCGTGCAGGCTGGCGAAGATGGTCCGGCGCGCCACCTCGTACAGGTACTTGTCGCCGCCGGCCATGGCGCTCAGCAGGATCCCGAGGCCGAGGTCCTGGGTGAGCACGTCGGCGTTGGGCGGCAGGTCGGCCTCGAGATCGAGGTCACGATCCACGTACGCGAGGTGGACCTTCATCGAACCAGCCGTGACTTCAGGCTTGGGTACGTGAGCCGGTGCTTCTGGGCGATCGCGAGGGCGTAGGCGAGGCCGTCCGCCGGGCGCCGCACGATCTGGAAGGTGCGCCGCGTGTCGTCGTCCGGGTCGACCGTGCTGACCATGCTCACGATCGCCGGGCCGAGGGCGGTGAGCTCGTCGAGGAACGTCACGACCACGCACAGCAGGCCGCAGTCGACGATCTGGCCGAGGACCCGCCGGCCGATGTACAGCTGGTCGCCGACGGTCGTCGAGCTGAAGCTTTCGTTCATGATCAGCAGGCTGGCCGAAGTCGCCCGTTCGAGGATGGTATGGATCCGGCGAAGGTCGTCCTCGAGCTTGCTGGCGAGGTCCTCCACCTGCTCCTGGCGCTCGAAGTGGGTGAAGATCTGGTCGACGAGGGGCAGCCGGACGCGTTCGCCCGGCACCGGTACGCCGATCCGGGCAAGGTGGTGGAGCTGGCCGATCGCCCGCCCGAACGTCGTCTTCCCGCCCTGGTTGGGTCCGGACACGACGACGATCCGCTCGGCGCCCGACAGGTCGAGGTCGTTCGGGACGACCGCCCCCTTCTCGCGGACGAGCGAGCCCGCCAGGGCGAGGTCGAACACCCCGCGCGCCTCGACCGCGTGCGATCCTGGCGTCAGCTGCGGGTAGCAGAAGCGGCGGCCGGTGCCCCGACGGACCCGGTCGATGTGGTCGCGGTAGGCGAGGTAGAACTGCACCTCGCGCTCGAAACGGGCGATGGTCGGGTCGAGGAAGTCCCGGTGCTGCGTGGCATACGCGTGGAGGGCTGCGAAGGCGTCGGGGTACAGGCGGGCAACCCGGTCGAGGATCGCCGCCTCGACATGGTTCATGACCGACCCCTGGTCGAATTGCCAGTCATAGGTCTTGCGAGCGCCCTGTCGGAACCTGTCGAACGTGGCGAGCACCTCGGCGCTGTAGTCGGGCTCGGGCTCGGGCGCGAAGCGGGTGACCGTGACCCTCGGGCTGTGGATCCGGAGGCGATAGCTGACCCCGGAGATGAGGCTCCTGATCCGGTCCGTGTCGGCGACCAGGGTCGTGTAGGCGTCCGATGCCGCGTAGGCCGCGAGGTAGTCGCGGAAACCACGCATCCCGACCGAGCGCGGGCGTGCCGACCGAAGCCCGGTGTGCAGCTCACCGACGGCCGCGCTGAACCGTTCGGCCGCGCCCACGAGCCAGCGTTCCTGGTCGAACAGGTAGGTGGTCTTCGCCGCATGCGCGAGCCGCCGCTGGACGGTCTGCATCTCCTGTCCGAAGGCACGGACGGCCTGCAGCAGCGCGTCGTCCTCCAGGTCCCGGAAGACATCGTGGCGGTAGATGATCGCGTCGACGTCGAGCAGCGGCTCGTAGAAGACGGGCGCCAGCCCGTAGGCCTCTCGTCCGGCCGTGATCGAGCCGACGATGTCGTCGAGATGCAGGTCGGCGAAGAACTCCGGTACACCGACGCTGTCGTCGGAAGCGATTGCGTCCGGCGTGTCGAACAGGATGCTGTGGAACGTCGACGTAGGATCCATCCTCCTCGGGATCGGATCGAGGAGGCCCCAGGGACCAAGAATGGCTCCTGGAGCCAGGCCCCAGAAGCCATCACCCGTCAAGCGGGATACGCCGCGAGCTTCATCGCGGATCGGGTTGTGGGGCGATTGTTCTGCCCAGGACGGCCGGTGTCAACCGAGCCCCTCCTGGCCGGTGTTCCTCAGGGTCGCAGGGTGGAGGCGAGGGTCCGCTTGCCGAGAGGAGATCCAGCGAGGCTGCCTATTGACGACCGGCAACCGCTGGGTTCCTATGGTCGTGCACCGACCACCGACCGACTGGAGGCATGAGCATGTCCGAGCATCCCAACGCCGTCGTCGTCCGCCGCGTCAACGAGGCCATGAGCGCCGGTGACAACGCGACGGTTGTCTCAATGCTGGCCGACGATGTCGTGTGGCACGAGATCGGCCTCGACGAGCCCATCCGCGGCCTGCCTGCGCTCGCCGCTCGCTATGACGAGGGAGCGACCGATTTCACGATCACGGGCACGGTCCACGACGTCGTGGCCAACGACGAGCACGCCGTCGCGCTGGTCAACGCGGAGGCGGATCGCGGTGGCCGCCACCTGTCGTACCGGACCGCCGAGATCTACCACCTCAAGGACGGGAAGATCACGGCGCGCTGGGCGTTCTCCGACGACACGCAGGCGATCATCGACTTCTTCGCCTGACCCGCCGGCGTCAGGCTCAGGCCCGCGACGGGTCAGCGCCCGGCGTCACCGCGCAGCTCGGCGATCGTCTTCTCGACGCGACGCCGCCGGGTGTCGTCGGCCTTCGCGGCCTCGATCGCGATCGTGAGCCGCCGCTTGCCCGAGTAGGAGAGACGCTCGAAGGCCTGCTTCGCGGCCGGCTGGAGATCGAGGGCCGCCGCAAGGTCGATCGGGACATCCACCTCGCGGGGCTCCGTGTCGAGCTCGATCTCGAGGTCGACCTCCTCGCCAGCCTGGATCCCGGCGCGAGCGCGGGTCTCGGCGCTGATCCCGAGCATGAACGTGCCGCCCATGGGCGCGATGCTGGTGCGAAAGGTGTACCCCCCGATCGTCACCCGCACGGGTGGCCGGCGGCTCGATCCAAGCCCGGCGACCACCTCGGGCGGGACCACGATGCCGGCCGCCGTCTTGCCGGTCTGCTTGATCTCGGCACGCAGGTGCATGGGTCCGGTCTCCCTCGATGCGGTTGGATGGCCGGCTCGGCGCTCGTCGGCGTCCCTCAGCCGAGATTCCAGAAGTCGCCCTCCTCGATGACCAGCCCATGGGCGTCGAAGCGCAGGAGCGATACCCCGGCGAGGTCCTCCGTGCCGCCGTCGACCAGCGTCGTGCTCGCCCGCCACCAGACCGCGGCCCGGTCGCCGTCGACCAGGGGCGTCCCGAACTCGCACTCCGCCGAGGACTCCTCGCTGAACACGCGGGCTAGGTAGCCGGGCTCCGGGTCGCGGAACGGATGCTGCTGCCAGCGGGCGCCGTCCGCGTAGAGCGCCAGGATCGTATCGGCGTCGTGCTCGCGCCAGCCGCGCTCCCACACGTCCGCCCAGCGCTGGGCCGCCGCCCGGGTGTCCATCAGCCCAGTCTACGGTCTACGGGTGCGCACGGCCGAGCGGCGAGGCACCTGGCCGGCGGGGCCCGTCAGGCCTCCGAGGTGGAGGTCGCGCCCTCTCCGGTGAGCGCCGCGCGACCGTCGCGGTAGGCGTACCACAGCGTCTCGCCGAAGCTCGCGACGGCGTCGCGGGCCCGGACGACGGCGAGCGGATAGACGGCGCGGAGCGCGGCCTGCAGCCCTTCCGGCGTCGACAGGTCGTTCTCGGCCAGCAACCGCCGCACGAGCTCGATGAAGGCTTCGTCACGAGGCGGGTCGCACAGCAGGACGATGCTGCCGACGGTGACGGTGGAGTACGGGATGGGGACCCCTGCCTTTCGGTCGCAACAACCTGGCACGTGGACGAGCGGTGTAGGTTATACCCTACTCTTGAGAACCGTGCCAGCGGCCCGTGACCGCCGAGCGTCGAACACCTGGAGGACCGTTGAATTGGACGATGAGCGAGGGATCGGCCGACGTAGCCGGCGCGGGCTGGCCGCGCCTGCTCACGCTCAACGAGACCTCCCGCAGGACCGGCCGCAATGCCGAGCTCCTTCGCCGCTGGTGTGTCTCCGGCCGGCTGCGGTGCGAGCGCATCGGACGCGACTGGATGATCGACGAGGAGGCGCTCGTGACGATCGAGGGGATGCCGCGCCGTGGCAAGGCGAAGCGGGGGGAATCGATCTCGCCGACCTTGGGGTCCTGCCGCGCGGCCTGCGGGCCGCGATCGACGACTGCGTCGACGACGGTGAAGCGGTGCGCGAGGTGATCGCCGGCACCGAGGATTTGGCCCTGGTGACCACGGACCGGCGCTGCTTCGTGGCCCAGGACGGCGTCCTGGTCACGGATCCTGCCACCGGCCTCGCCGCCACCTGGCCACTGGACTGGGTGCGGCGAGTGACGCTCGCGTCCGGGACGTCGTCGGGTGCCGTCGTGCTGACGGGCCACGATGGCGCCGACCGCCCGCTGGTCATCGTCCTGGGGCGGCCGCACCTCGAGCGTGCCGAGGCAGCCGTCACGGCCCTGCGGGCGCGCCTGGCGGCGCGCGGCAACTTCGAGCCGGAGTCCTGACCAGCGTTCCGCGGACATCTGCATCGCGCCTGTAACCGGAGCGCGAACCTCGCAAGCCTCGCGCGACCCGGTCGTGGCCCACGATCGGCGGGCAGCGAGGTCGGACCGATGCCCGAGCACGAGTCCACGTTCACCCCGGTGGTGCCGATGCGCATGATCCCGGCATCGGACGCCGCCTTCGTCCGGGCTGCCCGCCGGCTGGCCACGGGCGCCATCTCCGCGGGGGAGCTGCAGCGACGGCTGCGGGCGCTGTATCCGAGGGCTATCGTGCGCGAGCGCGATCTCTCGAACGAGCCGCGGGCGCTGTACGTCTATCGCGACGGTCATTACCAGCTCGACCCCGAGGAGCGGTCCGCCCGTCGAGACTGGTGACGCCCGCCCCGGCCGCCGGGTCGCTAGGCAAACGCAACGTCTCGGGTCCGCGAGGGGGCCGGGGCAAAGCGCCAGGCAGGCGACGATCGGGGCATGAATATCAGCCGAGCCGATCTGGACCGACCGATCGAACGCGCTCGCGATGCCAGGCCCGCACGCCGCACCGTGGACATCGGCGTCGCGGTCGTGCGCCAGGTGCTCGACGACGACGTCCTGGAGCTGGCGGCGGCGCTGTCGTACCGGTTCTTCATGGCCATCTTCCCGTTCGCGATCTTCCTCGTCGCGCTGGCCACGTTCGCGGCGGGCTGGCTCGGCATCCAGGATCCGGGGCGCCGGATGCTGGATGCGCTCGGTTCGTCGATCCCGCCCGAGCTCTCGACCCTGCTCCGGGACCAGCTCACGGGCATCCTCGGGCGCCGGTCCGCCGGGCTGCTCACGATCGGCGCCCTGGGCGCCCTGTTCTTCGCCTCGGGCGGCACGAGCGCCGTGATGAAGGCCGCCAACAAGGCCTATGACGTGGAGGAGAGCCGGTCGATCTGGCGCCGCTACCTGGTCGCGATCGGGTTGACGCTGCCGGCCGCGATCGCCGTCATCGCCGCCTTCGTCCTGTTCGTGGCGGTCCAGCGCTTCAGCCGCGAGCTCGCGGCGGCCATGGGGCTGGGAGCCGCCCTCGACCCGGTCCTCGCGCTGGCCGGCTGGCCGGTCGCGTTCCTGCTCCTGTTCGGCGCGGCGATGGCGCTCTATCGCGTCGCCCCCAACCTCGCCCTGCCATGGCACCGGGTGGCCGTCGGTGCCCTGGTGTTCACGGTCGGCTGGCTGGTTGCGACCTGGGCGTTCGCCCTGTACCTCGGTTCGATCGCCAATTACGGGGCGACGTTCGGGACGCTGGCGGGGGCGGTGGTGCTCCTGGTGTGGCTGTACATCACGGCGCTCATCCTGCTGGTCGGCGCGGAGCTCAACGCCGTGCTCGAGGCGATCGCGCACCCGGACGACCTGCAGCGGGGCCGTCATGATGCCCAACGGGCGCGACTCGAGGCCGGCAAGGAGGTCCACGCCGCGGGCACCCGAGGCACGCGTCCGAGCCACCCCCAGCGTCCGCAGGGCTCGTCGCCGCGGGAGGAGCCCGGAGAGCACCGGGGGCCGCGCGCCGATCTCTAGGTACTGTCGCCAGATACGTGGCCTTTCCGGCCGCTTGTGCCACAATTCCCATGGGATGAGCAGTGGCGACGAAGGTTCGCTTGGGGACGCCGGAGCGCGGGGGAGCGCGCTGCGCGTGGGCCAGGCGGCGGAGATGCTCCAGGTGTCGGTCGAGACGCTGCGTCGCTGGGAGGCCGAGGGACGGCTGCGGATGGAGCGATCGGCCGGCGGCCAACGACGGGTCCCGGTCGCGGAGGTCACCCGCCTGATGGCCGAGCGCCGCGCCCAGGCGCCCGATCGCCCGATGGCGGCAGGCTCGGCGCGGAACCGCTTCCCGGGGATCGTGACTCGCGTCGAGCGTGACCGGGTCGCCGCGGTCGTCGAGGTGATCGCCGGGCCGCACCGGATGGTCAGCCTGATGACGGCCGAGGCGGTGGACGAGCTGGCGCTCGCCGTGGGCGACGAGGTCACCTGCGTGGTGAAGGCGACCAACGTGATCGTCGAGGTGGCCGTGCGCAAGGAGACACGCGGGTGAGCGCGACCCGCGGGAGGGCCGGCCGGCCGCGCTGGCTGGCGGTCGCGGCCGTGCTCGCCGGGCTGCTGGCGGCCTGCACGTCGGGCGGGGCGCACGGCGGCGGGCGGGACGGGGTAGCAACGCCGGCCGCGACCACGACCCCGGCCACGCACATCCTGGATCCGGCCGGAGCCGGAGGCACGTCGGACCTCACGGTCTTCGGGGCAGCGTCGCTGACGGGCGTCCTCCAGCGCGTCGCGACCGCGTACGAGGCCGCGACGCCGGGGACGACGCTCGTGGTCTCGACCGGGTCGTCGGCGGCCCTCGCGACGCAGGTCGAGCAGGGGGCGCCGGCGGACGTGTTCCTGTCGGCCGACACCGCGAACGCGCAACGCCTCGTCGACGACGGGTTCGCGAGCGGCGGCCCGGTGCCGTTCGCCGGCAACGAGCTCACGATCGTCGTGCCCGCCGGCAATCCGGGCGGCGTGCGGACCTGGTCCGATCTCGCACGGCCGGGGCTCAAGATCGTCGCCGCGGGCGACAAGGTGCCCGTCACGGCGTACGCGCAGCGGCTGGTCGCGAACCTCGCCCGGCAACCGGACGCTCCGACCGGCTTTGCCGCCGCGTACGCCGCCAACGTCGTGTCGCGCGAGGACGACGTCAAGGCGGTGGCCGCCAAGATCGGGCTGGGCGAGGGCGACGCCGGGATCGTGTACCGCACCGATGCCGCCGCGTCGCCCGACCTGCGGACGATCGCCGTCCCGGCCGACGCCAACGTCCCGGCGACCTACGCGGGCGTCCTCGTCCGCACCTCCCCGAACCGGCCGGCGGCCGAGGCGTTCATGGCCTGGCTGACCGGGCCCGGACGGACAGGCGATCCTGGCCGCGTTCGGGTTCCTGCCGCCATCGTGACCGGCAGCAGCGGCCGGGAAGCCGGTCGCCTCGACCCGGTCCCGACGCCCGTCCTGCGCGTCGAGCGACGTGGACATCCCGGGAACCGGCGCTGGGCCCGGGGCTCGCTGCCCGGCCTGGCCGGCCTGTTCACCCTGTTCCTCGCGCTGCCCGTGCTCGCCCTGCTGGGCCATGGACTGACGAGCGGATCGCTGGGTGGCACCGTGACCGCGCCGGTCGTGCTGGCCGCCCTGTCGCTGAGCCTGACGACCACCGCGATCAGCCTGGTCGTGACCCTGGCGGTGGGGCTGCCGCTGGCCATCGTGCTCGCCCGTCGGAGGTTCCGGGGCAAGTGGCTGGTCGAGGCCCTGGTGGACCTGCCGATCATCCTGCCGCCGTCGGTCGCCGGCCTGGGGCTGCTGCTCGTGTTCGGGCGGCGCGGCCTGCTCGGCGATCCGCTCGACGCGCTGGGCCTGTCGATCCCGTTCACCACGCTGGCGGTGATCCTGGCCCAGGTGTTCGTCTCGGCGCCCTTCTTCGTGCGCTCCGCCCGGGCGGGCATCGCCGGCGTGGATCGCGATCTCGAGGATGCCGCGCGGGTCGACGGCGCATCGGAGCCGCACCTGTTCCGCCACGTGACGGTGCCGCTCGCGAGCGCCGCGCTGGGCGCCGGGCTGGTCATGAGCTGGGCCAGGTCGCTGGGCGAGTTCGGGGCCACGATCATGTTCGCGGGCAGCATCGAGGGCCGGACCCAGACGCTGCCGCTGGTGGTCTACGCCGAGTTCCAGGCCGGCGACCTCGACGGGTCTATCGCCGCGGCCGTGATCCTGGTCCTGGCCGCGCTCGGGGTGCTGGTCGCCGTGCGGCTGTTCCACTGGGGCCGGGTGCTCGACCTGCGCGGCGTCGGCTGAGCGGCCGCCGGCGGCCGCATCGCCCAGGGCCGGATGGCCCGCGGCCGATCACCCGTTCGGGTGACGACAACCGCGTCCTGGCGCGCTATGACGGCAGGGCAGCCACGGGCACCTGAGCGCGCGCGCGGCCAGCGGCGTCGCCACGCACACCTGGAAGGGGAGGGAAATGAAGGCCATCACCGACCTGCTGCCGCTCGCGATCGGGGTGGCCGTCGTCGCGGCCGTCACGTGGTTCCTGCTGGATCGTGACTGGACGCTGGGCCGTTGGCTGCTCGCCGGCCTGCTGTTCGCCCACGGCTGGGTCCACCTGCTGTTCGTGTTCCCCAGGCCCGCGCCGGAGGCGGCCACGACTGCCGGCGGCACCGCGTGGCCGTTCGACCTGTCGCAGTCGTGGCTGGTCACGCGCGTCGGGCTCGACGTTGGCCTGGTGCGCGGGGTGGGGCTCGTGGTGATGGTGCTGGTGTTCGCGAGCTTCCTGGTCGCGGCCCTGTCGGGGCTGGGCGTGCTCGTGCCGGCCAGCTGGTGGGCCGGGCTCGTGACCGGCGCCGCGCTGGGCTCGACGCTCCTGCTCGCGCTGTGCTTCTCGCCGAGCCTGCTGCTCGGGTTCGCCATCGACCTTGCGCTGCTGTGGCTCGTGGTGTCGTCCGCGTGGAGGCCCGCGGGTGGCGGCCTGACCGGATGACGCCCCGCCGAGGGCCGATCAGCGCTCGACGTCGCGGCGACGCAGGCCCCAGGCGCCCACCGCGAGGCCGCCTGCCGCAAGCAGGAGGCAGGCGACGACACCGACGGCGTCCCACTGTCCGGCCATCGGCTGGCCGAAGTGCGTGGTCAGCGCCAGTTGGTGGACCCAGTCCGGCAGGCCCAGCGGCGGCGCCAGCAGGCCCACCAGGTAGGTCGCCACGACCAGCAGCGCGACGAGCTCGGCGGCGACCGACGCCCGCCACAGCCCGCCGATCGCGACGCCGATGCCGATCAGCGCGGCGGCGTAGAGCCCGAGGGATACCGAACCCAGCATCGCGTCGCCCGTCGACACGCCGCCCGCGCCGGCGCCGAGGCCGATCGACAGCGCGAACATGAGCGTCATGACCCCATCCGCGGCGAGCGCCGCGAGGCCGCCGGCGAGCACCCACCGGGCACGGGGCAGCGGCGTGGCCAGCACCTCCTCGAGCCGGCCGCCGGTCTCGTCCGAGGCCCACTTGGACACGAACGTCGCCGCGGCGAACCCGGCGACGATGTAGAACAGCTCGATGAACAGCTGCAGGAACCCCCCCGCAGTCGTGAGGTCGAGGCCCGGGAAGGCCGTCTGCAGGACCTTCAGGAGGTTCGCGTCGCCGGCGAGCTGTCCGGACATCTCGCCCACGAGCGACGTCAGCATGGCGCCGAACACACCCAGCCCGAGCCCCCAGGCGATCGCGCGCGGCAGCTGATCCCCGAATGCGCGGCTGATGGGACCGCGGACCCCGAGCACGGCGCCCGGGAGCGTCGGCAGCCCGACGCCCGCGGTGACCCCGAGATCGCGGCGGGCGAACACCTCGACGCCGATGGCCAGCATGACCGCGGCGGTGACGCCCAGGAGCGCCAGGCCGGCCCAGTCGTACTGGCCGGCGAGCGCGATGTGGTTCGCGGTCCAGCTGAACGGGCTGAGCGCGGTCAGCGGTTCAAGATGCAGGCCGTTCACGCTCCACGCCAGGGCCAGCGCGATCCCGGCCACGCCGGCTGACCCGCCGCGCCCCAGGATCGGGCCAAGCGCAAACGCGAGGCCCCCGAAGAACAGGGCGATGAAGCCGAGCCACAGGGCAAACCCCACCGAAGATGTCAGCGGCAGCGGGTCGCCGAGGGCGGCATTGCCGTAGGCGTTGGAGCTGATCGTGATCATGATCGTCATGAACGCCAGCGCCAGCACCAACGTCGTGAGGTGGGCGGCCAGCTTCTCGAGCGCGATCCGGCGCTTGCCGAACGGCGCGGCGGCGACGAGGTCCAGGCTGCCCCGGCTCGCCTCGCCGGCGAGGGTTCCCGACAGCGCCAGGATCGACCACAGCGAGGTCGTCAGGACGAACACGAGGCCGTACTTCCAGGTCAGGTAGCCGCCGAACGTCCCGAGGCCCACGGGCTTGCCGAAGAAGTCGACCATCTGCGAGGGCATGCCGCCGATCAGCTGGTCGATCTCCAGGCGGGACTCGGGCGTCGGGAAGACGCTCGGGATCGCGGCGCCCATCGCGAGCGAGAGCCCGCCGAGGAGCCCGGCGGCGATGATGAACGCGAGCCGCGCGTCGCGGATCGTCTTGGCGTAGATGGTCCCGAAGCCGTAGATGCGGCTGAGGATCGATGGCCGTGCACCGGCCGTGACGGCGCGGGCGGTCATCACTGCACCTCCTGCGCCGGCTGCGCGCCGTACTGGGCGAGGAAGGTCTCCTCGAGGGTCGGTTCGCGGCTCACGAAGTCGAGCAGCTCGTACGCTGCCGCCGCCTGGACGACCGGCGTGATCGGCCCGGCGACCCGCATCAGGAGCGTGTGGTCCTCGACGCGCACCTCGGATACGCCGGGCAACCCGGTGAACGCCTCGGCCGGCACGCCATCGGCGAACCGCAGCTCGACCTGGTGGTGGGCGAGGTCGCGCAGCGCCTCGACCCGGTCCACCTTGACCAGGCGGCCCTCGCGGATGATCGCCACCCGGTCGCAGGTGCGCTCGACCTCGGACAGGATGTGCGACGACAGGAACACCGTCCGGCCCTCGGCCTTCGCCTCGCGAACGAGCGCGTAGAACGACTGCTGGACGAGGGGATCGAGGCCAGAGGTCGGTTCGTCGAGGATGAGCAGCTCGGGCTTGTGCTGGAGTGCGATGACGAGCCCGATCTTCTGCTTGTTGCCCTTGGACAGCTCCTTGAACCTGCGAGACGGGTCGATCTCGAAGCGCTCGATCAGCTGCTGCTGGTAGGCGCGGTCGACGCCGCCGCGGAGGTTGGCGAAGTAGGCAAGCGTCTGGCCCCCGGTGAGGCGGTCGTAGAGCGTGAACTCGCCCGGGATGTAGCCCACCCGCCGATGGATCGCAACGGGGTCGGCGCTGGACTCGATCCCGAACACCAGCGCCCTGCCGCTGGTGGGCCGGATGAGGTCGAGCACCGTTCGGATCGTGGTGGTCTTGCCGGCGCCGTTGGGCCCCAGGAACCCGAACACCTCGCCCTGCTCGATGGCGAGATCGATATCGATGATCCCGCGATGGACGCCGTAGGTCTTGGTCAGCTGCTCGGTCTGGATGATCGTGGTCATGGGACTTCCTGCGTGCGGGGGGTGGGGGAGTCGAACCAGTAGCGAAGGGTTGCCGGGTCTCCGAGGGTGAGCGAGCCGCCGGGGAGGCCGAGGATCCGCTCAATGGCGCGGGCGAATGCGCCAAACGTCCGCTCGACGTGCTCGAACGTCACCGTGCCGGCCCGGCGGGCGGCATAGAGGTGGGACGCCCGCTCGTTCATCGCCGCAATGAGCGCGACCAGCACCTGCGACGTCGGCTCGGGGTCGCCCGCATCCAGCGTGCCCTCCACGTTGCCCTGCTCGATGATCCGGGCCAGCAGCGGCCCCAGGTGCTGCACGAGGCCGCGGCGGAACTTCTCCCGGGTGAGCGCGTTGTCGTCGTTCAGCCAGGTGTCCATCAGCGCCAGCATCAGGTCGGTCCGCTCGCCCTTCCAGCGGCCGATGCCGCCGAACAGCGCCCGGAGCCGGTCGCGGGCATCGAGCCCGGGCGTCTCCACGATCGGCTGGATCTCGGCGATCGCGAGGTCGACCATCCGCTCCACCGCCGCATCGAGCAGCGCCGATTTCGAATCGAAGTAGTGGTAGAAGGCGCCCCGCGACGCGTCCAGCTCATCGAGCACGTCCTGGATGCTCGTCCGCTCGTAGCCCTGGGCCTGGATCAGCCGCAGCGCCGCGTCCACGAACGCGTCGCGACGGCCATCCCGAAGAGCGGCGGCGGCGATCGTACGGGCCATATCCCTCCTCGTCCGGCCTGGGACCGACCGACAGTCGGTCTGTGACCGAGTCACGCTACACCCTCCGACGGCGGAATGCACGCAAATCGGTCAGGGGCGGAGGACCGGCGCCATCGACGCCGCCACGCTGATCGCCGCGTTCTTCGCCGTGCACACCCGCTGAGCCCAGGGGGACAGGGCGCGTCAGCCAGCCGGCGTGTCCTCGACCAGGGCATCGCCTACGCGAACCGGGGGCACCGCGGGCTCGACGGCGGTCGCCGGCATGGACACCTGCTCGGCCAGGCCATCGGCGAGCGCGCGCTCGACGAGCACGGTGACGCGGTCGCCTGCCTGGAGCAGGGTGGCGGCCGTCGGGGCGAAGCTCAGGCCACCGCGGCGGACCATGATCGGCAGCGCGAGCGCCGGCCACGCGAGGCTCGAGAGCGGCAGCCCGACCGGTGGCGCGTCGGTCGCGAACTCGAGCTCGACCACCCGGAAGCTCTGCAGCCACGACGGGCCTGCCGCCCGATCGTGCTGAACCGCCTCGACGGCGGCTGGTCGGTCGACGTTCGCGCCACCCGAGCTGTAGCTCCGCAGCAGGTCGCGATGGGTGAGCCAGCCGATGACCCGGCCATCGTCGGTGTCGAGGACGGGCAGGCCCGCCGCTCCGTGCGCGAGCAGCCGCTCGAGCGCCTGCTCCAGCGTCTCGTCCGCCCGGACCGCGGGCACGTGCTGGGCGAGGTCTGCCGCCGTGGAGTCGAGCGCGTTCGCGCGCATCCGCTCCTCAGCGCCGTCGGCGGTCACGATCCCGCTGTACGCGCCGGTTTCGTCCACCACCGGCAGGGCCTCCACGCCGTCGGCGACCAGCCGGTCGACGACCTCGGCCAGGCTCGCGGTCGTTGTCACGGGGACGGGCACCGGGCGCATCGCCTGGCGCGCCGTGATCAGCTGCATCAGGCTCGCGGCCCTGCCGCGCCGAACGTCGACGCCCCGCCGTCGCAGCTTGAGCGTGTAGATGGTCTCGGGCGTCAGCAGCGCGGACAGGCCGGCGGAGACCGCGATCGCGGTCATCAGCGGCAGGATCACCTGGTAGTCGCCGGTCAGCTCGAACAGGATGAGGACCGAGGTGATCGGTGCGTGCGCGGCCGCCGCGAACACGGCGCCCATGCCTACCAACCCATAGGCGCCCGCCGGCGCGACCTGGCCCGGGAACAGCGAGTTCGCGATCAGCCCGAAGGCGGTGCCCAGCATCCCGCCCATGAACAGCGAGGGCGCGAACACGCCGCCCGACCCGCCGATCGCGATGGTGAGGCTGGTGGCGATCAGCTTGCCCGCCAACAGCAGCACCAGCAGCTGGAGGGTGTCCTGGCCGCCGATCGCCTGCTCCAGGGGGGCGTAGCCCACGCCGTAGAGCTGCGGCAGCGCGAGCAGCAGCAGCCCCAGCGCCAGGCCACCGACGATCGGCCGCAGCCATTCGGGGCGCGGGACCCACAGGCGGTCGACGAGGTCCTCCATGCCGTACAGGACGCGCACGAAGCCGAGCCCGACCACGGTCGCGACGAGGCCGAGCGCGGCATACAGCGGGTATTCCCAGGGACTGACGATCGAGAACTGGGGCAGCGGCAGGAACGACGACGCGCCGAATGCCGCCCGGCTGATCACGTCCGCGGTGACGGAGGCCAGGACCACCGACCCGAACGAGCGGACCTCGAAGTCGCGGAGGATGAGCTCCAATGCGAAGAACACGCCCGCGATGGGCGCGTTGAACGTGGCCGAGATCCCACCCGCGGCGCCGCACGCGACCAGCAGGCGCAGGTTCGACTCGCCGACCTGCAGTGCCTGGCCGAGCGCCGACCCGAGCGCCGACCCGATCTGGACGATCGGCCCCTCGCGACCCACCGAGCCCCCCGACCCCAGGCAGATGGCCGACGCGAGCGCCTTCACCACCGCGACCCGGGGACGGATCCGGCCGCCATGCTCGGCCACCGCGAGCATCACCTCCGGGACGCCGTGGCCGCGGGCCTCGCGGGCGAAGCGGTCGATCAGCGGGCCGTACAGCAGGCCACCGATCGCGGGGACCAGGACGATGAACCAGACGCCCAGGCCGGGCAGGACCGGGTGGACGGGCCGGCTCACGGCCCCATAGTCGGACTGACCGGTGAACACGAACGTGAACGAACCGATCAGCCACCGGAACGCGATCGCGCCCAGGCCGGCCCCGAGACCCGTGAGGAGGGCGAGGGCGACCAGCCCGGCCGGACCACTCCGCAGGGTGTCGCGAGCCCGTATGAGGCGGCCACGCGGGACCCGGAGCCAGCCGGGCCGCCCGGCAACGGGCCGGGACCGGGTGCCGGGGATCACCCGTTCCGGGTGGGCGAGGGCTGGAGGCGGCAGCGCCGACGACGGTTCACGCGATCCAGCATAGCCGGTTGCTTGCCAGGGGGCTCCTATTTGCGCGGCATCGGCTACCCTCGGGGTTGGTGCCCCGAACGGCACCCGGACCCAGCCCGGGAGGACGAGACATGAACGACAGCGTGATGGAAAGCAACAAGGCCCTGGTGCGCCGGTTCATCGACGAGATCTTCGTGAAGGGCGACCCGGGGGCGGTGGACCGGCTGGTGGCCGCGGACTTCGTGCCCCACACCTGGCCGTACACCGGCGACGGCCGCGCCGACCTGCGGCAGGCGATGGAGCGCGTGTCCAAGGGCCTGGCCGACGCCGAGTTCGTGGTCGAGGACCTCGTGGCCGAGGGTGATCTCGTTGCCGCACGGGTCACGGCCAGCGCGACCCAGGTGGGTGAGTTCATGGGCCTGCCGCCAAGCGGCCGGCGCTACACGATCGGCGAGATCCACCTGTTCCGCATCCGGGGCGGGCAGGTCGTCGAGCACTGGCACCAGTTCGATCAGATGGGCCTGATGCGCCAGCTGGGAGCGATGCCCGGCGCAGGCTGACCGGACCGCGGGCACGCATGGGGTAGCGTCAACCGCACATGGATCGACGCTGGCTCGTCCTGTCCGCGGTCTCCGTCGGGACGTTCATGGCGACGCTCGACGGAAGCATCGTCAACATCTCCCTGCCCCGGATCCAGGAGGCGTTCTCGATCGACCTCACGGTCGTCGAGTGGGTGTCGATCGCGTACCTGGTCGTGGTCGGCAGCGTGCTGCTGCCGTTCGGCCGCCTGGGCGAGGTGCTGACCTTCCGGCGCGTCTACCTCTCGGGGTTCGTGCTGTTCACGGTCGCCAGCGTGCTGTGCGGCGCGGCCCCCGGCGCCCCCGCGCTGATCGGCTTCCGCGTCCTCCAGGGCGTCGGCGCGGGCATGCTCCAGGCGATGGGCCCCGCGATCGTGGCGCGGACGTTCGGGCCCGGCGAGCGGGGCAAGGCGCTCGGTCTCAACGCGATCAGCGTGTCCCTGGGCCTCACGCTGGGCCCGGTCCTGGGCGGCGTCCTGACCGAGGTCGCCACCTGGCGCGCCGTGTTCTTCGTCAACCTGCCCATCGGTCTGTTCGCCATCGCGTGGGCGATGCGGATCCTGCCCCGCGAGGAGCCCACGGGCGGCCAGACGTTCGACGTCCCGGGCGCGGTCCTGTCCGGCACCGCCCTGCTGACCCTGCTGCTTGCCCTCACCCAGGGCGAGTCGCTGGGCTGGACGAGCCCCGTGATCCTCGCCCTGCTCGTGGCGTTCGTCCTGACCGCCGGCCTGTTCCTGCGGGTCGAGCAGCGAGCGGTCCAGCCGATGATCGACCTCGGGCTGTTCTCGATCCGGGCCTTCTCGGCCGGCAACGCCAGCGTCGTGATCGCGTTCGCGGGCCTGTTCACGGCAACGTTCCTGCTGCCGTTCCTGCTGGAGAACGCCGCCGGCTACCCTCCGATCCAGGCGGGCCTGCTGCTGACCCCGGTCCCGATCGTGGGCGCGCTGGTGGCGCCGTTCAGCGGCACGCTGTCCGACCGGATCGGCTCCCGGGTGCCGGCGAGCATCGGGATCGCGGTGATGGCCGCCGGCCTGCTCAGCCTGTCACAGCTCGGGCCCGGGTTCGGGCCGCTTGACCTCGTGTGGCGGCTGGGCCTGATCGGGGTGGGCCAGGGGCTGTTCATGAGCCCGAACTCGAGCGCGGTGCTGGGCTCCGTGCCGCGGCACCGGATCGGCACCGCGTCGGGCACGCTCGCCCAGATGCGGATCGATGGCCAGGCCCTGGGCATCGCCGCAAGCGGCGCGATCGTGGCCGTGCGGGTGCCGGTTCACCTGGCGGCGCTCTCTGGTTTCGATCCCGCGCAGGCCTCGGCGCGGGCGCTCGCGCTCGGGATCCGCGACGCGTTTGTGGTCGCCGGGGTGGTGTGCTGCGTGGGGATCGCCACCTCCCTCGTGCGCGGAGGCCGGAGCGACCCGGCCGCCGAGGGCGCCGCCCCGGTGTCCGGTCAGGAGGGGCCCTTGGGCGAGATGTAGTCCCGGCCGGGCGCCTCGATGTCCCGGTCATCGACCGACCAGGCGATGTCCGCCGCCACCCCGACGACGCCCGGGACCATCGACACCATCCGCTCCACCATCGCGGCCGTGGACCGCCGCTCGACGCGACCTGCGATCGATGCCACGCCGTTCGCGACCGTGACCTGGAACTCATCGGGATCGATCCACAGCGCCCGCAGCAGCACGTCGGAGCGGATCGTCTCGGCCAGCTCCTCGTCGCTGCGGGCGAAGGTGCGCACGATGTCGGCCCGGGTGACGATGCCCACCATGCGGTCACCCTCGGTCACCGGCAGTCGGTTCACCTTGCGCTTGATCATCAGCGTCGCTGCGGCCGCCACCGCCTCGTCGGCCTCGATCGTGATCGCGGGGGTGGTCATCGCGTCGCCGGCGGTGCGGGCCTCGGACTTGTCCAGCAACTGGCGGGTTTCCGCCGATTCGCCGAACAGGCGGGCAAGCGGGCGATGGGGGATGGAGCCGGCGCGCTGCTCCTTGACCAGCAGGTCGCCCTCCGAGATGACGCCCAGCACGTGTCCGGACTCGTCGACCACCGGCAGCCCGCTGATCCGGTGCTTGATCAGGAGGCGGGCGACCTTCTGCAGCGGTGCCTCCCTCCGCACGGACAACACCGACCGGGTCATGATGTCGCGCACGGTCTCCATCGCGATGATCCTCCTCGCACGTCGTCGCCGATGATCGTACTCGCCGCCGGACGGCGCGGACGGCGCGCAGGCTACGGCCCGTAGCGGGTGCGGGCGACCAGGTCAACGATCGCAAGCAGGAGGCCGAGCACGAGGCCCAGCCATGTCACGGCGATGGCCGTGGCGCCGAGCCGGGCGCGCCGCCGCGACGGCGGCATCCAGGGGCTGACGCTGTCGAGGCTGGCCATCCGCCACATGCCAGCGATCGCAACGCCGGCGTAGGCGGGCAGGACCGCGATCACGACCGGCGAGACCCCGGGGATCGCAAGCAGGCCCGCGCCCACGACCAGCACGCCGCCCGCGACCCACGGCGCCGCCCGTCGGAACGGTGGCGCCGCGCGCCCGGACGGCCGCCGTGTCCGTCGCATGGCGGCAGCCAGCAGGAGCAACGCCAGGGCCACGAACCCGCCCAGGATGATCGCCGGTTCCATGCCCTCATTCTGCGGGTCGATGTGATCGACGTCGTTGATGTCCACCATCGTCGGGGTCGTCCGCCATGCGCCCCGAATCGAGCGGCACAGCTTCATCCTCGCTGAGACGAACGGGTACGCTGCCGTCGTCATGCCGGGTGCACGGGCGCAGGCGCATGTCCTCGCCTCGGACGTCAGGAAGCTGTACGCAGGCGCCGTCGCGCCTCGCGGCACGGCGGCAGCCGACCCGTCATCGCCGATGCCGAACCGCGGCGTCGTTCATCTGACCCAGCATTCAACGCCTGTGATGCAGGAGGTCAACGTGGGTTCTCAGCTGGAGCGGAACAAGCAGGTCGTGCGTGAGTGGAACGACCTCGCCATCAATCAACGCAGGCCCGAAGAGGCGGTGGCCACGTATCTGGGATCGCAATACCGACAGCACAACCCTGGCGCCGCAGATGGTCCCGAACCGTTCATCAAGTTTGCCAAGAGGTTCGCGCAAACCTATCCAGACTACCGTTTGGAATCAAAGAGGATCATCGCGGAAGGCGATTACGTGGTCATGCACGGTCATCTGACCCGCGAACCCGACGATCGCGGCATGGCCGTCGTGGATATCTTCCGTCTTGAAGACGGCAAGATCGTCGAGCATTGGGATGTCGTGCAGGAGATTCCCGAGAATGCCGCTAACAGCAATACGATGTTCTAGCAACGACCTTTCGGTTGCATGGTTTTCGGCATGACGCTTCGGGGCCTGTGTTCTCTTGCGCGACATGCGTCAGGAGCCAGTGATCTCGCTAGCGCCAGGGCGGCGGTTCGTCACTCCGGCCGCGAACGATTTGACCGACGAGGCCGACGACAGCCAGGGCCGAGGCCGCCAGCATCATCCAGTCGCGCACGGTGTGTGGCTCGAACAGGTCATGGAACGCGAGGAGGTCGGCGAGCAGGAGGAGGACCACCGCGGCCGCGAGTGACGCCATCGACCACTTCATCGCAGCAACCTCCGCCGCATCTAGGCCTTCCTTGAGTTGACGACTCAGGCAAACCGCAGGCGTGGCAGGACGTCGACGGCCACCCGCCCGAATGTACGATCCTCGGATGGATGGTCTCGCCAGCGACGCGGCCAGTAGAGAACGAATTCATCGATTCCGAGCGCCTCATACCGGCCGACCATCTCCTCGAAGTAGGCGACAGACTCCCACGGAGTCAGCGGCGGGAAGCAGACCAACGAGTGGCGGACAGCAGACGGATCGCGACCCCGCTCGCGGCACAGGCGGTCGAAGTCGATTGCGCGTTGGCTGGTGCGTTTGAAGAAGTCGCCCTCGCTGTCGATACCGTAGCCGCCCCACGAACTCCAGCCGTCACCGAACTCGGCGGCGATCGCGAGCATTCGCGGACCGTGAGCGGCGATGGTCATGGGAGGCCTTGGTTGTTGAACGGGCCCGGGGATGACCTCGGCCTCCCTGCAGCGGTAGAACACTCCCTCGAACGTCGTCACCGGCGACCGCAGGAGCCGGTCGGTCAGGTCGGCGAACTCGCGGAAGCGCGCGATGCGTTCGCGTACCGGCCAGTCCGGGACTCCGGCGGCGGCTGGTCCGGCGCTCGGGTCGCCGACACCAAGCGCCAGCTCGAGTCTGCCCGCGGACAGATGATCGACGGTCGCGGCGGCTCGGGCGGCCAGGACCGGATGTCGAAAGTACAGGCTCGTAACGAGCGTCCCGATCCGGATTCGGCTTGTTTCGAGCGCCATTGCGACGAGCACCGACGGCCCGTCAAACATCATGGAACGCGGTCGATCGGGATCGACGACGGTATCGACATTCCACAGCACGTCGAAGCCAAGCTCTTCCGCGCGCCTCCAGCGAGCTCGGAGCTCGGCGACCGGCAAATGTTGGCACTGATAGACGCAGAAGCGAGGTGTCATGGGGGTCCGGCTGATGACTGTATCGTCCAGGGTCGGCAGGGTCGAGGGGGTAGCCCACAGCACCCGACCGTCGAGAGAGCCAGCCTCGGACAGCTGCCTGGTCGGGGCGGAACTACCTGGCGGTTGAGCTCACGCCGAGCCCGATCGGGCAGCTGACCCCCGTCGCGGTGTGGCAGTCGTAGCCTTCCGGGTTCTTGGCCAGGTACTGCTGGTGGTAGTCCTCGGCGAAGTAGAGCTCGGGCGCCTCGCGGATCTCGGTCGTGATCGCGCCGTAGCCGGCCCTGGCGAGCTCGCCCGCATACATCTCGCGCGAGGCGGTCGCGGTGGCGAGCTGCGCCGGCCCGTGGGCGAAGATCGCGGACCGGTACTGGGTGCCGACGTCGTTGCCCTGGCGGTAGCCCTGGGTGGGATCGTGCGACTCCCAGAACGTCTTGAGCAGTTGCTCGTAGGAGACGAGCGACGGGTCGAACACCACCCGCACCGCCTCGGCCTGCCCGGTGTTGCCGGTGCACACCTCTCGGTAGGTCGGGTTGGGGGTGGCGCCGCCCTGGTAGCCGACGGCGGTGATCCACACCCCGGGGATCGACCAGAACCTCTTCTCCGCGCCCCAGAAGCAGCCCATGGCGAAGTCGGCGACCTCCAACCCGTCGGGGTAGGGGGGCGTGAGCGGGCGGCCGTTCACGAAATGGGCGCCCGGCGTGACGATCGCCTCGGCACGCCCGGGGAGGGCCTCCTCGGGGCGCGGCATGGACGGCTTGTGAAACAGGAACTGCATGGAGACCTCCGATGGTCACCAGTCTAGTCGCGCACGATGACGGCACCGTGACGCGAGCGGTCAGGCTTCGCGCAAGCTAGACCGAAGGGTGAGCGGCGCGGGTCGCGACGAGGGCGGGCCGCTGGCCGAGGAGCGGGGAATCGGGTTCCGCGTGCGCGATGCGACGGGCGCGATCCGGGTGCTTCCCCCGCGGCGCCAGGATCGACGCCCCCGACCGTTTCGACGAGCAGACCGGCATGTTCGGCGAGCCGCCGCCACGGCGGGGACGCTTCGATGCCGCGCGACGGTCAGCCGCTGCCCCCCGGGCGGCCGCGGCGCAGCGCCGCTGCGATGAGGCCGACGCCGATCACGATCACGACCGCCGGCCACAGGAGGTTCCAGTCGATCCGCACGTACTGGTCGACCAGGAACCAGGCCCCGAGCACGATCAGCACGACGCCGAGCACGATCCCGGCGTTGCCGCCGCCCATGGGCCGCGACCAGCCGGTGGCGGGCGGCGGGGCGGAGGACCAGCCTCCCCCGGCCGGCGGTGCCCAGCCGGAGGTCGGGCCGGCGGGCGGTGCGTCGGGCGCCGTGCCGGACGTGCCGGCCGTCCCGCCCGGCGTGCCCCAGCCTGTGCCCCAGCCGCCGGGTGTCCCGCCCGGGGCGCCGCCGGCCCGCGGGATCCAGCCGTCGGGCGGCAGCGGGACGACGATCATCATCACGAAATACACCAGCAGGAAGATCCCGCCCGAGAAGATGGCGAGCAGGACCCACGCGATGCGGACCAGCGACGGGTCGATGTTGAGCCACACGGCGAGCCCACCGGCGACGCCGGCGATCACGCGGTCGGTGGGGGATCGGTACAGGCGATCAGTCACAGCCGGACTCCGGGTTGAGGGTGATGGCACCCAGGTTGGCGCTGGTGCTCAGCTCGATTCGCTGGGCGCTCGAGTCGAAGCCTGCGCTCGTCCAGGTGTTGCCGTTGCGTGTGAGGCCTTGCGACGCGAAGTTGTTCGAGCCGAGCGGGCTGTCGGAGGCGCGGACCCGGAGCGCCGTCCCGGCCGGGATGCAGACCTCGATCGAGCCCGCGTTGGCCGACAGGCTGGCGGACAGGGTGCCTTCCGGGGCCGGCAGCGAGACCGACACCGAGCCCGCGTTGACGCTCGCGCTGACGTCGCCCACACCCAGCGCCTGCGACAGGTTGGCATGGACGTCGCCCGCGTTCACCGACAGGCTGACGTCGGACAGGTGCGCCTGGGCGAGATCAAGCCGGGCCGACGCGGCGTTGACGGTGACGCCCAGCGAGATCACGGGGTCCTGGGGCAGGGTGAGGTGCCACGACGAGCCATGGGCCATGTCCAGCCCGCGGTGCTCGGGGGCGCGGATCTCGAGGCGACTGCCGGACGTGGTGAGATCGGGCGCTGTCCCGTCATCCGACGTCCCGGTCAGCTGCCACTCGCTGCCGGCCGCGGACCCCGCGACCAGCTCGCCGCAGCTCAGGTCCACGCTCACCCGCGACGTGCCGCCCAAGGTCCCCGACTGGCCGGCGAACGGCGTGCCGGCGCCCGTCCCGGTCCCGAACCCGCAGGTCCCGAACCCGGCGACCGGCCCGAAGCCGCCCGCGATCGCGCCACCGGCCATCAGCCCGAACGTGAGCGCGACGATGAGGCCGCCGATGAAGGCACCCTTCGTCCGCTGGAGCACCAGCCCCAGCCCGATCCCGACCAGGATCAACGGCCACAGCTGCCACGCGCGGCGAACCGTGTCGGCGTCCACCAGCCCGGCTCGGACCGCCAGGGGCACGGCGCCCAGCACGATGAAGAACACCCCCCAGCCGAGGACGCTGCGGTTGATGCGCATCCCTACCTCCCAACCGCCGGTCATGGGCCAGCGGTTCGGATCATGATCGCCGCTGCCCACAGGCCCCGACAGGGAGAAACAGCACCCTGCATCGCGCCGACTGGCATGAGGCACGAGGCGCCGGGAGGCACGGCCGCATTCGGCGGCGGCGATCCGATAGCCTGTCCGTCGGGCTCGTCGCTCCTGGCGTGGCGTGCCCGGCTGGAGGCTCGATGCGCCTGATCCTCGCCGCGCGCCCCGCCGCGCGCTCCGCAGCGACCGCCCGATGACGCCCGCCCGGAGCCCGGACGCCGTCCTGTTCGACCTCGACGGGGTGATCGTGGATACGGAACCGTGGTGGAACGACGTCCGGATCGCCTTCGCGAAGGCCCACGGCCGGCCGTGGTCCGTGGCGGACCAACACGCCGTGATGGGCGCCAACTCGCGGCAGTGGGCCGCGATCATGCGTCAGCGCCTCGATCTCGCGGACCTCTCGCCGGACGAGATCGAGCGCGCGGTCGTCGAGGACATGGTCGAGCGCTATCGCACCCTGCCGGCGCCGGTCATCGCCGGGGCGCCCGAGGCGGTCCGCCGGATCGCCCGGCGACGACCGGTCGCACTGGCGTCGTCGGCGCATGCGGCCGTGATCGACGCCGCGCTGGACGCTCTCGGGCTGCACGGCGTGTTCGGGGCGGTCGTCTCCTCGGACGAGGTGGCCCACGGCAAGCCCGCGCCCGACGTCTACCGGCTCGCTGCCTCGCGCCTGGGTGTCCCGCCCGAACGCTGCCTGGTCGTCGAGGACTCGCTCAACGGTGTCCTGGCCGGCCGGGCAGCGGGCATGTTCGTCGTGCTGGTGCCCAACGCCAGCGTGCCGCCGGCGCCCGGGGCCAGCGACGTGGCCGACCTCGTCATCGACCGGCTCTCGGGCCTCGACCCGGATACCGTGCGGGCTGAACCGCCGCCGTCGACGCACTAGACTCCGGACCGTGGCACCGCCGCTCGTGGCCGGCCCCGTCCATCGGCCGATTCGGATCCGGATCCTCAGGGGTCTGTGTGCCGCTGCCATCCGCGTCGTGCTCCGCGTGCACGTGGAGGGGGCCGACCGATTTGCGACCGGGCCCGCGATCTACGTCTTCAACCACCTCAACTGGGTAGACCCTATGGTGCTCCTGGTGGTCCTTCCCGGGCGGCCAAAGCTCGCGATGTTCGGGCCCCGCGAGGTGGACATGAGCCGAGGTGGGCGCAACCGGCTCATTGCCTGGGCGGGGTTCGGGATCCCGTACCGGCCGGCGAAGACCGACCTCATCGAGACGACCCGCCGGGTCCAGCGAGTCCTCGACGACGGCTGGGTGATCGCGATCGCGGGGGAGGGGAGGATCCATCGCGGCGAACGCGAGCTGCTGCCGCTGGCCGATGGCACGGCGTACTTCGCGCTGCGATCGGGTGTCCCGATCATCCCGATCGCGCTCAACGGGACGAGCTGGCTCGGGCTCGGCCGGCCGGTCCGCGTGCGCGTGGGCGACGCGATCCGGGCGGAGGGCCGGCCGACCCGGGAATTTGTCGACGCCCTCACGGCGCGGACCGCGGAGGCTCTCCGGCGGCTGATCGCGGACTACCCCGATCCGGAGCCGCCCGGTCGGTTCGGGCGCTGGCTCACCGAGCTGTTCAACGACTGGCCCGAGGGTGCCCGGCCCGAGCTCGGCGCTGGCGATGCGGCGGGAACCGAGCTCGGGGCCGCGAGCTGAGGACCTGTTGTGGCATCCTGCTAGCCATCACCGCCTGCCGTTGGGAGAACCCGTGGGAGCGACCGGCCTCTCCGCCGACGTGAACGAGTACCGTGCCCGACTCATCGAGCAGCCGGACGCCCAGATCGATTCCTGGGCCTCAGAGCTGATGCGGGACGTCGCCATCCGGCGGGGCGTGGTCCGCGTCGTCGACGATTTCCGCCGGGCCACGAAGCTGAACGAGCACGAATTCGAACGCGTGTTCGCATCTGGAGGCGGTCCTCCGGCCGTCGTGGGGCACGACGGGGATGGCCATCTGATCGTGCCCGCGATCACCCTCTGGGCGCTGGTTCCGGGGATCCGGTCGCAGGTCGCGGACGGACGCCAGCGACTGATCGACTACCTGGTCTCCAACTTCGACGAGCTGGTCTACGTCTGACGAACCCGGCGATGCCGGCAGGGACCCGCAAGCCGGCGCGCCATCGCCGTCCGGGACGCTCGCGCCCCCCTGGGTCGCCGTGCGCCGCCTGGCGGCCGCCGCGCGTGTCGTCCATCCATTTCCGTCGATCCTGGACGGCGCGGTCGTCGCCCTGGTTGCCATGGTCGCCGGCGGAGCGCTGCACGTGGCCGTGGCCCTGGGCTGCTCGATGACCTTGCTCCAGTTCGCGATCGGGGCGACCAACGATCTCATCGACGCGCCGTCCGACGCTGGGCTCAAGTCGGGCAAGCCGATCCCGGAGGGGCTCGTGCCGCCGGCGCTCGCGCGCGTCCTGGCAGCCGCGTCGGCCATGCTCGGCCTCGCCCTGTCGCTCCTGGGTGGCCTGCCGCTTCTCGGGCTGGCGGCGGCTGGCCTGGCGATCGGGGCGTGGTACGACCTCCGCGCCAAGGGCACGACGCTGTCCTGGCTGCCACTGGCGATCGGGATCCCCTTGCTGCCTGTCTATGGCTGGTACGGCGCGACCGGCTCGCTGCCCGGACTGTTCGTGGTTCTGGTACCGGCCGCTGCGAATGCCGGGACCGCGCTCGCCGTCGCGAACGCGATCGTGGACATGGAGCGGGACCAGGAGGCCGGGCGGGAGTCGATCGCGCTGGCGCTGGGCCCCGGGCGGGCCTCCGGGCTCGTCCTCCTGCTCCACGCCGTGGTGGTCGCGCTCGCCCTGTCGACGGGCGTCGCGCTCGGCGCACCCACAGGCTGGGTGGGGGCGATCCTGCTGACCGCGCTGGCGCCGCTGGCCGGGGCCCTGGTCGGCATCGGCGCGGCCCTCCGAGGCGGGCCGGGCTGGCGGGAGGTCGCCTGGGAGATCCAGGCCGTGGGAACCGGGCTGCTGGCCGTCGCCTGGCTGGGTGCCCTGAGCGCCTCGACGGGGAGCCAGATCGCCGGCTGAGTGGCCCTCGCGGTGGGCCGCCTGCGCCTGCGGGACGAGCACGCGGAACCGGTGGTGCGCGGCCGCGCCCCCGGTCGTCCCGGTCTCCCGGTGACCGTCGTACCCCTAACGATGGGGCGCTCCCGTCCGTTATCGTTGCTGACAGACCACCACCCAAGCCTGAGGATCTGCCTTGTTGACCGACCTGATTCGCCGCTTCCGGGGCCTGGGCGTCGCGCTCGTCGTGCTCGCCCTGTCCGCGGGCGCCGTGTTCGCGGCCGCCCCCCAGCTCGTCCCGACCGGATCCGCCTCGCCGCTGGCCACCGACCAGCCGACGCAGGGCGCCGACGAAGACCAGACTGAGGCGCCCGAGACCGAGGAGCCGAGCGAGGCGCCCGAGACCCAGGAGCCCACTGACGCTCCCGAGACCGAGGCACCGACCAACGCTCTCGCCCCGGACGCGACCGGCGCTCCGCAGGACACCCACGGTGCCCTCGTCTCTGCCGCGGCGCAGATGACCACCCCCGTCGGGTTCGCCAACCACGGCGCCTTCGTCTCCTGTGTCGCCCACATGAAGGACATGACGCTGGCGACGATCGACTGGACGACCGTGACGCCAGAGTCGTGCGCCGCGGCCAAGGCCGCCGGCAAGGCGAACCACGCATCGGACAACGGCAAGGTCAAGTCCGACGCCGGCAAGGCCAAGGGCCAGGCCGGCAAGGCCAAGGGTGCCGCTGCCGCCGCCGCCGGACGGGCGCGCCACTGAGGCCGACGGCCTTTTGGGCCCGGTTCCACCGGGTCCCCGCGAACAATCACGAAGCCGGCGCCCGGGGCGCCGGCTTCGACGTTCATGCGAGCGCTTCAGCGAAGGCCGTCGGCTCGCTAGCGGTCTGATTCCCCGGTGCGGATCACGGCGATCGCATTCTCCAGCCGCAGCTTGGCGATCGTCAGGTACTTGGCCAGGTTGGAGCGGTCGATCGGGCCGATCGCCTCGAGCACGTCCGGGCTGCGGATCACGCCCAGGAGCTCCTCCACCGCGTCGTTGAGCTGCTGCTTGGCCACGATCAGGCTGTCGTCGCCGAGCCTGGCCGCCCGGCCCTGGGGCTGGCTCCAGCCGGCCTCGGTCGCCGCGGAGGACGCCGGGTCATCGACCTCCTGGCCCTCGCCCTCGGTCTGGAGGCCTCCGGGACCTCGGCCGCGGTTCGCGGGGCACGCCCCTCGACCCGCTCGCGGAGCTTGACCAGCGACAGCTCGTTGCGGGCTACCTGGTCGGCGAGCCGGCGCCGCTTCTTCGGGTCCTGGACCTTCATCAGCTCGTAGGCGTGCGACAGGGTGTCCTTGCGCAAAGACACGAGCTCGCGCACCTCGGGCGGGGCGTCCGCGAGCCGGAGCCGGTTCTCGAGGTAGCCCTTGTCCTTGCCCAGCTTGTCGGCGAGCTTGCGGATGCTGTAGCCGTGATCCCGGATCATCCGGTCGTACATCGCGGCCTCGTCCAACGGCGAGATGTCCTCGCGCTGGAGGTTCTCGATGATCGAGATCTCGAGGGCGGTGTCGTCGTCGATATCCTCGACCAGGGCGGGGATCGTGGCCAGCCCGGCGATCCGGCTGGCCCGCCAGCGTCGTTCGCCGGCGATCAGCTGGTACCGCCCGTCGTCGAGCGGTCGGACCAGGATCGGCTGGAGCACCCCATGCTCCCGGATCGAGGCGGCCAGCTCCTCGAGCGTCGCCTCGTCGAAGGCGAGCCGCGGCTGCTCGGGGTTGGAGTCGATGTGGTCGACCTCGATCACCTTGACCCCGGTCGAGCGACGGCTGACATCGGGCGACAGGAGGCTGACGATCGCTGGGGGAAGCTCGCGGTCCTCGGAGAGGCGACGGGCTGCGGCGGCGCGGAAATCAGGCCTGGCCAAGATCGATCACCTCCCGGGCGAGCTCGCGATAGGCACGCGCGGCCTCCGACGCCCCGGCGTAGGACGTGATCGGCCGTCCGGCAAGGGGCGCCTCGCCGAGCTTCACCGTGTTGCGGATGATGGAGCCGAAGACGTGGTGGTCGCCGACGACGCGCAGCTCGTCCAGCATGTCCCTGGCCAGGTTCGTGCGCCCGTCGTAGAACGTGGGCAGCAGGCCCAGGATCCGCAGATCCCGATTGAGCTTGAGCCGGATCGCGTTGATGACCTTGACCAGGTTGTTAAGGCCCTTCATCGCGTAGTACTGGGTCTGGACCGGGATGATCACGCTGTCGGCCGCGACCAGGCCGTTCACCGTCAGCAGCCCGAGGTTTGGCGGGCAGTCGATTAGGACGTAGTCGTACGGACCGATGTCGTCGCGCATCGCCTCGCGCAGGATCTGCTCGCGCCCGAGGGCCGTGAACAGCTCGCCCTCGGTGCTCGCGAGATCGATGTGGGCCGGCGCGACATCGATGCCGGCGGTCTCGGTCGCGAGGATGACCTCCTCGAGCGTCGAGCGGCCATCCGCGAGGACGTCGGCCATCGAGCGCTGGACGAGGTTCAGGTTGATGCCCACGCCGGCCGTCAGGTTCGCCTGCGGGTCCATGTCGACCAGCAGGATGCGGAACCCGTCCTCTGCCAGCGCGCCCGCGAGATTGATCGCGGTGGTCGTCTTCCCGACGCCTCCCTTCTGGTTGGCGATCGCGATCACGTGCGTCAAGGACTCACCTCGAAAACAAGAACTGCCGGCAGGGGTGCGAGGCTCGGAGACGGGGCCCGATGGCGTCGGCGGCGGCTGGATGCCGCCGGGGTGAGGGAAATCCTACCTCGCGGCCCTGTCCACCGGGCATCGAGGTTGTCCACACTCTCGTCCACTTGTGCACCGTTCTGTGGATATCCATGCGCGATCCTCCGGCCGGCCCCGACGACGGAGGCGACCGAGGGCGAACCGTTGATGCGTCGATAACACGCCGTTGATGTGGGCGTGGTTGACCCGTATGCCACCGGTGCCCGGCGAGTGTCGGCTCGGCCGCGGTCGGGCGGCGGCTCCGCCTATCATTGGCCCGTCCGGCGTCTTTGCGTACAGACAGGCCCACCCACGCGACCGGAGGAGCCCACGACGTGGCCACCAACGCGGATCGGATTGCGCGCCTCGAGCAGATGCGGGCCGAAGCGCTCGAGGGTGGGGGACCGGTGCGCGTCGAGCGCCAGCATGCATGGGGCAAGCTGACCGCCAGGGAGCGGCTCGACCTGCTGCTCGACCCGGGGTCGTTCGTGGAGCTCGACGCGTTCGTGACCCACCGCGCCACCGAGTTCGGGCTGGACCGCCAGCATTTCCTGGGCGACGGCGTCGTGACCGGTCACGGCACGATCGACGGCCGGTTGGTGTTCGTGTTCAGCCAGGACTTCACCGTGTTCGGTGGGTCCCTGTCCGAGGCCTATGCCGAGAAGATCTGCAAGGTCATGGACCTGGCGATGAAGGTCGGCGCACCCGTCATCGGCCTCAACGACTCGGGCGGGGCGCGGATCCAGGAGGGCGTGGCGTCGCTCGGCGGGTACGCGGAGATCTTCCTGCGCAACGTCCTCGCGTCGGGGGTGGTGCCCCAGATCTCGGTGATCCTCGGCCCGTGCGCCGGCGGCGCCGTGTACTCGCCGGCCATGACCGACTTCACCGTGATGGTCGAGGGAACGAGCTACATGTTCGTCACCGGGCCCAACGTCGTGAAGGCCGTGACCCACGAGGAGGTCGACTCGGAGGCGCTGGGGGGCGCGGGAGTGCACACCGGGCGCAGCGGGGTCGCGCATCTGGCGGCACGTGACGAGGCCGAGGCGATGGACCACGTGCGCCGGCTGCTGGCGCACCTGCCCCAGAACAACCTCGCGGACGCGCCGCTGGCCGAGAGTCGCGATCCGCACGACCGCATGGACGCGGAGCTCGATGCGGTCGTGCCCGACGAGCCGTCCCGGCCCTACGACATGCACGACGTGCTGCGGCGGGTCGTCGACGACGCCGCGTTCCTGGAGATCCAGCCGGCATGGGCGGCCAACATGCTGATCGGCTTCGCGCGCCTCGGCGGCCGGCCGGTGGGAATCGTCGCCCAGCAGCCCGCGGTGCTCGCCGGGGCGCTCGACATCGACGCTGCCGTCAAGGCCGCTCGTTTCGTCCGGACCTGTGATGCGTTCAACGTTCCCCTGGTCACGTTCGTCGACGTGCCGGGTTTCCTGCCGGGTGTCGGCCAGGAGCACGGCGGGATCATCCGCCACGGCGCGAAGCTGCTCTACGCCTACTGCGAGGCGACCGTGCCCAAGGTCACGGTCATCACCCGCAAGGCGTACGGCGGCGCCTACGACGTCATGAGCAGCAAGCACATTCGTGGCGACCTGAACTTCGCGTGGCCCACGGCCGAGATCGCGGTGATGGGTGCCGAGGGCGCGGTGAACATCATCTTCAAGGACGCGATCGCCGGTTCCGACGACCCTGCCGCCGAGCGCAAGCGGCTGGTCGCCGAGTACGAGGCGGAGTTCTCCAATCCCTACGTCGCGGCCGCCCGCGGCTACATCGACGAGGTCATCTTCCCGCGCGAGACGCGGCCGCGGCTCATCCGAGCCCTCGAGATCCTCGCCGACAAGCGGGACTCCAACCCCAGGAAGAAGCATGGCAACATCCCGCTCTGATGAAGGACAGCACGTCTTTGCGCAAAGACGTGGCTCGCCCGATCGATCGGTGACGACCGCGAGCCCGCCGTTCGCGCGCGTCCTGGTCGCCAACCGCGGCGAGATCGCCGTCAGGATCATCCGCGCGTGCCACGAGCTGGGCGTCGAGGCGGTCGCGATCTACAGCGATGCCGATGCCGAGGCGGCCCACGTCCAACTGGCCGACCACGCCGTGCGCGTCGGCCCGCCGCCACCCTCGGACAGCTACCTGCGGATCGACGCCATCGTGCAGGCGGCGCTCGACAGCGGCGCCGAAGCGGTGCATCCGGGCTACGGCTTCCTCGCCGAGCGGCCAGCGTTTGCGCGGGCGGTGGAGCGAGCCGGCCTCGCGTTCGTCGGGCCGTCGTCGGACGCGATCGAGGCGCTGGGGGACAAGCTCAACGCGCGGCGGCTCGCCGCTCGCGTCGACGTCCCGTCCGTTCCCGGCACGCTCGAGCCGGCACCCGTCGACCGACCCGACCAGGTGGCGGACATCGTCGAGACGGCGGAGCGGATCGGCTTCCCGCTGCTGGTCAAGGCCGCGGCCGGCGGCGGCGGTCGCGGGATGCGCCGCGTCGTCCGCGCCGAGGATCTGCCCGCGGCGCTGCTGTCCGGCTCGCGCGAAGCCGCGTCGGCGTTCGGTGACGGGTCCGTGTACCTCGAGCGCGAGATCCTCCCGGCGCGCCACATCGAGGTCCAGCTCCTGGGCGATGCGCAGGGGCACGTCGTCGCGCTCGGCGAGCGCGACTGCTCGCTCCAGCGCCGGCACCAGAAGCTCGTGGAGGAATCGCCCGCGCCCGGGCTGACCGAGGCGCAGCGGCGGCGACTGCACGGGCTGGCGGTCAGGCTGGCGGAGGCGGCAGGGCTGCGCAACGCTGCGACCTGCGAGTTCCTGTACGACCCCGCCGGCGGCTTCTGGTTCCTCGAGGTCAACACCCGGCTTCAGGTCGAGCATGGGGTGACGGAGCTCACGGCAGGGGTCGATATCGTCCGCGAGCAGCTCCGGATCGCTGCCGGGGAGCCGCTCAGCCCCGAGGTGATCGCGGCAGGGGAGCGTGCCGCGCGGCCGGCCAGCCACGCGATCGAGGTCCGGATCGCGGCCGAGGATCCGGCCCGCGCGTTCGCGCCGACGCCCGGCCGGGTGGGGCGCTGGGTCATGCCTGCGGGACCGGGGATCCGCGTCGACACGGCGGTCGAGGCCGGTGATCGCGTGCCTCCCGAGTACGACAACCTCATCGCGAAGCTGATGGTCCACGCCCACGATCGCGATGCCGCGATCGACCGCCTGCGTCGGGCCCTGGACGAGACCGAGATCGGTGGAGTCCAGACGACGCTCCCGTTCCATCGCGCCGTCGCCGGCGACGCATCGTTCCGTGCCGGGGAGCTGTCCACGGGCTGGGTCGACGAGCACTGGGACGGCGCGTCGGCTCGCGCAGCCGCGGTCCAACGGGCGCTGCTCGCGGCCGCGGTCGCCGCGATCGACGATGCCCGGCACGCAGATCCGGCAGCGGCATCCGCGGGGGCCGCGCCGGGTGGGACGGCGCCTCGAGGTGGCTGGCGGCACGGTGGCCGGACGCAGGGAGTCGACCGATGGCCGATCTGACCCGGCGACGTGCGCCATCCGCCGCCGCACCCGCCGACGGCACGGACGGCCGCGGACCGGCCGGCGTGCCGGACGTGCCGGCCGCGCCTGCCGTCGGGCGGGGGCCCGGTCCCGTCGAGGGCGTGTCGGACGCCGTGGTCGACCCCCGCGCGGTGCGGGCTCGGCTCGCTCCCGCGTCGCGCCTGGGTGACGAGCTGCCCGTGCGCGTTTCGCCGATCGCGTCGCCGCTCCGGATGACCAACCCCACGGTCGGCCGCGGGATCTTCGGCGGCACCGCGGGTCCCGACCCCGGCCGCCAGCCCGTGGACGACGACGAACCGCGGGCGTCGCCGGGGGGTGTCCTTGCGCAAAGACACCTGGTGGTCGACGACGAGCCGGCCATGGTGGGGCTGCAGCCGGCGGGTCACCACCGCTACCTGCTCTCGGTCGGCGACGACCGCGTCCGCGTCGTGCTCGAGCCCGACCGACCAGGAGCCCGGCGGCGTCCGTCGCCGCGAGGTGCTGGTCGACGGCTTCCGCTTCGAGGTCGACGTCGAGGCGGAGCGGATCACGGCGCTCCGGGAGCGCGCGAGCCGCGGGCGGGCGTCGAGCGCCCACAGCGGTCCGCTCGAGGTTCACGCGATCATCCCGGGCAAGGTGGTCTCGATCTCGGTCGCGCCGGGTGACGCTGTCACGGCTGGCCAGCAGCTGCTGGTCGTCGAGGCGATGAAGATGCAGAACGAGCTCCGATCGCCGCGCGACGGCACGATCGAGCGGGTGGGGGTTGCCGCGGGCGTCAACATCGAGGTCGGCGACCTGCTCGTCGTCATCAGCTAGCGGAGGTCCGCGTGAGCGAGGAACCCAGGGTCCCGCCGTCGGCGCCCAGCGATCGACCGGGCACGGCGGGCGCGGGGAGCGGAGGCGCGGGGAGCAGGGGCGAGGCGCTGGCGCGCTGGCGGTCGACGACCCGGTCGAAAGCGCTCGCTGCGTCTCCCGAGCGGCGCGAGGGCTTCGCCACCACCTCCGAGATCCCGATCCGCGACGTCTACACGCCGGCCGACCTCGACGGCTTCGCGCCGGAGGTCGATCTCGGCCTGCCCGGCGAGTACCCGTTCACGCGGGGCGTCCAGCCCACGATGTACCGGTCGCGGTTCTGGACGATGCGCCAGTACGCGGGGTTCGCGACGGCCGCCGAGACCAATGAGCGCTTCCGCTACCTCCTCGCCCAGGGCCAGACGGGGCTGTCGGTCGCCTTCGACCTGCCGACCCAGATGGGCTACGACTCCGATGCCCCGGAGGCCGAGGGCGAGGTCGGGCGGGTCGGCGTGCCCGTGTCCTCGCTCGCCGACATGGAGGTGCTGTTCGGGGGTATCCCGCTGGGCGAGGTCAGCACCTCGATGACGATCAACGCCACGGCCCCGATCCTGCTCGCGCTGTACGTCGCCGCGGCCGGCCGCCAGGGCGTCCCCCGGGCGGCCGTCTCGGGCACGACCCAGAACGACATCCTCAAGGAGTACATCGCCCGCGGGACGTGGATCTACCCGCCCCGCGCCTCGATGCGCCTGGTCACCGACGTGTTCGAGTTCGCCGCCCGAGAGCTGCCACGCTGGAACACGATCAGCATCTCCGGCTACCACATGCGCGAGGCCGGGGCGACTGCCGCCCAGGAGCTGGCGTTCACGCTCGCCGATGGGATCGCGTATGTCGATGCCGCCGTGTCGCGCGGCCTCCCTGTCGACGACTTCGCCCCCCGGCTGTCGTTCTTCTTCGCCGCCTGGTCAGAGCTGTTCGAGGAGGTGGCCAAGTTCCGCGCCGCCCGCCGGATGTGGGCGCGGATCATGCGCGATCGGTTCGGCGCGCAGAACCCACGCTCGATGATGTGCCGCTTCCACACCCAGACCGCCGGCTCGTCGCTGACCGCCCAGTCGATCGACAACAACGTCGTCCGGACCACGGTCCAGGCGCTCGCCGCCGTGCTCGGCGGCACCCAGAGCCTGCACACCAACTCCCGCGACGAGGCCCTGGCGCTGCCCACCGCTGAGGCGGCGCGGCTGGCGCTGCGGACCCAGCAGATCCTGGCCCACGAGTCCGGCGTCACCGAGACGCCCGATCCGCTTGCCGGCAGCTGGTTCGTGGAGTCGCTGACCGACGAGCTCGAGGCCGCCGCGTCGCGCGTACCTTGCCGAGATCGACGCGCATGGGCGGCACGCTGGCCGCGATCGAGAGCGGCTTCCAGCAGCGACAGATCCAGGAGTCGGCCTACCGGGTGCAGCGCGAGATCGAGCGCGAGGACCGGGTCGTGGTCGGCGTCAACCGGTATCCGCGACGACGACCCGGGCCCTCGCCCGGCCATCCAGCGCATCGATCCGGAGGGGGAGCGGCGGCAGGTCGAGGGCGTGCGGCGGGTCCGGGCGCGAGCGCGACGCCGGCGGCCTGGGCCGCGGCGCTGCGCCGGCTTGAGGACGAGGCACGCGGCGAGGCAACCTGCTGCCGGTCGATCATCGAGGCGGTCGAGGCGTACGCGACGGTGGGCGAGATCTCCGATCGCCTGCGCACGTCGTGGGGCGTTCACCGGGAGCTGATCACCGTCTGAGCTCGCCCCGGCCCGGGGCCACGAGCACGCGGCGGGCATTGCGCCGGGCATCGGGCGCCTCGTATATTGGGCATATGCCTAAGGCGAACGCCCAATCATCGGGGACGCCCGCGACGCGTGGCCGGCGGACGCCCGCGACGCGTGGCCGGCGCGACGAGCGGGGCCTCGCCACGCGACACCGGATCGTCGAAGCCACGATCGACCTGCTGACCGAGGGTGGCTGGGAGGCGGTGACCACGCGTGCGGTGGCGGCCAGGGCCAACGTCAACGTCGCGCTCATCCATTACCACTTCGGCTCGATCTCGGCGCTCGTGGAGGCCGCCGTGGCGGCGGGTACCGAGACCGCGGTCGCGGAGCCTTTGGCCAGCCTGCTCGGGGCGCCGACCCTGCGGCTGGGGGTCCGGGGATCGCTCGAGGCGATGACCCGGATCGACGACCGGACGTTGCGGGTGATGATCGAGATGCTCGTGCGTGCGGGTCGCGACCCGGCGATGGAGTCGTCGTTCGCCGGCGCCCTGCGCTCGTATCGCGCGGCGATCGCGGAACGGGTGGCCGCCGCCATCGCCGCCGGCGAGCTTCCGCCCGACCTCGATCCCGACGGCACGGCGGTCGTGCTCGCGGCGATCGGCGACGGGCTCGCCCTGCACATGCTCGTCGACCGCGAGCTCAGGCACGGGCCTGCGATCCAGGCCCTCGACCGGATGCTCCAGCCACCCGCAACCGGCACCCACCCAGGGAGGAACCGACCATGACGTCTGGACCGGGCCCCGCGGCCACCACGGTGCCCGCCGTGGCGACCAGCCGGCCGCGGGAGCCGGCCATCACGTCAAGGGGTGGATGGCCAGGTCGAACTGGAACGGATCGCTGCTGATAGCTGGCCATCAACGCCCACGCCACGACGGCCGCATGTCACTGGCAGCGGGGTGTCCGGTCGCGTATCGTCCGGGTCGGCCGGGCGCCGTCGTGCGCCGGGGAGCGGGGCAGCGGGAGGTGGCGGTGAGCGCGGACACGGCGCGGGGGCTGACGCGAGGCCCGTCGCGGATCCACCACGTGGCGGTCGTCGTGCGCTCGCTGGAGGCGGCGCTGGAGCTCGTACCGCGACCTCCTCGGGCTCGAGCTCGAGACCGTCATGGACATCCCCACCGACCGGGTGCGGATCGCGTTCCTTGGGGTGGGCGAGTCGAAGGTCGAGCTGGTCGAGCCCACCGATGAGACCACCGGCGTGGCCCGCTTCCTGGCCAGCCGGGGCGAGGGGTTCCACCACGTCTGCCTCGAGGTCGGCAACCTGGCCGAGGAGCTCACCCGGCTCGCGATCGACGGTGTGGAGCTGATCGATTCGGCGCCCCGGCGGGGCGCCGAGGGTCCGGTCGCCTTCCTTCACCCACGGTCGTGCCACGGCGTGCTGGTCGAGCTGATCGAGGCGCCGGGGGGCCCGGCTTGGGCCTCGCTCGGCTATCCGAGGGGCTGATCCCCGCCGCCGCGCACGCCACGTCTCGCACGTGCCGTCGCGCCGCGACCACCGCGGAGCCCCGCGCGCAGCAGCCCCAGCGTCACCGTCGCGACCGCAGCCTGACGCCAGATCCAGGCGCGACCACCCGGGTCGTCCGGGCCGGCCGCGATCGGGCCAGCCTCCGGTCCAGCCGCACCAGCGGGATCCCGCGACAGCGCCTCGAGGATCCGTTCGTCGGACGCGGCCCAGGGGTTGCAGCCGACCATGACGCCGGGCACGCCGGTCGCCCGCGTGAGGCGCCGGGGCGATCCGCGCGCGAACGACGCAGTCCGGTCACCACCTCGGCCCGCCAGCGCACGCGCGCGACCCGGGAGCCACGCCTCGACCGCCGGGATCGGCGCCCAGGTTGCGGTACCACTCGGTGCGGGGCCGAAGCCCGGCCATCACCCACGCGGCACCGTCGGCCACCAGGTAGCTCAACGGGGTCTCACGCCACAGGCCGCTCCTCCGGCCACGGACCCGGAGCAGCAGGATGTAGCCGCCGAACGGGGTCCCCAGCCACGAACTCCAGGCCCAGCCGGAGCGCGGGCACCATGAACCAGCGGTTGAGGCCCTTGAGCCCGCGTCCACGGCCGCGCACGATCCTCGCCAGGGCGCCGTCCGGCGGCGGCTGGGCCCCGGGCGCCGGGAGGGCGACGTCGGGCGGAGGGTCGAGAAGAGCGGTCATGCACGGATCGTCGGCCAGCGGACTGCCGTCGACGAGGGCCGGAAGACCCGCCGGCTCAGAACTGCCAGGCGAACACGACGTCCCGGGCGGGTTCCGCGTGCCGCGCGAACTCGACGATCCGCGCCGCCAGGTCGCGGATCCAGGGCTTCTCCTCGCGCGGCAGCAGCCCCAGCTCCTCCTCCAGCAGCCCGATCCAGCGGCCGGCGAGGGCGTCGGTCAGCTCGTCGGGCACGCGTGCGACGGCGTCGACCCAGTCGGGATCGACGCGCTCCACGATGCGCTCGACGTTCGACCCCGCGCCCTCGAGCTCCGTTCCGCGCGTCGAGGAAGTCGGTCGGCTGCTCGTTCTCGGTCACCGAGCGCACGGCCTCCGAGAACAGGTCGAGCCAGGTCGGGTCGAGACCGCCGCCGAGCGGCAGGTGCGCGACGAACCGGTCCCTGTCGTCGAACGCGGCCATGTCATCGATGGCGAGGGCCAGGACGATGTCGCGGGCGTCACCCGCGACGAGGTCCATGAGACTGCCCATAGGCGCCGGAGCGCCGATCCTCCTTCCGCTCACCGCGACCGCGGGTCGCGTCGATGCGGCCAGTCTACGGCCGGCTGCCGAGCGCCGATCGCCGCTCAGCCCGCGGTAGCCGGCGTCGCGCAGGAGCGCCGGCAGCTCGGTGGGCGAGCCGGCCACGCGGAAGCCGGCCGCTTCGAGCGCCTCCACCTTGGACGCGGCGGTCCCGCGCCCGCCCGAGATGATCGCGCCCGGCGTGACCCATCCGCTTGCCCTCGGGGGCCGTGCGCCCGGCGATGAACGCGACCTTCGGGCACGTCGCGCATGTGCTCGGCGGCCCAGGCCGCCGCCTCCTCCTCGGCCGCGCCGCCGATCTCGCCGATCGAGCACCAGCGCGTCGGTCTCGGGATCCGCGGCGAACAGCTCGAGCACGTCGAGGAACTGGGTGCCGATCACCGGGTCGCCGCCGATGCCCGACGCAGGTGGACTGGCCGAGCCCGGCGTCGGTCATCGCCTGGACGGCCTCGTAGGTCAGCGTGCCCGAGCGGGACACGACGCCGACCCGGCCCTCGCGGTGGATCGAGCCCGGGATGATCCCGACCTTGGCCCGCCCGGGCGACGTGGCGCCGGGGCAGTTGGGGCCGATGAGCCGGGCGCCCGCGCGCCGGACGGCCTCGACCACCGGGAACCATGTCCAGCGCCGGGATCCCCTCGGTGATGCAGAAGATGGTCGTGATCCCGGCGTCCACGGCCTCGAGCACCGCGTCCGGCGCGCCCGGCGCGGGGACGAAGATGCAGGACGTGTTGGCGCCGGTCTCGCGGACGGCCTCGACCACCGTGTCGAACACCGGGACCTGCCCGTCGAGCACTCGTCTGGCCGCCCTTGCCGGGCGTCATCCCGGCCACGATCGGGGTGCCGTACTCGAGCATCGCCCGGCTGTGGAACTCGCCTTCGCGGCCGGTGATCCCCTGGACCACGAGCCGCGTCTCGCGGCCGATCAGGATGCTCACGCCGCCGCTCCCTTCGCCGCCGCCACCGCCTTGGCCGCGGCCTCGTCCAGGCTGGCCGCCGTCACGAAGCTCGCGGCCTCGAGCAGCTCCGCAGCCTCGTCCGCGTTGGTGCCCACGATCCGGACCACCATCGGGACGTGGCGCTCCTGCTGCGCCCGGGCCTCGATCAGGCCGCGGGCCACCTCGTCGCCGCGGGTGATCCCGCCGAAGATGTTGACCAGGATCGCCTTGACGTTCGGGTCGGCCAGGATCAGCCGCATCGCCGGCGGCGACCCGGTCGGCCTTGGCGCCGCCCCCGATGTCGAGGAAGTTGGCGGGCTCGCCGCCGGCCCGCTTGACGAGGTCCATCGTGGTCATCGCGAGGCCCGGCGCCGTTGACCATGCAGCCGATGTCGCCGTCGAGCTTGATGAACGTCAGGTCGTAGCGACGGGCCTCGATGTCGGTCGGGTCCTCGGCGTCGAGGTCGCGCAGCTCCTCGAGCTGGGGTGGCGGGCGAGCGCCGAGTCGTCGAGCGTGATCTTGGCGTCCAGGCACACCAGCCGCTCGACCGGCGTGCCCTGCGCGCCGTGCTCGCGGATGACCGCAAGCGGGTTGATCTCGACCAGGTCGGCGTCGTAGGCGAGCATCGTCCTGAGCAGGCCCTTGGCGATCGCCGCGCCGGCCTTCCAGTGACTCCCGAAGCCGATCGAGAAGGCGAGGTCCCGGGCGGCGAAGTCGGGCAGCCCGAGCAGCGGGTCGGTGCGCTGGTACACGATCGCGTCCGGGTGCTCGACCGCGACCTGCTCGATCTCGACGCCACCCTCGGCGGAGCCGATGAACATCACCCGTCGGCTGGCGCGATCGAGCACGACCGACAGGTAGTACTCCCTGACGATCTCGGCCGCGGGACCCACCAGCAGGCGCCGAACCGGCAGGCCCTTGATCTCGAGCGCCAGGATCTGGGCCGCGACGTCCTCCGCCTCGTCAGCCGTCCCGGCCAGCCGGACCCCGCCCGCCTTGCCCCGGCCACCCACCAGCACCTGGGCCTTGATGACCACCTTGCCGGTGGCGTTCGCCGGGTCGGCGAGGAACCGTACCGCCGCCGAGCGTGCCTGGGTCGGCGTCCGGGCAACCTCCCACGGCGGCACCGGCAGGCCCTGGGCGACGAGCAGCGTCTTGGCGTCGGCTTCATGGATCTTCACGCGACGGGCGAGACCTCCTGGAGGCAACGGAGCTGGGCGGACACCGATCATAGCCCTCGGGTCGGGGCGCGACGTCGGGCGCAATGGCCCGTCAACGTTGGGCCGAGCGTCCGCCCCGAGCCGGGGGCGCACCGCTAGAATGCCCGCATGCCCCATCGAGTCACCCTCATCCCCGGCGACGGCATCGGGCCCGAGCTGGCGGAGGCAACGCGCCGCGTCCTCGACGCCTCGGGCGTCGGCTTCGAGTGGGAGGTCCAGGACGCCGGCGAGGGCGTGATGGCCCAGTACGGGACCCCGCTCCCGGAGCACGTCCTGGAGTCCATCCGGCGCAACAGGGTCGCCCTCAAGGGCCCCATCACCACCCCGGTCGGGTCCGGGTTCCGGAGCGTCAACGTGACCCTGCGCCAGAAGCTGGGCCTGTACGCGAACCTGCGCCCGGCGCGCTCGATCAAGGGCCTCGAGACACGCTACCAGGACGTGGATCTCGTGATCGTGCGCGAGAACACCGAGGACCTGTACGCGGGCATCGAGCACATGGTCGGCCCCGACGCCGCCGAGAGCATCAAGATCATCACCCGTGCCGCATCGGAGCGGATCGCGCGGTTCGCGTTCGAGTACGCGGTCGCCAACGGCCGGCGCAAGGTCACGGCCGTGCACAAGGCGAACATCATGAAGCTCTCCGACGGGCTGTTCCTCGAGAGCTGCCGGACGGTCGCCGCCGGCTACGCCGGCCGGATCGAGTTCGAGGACCGGATCGTCGACAACATGTGCATGCAGCTCGTCCAGAAGCCCGGCCTGTACGACGTGATGGTCCTGCCCAACCTGTACGGCGACATCGTGAGCGACCTGTGCGCGGGCCTGGTGGGCGGCCTGGGGGTCGCGCCGGGCGCCAACATCGGCACCGAGGCCTCGGTGTTCGAAGCCGTCCACGGCTCGGCGCCCAAGTACGCGGGCCTGGACAAGGCCAACCCGACGGCCCTCCTGCTGTCGGGCGTGCTCATGCTCCGCCACCTCGGTGAGCAGGACGCCGCGGTGCGGGTCGAGACCGCGCTGCGCGAGGTCATCGCCGAGGGACGGCACGTCACCTACGACCTCGGCGGCGACGCGGGGACCCGCGCCTTCGCCGACGCCATCATCGAGCGGCTCGGCGCGACGCCCGGCGCCGCTTCCTGACGGCCCGGCCGGCCGGATCGACGAGACAGGGAGGCTCCATGCTCCTGCGGTACCGGGGCAGCGAGGGGATGCTCGCGTGGGCGTTCCACCGCATCTCGGGTGTCGCCATCTGGGCGTTCATCCTGCTCCACGTCCTCGACATCTGGCTGGTGGGCGCCAACCCCAAGCTGTACGACGACGTCCTGGCGATCTACGCCAGCCCGATCGGACGGGTGGGGGAGACGCTGCTCGGCGCCGCGCTGCTGTACCACGCGCTCAACGGGCTGCGGATCATCGTCATGGACTTCTGGCCGTCGATGACCCGCTACCACAAGCAGCTGTGGTACACGAGCTGGGTGCTGTTCGTGATCGTGGGCGTCCCGGTCGCGGTCCAGATCATGGCGCCGGCCTTCGGGTTCACGGCACCGTTCAGCTTCGGGATGTAGCGATGACACGGATCACGCGCTCGGGCACGGCACGACCGCAGGGCGGCGGCTGGGAGCTGCTCGATCTGGTACGGGATGCGCCTGACCGGTCTCGGCCTGTTCGTGACCGCGCTCGCCCACTTCACGATCACCCACTTCCTGTCGGATCCCGCGAACCAGCAGGCGACCTGGATCGCGGACCGCTGGGGCAGCATCGCGTGGCGCACGGTGGACTGGCTGATGCTCAGCTTCGTCACGTTCCACGCGTTCATGGGCATGCGCACGGTCGTCCAGGACTACACCCGCGGCGGCCTCCGGACCGTGCTGACGATGGGCCTCTACCTCGGCGCCCTGGTCGTGTTCGCCATGGGCACGATCGTGGTCGCGACCCTCCCGTTCCCGACGCCATGATCCACGACCACGACGCGCTCATCGTCGGTGCCGGCGGCGCGGGCCTGTGGGCCGCGCTGGAGCTGGCGAGGGCGGGCGTTGACTCCGCGGTGCTGACCAAGCTCTACCCGACCCGCTCCCACACCGGCGCCGCGCAGGGCGGCGTGTGTGCCGCCCTGGGCAACCAGGAGGAGGATCACTGGGAGTGGCACATGTTCGACACCATCAAGGGTGGCGACTACCTGGTGGACCAGGACGCGGCCGAGGTCCTGGCCAGGGAAGCCATCGAGACGGTGATCGAGCTCGAGCACATGGGCCTGCCATTCAACCGCACGCCCGACGGCAAGATCGACCAGCGCCGGTTCGGCGGCCATACCCGCAACTATGGCGAGGCGGCCGTCAGGCGCGCCTGCTTCGCGGCCGATCGAACGGGTCACATGATCCTGCAGACGCTGTACCAGCAGTGCATCAAGCACGGCGTCAGGTTCTACGACGAGTACCACGTCGTGGACCTGGTGACCGAGGGCGGGGATCTCGGCTCGGGCGGCCGGGCCGCGGGCGTCGTCGCGTACCGGATCGCCGACGGCGAGCTGGTCACGCTGCGCTCCAAGGCCGTGCTGCTCGCGACCGGCGGGTTCGGCCGGATGTTCCGGGTCACCTCGAACGCGTGGAGCCTGACCGGCGACGGCGTCGCCCTGGCCTATCGCCATGGCGTGCCGATGGAGGACATGGAGTTCTACCAGTTCCATCCGACGGGCATCGTGGGCATCGGCATCCTGCTGTCCGAGGCGGCGCGTGGCGAGGGCGGCTACCTGCTCAACGACGCCGGCGAGCGGTTCATGAAGGACTACGCGCCGACGCTCATGGAGCTGGCGCCGCGCGACATGGTCAGCCGCGCGATCTACCAGGAGGTGCGCGCCGGGCGCGGCATCGGCGGCAAGGACTACGTGTATCTCGACGTTCGCCACCTCGGTCGCAAGGTGATCGAGGAGAAGCTGCCGGACATCACCGACTTCGCCCGGGTCTACCAGGGCGTCGAGCCGCTGACCGAGCCCGTGCCGATCCAGCCGACCGCGCACTACGCGATGGGCGGCATCCCGACCGACATCGTGACCCGCGTCACCCGGGATGCCGCGAACACGGTCGTGCCCGGGCTGTACGCCGCGGGCGAGGCCGCGTGCGTCTCGGTCCACGGCGCCAACCGCCTGGGCACCAACTCGCTGGTGGACCTGCTGGTGTTCGGCCGGCGGGCGGGCCGCCAGATGAAGCTGGACCTCAAGAGCGCGGAGATCCCGGAGATCGACCCCGACGTCACGGAGCCGGTGCGGGCCGAGCTGGAGGCGATCCGGACGCGCGACGGTGGGGAGCGCCCGGCGGCCATCCGCAAGGACCTCGCCGACGTGATGATGGACGACGTGGGCGTGTATCGCGACGACGCGAGCCTGCAGCGCGCCCGGACGGCCGTGGCCGGCCTCCGCGAGCGCTACCGGAAGGTCGGCATCCAGGACAAGGGGACGACCTTCAACACCGACCTGCTGGAGGCGCGCGAGACGGGCTACCTGCTCGACTGCGCGCAGACGACGGTCGAGTCGGCCCTCGCGCGCAAGGAGAGCCGCGGGGCGCACAGCCGCGAGGACTTCCCTGAACGGGACGACGTCAACTTCCTGACCCACTCCCTGGCAACGCGGCGGGACGAGGCGATCGAGCTCTCCTACAAGCCGGTCCAGATCACCAAGTTCCAGCCCAAGCCGCGCGTGTACTGAGCGGAGACGAGATGCAGATCGAGGTGCGCATCCTCCGCTACGACCCGGAGCGGGACAGCCGGCCGCACGAGGAGAGCTATCGCGTCGAGGCCGGCCCGATGGACCGGGTCCTCGACCTGCTGCACACGATCAAGTACGAGCAGGATGGCACGCTCACGTTCCGGCGCTCGTGCGGCCACGGCGTGTGCGGCTCGGACGCGATGCTGATCAACGGCCGCAACCGCCTGGCGTGCAAGATCCGGGTCGACCAGCTGGGCGGCCGCAGGATCAGCGTGGCGCCGCTGCCCGGGCTGCCGGTGATGAAGGACCTCGTGGTCGACATGGAGGCGTTCTTCGCCAAGTTCCGGAGCGTCCGGCCGTTCCTGATCAACGACAGTCCGCTGCCCGAGCGGGAGCGCCGCCAGTCCCAGCACGACCGGGAACGGTTCGACGACACCACCAAGTGCATCCTGTGCGCCGCGTGCACCTCGTCCTGCCCGTCGTTCTGGGCGCAGCCCGCGTACGTGGGTCCGGCGGCGATCGTCAACGCCCACCGGTTCATCTTCGACACCCGCGACGAGGCCGCCGACGAGCGGCTCGAGATCCTCGCCGACAAGGACGGCGTGTGGCGCTGCCGGACGATCTTCAATTGCACCGACGCCTGCCCGCGCGGGATCCACATCACCCAGGCGATCCTCGAGGTGTCGTCGGCGATCGTGGGATCCTCCGTCTGATGGCTCGGGGGCGGGTCGGCTCGGTCCTCGGAGGGCGAACGGCGGGCCGGGGGTGAGCGCGACCGAAAGCCGAGACGACCGACTTCCGGTCTACCCCCACCTCGTGATTCGCACCGACGGTGCGGCGCGGGGCAACCCCGGTCCCGCGTCCCTGGGCGCCGCCCTGTTCGACGGCGCTCGCGGGGACGCGCAGGATCCGGGCGCGCCGCCCGACGCCACGATCTCGGAGGCGCTGGGCACCCAGACGAACAACGTCGCGGAGTGGACGGGCGTCGTGCGGGCGCTCGAGCTTGCCGCGCGCCTGGGCGCGGAGCGGGTCGACCTGTTCCTCGATTCCAAGCTGATCGTCGAGCAGCTCCACGGACGGTGGAAGGTCAAGGACGCCAAGCTCCAGCCGCTGTGGGCCGAGGCGAAGGCGCTGCTCGCCGGGTTCCGGCGCTGGTCGGCGACGCACGTCCCGCGGGCCCAGAACGCGACCGCCGATCGGCTGGCCAACGAGGCCCTGGACCGCGTGGCCGCGGGTGGCCCCGCCCGCGTCGCCCGGGCGCGCCGGGTGGCCCCGTGACCGGGGGGCGCGCTGCGCCACGGGCGCCCACGGCGTGGTCGGCTCGCTGGCCCCCGCGCCGTCCGGCCTACAATGGGTGCGCCAGCGAGGCGACCGGACGGTCGCGCGCCGGCCGGGAGACCGGCGGGCGTGAGGAAAGTCCGAGCTCCCCAGCGCAGGGTGGCGGGTAACGCCCGTCCGCCGCGAGGCGAGGACCAGTGCCACAGTGACGATGCCGGCCCCTCGGGGCCGGAGTGAAACGCGGCAAACTCCACCCGGAGCAAGGCCAAATAGGAGGGCGCAACCCCGGTTCGCCGGGGGGAGAGGCGCGCTGCCCAGCCCTCGGGTCGGCCGCACGAGCCGCCGGGCGACCGGCGGCCTCAGATGGATGACCGTCGCCACGGCGCGAGCCGCGGCACAGAACTCGGCTTACAGGTCGCTCTCGCTGGCGATCACCGAGCTACGACGCGCGGTCAGTCCTCGTCCGCTCGGAAGATGTGGGCCGCGGCGCAGGCGTTGCAGATCGGCATGGCCGTGTCGAGATCGCCCAGGGGGATCGGGACCTTGCGATCCGGGTACAGGCACTCGACCTCGTAGATCCGCTCCCGGGCCCGGTCCAGCGAGATCAGCCGACGGTACGTGCAGCGCCGGATCCGGTGCGGCGCGAGGCGTGAGGCGTCGTGCTCCGGGATCTGGGCGATGACGGGCTTCGCGAGGGGGAGCGCCATGGGACCGGTTGCTGCCTCCGCGGTCGCCGCCGACGCGGCGGTGCGACCATGATCCGCCTGACTGTCCACGTTCACGCCGGCGGCGGGTGCGCAGCCTATCACCGGGAGCTTCGCACCGACAATGTGCTGGAGGTACTAGACTGCCCGCCGTCGGGGGAATGCGTCCGTGTGACCGGGAGGGAACGGCACTGAGCGACGAGTCGACGACGCCCCCGGGAGACGGCCGCACACCGGCCTCGAGGGTCGGCGACGATGAGCCCGTGGGCATGCGGGCCGCCCTGCCGATCCTCGATGACGCGGCGCGCTCGCCCGATGCCTCGGTCTGCCCGTTCTTCCGCTACGAGCACCAGGGCGACCTGGTCGCCCCGCTCACGGTCCCCGACGAGGGCAATCGGTGCGCCGCGATCGGCGCGGCCCGGCCGCAGTCGCTGCGCCAGCAGGAGCTGGTCTGCCTCAAGGCGGCTCACGCAGACTGCCCGCGCTACCTGCGTGGCGCGATGACGGTCCAGTCGGGGCCGTCGCGCCGGCCGCCGGCGGTGCCGCGGGCGACCCTGGCCGCGCTGCTCATCCTGGTGCTGAGCGCGGGGATCTCGTTCGGGTTCGTGGTCCAGCGGGGCGGCATCGACCTGCCGGTCGTGGCGGCGGACCCCTCCGCGACCGAGGTTGCCCAGGTCGTCACGCCGACGCCGGCGGAGATCACCCAGGCGCCCAGCGTGCCGCCCACGGACAGCCCGGCCGCCGCCTCGGCGTCACCCAGCGCCGAGCCCACGCCGTCGCCGACGCCGATGCCGTCGCCAACTCCCACGCCCACCCCGACGGCGACCCCGACCCCGACCTCGCCGCCGACGAAGGCGCCGACCAAGGCGCCGACGAGCGATCGGTACAGGCTGCTCAAGCCGTGTCCCGACCGCAACAACTGCTGGATCTACACGGTCCGCTCGGGCGACAACCTGTACAGCATCGCCCACTACTTCGGGGTTCCGCTGAGCACCATCTACGCCTGGAACCCGCAGTACGCGAGCGGGGCGCACCTCAAGGCCGGCGCCCAGATCCGGATGCCGCCTCCGACGCGCTAGCGGCAGGGCCCGCCCGGCGCCTGGACCGGGCTTGCATCGCCCGCCAATCTGTGGTTGCGATGCACCCCACTGGATCTCGCGGCGATCGCAACGAGCGCTACTGGCACGACTACCTGACGCGGGGAAGCAGTGCCGAGCGCTACGGGCGGCTGCTGTTCAAGCGCATCCCATCCGATCCGCGATGCCGGCTCTGCGCCGCGCCGTTCGCCGGCGTCGGCGCACCGGTCATGCGCCTGATCGGCAAGCAGCCGTCCAATTCGAACCCGCACATGTGCAACGCCTGCATCGTCAATCTCCAGCGACATCGTGGCGGCGCTGAGGTTGACGTCAGCCTCCTGTTCGCGGATATCCGTGGCTCCACGACCCTCGCGGAATCGATGTCGCCGGGCGCCTTCCACGACCTCCTGGATCGCTTCTACACGACCGCCATCAGGGTCGTCTTCGACCAGGACGGCGCGATCGACAAGTTCGTGGGTGACGAGCTGGTCGCCATGTTCTTTCCGCTGCTCTGCGGTGAGCGGCATGCGGAGCGGGCCGTCGACGCGGCGCAGGCCCTCCTGCGGGCGACGGGGCATGCCGATCCCGGCGGCCCGTGGCTGCCGGTTGGCGCCGGCGTCAACTCGGGTCGGGTCTGGTTGGGCGCCGTCGGCGACGAGGAGCACACCGAGCTCACCGCGCTCGGGGACCGCGTCAACGTCACCGCTCGCCTGGCTTCCGCCGCTCGGGCAGGCGAGGTCCAGGTGACGACGGAAGCCGCCTTCGCAGCCCGCCTGGACCCGACACTCGAACGCCGATCGCTGGAGCTCAAGGGCAAGGCCGAGGCGATCGAGGTGGTGACGCTTCGCGTCGCGCCCTAGCCCTCGGCCGGACGCGATCTGGCGTCCGCCAGCATCTGCCCACTGGGGGACAGCGAACCTGCCCACAGGTGGCCATCCGAAGTGCCCAGCGACGGCGTTCTTTGTCAGCGAAGAGCGCGGCGCCGGAGGGCCGCGAGCAACACTCCGGCGAGGAGCAGCGCTCCGCCAGCGAGCCCGAGCGACGACCATTCGTCTGGTGCAACGGGGACAGTGTCGGTGGCCGGCGGGGACGGGGTCACCTGGAAGTCAGCCAACGGCACCATGGTCCGACCGGCACTCGACGGAGAGCAGGACGGACAGAAGGCCACGACGACGTAGTCGCCCGGCTCGATGTGCGGCACGCGGAAGGAGATCCGACCGTTGCCTGCCGCGTCCACGACGAGCTCGCCGATCCTCACCAGGTGCGGGTCGTCGGGGCTTGTCACCGCGTCGGCCGTCGCCGCGGCAACGAGGTAGGCCTGCAGCGGGTCGACCTGAGTCGAGAAGGCCCCCTCGCCACCGGTTCGTCCGGTCACCTCGGTCGCTGGCGGTCCGCTGAGCGGATCGAGGATGAGGTAGAGGGAGGCTGCAGCTGGGACCGTGGCGAGGTGCGACACCAGCGCGGCTGCGGTCAAGGCGCCAGAGAGTGCGAGACGGTGACTGATGGAGGGCTGATTCACGCGGTTCAGTCCTTGGCGAGCAGAAACGAGTGTAACCAGCGGCGGTCAGGACTCGGCCACATCGAGCGGTGCCACGCCGTGGTGGGCAGGTTCAGTGGCCGGGGGTGGGCGGATCCGGTGGCCACGACCGGGCAGGTTCGTGTCCGCCTCCGTCCACATTCCCATGGCCGCTGGCAGCCCCGGTAAGTTCGTGCCGATTTGCCATTGACGCGCGCCTGCCCGGCGCTAGAATGCCCTGAGGTGGCGCAAAGTGGTGGAAAGTGGGGAAGATCCCCGTCCCCGGGATTCGGACCCAGGTTGATCGCTCCACCCGCGCCTTCGACGTCAGGGAGCGACGCTCACGGTGTTCACGGGTGAGTACCGGCACGCGGTGGACGACAAGGGGCGGATCGCCGTCCCGTCGCGCTTCCGCGCGCAGCTCGCCGGGAACCTCGTGGTCGCCCAGTGGCTCGACAGCTGCCTCGCGATCTTCCCGGGCCACGCCTGGGAGGCCCTGTCGGCCAAGGTCGGCGGCCTGCCGATGACCGACGCCAACGCGCGCCTGCTGCAGCGACGCCTGTTCGCCGGTGCCATGGAGACGGAGCTCGACCGACAGGGCCGGGTGCTCGTCCCGCAGGGGCTCCGGTCGTGGGCCGGGCTCGAGGCGGAGGCGATGGTGCTGGGTCTCCAGGACCACGCCGAGATCTGGGCACCGGATCGCTGGGACGACTACCGCCGCGCCCTCGATGACCCGGACGAGTTCGCACGGGCGATCGCCGGGCTGGGGATCTGACGTCGCACCACATGCGCTTCCAGGGTCCGCTCGGGATCCGCAACCGACTCGTGGAGGAGAGATGGAGCCAGGGCACCTGCCGGTCATGCCCGACGAGGTCCTCGGGACGCTCGCCCCGGCACCCGGCAGTCTCCAGATCGACGCGACGGTCGGCGGCGGTGGGCACACCGAGCGGATCCTGGAGGCCGCCAGCCCCGACGGACGGGTGCTCGGCCTCGACGCCGACCAGGCGGCCATCGACCGGGTGACGGTCCGCCTGGCCCGCTTCGGCGACCGGCTCGTCCTGCGCCAGGCCAACTTCCGGGACCTGGCCCGCGTCGCGCCCGCGGCCGGGTTCGAGGCGGTCGACGGGGCGCTGTTCGACCTGGGGCTGTCGTCCGACCAGCTCGCGGACCGCCAGCGGGGCTTCGGGTTCCGTGCCGGAGGACCCCTGGACATGCGGTTCGACCCGACTCGTGGCGTCCCGGCCGCGGAGCTGCTCGCGACGCTCGACGCCGACGCGCTCGCGGCGCTGTTCCGGCGATACGGCGAGGAGCCGGCCGCGTGGCGGATCGCCAGGGCGATCGTGGCGACCAGGTCCACGAGCCCGATCGCCACCGCCGAGGAGCTGGCCGACGTGGTGCAGCGCGCCGCGCCCGGTAACCCGCGGATCCGGCGCCGCATCCACCCCGCCACCCGGGTGTTCCAGGCGTTGCGGATCGCCGTCAACGAGGAGCTGGACGCGCTCGAGGAGGGCCTTGCCGCGGCCCTGGACCTGCTCCGCCCCGGCGGCCGGCTGGTGGTCCTGTCCTACCACTCGCTCGAGGACCGGATCGTCAAGCGGTTCCTCAACGCGGAGCGACGCGGCTGCGTCTGCCCGCCCGAGGCACCGGTCTGCGTCTGCGGCCATGCCCCGCGCCTCCGCCTGGTGACACGGCCGTCGATGACCCCGTCGCCGACCGAGATCGATGCCAACCCGCGCGCCCGCAGCGCGCGCCTGAGAGCGGCCGAACGGCTGGCCGCCTGAGCTACCGACCAGCGAACGAAAGGAGGAGCCCGGCCCCAGATCTGCGCCGACCCCGCCGCTCCGCATTCATCCGGCGGTATCCGCCGGTCCCCGGCTTACGGAGGAGGAGTCCCGTGAGCAAGCGCCACCACGCCAATCGCCGCAAGACCTACGGCCGCCGCCAGCACGAGCTGCACGAGCGGATCCAGCGTGACCACCAGCCGGAGCGCGCCGACCTCGCGCTCGACGACCTCACGCCCGGTGGGATGGCGGATCGCTTCGCGTTCCTGGATCCCCGCACGCCCCGCCTCCGCTACGCCCTGGGCGACTGACGATGGCGGTCTACCAGGGTGCGCGCCAGCGCACCATCGTCCTGCCGCGCCGGCCGCGGGTGGAGGTGGCGGCACCGTCGCTGCCGCGTCGACGCGTCCGGGCGGCCGTCCGGGCCCGCCGCGGGCCGTCGCGCCTGTCGATCCTGCTGGCCGCGATCGTGATCGCCTTCTCGGCCGCGTTCTTCTCGCTGTCGCAGGACATCCGCGTGTCCGCCACCGGCTACGAGATGGACCGGCTGGCGACCGCGCAGCAACGGCTCGAGGGGCAGGCCGACGACCTGCGCAACGAGCTCAACCGCCTGGGCAAGGCACCCGCGATCCGCAAGCTCGCGATCCAGGCCGGCCTGGGCCCGCTGCCGGAACCCGAAGTCATCCCGGCCCGCTAGGCCGGGGGCTGCAGCATGCTCGGCCGGACGGATTCCCGCGCGCGCGCCATCGTGATCCTCGTGGCCTTCGTCCTGGTCGCGGGCAGCCTCGGCGTGCGCCTCGCGTACTGGCAGGTCGTGCGCCGCGACGAGCTGGCGGCGATGGCCGTCCGCCAGTCCTCGACCCGGTACGAGATCCCGTCGAAGCGCGGCTCGATCTTCGACCGGACCGGCACGGTCATGCTCGCGACCAGCGTGTCGCGTGACCGGCTGGCGGCGGCCCCGAAGGGGCTCAGCCCACAGCGCCGAGCCGAGGTCGCGCAGCGCCTGGTGGAGCTGCTGGGGCTCGACGGACAGGCGGCGGCCGACCTCACGGCACGGATGGAGTCCGACAAGGAGTACGCGGTCCTCGCCCGGGACCTCGATCCCACGATCTCGGACCAGATCCGAACGGAGAGCGGGGGCGACCATCCCGCCCTGTCGGGCCTGCTGCTGGAGCCTGAGGCGGTGCGCGTCTACCCCCAGCCCGGCGGCGGCCCGCGGTCCACGCTGGCAGCGCAGGTCCTGGGCTTCGTCAACCGCGAGGGCCAGGGGCAGTACGGCATCGAGCAGCGCTACCAGGACCAGCTGGCCGGCCTGCCGCGCGTGGTCGCGGCCCAGAAGGACTCGATCGGCAACCTCGTCCCCGACACGGCGACCGTCCTCGACCCCGGCTACCCCGGCCAGGACCTGACGCTGACGATCGACGCGCCGCTCCAGGTGGCGGTCGAGCAGGAGCTGCTCGCGGCCTGGATCGCCGATCGTGCGAAGCAGGTGTCGGCGGTGGTCATGGACCCCTACACGGGTGAGGTCTACGCCTACGCCAGCTACCCGTCCTACGACGAGAACGACTACCAGGCGATCGCCGCCAGGGACCCATCGCAGTTCATGGACCCCATCGTGTCGTCGGTCTACGAGCCCGGGTCGGTGTTCAAGATGCTGACCTCGATCGCCGCGCTGGGCCGGGGCACGGTGACGATGAGGACGGTCCTCAACGACACGGGCAAGCTGACGCTCGACGGCGGCCGGTCGCACGTCGACGACGCGGACCACCGCCCCATGGGCCGGATGATGTACCAGGACGCGATCGCGTACTCGCGCAACGTCGTGGCCGCCAAGGTCGCCCTCAGGCTGGGCCACAGTACCAACGGCTCGGCGCAGATCCTGTACGACACCTGGCGCCGGCTGGGCTTCGGGTCGCCGACCGGGATCGATGTCGCCAACGAGGTGCCCGGGATCATGCGCGACCCGGCCGCCCATCCGTGGGCCCAGGTGGATGTCGCGAACGGCGCGTTCGGGCAGGGCGTGGCCGTGACGCCGATCCAGCTCGCGCAGGCGTTCGGGGCCATGGTCAACGGCGGCACGCTGGTCCAGCCGCGCGTCGTCAAGGCGGTGGGCGATGCCGACACCGCCCCGATCTACCGCGGCCGGGTGATCAGCCCGCAGCTGTCGCAGACGCTGGTGAAGCTGATGCGGCACGTCGTGACCAAGGTCGACTTCTACCGCACCCGCACGCTCATTCCGGGCTTCGACGTGGGCGGCAAGACGGGCACCGCCCAGATCTGGGACGCCGCCAGGGGCCGCTGGAAGGTCGACCTGTTCAACTACTCGTTCGTCGGCTTCATCGGGCGCAAGGTCGGGCACCCCGACCTCGTGGTGGCCGTGCGGATCGAGGAGGGCACGCCGACGGTGGTCCGGCTGGGCCAGCTCGAGATGCCGGTCATGTCGTTCGAGCTGTTCCGGCGGATCGCCCACGACGCGATCAACACGCCCGACCTGCTGACCGACACCCACCCGATCCCGGCTCGGGCGGCAAGCGGCGCGGCCGGCGACGACGCGACCCCCGAGCCGGTCGCCGCTGCTGCGGCGCCCACCGCGGCCGACCCGTGACGGCTGCCTGTGCGACACTCGCCGCCGTGACCAACCACGGACCGTCGCCGGGTCACGGCTCGCGAGCCCCTCGCTCCGGCGACGTCCCGTTCGAGGCCCCGACATCCCCGGCGCCTGGGGGCTCCCATCTCACCGCCGACGACCTCGTCGCGGCCACCGGCGGCACGCCGCTCCGGCGCAGCGACCGACCGATCCGCGCCGGGGCCGTCGATTCGCGCGTGGTCGAGCCCGGGATGCTGTTCGTGGCGCTGGCCGGCGAGCGGACGGACGGCCATCGCTTCCTGGCCCAGGCCGTCGCCGCCGGGGCCGCCGCGCTGCTCATCGGCCGCCTGCCCGATGGCAGCGCCGGGGAGCCCGAGCTCGACACGCTGGGCGAGGTGACCATAGTCCGGGTCCCGGATCCGCTGCGGGCGCTCCATGCGGTCGCGACCGCATGGCGCCGGCGGTTCCACCCGCTGGTCGTCGGGATCACCGGCAGCATCGCCAAGACGTCCACCAAGGAGGCCGTGGCGAGCGTGCTTGCCGGACGCTTCGCGACGCTCCGCAGCGAGGGCAACCAGAACAACGAGATCGGCCTGCCGCTGACGGTGCTGCGGCTCGGCCCGGAGCATGGTGCCGCGGTGCTGGAGATGGGGATGTACGTGGGCGGCGAGATCCGCGAGCTGGCCGCGATCGGGCAGCCACGGATCGGGATCGTGACCGCCGTGCAGCCGGTGCACCTGGCGCGGATCGGCACGCTGGACGCGATCGAGGACGCCAAGGCCGAGCTGGTCGAGGCGCTGCCACCCGCAGCGGATGGCGGCGTGGCGATCCTCAACGCCGACGACCCGCGGGTGCGCCGGATGGCCGGACGGACCGCCGCCCGCGCGGTGACCTATGGCTTCGCCCCGGATGCGGACGTGCGCGCCGAGGCGATCCACAGTCTGGGGCTCGACGGGATGCGGTTCCGCCTGCTGTCGGACGCCGGCGCGCGAGCGGTCGCCATCCGGGGGCTGGGGCGGATGGCCGTCCACAACGCCCTGGCCGCGGCGGCGGCGGGGCTCGCGGCCGGCATGGGCCTCGATGCGATCGTGCCCGGCCTGGCCGCGCCCTTGGATGCCCCGCATCGATCGGCGGTCGTCCGGGCAGCGGGCGTGACGATCATCGACGACGCCTACAACGCCTCGCCCGGATCCGTGCGAGCGGCGCTCGAGCTGCTGGCCGGGATCCCGGGGCGCCGGATCGCGGTGCTGGGGGAGATGCGCGAGCTGGGCAGCGCCCACGAAGCCGGCCACCGCGAGGTCGGCGAGGCGGCGGCCCGCGTCGTGGACACGCTGGTCGTCGTCGAGGGTGGTCGCGGCGAACCCGCGCAGGGGATCGCCGACGGGGCGCACGCGGCCGGTCTCGCGCCCGGGCGGCTGATCGTGGCCGACCGGGGAGCCGCCGCGGGGGTGCTCCGAACCCGGCTCCGGCCAGGTGACGTGGTCCTGGTCAAGGCCTCGCGGGGTGCCGAGCTGGAGCGCGTCGTGGACGACCTGGTCGCGCTCCTGGGCGGCGAGGAGCCCGGCCGGTGACCCTCGAGCTGATCCAGGGCCTGCTGCTGGCGTTCGCGATGGTCGTGATCCTGATGCCGCCGTACGTGCGGCTGCTGCGCCACGTCGGCTTCGCCAAGCAGATCCGCGAGGAGGGCCCCCAGTCGCACATGGTCAAGTGGGGCACCCCCACGATGGGCGGGCTGCTGATCATCGTGGTCGTCCTCGCGATCTTCCTGGTCCTGCGCTGGCCGCCCCAGGGCGGCATCATCGCGCCGCTGGCGACGCTCGCGTTCGTGGGGCTGCTGGGCGCGGCCGACGACTACCTGAACGCCCGGACCGGCGAGGGCATCCGCGCTCGCCAGAAGCTGCTGTGGCAGACGGTCGTGGCGCTGGTCGTCGCGTGGCAGATCCAGAGCACCTACCAGATCACCGGCATCCGGGTGCCGTTCGCGGGGGACGTCGCAGTGGAGCCGTGGCTGTACGTGCCGTTCGCGGCGTTCGCGATCGTGGCCGCGTCCAACGGCGTGAACATCACCGACGGGCTGGACGGCCTGGCCGGCGGGACGCTCGTGTTCGCGTTCGTGTCGTTCCTGATCATCGCCCTGCTCAACGAGCCCACCCAGCCCAACACGGCGCTGCTGTGCGCGCTGATCATCGGCGCCCTGCTGGGGTTCCTGTGGTTCAACGTCCACCCGGCCCAGGTGTTCATGGGCGACTCGGGCTCGCTGTCGCTGGGTGCCACGCTGGCGGTCATCGCGCTGATCACCGGCCAGATCCTGGTGCTCCCGCTGGTGGGCCTGATCTTCGTGGTCGAGACCCTGTCCGACATCGTCCAGATCGGGTTCTTCAAGGTCTCGGGAGGGCGTCGCGTGCTGCGCATGGCGCCGCTCCACCACCACTTCGAGCTGGGCGGCTGGGACGAGGAGAAGATCACGCTCCGGTTCTGGATCGTGGGCATCCTCGCGGGCCTGCTCGGCGTGACCCTGTTCCTGGCCTCGATCCATGCGCTCGTCTGACATGACCGCCGCACGACCGCTCGACCTCGATGCCCTGACCCTCGAGGGCGTGCGCACGGGGGCGCTGGCGGATCGCCCGGTGACGGTGCTCGGGCTCGCCCGCAGCGGGCTCGCCCTGGCCCGGTTCCTGGCCGACGCGGGCGCGCGCGTGACCGTGTACGACGGCCGGCCCGCGGTCGAGCTCGAGCCGGCGATCGCGCAGCTGGGCGATCGCGCCGTCGTGCTGCGCCTGGGCCCCGGGGTCGATCCCTCGTCGACCTGGGCGGGCGCCGCGCTGGTGGCCACCTCCCCCTCGATCACCCCCGACTTCCCCACCACCGAGCCGCGCCTCCGCGGCGAGCTCCAGCGGCTGGTCGCGGCGCGGGCCGCGAGTGACCCGGCCGCGCCGGCCCTGGTCACCGAGTCCGACCTGTTCCTGCGGCTGTGCCCCGCGCCGACGATCGGCGTCACGGGGACCAAGGGCAAGACCACCACGGCCTCGCTCGCCCACGCGATCCTGGCCGCGGATCCGCTTCACCCCGCCGCCCTGGGCGGCAACATCGGCACCCCGCTCGTGGAGCGGCTGCCCGAGCTGACGCCGCAGCACCGGGTCGTGGTCGAGCTGTCGGAGCTCCAGCTGCCGGCGCTGTCGCGGGGGACCACGGTCGCGGTCTACACCAACGTCACCTCGGACCATCTCGACCGGCACGGCAGCGTGGAGGCCTACCGGCGCGTCAAGCGGCGGCTCGCGGAGCTGGTGGACCCGGACGGGGCGCTGGTGCTCAACATCGAGGACCCGGTCGTGGGCGGCTACGCCGGCCTGGGCACGGCGCCGGCGGTGCTGTACCGGGTGGACCGGCCACTGCCCGGCGGCCTGGGCGTGGTCGAGGGCTGGATCGTCGCGGCGGCCGTGGAGCGGCTGCCGCTGGCCGGCGGGGGGACGGCAGCCACCGGGCCGGGCGGCGGGATCATGCCCGTCGACGAGCTGGCCGTGCCGGGCCGCCACAACGTGTCCAACGCCCTCGCCGCGGTCGCGGTGGGCCTGCTGTTCGGGGTGGCACCGGACGCGATCCGGCGAGCGGCGGCAGGCTTCAGCGGGGTCGAGCACCGGCTCCAGACGGTCGGCCTCGTCGACGGGGTGCGGTTCGTCAACGACTCGCAGGGCACCCAGCCGGACGCCGTGATCGCGGCGCTGCGCGCCTTTCCGGCGCCGATCGTGCTGATCGCCGGCGGCCGGGACAAGCACGTGGATCTCTCGGAGCTCGCCCGGATCGCGGGCCGGACCGCGTCCGCCGCGGTCCTGATCGGGGAGAGCGGGCCGATGCTCCAGCGTCTGTTCCGGGACGCGGGGGTCCCGCACACGATCCGGGCGGCGACGATGGACGAGGCGGTGGCGGCCGCCGACCGGCTGGCGCGCCTGGCGCTCGAGGACCTGGCCGGGGGGTCGACGGCCACCGTGCTGCTCAGCCCGGCGGCCGCCTCGTTCGACATGTTCGAGGACTACGCGGCTCGGGGCCGCGCGTTCACCGCCTCGGTCGCCCGCCTGGCCGGGCGGGCCGAGCCCACCGACGGGAGGTCCCGATGATCACGCCCCTGTCGCTCGTGCGCCCGGTGGCCCGGCCGCGGATGCAGAACGTGCTCCAGCGGGAGCGGCACGAGCCTGAGTACGGGATCCTGGTCGCGATCGTGGCGCTGGCGGCCATCGGCATCCTGATGGTCTACTCGTCGTCGGCGATGAAGGCGTTCCTCCAGGACGACGACACGTTCGCCATCGTCGGTCCGCAGATCCAGTGGGGGGCGCTGGGGCTGGTCGCGATGGTGACGATGATGCGGGTCGACTACCGTTGGCTGCGGGTGGTGTCGGTGCCCCTGTTCCTGATCGGCCTGGTGAGCCTGCTGCTCGTGTTCGTGCCCGGGCTCAACGTCGTCGTCGGCGGCTCGGCCCGCTGGCTCCGGATCGGACCGCTGCCCGCCGTCCACCCGGCGGAGTTCATGAAGCTCGCCCTGGTGGTCTATCTCGCCCACTGGTTCGCCAAGCGGGGGTCCGAGGTCCATGGCTTCTGGTCGGGCACGGTACCGTTCCTCGTGATCAGCGCCCCGGCGGTGGTGCTCGTGCTGCGCGAGCCGGACCTGGGGACCGCGTCGGTCCTCGCGATGACGGCGTTCACCCTGTTCTTCCTTGCGGGCGCCAGGCTGCTCCACCTCGTGGCGCTGGCGATGGCGGCGGTGCCGGCGGTCGTGTTCATGTTCCTGCGCGACTACCAGATGACCCGGATCAGCGCCTGGCTGGACCCGTTCGGCCAGGCATCGGCCGACGGGTATCACGCGGTCCAGGGGTTCCTGGCGCTGGCCCTGGGTGGCCTGCTCGGGGCGGGGCTCGGCGAGAGCCGGCTGGCCGGCGGGCTGTTCCTGCCCAACGCGTCCAACGACTTCATCTTCGCGATCATCGGCGAGGAGTTCGGGCTGCTCGGGGCGGGGCTGGTGATCGCCCTGTTCCTGGTGTTCGGCTATCTCGGGATCCGGACCTCGCTCGGGGCGCCCGACACGTTCGGAGCGCTGCTGGCCGCTGGGATCACCGCCTGGATCTGCATCCAGGCCTTCGTCAACGTCGCCGTCGTGGTGGGCCTGATCCCGGTCACCGGGATCCCGCTCCCGTTCGTGTCGGCCGGCGGCTCGTCGCTCATCATTTCGTTCGCGGCGGTCGGCATCCTGCTGTCGGTATCCCGCGAGACGGTCGAGAAAGGAACCTGGAACGATGCGCCTGCTGATCGCGGGCGGGGGCACGGGCGGGCACATCTACCCGGCCCTCGCCGTCGCCCGGTCGCTCCGCGCACGACCCGACGCGCCTGAGCTCGCCTGGCTGGGCGGCCATCGCGGGCTCGAGGCGTCGATCGTCCCGGGCGCCGGCATCCCGCTGCGCCGGCTGTGGTTGCGCTCGCTGCGCTCGGCCGAGCGGGACATCCACCTCGTGCTCGACCCGATCCGCCTCGCGTTGTCGATCCCGCAGGCCTTCGCCCGTCTGCTGGTCGCCCGCCCGGGGGCGATCTTCACCACCGGGGGCTACGTGGCGATCCCGGTCCTCCTCGCCGCTGCCGTGCTGCGCATCCCGAGCGTGCTGTGGGAGGGCAACGTGGTGCCGGGCCGCAGCGTGCGGTTCGTGGCTCGCCTGGCCACGGCCCTGGCCGTGAGCTATCCGGAGACGTCGGCCGCCCTGGGGCACCCGCGAAGCTACGTCACGGGGACCCCGATCCGTTCGCTGACCGGCATCGATCCGGACGAGGCACGGGCCAGGTTCGGGGGCCGCGCCGGCGAGCGCATCCTGCTCCTGTTCGGCGGCAGCCAGGCCGTGCGCCGGATCAACGACGCGGTGCTCGCCGCGCTGCCGCGGCTGGTCGAGCGGGTGCGCGTGATCCACGTGACCGGCGATGGCGGGTACGCGGCCGCGCTGGCCGCGCGCGAGGCGCTGCCCGCCGATCTCCGCGACCGGTACCGGCCGTTCCCGTTCCTCCACGACGACATGAACGCGGCGCTCGCGGCGGCCGATCTCGGGGTCGGACGCGCCGGTTCCTCCACCCTGGCCGAGGCGGCGGCGTTCGCCCTGCCGATGGCGATCGTGCCCTACCCGCATGCGGCCGGCCACCAGCGGCGCAACGCGGAGATCCAGGCCGCCGCGGGTGCGGCCGTGCTGATCGAGGACGAGGCGTTCGACGCCGATGCGCTGGTGGAGGCGGCCGGTCTGCTCGCGGATCCCGCCCGCCACGCGCGGATGTCGGCCGCCGCGCGTGACCTGGCCCGGCCGGACGCCGCGGCCGCGGTCGCCGACCTGGTCCTGGCCGCGGCGCACCGCGAGCCGTTCCCGACGCCGGCCGAGGTCCAGGCGATCGCGCGGGGATCACGACCGTGAACGCCGACGGGGCCGATCGCGGCGATCGCGTTGTCGGGACGAGCGCGTTCGACGCCGTCGCCGTGGGCAGCGAGATCCAGCGCCGGATCGGGGTCAAGACCGTCCGCGACGAGCCGCTCGCGCGGTTCACCACCATGCGCGTGGGCGGTCCGGCGGACCTGTTCGCGGTGGCCCACAACACGTTCGAGCTCCGCGCGCTGGTCCGGTTCGCGCGCACCCGGGCGATCCCGCATCTGGTGATCGGTCGCGGCAGCAACCTCGTCATCGCCGACCGCGGGGTCCGGGGACTGGTCATCCAGGCCCGCGCCGAGGGGTCGCGGGTGGACGGGGAGCGCTACCTCGCGGACGCCGGCGTCCCGATGGCCCGCGCCGCCACCGAGACCCAGAAGGCGGGCCTGGGCGGGCTCGAGTACGGGCTCGCGATCCCCGGCACCGTGGGCGGCGCAATCTGGGCGAACGCGGGCGCCCACGACAGCGACACGGCGCAGGTGCTCGAGTCGGCGACCGTGCTGCTCGCCGACGGCAGCGAGCGCGAGCTCCCGGGTGCCGAGCTCGGCTTCGCCTACCGCCATAGCCGGTTCAAGGCCGCGGCGAGCGCGGACGATGCCGGGCCGGCCGAGATCGTGCTGTCCGCCGCGTTCCGGCTCCGGGCGGCCGACCCGGCCCAGATCGCGGCGCGGCTGGACGAGATCCGGCGCTGGCGGCGCGAGCACCAGCCGCTGGGCATCCCGTCTGCGGGCAGCGTGTTCCGCAACCCGCCCGACGACTCGGCCGGCCGCCTGGTCGACGCGCTCGGCCTCAAGGGCACCCGCATCGGCGGCGCGGTCGTGTCCGCGAAGCACGCCAACTTCATCGTCAACGACCAGCGGGGAACGGCCGCCGACGTCCGGCGGCTTGCCGAGCGGATCCGACGCGAGGTCCGCGAGCGCCACGGCATCGAGCTCGTGTTCGAGGTCGAGTTCGTGGGCGACTGGTCGGGCTGGCCGGATCCCGGGACCGGGGAGGCCGCCGCCTGATGCCCGTGCCGCCGCTGGGCCACGACCCGTCCGACACCCCGGTCGCCGTGGTGTTCGGCGGGCCATCCGCGGAGCACGACGTGTCGATCGTGTCGGGCACCGCGATCGCGGATGCGCTGCGGCCGTCGGGCTATCCCATCGAGCAGTGGCTGGTCGACCTCGACGGCGGCTGGTGGCGGCTGCCGTCCGACCACCGGCGGTCGGGCCGGGCGCAGGCGGAGTACGACGACCCGGACGCCCTGGGCGCCGACGGGCCCCACCCGGCCGGTGACGCCCTCGACGGGCTGGCGGCACGGGCGCCCCGGCCGGTGGTGTTCCTCGCGCTTCACGGCCCGTTCGGGGAGGACGGCACGGCCCAGGCGCTGTGCGAGGCGGCCGGGCTCGCGTACACCGGGTCGGGCGTGACGGCCAGCGCGATCGCGATGGACAAGGCTGTGTTCAAGCGACTCGTCCGGGGGCTGGGTGTGCCGGTGGTGGACTGGCGCGAGATCCGGGCGGCGCGCTGGTCGCGCGACCGGGAGGGCGTGCTCGAGGAGCTCGAGGCGTTCAGCGCCGGCTCCGGCGACCCGCGGCTGATGATCAAGCCCGCCCGGCTGGGCAGCTCGGTCGGGATGACCCTGGCCCACGCGCCGGACGAGCGGCCGGCCGCGCTCGAGCTGGCGTTCCGCTACGACGACCTGGTCCTCGTCGAGCGCTACCTGGCGGCCGCCCGCGACCTCGAGGTTTCGGTGCTGGGCAACGAGCCCGATGCCCTCGAGCTGTTCGGACCGGGCGAGATCCTGTCGGGCCGCGAGTTCTACGACTACGCCGCGAAGTACACCCCGGGCCTGTCCCGGTCGACGCTCGCGGCCGAGGTCGATCCGGCCCGCCGCGCGGCGATCCTCAAGCTGGCCCGGGACAGCTACCGGGCGGTCGGGTGCGAGGGGTTCGCGCGGATCGACTTCCTGCTGGCGGGCGACGTGCTGGTCGTGTCCGAGATCAACACCATCCCCGGGTTCACGCCGATCAGCCTGTTCCCGACCCTGCCCGCCGCCGGTGGCTACGACTTCGCGGCCGTCTGCCGCCGCGTGATCGACCTCGCCCTCGAGCGGGACGCCGCCCGGGCGCACCACCGCGTCACGGCCGCGGACCTGCCGCGCTGACGATGCTCCGACGGTCCCCCCGCCGAGGCGCCGCCCCGACGACCCGCCCGCGCACCCCGGCCGCGCTGCGTCCCGGCGCCCGGCCCGGGGGCGGCGTGCGCCGCACGCGCCCGGTCCGGCGCGCCTCGGCGGGCCTCGCCCCGACTCGCGCCGGGGCCCTGCTCGCGCTGCTGCTCGGGCTGGCCGGCCTGTACGGCGCCGTGTCGTCCGATGCGTTCGCGGTCCGGCACACCGAGGTGAGCGGCCTCACCTGGACCGGTCGGGACGAGGTCCTGGCCGCGCTCGCGATCCCGCCCGGGCAGAACCTGTTCCAGCTCCGGACCGGGGACATGGCCGCCCGCCTCGCCGCCATCCCCGCGATCCGTGGGGCCTCGATCACGGTCGCCCTGCCCGACGAGATCCGGGTCGCGGTCGCCGAGCGCGAGGCGCTCCTCGCCTGGCAGGTGGGCGACCACCGCTACCTGGTGGACGGCACGGGGCTGCTGTTCAGCACCCCCGAGGCGGCGCCTGCCGTGGCCGATGCGCTGCCCGTCGTCGACGACCGGCGGACGGGGTCCACGGCCCTGGTGGTGGGCTCGGTGCTCGACCCCGTGGCCCTCGACGCCGCGCTCCGGCTGGGATCGCTGCGGCCGGTCGATGTCGGCAGCGCCGCGTCCGGTCTCGAGATCCGGCTCGACGACGACTCCGGGTTCACCGTCCGCGCGACCGGCATCGGCTGGACGGCCGTGTTCGGGTTCTACACGCCCACCCTGCGCACCACCGAGCTGATCCCGGGCCAGGTACGCCTGCTGCGCAGCCTGCTCGCCGGGCGCGAGGACAACGTGCTCCAGGTGATCCTGGCCGACGACAAGAGCGCCACCTACGTGCCGCGGACCCGGCCGTCGCCGTCCGCGAGCGGCACGCCGTGATCCGGCCGCCGCGTCCCGCGACCGGGCCGTCTGGTAGCGTATCGGGGACGTTCATCCGGACGGAGGCTGCCGGCCCGTGCTCCTGCCCCTGGTGGGTCTCCTCGTCGGCGTGCTCGCAGGACTCGTCCTCAACGTCAATGTCTCCTTCGAGTTCTCGCGCTACTCGGCGGTGGCCATCCTCGCGGCCCTGGACTCGGTCCTGGGGGCCGTCCGCGCGGAGCTCGACGGCGTCTACGACAATCGAATCTTCATCAGCGGCTTCCTTACGAACGCGATCGTGGCCGTCCTGCTGACCTTCATCGGCGACCGGCTGAGCCTCGACCTCTACCTCGTCGCCCTGATCAACTTCGGGTTCCGGATCTTCAACAACGTGGCGCTCATCCGGCGACACTTCATCTGAGCAGCGAGTGCCGTGGCGGTCCGGCCGCCACGCAGCAGCGAGGGACGACAGGCAGGTGGAACGGGAAGCGGTCCTGGTCGGCATCGACGTCGGCACGTCCAAGGTCTGCGCGCTCATCGGCGAGGTCAGCCGGGACGGGCGCCTCACGATCATGGGCCACGGCACGGTGCCCGCGTCCGGCCTCAAGAAGGGCGTGGTCGTCAACATCGACCAGACCGTGCGCTCCATCGCCGACGCGGTCGAGCGGGCCGAGCGGCTGTCGGGCTGGAAGATCGACCGGGCGTTCGTGGGGGTCGGCGGGCAGCACGTCGAGAGCCTCAACTCCACCGGCCAGGTCGCGGTCACCGCGCACCATCGCGAGGTGACCCGGGAGGACATCAACCGGGCGATCGAGGTCGCGCGCGCAGTGTCGATCCCGTCCAACCGCGACGTGCTCCACGTCGAGCGACGGGGCTTCACGGTCGACGGCCAGGAGGGCGTCAAGGACCCGCTCGGGATGAGCGCCCTCCGGCTCGAGGTCGAGGCGCACATCGTGTCCGCCTCGGCGACGGCCGTCCAGAACCTGACCAAGTGCGTCCAGCTGGCCGGCGTCAAGATCGACGAGCTGGTGGTCGACGGGCTCGCCTCGGCGGAGGCCGTGCTGACCGAGACGGAGAAGGAGCTGGGGGTCGCGGTGGCCGACATCGGCGCCGGGACGATCGACCTGACGCTGTTCGCGGAAGGGTCACCGTTCCACACCGCCGTGCTCCCGGTCGGCGGCAACAACGTCACCAACGACGTGGCGATCGGCGTGAAGACCACGCTCCAGGTGGCCGAGGAGCTCAAGGTGCGGCACGGGACGTGCGACCTGCGCAACCTCGAGGACGAGGAGATCGCGGTCGCGGTCATGGGCGACGACGCCGGCCGCACGGTCAGCCGCGAGGAGCTGTGCCGGATCATCGAGGCACGGATGCGCGAGACGTTCGAGCTGCTCCGCTCCGAGATGACCCGCAGCGGCCACGGCATGCTGCCGGCGGGGATCATCCTGACCGGGGGGGCCGCGCAGCTGGCCGGGACGGCCGAGCTCGGTCGCGAGGTGTTCCAGATGCCCGTCCGCGTCAGCGGCCCGACGGGGATCGGCGGGCTGGTGGACACCATCCAGGATCCCTCCTATTCGACGGCGGTGGGGCTGCTCCGCTGGGGCGCCGTCCAGCTGGCGCTGGGCGAGCCGCTGGCCTACGAATCGGCACCCGGCGGCGGTGGCCTGGGCCGGATCAGGGATGCGATCCGGAGCATCTTCCCCTAGCCGCCATGCGCTCGGTCGAGCTCGAGGTCCGGACCGGGCGGGATCGGGGCTTCACCGACCTCACGCCCGCCTGCACCCGGTTCGCGGCGCAGGCCGCGGGCGACGGCGATGGGCTGCTGTCGGTGTTCGTGCCCCATGCCACGGCCGGGCTGGTGGTGCTGGAGCTCGGCGCGGGCTCGGACGACGACGCGCTGCGAGCCCTCGACCGGCTCCTGCCGCGGGACGATCGCTGGGTCCACGACCACGGGTCGGCCGGGCACGGCGCGGACCACGTGCTGCCGCTGCTGGTGTCGCCCTCGCTGACCGTGCCGGTGGTCGCCGGCCGCCTCGCCCTCGGCGCCTGGCAGTCGATCGCGCTGCTCGATCCCAACGCCGACAACGCGACCCGCCGGGTGCGGCTGAGCTTCGTCGCCGGGTAGCCGGCTGCCGGCCCCGTTGCCAGGGGAGGCCCGCGGGCACCACAACACGAGGCCCGCAGGCACCACAATCTGGTCGCGCGCGCGGCAAGGGCAGACGCGCCCCGGCTCGCAGGGGTATCGCCGCGTGCATCCGCGGGTATACTCGCCGCTACCCGACGGACCCGAGGCCGACCGGCACCCCGACCGGCAGCCCCCGGGGACGAGCGATCGCCAGTCCTGAGCCTCCGACCCGCGCCAACCCGAGACGCCACACTCGCGCCACCCAAGGAGAGCGCTGATGCCGCTGCGGTCCGATTCCGAGAACTTCGCCCTGATCCGCGTCATCGGCGTCGGCGGCGGCGGCAGCAACGCCGTCAACCGGATGATCCGGGCCGAGATGATGGGCGTCGAGTTCATCGCCTGCAACACCGATGCCCAGGCGCTGCTCCAGTCGGATGCGCCGCACAAGATCCGGATCGGCGACAAGATCACGCGCGGCCTGGGCGCCGGGGGCGATGCGTCGATCGGGCAGCGGGCCGCCGAGGAGGATCGCGACAAGATCGCCGACGCGATCGCCGATTCGGACATGGTGTTCATCACCGCCGGGCTCGGCGGCGGCACCGGCTCGGGGGCGGCGCCGGTCGTGGCCGAGGTCGCCAAGGAGCAGGGCGCGCTGACGATCGGCGTCGTGACCAAGCCGTTCAGCTTCGAAGGTGCCCGGCGTAAGCTGATCGCGGAGAAGTCCGCGGAGGAGCTCAAGGCCAAGGTCGACACCCTGATCACGATCCCCAACGACCGGCTGCGGGACGTGGTCCAGAAGAACACCTCGATCGTCGACGCGTTCCGGGTGGTCGATGACGTGCTGCGCCAGGGCGTCGCCGGGATCAGCGACATCATCACCGTGCCCGGGCTGATCAACCTCGACTTCGCCGACGTCCGCACGATCATGAAGGACGCCGGATCGGCCCTGATGGGGATCGGCCGGGCGACCGGCGAGAACCGGGCGCTCGAGGCCGCCCGCCAGGCGGTCGCCAGCCCGCTGCTCGAGATCAACATCGCGGGTGCCCAGGGCATCCTGTTCAACATCACCGGGTCCTCGAACCTCACCCTGTGGGAGGTCACCGAGGCGGCCGAGGAGATCCGCGCCGCGGCCGATCCCGAAGCGAACATCATCTTCGGGGCGAGCTTCAACGAGCGCCTCGGTGAAGAGGTGATGATCACGGTCATCGCCACCGGCTTCGACGGCCGGCGCCGTCCGGAAAGCGTCCGCACCGCCGGCGCCGATCGCGTCGCCAGCGCGGCCAACCCCCGCGCCGCGTCGTCGGTCTCGTCCCCGGCCGGGGCGTCGGTTCCCGCCCGTGACTTCCTCGAGGAGCTCGAGCGCCAGCGCAGCGAGACCGACCTGCCCGCGCAGGCGGAGCCGGTGACCGCCCCCGTCGCCCGCCCCGAGCGCTCCGTCGGTGGCGAGGTCGCGCCGCGTCGCCCCGCCTATGACGCGGACGACCTGGAGATCCCGAGCTTCCTGCGCCGCCGCTGAACGATCGGGCGGCCGGGAGGCCCGGCCGGTGACCAGCGACGAGATCGGCCCGCTCGCCGCCGCGCGCGAGCGCGTGCTGGCGCGTATCGCGGTGGCCGCCCGGCGGGTGGGCCGCGACCCGGCGACGGTGACGCTGGTCGCGGTGTCCAAGACCGTTCCGGCGTCCCGCGTCCGGGCGGCCCTGGCCGCCGGCCTCCAGGTCCTGGGCGAGAACCGGGTCCAGGAAGCGGCCGACAAGATCCCGGCCGTGGGCGGCGGGACCTGGCACCTCGTGGGACCGCTCCAGGCCAACAAGGTGCGCCGGGCGCTGGAGCTGTTCGACGTGATCGAGTCGGTCCACAGCACGGAGCTTGCCCGGCGGCTCGACCGGATCGCCGGTGAGATGCCGGTGCCCGCGCCGGTCCCGGTGCTGCTCCAGGTCAACGTCGACCGTGACCCGGCCAAGGCGGGCCTCGACCCGGCCGCGCTGGGCCGGGCGATGGCGACCCTCGATGGGCTGTCCTGGCTCGACGTCCGCGGGCTGATGACGATCGGGCGCCTGGTCGGCGACCCGGAGGCCGCCCGGCCGACGTTCCGCGCGCTGCGCCGGCTGTCCGAGGACGTCCGGGCGCGCTGGCCACGCCTGGGTCGCGAGCTGTCGATGGGGATGAGCGACGACTACGAGATCGCGGTCGAGGAGGGGGCGACGATGGTGCGCGTGGGCCGGGCCCTGTTCGGCGAACGGCCGTCGCGGGCCTGAGGACCCCGGGAGCCGCTGCCCGAGGACCGCGGAAAGGGCGCTGCTAGACTCGTGCCATGGGCACGTTCGTGCAGGCACTCGTGGGCGCCGTGCTCGGCGTGCTGTGGCTGCTGGTGCTCGGCCGCGTGCTCGTCAGCTGGGTCGACCCGATGGTCCGATCGCCCCTGTCCTCGTTCCTGGTCCAGGCCACGGAGCCGATCCTGGCGCCGGTCCGGCGGGTGCTGCCGTCGACCGGTGTGCTCGACCTGTCCAGCCTGATCGTGCTGCTCGTCCTCGGCGCCCTGATGCGCGGCCTGCTATGAGCGCCTTCCGAGAGCCGGACGTCCGGTTCACGGTCAGGCTCACGCCCCGCGGCGGGTCCGACCGGGTCGACGGCGTCGTGGATGGCGTGCTGCGGGTGCGGGTCGCGGCGCCGCCGGTCGACGAGGCCGCCAACCTCGCGCTGGTCCGGCTCGTTGCAGGCGAGCTTCGCCTGGCCCGGCGAGACGTCCGGCTGCTGGCCGGCCAGACCGGACGGGTAAAGGTGCTCGCGGTCGACGGGATCTCGAGCGAGCGGGTGCTCGCACACTGGCCTGGCCTCCGACTCTAACGCCGCCGCCGGCCGGGGGAGGCACCCGGGCCGAGGCACCGCCCCGCGACCGGAGGCGCGCGACCCGCGGGACCCGCGCTAGAATGCGAGTCCCCTCGGGGCTCCCGGGCGATTAGCTCAGTCGGTTAGAGCGCACGGTTCACATCCGTGAGGTCACTGGTTCGAGTCCAGTATCGCCCACCACCGCCTGCCGGCCGGAGGTGCGCCGAGCCCTCCCGCGCGACGCCGTGGCTATGGCAGACTGTCCGTGCGTCCCCGGGCGTCGAGGGTGACGCGTCCCGATCACGCTCGCCGTCCGCGTGGCAGACCCGCGACACGAGGGTGTGACGAATGGACGCCAGCGAGCAGGTGCTTGACGCCGGGCAGCGCGAGCAACAACGCCTGCATGCGCTCGGGTACGAGCAGGAGCTGAAGCGCGAGTTCAGCTTCTGGCACGCGGCGGCGCTGGGCTTTGCCGACATCTCGCCGATCGTCGCCCTGTACGGCATGTTCGGGCTCGCGCTCGCCGCCGCCGGGCCGACCTTCTTCTGGGGCCTGTTCCTGGTCCTCGGCGGCCAGCTGCTGGTGGCGCTCGTGTTCGGCGAGATCGCGAGCCGCTGGCCGCTCGCCGGCGGCGTGTATCAGTGGACGCGCCAGCAGGTCGGCACGGGGCCGGCCTGGTTCGCGGGCTGGGCCTACATGTGGACGCTGACCATCGCGATGTCCACCGTGGCCTACGCGGCGGCCAGCTTCATCGCGCCGGTGATCGGGATCAACGACCCCGACAAAACGACGCTGGTGATCATGGCGTTCGGCTTCCTGCTGTTCGGCACCCTGGCCAACACGGTCGGCCAGTGGGTGCTCAAGGTGTTCGTGAGCCTCTCGATCGCCGCGGAGTTCATCGCGTCCATCATCGTCGGCGCGATCCTGCTGATCGGCTTCCGCGAGAACCCGATCTCCGTCCTCACCGACTCGATGGGCGCCGGCAGCGGTGCCGGCGGCATCGACTTCCTCGCGGTCGCGTGGCTGGGTGCCGTCGCCTTCATCGGCTGGTCGTTCCTGGGCTTCGAGGCCTCGGGCGCGATCGCCGAGGAGGTCAAGGATCCTGAGCGCGCCGTCCCGTGGTCGATCGTGGTCGTCCTCGGGTTCGTCGGCGCGGTCGTGATCTTCGCCGCTCTCTCGATCCTGCTCTCGCTCCCGGACATTGGGGCGGCGATGACCGGCAACGTGGCCGACCCGGTGGTCCAGACGCTGGAGTACCACTTCGGCGAGGTGGTCACCAAGCCGCTGCTCGCGATCATCGCGCTCGGCTTCACGGCGAGCATGGTCGCGCTCCAGACGGCCGTGTCCCGGACGGTGTTCTCGTTCGCCCGGGATCGCGCGATCCCGTTCTACGGCTTCTTCCAGGGCCTGACCGACAACAATCGCCTGCCGGCTCGCGCGATCGTGTTCGTGGGCGTGATCGCGGCGCTGTTCCTGCTGGTGAACGTGTGGGCCGAGCAGATCTACACGCTCCTGGTCTCGTTCGTGGTCGGCGGCTTCTACATCTCGTTCCTGTTCCCGGTCGCCGCCGCGCTGTGGCTGCACCTGAAGGGCCGCCACCAGAGCGGCCCGTTCAACGTCGGTCGCCTGAGCTTCGCGGTGACCCTGGTGGCCGCCATTTGGCTCGTGTTCGAGCTCGTCAACATCGCCTGGCCCCGCTATCCCGACCTCCAGTGGTTCGAGAACTGGGGGGTGATCCTGATCGTCGCGATCCTGGGCGTCGTCGGCGTGCTCGCGTACCTGGTCGTCCCGGAGAAGGGGACGGTGGCGGAGGCCTGACCGCCCGCCCTGGAGGTTGCCGTGTCCAGCACCGTCGAGCCCCCCGTCGCGGTCGTCACCGGGGCGGCGGGCCGGTTCGGAAGCGCCGTCGTCGCGCGCCTCGAGCACGAGGGGTTCCGGGTGGCCGGGATCGACCTGCGCCCGTCGGCGGCGGCGCTGCCGCTGATCGCGGACGTCGCCGATCCTGCGGCCGTCCGGGATGCGATCCGGCGGGTGGACGAGGAGCTCGGACCCGCCTCCGTCCTGGTGACCGCCGCCGCCATGCGCGACGCCGCGCCGTTCGGGACCCTGGACGACGCGCGCTGGCATCGGCTGCTCGCGGTCAACCTCGGCGGCACCGGGAACGCATGCGCGGCGATCCTCCCCGGGATGCTGGCGACGGGCTCGGGCACCGTCGTCACGCGATCCTCGGGAGGGGCGCTCGACGGCCTCGCGGGCGACGCCTACACCGCGGCCGCCACGGGCGCCGTCCTGGCGTTCACGCGGAGCCTCGCCGTGGAGGTCGCGCCGGGCGGCGTCCGGGTCAACTGCGTCGCGGGCGGCCGCCCGGAATCGTTCGCCGACACGGTCGCCTTCCTCGTCCGCGACGGCGGCTTCTACGTCGGCCAGGTGTTCAGCCCGGCCGGGGAGGGCTGAGCGAGATGGCCACGCTCGAAGGCGTCGCAGCCCTGGTGACGGGGGCGGCGCAGGGGATCGGACGGTCGGCCGCGGTCCGCCTCGCCCGGGACGGCGCCCGCGTGGGCGTCAACGCCCGCCTCGCGGATGGGCGGCTGGCGTCGGTCGTCGAGGCCTGTGGCGGGATCGCGCTGCCCGCCGACCTCGCCGACGCCGACGCGGTCGGCCGGATGGTGGAAGACGCCGAATCGCGCCTGGGTCCCATCGAGGTCCTCGTGGCCAATGCCGCCCGGATGTCGATGGGCCCGTACCTCGAGGCTCGCCCCGAGACATGGTGGCAGCAGCTCGACATCAACCTCACCGGTCACATGCGGCTCATCGGGGCGCTGCTGCCGGGCATGCGGCGGCTGGGCCGCGGACAAATCGTGATCGTCAGCTCGTACTGGGGGATCACGGGCTGGCCCAACGCGACCGGCTATGCCAGCTCGAAATCGGGCCTGATCGCGCTCGGTCGGTCGCTGGCCAGGGAGCTCTCGCCCGAGCGGATCTTCGTCTCGATGGTGGCGCCCGGCGTCATCGACACGCCGCAGCTCGAGGTCGACGCCCGGGACGCGGGCAAGCCGCTGGCCGAGATGCACGCGGTCTACGCACAGGGCATCCCTGCCGGCAGGATCGGGACCCCCGAGGAAGTCGCCGCCACGATCGCGTTCCTGGCCGCCGACACGTCGGGCGCCTATGCGGGCCAGGTGCTGCACCCGAACGGGGGCGAGATCCGGTGCCTGGCATGAGCGCCACCCGCCGGCACGTCCCGGTCACGCGCTGGACCGGCGGGTCGGCTACCGTCGTCCTGCTCACGTTCGACGTGGACGCCGAGTCCCCGCTCCTGGCCGCGGGTGCCGAATACGCCGGCCACCTGTCGACGATGTCCCACCAGGCCTATGGCCCGCAGGTCGGCCTGCCCCGCATCCTCGCCATGCTGGAGCGGCACGCCCTGCCCGCGACCTTCTTCTTTCCCGGTCTCACCGCCGAGCGATGGCCGGCCGCCCTGGACCAGGTGCTGGCGGCGGGGCACGAGGTGGCCCTCCACGGGTTCACGCACCGCTCCCCGACGGCGCTCGGAGCCGCCGAGCAGCGGGAGGAGCTGGAGCGGGGGATGGCCGCGCTGGAGCGGCTCGGTGCCCACCCGGTCGGGTATCGCGCCCCAATGTGGTCGACGACGGCGGTGACCCTGGAAGCATTGGGCGGCCATGGGCTGCGGTACGACTCGTCCCTGTTCGACGACGACCGACCGTACCTGCTGGACACCCCTACGGGACGGCTGGCGGAGCTGCCGGTCCACTGGTCGCTCGACGACTGGGAGCAGTACGTCTACGTCCCCGAGCCCGATTTCGGCCACACCATCAGCCGGCCCAGCACGGTGGCCGACCTGTGGACCGAGGAGCTGGACGCGATGCGGGCTACGACATCGCTGTGCGTGCTCACCTGCCACCCGTTCGCCAGCGGGCGGCCGTCGCGCGTGGCCGCCCTGGAGCGGTTCATCGCGTTCGCGGAATCGTGTGCCGACGTGGCCATCGAGCGCGCGGATGCGATCGCGGGTCGGCTGCTCGAGACACCCGACGAGGAGCTCACCGCGACCCGCCCGAACGAGGCGGATCGGCGGCCGACAGGAGGACATCCATGACGGGCCAGGCAGCCGGCAAGCTCGCGGGCAGGATCGCCCTGGTGACGGGGGGCAGCCGGGGCATCGGGGCTGGGATCGCGCTCGCCTTCGCTCGCGAGGGCGCATCGGTCGCGTTCACCTACCGGGCGCGCGAGGACCGGGCGCGTGAGATGACCGACCAGATCGCGGCGTATGGGGTGGGGGCCCTGGCGATCCGTGCCGACGCGAGCCGGGTCGAGGACTCGCGGCGGGCGGTCGACGAGACGGTTGCCCGGTTCGGCCGGATCAACGTCCTGGTCAACAACGCGGGCGCGATCGGCGCGGAGGTTCCCGTCGTCGACCTCACTGTGGAGGACTGGGACCAGCTCATCGGCACCGACCTGCGGGGGGTGTTCCTGACCACCAAGTTCGCGCTGCCGCACATGCCCACCGACCCGGTCGGCAAGATCATCAGCATCGGCTCGGAGCTCGCGCTCAAGGGCCGCGCCGGCTACGCGCACTACTGCGCGGCGAAGGGCGGGATCATCGCCTTCACCTACGCCCTGGCGCATGAGGTTGCGCCGGGCATCTGCGCCAACGTGCTCGCTCCCGGCCCGATCGCCACGGACATGATCCTGGCCGACATGGCCCCAGAGTGGGTCGAGAAGGAGAAGGACATCCCGGCGCGACGCCTGGGCACCGTGGAGGAGATGGCGGAGACGGCGTTGCTGCTGGCGTCGAGCTCGGGCGACTTCTTCATCGGCCAGGTCATCAGCCCCAACGGCGGGGCCGTCTTCCGCTGACGACCGACGTCCCGCCGCGGACGACCGACGTCCCGCCGGCGGCCGGCGACGGGTCGGATCAGGCGTGGTCGCGGCGGTACAGCGCGACCAGCGACACCATCTCGAACGCGAGGTTGGCGGCCAGGAACGAGGTCTGCCCGGCCGGGTCGTAGGCCGGGATGACCTCGACCACGTCGAAGCCCACGAAGTCGATGCCCGTCAGCCGCCGGATGATCTCGAGCATGTCGTGGGAGGAGGGTCCGCCGGTCTCGGGGGTGCCCGTGCCCGGAGCGTAGGCCGGGTCGACGACGTCGATGTCGAAGCTGATGAACGCCGGGCGCGACCCGACGCGATCGCGCACCCGGCGGGCAGTCTCGTCGGCCCCGATGCGCAACACATCCTCGGTGGTCAGGTAGGCCAGCCCGAGATCGGTGTCGAGCGTGGTCCAGTCGCCGGCGTCGTACAGGCTCCCGCGCAGGCCGACCTCGATCGAGTGCTCCACGTCGACCAGGCCTTCCTCGATCGCCCGGCGCATCCAGGTGCCGTGGTTGTACTTCTCCCCGAAGTAGCTGTCCCAGGCGTCGGTGTGCGAGTCGAAGTCGATCACTGCGACCGGCCCGCGCGATCGCGTTGCCCGCAGGTGGGGGAGGGTGCAGGCGTGGTCACCGCCGATGAGCACCGGGATGACGCCGGCCTCGACGATGGGCGCCACGGTGTCCTCGATCGCGGCGTAGCTCCGCTCGATGTAGCCCGGGACGATGGCGACATCGCCGTAGTCGACGCACGACAGGTGGTCGAACGGCTTGATGTCGAGGTTGGGGTTGTAGGGCCGGATCATCACCGACGCGGCGCGGACGGCATTCGGCCCGAAGCGCCCGCCGACGCGGTAGGTGACGCCGGTGTCGAACGGCACGCCGACGAACGCGACGTCGACGTCGTCGAGCGCCCGGACCAGCGGCAGGCGGGCGAAGGTCTCGGGCCCCGTGAACCGGGGCGAACGAAGCGAATCCTCGGGGGCGTATCGCGGCACGGGCTCTCTCCACGGTGCGAGGTGGCGACCGGTGCCGGGACGCCGGGCTGGCCGGCACCCACGATGGTACCCGGCGCCCGGCCCGGTCGGTCAAGGGCTCGCAAGCGATGCCTTGAGCGCCAGGATCCGACGGTAGGAGGCGCGCAGCCGGGCGACCGGGATCCGGCCAGCGGCAGCATCGCGGAGCAGCTTCCGGTAGACGGCCGCCGTCGACGCCTCGTCGCCGGTGAGCAGCAGCAGGTCCGTGCCGGCGGCCGCCGCCAGGGTCGCCAGCGAGGCGACCGGGACGCCGCGCGCGCGGGCGATCCCGCTGAGGGAGTCGGTGATCGTGGCGCCCGTGAACCCCAGGTCGTGCCGGAGCAGCCGGATCGAGATCGCGCGCGACCAGCCAGCGGCGTTGAGCGCATCCCACGCCGGGTACGTCGCGTTGGACAGCATGATCAGCGGCGAGTCACGCGCGATCGCGGCTCGATATGGGCGCAGGCCCGGGTCGAGCGTCGAGGCGGATCGCCGGATGGTCACGACGTGGCCATCGGTATCGCGCACCGCGTAGCCGAGCCCGGGAAAGTGCTTGAGCGCCGGGATCACGCCGCCCGATCGCAGCCCTGCCGCGAACGCGTTGGCGAGGATCGATACCTGCCGAGCGCGGAACGAGAAGGTCCGGCCCGCCCGGTACATGAACGATCTGGTCGACGCCGGGACGTCGGCGACCGGGGCAAAATCGACGTTGATCCCCAGCGACCGCAGCGCCCGGCCGGTTCGAGCGCCCTGGTCGCGGGCGATCGATGCGCTCCCGGCCCGACCCATGGCGGGCGCGGACAGGGTCGGCGGCGCCCACGGGATCCGCTTCACCGGACCACCTTCCTGGTCGACCGCGACGAGCAGCGTCGGCTGCCCTCCGCCGGCCGCCGCATCCCGGAGCGTGGCCAGCAGGGCGACGAGCGCCGCCGGCGTCGTCACGTTGGCGCCGAACACGATGACCCCGCCGACCTCACCCGCACGAATCCGGGCCAGCAGGCTCGCGCCGGGCAGCGGTCCGTCCATGCGCACCACCAGCTTCTGGCCGATCAGCCGCGCGAGGGACGGAACGGCGGCTGCGGCCGGGGTCGGCGACGGCGATCCGCCCGCCGGCCCGCCGCTGACCGTGGCCACCCCTCCGGCCGGCCCGATCGGCGCTGCCCGAAGGGCGGGACCGGCGCAGCCAGCCACAGCGATCGTCAGCGCGAGCGCGAGCGCCAGGTGGCGCACGCTCAGGGCGCCCAGGCCTGCATCTGGATGGACCCGGTCGAACCGGGCGTCCGCAGGCAGGGCGGCACGGTCACGTCGCGGGGCGAGACCGGCTGCGCGACCAGCCGCAGCCCGTCTCGGAACACGAAGGCCACGGTTACCGGGGCGACCGGCGCCGGGCCGCAGTAGCTGTCGCTGTCGACGAGCGTCGTGACGGTCCCGCCGGGCACGATCAAGGGCCGCCCGGTGCCGGGCGTCGGCGCGCCGTCGATGAGCACGGTCCCGTCGCCGTCGACGAGCTGGGGACGCGCGGTTCCCGGGAGCCGGCAGGCGACGCTCGACGCGTTGGCGACCTCCACCTCGGCGATCCGGTGGCCGGCCGCTCCCTCCCAGCGCGTGATCTGCACGGACAGCTGGTCGGCGCCGCAGGCGGCGACGCCCGACGAGGGGGTCGCGGTCGGCCGGATCGCGGGCGACGGGGTCGGCGTGGCCGCGGACGTCGTCTCGCTCGGTGACCCGGCGGGCCCCGCCGTCGCTGGCGCGGGGGACACGATCGGGGTCGCCAGGGATCCCGAGGGGGCCGGCGGGATCCCGCCGCTGGTCGGCCCGGGGCTGCCCCGCAGGACCGCCACGACCGCCAGCGCCACCAGCACCAGCCCGGCGCCGGCCAGGGACAGGCCCGGGACCGACGAGCGGACCGCGACCCGCCGGGGGGCCGCGGGCGGGCGGGCCGTCCCGGCGACCGCCAGCCATTCGTCGAGGATCCGGCTCACGCGCGAACGGTCCATCACGCGACCTCCAGCTTCGTTCGAGCCCGGCTGACCGCCGCCCTGAGCGCCCCGGCCGTGGTCCCCAGGACCTGCGCGGCCTCCTCGTACGACGAGCCTTCCACCGCCGTCAGCACCAGCGCCGTGCGCTCCAGGGGCGACAGCACGGCCATCGCGGCGCACACGTCCAGCCAGCGGGCGCGGGCGGTGTCGTCGAGGGACACGGGGTCCGGTCCGGAGACGACCAGCCGCCGCAGGCGGCGGAACCGGTCGGTCGCCAGGCGGCGCGTGGTGACCAGCAGCCAGGGGAGCACGGGGCGCTGCCAGTCCAGGCGACCGCGATGGTCCCACAGGCGCAGGAACGCCTCCTGGGCGAGGTCCTCGCCCGCGCCCCAGTCGTTGGTCCAGGCAAGCGCGAACCGGAACACGTCGGCCCAGTACCGCTGGTAGGCCTGCTCATAGGCGAGATCGGTCGAGCGCGTCATCACGGCCTGGGTCATCACACCTGCATACACGCGCCAGGGTGTCAATTCGCACGCTGCGCCGGCCGTCGTGCTCGATGACCGTCGCGCCCTGCCGGCAGACGATCCGACGGCGTCGTCACAGCGCCCCGGGTCCGCGCGTCGCAGCGACGAGGGACGCCCTCCCGGTTCGGTTTCTCCTCCCCGGCCGCCGAGGGTCCTGCTGCCGCGAAGCCCCCTGCCTGCTGCAGGGGGCTTCGCGGTGTCGGCGGCTCAGTCGCTCGCCAGCCGGCGCAGGACCGCGGGCAGGATGCCCCCCTGGCGCAGGTATTCGACGTCGATCGGCGCCGTCCAGCCGGGCGATCGCGCGGAAGGTGCGCTCGGATCCGTCATCGTCCGAACGCGCGCTGACGGTCACCTCCTGCTGCGGCGAGAGCTCGGCCAGCCCGGTGATCGTGTACGCCTCGCGACCGGTCAGGCCCGAGCGACTCGCGCGCTGCTCGCCGGGCAGGAACTGGAGCGGCAGCACGCCCATGCCCACGAGGTTGGAGCGGTGGATGCGCTCGTAGCTCTCGGCGAGCACCGCCCGGACGCCCGAGCAGCGCGGTGCCCTTGGCCGCCCAGTCGCGCGACGAGCCCGAGCCGTACTCGCGGCCCGGCGATCACGATCAGCGGCACGCCCTCGGCGCGGTAGCGCATGGCGGCGTCGTAGATGAACGCCTCCTCGCCCGTCGGGCAGGTGCTGCGTGTACGGACCCTCCTTGCCCTCGGCCAGCCCGTTGCGCAGCCGGATGTTGCCGAACGTGCCGCGCATCATCACCTCGTGGTGGCCGCGCCGGGCGCCGTAGGAGTTGAAGTCGAGCGCGCCCACGCCGTGCGCCTGCAGCCACTGGCCCGCGGGCGACCAGGCGGCGATCGAGCCGGCCGGGCTGATGTGGTCGGTCGTGACCGAGTCGCCGAGCAGCGCCAGCACCCGCGCGCCGGCGATGTCGGTGAGCGGCGCCGGCTCGGCCGTGAGGCCCTCGAAGAAGGGCGGGTTGGCGATGTACGTCGACGCCTCGTCCCAGGCGTACCGGTCGCCGGACGGGATGGGCAGGGCGCGCCATTGCTCGTCGCCATCGAACACGGAGGCGTACGTGCTGCGGAACAGCTCCGGATCGATCGACCCGGCCGATGACATCGCGGATCTCGTCCGGGGTCGGCCAGATGTCGGCCAGCATGACCGGCTTGCCGTCGCGGCCGGTGCCCAGCGGCTCGGTCGTCAGGTCGACGTCGACCCGGCCGGCCAGCGCGAAGGCGACGACCAGCGGCGGCGAGGCGAGGTAGGCGGCCCGCGCGAGGGGGTGGATGCGGCCCTCGAAGTTGCGGTTGCCGGACAGGACCGCCGCGACGACGAGCTCGTCGTCGCTCGATCGCCTGGGCGACCGGGGCGTCGAGCGGGCCGGAGTTGCCGATGCAGGTCGTGCAGCCGTAGCCGGCCAGGGCGAAGCCCGAGCTGCGCGAGCGGCTCCATGAGGCCGGCCGCGCTCGAGGTAGCCGGTGACCGCCCTGGAGCCCGGGGCGAGCGAGGTCTTCACCGTGGGCGCCGACGCGTCAGCCCGCGCGCGACCGCGTTGCGGGCCAGCAGGCCCGGCGCCGACCATCACCGTCGGGTTCGAGGTGTTGGTGCACGAGGTGATGGCGGCGATCGCCACCGACCCGTGGCCGACCTCCGCCGACCGGCCGCCGGCCTCGATGGTCCTGGCGGCGATCCCGACCGTGTCGGGGAGGCCGTCCGGAAGTTGTCGCGCAGGCCGGCCAGCGCCACCCGGTCCTGCGGCCGCCGCGGCCCCGCCACCGACGGCTCGACCGTGCCCAGGTCGAGCTCGAGCGTGGCGTCGAACACAGGGCCCGTCGCCCGGCTCGCGCCACAGGCCCTGGGTCTTCGGCGTAGCGCTCGACCAGGTCCACGCGCTCCGCCGGGCGCCCGGTGAGGCGCAGGTAGGCGAGCGTCTCGTCGTCGATCGGGAACAGCGTCGCCGTCGCCCCGAACTCCGGGCTCATGTTGGAGATCGTGGCCCGGTCGGCGAGCGCCAGGCCGGCCAGCCCGTCGCCCGCGAACTCCACGAACGAGCCGACCACGCCGAACGCGCGCAGCATCTCGGTGATCGACGAGCACGAGGTCGGTCGCCGTCGGCCGCGCTGGGCAGCTCGCCCGTCAGGCGGACGCCGACGACCCGCGGCATCGGCTGGTACAGCGGCTGGCCCGAGCAGGACGGCCTCCGCCTCGATGCCGCCCACGCCGTAGCCCAGCACGCCCAGCCCGTTGATCATCGTGGTGTGCGAGTCGGTGCCGACGAGGGTGTCGGGATAGGCGACCCGGCCGTCGTCGTCGGCGCGGTCGGTGACGACGGTCGCGAGGTACTCGAGGTTGACCTGGTGGATGATCCCCGTGCCCGGGGGCACGACGCGCAGGTCGCGGAACGCGGTCTGCGCCCAGCGCAGCAGCTGGTAGCGCTCGCCGTTGCGCTCGTACTCGCGCTCGACGTTGAAGGCGAACGCGCCGGCCCCGCCCCAGGCGTCGACCTGGACCGAGTGGTCGATGACGAGGTCGGCCGGGACGAGCGGATTGACCGCGCGCGGGATCGCCGCCCAGCTCCGCCATCGCGTCGCGCATCGCGGCCAGGTCGACGACCGCCGGCACGCCGGTGAAGTCCTGGAGCACCACCCGGCTGGGCATGAACGGGACCTCGGCCTCGCCGCCGCCGCCCGGTCGCCACGCCGCCAGGGCGACCACGTCGGCCTCGTCGACGATCCCGCCGCCCGCGTGGCGGAGCGCGTTCTCGAGCAGGATGCTTCAGCGTCACGGCGCGCGGCCCGAGGTCGACGCCGAGCGCGATCCCGGAGCTGGCGAGCGACGCCAAGCGATAGAGGTCGGGCAGCCCGGCGCCCAGGGAGGCACGGGCGCCGAAGGCGTTGGGCGTTGGCACGCTGATCGATCCTCTGCTGGGGCGCGGATCCCGACCGGGTGCCGGCCGCGGTCCGCTGGGTACACTCGTCGCGTGGAAGCGTACCGCGCGAGCGCCCGAGCGGGTGGGCGGCGATCGGGATGAGGGCCTGGGACGAGACCGAGCAGGTCATCCGGCGCCGCGAGCGAGCGCCGTGCCGAGGAGGAGGCAGCGACGCTCGATGAGCTCGACGCGCACGGGCATCGACCTCGACCCGCCGCCCCGCCGGGCGGCATCGCCACGGCGACCTCGAGCACGCCAGCGACCACGTGCATCCGCACGCCCACAGCGGCGCCCGGCGAGCGGCCGGTGGTGGGCATCGTCGGCGCCGGCGCCGTCGGCACGGCGCTCGGCGTCGCGCTGGACCGCGCGGGCTGGCCGGTGGGCGCCGTCGCGTCGCGCGATCCCGGTCGCGCGGCGAGCGGTTCCGGGAGCGCGTCCCGGGCGCGCGGCGCGTTCGCCGAGGCGAACGCGCTCGTCGACGAGGTCGAGCTGGTGATCCTGGCCGTCCCGGACGACGCCGTCGCGGCGGTGGCCGGCGTCGCTCCGGCTGTACGCGGGCAGGCCATCGTCCACACCAGCGGGCTGCTGGGCGCCGAGGTGCTCGAGCCGGCGATGGCGGCCGGCACCCAGGCCGGCGCGTTCCACCCGCTCGTCGCGTTCGCCGACCTCGAGCGGGCCGCTCGCCGCGCTGCCGCGGCGCCACGATCGCGATCGAGGGTGACGAGGAGCTCGCCGCGCACCTCGCCGAGATGGCCGAGGCGATCGGCGCCGTCCCGGTCCGGCTCGCGCCGGGCTCGAAGGCCGCGTACCACGCGGCGGCGGTCCTCGCGGCCGGCGGCGTGGTCGCGCTCCTCGACGCGATCCGCGAGCTGGCGGCGCGGTCGTCGGCCTCGACGAGGCCGGCGCGCTCGCGCATCTACCTGCCGCTGGTCGAGCAGACCGTGGCCAACGCGCGGTCGACTGGGCGTCGCGGCGGCGCTCACCGGCCCGCCGTCCGCGGGCGACGCGGGCACGCGTCGAGCGCCCATCTGCGCGCGCTCGGCGCCGGCGCGCCCGGCGCCCTGCCCGTCTACCGGGCGCTGGTGGCCCGCTCGGTGGACATCGCGCTGGCCCGGGGCAGCCTGTCACCGGAAGGCGCCGAACGCATCCGGACCGCACTTGCAGGGGGCCCGTGACGCGGTACGATGCGGTCATGCAGCACAGCATCGCCGCGAAGTATTCGCGGCATGGCCGGCGCGCTTCGTCCACCCGTCGGTCAGGGCCCGCGAGCGGCGGCTCGGCCTGCGACCCGCGACCGCGTTCGTCGCCGCGCCCGGCCGGCCGGACGGTCCTGCCGCGGCCCGACGTCGGGCCGCTGACGGCGCTGCGCGCCCCGTGGCGTCGCTGACGGTCGCCCCGGCGCGATGGCCACGGCCAGCGGCCAGCCGCGCCCGGTCGTCCGGATGCAGTGGACGAGCTCGGCACGTGGCGGCAGGGCCGCGCCGCTCGTCCGCGGCGCCGCGCGTGGCGCGCCTGAGGCAGGCCACCGCCACCTCGGCCGGCGGCATCGTCATCCGGTTCGTCGACGGGGCGGCCGCAGCTGGTCGTCGGCAAGCGCCGGCGCGAGCGTGACGGCGTGACCTGGACGCTGCCCAAGGGAACGCCCATCCCGGCCGAGACGCGGAGAGCAGACGGCGCTGCGCGAGGTGGCCGAGGAGACCGGCCTCGATCGTGCGCATCGTGCGGCCCGTTCGACTCGATCGAGTACTCGTTCGTCCAGGGTCGGCACCCGCATCCACAAGACCGTGCACTACTTCCTGATGGTCCCGATGGGCGGCGACCTGGGCCGCCACGACCACGAGTTCGACGAGGTGCGCTGGATCCGGTTCGACGAGGCGCCGACGCTTCTGACGTTCGAGACCGAGCGCGCGCTGGTCGCCCGGGCCGGCGAGGCGGCAGACGGACGGCACCGTTCCCCGTCGCCGGCGCCGAGCAGGCTGGCGAGGTCGATGACCGAGACGTCCACCGCGCAGCCCACCCCGCTGCTCGACCGCCACGAGGCGCTCGGCGCCAGGATCGTCGAGTTCGCCGGCTGGCTGATGCCGATCCAGTACCCGGGGATCCTCGAGGAGCACCGCGCCGTCCGGCCGCGGCCGGCCTGTTCGACCTGTCGCACATGGGCGAGCTGTGCGTCGAGGGCCCGGAAGCCGGGGCCGCCCTGGCCGCCGCGCTGGTCACGCGATCCCGCCCTCGCTCGCGGTCGGCCGCGCCCACTACTCGATGATCTGCGCCCCGGACGGCGGCATCCTCGACGACCTGATCGTGTACCGGCTGGCCGAGGACCGGTTCATGGTCGTGGCCAACGCGTCCAACGCCGACGTCGTGTCGGATGCCCTCGCCGAGCGGCTCGACGGGCGCAAGGCCGTGCTCGACGACCAGTCCCTCTCGACGGCGCTGGTCGCCGTCCAGGGCCCGCGCTCGGTCGACATCCTCGGCGCCGCTGACCGCCCTCGACCTCGGAGCCATCCGCTACTACGGGATCGCCGAGGGCAGGTCGCCGGGATCCCGGTGCAGCTCGCGCGCACGGGCTACACGGGCGAGGACGGGTTCGAGCTGTTCGTCGACGCGGACCGCGCCGTCGAGCTGTGGGACGCCCTGCTCGAGGCGGGTCGGCCCCAGGGCCAGATCCCGGTCGGGCTGGGGGCGCGCGACACGCTCCGGCTCGAGGCCGGCATGCCCCTCTACGGCAACGAGCTCGACCGGACGACCAACCCGTTCGAGGCGGGTCTCGGCCGCGTCGTCAAGCTGGCCAAGCCCGGCGACTTCGTGGGCCGGTCCGCGCTGGAGAAGGCCGCCCGCGACGGGGTCGCCCGCAAGCTCGTCGGGCTCGTGATCCGCGACCGCGGGATCGCCCGCCACGGCTACCCGGTCCTCGACGAGGCCGGCGAACCGGCACCGTCACCTCGGGCACGATGTCGCCCACGCTGGGCGAGCCGATCGCGATGGCGTACGTCCATCCGGCCGACGCCGAACCCGGTACGATGCTGGCGGTCGAGATCCGCGGCGCCCGGGTCCCCGCCGAGGTCGTGCCGCTGCCGTTCTACCGGCGTTCCGCCTGACGCCGGTCCCGGCGCGCGGGGCCCTCGCCACCGCCATCGACGCACCAGCAGCCGCGCCCGCCGGCAGCGGCGCCATCACGGAGGAACCGGCCCATGGTCCCGGGCGACCTGCGCTACACGAAGGAGCACGAGTGGGTCCGGCTCGACGGCGACGAGGCGACCGTCGGCATCACCCAGTACGCGGCCGACCAGCTGGGCGACATCGTGTTCGTCGAGCTGCCGGAGATCGGGCGATCGATCGACCAGTTCGCGACGTTCGGCGTCGTCGAGTCGGTCAAGGCCGTGAGCGACCTGTTCGCGCCGGTGGCGGGCGAGGTCCTCGCCGTCAACGAGGAGCTGGCGGGCGAGCCGGAGGTCGTCAACGGCGACCCGTACGAGCGAGGGCTGGATGGTCCGCATCCGGCTCGCCGACCCCGCGCAGGTCGAGCCGCGCTGCTCGACGCGGCGGCCTACGAGCAGCTGATCGCCGAGGGCTGACCGATGCCGTACGGCCCGCACGCGGCCGACGATCGGGCCCGGATGCTCGAGTCGCTCGGCATCGACTCCGTCGACGCGCTGTTCGACGACATCCCGCGAGCCGCTCCGGGCCAGCCCGCTCCGGCTCGACCCCCCCGAGCCCGAGCTCGAGCTCACGGCCCGCCTCGCGGCGCTCGCGGCTCGCAACCGGGTCGACCTGGCGAGCTTCCTGGGCGCCGGCGCGTACCGCCACTGGACGCCGGCCGCCGTCGACCAGCTGCTGCTGCGCGGCGAGTGGTACACCGCCTACACGCCGTACCAGCCCGAGGTGAGCCAGGGCACGCTGCAGAGCATCTACGAGTACCAGTCGCTGCTCGCCGAGCTGACCGGCCTCGACGTCGTGTCCGCCTCGCACTACGACGGCGGCGCGGCGACCGCCGAGGCGGCCCTCATGACCTGCCGCGCGACCCGCCGCGAGCGGATCCTCGTCTCGCGCGGCGTCCACCCGCACTACCGCCAGACGCTCGAGACCTACGCCGACGGCGCGGGCCTCAGGGCCGAGGAGATCCCGCTCGTCGCCGACGGGCCCGCCGCCGGCACGACGGACCTCGAGGCGCTCGAGCGCCTGCTGGCCGACCCGGAGCGCCCCGTCGCGGGCGTCGTCGCGGCCCAGCCCAATTTCCTGGGCCTGCTCGAGGCGATGCCCGAGATCGGCCGCCTGGCGCACGCGGCGGCGCCCTGTTCGTGGCCGTCGTCGAGCCGGTGTCCCTGGCGGTCCTCGCGCCGCCGGGCGAGTACGGGGCGGACATCGCGGCGGGCGAGGGCCAGCCGCTCGGGATCCCGCTCCAGTACGGCGGACCGTACCTCGGGATCCTCGCGTGCACCGACGCGCTCGTGCGCCAGATCCCGGGCCGCCTCGTCGGGCTGACCACCGACCTCGACGGGCGCCGGGCGTTCGTCATGACGCTCCGCGCGCGCGAGCAGGACATCCGGCGCGAGAAGGCGGCCAGCAACATCTGCACCAACCAGGCCCTGCTCGCGCTCGCGGCGAGCATCTACCTCGCGGCGATCGGGCCCCACGGGCTGCGCGACGTGGCCGCGCTGGGGGCGGCCCGCGCGGCGGAGCTCGAGGCGGCGCTGGCCGCCGCCGGCGCGCCGCGGATCCAGCCCGGGCCGTACCTCAACGAGTTCGCCGTCCGGGTGCCGGACGCGCGCGGCGTCCACGCCGCCTGCTCGACCGGGGGATCCTGGCCGGCATCCCGCTCGGGGCCCTGCTGCCCGACGAGCCCGGCCTGCCCGAGGGCCTGCTGGTGTGCGCGACCGAGGTGACCAGCCCGGCCGAGATCGAGCGCTTCGCCACTGCGCTCGCGCTCGAGCTCGCGGGGGCGGCGATCGCGGGCGGTGCCGCGTGAGCGTCGTCGGCGAGCGCCTCCAGCCCACGCTGTTCGAGCTCAGCCGGCCCGGCCGGGGCGGGGGCAAGATCCCGCACCCGCCGGCCGACGCGCTCGATCGGATCCCCGCGGCAGCCCGCAGGACCACGCCGCCGGCCCTGCCCGAGCTTGCGCGAGCCGGAGGTCGTCCGCCACTACGTCAACCTCTCGCAGCTCAACTACGCGGTCGACACGGGCTTCTATCCGCTCGGCTCGTGCACCATGAAGTACAACCCCAAGATCAACGAGTGGGCGGCTCGCCTGCCCGGCTTCGCCGCGCTCCATCCCCTGGCGCCCGACGCGGTCGCGCAGGGCACGCTGCAGCTGCTGTGCGAGCTCGAGGCCGTCCTGGCCGAGATCAGCGGCATGGACGCGGTCACGCTCCAGCCGGCGGCCGGGGCCCAGGGCGAGCTGACCGGGATCCTCATGGTCCGCGCCTACCACCGATCTCGCGGCGACACGCTGCGCACGGAGGTCCTCGTCCCCGACTCCAGCCACGGCACCAACCCCGCGACCGCCTCGATGGCCGGCTTCCGCACGGTCACGATCCCGTCGCTGCCCGACGGCGGCGTCGACGTCGATGCGTTCCGCGCGGCGCTCGGGCCGCGCACCGCGGCGATCATGATCACCAACCCGTCCACGCTGGGGCTGTTCGAGCGCCACATCGCCGGCCTGCTCGAGGCGACCCACGCGGCCGGCGCGCTGGCCTACATGGACGGCGCCAACCTGAACGCGATCCTCGGCCGGTTCAAGCCGGGCGAGGCCGGCTTCGACGTGATGCACTTCAACACGCACAAGACGTTCACCACCCCGCACGGCGGCGGCGGCCCGGGCGCCGGGCCGGTGGGCGTGCGAGCCCACCTGGTGCCGTTCCTGCCCGCGCCGCGCGTCCTGCAGGCGGCCGACGGCGGCTACCGCCTCGAGCGTGGGGCGAGCGGCCGACCTCGATCGGGCGGATGCGCTCCTTCGTGGGCAACACGGGCGTCCTCGTGCGCGCCTACGCCTACATCCGGGCCCACGGCGCGGCCGGCCTGCGCGAGGTGACCGACGACGCGGTGCTCGCCGCCAACTACCTCAAGGGGCGCCTCCGAGACAGCTACGACATCCCGTTCCAGCGGGCGTGCAAGCACGAGTTCGTGGCCTCGGCGGCGGGCCTCAAGCACCGGACCGGGGTTCGGACCCTGGACGTCGCCAAGCGGCTGATCGACAAGGGCTTCCACCCGCCCACGATCTACTTCCCGCTCAACGTCGAGGAGGCGATGCTGATCGAGCCGACCGAGACCGAGTCGCTCGAGACGCTGGACGCCTTCGCGGACGCGATGATCGAGATCGCGCACGAGGCCGAGACCGACCCCGAGCTGGTGACCGGCGCCCCGCATGACGCCCCGGTCCGGCGGCTCGACGAGGCGACCGCCGCCCGCCAGCCGAACCTGCGCTGGCGCGGCATGACCGGCGCCCAGACGCCCTGCCCGGAGTGAACCTCATCGGCGTCGGGCGCGTATGTTGAGGTAATGAAGTCGGGGGGGACCCTGTCTGCACGGAGATCCGAGCACGAGCGATGACCTGAGCCCCGGACCGCTGGCCCCCGATCCCTGCTCCGACGCCGAGCTGCTGCGGCGCATGCAGGCGGACGACCTCGACGCATTCGAGGCGTTCTTCGCCCGCCACCGAGCGCTGATCTTCCGGACGGCCTATGGCCTGACCGGCGACCAGCACGTTGCCGAGGAGGTCCTGCAGGACACCTTCGTCCGCGCCTATCGGCACCGGGCAACGCTGCAGCTCGACCGCTCGCCCGTACCCTGGCTGTACCGCGTCGCGATCAACCTGTGCTACTCGCGGCTGGGCCGCCGACGGCGGGATTCGGAGCCGATCGACGAGACGGCGTCGCGTCTCCGCGACGGGGCCGGCGGACCGGCCGAGGGCGCCGAGCGCGCCGAGCTGCGGGAGATCGTCCGGATGGGCATCGCGGCGTTGCCCGAGAAGCAGCAGAGCGTCGTGGTCCTGTACTACCTCCACGGGATGTCGCTCCAGGAGACGGCGGACGCGCTGGGCATCCGGCTGGGCACGGTCAAGTCCCGGCTGCACTACGCCCTGCGCGCGCTGCGCGCCAACCTCGAGCGCGACCGTCGCTTCGGTGGCGCCTACCTCGCGGCTCCGGCAAACGGCGAGGCGGAGGCATGAGGTTCCTTCGCCGCGGCTGCGATCGGCACCGGCCGGCCCTGCTCGAGTCCCTGATGGGCCTCGGCGACCCGCCGGGACTGCCCGCCGCGCTCGAGCACCTGGACCGCTGCGACCGCTGCCGGGCGGAGGTGGAGACGGCCTCGCTCGTCGTCATCGCCCTCCACCGGCTGGGTGACGAAGCTGCCCGGGTCGAGGTGCCCGCGATGGCATGGCCGCGGCTGCTGGGTCGGCTCGCGCACTGGCGGCTGCCGCGGCCGGCCTTCATGTCACCGCTCGCCGGCACGGCCATGAGCCTGGCGATCCTGGTCGCGGTGAGCGTCGGGGGCACCGTCGGTCCGGCCACGGACGGTGCGTCGAGCGCCGGCATCGAGCCCGGTGGCCATCCCCTCGATCCCGCCGAGGTGACCTGGCTCCGCGCCCACATGCAACCGACCAACGGCGGATCCCGCGCGGACGACGACCTCGTGCCGCCGACGAGCGCGTGGCCCGGCCCGGATGGCCGGTCGATCCTCCTCGACATCCCCGACCAGGCGTCGAGACCGGCCAGCGCGGCGACGCCGCCCGGACCCGGGATCGATCGCCGGTCCTGAAGCGGAGGTGCCATCGAGAGCTGTGTCCAGATCCGTCCGAGTTGACAGTCCTCGGAGGAGCGTTCCATAGTGCCGACCAGCACGCCGGGTCTCGGTCGCCTTCCCACGTCCTTCATGCAGGCACCGTGGGCGCTCATGCCCATCGGCTCACGTCGCAACGGGATGTCCGGGAGCGGAACGAGGACCGGCGCCATGGATTGGAGTGCGGGCCGCAGCCCGCGTGGAGGAGACGATGCAGAAACGCCTATTCGGCCTGCTCGCGAGCACGGTGCTCGCGGTGGGCGCGTGCGGGAGCTCGGCAACGCCGGCGCCCAGCACGGGACCCGAGACGGCCGCGCCCCCGGCCAGCGAGAGCGCCCCGCCCTCGAGCGAGGCACCGTCCGCGAGCACCGGTCCCGTCGATTACGAGAGCCTGCTGTTCAGCTACACCTACAACCCGACCGAGGGCACGCCCGGCGGGTCGGCGGTTGTCGGTGAGTGGCAGGCCGTCGCCAACCTGAACTCGTACTACGACAACAGCTTCACCACCGCCGAGGTCCTCGCCGCCACCATGCGCGGCCTGTGGATCACCACCGCTGACGGCCACTGGAAGGCCGACCTCGCGGCCAAGATGCCGAAGTTCAGCGACAACTCGATCCGCCAGAACGCCGACGGCTCGTTCGACGTCGACCTCCAGCTGCGCCCCGGCCTGAAGTGGTCGGACGGCCAGCCGCTGACGCTCAACGACCTCGTGTACACCTGGAAGTGGAACATGGACCCCAAGCAGACGGGTCTGGTCTCCGGGACCACCGGCTGGGAGGACATCACCGGCATCGACGTGGCCGCTGATGGCATGAGCGGGACGGTCCACTTCTCGAAGGCCTACGCCGGCTTCTACGGCCTGCTCGCGGCGGTCATCCTGCCCGAGCACTACTTCAAGCCCATCTCGATCGCCGACGCGCCGAGCAAGTCGATGCCGGTCAGCCCCGCGATCGCGAAGGTGCCGACCTCCGGCCCGTTCATGTTCACCAATGCCTCCCCCAACGGCGTCGAGCTGGCCAAGAACCCGAACTGGGCCGGCGGCTCGTTCGACCAGGGCGCCTACCTGGACAAGGTCACCTACCAGTACTACGCGGACAAGGACGGCGAGATCGCGGCGTTCCTCGCAGGCGACCTCGACGTGGCCCTCGACATGACGGCCGCCGACTACGCGTCGATCCAGAGCGTCGATCCGTCGATCGGCACGGCGCTCATCAGCCCGGCCTGGCAGTACGAGCACCTGGACATGAACCAGGGCCCGAACGGCCATCCGATGCTGAAGGACCCCAACGTCCGCAAGGCGATCTCCGAGGCCATCGACAAGACGGCCCTGTACCAGACGCTGTTCCCGGGCTACCCGGTCCCGGATCAGCCCGCGTGCTCGCCGGCACCTCCCGGCACCTACTGGCGTGACCCGTCGCTCCAGTGCCCGCCATTCGACGTCGAGAAGGCCAAGGCCGACCTCGCGGCGGCGGGCTGGACCGACTCCAACGGCGATGGCACCGTCGACAAGGACGGCAAGGAGGCCGTGCTCGAGGCGTGCACCAGCGCCGGCAACCCCACCCGCCAGCTGACCCTCGAGAAGGTCCAGGGCGACCTGGCCAACGTGGGCATCAAGATCAACGTCAACACGGCGGACGCCGCCAGCGTCTACTTCGCCGGCTGGAACGACACGACGCCGGACACCAAGTGCAGCATCTACCGGGGCACCTACGACCTCGCGCTGTTCGCCTGGGTCCTGACGTTCGACCTGTTCGGCGACTACTACTACAGCTACCTGACCGACCAGTGGCCGGATGCCGGGGCGCACGACGGTGGCAACACCTCGCGCTTCTCGAACCCGGAGATGGACGCGGCGCTCAAGGTCCTGAAGGACTCGATCAAGACCGAGGACCAGGTCAAGGCCGCGTTCGAAGTCCAGAAGATCTACGTCGACCAGACGGCGGAGATCCCGCTCTACTACCGCCAGGAAGCGCGCGGCGTCTCCGTGCGGCTCCAGAACTTCGAGAAGAACCCGGGCACCTCGTCCGACATGTGGAACATCGAGGACTGGTGGGTCAAGCAGTAGTCCTCCATCTGGAGATCGTTCGCGTCACGCCTGCCGGCTGACGCCGAGACCTGTGGCGGGACGGGCAGCGGTGCCCGTCCCGCCACGCATCCACCCCCTGACCGGAGGTCGCCCGAGGCGTCCATGACGAAGTTCATCATCCGCCGCCTCATCGGTCTCATCCCACTGCTCTTCGGCATCATCCTGGTCAGCTTCACCCTGATGAAGCTCGCCCCGGGCGGTCCCCAAGCGCAGTTCAACCAGAACCCGCGGGTCACCGAGCAGCAGGTCGACGCCTGGCTCAAGCGCTGGTGCCTCGACCGCGAGTCGACGCCGCGTGACCATCGTGCGCGAGTTCAGCGGCTGGCTCGGCATCCTACAACTGCAACAAGACCGACAGCCTTCTTCAGCGAGCAGGGCGGCCTGAACTTCCTGCCCACCTCACTCGGGGGAGGCATCGAACGGCATCATCCACGGCGACCTCGGCCTGTCGATCAAGGCCGGCCGGCCGGTCACCGACATGATCTTCGAACGGATCCCGGCGACGCTCCTGCTGACCTCGATCGCGCTCATGATCTGGGTCACGTTAGCCGTGGTCATCGGCGTCATCGCCGCCGTCAGGCGGTACTCGCTGTTCGACCAATCGGTGACGCTGTTCAGCTACATCTTCTACTCGCTGCCGACGTTCTGGCTCGGGCCTGATGCTCATCTACCTCTTCGCGGTCCTGGCTACGCTCGTGCCCACCGTCGGGGATCGTCACCGCGCGGGCTGGTCGCCTTCAACAGCCCGAGTATCTGGACGGCAGTTCGGCAGGAGCCAGATCGCCGCGATCATCGACATCGGCCGCCACCTGGTCCTGCCCGTGATCACGCTGGTCGCTGGTCAGCATCGCCGGCGACAGCCGCTTCGTCCGGGCGAGCATGCTCGAGTCCCTGGGCCAGGACTACGTCCGGACGGCCAAGGCCAAGGGCCTGCCCGCCCGCACGGTTCATGAAGCACGCGCTGCGCAACGCGCTGCTGCCGGTCGTGACCAACGTCGGCCTCGAGCTGCCGTTCCTGTTCAGCGGGGCGATCGTGACCGAGACGATCTTCTCGTGGCCGGGCATGGGCCGGCTGTACATCGAACCGGGATCAACGACGGACTACTTCGTGCTCATGGGCCTGCTCCTCGTCACCTCGTCCCTCGTGGTGTTCGCCAACCTGCTTGCCGACATCCTCTACGCTGTCGTCGATCCACGCATCCGCTATGACTGACGTCGACCCGATGACCGATCCTTCCAGCCCGCCCGGCGGTGCCACCGGCTCGGCCGCTCACCGCCGACCGCCGGCCGGCGAGCGCCCGACTACGGAGGATTCGAGGTCAGCCTCGAGTCGCTCAACCAGTGGCAGCTCGCATGGCGACGCTTCAAGCGTCATCGCCTGGCCCTGATCGGCGTGTTCGTCCGTTCGGCTTCATGATCATGCTCGCGATCGTGGGCCCGATCATCTGGCCCTACCAGGCCTCGCCTCGCCCGGCGCAGCAGACCTGCCGATCCGCCCGGCTTCACGCCGTTCCAGATCATCTTCGGGACTCGACTTCGGCGGGCGGCCGCTCCGTCTGGTTCTGGTCGTCAACGGTGCCCGGCTGTCGGTCGCTCTCAGCCTCTTCGACGCCCTCATCTCGGCCGGCATCGGGACCATCGTCGGCGTGATCGCCGGCTACTTCGGCGGCAGGATCGACGCGCCTGCTCATGCGCTTCGTCGACCTGATGCTGTCCATCCCGTTCCTGTTCGTCGATCCTCGTGGCGGCGCGGTTCTTCGGCGGCGGACAGCGTCACCCTGATCCTGATCTTCGGGCTCCTGTTGTGGCCGGGCCTGGCGCGGCTCGTGCGGGCGATGTTCCTGTCGCTGCGCGAGGCAGGAGTTCGTGCAGGCGGCGCAAGCGGTGGGCGTGGGCACTTCCGGATCGCGTTCCGGCACATCCTGCCCAACGCGCTCGGCCCGATCATCGTGTCGGCCACGCTGCTCGTGGCCAGGCGATCATCCTCGAGGCCTTCGTCAGTCGTTCCTGAACTTCGGCTCCGAACGCCCAGGACATCAGCTGGGGCAACGCGCTGCCCATCTCGCAGAACACGATGTCGGTCGGGAACTGGTGGTGGCCGTTCTTCCCCGGCATGGCCATCGCGCTCACCGTCATCGCGATCAACTTCATGGGCGACGGCCTGCGCGACGCCCTCGATCCTCGTTCCAAGGAGTGACGGCTTGACCGTTTCGACAACCGTGGCCGATCGGCCCAGCGAGTCGATGGCCCCGGCTCCGGACGTGCTGCTCGACGTTCGGGACTTGCGCACCTACTTCCACGTCATGGACGGCACCGTCAGGGCGGTCGATGGCGTGTCCTACTCGATCAAGCGCGGCCAGACGCTGGGCATCGTCGGCGAATCGGGCTGCGGCAAGAGCGTGACCGCCCTGTCGATCATGCGCCTGCTCGACATCCCGCCCGCCGAGATCGCGTCGGGCGAGATCTACTTCGACGGGCGCGACCTGCTGACGCTCAACGACCACGAGATGCGCCAGGTGCGCGGCAACGACGTGGCGATGATCTTCCAGGAGCCGATGACCAGCCTCAATCCCGTGTTCACGATCGGGGATCAGATCGCCGAGTCGGTCATCCTCCACAAGAAGCTGTCCAAGCGGGCGGGCTGGGACAAGGCCGTGGAATTCGCTCAAGGCAGTCGGCATCAACAACCCGGAGCGGCGCGTCAAGCAGTACCCGCACGAGCTCTCGGGCGGCATGCGCCAGCGGGTCATGATCGCGATGGCCCTCTCGTGCGATCCCAAGCTGCTCATCGCCGACGAACCCACGACCGCCCTCGACGTGACGATCCAGGCCCAGATCCTCGAGCTGATCCGCAAGGTGCAGGACGAGACCGGCGCGGCGCTCATGCTCATCACCCACGATCTGGGCGTGGTCGCCGAGACCGTTCGACGACGTCGTCGTCATGTACGCCGGCCGGATCGTCGAGCAGGGCTCGGTCGACGACGTCCTGCTGGCACCCAAACACCCCTACACCGAGGGCCTGCTCGACGTCCATCCCGTCGCGGGGCATGAAGGGCCAGCGGCTGAACGTCATCAGGGGTACGGTGCCAAACCCGTTCAACATGCCGACCGGCTGCAACTTCGCGCCGCGCTGTCCGTACGCCTTCGGTCCGTGCGTGCGACCAGGACCCGCGCATCGAGGAGGCCAACCCGCCCGACGTGGCGTGCTGGCTCTACACGCGCGGCACCCGGGTCGCGCGTGCCGCCCCGGCCGCGGCCCCGGCGGAGCGCGGAGGCGAGCGCATGAGCGGCGTCGGCGCCATGCCGACCGAGCACGACGACGGTCTCGCCCGCGACGCCCGCGACGCCCGCAGCGACGCCCGGGACGACACCGCCGAGCCGCTGCTCGTCGTCGACGATCTGGTCAAGTACTACCCGATCTACGGCGGCCTGCTGCGCCGCAAGATCGGTGACGTCAAGGCCGTCGACGGCGTGAGCTTCGAGATCAAGCGCGGCGAGGTGTTCGGCCTCGTCGGCGAATCCGGCTGCGGCAAGTCGACGCTCGGGCGGACGCTACTCCGTGCTGCAGCCGGCCACCGCGGGGCAGGCGCGCCGAGCCGGGGAGGACGTCTTCGCGAAGACGGGCGCCGACCTCAAGCGGCTGCGACGCCGGATGCAGATCATCTTCCAGGACCCGGTCGGCTCGCTCAATCCGCGCATGCCGTCAGCGACATCATCGGCGAGGGCCTGCTCGCCCAGGGCGACGACGAGAACCGCTGGGGCGACCGCAAGGTCCGCGACAAGCGGGTCGAGGATTACCTCGAGGCCGTCGGCCTGCGACGCGACTATACGCGCCGCTATCCGCACGAGTTCTCGGGCGGCCAGCGCCAGCGCATCGGCATCGCCCGGGCGCTCGCCCTCGACCCGGAGTTCGTCGTCTGCGACGAGCCGGTGTCGGCGCTCGACGTCTCCATCCAGAGCCAGATCCTGAACCTGCTGCTCGACCTGCGGCGCAGAGTTCGGCCTGACGTACCTGTTCATCGCCCACAACCTCTCGGTCGTGCAGTACATCAGCGACCGGGTCGGGGTGATGTACCTCGGCAAGCTGGTCGAGATCGCCCGATGTCGCGGAGCTGTATGCCCAGCCCCTGCATCCGTACACCGTCGCCCTCCTGTCCGCCGTGCCCGACGCCGGACCCGCGCATCCGCAAGCAACGGCTCGTGCTCCAGGGCGACGTCCCGTCACCGGCGGCGCCGCCGTCCGGCTGCCGCTTCCACACGCGCTGCTGGCTACGTGAGCGCCTGGGCAACCCCGAGAACTGCGAGACCGAGGATCCGCCGCTCCGCGACTCGGCAATGGCCACCGCGTCGCCTGCCACTGGGCCGAGCGGACGACGGAGGCGGCCCACGAGGTTGCGCCCTCGGTTGGCGCCCAGGCGCCGGTCGCCGAGGCCACGACACCCGGGCCCGGTGCCGCGCAGGCCGCCATCGCCACGGCGGCGTCCGAGGGGCCGGCCCCCGCCTGACGCCCCGCCTGACGCCTTCGGCTAGGGCGCCGAGCCGACCGGGCCCCCGAACAGGACGTCCCAGGCCTCGAACGACGAGCCCGGCCGCGTCCGCAGCGGCGAGGACGCGGCCCACTGCGCCACGAACGAGGCGAGCACGTCGCCGGCGTCCAGCCGGGCACCGTCGTGGAACGTCACGCCGGCCCGCAGGCGGCAGGTCCAGACCGTCGCGCCGGCATCGGGGTCGCAGCGCTGGGCGAGCAGCGGCGTGGGCGTCAGCGTGCCCGGCTCGTACCCGTAGAGGCCCTGGAGGACCAGGCCGCACAGGCGGTAGGCGTCGGGCATGGCCTGGTCGGCGCAGTACGCGCCGTCCGGCTCGGCGGCCTGCATGAACACCAGCTGCTTGCGATCCCCGGGGGTGAACGTGCCCAGCGGGTCCATCCCGAGCGGCGAGGCGGCCGCCCCCTTGACGTCGGCACGGTAGGCGGCGACCGAGCCGGGATGGGCCAGCGGCACGACCACGGCGGTCTGGCGGACCGCGTTGTTGGCGCGCGTGAACGCGGCGGCCCGGTCGGTCGTGGCGGGCGTCGCAACCGCGTCGCGAAGGGCCTTCGCCACGCGTCGCGCGCGGCCGGCGGGCGTGCTGTCCACGTCACGCCCGAGCAGCGGTCCCAGGAAGGCGCCGGGATCCGCGACCGTCGAGGCGATGCCGCCCAGGTACAGGCCGGCGAGCGTGCCGTCGGCCAGGTCCGCGAGGTAGGCGTCGAGGGGCATCACGTCGAGCCGCACCTTGATCCCGGCGTTGGCCGCCAGCTGTGTCGCGAGGAGCGTGGCGACACCCGAGGGGTCGGGCAGCCCGGCGACAGGCTGGTCGGGCAGGTGAAGCGGATAGGTCGGGCGGAGGTCGAAGCCGGCGGCGTCGAGCGCGGCCACCGCCTGCGGCCCGTTGAACGAGTACCAGTCACGGCCGCCGCAGGCGTCGTCCACGACGCACGGCACGAGATGCGTGGCCACGCTGGAGCCCGCGGGGAAGGCGTCGCTCACGAGGGCCGCCCGGTCGATCGCCTGGGCGATCGCCTGGCGGACGCGGGTCGCCTTGAACGCGCTGCCGCCGCCGAAGCCCAGGTAGGCCGTCGCGAGAGCGTCGCGGGCCACGACCGCGAGCTCGGGCTGGGTGGCGATCTGCCCGACCTCGGCCGCGCCGGGCGCGTCGATGCCGTCCACGGACGCATCCTCCAGCGCGGTGAGGCGGGCGGTCGGGTCCGAGGCCCAGCGCAGCACCACGGTGGGCACGTCCGCGGCCGGATCCTCGGGCACGCGGACCAGGCGCACGTTGTCGCCCGGCGTCCAATGGTCGATCCGGTAGGGCCCGGTCCCGGCCAAGCCGGTGGCGGACGAACGGTCCACGGCCAGCCGGTCCAGGCTCGCGCTGTCGATCACCGCCAGCGCGGGATGAGCCAGGCGCACCAGGAAGGCGCCGTCGGGTGCGCACAGGGTGAACCGGACCAGCCGGGCCGAGAGCGCCTCGATCCGGCCCATGTCACCCCTGTAGCCGGGCTGGTCGCAGGCCGAGCCCGCTGGCGGCCAGGCCGATGCGTGGAACGGCACCTGTGCGGGGGCCGCCGATGCATCCGAGGGGGGGGCGGCGCTTGCTCCGGGCGTGTGCGGCCCCCCGGTGACATCGGGGCCCGGGGCACAGCCGGCGACGAGCAGCGCCACGGCGACCAGCACCGTGGCGGCGGGCCGGGCCGGGCGCGGGAACGACATCGGCGGTGACGGGCTCCGGGAGGGAGGAGAGGGTCTGATGGCCGACCCCGCGGGGTGCCGCGTCGGCCGGGCCGGGGCGGATCGGCGACAGCCTAGCACCGGTGCCGCGCCGACCCGCGAGCGGCCGGGCGCAGGCCCGGCCGGGGCCCATGGCGTGAACCGGATGAGCAGCGCGGCGGTAGGTGGGTATCATGCACCGGCAAACGGCGGATGCGCGGCTGCCGGGCCGCCCGCCTGACGATCGCGATCGTTCAACCCGGCTGGAGGAGGAGACAGCATGTCCCGTGTTCGAATTCGGGGCTCTGTTGGCGGCGACGGTCCTGACCTTCGCCGCGTGCGGCTCGTCGACCTCGACGACCGCACCGACAACGGCGCCAACCGCGGGAGCCAGCACGCCTGCCGAATCTACGGCGCCGAGCGAATCGGCCCCCGCCGCCGGCGTCAAGGACGGCGGCACCCTCGTCGTGGCGCTGCCCGGCGACATCACCCGCACCGACCCCGCGATGATCGACGACAGCAACTCGTCGTACGTCACCGAGCAGGTCGTGGAGGGCCTGGTCGCCCTCAAACCCGGCACGACGTCCGAGGTCGTGCCCGCGCTGGCCACCTCGTGGGAGGTCTCGTCCGACGGCCTGACCTACACCTTCCACCTGCGCCAGGGCGTCAAGTTCCACGACGGGACCGACTTCAACGCCGACGCCGTGGTGTTCAACTACGACCGCTGGAAGAACTTTCCGACCGCGCTGCAGGACTACACCTACTACGCGGGTGCGGTGTTCGGCGGCTACGGCGACACGTCCAACGTGGCCAGCGTGACCGCCTCCGACCCGGCGACGGTCCAGATCGTGCTCAAGCAGCCCCAGTCGAACTTCCTGCTGGCCCAGACGCTGGCGGTGTTCGGCCTCTCCAGCCCGACCGCGATGAAGGCCGGCGGCGCGGACAACACCGTGACCGACGTGAGCAAGATCGCCTATGCGCAGGGCGGCCCGGGCGCCATGACCGGCACCGGCCCGTTCATGTTCAAGGAATGGGTCACCGGCGACCACGTCACCCTCGTCCGCAACCCCGACTACTGGGGCGACAAGGCCCACCTCGACTCGATCGTGTTCAAGCCGGTCGCCGAGGAGGCGCAGCGCGTCAACGGCCTGTCCACCGGTGAGATCGACTTCGCGCAGACCGTGGCCCCGGTCGACATCGCGACGATCAAGGGCGATAGCAACCTGCAGGTCATCGACCGCGGCGAGTCGTGCAACACCGCCCAGATCTCGCTCAACCAGAAGTACACGCCCGTCAACAACGAGAAGATCCGCGAGGCCATCGGCTACGCCGTCGACAAGCAGGCCCTGATCGACGCGTTCTACGCGGGCCTGGGCACCCCGGCCGACAACTGGATGCCCCTCAACACGCAGTACGCCAAGCCCGAGAACCTGCCGACCTACGACCCCGAGAAGGCCAAGCAGCTGATCGCGGATTCGGGCGTGACCGACCTGTCGATCGACTTCTACTACCCGTCGGACGTCACCCGGCCGTACATGCCGGACCCGAAGGGCATCTTCGAGGCCATCAGCACCAACCTCGAGGCGGTTGGCTTCACGGTCAATCCGCACACGGAGACCTGGCGCCCCGACTACCTCGACCACGAGTACGCGGGCAACTTCGAGGCGTGGCTCCTCGGCTGGACCTGTGACTGGGCCGGCCCGGACAACTACCTCAAGACCGCGTTCTTCGGCTACGTCGACGGCAAGCCGTCGACCGAGTTCGACTACAAGAACGACGAGCTCGAGAAGACGATGAACGATGCCCTCGCGGCGACCGATCCGGCCACCGCCCAGAACCTGTGGGAGCATGCGCAGGACCTCATCCGCGCGGACATGCCCACCGTCCCGCTCGTCAACTCCAAGCCGCCCGCGGCCGCCCGGGCCGACGTCAAGGGCTTCGTCGGATCCGGCAACCTGACCGAGTACTTCAACTCGGTCTGGCTCGACCGCTAGCCACGATGGCCTGGCCGGCGGCCCGCTGCGCGACCGCCGGCAGCCACTGACCCTTCCGCGTCCCCGGGGCATCGAGCCCCGGGGACGCGTGTTCCCCTCCCGATCCGGTAGACGAGCGTGCTGAAGTACACGATCCGACGGGTGCTCGCGGCCATCCCGGTCCTGTTCGGGCTGTCGATCGTGCTGTTCGCGTTCATCCACCTGCTGCCGGGCGACCCATGCCGTTCAATCCTCGGCCAGCACGCGACCCCCGAGGCGTGCCAGCGGCTGCGCGCGAACCTGGGGCTCGACCTGCCGATGTGGCAGCAGTACCTGGACTACCTGGGCAAGCTCCTGTCGGGCGACTTCGGGGCCTCGATCATCAACAACCGGCCGGTCCTGTCCGAGTTCGCGGTGCGCTTCCCGGCCACCATCGAGCTCACGGTCTCGGCCCTGATCTTCGCGGTCGGCGCGGGCATCCCGCTGGGCCGCATCGCCGCCCGCCACGCCCAGCGCTGGCAGGACGGCGTGGTGACCGTGATCAGCCTGCTCGGGATCAGCATCCCGGTGTTCGTGCTGGGCCTGGTCCTGGTCTACTTCTTCGCGGTCAAGCTGGAGTGGCTGCCGACGCAGGGGCGGATCGACACCCACGCCGCGGTCGGCCTCAGGACGAACACCGGCTTCATGCTCGTGGACACGATGCTGTCGGGCCGGTTCGACCTGCTGGCAGACGCGCTGCGCCACCTCATCCTGCCGGCCATCGCGCTGGGCTCGATCCCGCTCGCGATCATCGCGCGGATCACGCGCGCGTCGGTGATCGAGGTCAGCAACGAGGACTACGTGCGGACGGCCCGCGCCAAGGGGCTCACCGAGCGCCGCGTCGATGACCGACACATCATGCGCAACGCCTGGCTCCCGGTCGTGACCGTGATCGGGCTCCAGGTCGGCGGCCTGCTCGCGGGCGCCGTCCTGACCGAGACGGTGTTCTCGTGGAACGGCGTGGGTCGCTGGGTCGTGGACGCCATCGGCAACCGCGACTACTTCATCGTCCAGGGGGCGGTCATGATCTTCGCCCTCATCTTCCTCACGGTGAACCTGCTGGTCGACATCGGCTACGCCTACCTCAACCCGCGGATCCGCTACTCGTGAGCAGCGCGGCCGCCACCCGCGTACGCACGCCCGCCCCGGCGCCGGTCGTCGAGACCCGGGTCAGCCGCGGGCTGTGGAGCGACGCGTTCGCGCGGCTGCTGCGCAACCGGCCGGCGATGGTCGGGCTGGTGTGCATCGCGATCTTCATCGGGGCCGCCGTCCTGGCGCCGTTCATCGCGCCCTACGGCCCGCTCGAGGGCTCGCTCGCCGATCGCCTCCAGGCGCCCAGCGCGCAGTCACCTCATGGGCACCGACCTCCAGGGCCGCGACGTGTTCAGCCGGATCCTGTACGGGGCCCAGATCAGCCTTCAGGTCGGCGTGATCGCGGTGATCATGGCGCTCGCGATGGGCGGCCTGGTCGGCGCGCTCGCGGGCGGCATCGGGGGCAAGGTGGACGCGGTCCTGATGCGCACGACCGACGTGCTGCTCGCGATCCCGGGCATCCTGCTCGCGATCGGGATCGTCGCCTGGCTCGACCGGGGCATGCTCCAGATCATGCTCGCGATCGCGATCACGTACGCGCCGATCTTCGCGCGCCTGCTGCGGGGCTCGCTGCTCTCGCTGCGCGAGTCCGACTACGTCGTCGCCGCGCGCTCGATCGGCGCGCCCGGCCGCCGGCATGCTGCTCCGGCACATGCTGCCCAACGCCCTGACGCCGATCATCGTCCGGCGACGCTGGCGCTCGCGACGGCGATCATCGACGTCGCCGGCCTGGGCTTCCTCGGCCTCGGCCCGCCCGATCCGCGGACCGCCGAGTGGGGCACGATGCTCACCGACGCGCGGCGCTTCCATCCAGCCAGGCGCCGTACCTCATCTTCTTCACCGGCGCCGCGATCTCGATCACCGCCATCGGCTTCAACCTGCTCGGCGACGGTCTGCGCGAGTCGCTCGATCCGCGGTTGAAGCGCTGACGGTGTCGCCCCTGCTCGCCGTCGCGGTTCCGACGCCGACGACCCTCTCGTCGTCCGACCTGCGTCGCTTCCAGACGCAGGACGGCACCGTCCACGCCGTCAACGGCGTTTCGTTCGAGCTCGAGCCGGGCGAGCGGCTGGGGCTCGTCGGCGAGTCGGGCTGCGGCAAGAGCGTGACCAACCTCGCGATCATGCGCCTGCTGCCGAAGCCGGCCGGCCGCATCGTGGGGGTGGGGTCCACTTCGACGGGCTCGACCTCGTGCGCCTGCCGGAGTCCGACCTGCGCGAGATCCGCGGGCGCGACGTCGCCATGATCTTCCAGGACCCGATGACGAGCCTCAACCCCGTCCTGACCGTCGAGGAGCAGATGGTCGAGACGATCCGGCGCATCGGCGGGTCAGCCGCGAGGCGCCGTCCGGCGCGCCGTCGAGCTGCTCGCCATGGTCGGCATTCCGCGACCCGCAGGCCCAGCTCCGCAACTACCCGCACCAGTTCTCGGGCGGCATGCGCCAGCGGGTCATGATCGCGATGGCGCTCGCGCTCGAGCCCAAGCTCATGATCGCCGACGAGCCGACGACGGCGCTCGACGTCACGATCCAGGCCCAGGTCCTGGACCTCCTGCGGCGGCTGACGAGGAGACGGGCACGGCCCTGATCCTGATCACCCACGACCTCGGCGTCGTGGCCGGCATGACCCATCGCATCAACGTCATGTACGCCGGATTCATCGTCGAGACCGCGCGCCACGCCCGACCTGTTCGAGCGCCCGTCGCACCCGTACACGGTCGGCCTGCTGCACTCGATCCCGCGCCTCGACCAGGAGCGAGGGAGGCCCTGCTCCCGATCGAGGGCGCCCCGCCGGACAGCGCCAGGCGCCCGTGGGCTGTCCGTTCGCCGCCGCGCTGCGCGTGGCGGCTCGACCGCTGCTGGCGTGACAATCCGCAGCTCGCCTGGTGCCCGGCGTCAGGGCGATGCGTCACGAGACCGGCGCCGACGCAACGCATCGCATCGCCTGCCACAACCCAGCCCGGCCGAGGCGGAGGCGGTCGCCGCCCGGCCGGCCGCTGCGCCGCCGCCGCGTGCTCGGACATGGCCGTCGGCACCGGGCCAGACGGGCCGGACGTGCTGCTGATCGACGCCGAGGCGGCTCGCCGACGGTCGGACGAGGCGCTGTCGCCTGCCCCGTCGGCGGCCGGCATGACGCCGTGGCGACCCACCGCCCGAGCGACGCGAGGAGGATCGATGAGCGCCCGGGCCCCGCGACACGCCGCGGCTGCGGCGCCGGTAGCCCGCGTCCCGAGGCGACGCGCCATGCACGAGCGCCGTCTGCCGGCCGCTCTCGAGGTCCGACAGCTCAAGGTGTGGTTCCCGATCACCGAGGGTCTGCTGATCGAGCGGCACATCGGCGACGTCCGGGCGGTGGACGGCGTCTCGTTCGACGCTCGACGGGGCGAGACGCTCGGGCTGGTCGGCGAGTCCGGCTGCGGCAAGAGCACGACCGGCCGGGCGATCGTCCGACTTACCGGCCGACCGAGGGCACGTTCCGTTCGACGGCGCGGACATCGCCGGCCTCGAGGGCGGCGCGCTGCGCCGATGCGGCGTCGGATGCAGATGATCTTCCAGGACCCGTACGCGACGCTCGATCCCGCGTATGACCGCGGGCGCGCACCATCGGTGAGCCGATGGACATCCACGACATCGGCACCCGGCCGAGCGCCGCGAGCGCGTCCGCGAGCTGCTCTCGACCGTCGGGCTCAACCCCGATTTCGCAGTCCGCTATCCGCATGAGTTCTGCGGCGGCCAGCGGCAGCGGATCGGCGTCGCGCGGGCGCTGGCGCTCCATCCGGACCTCATCGTCGCGGACGAGCCGATCAGCGCGCTCGACGTCTCGATCCAGGCCCAGATCATCAACCTGCTGGAGCGGCTCCAGGACGCGTCTCGCGCTGACCTACCTGTTCATCGCCCACGACCTGTCGGTCGTCCGCCACATCAGCGACCGGATCGCGGTGATGTACCTCGGGCGGATCGTGGAGCTCGCGCCGTCGCTCGAGCTCAATCGCCAGCCCCTGCACCCGTACACGGTCGCGCTGCTGTCGGCCATCCCGATCCCGAACCCGGCGATCGAGGGCGGCGGCGCCGGATCATCCTGACCGGCGACGTGCCCTCGCCGGTCAACGCCGCCCGTCTGGCTGCCGCTTCCATACCCGGTGCTGGCTGCGGGAGCGGCTGGGCAATCCCGAGCGCTGCATGACGGAGGCTCCGACGCTGCGCGAGCTGGCGACCGGCCACAGCGTCGCCTGCCACTTCGCGGAGGAGGTCGCGGGCTCCAAGGAGCAGCGCCAGTCGACCGGGCGCGGGCCGATCGACCAGCCCCGGCGCGGCGCAGCGGCCTCGGCCGCCCGTCCACGATCGGCGCCACCGGCGCTCCGAGCGACTAGACTCGGGTGTGAACAGCTCACCGTCGCGCTCGCCCAGATCGCGCCGCGCCTCGGGCAGCTCGACGCCAACCTCGAGCGCCACCACGAGCTGCTCGACGAGGCGCGCGAGGCGGGCGCCGACCTCGTGGTATTTCCCGAGCTCGGCCTGACCGGCTATCTGCTCCAGGATCTCGCGGCAGAGGTCGCGATGCGAGTCGACGACCCGCGGCTGGTCGATCTCGCAGCGGGCCGCCGCCGGCCTGTGCGCCGTCGTGTCGTTCGTCGAGGAGTCGGGCGATCACCGCCTGTTCATCGCGGCGGCCCTGCTCGAGGACGGCCGCATCCGGCATGTCCACCGCAAGCTGTACCTGCCCACGTACGGGCTGTTCGACGAGCGGCGCTTCTTCGCGGCGGGCGACGTGCTGCGCGCAACCCCGTCGCGGCTGGGTGTCGGCATCGGGCTCGTGGTCTGCGAGGACTTCTGGCACCTGTCGGTGCCGCAGCTGCTCGCCCTCGACGGCGCCCAGATCCTGATCAACGTGTCGTCCTCACCGGGCCGCGACCTGGCCGCGACGAACGAGGTCGGGCTCGGCACGGCCACCTCGTGGCGGACGCTCATGCGCGCCTACGCGCAGCTCACCACGAGCGTCGTGGTGTTCTGCAACCGCGTCGGCATCGACGAGTCGATCAGCTTCTGGGGCGGTTCGGAGGTGATCGGGCCGACGGGCGCGCCGATCTTCTCGGCGCCGCTGTACGACGAGGGCCTGTATCTCGTCGACGTACCCCTGGCCGATGTCCGCCGCGAGCGGATCGGCCTGCCCCTGCTCCGCGACGAGCGGCCCGAGCTGCTCGTCCGCGAGCTCGACCGCATCATCGCCGAGCGCGCCGGGCTGGTCGCCGACACGACGGCCGAGGACGGCGCCGAGCCGGGCCTCGACGTGGCTGCGCCGAGGACCCGGGCCATCCCATGAGCGAGCCACCGCCCGAGCCGGGCTCGAGCCTGCCCGAGCCGGTCGCGATCGACACGCTGGCAGCTCGCGGCGAGGCGCGGACGACGGTCGTGCGCGAGGGTGGGCAACTGTTCGAGCTGCCCGGAGGAGCTTGCGATCGACACGACGATCGCGCGGCGGGTCGTCACCGAGTTCATCCGCAGTCAGCTCCGTCAGGCGGGCTTCGATCGGGCCGTCCTCGGCTTGTCCGGCGGAATCGACTCGGCGCTCGTCGCGTATCTCGTGGCCGAGGCGCTCGGCGCCGAGCGCCTGCTGGCCGTGCTCATGCCGTACCGGACGTCGTCGCCCGAGTCGCGCGCGGACGCGGAAGAGGTCGTCCGCCGGCTTGGCTGTGCATCGGACATCGTCGACATCAGCCCGATCGTCGACGGCTACTTCGCCGACGTCGCCCGCGCTGGCGGTGGGTCGCCTGCCGTCGGTCGCCGGCGCGGCCGGCCCGCTGGATGCGAGCCCCCTGCGTCGCGGCAACTTCATGGCCCGCTCGCGGATGAGCGTGCTCTACGACGCGTCGGTCACGTTCGGCGGGCTCGTGGTCGGGACGGGCAACAAGACCGAGACGCTGATCGGCTACACGACGCTGTTCGGCGACTCGGCGTGCGCGTTCAATCCCATCGGCGACTTGTACAAGACCCAGGTGCGCCAGGTCGCGGCCGCCGTCGGCGTGCCCGAGCAGATCATCCGCAAGGCGCCCTCGGCCGACCTGTGGCCGGGACAGACCGACGAGGCCGAGGCCGGCTTCCCCTACCACGAGCTCGACCGGCTCCTGTTCTGGATGATCGATAAGCGCCGGTCCGAGGCCGAGCTCGTCGAGATGGGCTTCGAGGCGGACACCATCGAGCGAGTGGCCCGGATGGTCGCCTCGTCCGAGTTCAAGCGCCAGGTGCCGCCGATCGCGAAGCTCGGGCCGCGCACTGCCGGGATCGACTACCTGTACCCGCGCCGGCGCCCGGGCTCGGCTCGCGCCTGAGGCGCGCCGTGAAGGCGGAGACGGGACCGCTCGAGGCTGCGCGCGGCACGCTGTTCGTCGTGGCCACCCCGATCGGCAATCTGGGCGATCTGAGCCCGCGCGCGCTCGACACCCTGCGCGCGGTGTCGCTCGTCGCGGCCGAGGACACGCGCGTCCTCGCGCGCCTGCTCGCGAGGCACGACCTGCGACCCTCGACGACGAGCTATCACGCCCGCAACGCGAGTGCGCGCGGGCCGGCGATCCTGGCCCGGCTGCGGGGCGGCGCTGATGTGGCCCTCGTGACCGACGCCGGGACGCCGGTCGTGAGCGACCCCGGCGAGGCGCTCGTCGCCGCCTGGCATGCCGAGGGCGGTCGGGTCGTGCCCATCCCCGGACCGTCGGCGGTGATGCCGCCGCGCTGGCGGCCACCGGCATCGCCGGTCCACGCTGGACCTTCGAGGGTTTCCTGCCCCGGTCGGGGCGCGAGCGCCGGGAGCGGATCGCGGCAATCGCGGCCGACGAGCGGGGCAGCGTCCTGTTCGAGGCGCCCGGTCCGTCTTGCGGCAACGATCGACGAGCTCGGCCGGATGTGCGGGCTCGACCGCCCTGCCGCGATCTGCCGGGAGCTGACCAAGCTCCACGAGCAGGTCGTCGTCGGCATCGCTCGGATCGCTCGCGCTCGACATCGCCGAGGGCCGCATCCCCGCCCGTGGCGAGGCCGTCGTCGTGGTCGGTTGGTGGCCGTCGGCCGGAGGCAGCCCGGAGGACGATGACCGGGAGCGCCTGCTGGCGGCGGCCCGGCGTGCGGTCGACGACCTGGCCGCGACCGGCATCGCGCGCGGCGTGGCGGCTCGCCGGGTGGCCGCGGAGACCGGGCTGCCGCGCCGCGCGCTGTACGCAAAACGGTAAGCAGCCGCGCGTTCGGGTCGCCGGCGTTCGGGTCGCCGGCGTTCGGGTCGCCGGCGTTCGGGTCGCCGGCGTTCGGGTCGCCCCCCGCTCGGATCGCGCGGGTCCGGAGCGTGCGGCGTCGGGACGGGCGCCGGTCGACGCCGGCATGTCTGCCCGATCGACCATTGCGCGCCCGTGGATCGCCGCCCAGACTCGGGGCACGACCCCCGCTCCGGGAGCACAGGAGCCGAGATGAGCGCGGTCTCAGCACGCCAGACGGAGGCGCACGCCGCCACGCCGACGACCGGCGGCGCCGCGGCGTCCGCGGGCGCGGACCGGCAGCCGGTGCCCGAACCGCCCGCCCGGCCGTACCTGGCCCCGCCCGGCACCGCCGCCTCCCACCACCTCAACGCCTCGGTCCTGTTGTCGATCCAGCGCTCGGCCGGCAACCGCGCGGCGCACCAGGCGCTGCTGGGCGGCCGGGCCCGCGGCCGGGCGACTGCCGCGCCACGCCCGGTCGCGCAGCGTGCCATCGACCGGCCAACGCTGTCCTGGCTGCGGGGTCTCCTGGCCGCGCGGGGTGGCGATCTGACGACACGGATCAACACCGATCCCGCGGCCGGGCTCATCGCCATGGACGCGGGTGACCGGATGGATACCGTCGCGAGCGTCCGCGGTGACGTCGACGCGTTCGAGGTCGCCGTCGGCTCGGGGCCCGGTTTCGCCAACCCCGATGCCGCCCGGATCGTGAGCGCGCTCGAGGACTCGCAGACGACCGATGCCCTGGGCACCCGGCTGCTGACCCTGTTCCGAGCCTCGGTCGATCCCCTGGCCGGGCTCGCCTGCCTGGTCACGATCGACCCCGAGCGGGTGCGTGCCGCCCTGCAGGCGAACGTGGCGCGGACCACGACTGCCGTGGCGCAGCTGGCCGCCCGTCTCGCCGGCGCGACGGTTCCCGGGAACCTGGCGGCCGCGCATGCCCTGGTCACCACCATCGGTTCGGAGCTGGCGGCCCCGACCACGGCGGGCGTGACGGCATCGACGCCGACCCGCGAGGCCAACGTCGAGCACCTCCTCACCCCGCCGGCCGTCGCCGCCGCGCGGGCCGCGGCGGCGACGGCCGGGCGGCCCCCGCCCGCGTTCGTGGAGGCCGGCTACTACCGCGACCTGATCGAGGCGCTCCACCGGGTGGCGACCGACGAATACCGCGTGGCCGACCAGACGAACCGGCGAACGCCAATGGACATGAGCTCCGGGGGTCGGGTCGAGGGCGTCGCCGCGGAGGCCAAGCGCAGGGTGGACGCCCTGTTCGGCGTGTTCGGCTCCTCGGCCGCACCCCGGATGCGCGTCGGCGTCAACCTGTTCGACCAGTCGGCGAGGCCGGGCGATCCGCGGGACATGGCCCGCTGGTTCGTGGAGGATTCGGGCGACGACCGGATCCAGCACGTGGACGAGACCCACCATGCCTTCGGTGTCGCCCGTGCCAACGACATCCGCGAGGACGTGATCGACCACTACAGCAACACGCCGGCCGGCTCCGGGCACGCGGCACCGGCCGGGCTGGACGCCCGCCTCGGCACCGGCGGCGCGGAGCGTCGGCGCAGGCTCACCCTGACCGACCGGATGTGGCCGGGCATGCAGCAGGCCGGCCGGGTCTTCCTCACCCCGCGCGAGGGGCGGACCCCCGCCCAGACGCGACGCCTGTACTGGAACCTGTTCAAGACCTGCGTGCACGAGTACCTGCACACCACGGCCAACGCGACCTACACGGCGTGGTACGAGCGCCTCCAGGATCCCCACCACAAGATCACCTACCAGGAGGGATTCACCGACTGGTTCACGCTCAAGACCTGGAGATCGGTGTTCCCCAACGAGGTCGCCTCGAACGAGGCGTTCCGCCGGACCGTCCAGGGCTCGGCCGACGTCGACCTGGCCGCCGCGAGGGGAGACCCGCCCCACTACCCCGAGATGGACGAGGCCCGCCAGATGGAGGCCGAGATCGGGCTCGCGAACATGCGCGCCGGCTACTTCCGTGGCAACACGGCGGTGCTGGGCGGCGGACGGTTGCCTCACACATGAGCCCGACGGTCGACCTCCAGGCAGCCATCGGCGGACGCCTCGATGCCTGGCGTTGGGAGCCGGGGCTCGATCCGGCCACCGTCGGCACGGCCCTCGGCACGGAGGTCTCGCCGGGTCCCATCCGCTACGCAGGGCATGCCCGGCAGGCGGCGACGCTCCAGTTCCCTGGTCAGCCGTGGCCGGTCTGGGCCGTGTGGGACGAGGCCGGCGAGCTGCTGCTGCTCGAGGTTGTCGAGCCACCCGGAGCACCGACGTCGGCCGAGGCCGTCGCTGCCTTCGGCGAGCCCGATGCGCGGCTGCCACGAGGGCACGGTCCGCACCCGAGCAACGAGCAGCTGGCGTATCTCGCGCGTGGCTTCACGCTGTTCACCTGGGCCGACGCGCCGCCCGCGGCGCTGTGGCTCTACCGGCCGACCGATCTCGAGAGCTACGCCGCCGATCTCGGGGCGATGATCTCGCCCACCCGTCCGAGGCGTTAGGAGGGCCCACCGATGGATCACGCGCACGCCCAGGAGATCCGGTCGCGGACGAATGCCGCGCCGGTGCCGAAGCCGAAGGCTCGGCGGGGGCCGGAGCAGCCGCTGCTCGACCTGCAGCGAACGGCCGGTAACCGGGCCGTGGTCGAGGCGCTCACCACGGTCCAGCGACACAGCCTGGATCCGGAGCAGATGGACGAGCAGGGAGGCGGGCAATAGCGGCCCGTCCCGCGCGGCTGGTATCGCCGGGCGACTGACCGCTGGCAGGCGGCGGCGCGGGAGGGGGGACCGCGCCGCCGCCCTGGATCGTGCGTGGAGCCTCTCAGGCCGCGACGACGGCCTCCTCGAGGGTCTCGTCCTCTTCCTCGTCATCGCCACCGGGCGTGATGCTGAAGCCGGCATCGTCGGCCATCGGCTCGGAGGCGTCGGGCTCCATCCCGGCCGCCGCGGCCTGGGCCTCGAGCGCCTGGGCCGCCGTCTCGGCGGCGTAGTCCTTCTTGCGCCGGCCCGACAGCATCTCGACGCTGCTGGCCACGATCTCTGTCTTCCAGTGGCGAGCGCCCTTGTCGTCGTCCCATGTTCGCGTCTGGATGCGGCCCTCGATCGCCACCTGCTGGCCCTTGCCCAGGTAGCGCCCGCAGGTCTCCGCGAGTCGATCCCAGGTGACGATCGAGTGGAACTCGCTCTTCTCCTTGCCCGACACGTACTCGTGGCTCGCCACCGAGAACTGGGCGACGGCCTTACCGCCCGCGGTGGTGCGGAGCTCGGGGTCACGTGTGAGGCGCCCGGTGAGGAGGACCCTGTTCATCGGTCCGTATCTCCTTCCGATCGGGCCGCACCGTGCATCTCCTGCGCGGCGATCTGCGGCCGATCCTGCGTGCGGCGGGCAACGACGGTCGGCGGGCGGATATGGGTGCCGGCCCCGGCGGGTCGGGCCTCGGCGGAACGACAGATCGGCGGGGCCGGCGAATTCGACGGGCCACGCCACCATAGCGGGAGGCACTTCACGGGCACTTATGTCAGGCTTCCGTTTCTTGAACGGGCAGCCTGCCACTGAGGCCGGCGCTTCGTCCGAGTCGGGCCGCCCGATCCCGAGCCTACGAAGCCCGGCGCCGTGCTCGCCTCATGTGCATTCGTAGGCGAGATCCTGGGCGAAGACGCGTCCCTGCAAGCCCGCCGCGCCGAACGGTCGCCTTCGACCCTCGGATGCACTTGGGGCGTTCGGCAGAGCCGACAGGATGGGCGTTGTCGGGGCGGCGCCAGTCTTCGATGCCGGGTGCCCACGATCTGCACATGACGCGTGCATGGGGCCGGGGAGGGCGAACGCCCGCGTTCGCCGAGCGTGGCGGGCGAGGGCGGGCCGCGTGGGCACGGGTCCGCCGAGGGCGAACGGCCGCGTTCGCCCAGCGTGGTGCGGGCGGCTGAACGGTGGCGTGGGCACGGGTCCGCCGAGGGCGAACGGCCGCGTTCGTCCAGCGTGGCGCGGGCGGCAGAACGGTGGCGTTGGATGCTTGCAGGCGGGCAGGCGATCGGCTCGCAACGGCCGATGACAAGGGATCCAGGGCGACGCCGGGACGCCTAACGCCGGGAGTGCGGTTCGCTATACTCGCCGCGTCCTCGAGGCCGCGCGGGGCCGAACCCGCGAAGGAGGGAATGACCGTTGCTCGAGGAAGGCGCCGCGTCCGCCCCGTGAGCCGGGCTCGCACCTTCGACCGCCAGGTCCGCCGGAGCATCGCCGGACCGTCGCGGGAGGCGTCTATCCAGGACCCCGGCACGCGCCGGGGTCGTTTGGTGTCCGAAGGCCCGCGATGCCGGCGACGGTGATCGTGGGGCTCCAGTGGGGCGACGAGGGCAAGGGGAAGACGACCGACTTCCTCGCCGAGCAGGTCGCGGTCGTCGTCCGCTACCAGGGCGGCGACAACGCGGGTCACACCGTGGTGGTGGGCGACGAGACGCTCAAGCTCCAGCTGTGCCCGTCGGGCGTGATGTACCCGCACATCACGTCGCTGATCAGCAACGGCGTGGTGGTCAACCCCGCGACGCTCATCGCCGAGCTGGACATGCTGGCCGCCAAGGGCATCGACGTGACGAAGGTTCGCGTCAGCCGGAGCGCGCACGTGATCATGCCCTACCACGTGGCGCTGGACCGGGCCAACGAGGGGCGCCTGGGGGGTGCGAAGGTGGGCACGACGGGGCGGGGGATCGGCCCCGCCTACGGCGACCGAGCCTGGCGCCTCGGCCTGCGGATGGAGGACCTGCTCGACCGTGCCGTGCTCACGGAGCGCATCGGCCGCGCCTTGCCCGACAAGAACCTGCTGCTGGGCTCGATGGGCGCCGAGGGCTTCACGGTCGATGCGCTGGTCGACCAGGCGGCCGCGTGGGGTGACCGGTTGCGCGCCCACCTCGACGACACCACCTGGATCGTCCAGGACGCGCTTCGCCGCGGCGACCACGTGCTGCTCGAGGGTGCCCAGGGCACCCTGCTGGACCTCGACCACGGCAGCTACCCGTTCGTGACCTCGTCCAACCCGGTCGCCGGCGGCGCGTGCACCGGGGGTGGCATCGGGCCGCTCCAGGTGGACGAGGTCATCGGCGTGATGAAGGCGTACTCGACGCGCGTCGGCTCGGGGCCGTTCCCGACCGAGCTCACCGACCAGATCGGCCAGGGGATCGCCGAGCGCGGCCGCGAGTTCGGGACCGTCACCGGCCGGCCGCGACGGGTCGGCTGGTTCGACACGGTTCCGCTGCGCTATGCGGTCGCCGTCAACTCCAACAGCGCCATCGTGCTCAACAAGCTCGACATCCTGTCCGGGATCGAGACCATCCGCCTGTGCGTCGCCTACGACATCGACGGCACGCGGGTCGAGACCTGGCCCTCGAGCGGTGCCGCGCTCTCGCGCGCGGTGCCGATCTACGAGGCGTTCCCGGGCTGGGAGCAGCCCATCCACGACGTGCGCGCGCTCGCGGACCTGCCCGAGAACGCGCGCCGCTACGTGTCAGCGCTCGAGGAGCACGCCGGGGTGCCGATCGTGTTCGTGTCCGTGGGACCCGAGCGGACCCAGACCATCGAGCGTGCCTGGCGGCCGATGCGCCACCGGCCGCCGAAGCCTGCCTGAGCGAGGACCGCGTGCCCGTGAGCCTCGTCATGCCGACCCGAACCCTGGTCGTCGGCGGCGGCGGGCGGGAGCACGCGCTGGCCTGGAAGCTCGTCCATGAGCCCGGGGTCAACGAGGTCCTGGTGGCGCCCGGCAGCGCGGGGATCGCGACCGAGCCGGGCGTCAGGATCGCACCGGTCGAGGCCCTCGATCCGGGTGCCGTCGTGGCGCTGGCCCGCGCCGCGGCCGTGGAGCTCGTGGTCGTGGGTCCCGAGGCACCGCTCTCGGTGGGCGTCGCCGACGCGCTGCGCGCGACCGGCATCGCCGTGTTCGGGCCGGACCGCGCCGCCGCCCGGCTCGAGACCTCCAAGGCGTTCTGCCACGAGGTCGCGACGGCTGCCGGGGTACGGATGGCCGGCTCGCGGGCGTTCGCCGGTGGCGATGACGCGGCGGCCGCGGCGTTCGTCCGCGAGTTGGAGGCGGCCGGTCGGGGCATCGTGCTCAAGGCCGATGGCCTGGCCGGGGGCAAGGGGGTGATCGTGACCGACACCCCCGAGCAGGCGCTGGAGCTCCTGCCCTCGTTCCTCGTCCGCCGCCCAGCCGACGCCCCGGCCCTGGTCATCGAGGAGCGGCTGGCCGGTCCCGAGGCCAGCCTGATCGCCATCTGCGATGGACGGCGCGCGATCGCCCTGCCGGCGGCGCGGGACCACAAGCGGCTGTGCGACGGTGACCGCGGCCCGAACACGGGCGGCATGGGCGCCTACGCGCCGCTGCCCGACCTCGACGACGCGGCCGTCGAGACCGTGCTCGACACGATCCACCGGCCGATCCTGGACGAGATGGCCAGGCGCGGGTCCCCGTTCCGCGGCTTCCTGTATGCCGGCCTGATGCTGACCCGGGAGGGGCCGGTCCTGCTCGAGTGCAACGTCCGGATGGGCGATCCCGAGGCGCAGGTGATCCTGCCGCTGGTCGCCGGCGCCCTGGGACCGCTCCTGCTGGCGGCGGCTAACGGCCGCCTGCCCGAGGACCTGCCGGCGCGGGTGCCCGTCGTGCCCGGCGCGGCCGTGGGCGTGGTGCTCGCGGCCAAGGGCTACCCCGGCAGGCCGCGCCGGGGCGACCCGATCCTGGGGCTGCATGCCGCCGCGGCCCAGGGCGCGCTCCTGTACCACGCCGCCACGGTCGGACGGCCCGGGGGCGGCTGGGGCACGAACGGGGGGCGGGTGCTGACCGTGGTCGGACGTGGACCGGACCTGGCCGGCGCCCGGGCCGCGGCGGAGCGTGCCGCCGATGCCATCGCCTGGGACGGCCTGCAGCGTCGTCGCGACATCGCTGCCCGGGTGCCCCGGCGACCCGCGCCGACGGCGATCGGCGCCCCACGGCGTCGCGGGGAGTGGACCGCGTGATCCGACGCTACACGCTGCCCGAGATGGGCGCCCTGTGGACCGAGCGGTCGCGCTTCGAGCGGATGCTCGAGGTCGAGCTCGCCGTGTGTCGGGCCCAGGCGGGTCGAGGCCTGGTGCCCCCGGAGGCGCTGGCGGCGATCGAGGCACGGGCGGCTGTCGACGTCGAGCGCATCGCGGAGATCGAGCGGACGACCGACCACGACGTGATCGCGTTCGTGTCGCAGGTGGCCGAGGTCGTGGGCCCCGAGGGTCGGTTCCTCCACCTGGGTCTGACCAGCAGCGACGTGGTCGACACCGCGCTCGCGCTCCAGCTCCGGGCCGCGGGCGAACGGCTGCTCGCCGACGCCGACCGGCTGGTCGCCGCGCTGGTGGCCCGGGCGCGCAAGGAGGCCGGCACGGTGATGATGGGCCGGACCCACTCGGTCCATGCCGAGCCCACGACGTTCGGCCTCAAGTGCGCCGGCTGGGCGTTCGAGGTCGCCCGTGGCCGGGAGCGGCTCGCGGCCGCGGTCGCGGAGGTGGCGACCGGCAAGGTCAGCGGGCCTGTCGGCACCTACAGCCACCTGGGCCCGGATCTCGAGGCGGAGGTCCTCGCGGCGCTCCACCTCCGGGTGGACCCGGTCAGCACCCAGATCGTCCAGCGCGACCGGCATGCCGCGCTGCTCGCAGCGATCGCGATCCTGGGCGGGTCGCTGGAGCGGCTGGCGACCGAGGTCCGGAACCTCCAGCACACCGAGATCGCGGAGGTCATGGAGCCGTTCCGCCAGGGCCAGAAGGGCAGCTCCGCGATGCCCCACAAGCGCAACCCGATCCTGTCCGAGCGGATCGCGGGGCTGGCCCGGCTGCTGCGCGGGTACGCCCAGACCGCGTTCGAGAACCAGCCGCTGTGGCACGAGCGGGACATCAGCCACAGCTCCGCTGAGCGGGTGATCCTGCCCGACGCGACGATCCTGCTCGACTACATGCTGGTGCGCACGACCGGGCTGGTCGAGGGGCTCACCGTCCGGCCGGAGCGGATGCGCGAGAACATCGAGCGCGGCCTCGGGCTGCACGCGTCGTCGCGCGTCCTGCTCGCGCTCGTCGAGCGGGCCGGCCTCTCGCGGGAGGAGGCGTACGGCATCGTCCAGCGCCACGCGCTGCGCGCGGCCGACGAGCGGGTGCCGCTCCACGGCCTGCTCGCGACCGATCCGGTCGTCGCCCAGAAGCTGCCGCTGGCCGACCTGGACGCGTGCTTCGACGACGCGGCCGTGCTCCGGCACGTGCCCGAGATCATCGCCCGGCTCGATGCCCTGGAGGCCACCCATGCCGCTCGCTGATGCGTTCGTCCGGTCGGGCAAGGTCCGCGACCTGTACCGCGTGGGGGTGGACCGGCTGCTGCTGGTCGCATCGGACCGGCTGTCCGCGTTCGACGTCGTGCTGCCCACGCCCATCCGCGACAAGGGACGCGTGCTGACCGGGCTGTCGCGCTTCTGGTTCGCCCACACCGCCGACATCGTGCCCGGCCACCTGGTCTCGGTGGATCCGGCGGCGCTGCCGGGATCGATCACCAATGACGGTGACGCGGCAACCCTGGCCGACCTGCGCGGCCGGATGATGCTGGGCATCCTGGCCGACGTGCTGCCGGTCGAGTGCGTCGTGCGCGGCTATCTCTCGGGCTCCGGCTGGAAGGACTACCGGTCGACCGGAGCGATCTGCGGGATCCGGCTGCCGGACGGGCTGGTCGAGAGCGATCGCCTGCCCGAGCCGATCTTCACGCCGGCGTACAAGGCACCGTCCGGCCAGCACGACGAGAACATCCCGCTGGTGCGGGTCGAGGAGATGGTGGGCTCGAACCTCGCCCGTCGGGTGCGCCAGACCGCGCTCGAGCTCTACGCGCGCGGTGCGGCGATGTGCGAGCGGGCGGGGATCATCCTCGCCGACACCAAGTTCGAGTTCGGCGTCGAGCCCGGCTCCGGGCGGCTGCTCCTGATCGACGAGGTGATGACGCCCGATTCGTCGCGCTTCTGGGAAGCCTCGAGGTACCAGCCCGGGCGGGCGCAGGCAAGCTACGACAAGCAGTTCGTCCGCGACTGGCTCGAGGCCCAGCCGTGGGGCAAGACCGCACCCGGCCCGGAGCTGCCACCGGACGTGGTCGCGGGCACCCGGGCCCGATACGTCCAGGCCTACGAACGGATCACCGGGGCCAGCTTCACCCGCTACCTGGAGGAGGACGTCATCGCCCCATGAGCCAGCCCGCCAGCGCCTACCGCTTCGCCGTCAACGTCATGCCCAAGCCGGGCATCCTCGACCCGCAGGGCAAGGCGGTCGAGCGCAGCCTGCCGCACCTGGGCGTCGCCGGGGTGGCCGGCGTCCGGGTCGGGCGCCGCGTGGAGCTCACGGTCGAGGCTGCCGACGAGGCGGCGGCCCGGGCGGTCGTGGACCGGCTGGCCGGCGACCTGCTGTCGAACCCGCTCATGGAGCGGTACGAGGTGGAGGCGCCGGGCGATCCGGGGTCGCCCGCCAGGGAGGCGGCCGGGTGACCGTCCGGGTCGGGGTCGTGCTGTTCCCGGGCTCCAACCGGGACATCGATGCCGTCAACGCGCTGCGGATCGCGGGCGCCGAGCCGGTGCTCCTGTGGCACGAGGCAGCCGACCTCGACGCCGTAGCCGGCATCCTGCTGCCCGGCGGCTTCGCCTATGGCGACTACCTGCGGGCGGGGGTGATCGCCCGGTTCAGCCCGGTCATGCGCGCCGTCGCGGCGTTCGCGGATCGCGGCGGGCCGGTCCTGGGGATCTGCAACGGGTTCCAGGTCCTGGCCGAGGCCGGGCTGGTGCCCGGGGCGCTGCTGCGCAACCGCGGGCTGCGCTTCGTGTCCCGTGACGTGACCCTGCTGCCCGAGCGCCTCGACACCCCGTTCACCCGGGAGATCGGGACGCGCCGGCCGCTGCGGATGCCGGTCGCCCACGGGGAGGGCTGCTACTTCGCCGACGAGGCGACGCTGGACGCACTGGAGCGGGAGGGCCGGGTGCTCTGGCGCTACGCCAACCCGGACGGGACCGTGGCCGGTCCGGACGACCCGGGCAACCCCAACGGCTCGCTGCGCGGGATCGCCGGGGTGGCCAGCGCCGGCGGCAACGTCGCCGGCCTCATGCCCCACCCGGAGACGGCCTCGGAGGCGCTCCTCGGGTCGGACGACGGGCTGGGCATCATCCGCTCGCTCGTCGTGAGCGCCGCCGAGTGGGCCCGGACCGGCACCATCTCCGGGACCCGGCCGGCGGATGCGGTGGGCGCCCGATGACGGCAGCCGCGACCATGCCCCGGCACCGGGCGCTCGGGCTCGAGGACCTCGAGCTCGAGGCGATCCGCGCGAAGCTCGGCCGCGATCCCAACGACCTCGAGCTCGCCATGTTCAGCGTGATGTGGAGCGAGCACTGTTCCTACAAGAGCAGCCGGCCGCTCCTGCGGACGCTGCCGACCACGGGCAAGGACGTGGTCGCCGGGGTGGGCGAGCAGGCCGGCGTGATCGCCATCGGCGACGGGCTCGCGGTGGCGTTCAAGATCGAATCGCACAACCATCCGTCCGCGGTGGAGCCCTATCAGGGCGCGGCGACCGGGGTCGGCGGGATCCTGCGCGACGTGTTCGCGATGGGCGCCCGCCCGATCGCCGTCCTCGACGCCCTCCGGTTCGGCGACCCGTCGGATCCCCGGACGCGGCACCTGGTCGACGGGGTCGTCCGCGGGGTCGGGGGCTACGGCAACTGCGTCGGCGTTCCCACCGTGGGCGGGGAGCTCGTGTTCGACCCCAGCTACCAGGGCAACCCGCTGGTCAACGTGATGGCCATCGGGCTGCTCGAGGATGGGATGCTGACCCGCGCCTCGGCCGACGGACCGGGCAACCTGGTCGTGCTCTACGGCTCGGCCACGGGTCGTGACGGCATCGGCGGCGCGTCGGTCCTGGCGAGCGCCACCTTCGGCGAGCAGGACCCGTCGAAGCGGCCGTCGGTCCAGGTCGGCGACCCGTTCGCCGAGAAGCTGCTGATCGAGGCGACCCTGGAGCTGGTCGCCAACGGGCTGGTGGTCAGCGTCCAGGACCTGGGCGCGGCCGGGATCACCTGCGCCACCTGCGAGACGGCCGATCGTGCCGGCACGGGGATGCTGGTCGACATCGACGCGATCCCGCGCCGGGAGCCCGGCCTGGAGCCGTTCGAGGTCATGATCTCGGAGTCCCAGGAGCGGATGGTCGCGATCGTCGAGCCCGCCCGCTGGGCGGCCGTGCGCGCGGTCTGTGAGCGCTGGGACCTGCCCGCGGCCGTGATCGGCCGGGTCACGACCGAGCCCGACATCGTGGTCCTCGCCGGCCCCGACGGCCGGGGCGCGCTCGACCCGGCCGGCCGGCCGCTGCCCGGCGCCCGCGAGCTCGCCCGCGTGCCGGCCCGGGCGCTCGCCTCCGAGGCGATCGTGTTCGAGCGTGAATCGCGAGCACCCGCCCGCCGGCGCGCAGCCCCGGCCCCCGGCGCCCCCGCGGAGGCCGTCGATGCCCTGCCGCTGCGCGGTCAGGACCCGGGCGCGGTGCTGCTGGCGCTCATCGGCTCGCCCAACCTCGCGTCGCGGCGCATCGTCTACGAGCAGTACGACAGCCACGTCCAGGCGAACACGGTTGCCGGCCCGGGCCGGGGCGCCGCGGTCATCCGGATCAAGGGAACCACCAAGGCCCTGGTCGCGACGACGGACGCCAGCGCGCCGGTGGGGGCGATCGACCCCTGGCTCGGGGCCGCCCTCTCGGTGGCCGAGGCCGCGCGCAACGTCTCGATCACCGGCGCCCGGCCGCTGGGCGTCACCAACTGCCTCAACTACGGTGACCCGACGCGACCCGAGGCGTTCTGGCAGCTGGCCGAGGCCGTCCGCGGCCTGGCCGACGCGTGCACCGCGCTGGAGCTGCCGGTCACCGGCGGCAACGTGTCGCTGTACAACGAATCGCCCGGGTCCACGATCGCCCCGACACCGGAGATCGGGATCGTGGGCCTGCTCGACGACGTCGAGCGCCGCGTCGGACCGGCGTTCCTCGCCGACGGCAACGACGTGGTCCTGGTCGGCGAATCGGGACCGGGCCTGGCCGGGAGCGAGTACGCGCGCCTCGCGGGGACCGCCCCCGAGGACGGCCCGCCGCCGCTCGACCTGGCCGTCGAGCGCCGCCTGCAGGCGTTCATCCGCGAGGCGATCGCCCGCGGCCTGGTCGAGAGCTGCCAGGACGTGTCGGGAGGCGGGTTCGCGGTCGCCGTCGCGGAGATGGCGATCTGGGGCGGCCGGGGTGCCCGGCTGCGGCTCGCGGTCGGGGACTCGCCGGCGGTGGAGCTGTTCGGCGAGGCGCCCTCGCGGATCGTGGTCGAGGTGGCCCCGCGCCACGTGCCTGCGCTCGTGCTGCTCGCGCGCCGGCACGGCCTGCCGGCCGAGGAGCTGGGCACGACCGGGGGCCCGCGGCTGGTCGTCGAGCTCGCCGGCGAGGGCGCCACGGGGGCCGCCGAGGAGCGGGGGAGCCGGATCGCCGATGCCCTCGAGGTGCCGGTGGAGGACCTCCGCCACGCCTGGGAGCACGGGCTGCCACGGGCCCTCGGCTGGGAGACTCCGGGCGGCCAGGCCTCCGAGGCCGCCGAGCCCGACGAGCCCGGCCTGGCAGGCGTCTGATGTGCGGCGTCGTCGGGGTCGTCCTTCCCGATCGGGGCCACGAGGCCGCGGCCGTCGCGGCCACGGCGCTGTTCGCGCTCCAGCACCGGGGCCAGGAGTCGGCCGGCGTGGGCGTCTCGGACGGCCGCAACCTGATGATCTACAAGGACCTGGGCATGGTCAGCCAGGTGCTCGACGAGCGGCGGATCCCGTCGCTCGCGGGCGATCTCGCCGTGGCCCACTGCCGCTACTCGACTACCGGGTCGACGGTCTGGGAGAACGCGCAGCCGACCCTGCGCCTGGGGCCCCGGCGGGCGCTGGCCATCGGCCACAACGGCAACCTCGTCAACACCCGGGAGCTGCTCGACCAGCTCCAGGGCGGGCGCGGCCGGCTGCCCGCGAGCACCGACACCGAGCTGCTGACCGCGCTCCTCGCCGACGAGCCGGCCACGGACACCGTCGATGCCCTGGTCCGCGTGCTGCCCCGCGTGCGCGGCGCCTACAGCCTGGTCGTCCTCGACGAGCGGCGGGTCATCGGCGTGCGCGACCCCCACGGCTTCCGGCCGCTGGTCCTGGGCCGGCTCCCGGGCTCGGGGGCGAGCGACCAGCCCGGCCTGTGGGGCGACGACACCGCGGGTTGGATCCTCGCGTCCGAGACCACCGCGCTGGACATCGTGGGCGCCGAATTCGTGCGCGACGTCGAGCCCGGCGAGATCGTGGTCCTCGAGGCGGGCCGCGAGCCGGTCTCGGTCCGCTACGCGCCCTCGACGCCCGCCCTGTGCGTGTTCGAGCTGATCTACTTCGCGCGGCCCGACTCGTACATGGAGGGCCGCAACCTGTACGAGGCCCGTCGCCGGATGGGCATGGAGCTCGCCGGAGAGCACGCCGTCGACGCCGACCTCGTGATGCCCGTGCCCGACACCGGGGCGCCCGCCGCGGCCGGGTTCGCGGAGCGCTCGGGGGTCCCGTACCGCGAGGGCATGGTCCGCAACCGCTACAGCGGACGCACGTTCATCCAGCCCTCGCAGGCGATGCGCCAGCGGGGCGTCAACGTCAAGCTCAGCCCTCTGCGCGAGATCATCCGCGACCGGCGCCTGATCGTGGTCGACGACTCGATCGTGCGGGGAACCACCACCAAGCAGATCGTAGGCCTGCTGCGGCGGGCGGGCGCGCGCGAGGTCCATGTCCGGATCAGCGCCCCGCCCATCTACCACCCCTGCTTCTACGGCATCGACACCTCGATCGAGACGGAGCTGATCGCCGCCACCCACGACGTGGAGCAGATCCGCGAGTTCATCGGCGCCGACTCGCTCGGCTACCTCTCGATCGCCGGGGTGCTCAGCGCGCTCGACCTGCCCTACGACCGCTTCTGCTTCGCCTGCTTCGACGGCAACTACCCGGAACCGGTCCCGTACGACGCGAGCGAGCGCAAGTTCATGCTCGAGACCGTGGCCGGCGGGTCGCCCGGGTGACCGGGGGTCGCCCGGAGGCCCGGGCCGCGTACGCCCGGGCCGGGGTGGACGTGGGCGCCGGCGAACGGGCCGTCGAGCTGATGCGCGGATCGGTCGCCTCGACCCGGCGACCGGAGGTCCTGGGTGGTCTGGGCGGCTTCGGCTCGGCGTTCACGATCCCCGCCGGGGTGCGGGACCCGGTGATCGTGTCGTCGACCGACGGGGTCGGCACGAAGACCGCGATCGCGGCCGCGCTCCGCCGGTTCGACACGATCGGCGTGGACCTGGTTGCCATGTGCGCCGACGACGTCGTGTGCACCGGGGCCGAGCCGGTCGCGTTCCTCGACTACGTCGCGGTCGGGCGGCTCGACCCGGTCAACGTGGCCGAGCTCGTGGCCGGCGTCGCCGACGGCTGCCGCCGGGCCGGTTGCGCGCTGGTGGGCGGCGAGACGGCGGAGCACCCGGGGCTGATGGCGGCGGACGAGTTCGACCTGGCCGGCTTCTGCATCGGCGTCGTCGAGCGGTCGAGCCTGCTCGACGGCACGACGGCCCGGCCCGGCGACGCGATCGTGGGCCTCGCGTCGAGCGGGCTGCACGCGAACGGCTTCTCGCTCGTGCGAGCGCTCGTCGCCGAGCACGACCTGGACCTCGCGACGCCCTACCAGGCCGTGCTCCGGCGCGTGCTCGGGGATGCGGCGGCCGCGGCGGCGATCGCCGTGGAGCCCGATCATGCCCTCGCCACGCTGGGCGACGTGCTGCTGACGCCGACCCGGGTCTACGCCCGCGACATGCTCGCCGTCCGTGCCGCGCTGGCGGCGGACGGACACGACGTCCGGGGGATCGCCCACGTTACCGGCGGCGGGCTGCCGGGCAACGTGCCGCGCGCCCTGCCCGAGGCGCTGGGGGCCCGCCTGGATCCGGCGGCCTGGCCCCTGCCGTCCGTCATCGGGCTGGTGGGCGCCCTGGGCGGGCTCGAGGACGACGAGCTGCGGGCGACGTTCAACGGCGGCCTGGGGATGGTCCTGGTCGTGCCCCCTGCGGCGGCCGACCGCGCGGTCGAGCTGATGGACGAACGCGGTCTCGCGGCATGGGTGGTGGGCCAGGTGGTGGATGCTGCGGGCCTCGACGGGCGGCGGTACGCGGAGGTGGCACGGTGACAGCACGTCGGCGGATCGCGGTGGGCGTGTCGGGCAGCGGCTCCAACCTGCGCGCGCTGGTCGCCGCAGGCGGACGCGGCGAGCTCGGCGGGGAGGTGGGGCTCGTGTTCGCGGATCGCGCCTGCCCCGCGCTCGACTGGGCGGCGGACCAGGGGATCGACACGCTGCTCGTCCCGGACGGCGACGACGCGACGCTCGCCGAGGCGCTGGCAGCCGTGGCGCCCGATGCCCTCGTGCTCGCCGGGTACCTGCGCCTGGTCGGGCCCGCCGTGCTTGCCCGATTCCCCGGCCGGATCCTCAACGTCCACCCGTCGCTGCTGCCCGCGTTCCCCGGGCTGCACGCCGTCCGCGATGCGCTGGCGGCCGGGGTCGCCGTGACCGGGGTCACCGTCCACCTGGTGGACGCGACGCTCGACGGGGGCCCGATCGTGGCCCAGGATGCCGTGCCCGTCGCGCCGGACGACGACGAGGCCTCGCTGCTGGCACGGCTCCACGCGGTCGAGCACCGCCTGCTGCCGGCGGCCGTCGCCAGCCTGCTGGCCGGGGCGATCACCGCTCCCGCAGGTGCACGGCGAGCCCGCCTCGACCCGGCGGCGGCCGACGCCTCGGCCCCGGTGCCGCATCGTGCACTGCTGTCGGTCTCGGACAAGACCGGCCTCGTCGAGCTCGGCCGCGGCCTCGTCGCGCGGGGGTTCGAGCTCGTCAGCACCGGCGGCACGGCGCGGGCGCTGCGCGACGCGGGGCTGCCGGTGACGGACGTCGCCGCGGTCACCGGCTTTCCCGAGATGCTCGATGGCCGGGTCAAGACGCTCCACCCGCGCGTCCACGCCGGGCTGCTCGCCGACCGCCGGCGCGCCGACCATCGGCGGGCGCTGATCGCCGCGGGGATCGCCCCGTTCGAGCTCGTCGTCGTCAACCTGTACCCGTTCGCCGCGGCTGCCCGCAGGCCGGCGATCTCGTTCGACGACCTGGTCGAGGAGATCGACATCGGCGGGCCGTCGATGGTCCGGGCCGCGGCCAAGAACCACGCCTCGGTCGCGATCGTCACCTCGCCCGATCGGTACGGGGCGGTGCTGGCGGCGCTCGACGAGCACGGCGAGGTGCCGCTCGGGCTCCGCTCCGCGTTGGCCGTCGAGGCCTTCCGCCACACCGCCGCGTACGACGCCCGGATCGCCGCCGAGCTCCCGTGCCGGATGCACGAGGCCGGCGTGGACCTGCCGCCCGAGGCCGGGCTGCCGACGTCGGACGACCCCTACCCGCCGGTGCTCACGCTCTCGATGGTCAAGGTGGACCGGCTGCGCTACGGCGAGAACCCGCACCAGCCGGCCGCCCGGTACCGCCGGACCGACCGCGAGCCGCGCGCCGGCGACGGTCCGTTCGCCACGGCCGACGCGCCCCTCCAGGGCAAGGCGCTGAGCTACAACAACGTGCTCGACGCGTCGGCCGCGGCCGCCGTCGCCCGCCTGCTGCGGGGCCCCGCGGTCGTGATCATGAAGCACACCAACCCGTGCGGCGCGGCCGAGCGATCGACCCTGCTCGAGGCGTGGGACGCAGCGCTGGCGGGCGACCCGGTGTCCGCGTTCGGGGGCGTGGTGTCCGTCACCGGCACGGTCGAGCGGGCGCTCGCCGAGCGGCTCACCTCGATCTTCCTCGAGCTGGTCGTGGCGCCGGCGTTCGATGCCGCGGCCCTCGAGGTCCTGGCGTCCAAGCCCAACCTGCGGCTGGTCGTGGATCCGTCGCTCGACGCCGCCGCCGACCAGAGCGGGACCACGTCGCGCGGCCTGCTCGGCGTGGACTACCTGGGCTCGTTCCGTACCGCCGGCGGTGCGGTCCTGGTCACGGCGCCGGACACGCTGCCCGACGATCCGTCCGGCTGGGCGTGCGCAACCTCGCGCCGGCCGACGGACGCCGAGCTGCGGGACCTCGATCTCGCCTGGCGCCTGTCCCGCTCGGTCGTATCCAACGCGATCGTGCTCGTGCGTGACGGGATGCTGGTCGGTCTCGGCTCGGGCCAGGTCAGCCGGGTCGACGCCTGCCGCCAGGCGGTCGACAAGGCCCGCCAGTTCCAGGGCGCCGCCGCCGCCCGCGGCGCGGTCGCGGCCTCGGACGCGTTCTTCCCGTTCGCCGATGGGCCCCAGGCGCTGCTCGACGCGGGCGTGACCGCGATCGTCCAGCCCGGCGGCTCGGTCCGCGACTCGGAGGTGCTGGTCGCCGTGGAGCGAGCCGGTGCCGCGATGCTCGTGACGGGGACCCGGCACTTCCGGCACTGACGGCTTGACCCGGCGCCCGGGTCGCGCAGAATGCGGCGAACGGGAAGCGCGAAGGGAGGCCCATGACCAACGAGGAGATCGTCCGGCGCTACTGCCAGGCCGTGGCGACGCGCGACCATGCGACCGCCGAGTCGCTACGCGGCTCGGGGTGGGTCTGCGACTGGCCCCAGTCCGGGGAGCGGGTCGCCTCCGACGACGACATGCGCGCGATCCTCGACAACTATCCGGACGGCGGCTGGCAGTCGCGCGAGCGGCGCCTCACGGGGAGCGAGGCCGAGCTGGTGCTGACGCCGGCCGGGACGCTGGTCCAGGTCGCCGGTGCCGGGGACGTCTGGACCGCGGAGTGGGTGAACGTGTACCCGGGCGGCTCCGAGTGGTACGTCGTGGACATCGTCGAGCTGCGTGACGGGCGGGTGCAGCGGGAGACCGTCTACTGGGCCCAGCCGTTCGACGCGCCCGACTGGCGCCGCCAGTGGGTGGAGCGCCTCCAGCGCGGCTGACCCGTCGCGGCTGACCCCCGGGCTGGCCCGCCGCCGCATTGCGCGCGCCCGAGCTGTCGCCCCGCGTCCCGCTGCTACCATCGGCCTCCCATGTCCGATCGACGCCGGTTCTACCTCACGACCGCCATCGCCTACGCGAACAATGCGCCCGGCCTCCACACGGTGTACGAGGTCATCGGCGCGGACGCGATCGCGCGCTGGCACCGGATGCAGGGCGACGAGACCCGGTTCCTGACCGGCACCGACGAGCACAGCGTCAACATCGCGCAGTCCGCCGAGGCGGAGGGCCGGACGCCGCGCGAGTTCGTGGACGAGAAGGTCGCCCTGTTCCGCTCGGCCGAGGACGCGCTGCTGATCAGCCCCGACCGGTTCATCCGGACCACGGACCCGGACCACTACCGCTCGGCCCAGGAGCTGGTCCGCCGCGCGTACGACAACGGCGACATCTACCTCGGCACGTACGAGGGCTGGTACTGCCCCAACGAGGGCTTCAAGGCCCCTTCCGACCTGCTCGAGACCGCGAAGGGCATGCAGTGCCCCAACCACCCGGACGTGGCGCTCCAGTGGTTGACCGAGCGCAACTGGTTCTTCCGCCTGTCGGCCTACCAGGAGCGGCTGCTCGCCTGGTACGAGGCGAACCCGGACTTCGTCCAGCCCGCCTACCGGCGCAACGAGATGCTGGGCTTCATCCGCCAGGGCCTCGAGGACTTCTCGATCAGCCGGGCGGGCGCGACCTGGGGCATCCCGTTCCCGATCGGTGAGGACGGCCGGACCGCCCAGCGCGAGGACGGCACCTGGGACCCGGGGGCGGGCACGATCTACGTCTGGGTCGACGCGCTGATCAACTACATCACCGGGGCCGGCTTCCCCGACGACATGGACGCGTTTCGCCGCTGGTGGCCGGCCGACCTCCACGTGATCGGCAAGGACATCGCACGGTTCCACACCATCTACTGGCCCGCCATGCTGTGGTCGGCCGGGATCGATGCCCCGAACCACGTCTGGGTCCACGGCTGGCTGCTGGTCGCGGGCGGCGAGCGGATGAGCAAGAGTCGCGGCAACTTCCTCGACCCCCGCGCGGTCGTGGCCGCGTTCGGGGCCGACGGCGCCCGGTACGTCACGCTGCGGGAGGTGGCCTTCGACCGTGACACCGAGGTGTCCTGGGACTCGTTCGTCCGGCGCTACAACGCCGACCTTGCCAACGACTTCGGCAACCTCGTCAACCGGACGGTCTCGATGGTCAACCGCTACCTCGACGGCGAGCGACCCCGCCCCCGGCCCGCGGCCGAATCCCCGCTCGGAGAGGGCTGGGCCGATACGCTCCTCCTCTACCGGAGCCGCTTTGACGGCTGCCTGCTCCACGATGCGCTGGCCGAGCTGTGGGAGTTCGTGGGCGGGGCGAACAAGACGGTCGACGCCGAGCAGCCGTGGACGCTCAACAAGGCGGTCAGGGGGGGCGATGTGGCGGCGGCGACCAGGCTACGGGACGTGCTGGGCGATCTCGTCGAGGCCTGCCGGCTGGTCGGCCTCGCGGTGGCGCCGTTCATGCCCTCGATGGCCCCCCGGATCCTGGGCCAGCTCGGCTACGACTACCCCTACGGGCCCGACGGCAACGGCGGTCCGCCGCTCCTCCGCCAGCTCGATTGGGGCGCTGCCCGGGGTCCCGGCCGCGTGGCCGCCACGGCGACGCCGCTGTTCCCGAGGATCGAATCGGAGGCCGTCGAAACCCGGGGGGCGTGATCGTCGACAAGGAAAGCGAGAGAAGGTCGCAGGAGGTGCCGAACATGGCCAAGGGCGAGATCACCCATATCGAGATCCCGGCGGACGACGTCGAGCGGGCGAAGCTCTTCTACGCCGCGGTGGCTGGCTGGGAGTTCGGGTCGATGGAGGGCTTTCCGGACTACTTCCTGTTCCGGACGGGCGAGGGCTCCGGCGGCGGCCTCGGCCGCCGCGGCAAGAGCGTCGGCAGCGTGGTCCGCATCTACATCACCGTGGACCGGCTCGAGGACGCGGTGCAGGCCGCGGAGGCGAGCGGCGGATCGGTGGTCCAGCCGCCGACGGCGATCGCGGGCATGGGCCGCTACGCGGCGGTGCAGGACTCCGAGGGCAACGAGATTGGCCTGTGGGAGACCCCCCCGGAGGCGTCCGCCGGCTGACGCACCGGCCTCGTCCGGCGAGGCGCCTCGTCCGGCGAGGCGCCCCGACCCGTACCATCGGGACGTGCGCCTCGTCGATTCCCACGGCCATGTCAACGCCGACCGGTTTGCCGGCGACGTCGAGCTGGTGCTCGGCGGGGCCCGGCTCGCGGGCGTCGAGCGGCTGCTGGTGCCGGGCTGGGATGCCGCCTCGTCCGGCCGGGCGCTGGAGCTCGTGGACCGGTTCCCGTGGCTGGACGCCGCGGTCGGGGTCCATCCCCACGACGCGGCGACGGCGACCGACGGCGAGTGGGCGACGATCGAGGCCTGGGCGCGCGACGAGCGCGTCGTGGCGATCGGGGAGACCGGCCTCGACGCGGACCGCATGTTCTCGCCCTGGGACGCGCAGCTGGACAACCTGCGCCGCAACCTCGCCCTGGCGCTCGCGACGGGCAAGCCGGCGATCCTCCACTGCCGGTCGCGGGCCGGCGCGCGCGACGCGCAGGACGCCCTGCTCGCGGAGCTGCACGCGGCGGGGTTCGACGGCGATCCGGCCCGGGCCGCGTTCGGCGACCGGCCTTCGGCGGTCAGCCACAGCTTCTCCGGGCCGCTCGACTACGGCCGGGCGTTGATCGGGATGGGATTCGCGATGAGCTTCTCGGGGCTCGTGTTCCGGCGCGGCGAGGAGCCATCCGCAACGGTGGTCACCGAGGTGCCACCGGAGCGGCTGCTGGTCGAGACCGACGCCCCGTTCCTGTCACCGCCGGGCGCCTCCCGGTCGCGCAACCAGCCCGAGTTCGTGGCGATCACCGCGCGCTGGGCCGCGGAGCGCCGGGGCGAGGATCTTGACACCCTGGGCCAGGCGCTGGTCGCCGCCTACGACGCCACGTTCCCGCGGCCGCGCCCGCGCTGACCGCCCGGGCGGTCGCGGCTGCCCGGGCGTCCGCAGCGGTCCCGGCTTCGGCCCGGCGGCCTCGGCCCGGCGGCCTCGGCCCGGCGGCTTCGGCCTGGCGGCCTCGGCCCGGCGGCTTCGGCCTGGCGGCCTTGCTGGAACGCCGGGCGTGCACTGCGGCGGTTGGCGCGGGCCGGCGCTCGGCGGACCCGCCGATTGGAACGCTCCGCGGTCCGGGGCGCGGCCGGGGCCGGATCCCACCGCCAGCCGGATCGCCGGGCGATCCGGCCCCGTCGGGAACCGCCGCAGTGCACGCCTGCCGATCCAAGCGCTGGTCAAGCGCCGGCGCCAGCCGCGGTCGCCAACCACCGGCGCCTACCGGCGGCGCCAGCCGCGGGCAATCCGGTGGTCCGCACCCGATCGGGCGCGTCCGGACCGGAGCCGAAGCACTGGACGCTGGTGGTTGACAGCACGGCCGCGCTCGGGTAGTTTGTTGGCACTCTCACAGGGAGAGTGCTAAACCAGCGGACCGCGAGCCGTCGGACCGCTCGGAGCGGGCGTCGAGGGACGTCACTCCGGCACGGCGGACCGACCCGGATCGCGACCCTGGTCGCGCTCGAATGGAGGCTGTCGGGCCGTCCGGGGCCAACCCGCCCCGGTCGTCCCGTCCAGATCACCGACCCGGCCCCGGCCGGTTCACGGCTGCCACAGGAGGAAACGCACCTTGGCCAGCGCCTCTTCGACGAAGCTCCGCCCGCTGGGCGACCGCGTCGTCATCAAGCCCACGCCCCGCGAGGAGATGACGAAGTCGGGCATCGTCCTGCCGGACACCGCGAAGGAGAAGCCCCAGGAGGGCGAGATCATCGCCGCGGGGCCAGGCAAGATCAACGACGACGGCAAGCGCGAGCCCATGGACGTCGCGGTCGGCCAGAAGGTCCTGTACGCCAAGTACGCCGGGACCGAGTTCAAGGTCGAGGACCAGGAGCTGCTGATCGTCAGCCAGAAGGACATCCTCGCCATCGTCGAGGGCTGACGCGGCACCCGCGCGCCACGACGAACCCCCAACAACCAGACATTCCCGGAGGAATCACGAGTTGGCCAAGCAGCTCATCTTCGACGAGACCGCTCGTCGCTCCCTCAAGAAGGGGATCGATCGCCTCGCCGACGCGGTCCGCGTGACGATCGGCCCCAAGGGCCGCAACGTCGTGCTGGACAAGAAGTTCGGCTCCCCGACGATCACCAACGACGGCGTCACCATCGCTCGTGACATCGAGCTCGAGGACCCGTTCGAGAACATGGGGGCGCAGCTCCTCAAGGAGGTCGCCACCAAGACCGACGACGTCGCCGGCGACGGCACCACGACCGCCGTGGTCCTCGGCCAGGCGATGGTCGCCGAAGGCCTGCGGGTCGTGACCGCGGGCGCCAACCCGATGGTCGTCAAGCGCGGCATCGAGCGCGCGGTCGAGACGATCGTCGAAGAGATCAAGAAGACGGCCCGGCCGGTCGAGACCCGCGAGCAGATCGCGGCCGTCGCGGCGATCTCGGCCGCGGACGCCGAGGTCGGCGAGATCATCGCCGAGGTCATGGACAAGGTCGGCAAGGACGGCGTCATCACCGTCGAGGAGGGCCAGTCGCTGGGCCTCGAGAAGGAATACACCGAGGGCATGCAGTTCGACCGGGGCTACATCTCGGCCTACTTCGTGACCAACCCCGACCGGATGGAGACCGTCCTCGACAACCCGGTGATCCTGATCACCGACAAGAAGATCAGCGCCGTGCCCGACCTCCTGCCGGCCCTCGAGAAGGCCGTCCAGCAGGGCAAGCCGATGCTGATCATCGCCGAGGACGTCGACGGCGAGGCGCTGGCGACGCTCGTCGTGAACAAGCTCAAGGGAACCATCTCGGTGCTCGCCGTCAAGGCCCCCGGCTTCGGCGACCGGCGCAAGGAGATGCTGCGCGACATCGCGATCCTGACCGGTGGCACCGTGATCAGCGAGGAGATCGGGCGCAAGCTCGACTCCGCGACCAACGAGGATCTCGGCCGCGCTCGGCGGGTCGTCGCCACCAAGGACGACACGACGATCGTCGAGGGCGAGGGCTCACCCGAGCAGATCAAGGCGCGCATGACGCAGATCAAGGCGCAGATCGAGGAGACGACCTCGGACTACGACCGGGAGAAGCTCCAGGAGCGCCTGGCCAAGCTCGCCGGCGGCGTCGCCGTGATCAAGGTCGGCGCGGCCACCGAGGTCGAGCTCAAGGAGAAGAAGCACCGCATCGAGGACGCGCTGTCGACGACCCGCGCGGCCGTCGAGGAGGGCCTGGTCGCGGGCGGCGGCACCACGCTGCTGCAGGCGATCCCGGCGCTCGACAAGCTCAAGCTCGACGGTGACGAGCAGGTCGGCGTGGACATCGTCCGCAAGGCCCTCGAGGCTCCGGCCCGCCAGATCGCCGACAACGCCGGCGCTCCGGGCGAGGTCGTGGTGTCGAAGGTCGCCGGGATGAAGACCGGCGAGGGCTACGACGCGCTCAAGGGCGAGTACGGCGACATGTTCAAGAAGGGCATCGTCGACGCCGCCAAGGTCACTCGCTCGGCGCTCCAGAACGCCGCCTCCATCGCCGCGATGGTGCTCACGACGGAGACGCTCGTGACCGACCTGCCGGCCAAGGAGACGGCCGGCGCCGGCGCCGGCCACGATCACGGCGGAGGCATGGACTTCTAGTCCGCCAACCCTCCCACGACACGAGCCCGGGTCCGCGACCCGGGCTCGTTCGATTCTGCCTCGGCTGCCTCCACGGGGGGACCACGAGCGTCGGGACGCCGTCGTGGGCGGACGCCGGTCGCGACCATCGAGTCGGGACAGCACCGCGGACACGATGGTGAACCCCGGGGATCCTCGTCATGCCCGATCGGGCAGACCCACGGGCACTCCTGGAATTCGTCCAGCGATGTCGCCATGGGGCGACGCCTGGCGCCGCCCGATCGAGCGCGAGTGCTAGCCAGGCCCGGCAACCTAGAATGGGCGGGTGAGCCCCACCCGGTCCGACGAGCCCGCGAAGCGCCGTCGTACGCGCCTCGTCGAGCCCGACGCCCAGGGCACGTGGCTCGAGCTCGACGCCCCCGCGACGCCACCGCCGGTCGAGGAGCCCGACTGGCTGCGTGACGCGCCCCCCGCTCCCGACGTCGCCGGGGCGGGCCCAGCGCTCGACCCGGAGGCGGTCGCGGCCGCCATCGCCGCCCGGCGCGCGGCCCGGGCCGACGAGATCGTGTCGCACCTCAATCCCGAGCAGGCCCGGGCGGTCACCACGACCGAGGGCCCGCTGCTCATCCTCGCCGGTGCCGGCAGCGGCAAGACCCGGGTCGTCGCCCACCGGATCGCGTACCTGATCGGGGTCAAGGCGGTCCGGCCACGGAGCATCCTCGCCGTCACCTTCACCAACCGCGCCGCGGGCGAGCTGCGCGAGCGGATCGCCGCCCTGACCGGTGAGGTCGGCAAGGACGTGGAAGCCGGCACGTTCCACTCGCTGTGCGCCCGGGTGCTGCGCCGCGACGGCGAGGCGATCGGGCTCGACCGCCGGTTCGTGATCTACGACACCGACGACCAGCAGCAGCTGATGAAGCGGATCCTGGCCGAGGAGGACCTGCCGGCCACCGGCGAGCTCCGGCCGGCCGCCGTGCTGGGCGCGATCAGCCGGGCGAAGAACGAGATGCTCGACGAGGCGTTCCTGGCCGAGCACGCGGTGCAACCACCGCGAGCGGATCGTCGCCCGGCTGGCGGTGCGCTACCGGGAGCGCCTGCAGGCCGCGCGGGCGCTCGACTTCGACGACCTGCTGCTGCGCGCGGTCGAGCTGTTCGAGCAGGCGCCTCAGGTGCTCGAGCGCTACCGAGCCCGCTGGCGCTACCTCCACGTGGACGAGTACCAGGACACGAACCGGCCGCAGTACCTGTGGGTCCGGGCGCTGGCCGCAGCCCACCGGAACCTGTGCGTGGTCGGCGACGACGACCAGTCGATCTACGGCTGGCGCGGCGCCAACGTCCAGAACATCCTCGACTTCGAGCGCGACTATCCGGAGGCGACGGTGGTCAAGCTCGAGCAGAACTACCGCTCTACCCAGCTGATCCTCGACGCAGCCCACGCGGTGGTCTCGCGCAACGAGCGGCGGACCGACAAGAAGCTGTGGACGGAGAACCAGGGCGGCGTCCCCATCCAGCGCTTCGAGGCGTTCAACGAGGAGGAGGAGGCCGAGTGGATCGCCCGCCAGGTCGAGGCGCTGGCGGGCTCGACCGGCCGGGGATCGTGGCTCACCCGGCGGGCGGACGACGACGACTCGAGCCGCTTCCGGCCGCGCGACATCGCGGTGATGTACCGGATGAACGCGCAGTCGAGAGCGATCGAGGAGAAGTTCCTGACCTACGGCATCCGCTACCAGCTGGTCGGCGGCACCCGGTTCTACCAGCGGCGCGAGGTCAAGGACGCGCTCGCGTACCTGCGTGTCCTGCGCTCCGACACCGACGCGGTGTCGTTCGAGCGGATCATCAACGTCCCCGCGCGCGGGATCGGAGACCGCAGCGTCGAGGCGCTGCGGCGGTACGCCGGCACGCACGGTGACAGCACTTGGGCCGCCATCGAGGCGGGTGCCGCCGGCGGCATCGACGGCCTGGCGACCCGGATTCGGGGCGCGATCGCCGAGTTCGCGACGCTGGTGCGCCGGCTCCGGACGCGGGTCGGCGTGCTGCCCCTGCCCGAGCTGCTGGACGAGGTGCTCGAGGCGTCCGGCTACCGGGCGATGCTCGCCGACGGCTCCGAGGAGGGCGAGGACCGCTGGGCGAACCTGCTCGAGCTGCGGCAGGTGACCACCCGCTACGACGACCTGTCGGCCGATGACGCCCTGGACCGGCTGCTCGAGGAAACGGCCCTGGTGGCGGACCAGGACGCGTACGAGGAGGACAAGGACGCGGTGACGCTGATCACGCTCCACGCCGCGAAGGGGCTGGAGTTCCCGGTGGTGTTCATCGCGGGCCTGGAGGAGGGGCTGTTCCCGCACAACCGGGCGCTCGACGACGAGAAGGAGCTCGAGGAGGAGCGGCGGCTGGCGTACGTGGGCATCACTCGCGCGAAGCGGCGCCTGTACCTGTCCCACGCCTGGCGGCGGGCAACCTGGGGCGGCGGCGGGATGAGCGTGCCCTCCCGGTTCCTGCTCGAGATCCCGGGCGAGCTGATGGTCGGTCCGCAGCTCCATCGCGACGCGGACTACGGGGCAGACCTCGATCCCGAGCTCGTGTTCCGCGAGCGGGGCTCGCGACTCGGGTCCGGGATCCGGGCCGGCGGCGGCGCGTACCGGCAGGGCAGCGGTCGGCCCGGGGCACCGGCGGCCGGGGAGGCGTTCCGGCCGTCCCGCGATCTCGGAGCGCGGCGCGACGCGTTTGCCGCCGGGGCCCCGTCGGGATCGCTGGGGCCCCAACCTCGCGTCGCCGGCACGGTGCCACCCCGTCCCGTCGTCCCCGGGGAGCGACGCTACCGGGACGGCGACTGGATCCACCACGCGCGCTGGGGAGACGGGATCGTGGTGACCTCGAAGCTGACCCGCGATGACGAGGAGGTGACGGTCGCGTTCCGGGATCCGGCCGTCGGGCGCAAGACGATGCTCGCCTCGCTGGCGAACCTCGAGATCACGGGATAGCCGGCGCCGCGCGCCGGTCGAGGCCCAGTCCCGGGGACTTCGCGTCGCGCATCCCGCGCGCCCTCACGCCCTCGCGGCCATGCCCTCCGCGCTGCTCTCCCAGCGAGCAGGATCGCGGCTCGTCACCTCAGCTGCTCGTCCAGCGAGCAGCCGTTGCGGGAGGAGGCTCGGGCGAGCCGCGGCCGGGGAGCGGCCACGCCCCCAAGCGGCGCGTCCTCAGTACGCGGGAACCGCGATCACGATCAGCCGGCGGGCGGTCCGCGTGTTCCCGGTACAGGTCTGGAGCGTGAGCCGCTCGGTCGACGTGAGGCGCAGCCAGCGCAGGTCGTTCCACGCGACGGTGAACTTCGACTTCACGCGGTACCGGACGTAGCGGCCCGTGCTCAGGCGCAGCGTGATGATGTCGCCCTTCCTCGCGTACCAGAGGTTGAGGAAGGCGCCCACCTGGGCGTGCGCATAGAGGTACGTGTTCGAGTGTCCGCCGGGCCATGAGGTCGACGGGTAGTGGTACGCGTAGCGACGCGAGATGGTCCGTGTCAGGACGGCCTGGCGGATGGGCATGCTGATGTGCAGCCGGGGGATCGTGATCCAGGTTGCGCGCGTCGCCTTGTGGAGGCTCGTGACCCGGATGTACGAGGCCGCGCCCGCGGTCGCGACCCGGGTCACCGAGGCGCCTGGGCCATCGCTCGTTTCCGCGCCCGGGCCAGGCATGCCCGTGGCGACGCACAGCGCCAGCGCGAGCAGGGCGGCGCGAGCGATGACGCTCGGGGTACGGAGCAGGCCGATCACGACTGGATCGTCGATGCGTGACAGATGCCTCGGCATCCCCAGAAAGTACGCTCCGCTCACGTCCCGGTGCGTCCGGGCACCGACGCTCCTCGCGTCCAGGTCCCTCCGCGCGGCTCTCGCAGCGAGCAGGATCGTGGCTCGTCACTTAGCTGCTCTCCCGGCGAGCACTGCAGCGGTTGGGGGTCGCCGTGGCCCTGCCGGCGTGCAGGACCGCGGTTCGCGAGGTCGCCCAACCGCCGGATGGTTCGGCAGGAGAGCAGGTTGGCGGTTCAGGCTGCGGTCCGGCTTCCAGATCCGCTGCGGTGCTCGCCCAGCGAGCCGCCGAGGCGGGAGGCACCGCGGGCGGCAGGAGCCGGGGGCGCAGCGAGCAGCGGGCGACAGCGGCCGCAACGAGCGGGTCGTCGCGGGCGATCGGTCCAGGCGGACGCTCGGCAAGATCGGGATCGGCCAGGCGCCAGGGCTCAGCCGGGCCCGAGGTGCGGCAGGTGCTCCGGGTAGTGCTCGGTGGTGTCGCCGGCGACGGTCGCAACCAGCGCCTCGTCGCCCAGCCACGCGAAGCGGCCTGCCTCGAGCAGCGCGTCCTCGGGCGCGGCCTCGACCGCCGCGACCACGCGCGCGAAGGCGGCGGCCTCGCCGGACCTGACGTCACCGATCGGCCGGGCGCGGCCCTCCTCCACGATCCGCGCGTTGTGCGCGTCGATGTCCCACGCACCACTTCGATCGTACGGCTCCTCGCCGGCGAGCAGGGCCGTCACCACCCGCGCCGAGTGGTCGCTCCACCACTCGAGGTGGCTGAGCACGTCCTTCCTGGTCCAGCCCGCCATCCCCGGCGCCGGCGCCAGGAGCGCGGCGTCGTCGAGGGCGGCGACGGCGGCCTCGAGCTGGGCATGGGTCTCGCGCATCGCGCGCAGCAGCGTCGTCTTGTCCATGGCGGCAGTCTGGACGCTCGGCCGCCGGGATGCGTCAGGAATGGCCGCGGCCGGGCGGGCTGGGACGGGCCGGCCCGCCGGGCGGGCTGGGGGCGGGCCGGTGGTGCAGCGCTGCCGATCGGCGGCATATCCTGCCGCCATGCCCGTCGAACCCCGTACCGGCATCGCGTATCCGCCGGCCGACCTGCCGCCGGTCGACCTCGATCAGCTCGTCAGCCTCCGCGACTTCGAGGCCCCGGCCCGGGAGCGGATCCACCCGGTCGGCTGGGCCTACGTCGCGGGCGGGGCGGGCGACGAGCACACGCTGCGCGACGAGCTGGCGGCCTGGGACCGCTTCCGGCTTCGACCGCGCGTCCTGGTCGACGTCGCGCAGCTCGACCTGTCCACCACGATCCTCGGCCGGCGGGTGACGCTGCCCGTGGGGATCGCCCCGGCCGCGCTCCACGCCCTGGCCCACCCCGACGCCGAGCTGGCGACCGCGCGCGCCGCCGCGACGGCCGGCGGCCTGAACGTGGTGTCCACGATGGCCTCGCGCTCGCTCGAGGACGTCGCGCACGCCGCGCCCGACGGGGCCCGCTGGTTCCAGCTGTACGTCCAGTCGGACCCCGGCCTGACGCGCGAGCTCGTCGAGCGAGCGTCGGCCGCCGGGTACGAGGCGCTCGTGCTCACGGTCGACCTGCCCGTGCTCGGCTACCGGGACGAGGTCCTCCGCCACCACTTCGACCCAGGCGTCGACGCGTACGCGAACCTCGAGCGGCGGGACGCCTGGCGCCACGGGTCCGAGCTCGACGGCGCCCTCGACTCGCGACTCGTCTCGCTGACCTGGGACTCGCTCGCCGAGATCCGCTCCTGGTCGTCGCTGCCGCTGGTGCTCAAGGGGATCCTGACCGCCGAGGACGCCCGGCTCGCGGTCGAGCACGGTGCGGCCGGGGTCTGGGTCTCGACCCACGGTGGGCGGCAGCTCGACCGGGCGCCGGCCCCGGCCGACGTGCTCGACGAGGTGGTCGAGGCCGTGAACGGTCGCGCCGAGGTGTACCTCGACGGCGGCATCCGGCGTGGGTCGGAGGTCGTGATCGCGCTCGCGCTCGGCGCCCGGGCGGTGTTCGCGGCGAGGCCGTTCCTGTGGGCGCTCGCCTGCGCCGGCCAGCCAGGGGTCGAGAAGGCATTCGCGATCCTGCGCGAGGAGATCGAGCGCGCCCTGTCGCTGGTCGGCGCCGCGACGCCCCGGGCGGTGCTCCGCGACCACCTGGCAACGGCGTCCACGGGACGATGACCGAGCCGCTCCCCGTCGATCCCGCCCTGGTCGATGCCGCCGCCGCGCTCGAGCCGGCCGCAGCGGAGGCGCGCCACGCGGACCTGGTGGACCGGATCGGCAGGGCCAACCGCCTGTACTACGAGGAGGACAACCCGGAGCTGTCGGATGCGGAGTACGACGCCCTGTTTCGGGAGCTGGTCGCGCTCGAGGCCGCCTTCCCGGCCCTGGTCACGCCCGCCTCGCCTACGCAGAAGGTCGGTGGCGCGCCGGCCGGTGGCCGGTTTCCCGAGGTCCACCACCAGCGACCGATGCTGTCGCTGTCCAACGCGTTCAGCCACGACGAGCTGCGTGCCTTCGACGCCCGGGTCCGTCGCGGCCTGGGGCTGCCGGTGGCGCCCGAGCCCGCCCCCGGCCTGACCTACGTCGCGGAGCTCAAGATCGACGGCCTCGCCGTCTCGCTGCGCTACGAGCGCGGTCGCTTCGTCCTCGGCGCCACCCGCGGGGACGGGACCACCGGCGAGGACGTCACGCCCAATCTGCGCACGATCCGGGCGATCCCGGCGCGCCTCCCCGAGCCGGCCACGCTCGAGGCCCGGGGCGAGGTGTTCATGCCCAAGGCGGAGTTCGCGCGGATCAACGCCGAGCGCGAGGAGGCCGGCCTGCCCCTGTACGCCAACCCGCGCAACAGCGGCGCCGGCTCGCTGCGCCAGAAGGACCCGGCGGTGACGGCCGGTCGCCAGCTGTCCACCTGGCTCTACCAGCTGGTCGAGGACGAGCCGGTCGCCGACAGCCAGTCGGCCGCCCTGGAACGGCTGGCATCGCTCGGGTTCCCGGTCAACCCCCACCGCGAGGCGGGCCTCGACATCGAGGGGGTCATCGCGTTCACGGAGCGCTGGCGAGACGCGCGTCACGACCTGCCCTACGAGACCGACGGCGTCGTGGTCAAGGTCGACCGGTTCGACCAGCAGCAGCAGCTGGGCATGGTCAGCCGCGCGCCACGCTGGGCAACGGCGTTCAAGTTCCCGCCCGAGCAGGTAGAGACGCTGGTCGAGGACATCGTTCCCTACGTCGGCCGCACCGGCACCCTCACCCCGGTGGCGCACCTGCGGCCGGCGAAGGTGGCCGGCTCCACGGTGGCCCGGGCGACGCTGCACAACCTCGACGAGGTCCGACGCAAGGACATCCGGATCGGTGACACGGTCGTGCTCCAGAAGGCGGGCGACGTGATCCCCGAGGTCGTGCGGCCCGTGCTCGACAGGCGGCCCGCGGACGCACGCGAGTTCGAGATGCCGGCAACGTGCCCCGTGTGCGGCACCGGGATCGTCCGCGACGAGGGCGCCGTCCGCCACTACTGCCCGAACCTCGCCTGCCCGGCGCGGGTGTCGCAGGAATACCAGCATTTCGTGAGTCGCGGTGGGATGGACATCGAGGGTGCCGGCTGGGCGGTGCTGAGCCAGCTGCTCCAGCGGGGCATGATCCACAACCGGGCCGACTTCTACCGTCTCTCGGTCGACGACCTCGAGACGCTCGACCGGTTCGCCCGCAAGAGCGCCGAGAACCTGTACGGCGCCATCCAGCGATCGCGCACCCGCCCGCTGGCCCGCGTCCTCAACGGCCTGGGCATCCCCCAGGTGGGCGAGACGACCGCGATCGACCTTGCCCGCTGGATCACCCGCCAGGTGCCCCCGGGCGAGCGCTGGCTGTCCCGGATCTCCGCGTTCCTGCGCCAGGTGGCGCTGGACGACCCGGAGCGATTCGCCGAGATCGAGGGGGTGGGACCGACCGTGTCGGCGTCGCTGGCCTCGTGGTTCGCCGATGACGCGACCTCGCACGTGCTCGACGAGCTGGCGGAGGCGGGCGTGGAGCCCGAGCCGCCGGCCGTGACCTCGGTCGCGGAGGCCGGCGCAACGGGGCCGCTGGCGGGCCGGACGGTCGTGGTGACCGGCATGATCGAGGGCTTCAGCCGCGAGGAGGCCGAGGACGCCGTTCGCGCGGCGGGCGGCAGGCCCGCCGGCTCCGTGTCGAACAAGACCGACTACGTGGTCGCGGGTCCCGGCGCCGGCTCGAAGCTCCAGAAGGCGACCGACCTGGGCATCCCGGTGCTCGATGCCGAAGCCTTCCGGCGGCTCCTCGCGAGCGGCGGGACGGAGGATGAGGCCGGGGCGAAGGAGGGGGACGAATGAACGATGCCGAGGAACAACTGGCCGAGCGGCTGGCCACGGACCTTGAGCGGATCCTCGGGACCGGGATCGCGATCCAGGACCTCGAGATCGACGGTGAAGGCCCGGTGACGATCCGGGTCGCCTGCCTTGCCGAGGGCATGGCGCGGGACATCGTGGCCACGGGCGACAGCGCGATCGAGGCCATCACGAGCGTGATCCGGCTTGCGGCGGAGACACGCCTGGCGGCCGCGTTCTGGCACATGATCGGGCCCACCTGACGCACTGAACCGCAGCACCACCCTCCCGGTCCGCACCGGGGGGCCGATCGGCCCTTGCCGCCACCCTCGTGTTGGCGGCGCATAATGCCGCCCATCCACGGTGTCGTCTGCGGTATCTCGACGGCGCCCTGAGAAGGAGGAGCGAATGTCCCTGCGTGGACGCATTTCCCTGTTGGCATCGGTGGCCGTCCTCGCCGCCGCATGCTCCAGCGGCGGCTCGACCCCGGCGCCGAGCGCCGCCGTCACGTCCGAGCCGTCCATGGCACCGAGCACCGAGCCGAGCATGGCGGCGTCCGAGGCCCCGACCGAAGCGATGGCGACGCCGATCCCGGGCGGCCTGCTGGACAAGGTCCTGAAGGCCGGCAAGGTGGTCGTCTCGACGGATCCCAACTACGCCCCGCAGTCGATCCAGAAACCGGACGGCACGTTCGAAGGGTTCGACATCGACGTGGCCAACGAGATCGGCAAGCGGCTGGGCGTCACGGTCGAGTTCGTGACCCCGGACTGGTCGATCATCACGGCCGGCGGTTGGTCGGGCCGCTGGGACATGAGCGTGGGCTCGATGACCATCACGTCCGATCGCCAGAAGGTGCTCGATTTCAGCACCCCGTACTACTACACGCCGGCCCAGATGACCGCGAGCCAGGCTTCCGGCATCACGACCCTCGACGGCCTCGCGGGCAAGACGGTGTGCGTGGGCGAGTCGACCACCTATCTCGACTGGCTCCAGGGCAAGAAGCTGGACTTCGGCTCGCTGTCACCGACGACCAGTCCGCCGGCGGGCGTCAAGGCCGTCACCCAGAAGACCGACCAGGCGTGCCCGCAGCTGTGGGCAGCCGGCCGCAACGACTTCGAGGGCTGGCTCAGCTCGAGCACGACGGTCGACGCGGCCATCGCGGCCGGCCAGCCGGTCGTCAAGGTCGGCGATCCCGTGTACTACGAGCCGCTCGCCGCGGCCATGGACAAGTCCGGACCCGATCCGACCGACTACACCGCCAAGGTGAGCGAGATCATCCAGGCGATGCACGACGACGGGACCCTCAAGGGGTTCTCCGAGAAGTGGCTCGGCGGTGACCTGACCCAGGGGCCGAGCTCCTAGGTTCTGCGCACCTGACGGGCCTGGCGCTCCTGCCAGGCCCTTGCGCACCTGCGCCACGATGTGGGGGCACCGATCGGTGCCCCCACATCGATTCGGGAGGGATGATGCTCGGCATCGGGCAGCAGCACGGTCTCGGAGGAGACTTCACCCCCACCCAGGTCGTGGAGCGGATCGCGGAATCGCGGGCCAGCGGCCGGCGGCGGTTCCGGCTGACCTTCGTGGCCACCTGGATGATCCTGGTCGGCGGCCTGACCCTGGCGATCGCGGAGTCCGGCAAGGTCCACGCGGACTTCATGGCGGAGTGGGCCCCGTTCATCCTGGGCGGCGTCCCGATCACGATCTTCGTCGCGATCATGTCGATCCTGTTCGCGGTGATGTTCGCGGTGGTCGGCGCCCTCGGCCGCCTGTCCACGCTCGCACCGATCTACGCGATCGCGTCGTTGTACGTGTCGATGGTCCGCGGCACGCCGCTGATCCTGCAGATCATCTTCGTGTACCTGGCGCTGCCCCAGTTCGGGATCGTCCTTCCCTCGCTGGCGGCCGGCATCTTCGCTCTGTCGTTCAACTACGGGGCGTACATGACCGAGATCTTCCGGGCCGGCATCCAGGCGATCCCGCGCGGCCAGCTCGAGGCGGCGGCGGCCCTGGGCATGACGGACCAGCTCACGATGCGCCGGATCATCCTGCCCCAGGCCGTCCGGATCGTGATCCCGGCGATCGGCAACGAGTTCATCGCGATGATCAAGGACTCGGCGCTGGTCTCGTACGTCACCATCCAGGAGGTGTTCTGGCGGGCGAGCACGACTGGGTCGCGCTCGTTCCGGACGTTCGAGACGCTGCTCATCGCCGCCCTCATCTACTGGACGCTGACGATCTTCTTCTCCATCGGCCAGGAGCGCCTCGAGACGCGCCTGCGCCAGAGCGAGGTGCGACTGTGAGCGAGGTGCGGGATCCGTTCGCGAAGCCCGGTCGGCTGACCCCACCGGGCGCCGAGCCGATCGTCCGCGTCCTCGCCCTGGAGAAGTTCTTCGGTTCCAACCACGTCCTCCGGGGCTGCACCCTCGAGGTCTACCCGAGCGAGACGGTGTGCGTCATCGGCAAGTCCGGGTCGGGCAAGAGCACCCTGCTGCGGTGCATCAACTTCCTCGAGGAACCGACCATCGGGGCGATCGAGGTGGACGGGATCCGGGTCAACGCGGACCCGCTTCGGGCACGCAGCCGCGAGCACCGCGACCAGATCCGCCAGATCCGGCGCGGGGCGCAGATGGTGTTCCAGGAGTTCAACCTGTTCCCGCACTTCCGCGTCATCGACAACCTGATCGAGGCGCCGATGCGGGTCAAGGGCGTGTCCCGCGACGAGGCCATCGCCACGGCCGAGAAGTACCTCGACAAGGTCGGCCTGTCCGACAAGCGCGACGAGTACCCGGGACGCCTCTCGGGTGGCCAGAAGCAGCGCGTCGCGATCGCCCGCGCGCTCACGATGGAGCCCAAGGTGCTCCTGTTCGACGAGCCCACCTCCGCCCTCGACCCGACCCTGGTGGGCGAGGTGCTGAACGTGATGGAGGAGCTGGCCCACGAGGGCGCGACGATGATCGTGGTGACCCACGAGATGGCGTTCGCCCAGGAGGCGGCGGACCGCGTGTACTACGTCGATGAAGGCGTGTTCGTCGAGGTCGGGCCGCCGGAGCAGGTCATCGGCAACCCGGCCGACCCGCGCACCCGCGAGTTCCTCGCCCGCACCCTGGGGGAGGCCCACGTCCACGAGGCGGCGGGTGCCGTCCACGTGCCGCAGGGCGCGGAGGCGATCCACATCCACGCCGACGCCGGACCGGCCCACCCGCGCCACGACTAGGCCGGAGCCCGGGCCGCCCTGTTCCTCTCCGCCGCTCGATGCGCCGGCCGCCCTGTTCCTCTCCGCCGCTCGATGCGCCGGCCGCCTGTTCCTCTGCGCCGCTCGATGCGCCGGCCGCGCTGTGATCGCCACATGTGCATTCGGGGGGTTGGGCGAGCCGTAGCCATCGCCTGCAGGGGCCCCGCCCGGCCATGCGGTGCCTTCGGGGTCGCAGTGCACATGCGCCGTGCACTTTGCAGCCGAGGGGCGCGCGGCCCGCGCCGCGGCCGCGGCTGGGGACCGTTGTCGGCCGCGATGGCCAGCAGCTGCACATGACACGATCACGAAGGGGGCCTGGGCCGATGGCCAGGGCATCGACGTCGACCACGGGCATCGACGCCGACGGCCAGGTGATCGACGTCGACGCATCGACGCCGACCCCGGGCCTGCTACGACCGCGGGCCCGGAACGACCGGGGGATCCACACCAGGTCGCGCATCCGCGCGATGCGCGTCCACGGTGAGGGCGCAGCAGACCGGCTCGCACGGCAGCACCACCGCGACCTGACCGGGCCGAGCTGCCGGCCACCCGCGCCGGCCGCGTATCATCGGGTCATGGCCTCGCTGACCCGCGCCGACGTCGAGCACGTGGCGTATCTCGCCCGCCTCGGCCTCACGGAGGAGGAGCTCAACCGGCTCGAGGGGCAGCTCAACCACATCCTCGACCAGTACGAGAAGCTCGCCGAGCTCGACACGGACGACATCCCGCCCACGGCCCAGACGATCGAGCTCGAGAACATCCTGCGCGAAGACGTGGCGCAGCCTTCGATGCCGCCGGACGCGGTGCTGGGCAACGCGCCCGAACGGGACGGCGACTTCTTCGTCGTCCCCGCGATCCTCGGCGGCGACTGAGCGGCGCCGTCCGATGCCCGCGACCGATATCGACCTCACCCGGCTGACCGCGCACGAGCTGGCTGAGCGCCTCCGCTCGGGCGAGGTGACGTCGCGCGAGATCACCGCGGCGCACCTGGCGCGCGCCCACGCGACGGACCGGGGCCTGCACGCCTGGCTCACGCTCGACGACGACCGGGCCCTGGCGGAGGCCGATGCCGCCGACGCGCGCCTCGCGGCCGCCCGTGCCGAGGGGGCCGGCGCGCTGGACCGGCTCCACCCGCTGCTGGGTGTCCCGGTCGCGCTGAAGGACCTCGTCTCGCTGGCCGGCGGGCAGGCGACGGCCGGCTCCCGGATCCTCGAGGGTTACCGGGCGCCGTTCGATGCCCACATCACGGAGCGTCTGCGGGACGCGGGCGCCGTGATCCTGGGCAAGACCAACATGGACGAGTTCGCGATGGGCTCGTCCACGGAGCACTCGGCCTTCGGCCCGACGGCGAACCCGTGGGCACTGGACCGGGTGCCGGGCGGCAGCAGCGGCGGCAGCGCGGCGGCGGTCGCCGCGTACCAGACGCCGCTGGGGATCGGCACCGACACGGGCGGCTCGATCCGCCAGCCGGCGGCCCTGTGCGGCGTGGTCGGCATGAAGCCGACCTACGGCCGGGTGAGCCGCTACGGGATCGTCGCCTTCGCCAGCAGCCTCGACCAGATCGGGCCGTTCGCGCGGGACACCCGCGATGCGGCCGCGCTTGCTCCACGCCATCGCGGGTCGCGACGATCGCGATTCGACCTCGCGCCCCAGAGCCCGTGCCGGACGACCTGCTCCGGCTCCCGGCCTCCGACGACGAAGCGGCGTCGTGGCTCACGGGGCGCCGGTTCGGCCTGCCGAAGGAATACTTCGTGGCCGGCATGGAGCCCGGGGTCGAGGCCCGCGTCCGCGAGGCGGTGGCCGCGATCGAAGCTGCGGGGGCGACGGTCGAGGAGGTCAGCCTCCCGCACACCGACTACGGGCTTGCCACCTACTACATCGTCGCGCCGGCCGAGGCGTCGGCTAACCTCGCCCGCTACGACGGCGTTCGCTTCGGGTACAGCGTGCGGGGCGGCGACGATTACCTCGCGAACTACCTCGCGACCCGCGGCACGGGCTTCGGGGCGGAGGTCAAGCGCCGGATCATGCTCGGGACCTACGCGCTGTCGGCCGGCTACTACGACGCCTTCTACGTCAAGGCCCAGAAGGTGCGGACGCTGATCAAGCGCGACTTCGACCGGCTGTGGGAGGCGGGCTTCGACGCGCTGGTCGCGCCGACCTCGCCCAGTCGTCGCGTTCCCCTTCGGGGCCCGCATGGACGACCCGGTCCAGATGTACCTGTCCGACGCGTGCACGCTGCCGGTCAACATGGCCGGCTTGCCGGGGATCTCCGTCCCGTGCGGGCTCTCGGACGGGCTGCCGGTCGGGCTGCAGCTGATCGGCGCGGCCTGGTCCGAGGCCTCGCTGCTCCGGGCCGCCCGCGCCTACGAGGGCGCTCACCGCCGGCGCGGCCTGGCGGCGGATCGAGCCCGCAGACCTGCGGCCCTCGACGACCCGCGACGATGGCCACGCCGGGCCGCAGCGGATCGCGGCCGCCGCGACGCGCCGGGCAGGGACGGACGGCCCTCGCATCTCCCGGCGGCACCCGGCCACGCTGCCGCGGGAGGTGATGCAGATGCTGAAGCGGATCATCGTGGGGTCGGACCATCGCCGCGGCCGGCTGGGCGGCCTACTACGGCGTCAGGCGATGGTGGGCGACCTGGGGCGCCGACCCGGCCGAGGCGGCGAGGCCGCTGCCGGGCGACGACCTGGTGCCGTCGGCGCAGCCAGCGACACCCGCGGGATCACCATCGACGCGCCGCCATCAGCGGTCTGGCCGTGGCTCGTCCAGATGGGCTACGGGCGTGCGGGCTGGTACAGCTACGACCGGCTCGACATGCGGGGCCGGAGCGCGGACGAGATCCGGCCCGAGTGGCAGCAGCTGGCGGTGGGCGACCTGCTGCCACCGACCCGGGCGGCGGGTTCGTCGTCCGCGAGCTCGAGCCGGAGCGGGCGCTGGTCGTGTTCATCGACAGCGACATCGCGGCGGCGCAACGCGGGACGAGGGGCGTCGACCTCGCACCCGCAGAGGCGCCCGGCCTGGCCGCGTCGGGCGGGTTCATGGGCGCCGCGATGCCGCCCACGTTCGCGGCGTCGTGGTCGTTCGTGCTCGAGCCCCTGGGCGACGACCGCACGCGGCTGATCGAGCGGGTGCGGCTGGGCGTCGAGGGTGGCTCCCGCGGGACGAGGTCCTGGGCCCCGTCCTCGGCTTCGGCGTGTTCGTGATGATGCAGCGCCAGATGCTGGGCATCCGCGAGCGCGTGGAGGGCGAGCGGCGAGTCGGGCGCCCAGTGGCGGCCGAGCTGGCACCCGCCTGACCGAGCCCCTCGTTGGCGTCGGGTGCCGTAGGCTTGGCGATCATGACCACCGACCCCACGACCACCCGCGCGCCGCTCGCCGAGCGCGCGCTCGCCCAGCGCGTCCGCGCGGTGCCGCCGTCGGGGATCCGGCGCTTCTTCGACATCCTGGCGACGATGGACGACGTCATCAGCCTCGGGGTAGGGGAGCCCGACTTCGACACCCCGCGCGAGATCGTCGAGGCGGGCGTCGAGAGCCTGCGCGAGGGCCGGACCCACTACACCTCCAACTTCGGCACGCTCGAGCTGCGGCGGGCCCTGTCCGCCCACCTCGAGCGCCGCTACGGCGTCGCCTACGACCCGGCGACGGAGATCCTGATCACGGTCGGGGCTTCGGAGGCGGTCGATCTCGCGCTGCGCGCGACCTGCGACCCGGGCGACGAGGTCATCCTCCACGAGCCCTCGTACGTCGCCTACGTCCCCGCGATCGTGTTCGCCGGCGGCACGTCGTGCCGGTCGCCACCCGGTTCGAGGACGACTTCGCCCTCGACCCGGCGGCGGTCGAGGCGGCCGTGACGCCGCGGACCAAGGCGCTGTTCCTGGGCTACCCGGCCAACCCGACGGGCGCGGTGCTCGACGACGCGGTCCAGGACGAGCTGGCGGCCGATCGCGGACCGCCACGACCTGCTCGTGTACAGCGACGAGATCTACGACCGGCTCGCCTATGGCACCTACCGCCACCGCGCGTTCAGCTCGCTGCCCGGGATGCGCGAGCGGACGATCCTGATGGGCGGCTTCTCGAAGGCCTACGCGATGACCGGCTGGCGGGTCGGCTGGATGTGCGCGCCGGCGCCGATCCTGGAGGGGATCGTCAAGGTCCACCAGTACGGGATCATGTCGGCGCCGACCGTGGCCCAGGATGCGGCGCTGGCCGCCCTCGAGGGCGGCGAGCCCGCGGTCGAGGCGATGGTCGCCGAGTACGACCGCCGCCGCCGCCTGCTGGTCGACGGGCTCAACCGGATCGGGCTGCCGACGTTCGAGCCGCGCGGCGCCTTCTACGCGTTCCCGAAGATCACGACCACGGGCCTGACGTCCGACGCGTTCACCGAGCGCCTGCTGCGCGAGGAGCGGGTGGCGGTCGTGCCGGGCAATGCGTTCGGGCCGTCCGGCGAAGGGCACGTCCGGATGTGCTACGCGACCTCGTACGCGCAGCTCGAGCAGGCCCTCGTCGCGCATCGGCCGCTTCGTGGAGCGTTCGCGCGGCGCGTGAGGCGTCGCGCGAACGGGGCGGGCCGGTCCGCACGCCCGAGCCGTGACCTTCGTCCCTATCGTGGCGACCCCAGCCGCGCGCACGCTCGGGACTCCGGGACCGTGACCCGGCACGTGGCCGCGTCCCCCCGAAAGAGGTGTGCCATGACGCGTGCGCTCGTCGTCCATCACGACATCGACCTGGCCGACCAGGAGGTCGAGTCGCTGCGCCGCCTGGGCTATGAGGTGGGCCAGTGCAGCGGCCCGACGGCCAATACCTGCCCGATCCTCAACGGCGGCACCTGCGACCTCGCCGCCGGCGCAGACGTCCTCGTCTACGACGCCTTCGCCAGCGGTGACAGCGGCGGCTCGGGCGACCTGATCCGTGGCCTGCGCGAGACCCACCCGCGGGTGCCGATCGTGATCACCACGCCCGGCATCGGCTACACCTGGGAGCCCGCGACGGACCCGGGCGTGGTGGAGCTCCAGGGCCAGCCGACCGGCGCGCGCCTGCACGAGGCGATCCAGCGCGCCATCAGCGAGCTCCAGGGCGCCTCGCAGGACGGCTGACCCGCGGGCCCGGGCTCGCGGGCGGCGACCTGCCGTCGCCGCGTCTGTGCCACACTCAGGAGGATGCTCGCGCTCGTCCTGATCGCCTCCGGCCTCGTCCCGCTCGGCTACGGCTCGTGGCGGGGATACGCCGCCGCCCGATCGGCGCTCCTGCCGCTGGTCCGCGAGGGTGACGAGACGCGGACCCTCATCGACGCCACCCGGCCGGTCCATGCGCGCTCGCGGGTGCGGTTGGCAGCGCGCCACCTCCTGCTCGCCGTGGCCTGGATCTCGGTCGCCATGTACGGGCTGTACCTGCTCGCCGCCGGTGCGGCGGTGCTGCGGTGACCGCCGCGGCCGAGCGCGCGGCCGACGTGCTCGGCCGGTACGAGGCCGTGATCGGGATCGAGGTCCACTGCCAGCTTCGCACCGCATCCAAGATGTTCTGCGGCTGCTCCACCGCGTATGACGGCGCCGCCCCCAACTCCCACGTCTGCCCGGTCTGCCTGGGCCTGCCCGGCACCCTGCCGGTCATCAACCGTCGCGCGGTGGAGCTCGTGATCGCCACGGGGCTGGCGATCGAGGCGCAGATCCCCGAGCGCACCCAGTGGGAGCGCAAGAACTACTTCTACCCCGACCTGCCCAAGGGCTACCAGATCAGCCAGTACGCGATTCCGCTCGCGGGCAACGGCCGGCTCGCGATCGAGACCTCGGGCGGCCCGTTCACGGTCGGGATCACCCGGGCGCACCTCGAGGAGGACACGGCCAAGCTCGTCCACGCGGACGTCGGCGGCTCCACCGGGGGCCGCGCGTCCCTGGTCGACTTCAACCGCGCCGGCGCCCCGCTGATGGAGATCGTGACCGAGCCCGACATCCGGACCGCGGAGCAGGCCCGCCGCTACGCCGAGGAGCTGCAGCTCGTGCTCCGCTCGATCGGCGCCAGCGGCGCCGACATGGAGCGCGGCCAGCTGCGCGTCGAGGCGAACGTGTCCCTGCGACCACGGGGCAGCCAGGCGTTCGGGACGAAGGTCGAGGTCAAGAACATGAACTCGTTCCGGGCGGTGGAGCGGGCGATCACGTTCGAGATCGAGCGCCAGGGCGCCGCGCTCGATGCCGAGGAGCCGTTGGTGATGGAGACCCGGGGCTGGGACGACGGGCGCCAGGCGACGTACCGGATGCGGGCCAAGGAGACCTCGGACGACTACCGCTACTTCCCGGAACCGGACCTGCCGCCGCTCCGTGTGGAGGCTGGCTGGATCGAGCGGGTGCGGGCCGGGCTGCCGGAGCTGCCCGCCGCGCGGCGGGCGCGCTATGTCGCCCTGGGCATCACCGGCTATGACGCGGCGGTGATCGTCGCCGACCCGGCCATGACGACCGCGTTCGAGGCGATCTCGTCGGCCGGCGACGTGCCGGCCAAGGAGGTCGCCAACTTCGTGACCGGCCCGCACGCGCGCGCCGCCAAGGCGGGCGGCCTGAACGCGTCCGGGACGGCCGGTGCGTCCACGCCCCGGGGGATCGCGGCGCTGCTCGGGGCGATCGTCGCGGGGACGGTCGCCCGTCCGGTCGGCCGCGAGCTGCTGGATCGCCACCTGGCGGACGGCCGGCCGGCGGCCGAGCTGCTCGCCGGCGCCGGTCCCGGACCGATCTCCGACGAGGGCGAGCTGGGTGCCCACGTCGATGCGGTGATCGCCGCCAACCCGAAAGCCGTCGAGGATTACCGGGCGGGCAGGCCCGTCACCGGCTTCTTCGTGGGGCAGGTGATGAAGGCGACCCACGGCGCCGCGGACGCCGAGCGGGTGGCGACCCTCGTCCGCGATCGGCTGGATGGAGGATCGTGACCCGGTGAGCGTGATCGGCCTGGTGCTGGTGGTCGCGGGGGTGGCCCTGATCGCCGTCGGCATCCTCCGTGCCCGGCGCCCCTACCAGCGGTACATGGCGCTCCGGGAGCAAGACGCGAACATCGCCCGCTACGAGGCCTGGCGCGGGGGCGCCCGTCCGGATTCGAAGACCGGGGCGTCGGTGGCGATGGAGGTGCTCCGGCGGCAGTGGCAGGTCGGTGGCGCCATCATCGTCGGCGGCATCGCGTGCCTGGTCGCCGCGTTCATCGTCGGCTGACCAGCCTGCACCACTGAGGCCGACCGTCAGCCGCCAGCCACCAGGCGCCGGTGCTCGATGATCGTGCACCGGTCCATCACGACGGCAAGGCCGGCCTCGTGCGCGATCCGGCCGGCCTCGGCGCTGGCGATGCCCAGCTGGAGCCACAGGCAGCGCGCCCCGACCTCGACCGCCTCGCGAGCGTGGACCGGGCAGTCCTGCGGGCGCCGGAACACGTCCACGATGTCCACCGGCCCGGTCTCCCGGACCGCGTCGACCACGGACGGGAAGCAGCGCAGCCCGTCGATCTCCGTTTCCCGGGGGTGCACCGGCACGACGTCGTAGCCGGCTCGCACGAGCGCGACGAGGACGCCGTGCGATGGCCGGCCCGGGTTCGCCGACGCGCCGACCATGGCGATCCGCGGCCCGGACCGCAACAGGTCGCGGATCCCCGCGTCGTCGAGCAGCGGCACCGGGGAGCGCCCCTCCTGCAGGGCGATCAGCGTCGCCAGCCACTCCCCGTCCGCGTCATCGGTGGGTCGCGTCAAGGTGCAGCCCTCCTCGCCGGGTCGCGCCTGCCTCGCAGCCCGGCCGCGCGCCGATTTCGTGCTCGGGCGGCGGCGCGTCGCCCGGCGCCATCCCGTACTCTACGGCCATGACCCCGAGCGCGGCGGAGGGCCGCCCGGGATCATGCGAGGTAGACATGCTGCAGGTCGCTCACCGGCTGCTCGCGCTCGGCGCGGCGTCCGCCATCCTCATCGCCGCCTGCTCCGGCTCGTCGGCGACCACCTCCCCGAGCGTGCCATCGGCGTCGATGGCACCGCCCACCGCCGACGCCGGGTCGGCGGCGCCGTCCGCGTCGGTCAACCGCGACTACAAGGCGTGCATCTCGTTCGATGCGGGCGGTCTCGGCGACAAGGGCTTCAACGACCTGGCCCAGATCGGGCTCCAGGACGCGGCGGCCCTCGGGTTTCCGACCGCGTTCAGCGAGGCCAAGGGCTCGTCCGACTACGCCAACAACATCCAGCTGCTGATCGACCAGGGCTGCAACACCGTCATCACGGTCGGTTTCGAGCAGGTGCAGGCGACGATCGACGCGACGCTGGCCAACGTGGACGTCAACTTCGCGCAGGTGGACACCACCTGGGACGAGACGGCCAACGGTCCCGTCCCGGCCAACTTCACCGGTCTCGACTTCCAGATCGACCAGGCCGCGATGCTCGCGGGCTACCTCGCGGCCGGCTTCAGCAAGACGGGCAAGATCGGGACCTACGGCGGCGAGCAGTACGCCGGCGTGACCCGGTTCATGGACGGCTACTCCGCGGGGATCAAGTACTACAACGAGCAGAAGGGAACCAACGTCAGCCTCCTCGGCTGGGATGCCGCGAAGCAGACCGGCACGTTCGTGGGCGGCGGCAACCCATGGGGGGACGCCGCCAAGGGTGAGCAGCTGGCCAAGACATTCGTCGACCAGGGCGCCGACATCGTCGCCCCGGTGGCTGGCGGTACCGGCAACGGCTCGATCAAGTACATGCTGTCCAAGCACCTGTGGGCGATCGGCGTGGACACGGACCAGGCGCTGTCCATTCCCGAGTACGCGGACGCGATCATCACGTCGGCCGAGAAGGCGATCGACCACGCGGTGCTCGACACGATCAAGGCCAACTCGGAGGGCCAGACCGGCGGCCAGAACTACGAGGGCACCCTCGCCAACCTCGGCGTGGCACTGTCCCCGTTCCATGGCTTCGACAGCCAGATCCCATCCGACCTCAAGGCCGAGATCTCGGCCCTGAGCGACAAGATCGCCTCCGGCGAGATCAAGGTCTCGGACTACCTCAAGTAGGCACGTACCGAGCCGCGCCGGATCCGCGCCGGCGGGCGGCGGTCTCGGCGGCCGGGCGACCTGCACTACGGGGTCGAGGGTCGGCGATGCGGCTCGAGCTGAAGGACATCACCAAGCGGTTCCCGGGCGTCCTTGCCAACGACCGGATCTCGATCGCCGCCGACCGGGGCACGGTCCTGGGCCTGCTGGGCGAGAACGGCGCCGGCAAGACGACGCTGGTGAACATCCTGGCGGGGCTGTATCGCCCGGACTCCGGGCAGATCCTGGTCGATGGCACGCCCAGGACGTTCGGCGACCCCGCCGCGGCCATCCGGGCCGGGATCGGGATGGTGCACCAGCACTTCATGCTGGTCCCGGTGTTCGACGTGGTCCAGTCGGTTGCCCTGGGCGCCGAGCCCGTGAGCGGGCCGGTGAACACCTTCGACCGCGATGGGGCGCGCGCCCGCGTCGTGGACCTGTCCGATCGCTACGGCCTCGATGTCGACCCCGACGCCCGGATCGAGGACCTGTCGGTCGGCGTCCGGCAGCGGGTCGAGATCCTCAAGGCGCTCTACCGCGAGAGCGACATCCTGGTGCTCGACGAGCCGTCTGCCGTCCTGACCCCCGACGAGACCGAGGAGCTGTTCGCGATCATCCGCAGCCTGGCCGCCCGCGGGACGACGGTCATCTTCATCACCCACAAGCTCAACGAGGTGCTCGAGGTCGCGGACACGATCACGGTCCTGCGGCGCGGCCGCGTGGCCGGGACGGTGCTCCCGGGCGACACGACCCGCGAGCAGCTCGCCAACCTCATGGTCGGGCGGCCGGTGGAGCTGACGGTGTCGCGCCGGCCGGCGACGCCGGCGGGGCCGGTGCTCGAGGTGCGCGACCTGTACGTGCGCGACGACCGCCTCGAGATGGCCGTCCATGGCGTGGACCTCGACGTCCGCGCGGGCGAGATCGTGGCCGTCGCCGGTGTCCAGGGCAACGGGCAGACCGAGCTCGTCGAGGCGATCGTCGGGCTCCGGGGCGCCGATTCGGGCGCCATCTCCATCGGCGGCACGGTCGTCGCCCACGCGTCGCCCCGCCGCGTCGCGGACCTGGGCGTCGGCCACATCCCCGAGGACCGGTCGCGCGACGGCCTGATCCGGATGATGACCGTCGCCGAGAACTACGTGCTCGACAGCTATCACCGCGCCCCCTACAGCCATCGGGGGCTCATCGACCGGGACGCCGTCGAGACGGCGGCCAGCCGGGCCGTCGAGGACTACGACGTCCGCACGCCCTCGATCGCGGAGCCGGCCGGCAACCTGTCGGGCGGCAACCAGCAGAAGGTGATCGTCGCCCGCGAGTTCTCGCGGCCGCTCCGCCTCGTGGTCGCGTCGCAGCCCACGCGAGGGCTCGACGTGGGCTCGATCGAGTACATCCACCGCCGGATCATCGAGCAGCGTGACGCCGGCGCCGCGATCCTCATCGTGAGCACCGAGCTGGACGAGGTGCTCGCGCTGGGCGACCGGGTCGTCGTGATGTTCGGCGGTCGGATCGCGGGGATCCTCGCCGGCGATGCGGCAACCAAGGCATCGATCGGGATGCTCATGGGTGGCGTGCCGTGAGGCGGGTCGCCGGAGGGCTCCGGCCGCTGGCCATCCCGGCCCTCGCGGTCCTGCTCGCCTTTGTCGTCGGCTCGGTGTTCCTCGTGCTCACCGACATCGAGCACCTGGCGCTGCTGACCACCGATCCCGTGGCGGCGATCACCGGCGCCCTCGGCTCGGTCGTCGACGCCTACACGTCGCTGGTCATCGGCGCCATCGGGGACCCGGCGAGGTTCGCGGTCGCGCTGGGGGACGGGACGCCCCGCCATTGGGCGACCGCGCTGAGGCCGATCACCGAGTCGCTGCTGGCGGCGACGCCGCTCATCTTCACCGCGCTCGCCCTCGCCGTCTCGTTCCGGGCCGGCGTGTTCAACATCGGCGCGGAGGGCCAGTTCGTGCTGGGGGCGCTCGGGGCGACGATCACGGCGCTGGCGCTACGCGACGTCGTCCCGGCGCCGGTCATCCTGCTCGCCGCGCTGGCCATGGGGACGCTGTGCGGCGGCGCCTGGGGGTTCATCCCGGGCTTCCTCAAGGCGAGGACAGGCGCCCACGAGGTCATCACCACGATCATGCTCAACTACGTCGCGTCGCAGATCGTGCTCCTGGCCCTGCGCTGGGACTTCCTGCGCCAGGCCGGGTCGTCGCAGCCGATCTCGAAGGTCGTCAAGAGCTTCGTGGCGGTGCCGCCGATGCTCGACCTGCCCGGGATCCGGCTCCACTGGGGGTTCGTGGTCGCGCTGCTGGCTGCGGTGCTGGTGTCCTGGTTCCTGTTCCGCACGACCAAGGGGTTCGAGCTGCGGGCGGCGGGCTTCAGCCTCACGGCCGCCCGATACGCGGGCATGAGCGCCTCCGGCTCGATCATCCTGGCGATGGCCGTCTCGGGGGCACTGGCCGGGCTCGCCGGCGCGTTCCAGGTCCTTGGCACGGTGGGCCAGATGTCGAGCGACGTGAGCTCGGGCTACGGCTGGGACGCGATCGCCCTGGCGCTGCTGGGCGGCACCCGGCCGGCGGGTGTCGTGGCGGCGTCGCTGCTGTTCGGGGCGCTCCGCACCGGCGGCGGGCTGATGCAGGTCAAGACCGCCATCCCGCTCGACCTGCTGCTGTTCATCCAGGCGCTGGTCATCATGTTCGTCGCGGCGCCGGACCTGGTGCGTCGGATCTTCCGGCTGCGACCGGCGCCACCCGAGGGTGGCGTGCCCCTCGAGGAAGGGGTCGCCGCTTGATGCGCGCCGTCCCGCCCGCGAGGTCGGACCGCCAGGGCACGGCGGCGGTCGGCGAGGCCCACCGCCGGGCGGCGCGGATCGCCCGGGCCCGGGGCATCGTGCTCGCCGCGCTGGGGATCGTCGCGCTGGGGCTCGCGACGGGGACGATGGCGACGAAGGTGGCGTTCTCGTTCTGGGTCGACCAGCAGGGGGGCGACGCCATCACGCTCGTCGCCACCGCGGGCGTGCTGTGGCTGGCCACCGGCGTCGTGACCGGGGCGTCGGGGCTGGTCCAGCTGTGGCGCGGGCCCGGGGTGAGCTGGCGCCGCTGGCTCGCGCTGATCCTCCCATTCTGGATCGCGGCCGGGATCGGCACCCTCCTCAACGGCCGCGCCGCGAGCCTGACCAACGTGTTCGCCGGCAGCCTCGAGTACGCATTCCCGATCGCCATGGGCGCCTTCGCCGGCATGATCTGCGAGCGCAGCGGCATGTTCAACATCGCGATCGAGGGCAAGTTCCTGATCGGCGCCTGCGTGGCGTCGATCGCCGCCAGCGTGACCGGGCTGGTCATCGTGGGACCCATCGTCGCGATGATCGCGGGCATGGGCGTCGGCCTGCTGCTCGCCTGGCTGGCCATTCGCTACCGGGTCGACCAGATCATCTCGGGCGCCGTCGTCAACATCGGGGCCCTGGGCCTCACGAACTTCCTGTACCTGCGGATCCTTCAGCGGGATACGGCGCTCAACACGCCACCGACGGTCGAGACGATCCAGATCCCGGTCCTCGCCCACATCCCCGTGCTCGGCCCGATCCTGTTCTCGAACACGCCCTACGTGTACATCGCGATCGTCACCATGGTCGTGCTCACGTACATGCTGTTCCGGACGCGCTGGGGCCTGCGGCTGCGAGCGTCCGGCGAGCACCCCCAGGCGGCGGGGACCGTCGGGATCGACGTGATCCGCATCCGCTACCGGGCGATGATCCTGGCCGGAGCGATCGCCGGGTTCGCCGGCTCCTACCTCAGCCTGGCCAGCGCAGGCAGCTTCCAGCTGAACATGAGCGCCGGCAAGGGGTTCATCGCGCTGGCCGCGATGATCTTCGGGGGCTGGAACCCGGTCGGGGCGTTCGGCGCGGCGCTCGTGTTCGGATTCTCGGACGCGACCCAGTCGCTGCTGTCGATCCTGGGCGTGGACGTGCCGCCGCAGCTGCTGACCAGCGTGCCGTACGTGGTCACGATCGTGGTCGTCGCCGGCGTCGTCGGCCGTGTCCGAGGGCCCGCGATGGCGGGCATCCCGTACGAGCAGGGCTGAGCCCGACGAGGCCCGGGCACGACGCTCGCGGCGCCTGCAGCGCGCGGTCTCGGCGCTTGAGCTCCTCGCCGGGTGCGTCGTCGCCCGCCGGGATCACCCGGCGGGCGACGGGTCCGAGCCGGCCGGCGTCAGCCGGCCGGCTTCAGCCACACCTTGTACTCGGTGAGGTTCTCGATCGAGCCGTCCTTGGCCGACAGGTCGAACACGCGCAGCGTGCCGTACTGGGCCTTGGCCACGGCGTACGCCAGGTCGACCTTGAACGTGCCCCAGCAGCCGGTCCCGCAGGTGGCCATCACCTGCTGGTCCACCAGCACCTTGCCATTGGCGTTGAGCAGCTGGACCTTGAACGTCGCCTCGAACACGTTCGCGAGCCCGCTCACCCGGCCCGGGTTGCCCAGCGAGGCACCCCACGCCGGCCGGTCGATGAAGATCGCGGGTAGCATGCCTTCGACGACCTGGAAGTCGGCACCCCGGGTGAGGCGCGTGCCGAAGACCGGCCCGACCAGGTGAAGATCGGCGAGGTCCTGACCCTCGACCTGGATCCGCACCGCGTCGACGGTCGAGAACTGGGTGAGGGTGTACACGACCTGGCCCGCCGCCTGGAGCATCGCTGCGGCGTGCGCGAGCTCTTGCGAGACGTTGACCGTCGCGAGGCCATTCTTGATCGACACGCCCAGCAGCCGGGTGCCAACGGGGACGCTGGTGTACATCGCCGGTCGTCCGCTCATCTCGTCGGCGTTCGGGCCGTCGAGCAGGGCGTGCATGGCGGCGGCCGCGACGGCCTTCGTCTGCGGCACCTCGCGCAGCACCGGGACGAGACCCCCGTTGCCGGTGAAGCTGCCGAGCAGGAAATAGGCGCGCACGATCGTCGTCCCGGTCGGGCCGGGCGTCGCCGTCGGGGGAGCGGAGTGGGTGGGCCCGGCCGATCCATCGGACGACGGGGATGCGCTGGGGACCACGCTCGGCGCCACGGATGGCGACGGAGACGCGGTGGCCGGGGCCACGTCGGACGGCGACGGTTCGCCGGAGGGCTCCGCCGTCACGACCGGGCTCGCCGGGGTCCCCAGCGCTCCCGTGCCGGGCTGGCACGCGGCGACCAGGGCCGCGCTCACGATCAGGATCGCCAGGAGTGAATGATGACGGAGGCGGATCATGCCCGGTCCTCCCCTGCGGTTCTAGGTGGGCCCAGCATCTGCCCCGGATGTGTCGGAGGCATCTCCCCCAGGTAACGATGTCGTCACGGGAACGGTCAGCGCGAACACCAGCCCGCCGCCCGGCCGGCCCCTGACCCTGAGCGTGCCGCCCATCAGGGCCGCGTGCTCCGCGGCGATCGCGAGCCCCAGGCCCGAGCTCCCGCCGCGGCGTGACGGGTCGGCCTTGTAGAAGCGCTGGAACAGGTTCGGCAGGGCATCGGCCGGCACCCCGGGCCCGCGGTCGGCCACGATGATCACCGCGCCATCGAGGGTCACTGCCAGGGCCACCTCGACCGCCGCCCCGGGAGCGTGGTCGCGGGCGTTGTCCAGGAGGTTGCCCAGGATCCGGTCCAGCCGGCGCGGGTCGGAGTCGACCACCACGGGCCGGGCCGGGACCGTCACCGCGGCATCCGGCAGCCGGGAGGCAACCGCGGCGGTCACGACGCGGCCCAGGTCGACCGGCTCGAGGTGCATGCGCTCGACCCCCGCGTCGAACCGCGACACCTCCATCAAATCGTCGACCAGGACGCGCAGCCGGCGGACGTCGCCGACCAGGAGCTGCGCCGCGCGACGCGCGTCCGGCGTCAGGTCGTCCAGCGCGCCCTCGATCAGCGACGCCTCGGCGACCAGCGCGGTGAGCGGCGTCCGGAGCTCGTGCGACACGTCGGCCACGAAGCGCCGGTTCTGCTGCTGCGCCTGCTCCAGGCGGCCGACCGTCTCCTCCAGCGATCCGGCCATGCGGTTGAACTCCGCCGCCCACCGGCCGAACTCGTCCCGGCCGCCTCCCGGCACCCGCGCGGACAGGTCACCGTCTGCGATCCGCCGCGCGGCCCGCCCTCCCGCGCCGACCGGGCGCAGGATGCCGCGCGCGATCACCCCGGCGGTCGCGAGGGCCACCACCACCGCCAGCAGGCCGGCCACCAGCAGCCCGATCCGGAGCTGGGCGAGGGCCGTCTCCACGTCGCTCGCCGGGAACACGAAGTACAGGTCGGGCGGACCGCCCTGGCGGCCGCCCACGATCAGCACCGGCTGGCCGCCGAGGGTCTGCCATGCGTACCCGATCTGGCCCGTCGCGACGATCGAGCGCAGCTGGGGCGAGACCTGGTCGAGGGCCCCGGGCATCGAGGGCGGCTCGTACGGCACGCCGTCGCCGAAGTCGGCGATCGTGACCGCGTCACCACGCAGCGCGAATGCCTCGGGCAGGCCGCTCGCCCTGAACGACGCGCTGTCCGTCGGCTGGGGAGCGGCCCCGGGCAGCAGCACCGACAGGTTGACGTCGGCCTGCCGTCGAGCGTCGGCCAGCAGCCGGTCGCGCAGCGATGCGTCGACGAATGCATACACGCCGACGCCGATTGCGGCGACCATCACCGCGACCAGGGCGACCAGCGTGAGGGCCAGCCGCGTCCGGACCCCGCCCACGGCTGCCGTCCGGTCCCGTCGCGCCGCCGAGCCCGGCTCAGCCGGCCGGTCGCGCGGCCTTGTAGCCGGCGCCGCGGACCGTGAGCACCAGCTCGGGGTTGGCCGGGTCGCGCTCCACCTTCGACCGCAGCCGGGCGACCGCGACATCGACCAGCCGGGAGTCGCCCAGGTAGTCGTATCCCCAGACCTCGTCGAGCAGGATCTCCCGCGTCAGCACGCGGCCCGGGCTCCGAGCCAGCGCCGCGAGCAGGTCGAGCTCGGTCCGGGTCAGCGGGATCTGGCGCCCGTCGCGCTCGACCGTCCGGCCGTCGAGGTCGATCCGCAGCGGCCCGAGCTCGATGAGCGCCGGGCTCCCGGAGTCCGCCGCCCCGGGCCGCCGGCGGAGCGCGGCGCGGACGCGCGCAACCAGTTCGGGCATCTCGAACGGCTTGCGAACGTAGTCGTCGGCCCCGGATTCCAGCCCCACGACCACGTCGATCGTGTCGGCCCGCGCGGTGAGCATGACGATCGGGGTGGTCGCCTCGCGGCGGATGGCGCGGCACAGCTCGAAGCCGTCCATGCGCGGCAGCATCACGTCCAGCAGCACGAGGTCGGGGCGCTCGGTTCGCCAGCGCTCGAGGCCCTCGACGCCGTCGCCGGCGGTGGTGACGGCGAAGCCCGCGGCGCTCAGCCCGAGCGCCGTGATCTCGCGGATCGAGGCATCGTCCTCGACCAGCAGGATGCGCGCGTCCACCGGTCGAGTATGGCAGCGGGCGGCGTCGCTACGCGTGGTCCCGGCGCTGGGCCAGCTCGTGCAGCCGGGCGTCCGAGATCCCGAAGTGGTGCGCGATCTCGTGGTGAACGGTGTCGAACACCTTCGAGCGCTGTGCCTCCGGCGTGCGGTGGCTGGCTTCGATCGTGCCCCGGTAGATCGTGATCCGGGACGGTGTCGCGGCGTGGTCCGCGCCCAGCGTGGAACGCGGGACCCCCTGGTACAGCCCGTACAGCCCTGGAACCCCCAGCGCGGCGAGCTGCGCCGGGGCCGGCCAGTCCTCGATCACGATCGCGACGCTGCCAAGGCGCTCGCGGAACGTGGCCGGCAGGGCGTCGATCGCCTCGGCCACCCAGACCTCGAACTGCTCGTCGTCGGGTCGTGCATCCATCGCCTGCCAGCGTACCCCGGACGCGTCCTCACGCCCGGACGCGGCCCACGGGCCGCGCCAGGCCGGTTATCGACCCGCTCCGGGCCGCGCCGGGCTGGCTTGCCGGGGTTCAGGCCGCGTGCGCCCGGCCCGGGACCGCCACCTTCTCCGATGTCGGTCGCTGGAGCGCGTAGCTCAGGCCGCCGACCCGGTACCAGTGGTAGGCATACCCATCCATCGCGATCCGGTGCCGTCCGTCGGACGACGGCTCGCACGTCGCCTCGACGATCACGTTGACCAGCGGCTCGTGCTCCGCGCCGGGGACGCGGACCTTGACCTCCAGCGGATGCGGGCCGAGGTTGTGGAGGATGACCAGCCGGCTGCCGCGCCAGTCGTAGGCCATGGCGAGCACGCTGGGCTCCGAGGTCCGCAGGATCGACCAGGCGCCCCACCCGATCTCGGGGCTCTCCTTTCGCTGGCGAATGATGCGCACCATCCAGTTGAGGAGCGAGCCCGGATCCCGACGCTGCGCCTCCACGTTGACGTGCTCGTGACCGTAGACGCCCCCGGTCACGACCGGCCGGATCAGCGATCCTGGATCGGCCAGCGAGAAGCCGGCGCTGCGCTCGTGCGACCACTGCATCGGCGTGCGGACGGCATCGCGCTCCCGGAGCGCGAGATCCTCGCCCATCCCGATCTCGTCGCCGTAACGAAGCACCGGCGCGCCGGGCAGCGAGAACAGGAGGCTGTAGGCGAGCTCGAGCTGGCGCCGGTCGCCGAGCATCGACGCCAGCCGGCGCCGGATGCCCCGCTCGTAGAGCTGCATCGCGGGATCGGGGCCGAACCGCGCGAACACCGCCTTGCGCTGGTCCGGCTCGAGACGCCCGAGATCCAGCTCGTCGTGGTTGCGGAGGAAGTGGGCCCATTGCGAGGTCGGGGGGATGGTGCGGGTCGCCCGCAGCGCCGCGGCCAGCGGCCGGGCGTCACCGGTGGCCAGGCCGAGGAACAGGTGCTGGTTGACGAAGAAGTTGAACATCATCTGCACCCCGTCCGTCCCGGAGCCGAAGTAGGGACGGGTCTCGGCCGGGGGGACGTTCGCCTCGGCCAGCAGGACCGAATTGCCGCGCCGGAGCTGCGAGAACTGGCGCATCTCGTGCAGGTAGTCGAACCTGGTCTGGGCTTTCGGCTGGTCCGGCGACGGGGGGACCTCGAGGACGAACGGCAGGGCATCGATCCGGAACCCGGAGACGCCGGCCCCCAGCCAGTAGCCCATGATCTTCCGGACCTCGGCCCGGACGTCGGGGTTGGCCATGTTGAGGTCCGGCTGGAAGTCGTAGAACCGATGGAAGTAGTACGCGTGCGCCTTGTCGTCCCGGGTCCAGGTGGCGTCCTGGACCCCCGGAAAGACCATCCCGGTGTTCCAGCCCTTCGGCCGCCTGGCGGACCAGATGTACCAGGAGCGCCGGCGCGATCCGGCGTCGCGCCGCGCCTCCTGGAACCAGGGATGCTCGTTGGACGTGTGGTTGATCACGAGGTCGCCGATCACGGCGATGCCGCGATTGGCCGCGTCGTGGATGAACGCCGCGAAGTCGCCGCTCGACCCGAAACAGGAGTTCACCCCGTAGAAGTCGGTGATGTCGTAGCCGTTGTCGCGGTTGGGACTCGGCTGGAACGGGGCGAGCCAGATGGCATCGATGCCCAGCGACTCCAGGTAGTCGAGCCGCTGGATGAGCCCGGCGAAGTCACCGACCCCGTCGCCACTGGCGTCCATGAACGTCTCGATGTCGAGGCTGTAGATGACGGCGTTCTTGTACCACAGCTCGTCGATCAATCGGGGAGGCTCCTTTCGGTGCCCGGCCCGCTCGCGCGGACAGGGATGACCGCGTAGCTGGGCGTGCCGACGGGCATCGGCGTGCCTCGAGGATCGGCGCGCCCGGACCACGCGCGCGACCACGGTCAGGGCGCGAAGGTTGCAGCGGGCTTGCGGCGTCGCCGACCGGCAGCAGGGCGAGGGACTCGGCGTCCACCTGGCCCGTCAGCGGTGATCCGTGGTCCTCGGGGTGACCGTGCCGATCCGCTCGATGCCCGCGAACACCGCGGCGTAGTCCTGGATCGCGCCGGGGTCGGGAGCCGTCGGCGCCGTGGCCGCCGGACTGGGCGCCGGGTTGCCCGCCGCTGGCTGATAGGCGGCCGACATCTCCGAGGCGGCCGCGGACACCGCCCCCCGAGCGCGGCCGACCCAGCGCGGCAGGAACGCCGACCTCGCGACCGTGCCGGCGTCCATGCCGCTCGTCGTCCGTCGGAGGACGGCCTCGATCTCCTGCCGCAGCCCCAGCGCCACGCCCCACACGAGCGCGTGGTCGGGGGTCTCGAGCCACGTCATCCGCGATGCCCTGACGACGTCGTCGAGCGTGGGCGAGGTCTCGAAGGTCGCCTTGAGGGTTCGGCGATAGGCCGCCAGCTGGGCCTTCATGATTGCGCCTTCCTGCGTTCGCGAGGCCATGTAGCGGGCGACGAACCAGGTCGCCACCCCGCCGGCGGCGATCCCCAGACCGACCCCGTAGACGAGCTGCTGCCCGATGCCATCGGCAGCGGCGACGACGAGCCCGACCACGACCTCGGCAATGGCGAGACCCTCCCACTTCCAGCGCGAGACGAACGAGAGGCCCTTGATCCAGCCCTTGCGCCGGGCGTAGGTCTCCACGAACGTGGCGAACCCGAGCGGCGGGTGGAAGGTGAGCGCGCGCGTGGCCGGAATGTAGGTCCCGGCGGATCCCGCGGCACCGTCCGTCGAGGGACCGAGCAGCGCCTCGCGCTCGTGCAGCATCCGGGTCAGCTGCTCCATCTCCTCGGCGGTCGGCGCGTACCCGGTCTCGGCCTCGATGTGCCTGGCGAACGCGGCAGGGTCCGCGCGGACGGTGTCCGGGTTCGCGAGGGCCTCGCGCAGCAGCGACAGGACCGTGTCGCGTCCCGCGTCGCCGCGGAGCGCGTCGGGTACCGGCTTCCCGTTCCGCTCGAGCGCGCCGATCAGGGCCGTCTGGAGGTTCTGGCCCTCCACCGCCGTCATGCCCTCGGTGAACGACCCGCGCGCCAGTGCGCCCGGACCGGCCGTCAGCGGCGACGACAGGAAGCCCGAGAACGCCGCCATCGCGGCGACCGCCGCCGTCCGGCCCTCGTCACCCCCCGACGCCCGAGCCGGCAGCACGGCGTACGACTTGAGGTTCGCGAGCAGCCAGGCCTCGCCTTCGCCGACCGGCCGGCGACGATTGAGCAGGATCCGGGCGTCGTCGGTCTGGCCGCCGCGGAGCTCGATCCCGACGTGGTGAGCGCCCTTCCCATCCGGGGTCTCATCGCGGAACGCGATCTCGTCGCGGCTGGCAAGGTCGAACAGCGCGGCCATGAACGCCATCGGGGCAGGGCCACCGTCCACGATCGTCGCCGTCGCCGCGGTCATCCCGTCGGGCGGCGCGGGCAGCAGGATCGACGGATCGTCGAGGTAGGACGGGTCGCGCCCGGTGGCCCGCCAGCGGACGGCGGCCCACCCGAACACGACCGCGAACGCCACCAGTCCACCGACGATCGCCAGCATCACCACCTCCGGCGGGCCGGTTCGCGGAGTGCTCTGGCCCCGATCCGACACGATCGGGCGGCCGTCCCGCGCCGTTCCGCCGCCGTAGGATGCCACTGCGCGCCGCCGGCTGCGCTGGCGGCGATCGGTCAGCGCGCCCCGATGTCGCCGGCCGCGTCGCCGGGTGCGCCGGGCGCCGTAGGCGGCTCCCGGTCCTGTCCGCCGGTCGCGGCGGGCTCCGTCTCGCCGGCCCCCAGCCTCGAGCGCGAGAGCTGCGGGTAGGTCGCCCGGTAACCCAGCGCGTGAGCCAGCGGGGCCATGGCCGCGAACACCACCTTCTGCATGGCCGGCGGCGGCGACTTGAACTGGACCGTGTCGGAGAACTCGCGGCCGATGAGCGACATCTGGAGCAGGTTCGGCATCCCCTTCGCGTCGACGTGCCCCAGCTGGGCGAGGCCGAACAGCGTCTCGAGCATGTGCGCGAACCGCGCCCCGGGCTCCACCTCCACGATGACCCGGGCGTCGTGGTCCTCCGCATTCCACCAATCGTGCCACTCGCCCGCACGGACCTCGGCCATCTCGCCCTGGCGGAGCTTGGAGATCGTCCCGTTCCTTCGAACGGTCAGCTCACCCTCCAGCACGGTGAACCGCTCGATGAGCCCCGGATGCTGGTGCTCCCCCAGGACCCGCGCGCCCGCCAGCGCGGTCATCTCCGCCCGGGCGCGACCCAGGGGGTTGTCGAGGGGACGCTCGAGGATCACCGCCCGCTCGCGCGTCACCGGGTTCACGAGCTGGTCGCCGATCTGCCACGGCTGGGTGGCCGCGGGTCCGTTCGGGTCCGGGTGGGACATCCGAGCTCCTCCATGGGGACCGTCGGTCCGGTCCCGATCGCGCCGAGTATGCACGCGATCGAGCGGGGCACCGGTCCTGGACCGCACGCTGAGTCCGGGTCGTCGAGCCGTGGGTGGAGCGCCCGCCCGCAACCCTCGTCCTCGGCCGCGCCCCCGTCCTCGCGACCCTCCACCAGGGGCCGCGGCGTCGTCCTCGTCACCCTTCACCACGGGCCACGCCGCATACCTGGTACGTATCCCGCAGGGCCGATAGTCCTTGCCTCCGCCCAGAGCAGACCCCCAGGACGCGGGTTGATGCCCACGGGGCATACTTCGGCCCGAAACGGCGTCGGATCGCACGTTCCGTCCATCGCTAAGCGTGGCAGGTATGGCCGGGCGCGTTGCCTCGCTCAACCCGCTCCGTGGTCCTCGCCGACACGAGCTTGCTCGGGAGCCGGAGGGTCCTGGGCGGGTTCGACGGGCCCGATGGGCCCCGGGCGCCAGAGCCAGCCAAGCGTCCCCTGGGCGGCCCTGACGCCCGAGTAGCCACCTCCAGGGCCACGCAACAGGTACCCGATCCCGGCCGCGACCACGGCACCGCCGAGCGGTCCGGCGACGTAGACCCACCAGGCCGTCGCGTCGCCGAGGACGAGCGCCGGGCCCAATGAGCGCGCCACGTTCATGGAGGCCCCGCTCACGGGCGCCCCGATGAAGCCCGCCAGCACGATGTAGCTGCCCACGCCGATGGCGTTGAGCGGGCCAATGTTCTGCGCGCCCGAAGCCGTGCCCAGGATCACCGTGACCAGGCCGACGCTGAGCACGAGCTCCCAGAGCGCTGCCGTTCCATCGCCGATGCCCGGCCCGGGAAGGGTCAGACCTGCCGTACCCTGCGAGCCGAGAAGCGCCACGAGCAGCAGCGTCGCGAGAACGGCGCCCACGAACTGAGCCCCCACGTACGCGGGCACGCGGCGCCAGGGAAAGTCGCCACGCAGCGCGAACGCGATGCTGACCCCCGGGTTGAGATGCGCCCCTGAGACCGCGCCCATCGACAGGATCACGGCGCCGACCATGAGGCCCGGCGCGGCGACCTGGGCAGACAGGGAGATGACGTGGCCTCCGAATCGCCTGTCGACCATGGCGCCGGCCATCGCCACCAGGACGAGGAAGAACGTTCCGAGTGCCTCCGCGAGCAGGCGACGCCACTCGTAGGCGGCGTTGTTGAAGTCGGGGCCGGGGACAGGGGAACGTGGGCTCGTTCGGCTGGGGATGGTCATCACCGGCCTCGCGCCGATCGGACCGAGAGGGACCCAGGCCGGGCCTTCACGGCGCCGAGCTCCTCGCGAGCAGGGGCGCGGCCGTCGGATCGAACACCCGATAGGCGAGCAGCTTCACGCGGTCGTTCACGAGGAACCACGCCAGCGCATACCCCCACACGACCAGCGCCCAGCCCCAGCCGAGCGGCGTCATGAACACGCCGTAGACGGCGATCAACGTCGCCACGGCCTGCGTGCCGAGCACGGCGAGCAGCAGGATCCGCGCGGGGCGGATGGACCAGAACGGGCCGCGCGTGCGGGTGAGGAAGATCGTCAGGTGGCCCGCCACGGACAGCTTCAGGTACATCAGCGTCTGGATGTGGTCACGGTCGAGATTGAAGACGCGCTCGCCGAGGTAGAACAGGCCGAACGCGGAGATCACGCCGGCGATCCCGAGCACGGTGGCGATCCCCAGCACGAGGCGCATGTTCCAGGCCTCGGGCCGGTCCTCGTAGTGGACGTTGTCATAGGCGATGGACAGGATCGCGCCGTCGTTGAGCAACGCCAGCATCACGATCATCACCGCGGTCACGGGATAGAAGTTGAACACCAGGATCGCGAGGGTCATGAACAGCAGCACGCGGATCGTCTCGGCGATCCGGTAGATGGCGTAGCTGTTCATCCGCTGGAAGATGCGCCGGCTCTCCTTGATCGCGTCGATGATCACCGACAGGCCGGGCGTCAGGAGCACGATCGACGCCGCCGCACGGGCCGCGTCCGTCGCGCCGGCCACGGCGATGCCGCAATCGGCCTTCTTGAGCGCCGGGGCGTCGTTCACCCCGTCGCCCGTCATGCCCACGATGTGCCCGCGCTGCTGGAGCACGTCCACGATGTGGAACTTGTGCTCCGGGAACACCTGGGCGAAGCCGTCCGCGTGCTCGATCGATGCCGCGAGCTGCGCCGTCTCGTGATGCTTCGGGTCGGCGAAGCCGCTGGCATCGAGGATGTTGGTGCCCATCCCCAGCTTGTTCGCGGTCTCCTGGGCGATGGCCAGGGCGTCGCCCGTCACCATCTTGACCGCCACGCCCATCTCGCCCGCGGTCGCGATGGTCGCCCGGGCGTCGTCACGGGGCGGGTCGAACAGGGGCAGCACGCCCAGGAACTGCCACTTGCCTCTCCCGTCGGCCCGGGCAACGCCCAGCGAACGAAATCCGCGCGCCGCGAACTCGTTGACTGCCTGCTCGACGGCGGACTTCACCTTCCCGGCATTCGCGGACATCTCCAGGATCACCTGCGGCGCGCCCTTGGCGACCTGGAACGTCCTGCCGTCGGAGCCCTTCACGGTGGCTTCGGTGCGCTTGTGGACCGGGTCGAACGGCTGGAAGTGGACGACCTCGTCGCCGGCCAGGGCCCGATCGTCCTTCAAGGCCGCCCAGCACCGCCAGGTCGATGGTGTCCTTGTCCTCCGCACGCGACGCCAGGGCGGCGCAGCGGATGACCTCCTCGGCGGCGACGCCGTCCGACGCTGAACGGATCGCCCAGCGTCAGCTTGTTCTGGGTCAGGGTGCCGGTCTTGTCCGCGCACAGCACGTCCACGCCGGCCAGCTCCTCGATGGCCGCCAGGCGGGTCACGATCGCCTCGCGCCTGGCCAACAGGCGCGCGCCGACCGCCATCGTGACCGACAGCACCGTGGGCATCGCCACCGGGATCGCGGCCACCGTCAGCACCAGGGCGAACTGCAGCGTGGTGAGCATCGGGTCGCCACGGAACAGGGCGACGATGATGATCAGGGCCACGAGCGCGACCGCGAGGACGATCAGGTAGTCGCCGATCTTGAGCACCGCCCGCTGGAAGTGGCTGACGGTCTGCGCCTCCTGCACCAGCTGGGCCGTCTTGCCGAAGTAGGTGCTCGCGCCCGTGGCGTAGACCATCGCGTCGATCTCGCCCTGGCGCACGATCGAGCCCGAGAACACGGCCTCGCCGGGCTTGCGCGTCGCGGGCAGCGACTCGCCGGTCAGGGCGGACTGATCCACCTCGATCGGGTCGCCCGCCAGCAGCCGGGCATCGGCCGGCACGATGTCGCCAAGGCGAACGCGGATGACGTCGCCGGGAACCAGCTCACGAGCCGGCGGCGGTGGTCCACGTCCCGTCCCGCTTCACCCGCGCCTCGACCGCGAGCTTGGCCTTCAGGGCGGCGATGGCGTTGCCCGCCTGGTGCTCCTCCCAGAACCCGACCACGGCGTTGGCCAGGAGCAGGACGAGGATGATCGCGAAGTCCGGCCAGTGCTGGGCCAGCGCCGACAGGACGACGGCCGCTTCGATCATCCACGGGATCGGCCCCCAGAAGTAGGTGAGGAACTTCAGGAACGGGTTGTCCGCCTGCTCCTCGATCTCGTTGGGCCCGTACTGGGTCAGCCGCTTCTGTGCCTCGGCCCCACTCAGGCCGTCGGGCGACGACCCGAGCTTCGCCAGCAGCTCCGGCATGGCAATGGTCTTGAGCTCGTCCTTCGACTCCGGCGTGGCCGCCGACAGTGTTGCCGGGCCGGCCCGTTGGCTGGCCGCCGAATTCCCTGCAGACGGGTGGCTGCTCACCGTCGCCAGACACCGAGCAGCGAGTTGGGCAGAGCCCGCGACACGGCCGACGCGCCTGCCTGCTCCGCTGTGGTCAATGGTCGGCCGATGTGCCGACAGCCGGGCGGGCGGGACGTCCCCGTCAGCGTCGTCGCCCTGGGCCGTCCGCCTTCGCCCGTCATCAGCCGGCCCTCATCGGTCAGCGCCGGTCTTCGTGTCGCTGCTCCTCGATCGTTCGCTCGGCAAGCGGTTCCGCCTCGAGTCGGTCGTCCGGGATCGGCCTCCCACTCTCGATCGACTTGCCATAGGTGCCCAGCGCAAGGCGTTCCTCGGCCCGCCCGACGGCGGCCAGCTGCGCGCGCAGGTCGGCCTCGAGCGCCATCGAGACCGACTCCGTCTGCAGCTCGCTGCCGGCGTCCTCCTGCTCGCCAGTCTGCTGGCGCCCAAGCGCCGCTTCGTCCCGGATCTCCGTACGCAGCCCGGCGAGCGCGGTTTCGATCCGCGCTCGTTCGCGGGCCACGAGTGCGCGGGCCCGTTGCTCGTCCACCACCACCTCCCGCCTGCATTCCACCCGGCCGCTCGCCTGGCCCTGAGGCGATTCTCCTCCGACCTGGCGGGACGCGCCTCGGAAGGCCCTCGGCCGCCCGGGCAACGTTGGACCACGCCTTCTCCTCCGTCATGGGGTGCCGATGGCGATCAGGCCTCGAGCTTGCGGCCAGCCACAGCACCGAACGTCCGCATGACTGCGGCCTGCCCCGATGGCGGTGCCCTCCGCGCCGCTCACGCTGTGACCGACCCTTGGCCAAAGGGGGCAAGGCAGCTCGCTCAGGAGGCAGGTCATGCGCACAGCAGCTCTTCTCATCTCGGTCGTGGCCATGCTCGGGCTCGCCATGGCGGCCCCGGTCCAGGCGGCCGCGCCGCTCCAGTTCGGGCCGTTCACCGAAACGTACTCGGGCTACCTCTTCAGCTGTCATGGCTTCGACGTCAACGTCGACGGAGCCTCGACGACCAGGACCTATGTCTACCTCGACGAGGCCACCGGGCAGCTCACGCGCGTGGTCCGGCACGTCTCCGCGCCGCATGACGTTCTGACCAACACGTCCACCGGCGCATCGATCATCGTCCGCGGGGAGTTCGATGAGACCATGGTGCCCATCCCGGGAACGGATGAGGCGACGAAGACCATCGTCGGGTTCCGATACCTCGTCAACGAGCCGGGCGCTGGAGTCACCATCAGTGACGTCGGCCGCATCGTCTACGGCGATTTCGAGCAGACGATCCTCCTCTGGGAGGCCGGCAAGCATGACGTCGAGACCGATGAGCAGGTAGGAGCGGCTCTCTGCGCGGCGCTCAGCTGACGGACCGCTCCGCATGCTCGGTGCCGGCCGCCGTGATCGTTCCCGAGATGAGCGCCCGCCCTGGCAACCGGACGGCTTGTCCGCCGGGGTCCCGAGCCGCACCATAGCTCGATGGTCGCACGGGTGGCGCTGGTCATGGCGGTCGCGCTCGGCCTGCTGGCGGAGGCGATGGCGTATGAGCCGGCCGACGTCGCCCGGTGGGCGCCGGACCTCGCGGTCGGCTGGTCGCTCGCGGCGTGCGGCGTCGTCGCATCGCTGCGGCGGCCGGCGTCGCGAACCGGGCTCCTGCTCGGTGCCGCCGGGATCACCTGGTTCGCCGGCAACTTCGCCGGCGTCGGGTTCGCCCCGATCGCCGTCCTCGCCACGCAGCTGACGTTCGTCCACCGGGCCGTCCTGATGCACGCGGTGCTGACCCTGCCGGACGGCCACATGCGGTCGCGCCTTGGCGCAATCACCGTGGCCGCCGGCTACCTCGTCTGGCTGCTCCCGCCGGCTGCCACGTCCCTACCCGTGCTCGCCGTCGTAGGCGTGCTGTGCACGGGCGTTGCGGCGTTCGACTGGCGCCGGGCCCCCGTGCCCGCGCATCGCCCCCGCGCGCTGGCGGTGCTGGCAGCCATCCTGCCAAGCCTGGCCTACCTCGGCGCCACCGCCGTTCACGTCGCAGTCCCGACCGGCCGGCTCGATTGGCTGGCGCTCCTCGGCGACCAGTCGGCCCTGATCGCGGCAGGCCTGCTCGTGAGCTACACGCTGCTCCTGCCTGGGCTCGGCACGGATCGCCTGACCGACCTCGTCGTCGAGCTGCGCGGTCCTCGAAGCGACGGCGTGCGCGACGCGCTCGCCCGCGCGCTCGGCGACCCGACCCTCGAGGTCGGCTACTGGCACGGCCCGTCCGGTGCCTACCTGGACGCCACGGGGATGCCGCTGTCGCTGTCGTCGGACGACCCGCGCCGATCCTGTACCCCGATCGACATCGCGGGCGAGCCGGCGGCCGTGCTGGTCCATGACCCGGCGACGCTCGAGCAAGCGTCGCTTCGCGAGTCGGTGCGGACCATGACGCGGCTCGCGGCGGCGAACGCTCGCTTGCGTGGCGACGTCCTCGATCGGCTGTCCGAGGTCCGCGCTTCGAGACGGCGACTGCTCGCGGCGAGCGACGCCGAGCGGAGCTCGCTGGAACGCCGGCTGCAGGACGGGGCTCTGCGACGCGCCGAGGGGCTGCGGTCCATGCTGTCGGTGGCGGGGGAGGGGAGCCCGCTGGCTCGCGCCAGCGTGGTGCTCGACGGCGCGCTCGGGGACCTGCGGGCCCTCGCATCGGGGCTCCACCCGGACATCCTCGACGAGGCGGGGCTCGAGGGGGCGCTGCGAAGCCTGGCCGGTGCGAGCGGAATCCCGGTGCGGCTCGAGATCCAGGTCGGGGCGCTGCGCGAGGGGGTGGCACTGGCCATCTACTACATGTGTGCCGAGGGCCTCTCGAACGCGGCGAAGCACTCCCGCGCGAATCGCGCGGGAGTGCTGGTTCGCCAGGGCCCGGCGTCCGTCGTCGTGGAGGTCCACGACGACGGCGCCGGTGGCGCCGATCTGGGTCGTGGCACCGGGCTGCGCGGCGTCGCCGATCGAGTCGAGGCGCTCGGCGGCCGGTTCGAGCTCCGCAGCGATCCCGGTGGCGGCACGACGGTTCGCGCCGAGCTGTCGCTGGACACCAGTCCCGGGGGGACCGCGGAACCGGCCGCCTCCTAGCCGGGACATGTCGGCGCCGCGGGCGGGGCCAGCGTCGCCTTGATCGCCGAGATCTGATCGATGAACGAAGCGGTCTGCGAGTCGGCGCGCAGGGTTGCCAGCACCGGGTCGTCCTCGGCGACGATGTCTGCCACGCTCGCATCGGCCGCCGTCGCGAACGTGTTTCCGGTCAGGCAGAACGCGGCGACGTCGGCCGCCTCCGCATCCTGTGCGAGGCCCCAGGCCTGGGTGTCCGCGGCCGCCTGGCGCAGCACGGCCCGCTCGGTCGGGCTGAGCGCGGCGAACCGGCCCTGGGTCATGAACAGCATTCGGACGAGAGGGAAGAAGGTGAGGTTCGCGGTCATGACGGAGTGCGCCGGGAATGGCGTCGCGTTGCCGACCGATGTCTCGGCCGCGGTGACGCCACCGCTGTCAACGGCCTGCTCGAGCGCCGGCCCATTCAAGTGCTCGGGCACCGCGCCCAGCGCGCGCATGATCTCGTCGCTGAGGGTGGAGGCGGGAACGCGGATGTGCAGCCCCGCGAAGTCGGCGGCCGTCACGATCGGCTTCTGGAAGCCGAGCGGGTGGCGAAGCTGGTCCGGCAGGAACCCGAGGCCGACGTAGCCGGCGGCCCGGAGGCTCCCGAGGAGCTGGTCCGACAGGGCGCCGGACAGCACCTGCTCCAGGAGTGGATAGCCGTCGACCAGGAACGGCGCCTGGATGGCTCGCAGCCCGAGCACGCCCCGGGCGTCCCACGCCCGGGTGCCGACGGTGCCCAGGTCGATGGTCCCGTCGTGGACCTGGTCGATGACCGCCGCCTCGAAGTCGTTCGCACCATTGCTGACGTCATAGGCGAGATCGATCGTCAGCCGACCAGACGAGGCGCTCGAGACGGCATCCGCGAAGTGCCGGAGCAGCTTCGAGACGGGGCTGCCGTCGATCTCCGCGGTCCCCAGCGTGAGGGTGACCGGCGGCTCGCCGCCGCCGGCCTTGTCGAGTGGCGGGGCGGGGGCGCCGGACCCCTGGGCGCCGCCGCTCGGATCCGTGATGCCGCAGGCGGCGAGCAGCAGTCCCACGGCAACGATGGCCACGGCGCGCAGCGGCCTGCTCACGGGGCGCCGCGCAGAAACGGCGACGACATGTAGAACGCGGTCTGGTAGACGCGTTCCGGGATCCCTTCGCCGGGCGGGAAGGTGTCGCTCAGGAAGGTGACCGTGAGCGTGTCGCCAGTGACCGCCCACCGGTAGGTGTCGCTGCCGCCGTCGTCGTGGGAGACGGTGACATGGTCGCCGGTGATCGTGTACGGCCCTGAGTCGTTCTCCGCCGCCGAGCCGCCGTCCTTGGACCAGTACTGGACCCAGCGACCGCCCAGGACGCGCAGGGTGAACACGTTCTGCTGGCCTGCGACCTGCGACAGGAACGGCTGGATCCACTCCTGCAGCCCGGCTGCCTGGAGAGCCGCCCGCATGTCATCCTGGGTGACCACGCTCGTGTGCCACACGGTCTCGAGGGCGGTGGTCGTCGCCGTCGAGGCCGAGGCGACGGGCGCCGTGGTGGGTGTCGGGGACGCCGTCGACGCCGCGCCCGACGCGCAGCCGGCGGCCAGGAGGGCGACCACGGCGAGGATGGGAACGTGCGCTCTCATCGGATGGATCTCCGTGCCTGACGCCTCGGCGCGGGCGTGCCGCGGTTCGTCGGACCACGAGGCTGGCGGGTCGGTGGCACCGGGTCATCGTGGCCGGCGACACGATTGTCGGGCTTCGGATTGTGGCTGACCACAGTCCGGACGCGGCGCTGCGGATGCGACAATCGGCACGTGACGGCCCGGGCGGCGGCGTTCCCGTCGAATTCGGCCGCAGGGGACGTGGCTGCTCCCCGTCGCGGCCGGCTTCGTCGTGGCGACCGCGGTGGTCATCCCGATGACCACGGCCTGGGCGACGACCTACTCGGGAGCCTCGCCCGTCGGCGCGCTCGTCGACCTCCTGGCCGGCGGTGGCCTGATCGCGGCGGGAGCCGCGGTCCTGCTCATCGATCGTCAGCACCGGGTCGGCGAGCTGGCGATGCTGGCTGGCCTCGCCTGGTTGTCGCCCGACTGGGTCGGCTGGCAAGGTGGCCCGGCGGCGGCGCGGACGGTCGCGATGCTCGTCAGCCCCCTGTTCCCGGCACTCCTCCTTGGCCTGCTCGACCAGTTCCGCCGCGGTTCGACCGGCACGCGGCTCCCGTTCCGCGTCCCGTCGCTTGCCTACGCCGCCGCGGGGCTCGTCGCCCTCCTGGGCGTCCTCTTCCGCGATCCGCTGGCCGACGATCGCTGCTGGAGCAACTGCACCGATGACGTGCTGCTCCTGGCGAACGTCCCGCCGATCGCCGACGTGCTCGCCGTCGTGGCGCCGCTCGTCTCGGGCGCGATCAGCCTGACGATCGTCGGCCTTGCCGCCGCCCGCCTGGTTCACGCGACGCCCGCGGAGCGGCGAACCGCCGCGCCGGTCGCGGCGCCTCTCGGGCTCGTGGCCATTGGAATGCTCGGTCTAGCCATCGTCCAACTCGTGCTCCCGCACGAGGGACCACAGTTCCTCCTGTTCGCCGCCCTGTTCCAGGCGCGCGCGTGGGCCACGACGCTGGTCGCGCTGGGGCTCGGCTGGGTGGTGGTCCAGGGGTGGCGACGACGAGCGACCGTCGCCGGGCTCGCGCGCGAGCTCGCGGAGCCTGCGTCGGCAGGAGCGTTCACGGCGGCCCTGGCCGCGGCGATGGGCGACCCCAGCCTCGAGGTCGTCTATGCGATGCCGCAGGGCGGCGCGTTCACGGATCCCATCGGCCGCCCCGTGCCACCCCCAGGCGCGGGTCGACGCCACGCGGTGACCCGAATTGTTCGTGCCGGCCGGCTGGTGGCGATCGTTCGCCATGACGCAGCGGTCGTGGACCCGGAACGGCTCGAGCGGGCGATCGGCGCCGCCGGACGACTCGCGCTCGAGAACGAGCGATTGCGGGCGGAGCTGCTGGCGCGCCTGGCGGAGGTCCGCGCCTCGCGGGCGAGGATCGTCGCGGCCGCCGATGCCGAGCGGCGGCGTCTCGAGCGGGACCTCCACGACGGGGCGCAGCAGCGCTTCCTCGCGCTGTTGCACGAGCTGCGCCGTGAGCGCGACACCGCCGCGAGCTCCGGGGATGCCGCGACCGTCGCCCGGCTCGACAAGGCGATCGGCGAGGCCGAAACGCTCATCGGCGAGCTCCGAGGGGTTGCCCACGGCATCTACCCCGCGACGCTTGGTGAGCGCGGCCTGCGGGGTGCCCTGCGGACGCTCGCCGACGTCGCTCCGCTGCCCCTGGAGCTCGACGCGGTCCCCGACGGTCGGTTTCCTGACGCTGTCGAGCGTGCCGTGTATGCGATCATCGCTGGCACGGTGGACGCAGCCGCGCGGGACGGATCCGAATACGTCGGGCTGCGGCTGACCACCGACCGCGACGCCGGGCCCGGCCGTGCGCTCCGAATCGAGCTGACCGGCGTCTCGGCAGACGCCATCCCGTCGATCGAGGACCGTGTCGCCGCCGCGGACGGCTCGGTCGAGGTGGACGGCGCAACCGTCCGCGCGAGGATCCCATGCGGGTCGTCGTAGCCGAGGACGCCCTGCTCACCCGGGCTGGCATCGTGCAGGTCCTCCGGGCCGCGGGCGTCGACGTGGTGGGCGAGGCGGCGGACCTGCCAACCCTGCTGCGAGCCGTGGACGAGCTCGAGCCGGACGTCGTCGTGGCGGACATCCGCATGCCGCCGGGTCACTCGGACGAAGGGCTCGTGGCGGCCCGCGAGATCACGGCCCGTCACCCCGGCACCGGGATCCTGATCCTCTCGCAGTACCTCGAGCCGGAGTACGCGACGGGCCTGCTGGCCGACTACCCCCAGGGGGTCGGCTACCTGCTCAAGGAACGCGTGTTTGACGCCGCGGTCCTCGTCGACGCCCTGCGGCGCATTGCTGAGGGCGAGTGCGTGATCGACCCGACGATCGTGGCGCGGCTGGTGGGTCGCCGTCGTCGCCGCGATCCGCTCGCCGAGCTGACCGATCGGGAACGAGAGGTGCTCGGGTTGATCGCCGAGGGCCTGTCGAACGCGGCAATCGCCGATCGGCTTGTGGTCACCGAACGAACGGTCGAGGCCCACGCGACCCAGATCTTCCAGAAGCTCGGCCTCGAGCCCTCTCGCGACTCGCACCGCCGCGTGCTCGCCGCCCTCCTCTACCTCCGGGAGCACTGACCCGATCCCGGCCAATCGGGCCCGGCGTTGCACTCGGTCATGAGGTCCCGATGGCGATCAGGCCGGCCATCCCCAGCACGTACAACAGGAGAACGACCGCCGAGTCGAGGCCGACACGGCCGATCGTTCGTGACGGCCGGAACACGATCCCGAACATGTACACCACGCTCAGCAGCGCCCCCAGCCCGGTCAGATAGATGTCGGTCACCTGGGCCTGGGGCACGACCGCCTGGCCCGACAGGAGGCTCGCCACCAGGAACAGGACCGGGAGGAAGGCGTTGCCGCCGAAGATGTCGCCGAAGGCCAGCTGGTAGTCGCCCATTCGAACCGAGGCGAGGCCCGTCGAGACCTCGGGCAGCGAGGTCGCCGCGGCCAGCACGGTGGACCCGAACAGGACGCCGCTCACGTGGATCTGCGTGGCGATGCCTTCGCCGCTGAGCTCGAGCAGGGCGCCCGCTGCCAGGGTCACCGCCGCTCCGATGCCGAACACGACGGCCGCGCTCGTCGTGCTCACGCCGCGCTCGGCCGCCTGCTCCGCACGGGCCTGCTTCGAGTGCCCGCGAGGCCGCTCCTGACCGTCGGGAGGCTGCCCCTGCTGATGCCAGGGCAGCCCCCTGCGGGCTCGATGGACCAGGAACAGTCCCGCTACCCACACCACGGCGATGAGCAGGGCGGCCGGGTCCATCCGCCACAGCATCAGGCTCGACGGGAGCTGGCTGCCCATCACCGTGACGCTCAACACCGCCACCACCACCCCCGCCTCGAGCAGCACCAGCAGCGAGGCCCCCCGGTAGCTGAGGGCCACGGTGCCAGGGACTCCGACGGCGTCCAGAAGCACCAGCACCACGGTCTGCAGCGCGATGCCGCCCAGGATGTTCCCGACGGCGATGCCCACCTGTTGGGTCAGGGCGGCGCTAACCACGATCGCGATCTCAGGCAGGTTGGTGACGATCGCGAGCAGGATGAGCCCGCCGAACGCCTCGCCCAGGCCGAGCCTCGCATCGAGCACGTTGGTCGCCCTCACCAGCCTGGTGCCGGCCATCCACACCGCCGCGCCGGACGCCACGAAGATCGCGAGCAGCACGGGGAGCGGCAGCGCGTTCACGAGAGCGACGTCATCGTCAGTGCAGCACTCCTGGTGTTGTCGTCCGGTCTACCACGCGGATCGACGCATCGAGACGCAGACAAACTTCGGGGGGGTGGGGCGAGGGCGTCCCGCCCCAATCCCGGCTTGCCCATCCGTCGCCCGGGCTACCATTGATCCCCCGTGACCATCGCCCCCAACGACTTCGTCCACCTCCACACGCACTCCGAGTTCAGCCTGCTCGACGGCCTGGGCCGGATCACGGAGATGGTCGACGCCTCCGTGCGCCACGGCTTTGATGCCCTCGCGGTGACCGACCACGGCGCCCTCTACGGCGAGGTGGCGTTCTACCAGGCGGCGGCCAAGGCGGGCATCAAGCCGATCATTGGGGTCGAGACCTACGTCGCCCCGCGCTCGATGCGCGACAAGGAGGGCAAGGCCGACAGCCAGCCGTTCCACCTCGTGCTGCTGGCGACCGACATGACCGGCTACCAGAACCTGACCCGGCTGATCACCGACGCCCACATTGACGGGTACTACTACAAGCCCCGGATCGACCGCGAGCACCTGGCCCGCTACAGCGAAGGGCTGGTGGGGCTGTCGGCCTGCCTGGGTGGCGAGATCCCCAAGGCCCTCGAGGCTCAGGACTGGGATCTCGCGCGGCGACTGGCCGGCGAGTACGGCGACATCCTGGGCAGGGACCGGTTCTACCTCGAGCTCCAGGACCACGGGATCCCGGAACAGAAGAAGCTCAACGAGCAGCTGCTGCGCCTTGCGCCCGAGACAGGCCTGCCGCTGGTGGTGACCAACGACCTGCACTACGTCCACCGCGAGCAGTCCGAGGCCCACGACGTCCTGCTGTGCGTCGGGACAGGCAGCAACCTGGACACGCCCAACAGGATGCGGTTCGAGACCGACCAGTTCTACCTCAAGAGCGCGGCCGAGATGTTCGCCCTGTTTCCCGACCAGCGCGAGGCCTATCTCAACACCCGCCGGATCGCGGAGATGGTGGATCTCCAGCTGCCCCTGGGCGAGCTGCGGATCCCGCACTTCCCGGTGCCCGGGGGAGAGACGGTCGAGACCTGGCTGCGCAAGGAATGCGAGGCGGGCCTCGAGCGCCGCTACGGCACGGTCACCCCGGAGCTCCAGCGACGCCTGGACTACGAGCTGGGCGTGATCATCTCGATGGGCTACGCGGGCTACTTCCTGATCGTGGCCGACTTCGTGCGGTTCGCGCGCGAGCAGGGGATCGCGACCACCTGCCGCGGCTCGGCCCCCGGCTCGATCGTGACCTACACCCTGGGCATCACCCCGGTCGACCCGATCCACTACGGGCTGCCGTTCGAGCGCTTCCTCAACCCCGACCGGGTGACGATGCCCGACATCGACGTCGACTTCGAGGACGAGCGCCGGGACGAGGTCATCAACTACGTCAGTCGCAAGTACGGCACGGACCACGTCGCCCAGATCATCACCTTCGGCACGATGCTCGCGCGGGCCGCCATCCGCGACGTCGGCCGGGTCCTGGGCATGAGCTACGGCGATGTCGACCGGATCGCCAAGGCGGTCCCCAACCAGCTGGGCATCAAGCTCGAGGAGGCCCTGGAGCTTTCCCCATCGCTCAAGGAGATGCACGACGGCGATCCGCAGATCGCCAGGCTGCTGGGCCTCGCCCGCCAGCTGGAGGGGGTCGCCCGGAACGCATCGACCCACGCCGCGGGCGTGGTCATCAGCCGCGAGCCGTTGACCGAGCTGATGCCGCTCCAGAAGGCGACCAACTCGGACGCCCTGATGACCCAGTACGAGATGCACGGGATCGAGGCCCTGGGCCTGCTCAAGTTCGACTTCCTGGGGCTGTCCAACCTGACCATCCTGCGCAAGGCGGTCGAGCTGATCCGCGCGCACCGGGGCGTGGAGGTCGACCTCGACCACATCCCGCTCGACGACCCGAGGACGTTCGAGCTGCTGGCCTCGGGCGAGACGACCGGCGTGTTTCAGCTCGAGTCCGCGGGCATGCGACGGTACGTTCGCGAGCTCCAGCCGACGTCCGTGTTCGACCTCGCGGCCATGGTCGCGCTCTACCGCCCGGGGCCGATGGACAACATCCCGGCTTACATCCGGCGCAAGCACGGCACGGAGCCGGTCGTGTACCTCCATCCGCTGCTGGAGCCGTTCCTCGACCGGACCTACGGGATCTTCGTCTACCAGGAGGACATCATGGCCGCGGCCATGGCCCTGGGCGGGTTCACGGGCCCCGAAGCGGACACGCTGGGCTACGCGATCCGCAAGAAGAAGTCGAGCGTGCTGCGCTCGATGCAGGACAAGTTCGTGACCCAGGCGGCCGAGCGTGGCGTGCCGGCCGAGGTCATCCACGATGTGTTCGAGGCCTTCAAGCCGTTCGAGCGCTACGGGTTCAACAAGGCCCACGCCACGTGCTACGGCCTGATCGCCTACCAGACCGCGTACCTCAAGGCGAACTACACGGTCGAGTACATGACGTCGGTGCTCACGGCGTTCCGGGACAACGCCGAGAAGGTCGCCGCGGCCGTCGCCGAGTGCCGGCGGCTGGGCATCGAGGTCCGGCCGCCCGACGTCCACCGCTCGGGGCTCGGGTTCACGGTCGAGGGCGAGTCGATCCGGTTCGGCCTGCTGGCGGTCAAGAACGTGGGCGAGGGCGCGATCGAGTCGATCATCGCCGCGCGCGAGGCCGGCGGCGAGTTCCGCTCGCTGACGGACTTCTGCGACCGGATCGACCTGCGGCTGGTCAACCACAAGGTGCTCGAGTCGCTGGCCAAGGTGGGCGCCCTCAGCGCCCTGGGTCACCCCGCGCAGATCCTGCTCGGGCTCGATGACGCGCTCGCCGCCGGGCAGGCCGCGCAGCGTGACCGGGCGTCGGGCCAGACGTCGCTGTTCGACCTGATCAGCGACGCGGCCGCCATCCTCGAGCGGCCCCTCCCTTCGGCGGCCGAGACACCGGTCCGTGAGCGCCTCCGCTGGGAGAAGGAGCTCATGGGGCTCTACCTCTCCGACCACCCGATGGGCGAGGTCGCCGAACGCGTGGGCCTGTTCGTGACCGCATACTCGGGCGACCTCAGGGACGAGTCGCTCGACGGGCAGCGCGTGGTGCTGGGCGGGATCGTGACCGGCATGCGCACGGTGATCACCAAGTCGAAGTCGACGATGGCCGTGGTCACGCTCGAGGACCTCCAGGGCACGCTCGAGGTGGTGGTGTTTCCAAGGACCTACGAGCAGACGCTGGGCACCTGGCGCGACGGGGCGATCCTGCTCGTCGCGGGGCGGGTCGACCACCGCGGCGATGAGGTGTCGCTGTTGGCCGACTCGGTGTGGGACTGGGACGCGGTGGCCGACCGGGGACCGGAGGCGTTCGCGCGCGAGGTCGGGGCGCTCGATCGGCGCGGCGGCCGGCGGGGCGGGGGAGCCCCCGCGGGCAACGGTGGCAACGGCAACGGGGGCTTCGGCTTGCGCTCCGCCGCCGGCGGGCGGCCGGATCCCGGGCGTCCCGAGCCCGGTGCCGTCGGCCCGGGCGTCGGGACGGCAGCCGTCCCGAGGGTCTCGCCGGTCCGCGCTGCCGCGGATCGCGTCGGGGACCCGGCGCTCGGCAGGGCGCCGGCCGCGTCGCTGCCGCGAGTCTCGCCGGCCGAGCCGATGCCGACCTACGCCGAGCCCCCGGACCTGGCGGCGGCGTCCGCGTCGACCGGCGATCCGGAGCCCGAGGGGCCGCCGCTCCCCGACGAGCAGCGCGCGCGTGCCGCGGCGGCCGCCCAGGCGCCCAGCGAGCCGCTCGATGCCTCGCCCGGGGCGGTGCTCAATGTGCGGTTCGCCCGCGAGGCCGGTACGGAGCGCGTGGTGTCGGCGATGCAGTCGTTCAAGGCCCTGCTCCGGGAGCGGCCCGGCGGCACGCGGGTGATCGTCCACGTGCCCGCACCAGGCGGCGGCGCCCTGCCGATGGAGCTGCGCGGGGTCGCCTACGACGCGGAGCTGCTGGCGGAGGTCCGCCGGCGCGTGGGCGACGGGGTGATCGACCTCAGCCTGGGATGAACGAGGTTGGTGACGACGGCGCCGGGCCGCCAGGCCGCGTTCACCGGCCCATGCGTGTTCCAGTCGGCCGCGGGGCCGGTAGCGGCGACGACGAGCGCGACGAACCCGCCGATCACGTCGAACACGCCCAGGCCGATGCCCAGTGCGACGGCGGTGCGGCCGCCGGTGGGCCCCGTGCCCTTCGTCAGCTGGCGGCCAGGCGACGGATCTCGCGAACGCCGGACAGGCGGTCGTGGAACTCGGCGCGGATCCGGTTGAGGTCCGGGCGCTCGATGTCCAGCTCCTCGGCGAGCCGGTTGGCCAGCCACGACTCGTGCTCGTCAACCTCGTCGTCCGCCGCCATGACCACGAAGCAGCAGCGCAGGAGCCGTTCCCGCTCGTCCATCGTCGAGATCGCCTTGAACTCCCTGGTCACGAGGTAGTCCTCGGTGGCCCCGTACCGGTCTGCCCGGGCTCGGGCCAGGTCGACCACGGTCGACGCGGTCCCGGCGTCCACCCCACCCACCTCCGTCACCAGTCGCTCCATCTCGGCCGCCTCGGCATCGGAGATCTGGAGGTTGGCGTTCGCCGCCCGCCCGAGCAGGTAGGCGAACGCGGCCAGGAACCGGGCCCTCGCCGGGGGCAGCGCCGCCAGCCGGGACGCGATGCGCCGGACGCTCTCGGTCTCGCCCACGGACACCGACGGGAGCGGCGCGTGCGGGTCTACGGGCAGGGTTGCGGAGGCAGGGGCGTCCAGGCCGAGGACGCGGGTGAGGAAGCTCATCGGGACTCCGTGGCGGACCGGGACGACCAGGCGAGTCTACCCCGCGCGCCGATTTGGAAGCCGGAGCGGTCGCCCGACCCGCTCAGGGTGCGCCGCCCGCAGACACGGGAACCACCCGGCCGTACGCCCGGGCGGTGGGTGTGTGCCACACGCCGCCCGTCGTGTACACGTCTTCGGCGACCAGGGCCACCGCCTCGTCCTCGCTCGCCGCGCGCACCAGCAGTACCGCCTTGCTGAAGTCGCTGCAGCCGCCCGCCTCGATCAGCCGACCCTCGCGGATCAGCCGCGCGATCCGGGCTAGATGCCGCGGCCGGATCGCCGGCCGTCGCTCCCGGGCTTCAGCCGTGTACGGCACCTCCACCAGGTACACGGTCTCGATCTCGACGCCCTCGGGTAGGTCATCCATCGGTGGTCGGCGGTCCTTCCCGGCTGCTGGCGAGGGGGGACCATCGCGTCGAGTCCGTGCGCCCTCGGCATGCCGAGCCTAGCGCATCATCGCCGGGTATCGGTGCCTGGATGACGCCGCCCTGGCCACTGCATCCGCGATGGCCAGGGCGGAAAAGGTCGGCATAGGCCGCGGAGGACGCGCCGACCCTCGATCGCGGATGCGCGGTCAGCCGTTCTCGAGCAGCTGCTTCGTCTGGTCGTCGGTGCTGAGGTCGACCACGCCGTCGGCGGCCTCGATGACCGATTCCTTCGGTACCCGGACCACGTGCGAGAGCAGCGCCCCGCGCTTCACCCCCAGATCGCCCTCGCCGACGTCGGCAACCTCGCCGACCTGGTCGGCCCCCATGTAGACCTTCCAGCCCTTCTGGACATCATCGAGCAGGATCGTGGCCATGACTTCCGCTCCTTTCAAGCGAAACGGACGGCCCCGGTATAGGGAGCGATGGCTTGCAGTCGCCAGTGGTCCCCGCGAAGGGCCGGGTTGCAGGGATGTTGCAGCGCCCGACGGTTGAAGCGGGATCGACACGGCGGGCGACCGTCAGCCCGGGAACGGCAAGACCCCACGCCAAGCCCGCGGCGCGCAAGCCAGCCCCGGCCCGGATCACGGCCGCGAGACCCCGGCCGGGAACGCGGGTGGTACCGAAGGTGGGATTCGAACCCACACGAGGTCGCCCTCAACGGTGTTTGAGACCGTCGCGTCTGCCATTCCGCCACTTCGGCCCGCGAGCCAATCGTAACGGAGCCCGGCGTCGTGGACGAACCGGCGGCGGACCCCGGCGGAACCCGGCTCGCGGTCGCCGCGTCGAGGGCGGGACGCCGCGCCGGGCACCGGACCCGGAGCGGGCGTCCGCAGCCGGACCCGATGCTAGACTCGCCGCGCCTCGCCATCGCCACCAGGAGTGTCGCGCCCGTCGTGGAGGACGCACGTCCGTCGCCAGCCGTCGACGACCCGATCCAGCGCCGCGACCTGATCCTCCTCGAGCAGGCACGAGCGGGCAGCCTCGACGCCTTCAACGGGCTCGTCGAGTGCTACCAGGACCACCTCTACGGCCTCGTCGCCCGGATGGTGCCCGATCGTGACCAGGCCGCCGACGCCGTGCAGGAAGCGTTCTTCTCCGCGTTCCGCAACCTGCGCTCGTTCCGCGGTGGCAGCGTGCGGTCGTGGCTCAGCCGGATCGCGATCAACGCGGCGATGGACCAGCAGCGGCTCCGAAAGCGGCGCCCGTCCCAGCCCTACCCGGAGCTCGAGGACGAGACCTGGCAGCCCCCGGCCGGTCCGGAGGCCGATCCCGAGCGGACGGCGATGGAGGGCGAGCGCTCGCGCGCGCTGTCGGCCGCGCTCGCGTCGATCACGTCCGACCAGCGCCACGCGATCGTGCTGTTCGACATCGAGGGCTACGACTACGCCGAGATCGCCGAGCTGACGGGCGTGTCGCTGGGCACCGTCAAGTCCCGGATCCACCGCGGACGGCTGGCGTTGCGCGACCGGCTCGAGGGGTCGATCGGGCTGTTCCGCGGCGAGGACGGCTGATGCCCCACGTACCCGACCAGGCGATCCCCGCCGCCCACGCCGGCCACGACCCGGAGCTGATCGCCGCCTACGCGGCGGGCGATGCCACGGGGGCCGAGCTCGACACCGCCGCCGCGCTGGTGGCCGGCTGCCCGGCGTGCGCCGAGCTGCACCACGACCTGCGCCTGATCACGGGTGCCCTGCCCGCGATGCCCGTGCCCCGCCGGAGCCGCGACTTCCGGCTGTCGGCCGAGCAGGCCGCGTCGCTCCGCTCGTCGGGCTGGCGGCGAGTGCTGGGCGTCGTCGCCGGTCCCCGGTTCGGGTTCGCCGCCCCGCTGGGCACGGTGCTCGCCACGCTGGGCCTCGCCGGGCTGCTGATCTCGGGCCCCGGCCTGCCGTTCGCCACCGGCGGCGCGACCGCGGAGCTGGCCGCTCCCCAGGCCGGCGCGGGCGCCTTGAGCAACCCCGCACCCGAGGCGCCATCGGCCGCCCCCGCGGCGGGGGATTCGATCGGGAACGGCGTCCTGGCGCAGGGAGGCGCTCCGGCCCAGGGCCTCGCGACGACAGCACCCCCCGGCCAGGCGGAGGCGGCGTCCGCGGCCCCGGCGCCCTCAGCGGGCAGGGATCTCCAGGTGCCGCCGGCATCCGCAGCCACGTCGGCGGCCGAGGCGGGGCAGGCAAGCACGCCGAGCCCGCCGAGCGCGTCGTCGTCGGCCTTTCCGTGGTCCGTGGTGTCCGCGCTGGGCCTGGCGCTCGGGATCGGCCTGCTCGCGCTGGGGCTCGCCGCGCGTCGCTGGCAGCGGCCGCGCTGACCCACGGCGTCGTTCTCCCCCCGGGAAGCGTGCCGGAACCGGGGCGCGCCGAGCGCCGTCAGGGCAGGGAGATGCCCCACGTACCCGACCAGGCGATCCCCGCCGCCCACGCCGGCCACGACCCGGAGCTGATCGCCGCCTACGCGGCGGGCGATGCCACGGGGGCCGAGCTCGACACCGCCGCCGCGCTGGTGGCCGGCTGCCCGGCGTGCGCCGAGCTGCACCACGACCTGCGCCTGATCACGGGTGCCCTGCCCGCGATGCCCGTGCCCCGCCGGAGCCGCGACTTCCGGCTGTCGGCCGAGCAGGCCGCGTCGCTCCGCTCGTCGGGCTGGCGGCGAGTGCTGGGCGTCGTCGCCGGTCCCCGGTTCGGGTTCGCCGCCCCGCTGGGCACGGTGCTCGCCACGCTGGGCCTCGCCGGGCTGCTGATCTCGGGCCCCGGCCTGCCGTTCGCCACCGGCGGCGCGACCGCGGAGCTGGCCGCTCCCCAGGCCGGCGCGGGCGCCTTGAGCAACCCCGCACCCGAGGCCCCGTCGGCCGCCCCCGCGGCGGGGATTCGCGCATCCGGAGCCTGCAGGCCTCGCCGGCCGCGCCGCCGTCGGCAGCGCCTGCTGCGTCGATGGCTCCGGCTTCAACGGCCCCCGAGTCGCCGGTCGCCGGGGTGCAACGACCGGCAGCCACCTTCGCCCCGTCAGCCGACGCGGCCGCGCGTGGGGGAGGCGTGCCGGACCGGGCTGCCCCATCGCAGCCGGGGAGCGAGGGCGGTGCTCCGCCCACGACCAGCCGCGCCCCGGTCACGGCCAACGGCGGCAGCCCGGCGGCGCTCGTCCTGGGCGCGGGCCTGCTGCTTGCCGGACTCTTCCTCGTCGCCGTCCGCTGGATCGCCCGGCGAGCCGCCTGAGCGATTCGAGCGGACGTGACCCCCGGGACTTAACCCCGCGGATCCGGGTCGCGACCCTGAGCTGAGGCACGGATGCGCCGCCGCCGTTGGCCGTCGTTGCGGCTGTCGCGCGGCGCCCAGGAGGCGATCGATGGCGGAGGGTGGGCGCAAGCGCGAAGGCCCACGGTTCGACGGCCTGATGGCGGGCTCGCGCGGCATCGGCCTGCCCGCGGTCAGGGTGCTCTCGGACGAGCATCGCGACGCGCCCGAGCCCGAGGATTCAGACCGGGTGCCGGCGCCGGAGACCCCGGGCCTGGTCCGGCGGGCCGCTGCATGGATCCGCGGGCACCGCACACACGGGGACGCGGCAGGCCGGTAGTCGGCACGAGCCCTGGCGGCGCCTGACCGGGAGGTTGGTCGGCGTCGGTCAATCGCGCAGCGGCAGCCGGACGCGGAACGAGGCACCCAGCCCCGGCATGCCGTCGCTGCGGGCTTCGACGCTGCCGCCGTGCGCGGTCGCCAGGTCGCGCACGATCGCGAGCCCCAGGCCGCTGCCGCCCGAGTCCGCGCGGCGGTGGAACCGGTCGAACACCCGGCCCAGGTCGTCGGCCGCGATGCCCTCGCCCGTATCGGTCACCGTCAGCAGCGCGTCGTCCTCCGTCTCGCCGACATCGACGGTGACCGAGCCGCCGCGCGGCGTGTGGCGAAGGGCATTCGCGACCAGGTTCGCGAGGATCTCGCGGACCCGGACGGGATCCACGCTCGTGACCAGGGGATCGCCTGGCGGGAGGGTCGCGGTCAGCACGATCCCCGCTCCTTCGGCCGCCGGCCGGTGTAGCGCGACGACGTCCGCGGCGAGCGCACCGAGATCGACCGGCTCCCGGTGGATGGCGAGCGCGCCCGCCTCCGCCAACGACAGGGTGCGCAGGTCGTCGAGCAGGCGGCTCATGACCTGGGTCTCCGCGAGGACCGGTGCGAGGTGCGCCTCGTCGGCCGGGTGCACGCCGTCCACCATCGCCTCGAGACTGCCGGCGATCACCGTGAGCGGCGTCCGCAGCTCGTGGGTGACGTCCGCCAGCAGGGCCCGCCGCTCGTCCCGGGCACGGTCCATGCCCGCGGCCATCGTGTTGAACGACACGGCCAGGTTTCGTGCGGCCCGGGGCCCGCGGGGCTCGACGCGGACGCCCGGCTCGCCGTCGGCCATGCGCTCGGTCGCATCGGCGAGCTCGGCCAGCGGGCCGACCGCGACACCGGCCAGCCGGAACCCGACGAGCAGCACGCCGACGATCACGAGCACGATCCCAAAGGCGATGTGCGGCGGCGGGGAGGCATGGGGCGGGACGACGCCGAGCAGCACGCCGACGATCCAGCTCGCCAGCGCCGTGGCCCCCACGACCAGCAACACGAACGCGACGATGAGGCAGCCGAGGAACCGGAACAAGGGCGGACGGTGGCCGGGACCCCAGCCACCTCGCCGTCGTCGTCGCTCCCGGCGGCGTACCCACCGGGGGTCGGTCCAGGGCTCCTCGCTCCTCCGCGGCCCGCGGCCCGGTCGCGACGAGCCCCCGGACGTCATGGCTCCGGTTCCGCGAGGGCGTAGCCGACGCCATGCACCGTGCGGACGTAGCGAGGCGAGCCCGGCTGGCCATCCGGCTCGAGCTTGTGCCGCAGGTTGCGGATGTGCCCGTCGATCGCGCGCTCGTAGGTCTCCATCGAGAACCCCCGCACCGCGTCGAGCAGCTGCGAGCGCGTCCAGACCCGGCCGGGCTCGCGCGCGAGCGTGACCAGCAGCTCGAACTCGGTCGGGGTGAGCGACACCTCGCGGCCGCCGAGGGTGACCCGGCGGCGGGCGATGTCCAGCTCGAGGTTCCCGGCGACGATCCGCTCATCGGTCAGCGGCGGCATTTCGGAACGGCGTAGGACGGCCCGCACCCGCGCGACCAGCTCCCGCGGGCTGAACGGCTTGACCACGTAGTCGTCTGCGCCCAGCTCGAGCCCGCTGATGCGGTCGGATTCGTCGCCGCGGGCGGTGACGATGACGATGGGCACGCTCGAGTCTCGGCGAAGCGCGCGGATGATGTCGAGGCCGTCGATGCGGGGCAGCCCGAGGTCGAGCACGATCGCGTCGGGCCGGCGGGCCCGGGCCAGGGCCAGCCCGCCGGAACCGTCGCCCGCGGTGAGGACGGCGAAGCCCGCGTGCTCGAGATAGTCACGGACGAGGCCGGCGATCCGGGCCTCGTCTTCCACCACCAGGACGGTTCGCATCACGGCTCCGGATGACGACGACGCCGGGCGAGGATACCGCCCGGCGTCGCGCTGCTCGGTCCGGTCAGCGCGTCGCCTCAGCGCGTCGCCGGCCCGGCGCCGGGACCGGGCGGCGGCGGTGCGTCCGGCACCGGCGTCGTGGCATTTGCCCGGCGCGCCTCCTCCTCGTGGAGCTGGCGATGGGCGTCCTCGATCCACTGGCGGCGGGGATCCGTCGGATCGCCCATCGGGCCGTAGCCCCAGACGCCGTGGCGCCAGCCGCGGTCCCAGCGAGCCCGGCGGCCGCCGAACGCGAACGAGAACAGGCCGATCAGGAGCAACAGGAACAGGAGGCCGAACAGGAACCCGCCGACGTGCGGGAAGCCCCACATCCAGGAATAGCCGGGGCCGACGGCGGACCCGGCCGCGGCGCTGATGTTGGACATCACCCCGGCCTGGAAGCCGGCGACGCCCGCGACCAGGGCCACGAGCAGGACGACAAGGACCCCGAGGAATCCGCGCATGGTGCACATCTCCGTGTCTGCGGCCCGACGTGCCGGGCCGATGGCATGGGCACAGGCTGCGACGACGATGTGCAGAAGTTGTGCGGATCGGATGCGGGTTCTGCGCGTGCGGCCCACGCCGGGCGCAGGGGTCAGTCGCCGAGGCAGGTGCCGACGTGGCGGGCGGCGGAGATCCAGGGATGGTCGGCCGGCACGGTCCTGCGGCGCCCGGCCACGTCCTCGAGCGGAACCGCCTCGGTGCGGTCGCCCCGGGCAGCGACCATGACCCCGAACGTTCCGGCCTCGACGAGGTCGGCTGCCGCGCTGCCCAGCCGGGTGGCGAGCAGCCGGTCGATCGGGGAAGGGGTTCCCCCGCGCTGGATGTAGCCCAGGATCGAGACCCGCGACTCGAGCCCGGTCAGCTGCTCCAGCTGGTGGGCGAGTCGCAGGGTGTTGCCGAGGTGCTGGGTTTCGAGCAGCGCGACCTCGGCCCTGGCCGCCTCGCGCGCGCTGGGCTCCTGCGCGCGCTGGACACGGGCCTCGGCGGCTGCCAGGGCGCGCGCGTCGGCCTCGATCCGAGCGCCTTCGGCGACGGCGACGATGCTGAAGTTGGTGCCCCTGCGGACGCGTCGGCGGATCGCGGTGGCCACGGTGGACACCCGATACGGGATCTCCGGGATCAGGATCACGTCCGCCCCACCGGCCAGACCGGCACCCAGGGTCAGCCACCCGGCGCGGTGACCCATCAGCTCCGCGACGATGATCCGGTGGTGGCTGTGGGCCGTGCTGTGCAGCCGGTCGATGGCGTCCGTCGCCACCTCCAGCGCGGTCGCGAAGCCGAACGAGGCGTCCGTGCCCTCGAGATCGTTGTCGATCGTCTTGGGCAGCGTGATCACGTCCAGCCCCGCGCGTGCCAGCCGGAGGGCGCTCTTCGCCGTGCCGCCGCCGCCCAGGCACACGAGCGCGGTGAGGCCCGCCGCACGGTAGTTGGCGACGATCACGTCCGTCATGTCCCGGACCTCGCCATCGACCACCATCTTGTGGGGCTTGTCGCGGCTGGTCCCGAGGATCGTTCCGCCCACGGTCAGGATCCCCGACAGCGCGCCCTTGTCGAGGCGAACCTTGCGATCCTCGGCCAGACCGCGGAAGCCGTCCCGGTAGCCGACGACCTCCATCCCGTAGGTGCTGATCGCCGCCTTCCCGAAGCCGCGGATGGCGGCGTTGAGGCCTGGGCTGTCGCCGCCGGCCGTGAGGATGCCGACGTGGCGCTTGGAGGGCATGCGGGAATCCTACGACGACGGCGCCGCCCGCAGCCGAGGGTTCGCGGTGGTTGTCCCGCCCGAGGCCACCGCCGCCGCTCGACCGGGATATGCGTACCACGATTGGCCGGCCACACTCCGGGTCGATCCGCCGGCAGCCCCGGCGATTCCAGGGAGCTCCGGCACCATTGACGGCGTTCTCATGCCCCAGGGGCATGATCGACTGCGCGGCCGTCGCAGGCGGCGAGGTCCCCGCTCTGCGATGCCTGCCAGGTATGAAGGTGTCGGGGAGCGGTGGCGGCGCGGGGAGCGGCGCGGAGGGGCGCTGGAGACGGCGCGGGCCGTGGGCGTACCCGATCCCGCGGGTACACTGGTCCGGTCCCAGCTCGCAAGGTCCCGCCGATGGAACGCCTCCTGCTGCTCGACGGCAACGGGCTCATCTACCGCGGCTACTTCGCGCTCATCGAGCAGCCCCTCACCACCTCCAGGGGCGAGCTCGTGACCGCGGTGTTCGGGTTCACCAACATCGTGCTGCGGGCGATCCAGGATGCGAGGCCCGACCGGATGGCGGTCGCCTTCGACCTCGGCAAGCCCACCTTCCGCCACGAGCGGTTCGCCGACTACAAGGCAACCCGCCAGCGGATGCCGGACGACATGCGCGAGCAGATTCCCAAGGTCCGCGAGGTGGTGAAGGCGCTCGGCGTCCCCGTGTACGAGCAGGAAGGGTTCGAGGCGGACGACGTGATCGCCACGCTCGTCGGCCAGGCCGAGGCCGCCGATCTCGAGATCACCATCCTGACCGGCGACCTGGACATGCTCCAGCTGGTCAGCGAGCGGACGAGGCTGATGGTCTCGCTGCGCGGTGGCATCGCGAACACGGTCACCTACGACCTCGCCCGGATCGACGAGCGCTGGGGGCTGCGCCCGGACCAGATGCTCGACTACAAGGCGCTCAAGGGCGACCCCACCGACAACATCCCGGGCATCCCCGGGGTGGGCGAGAAGACCGCGTCGAAGCTGATCGGGACGTGGGGCACCCTGGACGCGCTGTACGAGCACCTCGACGAGGTCACGCCCGAGAAGCTGCGCCCGCTGCTGGCCGAGCACCGCGAGACGGTGCTCGAGAGCCGGGAGCTGATGCGGCTGGTGCGCGACGTGGACGTGTCCCTGGACCTCGCTCGTGGCCGGGTGGGGGAGTACGACCGCGAGACGGTGGTCCGCCTGTTCCGCGAGTACGAGTTCCGGACCCTGATCGACCGGCTTCCACCCCTGGTCGGCGAGCGGCCCGAGGACGCGATCGCCGCGATGCGCGAGCTGCGCGAGGCGGGCTTCCCGGCGGCCCAGGGAGTGCGGGCGAGGGGCGCGGCGGGAGGGCCGGTCCCGGGTCGCCGGACGCGGACCCGGGAGCGCTCCAGCTGTCGATGGACTTCGACGTGGTCTCGGGCGGGGGCAGCGCCGCGGCGCGTGCCGGGATCGCGACCACGTCGCACGGCCGTCGAGGCCCGCGCCGAGGCCGATCGCCGCCGCCGGCGGGGACGTCGCGGGCGCCCTCGCGGCGGCGATCGTGGACCCGGGCCGCATCCAGGTGGTCGACGAGGCCGGCGTCGCCGGCCTGGAGCCGTGGCTGCGGGAGCCGGAGGCGGTCGGGGTCGCCCTCGTCGTGGACGACCCGCGGCCGCTGGCCGGCGCGCCGCTGTCGATCGCCGTGGCCGGGGCCGACGGGCGCGCCGTCGCGGCCGACGGCGCGCAGGCGTCGATCGCGCTGCGCCGCCTGCTCGAGCGGCTCGGGACGCCGCTGGTCGGCCACGAGGTGAAGCCGCTGCTGACGGCTCGCTTCGCGGAGGACCTCGACGCCGTCCCCACGCCGGTGGCGTTCGACACCCAGATCGCCGCGTACCTGGTCAACGCCGCGCTGCGAGCCCAGAAGATCGCCGACGTCGTCGCCGAGCGGCTCGACCTGGTCCTGCCCCCGGCAGCCGCGGGGCTGCCCCCGACCGCCGTCGCCGGCCTCGAGGCGCTGTCCGCGCTCGCGGTGCGGCCGTCGCTCGAGCAGGCGCTGCGTGACGAGGGCGCGGACCGCCTGTTCGCCGAGATCGAGCTGCCGCTGATCCCGATCCTCGCCCGCATGGAGGCGGCGGGCGTGGCGCTCGACCGCGCGGCCCTGGCCGACGCTGGAGCGCGAGTTCGCTGCCGAGATCGCACGCCTCGAGCACGAGGTGTATGCCGCGGTCGGGCACGAGTTCACGATCGGCTCGCCCAAGCAGCTGGGTGACATCCTGTTCGTCGAGCTGGGCCTGCCCAAGGGCCGCAAGACCAAGACCGGGTACTCGACCGACGCCACGGTGCTCGAGGAGCTGCGCGGTGTCCACCCCGTGATCGACCCCGTCCTCGAGTGGCGGATCTACACCAAGCTCCGGTCGACCTACGTCGAGGCGCTGCCCAGCCTGATCGGCCCCGACGGCCGGCTGCACACCCTGTTCCACCAGGCCGTGGCCGCGACCGGGCGCCTCTCGTCGAGCGACCCCAACCTCCAGAACATCCCGATCCGGACGCCGCTCGGCCGGCGGATCCGGCACGCGTTCGTCGCCGGCTCGCCGGATACCACCCTCGTGGCCGCGGACTACAGCCAGATCGAGCTCCGGATCCTGGCCCACGTCTCGGGTGACGAGCACCTTGCCGACGCCTTCGCGCGCGAGGCCGACATCCACCGCGAGACGGCCGCCCGGGTGCTGCGCAAGGAGCCCGGCGAGGTGACCTCCGACGAGCGCTCGATGGCCAAGATGGTCAACTTCGGGCTCGCCTACGGGATGAGCGACTTCGGGCTGTCGACGCGCGCGGGGATCAGCCGCCAGGACGCGCAGGAGTTCATCAACTCCTACTTCGCGGCCTACGGCGGGATCAGTCGCTACATGCACCACATCCGCGAGACCGCGCGCGAGCAGGGCTACGTGGCGACCCTCCTCGGACGCCGTCGCCGGATCCCGGAGCTCGAGGCGCGCAACCCGTCGCTGCGCGCGGCCGGCGAGCGGATGGCGATCAACATGCCGATCCAGGGCACGGCCGCCGACATCGTCAAGATCGCGATGATCCGGCTCGATCGCGCGCTGCGCGAGGGCGGGTTCCGGTCGCGCCTGCTGCTCTCGGTCCACGACGAGCTGCTGCTCGAGACGCCGCGCGACGAGGTGGATCGCGTGGTGCCCGTGCTGCGCGAGACGATGGAGGGCGCGCTGCCGCTGTCGGTGCCGCTCACGGTCGAGGCCAAGGTCGGCGATTCGTGGGAGGGGATGACGCCCGTGTCGCGCCGCGACGCCGTGCTCGCCGAGGCCGGCGAGGCGCCCGACGCCGTCGGGGCCTAGGCGGCCTCGAGCGGGAGCAGGGAGCAGGAGATGCCGAAAGGTCCGCCGCTGCCGGTCCAGCGGGACGACGCGGCCCGGTTGCCGGCGCGCCTGGCGAGCGAGCTCGAGGCCGCCGGCGGCCTGTGGTGGGCGAGCGACTACTACACCCGCCCGGAGGAGGTGATCGCGCACGTGCAGGAGACGGGGGCGAAAGCCCTGCGGCTCGACTTTCGCGACCTGTCGCTGCTGGACTCGATGCCCGACCTGCAGTACCTGTTCCTCCGCTCCGATGGCATCCCCGAGGTGACCCCGATCGGTGGACTTCGACATCTCCGCGCTCTCCTGGTCGCGACCCGGGGGATGCGCGGCACGCTCGACCCGCTGGCATTTCCCGAGCTGCGGTGGCTGCAGATCGGGCTGGGCGGCAAGCTCGGGCCCACGACGGCTACCGCGATCGAGCGCGGCCACGCCGGCCTCGAGTGGCTGGCCCTGACCGAGACGCGCGTCCGCACGGTGACCGACCTGTGCGGGCGCTTCCCGAGCCTGCGGGTGCTTCGCATCGGGTTCGCGGATTACCTGCGGCACCTCGGTCGCCTCGTGGCGGCATCGCCGCGACTCGAGAAGCTCAGCCTCCACCTCGCGCCGATCGAATCGCTCGACGGCCTGGCCGGCGCCCACGCCCTGACCACGCTCGACCTGCAAGGCGGACGGGTGACGGACCTCGCGCCGCTTCGCGAGATCCCCACCCTGCGCTACGCGAAGATCCTGCAGCCTCGGCTGGAATCGATCGAGCCGCTGCGCGGTCATCCGGGCATCCGCATGCTGTCGCTCGTGATGGCGCGAGAGCCGGACCCGGGCGTCCTGGCTTCGCTGCCCAACCTGGTCGGCGTCGTCCATGGCAAGGGCTTCGAACAGGAGGTGCCCTGGCCCGACCTGATCAGGCTTGGACCGGGAGACCCGCTCCGCCGGGAGTGGTTCGCCGCGATGGATGCCTGATACCGACGGACGGCGGACGGTAAGGTAGCCGGCGATGGCTCTGATCCGGCTGGAGACCTTGACCAAGCGCTACGGGCCCGTCACCGCGCTCGAGGACCTGACGCTCGAGCTGGAGCCCGGGATCATCGGGCTGGTCGGGTCGAACGGGGCGGGCAAGAGCACGCTGATCCGGATCCTGCTCGGGCTCATCTCGCCCACGGCGGGCCGGGCGTTCGTGATGGACCGTGACGTCACCCGCGAGGGGACGGCGGTGCGGGCGCTGGTGGGGTACATGCCCGAGCACGATGCGCTCGCCCCGGACCTGCCGGCGACCGAGCTCGTGACCCACATGGCCGAGCTGTCGGGCCTGCCCCGCTCCGCGGCGCGCGAGCGGACCGCGGACGTGCTCCGGCACGTGGGCCTGTACGAGGAGCGCTACCGGCCGATCGGTGGCTATTCCACAGGCATGCGCCAGCGGGTGATGCTCGCCCAGGCGCTGGTCCACGATCCGCGGCTGCTGCTGCTCGACGAGCCGACCAACGGGCTGGACCCGGCCGGCCGCGAGGACATGCTGGCCCTGATCCGCCGGACGGGGACGGAGTTCGGGATCGCGATCGTCCTCGCCTCGCACCTGCTGGGCGAGATCGAGCGGGTGTGCGACTTCCTGGTCGCGATCGAGTCGGGACGTCTGGTCCGCGCCGCGCCCCTGGCCTCGTTCACCGGGCGCACGGGCGTCGTGCGGATCGAGCTCGACGAGGCTGCCGACGCCCTCGGCGAACGGCTCGCCCGCGCCGGCCTCGCCCACCGCGTCGACGGGCGGAACGTGTTCGTGGAGCTGGTCGACGATGCCGGGTACGACGCGATCCGGGATGCGACGGCCGAGCTCGAGGCGGGGCTCGTCCGGATCGAGCCGGAACGGCGGACGCTCGAGGACCTGTTCCGGGACGAGGCGGTCCCGGGAGGCGTCACGTGACCCGGACGCCGGCAGGCGGCGACGACCGGGGCGATGGCAGTCTCGGCCAGGTCGTCGCGGCCGGCAGCGCCGGCGGCAGCATCTACGACCTGGGCTACCGCGGCTACCAGGGCATCCGGCTCGGCCGGCGTCACGCGGTGGCCTCGCTGGTGCGCCAGTCGTTCCGCCAGAGCTGGGGGCTGGGCCGCCCGGGGAGGGCCAAGATCGTCCCGATCGGGCTGGCCGCCATCGCCACCGTCCCGGCGGTGGTCGCCCTGGGCGTGGCCGCGCTGGCAGGGCAGCTGGGGGCGGGCGAGATGGTCGATGCCGCCTCGCCCATCCGGTACGAGACCTACTACTCGCTGATCGCCCAGGTGGTGTTCCTGTTCGCTGCCGCGCAGGCCCCGGAGCTGCTGGCACGCGACCAGCGGCACCGCGTGCTGGCGCTGTTCTTCAGCCGGGCGATCCGCCGCGAGGACTACGCGCTGGGCAAGCTCATGGCGCTGGGCCTCGCGATGCTGCTGCTGGTCCTGTTCCCGCAGGTGCTGATCTTCGTCGGTCGCGTGCTGCTCGCCTCCGACATCCCGGCCGCGATCGGAACCGACGCCCCACGGCTGGCCCCGATCCTGGGCCAGGCCGTCCTGACCGCCTGGCTGCTCGCGTCGCTGTCGCTCGCCCTCGCCGCGTTCACGCCCCGCCGGGCGTACGCGACCGCCGCGATCTTCGCCGCGGTCCTGGTGCCGCTCGTCGCCGTGGCCACGATCGGCGAGCTGAGCGGCGGCGACCTGGCCGCCGCCGCCTCGCTGCTCAGCCCCGCCGACATCCTCGAGGGGGCCAACGCCTTCGTCTACGGCCATGCGAGGGCCGGACCGACCGGCGCCGACCTGGCGAGCATCGCCTACGTCGCCGCGGCGATCGCCATGGCGCTCGTCGCGACCGGCGTCCTCGTGCTGCGGTACCGGAGGATCGAGCCGTGACGGACGAGCCGCGGCCGCCCCATCCGGCGTCGCCCGAGCCGGCGTCGCCCGGCAGGCCGCCCGCCCCGCCGTCCCCGATCCCGCTCCCGCCGCCGCCGCCCGCGCTGGCCACCGATCCCCTGGCCCCGATCGTCCTCGACCGGGCCTCGCGCTGGTTCGGCAACGTGGTCGCGTGCAACGACGTCTCGTTCGCGGTCGGCTCCGGGGTCACCGGCCTGCTGGGGCCCAACGGTGCCGGCAAGAGCACCATCCTGGGCATGATCGCGGGGCTGCTGCCACCGTCGGCCGGCTCGGTCGCCCTGCTGGGGGAGCCCGCCTGGCGCCATCCGGAGACGTACCGGCGGGTGGGCCTCGTGCCCGAGCGCGAGTCGGTGCCCGGGTGGCAGACGGGACGCGCGTTCGTGCGCTACTCGGCCCGCCTGCAGGGGATGGCGGATCCCGACGCCGCGACCGAGGCGGCGATCGCACGGGTCGACCTCGCGTCCGCCGCGGACCGCCGGACGTCGACCTACTCCAAGGGCATGAAGCAGCGGATCCTGCTCGCCGCCGCCCTCGTCCACGACCCGCCCGTGCTGCTCCTGGACGAGCCGTTCAACGGCCTCGATCCCCGCCAGCGGCTGCACATGATGGCGCTGCTCCAGGCGCTGGCGGCCGCCGGCAGGACGATCCTGTTCAGCTCGCACATCCTCGAGGAGGTCGAGCGGCTGGCCGACCAGGTGCTCGTGGTCCACGCGGGCCGCCTGGCCGCATCGGGCGACTTCCGCGAGATCCGCCGCCTGATGACCGACCGCCCGCACACCTACACCATCCGCTCGTCCGACGACCGGGTCCTGGCCGCCGCGCTCATCGCCGGCGGCGCAGTGATGGGCGCCGAGCTCGAGGACGGCCGGCTCGCGGTGCGGACGGCTGACCTCAGCGGGTTCGGCCGCCAGCTGCCGCGGCTGGCCCGCGCCGCCGCCGTGTCGCTCTTCGAGGTGCGGCCGACCGACGAGTCGCTGGAGAGCGTGTTCGCCTACCTGGTGCAGCGGTGATCGGCGTGATCGGTGGTGCGACGCTCCGCTCGCTGCTCGCCCGACGGCGGGCGGTGCTGATGCTGCTGCTCGCCGGGGTGCCCGTCCTGATCGGGCTGCTCGCCCGTGTCCGCGGCCAGCCCGGCGACGCCGTCGGCCGCACCGCGGACGCGCTCGAGCCGCTGGTGGTGACGACCCTGCTGCCGCTGGTGGCGCTCGTGTTCGGGACCGCGGCACTGGGCGCGGAGCTCGAGGACGGCAGCGCCATCCACCTCCTGGCCAAGCCGATCGCCCGCTGGCGGATCGTGGCCGGCAAGATCCTCGCCGCCGCGCCGATCGCGGCCGCCCTGGTCGGCGGCGCGACGCTGGCGACCGGCCTGCTCGTCGGCGGCGGTCCGGGCGTCGGCGTCACCCTCGCGTTCACGGCCGGGGTCGTCATCGGCAGCCTGCTGTACGTGACGCTGTTCGTCGCGCTCAGCGTCTTGACCACCCGCGCGCTGATCGTGGGTCTGGCCTACGTCGCGATCTGGGAGGGGATGCTGGCCGGCCTGTTCGAGGGAACCCGCGTCCTCTCGGTGCGCCAGTACGTGATCTCGATCGTGGCGGCGCTCGACCCGTCCGGGCGGGTCGACCCGGCCACTGCGCTGGCCCCGACGACGGCGGTGGTCGCGGCCGTGCTGGTGCTTGCCGTCGGCTTCGCGATCGGGGTCCGCGCGCTCGAGCGGTACCAGCTGTCCGCGGGTGACTGACGCACGGGCGGGCGGCGTGCACTAAGGTCAGCCCATGCCCGAGCTTCCCGAGGTCGAGACCGTTGCGCGCGACCTCCGGCGCCACCTGCTGCCTGAGGGCGGCGGGCCCGGCCCGGAGATCGTCGGCGCACGGGTGGCCTGGACGCGGACGATGCGGGACGAGGACCCGGCACGGTTCGTCGACGCGGTCGCGGGCCACCGGATCGAGCGGATCGGGCGGCGCGGCAAGCAGCTGGTGATCGATCTCGACGGCGGCGCGTTCCTGACGATCCACCTCAAGATGACCGGCCAGCTGTTCGTCGTCCCGGCGACCGTCCCGGTGGACGCCTACGAGCGCGCGGCGCTGGTGCTCGACGACGGCCGCGAGGTCCGCTTCCGCGACATCCGCAAGTTCGGGCGGATCGGCCTGTACGCCGCGGACGAAGACCCGTTCGACGGCATCGGCCCCGAGCCGCTCGATCCAAGGTTCACGCTGCGCGCCTTCCGCACCCGTATCCGCGGCCGGCGGGCCCGGCTCAAGCCGCTGCTGGTGGACCAGGCCTTCCTGGCCGGGGTCGGCAACATCTATGCGGACGAGGCCCTGTGGCGGGCGAAGCTCCATCCGCTGCGGTCCGCCGCGTCGCTCCGTCCGGCGGACGAGCGGCGCCTGTACCGCAGCCTGATCGACGTGCTCGCCGAGGCCGTCGAGCGGCGCGGCAGCTCGATCGACGACTACACCGCGCCCGACGGCGACGGCGAGATGCAGGAGCGCCTCGACGTGTACCAGCGCACCGGCCAGCCGTGCCCGCGCTGCGGCCGCCGGATCCGGCGGATCGTGATCGGCATCCGGGCCACCCACTTCTGCTCGTTCTGCCAGCGCCTCCCGGCCGCGGAGCGCGCGGCCGCCCGGAAGCTGCTCGCGACGATGACGCCCCGGCCGGGGCGCACCGGCGGCAGCCGGCGCGGCCGGCGCTGGACGGAGCTCGCCGGCGACGGGGCGCTGGGCCGCACCGCCGACGAGGTTGCGGCGGCGCGCGAGCGAGCGGCGCGCACGAAGGCCGCGGCGACGGTTCGCCGGGCGGCCGCTCGGGCGGGAAGCCAGCCGTGAGCCTCGTGCGCCTGGCGGGCGTGGTGCGCGAGATCGGCACGCTCCTCATCCTCGACCAGGTCACCGCCGCGATCGCTCCCGGCGAGCGGGTCGGCCTCGTGGGGCCCAACGGGGCGGGCAAGACGACCCTGCTCCGGATCGTGGCCGGGCGGGACGAGCCCGACCGCGGGACCGCGACCCGCAGGCGGGGGCTCACGCTCGGGCTGCTGAGCCAGGAAGCGCACCTGGACGATGCGTTCATGGCCGCGTCCGACCTCCGCTCGGCGGTCCGCCACGGCGCCGCCCATCTGGAGCGGATGGCCGACGAGCTCGGCCGGCTGGAGCACGGCGGGCATGCCGCGGGCGCCGACTACGCGGACCTGCAGCACCGGTTCGAGATCCTGGGCGGCTACACCCTCGACCAGCGGGTGGACGAGGCGCTGTCGGGCCTCGGCTTCGCGCGGGACGAGTGGTCGCGGCCGCCCACGGCCATCTCGGGCGGCCAGCAGACGCGGGCCGCCCTGGCCCGCCTGGTCATCGCGGACCCCGACCTGCTGCTGCTCGACGAGCCGACCAACCACCTCGACCTGGGCGCGATCGAGTGGCTGGAGGAGCACCTCCGGCGGCGGGCCGGCGCCCTGCTCGTGGCGTCCCACGATCGGGCGTTCCTGGACGCGACGGTGTCCCGGGTGTGGGAGCTGCGCGACCGCCGGCTGACCGTGTTCCGCGGCGACTACAGCGCCTACCACCGCCAGCGCCTGGAGCGGGACGTCCGGGCGGTGCGCGAGGCCGAGACCCACGGCCAGGCGGTCGAACGCGAGGTGGCGCTGGTCCAGCGCTATCGCAGCCAGCGCAAGCACGTCAAGATGCACGAGCACGAGGCGCGCCTCGAGCGCCTCCGCGAGGAGCGCGTGGAGGCGCCACGCGCCGGGCGTTCGTTGTCCCTCCCCGGCGGCGCGCTGACCGGTGGCCCGGTCCGGTCGGGCGAGCTCGTGATCCGACTCGAGGAGCTCGCCGTCGGCTACCTGCCGGGTCGCGGGGCGCTGGCCGCGGACGGGACCGAGGCGACCGGGCCCGTGACCGTGGCAAAGGTCCCGTTCCTCGCCGCCCAGCGCGGCGAGCGGATCGGGATCGTGGGTCCCAACGGGGCCGGCAAGACGACGCTGCTGCGCACGATCGCCGGCGACCTGCCGCCGCTCGACGGTGCGCTGTCGTTCGGGCACAACGTGCAGCCGGGCTATCTCGCCCAGCTGCGCGACGCCGCGATCCCGGGCGCCACGGTCCTCGACGCGATCCTGGAGGCGATCCCGGTGACCCCGGGAGAGGCCCGCGGCTACCTGGCGCGGTTCCTGTTCCGCGGCGATGACGTGTTCAAGGAGGTGCGCTCGCTGTCGGGCGGCGAGCGGTCGCGCCTCGAGCTCGCGATGCTGGGCATCCTGCCCTCGAACCTGCTGCTGCTCGACGAGCCGACCAACCACCTGGACATCGCCGCGCGCGAGGCGATCGAGGCGTTCCTCGCGGAGGTCCCGGCCACGCTCCTCATCGTGTCCCACGATCGCCGCCTGCTGGACACGATCTGCGAGCGCCTGTGGGTGGTGGACGAGGGCCTGGCGGTGCCGTTCGACGGCGGCTACCAGGCGTGGCGCGCCGCGGTCTCCGACGGCTGGACGGTCGAGACCGAGGCACGCCGCCGCGCGAACCGCCTGCGATCGGGGGCACCGGCGCCAGGGACCGCGCCCGGCGACGGGCACGCCCCATCCGGACGGAGCCGGGTTCGCCCGGCGGTCGCGGTCGCCTCAGCCGGACCCGCGGCCGGCTCGGCGGCGTCCTCGGCGTCTTCGGCGTCTTCGACGTCCGCCGCCACCGCGCTGCGTCCCAGGCGCCGCCCGAAGCTGTCCAAGGACGCGTATCGTCGACGGCGCGAGCTGCTCGATGCCGAGCTGGCCAGGCTCGGGCTCCGCCGGACGCAGCTCGAGCTGGCCGTGGCGACCCCGTCTGTGGCCGACAACTTCGTGGAGATGCGCCGCGTGACGAGCGAGCTGGCGGACGTGGAGCGGGCGCTGGCCGAGGCGGAGGATGCGTGGCTCGAGCTGGAGGAGCAGGCGCCGTGATCGCCGGCTCGCGGACCGTCAGGATCGGGATCACCGGCCCGATCGGGTGCGGCAAGTCCCAGGTCGTGCGCTGGCTCGCCGACCTGGGCGTGGCGGTCGTCGACGCGGACGAGGTGGCCCGGTCGGTGACCGCGCCCGGCGAAGCGGCCCACGATGCGGTGCTCCATCGCTTCGGGGGCGCCGTGCGCGGGCCCGACGGCAACCTGGACCGGTCCGCTCTGGCGCGGATCGTGTTCGCGGATCCCGCGGCCCTGCGGGCCCTGGAGGCGATCGTCCACCCGGCGGTCCGGCCGCGCATCCTGGCCGCCATGGAGGCAGCCGAGGCCGCCGGCGCGCCGGCGCTCGCGATCGAGGCGATCAAGCTGGTCGAAGGGGGCCTTGCCAGCCTGTGCGACGAGGTGTGGCTGGTCCGCTGCGACCCGGCCGTCCAGCGCGAACGGCTGGTGGGCCGCGGGATGGCCGAGCAGGACGCCGCGCAGCGGATGGCCGCACAGGCGGGCCTCGCCGACCGGCTGGCGCCCGCGGCCACGTTCGTGCTCGATTCGGGCGGCTCGCCCGCGGCCACGCGGGCGCTGGTGGTGGCGGCCCTGGGCGAGGCGATTGCGGCGCGCCGGTGAGCCGGACCGGCGTCAGTTGCTCAGCTTGAGGATGTACGAGCCGAGGTAGCGCGGGCAGTCGTTCGCGGCACAGCTGCTGATCGTCATCCGGGCGCTCTCGAAGTCGGTCACGAAGTAGCCCTCGAGGTGCTTGGTGCCCTGGTCGGCGCTGATCACGTGGAACGTCGCCCAGCCCACGAAGTTGCCGTTCGAGTCGACGATCGCGGCCGGCACGTCGAGGTCGCGCAGGTACGTGTCCACGTCGTCGTACAGGTAGCTGTGGTTGCCCTCGTTGTGCTGGCCGATGTACTCGCCGAACGTGAGCGTCTTGTCGATCACGAGGTCGCCCGTGATCATCTGGTCGACCTGCGACGTGTCGACGTTGCCGATCCCGTAGTTGGTCCAGGCGAGGTCCTGGTCGCTGATCGGGATGTCGCCGTTGCCCTCGCCGAACGTCGTGGGCGTCGTGTACTTGGGTGTCCCGTCCGTGTCGAACGCCCCCACCGAGAAGATGAACGGCGACGCGCCGTGGGCGGTGTCGGGGAAGCCGGCCAGCGCGGTCGCGGTCGTGGTCACCGTCCAGATCGGCATGCCGAGCACGGCCGCCATCGAGTTGTGGTGGGGGGCGCTGACCTCCACCGTGAGCGCGATGCCGTTGTCGGTGTGCACGTCCACGGCGACGATCACCCCGTCCCGCGCGTGGGTGAAGCCGTTGGACGCGGCGACCTCACGGGCGCGCGTGATGGCCTGGCTGAGGTCGCCGTTGATCAGGTAGTCGTTGGCCCCGGCCAGCGCGGCGAGGTCCGAGGCGGTCTGCTCGTCGCGTCGCTGGGCGAACGCCGACCCGCCGTCGATCGCCAGCCCGGCAAACCCGAGCAGGGTGATGAGCGACAGCGCGAACACGACCAGGATCTGGCCGTTGTCCTCCGACCCGGCCGCCTGGGCGCGCATGGCGCGGCTCGCGTTGCTCATTCGATCTTGGCGCCGGCCGAGCCGGACAGGACGATCTCGCCCAGGAACGAGGCGATCGGGGTCACCGGGATGAACGTCGAAGCGACGGTCACCTGGACCCAGTCGCCCGGCTCGCAGCTGCCCGAGACCGCGTTGCCGGCGAGGTCGATGCAGGTGTAGCTGGGCGCCTCGAGGTTGGGCACCAGGCCCGCCTGGGCATCGGTGGCCGCGACCGATTCGTCGCTCGTCCCGAGGGCGGACCCGGGGTGGACGCTCGCGACCCGGGCGAGATCGCGGGCCGCCTCGGTGACGCTGTTGAGCTGGTAGACGGCGCGGCCCAGGTCGACGACGCCCATCAGCAGCACCAGGAACACGGTGATCGCCAGGCTGAACTCGACCAGCGACTGGCCCCGCTCGCCCTCGCGCCGCCGCGCTACCACGGGGCCGTCACTGTCACGGTCCGGCTCTTGGTCGAGGAGCCACCGTAGTTGGAGGCGACGAGGGTGATCGTGAACGTCCCCTTCGTCTGGTAGACGTGCCCCGGGTTCTGGAGCGTCGACACCGAATCACCGGCGCCGTCGCCGAAGTTCCAGGACCAGGTGAGGGGGCACAGCGGCGTGGTCGTCGAGAGGTCGGTGAACTGGAACTCGACCTCCTTCTGCTTGCCGCTGGTGGGCGACACCGTGAAGTCGGCCGTCGGGGGCGGGCAGAACGGGGTGGGCGTGGGTGTCGGCGTCGGGCTGGGCGTCGGGGTGGGCGACGCGGACGGGTCCGGGGTGGGCGTCGGCGCCGGAGTCGGCGTGGGTGACGGGGTCGGGCTGGGCGTCGGGGTGGGCGACGCGGACACGATATTGGGCCGGACCGCGAGCTGCGCCGACGCCGATGCCGTCATCGGGAACGACTGCCCGCCGGTGAACGGCGCCAGGATCGGCGTGATCAGGTCCATCCGGGTCGTCACCATCACGGTGACCTGGTTGCCCAGCCCCTCGAGGCAGGGGTCGGGGTCGCAGCTCAGGGCGATGTCCCCGGCGGTGATCGCGACCGAGGCGTTGCGGGACTCGGTGAGGACGGCGCAGGTGACCCGGTTGCTCGCTGTGTCGCACGGCTGTCCGGCCCGGAACGAGGTCGGGTGCTGGGCGGCCTCGAGGGCGCCGGCCCGGGCCGCGCTCTCGATCGAGACCTGGGCGCTGAACACGCGCGCCAGGTCGCCGGCGGCGACGAGGACCATGAGCACGACGGGCACGATCAGGGCGAGCTCGACCAGGGCCTGCCCGCGGGATCCGGTCCGCCGGCCTGGGCCCGTCGCCGGCGCGAGCGGTTCGATCGGGTCGCTGGGGGTCATCCTGGGTACGTGCTCGATGGCGTCGCCCGCGGCGGCCTGGTCGCGGCAACGGCGCTGACCACGATGCTAGGCGCGAGCCGCCGGTGTTTCGACGGGTCGGGCATGACGACTTGGTACCGAGCCGGCCACCCGGTGGTCCGCCCGCTCGTTGCCCGGGTACACCGCGGTCAGGGAACGGTCGACGCGTCGGGCGCCGGGGAGCCCGACGGCCCCGGTTCCCCCGAGGCGGCGGGCAGGGCGGCCTGGGACGCCGTGGGCTCGACGAGCGGCGTCGGCGCCGGCGTGAAGCCGGGCTGGATGGCCTCCGGGACGGGCAGCCCGTAGCGCTCGATGATCCGGTTCGTGGTCTCGCCCAGGCTGGTGGCGTCCACCTGGCGCTGGTCCTCGAGCGGGCGGAGCGCCATGCTGAACGTGGCCGCCCCGGTCGCCTGGAGGTGGGTGATCTCCTCGGCGACCGCAAGCGTGGTCCGGATCACGTAGAACGAGTCCTTGCGGGCCAGGATCACGACGTCCTGGTAGGTGAGCTTGGTGGACCGGTCGGCGACGTAGCGGCCGCTGGCGTCGCTGACGTTGACCACGGCCGTCACGAACACGTCCACGGTCTGGCCCACGCTGAGCATCCCGCCCACCGCCAGGTCGTCGGGAACCGTGATCGCGACCGCTCGCCACTGGGCCGAGTCGGGGCCGACCGTCTCGTTGGGCTCGAGGATCGAGAACGGCGCGCCGCCGTTCGCGGACGCGAGCAGGTTGGACGTCACGAGCTGGCCCTGGAGGATGGCCACCGACGAGATCCGGCCGACGACGAGCGTCGCGTCGGCGATCACGCCGTTGGCGTTGGTGTCGTCCACCGGGACCTCGCGCACGGTCACGTCCACGGCCTGGATCTCGGTCCGCGCGGGGATCGCGGCGACCGCCACCACGGCCTTGATCCGCTCGGTGCCCGCCTGGCTCGCCTCCTGCTGCGCCTGGCTGATCGTGTAGAAGGCCACGCCACCGGCGACCAGCGCGAGGATCACGCCCGCCAGGATCACGAACCGTCCCTTCCGCCGATCGTCCTTGTACTCGAGTTCCAACGTGCTGCCTTTCGCTTGGTGGGACCGCGCGCGTCGGGCCGGGCGATCGCGGGCGCGCCGGGCCGGGGAGCGCACCCGGGACGCTCCGCCACATTGCCCGCGCGCACCGGGCGACGGGCATGCCCCTAACGTCCGGGGACCCGGGGCACCTTCGGGTCAGCACCCCCGGACGGCCGGCTGGACGGCCTAGGAACGCCGTCCGGGATATCCCCGGACGCCTCGAACACGGGGACTGGGTCGAACGCCTGTTCTGGTGCTAGGATCCACCTCGTGCCCGACTTCCGCCTCGTCGCCCCGTTCGAGCCAACCGGCGACCAGCCGCAGGCCATCGATCGCCTCGTGGACGGGCTGGGCCGGGGGCTGCGCGCCCAGACGCTGCTGGGCGTGACCGGCAGCGGCAAGACCTACACGATGGCCCAGGCCATCGCCCGGCACCAGAAGCCGACCCTCGTCCTGGCCCACAACAAGACGCTGGCCGCCCAGCTGTACGCGGAGTTTCGCGAGTTCTTCCCCGACAACGCCGTCGAGTACTTCGTCAGCTACTTCGACTACTACCAGCCCGAGGCGTACCTGCCCCGGTCGGACACCTACATCGAGAAGGACAGCAGCCGCAACGAGGAGATCGACCGGCTGCGCCACGCGGCGACCCATGCCCTGTTCGAGCGGCGGGACGTGATCATCGTGGCCTCGGTGTCGTGCATCTACGGCCTGGGGGCTCCCGTCGACTACGGCGCCACGGTGCTCCGGCTCAAGGTCGGCGGCCAGTACCGCCGGGACAGCGTCCTGCGCCACCTGGTCGACCTCCAGTACCAGCGCAACGACGCCGCCCTGACGCGTGCCCGGTTCCGGGTCCGGGGCGACACCCTGGAGGTCGGCCCGGCCTCCTCGGAGGAGATCGTCCGGGTCGAGTTCTTCGGCGACGAGGTGGAGCGGATCACCGAGATCGACCCGCTCACCGGGGAGCTGCTCGCGGAGCGCAAGGAGCTCAACGTCTACCCGGCGACGCACTTCGTGACGCCCACGCGAGAAGCTGGAGCTCGCCGTCGGCACGATCGAGGCCGAGATGGAGGAGCGGGTGGGGCAGCTCGAGGCCGAGGGTCGGGCGCTCGAGGCGGCCCGGCTCCGCCAGCGGACCACGTTCGACCTGGAGATGCTGCGCGAGCTCGGCTACTGCACCGGCGTCGAGAACTACTCGCGCCACCTGTCGCAGCGCGAGCCCGGCTCCCGGCCGTGGACGCTGCTCGACTACTTCCCGCCGGACTGGCTGCTGATCGTCGACGAATCGCACATGACGATCCCGCAGGTCGTGGGCATGTACAAGAACGACCGGACGCGCAAGGAGATCCTGGTCGACTTCGGCTTCCGCCTGCCGTCCGCGCTGGACAACCGGCCGCTGACGTTCGAGGAGTTCGAGGTCCACGTCAACCAGGCGATCTACGTGTCGGCCACGCCCGGGCCGTACGAGCTGGAGCGGAGCGAGCGGGTCGTCGAGCAGCTGATCCGCCCGACCGGCATCGTGGACCCGCCGATCGTCGTCCGCCCCACCGACGGCCAGATCGACGACCTGCTGGAGGAGATCCGCGGCCGCGTGGACCGCGGCGAACGGGCGCTGGTCACGACCCTGACCAAGAAGATGGCCGAGGACCTCGCCGACTACCTCAAGGAGCTAGGGGTCAAGGTCCAGTACCTCCACAGCGAGGTGGACACGCTGGAGCGGGTGGCCATCCTGCGCGACCTGCGGCTGGGCGTCTACGACGTGCTGGTCGGCATCAACCTCCTGCGCGAGGGCCTCGACCTGCCGGAGGTGACCCTGGTCGCGATCCTCGACGCCGACAAGGAGGGCTTCCTGCGCAGCGCGTGGTCGCTGATCCAGATGATCGGCCGGGCGGCCCGCAACACCGGCGGCGAGGTGGTCATGTACGCCGACACGATCACCGAGTCGATGCAGGTCGCGATCGAGGAGACGGATCGCCGGCGCGCGGTCCAGGAGCGCTACAACCTGGACCACGGGATCGAGCCCCAGACGATCATCAAGGGCATCCACGACATCAACGACCGGCTCCGGGTCGTGGCCGAGAGCACGGTGATGTACAGCTCGGAGCGCCAGGCGCGGGACCTCGAGGCCGCCGACCGGGCGGAGGTCGAGCGGCTGGTGGCCAGGATGGAGACCGAGATGAGGGCCGCCGCCAAGCAGCTCGAGTTCGAGCGCGCCGCGGCGCTGCGCGACGAGATCCAGCAGATCCGGCTGCGGGTGCTGGAGCAGGACGCAGTCGGTGGTCGTCGCCCGTGCGGCCGAGCGAGCCGCGAGGGAGGCGGCGCTGCCCGCGAAGGAGCGTGCCGCGGCGCATCGCGGCGGGCGCGGCGTGGACGGCGATGCGGCCACGTTCGAGGTGACCGAGGTCACCGTCCTGGCCTCGGGCGAAGAGCCGTCGGCACGCGCGAGCCGACGAGGGAGGGGATGCCACCGGCGTCGCGGCCGAGCTGTTCCCGGGCATCCGCGACGAGCACGAGGACGACGACGGCGGCTGGCAGGCGCGGTGGCTGGAGCGTCCGACCTGGGACCGCACCGTGACCCCCAACATCCGCCGCCGGACCGGCCAGCGTCCGAACCGGCGGCGCCGCGGCTACTGATGTCCGGACCGGCCGGTCCGGGCGAGCCGGCCGTCGCCTTTCCGCACCTGCGCGTGTGGCTGGAGCCCGGTTACGAAGGGTCGCGGGTCGGCGGCTGGGTCCTCGACGCGCCCGGCGTGTTCGGGTCGGGCCGGTCGGCCGATGCGGCGCTCACCGCGGCGCTGACCGCGACGTCCCGCGTCCGCGAGTGGCTCGAGGCCCGAGGCGACGCGCTGGACCTGCTGCCGCTGGGCCGTCCGGAGGTCGTGGCCGAGGTGCCGGCCCGGCACGAGGCGGACGGCTACGAGGTGAACGCGACGTTCGACCCAGACCGCCGCGCGCTGGAGCCCGACGTCGCTCGACCGCGCCATCCGCCGCATGGCGTGGGCGCGGGAGGACCTCCTCGCGCTGGCGGATCGGATCGCGACCCGTGAAGCCGTGCGCGGTCCGCTGGCCGCGGACGCCGGGATCGGGGAGCGGACCGCCGAGGCGGTGGTCCGCCACCTCGCGGGCGCCGAGGTGTGGCTGGTCGGGCGCCTGGACCCGGCGGCGCGGTACGGGGGACCGCTGCGCGACGCCCGCCTCGACGAGGCGCTGGCGGCAACCCGGGCGTGGGCCCTCGACCAGCTACACGCGCGGCAGGCATCCGATGACGGCGCCGCAGATCGTAGACCGCCACGGCGAGACCTGGACCCTCGCGAAGGTCGTCCGTCGCCTGCTGTACCACGGGTTCGATCACCTGTGGGAGCTCGACCGCCGGCTGGCGCGGGCGGACGGGACGGCCGATCGGGTCGAGGTGACCCTGGACCGGCGACCGGCGGGCCCCGAGGTGATGGCGCTGTTGCGGTCGGTGGGCTGGGACGTGCGAGCGGCGGACCCGGAGGCCATCGCGACGGCGGTTGGACAGTCGTCGGAGGTGGCCAGCGCGTGGGACGGAGACCACCTGGTCTGGACCGCCAGGTCGCTCTCGGACGGCTCGCTCAACGCGCTGATCGTGATGGTCATCGTCCATCCCGCCTGGCAGGGGCTGGGCATCGGCGAGCGACTGATTCACGCGCTGATGGACGGACGAGATCGCGTCCGGTTCACGCTGGCCGCGGCGCCCGGGATGGACGACTGGTACCGGCGCCTCGGGTTCGAGCCCGACCCGCGGGCGATGGTCCGTCCGCGGCGCCGTCATCGGACGTAGGATCTTGGCGTGCATCGCCGATCCCACGCTTCCGCGAGAGCTCCTCCTGCTGCTCGCGCTCGCCCTCGCCGCCGCCGCGTGCGGCGGCTCGCCGGCGCCCGCCTCGGGCCCTGGCGCCGTGGTCCAGGATGCCCTGACCAAGGTGGCCGCCAAGGACCTGGACGGGCTGCGGACCCTGGCCTGCGCGGGCCAGGAGGATCGAATCCGCGAGCAGATCGGGCTGCCGACCGGGACCGACCTCGGCTCGAGCCTGCTTCCCGGGCTGGACACCCAGGCCCTGGTCGATGCCGTCCAGCTCGACGTCGGCGGCCTCAAGCTGGGCGAGCCGGCCATCGACGGCGACGTCGCCCAGGTGCCGGTCAGCGGCTCGGTCAAGGTCACCTTCGACGCGAACGCGATGCGGCCGATCGTGCGCCAGGTGCTGGACCAGCAGGGGACGAGCATGACCGACGCCCAGCTGGACGCGCTGCTCCAGTCGCTCCAGGCCTACGGCCAGGACGTCCCGCTCGACCAGTCGGTGCGCCTGGTCCGCGAGAACGGCGCCTGGAAGATCTGCCAGGCGACCTGAGCGCCGGCCGCGCGCGCCCGCGGTCATCGCGCGCGATCCGCGGCGCAGAACGCCTGTTCGTTTTGGTGAGGATCGGCTAGACTGCGACCGTGCCCCAGGATCGGATCGTCGTGCGCGGAGCGCGCGAACACAACCTCAAGAACGTCGACGTCGCGTTCCCGCGCGACCGGCTGGTGGTGATCACCGGGCTGTCCGGGAGCGGCAAGAGCAGCCTCGCCTTCGACACCATCTACGCCGAAGGCCAGCGCCGCTACGTCGAGAGCCTGAGCGCCTATGCCCGGCAGTTCCTGGGCCAGATGGACAAGCCCGACGTCGACCAGATCGACGGCCTGTCGCCGGCCATCTCGATCGACCAGAAGGGCGCCTCGAAGAACCCGCGGTCCACGGTCGGCACGGTCACCGAGATCTACGACTACCTGCGCCTGCTGTTCGCGCGGATCGGCCACCCCCACTGCCCCCTCTGCGGCCGCGAGATCGAGCGCCAGAGCGGTCCAGCCAGATCGTCGGACCAGGTGCTGGCGCTGCCCGAGGGCACCCGGCTGCTCGTCCTCGGGCCGCTGGTCAAGGACCGCAAGACCGAGGGCGACCGCGTCTTCGAGGGCGCCCGCAAGCAGGGATTCGTGCGCGTCCGCGTGGACGGCGAGCATGTACGACCTCGACCGAGGCCCCCACGCTCGACAGCTACAAGCGCCACACGATCGAGGTCGGTCGTCGACCGGCTCGTCGTCCGCCACGCCGAGGCGCCCGAGGGCTGGGCGCGCGACGAGGCCGGCCGGCCGATCGACCCCGGGACGGGCACGCCGTCCCGGACCCGGACGCCGCGCGGCTGGCCGACTCGATCGAGACCGCGCTCCGGCTGGGCGAGGGCGTCGTCGTGATCGCGCCCGTGCCGCGCGAGGGGGAGCCGCCGACGTTCGAGGAGCGCCGCTACAGCGAGCGCTACAGCTGCCCGTACGACGGCACCACGATCGACGAGCTCGAGCCGCGCTCCTTCTCGTTCAACTCGCCCGCACGGCGCCTGCCCCACCTGCACCGGGCTGGGCACGCAGCTGGAGATCGATCCCGGCGCTGGTCATCCCCGACCGGAGCCGCGAGCATCCGCGCGGGCGCGCTGGCGCCCGTGGAACAAGATGCCGACCGAGATCTCGTGGCGGATGAAGATCACCGAGGCGGTCTTCGCGTCGCACGGCTGGAGCATCGACACGCCCCGTCCGGGACCTGCCCGACGAGGCCATCGACTACCTGCTGTACGCGCCCAAGGACGAGAAGGTCGTCGTCGCGCTACCGGCACGAGCGGGGCGAGAACAGCTACGTCGCCACGTTCGAGGGCGTGGTCACCAACCTCGAGCGCCGGTACCGCGAGACCGAGTCGGAGTACATCCGCACCGAGCTCGAGAAGTTCATGGTCCAGAAGCCGTGCCCCACCTGCGGCGGCCGGCGGCTCCGCCCCGAGGCGCTCGCGGTCGACCGTGGAAGGCCGCAGCATCTGGGAGGTGTCCGACGCTGTCGGTCACCGACGCCCTGGACTGGGCGGCGCGGCTCGGGGACCGGATCACCGAGCGCGAGCGGACGATCGCGCGCCAGGTCGCTCAAGGAGATCGTCGCGCGCCTCGGGTTCCTGGTCGACGTCGGGCTGGACTACCTGACCCTCGACCGGGCGAGCATCACCCTCTCGGGCGGCGAGGCGCAGCGCATCCGCCTGGCGACCCAGATCGGCACCACGCTGATGGGCGTGCTGTACATCCTCGACGAGCCGTCGATCGGGCTCCACCAGCGGGACAACGCCAAGCTGATCGCGACCCTCACGCGCCTGCGCGACCTGGGCAACACGCGTGCTCGTGGTCGAGCACGACGAGGAGACGATCCGGACCGCGGACTGGGTGATCGACATCGGGCCCGGGGCAGGCGAGCACGGCGGCGAGATCATCGCCAACGGCCCGCTGGAGGACATCCTGCGCCGAGCCGCGCTCGATCACCGGCGCCTTCCTGCGCGGCGAGCGCTCGGTGCCCGTGCCCGCGACCGCGCCGCCGGGGCAACGGCCGGCGCTGGTCGTGCGCGGCGCCCGCGAGCACAACCTGCGCGACATCGACGTGCGCGTTCCCGCTGGGCGACGTTCATCGCGGTCACCGGCGTGTCCGGGTCGGGCAAGAGCACGCTCGTGGACGAGGTGCTCGTACCGGGCGCTGGCCCGGGAGCTGAACGGCGCCCGGGAGCCCGTCGGCGCGCACGACGCGATCGAGGGCGTCGAGCACATCGACAAGATCATCGAGATCGACCAGAGCCCGATCGGCCGCACGCCGCGCTCCAACCCGGCCACCTACATCGGGCCTGTTCAGCGCCCATCCGGGAGCTGTTCGCGGGCATGCCCGAGGCCCGGCTCCGCGGCTACAAGCCGGGCCGGTTCAGCTTCAACGTCAAGGGCGGCCGGTGCGAGAACTGCAAGGGCGACGGCATCATCAAGATCGAGATGCAGTTCCTGCCCGACGTCTACGTGCCGTGCGAGGTCTGCAAGGGCAAGCGCTACAACGCGCGAGGCGCTGGAGATCCACTACAAGGGCCGGTCGATCGCCGACGTGCTGGAGATGACCGTCGAGGAGGCGCTCGAGTTCTTCTGCGCCGTGCCCAAGTGCGCGACAAGCTCGCAGACGCTGTTCGACGTCGGCCTCGGCTACGTCCACCTCGGCCAGCCGGCAACCACGCTGTCGGGCGGCGAGGCGCAGCGCGTCAAGCTGGCCACCGAGCTGTCGCGCCGGGCCACGGGCAAGACGCTGTACCTGCTCGACGAGCCGACCACCGGCCTCCACTTCGCCGACGTCGACAAGCTGCTCGCAGGTGCTCCATCGGCTGGTCGACAACGGCAACACGGTGCTCGTCATCGAGCACAACCTCGACGTGATCAAGACCGCGGACTGGATCGTGGACCTGGGCCCCGAGGGCGGCCTGCGCGGCGGCCGGATCGTCGCCGAGGGCACGCCCGAGCCGGTCGCGGCGACGCCGGGCTCGGCGACCGGCGAGTACCTCGCCCGCGTCCTGCGCGGCGAGCCGCTGGTCCCGCTCAGCGACGTCACCTTCGCCGACGAGGCGGGCCGCCCGGCGCGGGTGGCGGCCGGCCCCGGTCGCCGTCCCTGTGATGGCGCCCTCGCGCAAGCGGGTCGCCGCGGCGCGGTCAGCCGGGCGAGCGATAGCCCGACGCGACCCGGCTCGATCCGCAGCCGACGGCGCTCGTCCCGGCGCGCTGCGGCGTTGTTCCGAGCCGCAGCGGTCGACGCGGGCGGTCTACGATGACCCCATGCCGGAGATCGACTTCGCCTTCCTCGCCGATGCGGCCGAGACGCAGCCGGGCCAGAAGTTCCACGTCCTGGGCGGGGGGATCACCCGGATCGGCGGGCGGACCTTCCCGCTCCGCCACCCGCACCTCGCGCTCGTCGTCGGCCTCCTCGTCACGGCGCCCGAGACCGAGCGCGAGCACGAGCTCCGGATCGTGCTCCTCGACCCCGACGGGACCGAGGTCACCGGGGCGACCGGGAGCCTCGTCGCGCGCGGGCATCCGGATGGACGCGACGCGATCCTGACCTTCAGCATCGACCTGTGGAACCTGACCTTCCCGTCGCCTGGCGACTACTCGTTCCGGATCCTGGTCAACGGATCGGAGCGCAAGCGCCTGGGGCTCGTGCTCGTGCGGCCCGCCGATGCAGGGCGTCGGGGCCGTCCCCATGTCCGAGCTGTGACGGGCGATCCCGGCGACACGCATCCCGGCGACCGCGACCCGGCGCGGCACGAGCAACCGGCCATCGACGAGGCGGCGCTGCGCGCGGCGCGGGCCGCCGACCGCCTGCTCGCGGCGGCCCACGACGGCGGGGCAGGCCCGTTGGGCAGCCTACCTCGACCCGTTGCCCGACCGGCTGCGCGACGACGGGCTCGCGGACCTGCGGAAGCTCGCCCTTCGAGCGCGGGCCGCGTACGGCCCCAAGGACTCGATCCGGGACGCGCTCCCGGCCGACGCAACGGAGCCGTTCCTCGACGCGATCGACCGGCTGCTCAGGGTGCTCGCCAGGCGAGACCTGGGCGACTGAGACACGTCGATGCCGGGGATCGAGCAGCTGACCGGGTGGTCCGGCCGATCGGGTGGTGGGGCCGATCGGATGGCGGCCGTCCGGATCCTGCGGGCGGGGATGACGGCGGTGGCCGGGCTCGGCCTCGCGACGGCGGCCGTCGCGATCCTCGAGACCCAGGTGGGGATCGCGAACGCGAGCGTCGTCTACCTCGTCGCCGTGGCGGCGACGGCGATCGTCGCGGGCACACCCGGTGCCGTGGCCGCCTCGATCGGCGCGTTCCTGCTCTACGACTTCTTGTTCACCGAGCCGCGCTACACGTTCACCGTCCGGGACCCGCAGGAGTGGCTCAACGTCCTGCTGCTGCTGTTCGTCGCGATCCTGGTCGGCCAGCTCACGGCGATCCAGCGGCGCCAGACGCAGACGGCCCGGGAGCGGGAGCGCGAGGCCCGGGCGATGTTCCGGGTGAGCCGCGCGCTGGCCACCCGATCGGAGAGCGTGGACGCGTTCCGGGCGGTGGCCGACAGCCTGGTCCGTGACACGGTCGCCACGCGGGCGTGGATCGAGATCACGGACCCCGCCGGGATCGACCGGGTCGTGGTCGATACGGGCTCCGGCGCCCCCAGGCCGTCCGCGACGTCGGTCCAGGTGCTGAGGCGGACCGCGGGCGAGGCTCCGGCGGAGTGGATCCAGGTCCACACCGCGGCGCGGACGGGAGGCCGGGCGGGTGCCGCGACGCCAGCGACGGGCGTGCTCCACAAGGTGGTGCTGGAGGCCGGCGACCGTCGTGTCGGCGCCATCTGGACCATCATCCCGCGTGCCGCGGGGCGCCCCGCCCCCACCGACACGCGGCTCATGGCGGCGGTGGCCGACCAGGTCGCGCAGGCCGTCGAGCAGGACCGCCTCGCGGTGGAGGTGCGCACGGCCGCGATCGCGCGGGAGAGCGACCGCGTCAAGAGCGCGCTGCTCCAGACCGTCTCGCACGACCTGCGGACGCCGCTCGCCTCGATCCGCGCCGCCGCGGGCACGCTGATGGACCGGATGGTCGACCTCGGGCCGGGAGACCGCTACCTCGCCGCCGAGACGATCGACCGCGAGGCCGATCGCCTCAACCGGATCGTGACCAACCTGCTCGACCTCAGCCGTGTCGAGGGCGGGGCGCTCCAGCCCGAGCTCGACGGCTACGACCTGCGCGACCTGGTCGAGACGGCGCTGGAACGCGCCCGGGCACGGCTCGGCGAGCGGCCGGTCGAGACGGCGCTCGCGGACCTGCCGCCGGTGCGCGTCGACCCGGCGTTCCTCGCGCAGATCCTCGACAACCTCCTCGAGAACGTGGTCCGCTACACGGACGCGACCGTGCGGGTGGCGATCTTGGCGGCTCGTTCGCCGTCGACCGGCGAGGTCCGGCTGACGATCGAGGACGGCGGCAGCGGGGTGCCCGACGACGCGCTCCCGAGGCTGTTCGACAAGTTCTACCGCGTCCCGCGGCGGGGCCCCGCGGCCAGGGGCGGGAGCGGGGTCGGCCTGGCGGTCGTCCGGGGGTTCGCCGAGGCGATGGGCGGGCGGGTCGAGGCGCGGCGGAGCGCGCTCGGCGGCCTTGCCGTCGACCTCGACCTGCCCGTGGCCGCAACGGCCGATCCCGATGCCTCGTGACGGTCGCCCGGACCGTGACGGCGGCCGGAGTCGAGCCCGAGATCGGGGGGGCGGCACCGGCCGCGAGGCGGCGGGACCGTCGGTCCTGATCGTCGAGGACGACGACTCGACGCGCATCTCCCTCGCGCGGGATCTCGGGCTGCGCGGCTTCCGGGTGGAGGAGGCCGTGGACGGCCGGACCGCGCTCGAGCGCTGGCAGCTCCGGCGCCCGGACCTCGTGCTGGTCGACCTCGGGCTGCCCGACGTCGACGGGCTGCAGGTCATCCGCCGGGTGCGCCGCGATGCGGCGACGCCGGTGATCGTCCTATCCGCCCGCGGGGAGGAGGCGACCAAGATCCAGGCGCTCGAGCTGGGCGCGGACGACTACGTGACCAAGCCCTTCGCCCTGGGCGAGCTGCATGCGCGGATCCGGGCGGTCCTTCGCCGCGCCGCGGGCCCCGCTGGTGGCGAGGAGGGCAGGGTCCGGGCCGGCCCGGTGGTGCTCGACAGTCTCCGCCACGAGGTGACGGTCGGCGGGCGCGTCGCCGACCTCACGCCCCGCGAGTTCGAGATCCTGCGCGTCCTCATGGCCAACCCCGGTCGCCTGATCACCCACGCCCGCCTGCTGCGGGCCGTGTGGGGCGAGGCGTACCAGGGCGAGCGGCATTACGTCCATGTGCACGTGAGCCTGCTCAGGCGCAAGCTCGACGCCCTCGATCCCACCGGCGTCGCGCGGTCGCTCATCGTCACCGAGCCCGGGGTCGGCTACCGGCTGACACTCGCCGAGGGCGACGTGACTTGACGCCGGCTTGAGGGCGCCGACCCCTCGAGCAGGCCCCGGCCTCTTGGGCCCGCGCGCACGCTGGGGCCATGGACAGCTCCGAGCTGGCCGCCGTCCGCCTTGCCGGCCAGGCGACCATCGACCACGAGATCGCGACGATCGACGCCGCGATCGAGCTCGTCGCCAGCGGCGCCGGCACCCGGGTGACCCTCACCGGGCTCCGCTTCGGGGCCGAGCTCCAGCCGCGGCTGGAGCGCCTGGCGGCGTCGCGCAACGTGCGCCTGAGCCTGCTGTGGCCGCTGGGGGACGGTCCCGCGGACCTCGTCGTCGAGGCCGTGAGCTGACATGCCCGCGTCGGCGCCGGGTGCGCCCGGTCCGGTCCTCCTGGTGGAGGACGACGAGTCGCTTCGGGGGACGCTGGCGCGCCACCTCCGGATCCGGGGGATCGAGGTGGCGGAGGTCGAGTCGGCCGAGGACGCCCGGTCCTGGCTCGACGCCGGCCTCCGGCCATCGCTGGTGCTGCTCGACCTCAACCTGCCCGGCGACACGGGCTGGGAGCTCATTCGCGACGGCCCGCTCGCCGCGTCGACAGGCCCGCCCGTGGTGATCGTGAGCGCCATCCCGGTCAGCCATCGCCAGCTCCGCGAGCACCGCGTGGCTGGCTACCTGCCCAAGCCCTTCCCGCTCGAGACGCTCATCGCCACGGTCGAGCGCCTGCGCCGGCCGCCGGAACCCGAGGACCAACCGTGACCGATCTCCAGATCCTGCTCGTGATCGCCATCGCGACCATCGCGTTCGCCGGATACCTCGCGCTGTGCGACCGGGTGCGCGGATGAGCGCCCTCGACATCCTCGCCGGCCTGGCGGCGGCGTTCCTGTTCGGGTACCTGCTGTGGGCCTTGCTCCGTCCCGAGGATTTCTGAGCATGGCCCCCGGCGACGTCCTGACGCTGACGACGATCGCGCTCGCGGTCCTGGTCGCGACGCCGTTCCTGGGCGGCTACATCCACCGCGTGATGGAGGGCGAGCGCGTCTTCCTGAGCCCGGTCCTGCGGCCCGTGGAGCGCCTCGTCTACCGCGTCTGCGGCGTCGACGAGACGGCCGAGCAGGGCTGGCGCGGCTACGCGGTCGCCGTGCTCGCGATGGCCCTCGTCGCCATCGTCGCCGGCTACGTGATGCTCCGGCTCCAGGACATCCTGCCCCTCGACCAGGGCGGAATCCCGCCCATGACGCCGGATCTCGCGTTCAACACCTCGGTCAGCTTCGAGACCAACACCAACTGGCAGAACTACTCGGGCGAGACCAGCGTCACGTACCTCTCGCAGGCCGCCATGCTCGCGGTCCGCAACTTCACCTCGGCGGCGACGGGCCTCGCGATCGCGATCGCCCTGTTCCGCGGCCTCACCCGTCGCAGCGCGAGGACGATCGGCAACTACTGGGTCGACCTGACCCGCGGCGTCCTGTACATCCTGCTGCCGATCTCGGTCGTCGGTGCCCTCGTCCTCGTGTCGCAGGGCGTCCCCCAGACGTGGAGCCCGGCTCAGACCGTCACCACGCTGCAGGGCGCCACCCAGAGCATCGCCATCGGACCGGTCGCGTCCCAGGAGTGGATCAAGGAGCTGGGCAACAACGGCGGCGGGTTCTTCAACGCCAACTCGTCGCACCCGTTCGAGAACCCCACCGCCCTGACGAACTGGCTCGAGATCTTCGCCCTGCTGGCGATCCCGTTCTCGCTGACGTACACCTTCGGCCGGTACGCCGGCAACCAGCGCCAGGGCTGGACCATCTTCGGCGCGATGGCGGCGATCCTCGTCGTGGGTGCCGTGTTCGCGATGCACAACGAGCTCAATGGCAACCCCCTGTTCCCGGCCGGTGTCGACCAGTCGCTGCTGGGCAACATGGAGGGCAAGGAGACGCGCTTCGGTGCCGCCGTCGGCGGCCTGTTCATGGCGGCCACGACGGGCACCAGCACGGGCGCCGTGAACTCCTGGCATGACAGCGCCCAGCCGCTCGCCGGCCTCGTCCCGCTGTTCAACATCGAGCTGGGCGAGATCACGCCCGGCGGGATCGGCGCCGGGATGTACGGCATGCTCACCATCGGCGCGATCCTGGCGGTGTTCATCGCCGGGCTCATGGTCGGCCGGACACCCGAGTACCTGGGCAAGAAGGTCGAGAGCTTCGAGATCAGGATGGCGATGATCACCGCGCTCGTGCTGGGTGCCAGCATCCTCGGGTTCACGGCCCTCGCCTCGGTGCTGCCCGAGGGCATCGCAGGGCCGCTGAACAAGGGACCGCACGGGTTCAGCGAGATCCTGTACGCGTTCTCCAGCCAGACCGGCAACAACGGGTCGGCGTTCGCCGGCCTGACCGGGAACACGCCGTTCTACAACGTCACGGGTGGGCTGGCGATGCTCATCGGCCGCTACGGGATGATCATCCCGATCCTGGCGCTGGCAGGATCGATGGCCGCCAAGCGGCGCGTGGCACCGTCCCTGGGGACGTTTCCCACGACCGGCGTCCTGTGGACCGTCCTGCTGATCGGCGTCGTCATCATCGTCGGCGCGCTCACGTTCTTCCCGGCGCTCGCGCTCGGGCCGATCGTCGAGCAGCTGCTCCAGAACGCCGGAAAGGTCTTCTGAGCTCCATGAGCCTGAGCCGTTCCCTGATGTCCATCGACCTCGGCCGCGGGACGCGCCGGTTCCAGCGCTTCGTCACCCTGGGCGGCACCAAGCCGAGCGGCGCGGAGCCGCCCAGGCCCCATGGCGTCCTCGACCCCGCCCTTCTCCGGTCGGCGATCCCCCACGCGTTCCGGAAGCTCGATCCGCGGCTGCTGATCAGGAACCCGGTCATGTTCGTGGTCGAGATCACCGCCGCCCTGGTGACCGTCACCTGGCTCGCCAACGTCACCGGGCTGCAGCCGGCCGGCGGGCCATCGGGCAGCGGTTTCCAGCTCCAGGTCGGCATCTGGCTGTGGTTCACCGTCCTGTTCGCCACCTACGCCGAGGCGATCGCCGAGGCGCGGGGCCGTGCCCAGGCGGCGACCCTGCGCCGCACGCGGTCGGAGACGATGGCCCACCGGCGACGTGTCGACGGCTCCCTCGAGTCGGTGGGCTCGTCCGAGCTGCGCAGGGGGGACGTCATCGTGGTCGAAGAGGGCGAGACGATCGCCGGCGACGGCGACGTCATCGAGGGCGCCGGCTTCGTCAACGAGGCGGCGATCACCGGCGAATCGGCGCCGGTCCTCAAGGAGCCCGGGACGGACATCCGCAGCTCGGTCACCGGCGGCACGACGCTCGTCAGCGATCGCCTGGTGATCCGCGTGACGAGCGATCCCGGCGAGACCTTCCTCGACCGGATGATCGCGCTGGTCGAAGGCGCGAAGCGCCAGCGGACCCCGAACGAGATCGCGCTCGCGATCCTGCTCTCGGGGCTGACCATCATCTTCCTGATGGCGACCGTGACGCTGCGCCCGTTCGGGGCGTTCGCGGGGACCACGGTCGACACGGTTGCCCTGATGGCGCTGCTCGTGTGCCTGATCCCGACCACGATCGGCGGCCTGCTCTCGGCCATCGGCATCGCCGGCATGGACCGCGTCGCGCGGTTCAACGTGCTCGCGATGAGCGGCCGCGCGGTCGAGGCCTCGGGCGACGTCGACGTGATCCTGCTCGACAAGACCGGCACCATCACCTACGGCAACCGCCTCGCGTCCACGATCACCGCGGCCCCGGGGGTCTCCGAGACGGCCGCGCTCACGGCCGCGCTCGTGGCCTCGATCCGGGACGAGACACCCGAGGGACGCTCGGTCGTCGAGCTCGCGCGCCGGCGGCTCACCGAGCTCGAGAAGCCGGGCGGAAGCGACGACGACCAGGGCTACGCGGCCCTGGCGGCGACGATCGTGGAGGACATCCCGTTCAGGGCCGAGACCCGGACCAGCGGCGTCCGTACGGGGGACGGCGGCCTGATCCTCAAGGGCGCGGTGGACGCGATCGGCGCCGGGCTCGACGCCCCGATGCCGGCCGAGCTGCTGGCCGATGCGGATCGCATCGCCGACGCGGGCGCGACGCCGCTCGCGATCCGCACCGACCACGCCGTGGTGGGGATGATCGAGCTCAAGGACACGGTCAAGGAGGGGCTGGTCGAGCGGTTCGCCGAGTTCCGGAAGATGGGCATCCGCACCGTGATGATCACGGGCGACAACCCTCGCACGGCGGCCACGATCGCCAGGGAGGCCGGCGTCGACGACTTCATCGCGCAGGCGACCCCGGAGAACAAGATCGCGTTCATCCGCCAGGAGCAGGCCGACGGCCACCTCGTCGCGATGACCGGCGACGGGACCAACGACGCCCCGGCCCTGGCCCAGTCCGACGTCGGGCTGGCGATGAACAGTGGCACGTCGGCGGCCAAGGAGGCGGCCAACATGGTCGACCTCGACTCCGACCCGACCAAGCTGCTCGAGGTCATCGCGATCGGCAAGCAGCTCCTGATCACGCGCGGCTCGATCACCACGTTCTCGATCGCCAACGACCTGGCGAAGTACTTCGCGATCGTCCCGGCGATGTTCGTGAGCGTCTACCCGCAGCTCAACGCGCTCAACGTCATGGGTCTCGGCAACGCCCCAGAGCGCGATCCTGTCAGCGGTGATCTTCAACGCGCTGGTCATCATCGCCCTGGTCCCGCTCGCGATCCGCGGCGTGGCCTTCCGGGCCGCGCCGGCGGGCGAGCTCCTCCGGCGCAACCTCCTCATCTACGGCCTCGGCGGGATCGTCGCCCCGTTCCTCGGGATCAAGGCGATCGACCTGCTCGTGGCCGCCCTCCACCTTGCCTAGGGAACCCGCGATGACCACCTTCATCCGCCGTGTCGTGTGGCCGGCGTTCGCCCTCCTGGTCATGATGACCCTGCTCACCGGCGCCGCCTACCCGGCGGTCGTGACCGCCGTCGCGCAGGTCGCGTTCCCGCATCAGGCACACGGGTCGATGATCGTCGTCGACGGCAAGGCGATTGGCTCGAGCCTGATCGGCCAGGCCTTCTCGGACGACCGGTACTTCTGGGGCCGGCCATCCGCGGCCGGGGCCGACGGCTATGACGCCAGCAGCTCCGCGGGCTCGAACCTCGGCCCGACGAGCAGGGCCCTCATCGACCGGATCACCATGGAGGTCGATCGCCTCCGGGCCGCGAATGGCGGTGGGCCCGTCCCGGTCGACCTCGTGACGGCCTCCGCGTCCGGGCTCGACCCGGACATCAGCCCGGCCGCGGCCGAGTACCAGGTCGCGCGCGTGGCCAGGGCACGGACCATGTCCGAGGACGACGTCCGGGCCGCGGTCGCCCGCCACACGCAGCAGCCGATGCTGGGCTTCCTGGGCGAGCCGCGGGTCACCGTCCTGGAGCTCAACCTGGACCTGGACGGTCTGTTGCGATGAACGACCCGGAGCGCGACGCGCTCGACGTCCGCCCGACCGCGGACCAGATGCTCGCGCGCATCCGCAGCGAGAGCGACAGCGGCCGGGGACGGCTCAGGATCTACCTCGGCATGGCCCCAGGGGTCGGCAAGACGTACCGGATGCTCGAGGAGGGCTCCCGGCGCCGCGCGCGCGGGACCGACGTCGTGGTGGGCTTCGCGGAGTGCCATGGACGCCGCCTGACCGAGGCGATGCTGGGCGACCTCGAGGTCGTGCCGCGGCTGCGCGTCGAGCACCGCGGCGTCTTGGTCGAGGACCTGGACACCGAGGCCGTCATCCGCCGCCACCCGACGGTCGCCCTAATCGACGAGCTGGCCCATACCAACCCGCCCGGGGCGCCCAGGGACAAGCGGTACCAGGACGTCGAGCGCATCCGCGACGCCGGGATCCACGTGATCACCACGCTCAACATCCAGCACCTCGAATCCCTGGCGACCGCGGTCGAGACGATCACCGGGGCACCCGTCCGCGAGCGACTGCCGGACCAGATCCTGGCACGGGCGGACGAGCTGGAGCTCGTGGACATGAGTCCGCATGCCCTGCGCCAGCGGATGCGCCACGGCAACGTCTATCCGCCCGAGCGGACGGCGATCGCCCTCGAGCGCTTCTTCACCGAGGCGAACCTGACCGCCCTGCGGGAGCTCTCCCTGCGCACGGTGGCGCGCCAGGTCGAGGACGAGCTCGAGGACACCGCCGGACCGCGAGAGTGGATCATGGCGTCGGCCGACCGGGTCGCCGTGCTGGTCGACGGGCTGCCGGCGACCGGTGCCGCGGTCCGGCGTGCCGCCGAGCTCGCCGCCCTGCTACACGCGCCGCTGGTCGCCATCGTGCCGGACCCGTCGGCGGCGCCCGAGGTCGACCACCTCCGCACCCGGGCAATCCGCGAGGAGGTCGAGATCGCCGGCGATCTCGGGGCGACCGTGGTCCGCATCGAGGGAGCCGAGGGCGTGGCCGGCCTCATCGACACGCTGCGCCGTCGTCGCGTCGCGCACCTCGTCGTCGCATGGCGACCGGCGGGCGTCGTGGACCGGCTGCGCGGCACCGGGCTCCTCGACCAGGTCGCCGCGGCGCTGCCCGGGATCGAGGTCCACGTCGTGACGCAGCCCGCCGGTCCGGCGGCCGGCCGAGGGCCTGCTAGCCGATGAACGGGATCAGGCGCCGGGTGCGGGCGCGGTAGGCCGGGTAGCCGGGATAGCGCGCGGCCAGCCAGACCTCCTCGCGGGCCGACTTGAGCCGGAAGAAGGCGAGCAGCGTCAGCGCCCCGACGAGCGCCGCCGGCGAGGCGGTGAGCAACCCCCAGCCGGCCGCGGCCACGATGATCCCCCCGTAGATCGGGTGGCGGACCAGCCGGTAGGCGCCGATGGCGACCAGCGTCGCGCCGTCGCGCGGGTAGGGCAGGGGCGTCAGCGCCCCGCCGAGGCCCACCAGAGCCCACAGGCCGAGCGCCGCGCCGGCGGCCACCAGCCCGGCGCCCGCGACCGAGGTGACGGCGCGAAGCGCGCCACCCCACGCCGGACCGGCCAGCCCCGCCAACGCCTCGAGCGGGAACAGGACGACCTGGATGGCGACCCAGCCCTCGCCCCGCGGACCGAGCGACGGCGCCCGGGTCACCCGGCGACGGCCCCCGGCACGAGCGTCGCACGCCACTCGTCGGCGAGGATCGACATCCGGTGCACGTCGATGAACCGGCCCTCCCGGAAGGTCGCGTGCCGCAGGACGCCCTCGTGGACGAACCCGACCCGCTCGTAGACGCGGCGCGCGCCGGGGTTGAAGTCGTACACGTCGAGCCAGATGCGCTCCAGGCGCAGCATCCCGAACCCGAACCCGACCAGGGCCCGCAGGATGTCGCTGCCGTGGCCCCGGCCGCGATCCCCGGCGGCCCCGACCGCGATCCCGAGCCCCGCGCTCCCGTTGAGCAGGTCGAGATCGAACAGGCCGGCCGTTCCGATCGGACGATCGTCGGCCGCGAGGCAGGCGACGAAGTGGTACCCGCCCTTGCCCTGGTCGGCGACCATCCGCTCGAACCACTGCTCCTCGAGCGGAATGGACAGCGGTGACCGGAGGGCCAGCGTCCGGCTGGTCGCGTAGTCGTTCATCCAGGCGACGAACCTCGGGATGTCCTCGCGCTCGGCTGGCCGCAGGTAGACCGAGCCGTGGGCAATCATCGGCTGCGTCCCGTCGCCGCGTCGCGCCATCGTGCCTCCGCCTCCGCCTCCGCCTGGGCCGGGCCGGTCCGCCGGGCCGCCATGGCCGTCCGCGCGATCCGGATGGCCGCAGTCTACGCGGCAACGGCGCCCCTGCCGCTGCCGTCCACGCCCAGCTCCGCCGGGCTGAAGGCCTCGAGCAGGAACGGCGACGGTGCATCGGGGTCGTAGAGCAGCGTCAGCGAGCGGCGGGCGCGCGTCCAGGCGACGTAGGCGAGACGCCGCTCCTCCTCGATCGCCCGCTCCGGCTCGACGGCATCGCTGACCGATCGCCGCCCCGGAAAGCCATCCGCCAGGACGACCACGTGGTCCCACTCGAGGCCCTTCGTCCCGTGCGCCGTGGCCAGCGAGAGCGCCGCGTCATCCCGACGCAGCACCGCCAGTCGGCTTCGACGCTCATCGACGGTGGCCCGGAGATCCCCGACCGAACGGACGCTCGCCGCCCAGCCCAGGAGGGCGGTCACGAGATCCGCGTCGGAGGGCTCGTCACCGGAAGCGGCTGGGTCGCCGGCCGCCGCGTCCTGCGGGTCGTGCGCGGCCGCGCGCACCCGGCCCAGCACGATCAGCAATGGCAGCCCGGGCGACGACGCCTCGACGGCCGCGGCCCGGTCGAGCAGCCCGTCGATGCGGACATCCTCGATCGGGAGCGACAGGTCCGGGGCGCGAAACGCCAGGTCGAGATCCACCGCGGCGACGACCGCGGCCAGCAGCTCCCGGTTGGTCCGCGCCAGGACCGCGCGGGTGGTGTCGTCCGCCGGCCAAGTCCGCATCGCGCGCACCAGGCGCGAGCGGTCGTCGGCGGCATCGGGGGCGAGGACGAGACGGCCGCGGACACCCGGTCCGGCCAGGATGCGTTTCGCGAACCGCTCCCGGTTGTGCTCGACCAGCCGGACCGCCCGCTCCACGACCGGGCGCGGGCAGCGGTAGTTCGTCTGGAGGTCGACCCTCCGGAGGCCCGGCAGCGAGGCGGCAAGCCCGAGGACCCGTCGGACATCCGCGAGTCGCCAGCCGTAGATGGTCTGGTCGTCGTCCCCGACCAGGAACACCCGGTTGGCTGGCGCGGCGAGCAGCAGCGCCAGCTCCAGCTGGGTCCGGTCCAGGTCCTGGGCCTCGTCCACCAGCAGCTGTGAGCACCGGGCGCGCCACAGGTCCAGGGCCGCCCGATCGGACTGCAGGTTGCCGAGGGCTCGCACCACGAGGTCATCGAAGTCCAGGCCACCGATGTCCGCGACCGCCCGCTCGTAGGCGATGAACGCCCGGGCGATCGGGCCCGGAGCCGGGTCGCGCGCGACCTCGTCGGCCGAGACGCGCAGGTCCAGCTTCAGGCGCGAGAACGCCAGGTCGAGCCGACCCCGGTCGGCCGGGCCGGCCGCCGGATACAGCTCCCGGAGCAGGGCGTCGCGGTCGACCAGCGGATCCACCGCCATCCCGGCCTGGCGGAGGATCTCGCGGCCCAGCGCGTGGAACGTGCGGACGCGGACCGACCCGGGTTCCAGCCCGAGCGGGAGAAGCGCCGCGTCGAGCCGGACGGCCAGCTCCTCGGCTGCCCGACGGTTGAAGGCCACCACGGTCACCGACCTGGGATCGGCGCCACCGTCGACCAGCCAGGCCACCCGGGCAACCAGGGTCGTGGTCTTGCCCGACCCCGCCGGGGCGACGCACAGCACCGGGCCGGGAGGCGCCGTGGCCGCCGAGCGCTGGTCCGGGGCGAGACGCTCCAGGCGCTCGCTGACCGCTGGATGGTGGGCGTGCATGTCCCAAGCCTGCCAGCGAGCGCTTTGCGCGCGATCAACGCCCCGGTGAACGGTTGCGCCCGGCGGCGCGCGGCGGCCACGGGAGGCACAATCGGGGCATGAACCCGGAGCTCAGGGCGACCCTCGCCAACCTGCCCGACCGGCCCGGCGTGTACCTGATGAAGGACGCGCGGGGAACGGTGCTGTACGTGGGCAAGGCCCAGAGCCTGCGCCACCGGGTGCGCAGCTACTGGCAGCGCCAGTCGCCGGCGCGGGGCCCAGGCATCGTCCACCGGATCCGGCAGGCGATCGACCGGGTGGTGGACCTCGAGGTCACCGAGGTGGACAGCGTCAGCGAGGCGCTGCTGCTCGAGGCGAACCTGATCAAGCGGTTCAAGCCCCGGTTCAACGTCCGGCTCAAGGACGACAAGAGCTATCCGTACATCAAGATCACCTTGGGCGACGACTTCCCGCGGGTCGAGCGCACCCGGAAGCTGCCCAACGACGGCAGCCGCTACTTCGGGCCGTACGCATCGGCCAGCTCGGTGGACGAGGCGATGAACCTCGTGCGGCGGCTGTTCCCGTTCCGGACCTGCACGATCGACATCCATGACGGCACGCGGGCGCTGCCGCGACCCTGCCTGCTCTACCACATCAAGCGCTGCCAGGGCCCGTGCATCGAGGCGATCTCGAGGGCGGCCTACCGCCGCGACATCGAGCAGGTGGAGCTGTTCCTGGAGGGCAATGCCGACGCGCTGGTCGCCGGGCTGCGCCACGAGATGCGGTTCGCGTCCGAGCAGCAGCAGTACGAGAAGGCAGCCGTCGTGCGGGACAAGATCCGCGCCATCGAGCGGACGATGGAGAGCCAGAAGATGGCCGCCTTCGCGCGGACCGAGCTGGACCTGGTGGCGCTCGCCCGCCAGGACGACCAGGGCGCCGTCCAGCTGTTCGTCGTGCGCAACGGCAAGATGCTCGGGCGCGACGTGTTCTTCCTCGACGCGCCGCACGAGGTCCCGGACGACGAGGTGCTGGGCAGCTTCCTCGAGCAGTACTACGCCCGGGCCACCAGCATCCCGCGCGAGGTCCTGGTGCCGCGCTCGCTGGCCGAGCCGGCGGAGCTCGAGGCCTTCCTGGGTGCCCGCCGCGGCGGCCCCGTCCGGCTTCGCACCCCCCAGCGCGGTGAGAAGCGTGCGCTGATGGACCTCGCCCAGCGCAACGCCGCCGAGGCGCTCGCGCGCGAGGCTGCCCGCTGGCTGGCCGACGAGGGCCGGGCGCTGGGCGCGCTGGAGGAGCTGGCCGCAGCGCTCGGCCTGCCCGCCGCGCCGATGCGGATCGAGTGCTACGACATCTCGAACTTCCAGGGCAGCGAGTCGGTCGGCAGCATGGTCGTGTTCGAGGAGGGTCGTCCCCGCAGCGGCGAGTACCGCCGCTTCCGCATCCGGACGGTCGAGGGGGCCAACGACTTCGCCAGCCACCAGGAGGTCCTGCGGCGGCGCTTCCGTCGTGCACGGGCGGGCGAGGAGGGGAGCGAGGAGGAGCGCCGCTGGGCGATGCCGGACCTGGTGATCCTCGACGGCGGCCGCGGCCAGGTCACGGCCGGCAAGGCCGTCCTCGACGAGCTGGGCCTCTCGGACCTGCCGCTGGTGGGCCTGGCCAAGGAGCGCGAGGAGCTGGTCCTGCCGGACCGGGCCGACCCGGTGCTGCTGCCGGTCACGTCGCCGGCGCTGTACCTGGTCCAACGCCTGCGCGACGAGGCGCACCGGTTCGCCATCACCTACCACCGCAACCTGCGCGCGAAGCGGACGACGCGCTCGGCGTTCGACGACCTGCCCGGCGTCGGGCCCAAGCGCCGCCGGGAGCTGCTCAAGGTGTTCGGATCCGCCAAGCGCGTCCGGGAGGCCCCCGTCGAGCAGATCGCGGCCGTGCCCGGCATCAGCCGCCCCCTCGCCGAGCGGATCAAGGCCCACCTCCAGGACTGAAGGGCGCTCGGATCGGGTCCGCATGGGGGCCTGAAGCCTCTTGCACCCGGCGTGGCGCTCTCGAAGGATGGGCCCTGATCGCGGGGTCACCGAGGGTCCGGGGCCGCCGTCACGGTCTCGGGCACCCGGCGTCTCCCGACCGGGGACAGCCGGGAGGGCGAGGGATGTACGACGACGAGGTCCGGATCGAGCGCCTCGAGCGGCGCGTCAACCAGCTCCAGGCACGCCTGCACCGCGTGGAGGCCGCCATCGGCGTGCCGGCCGCCGCCCCCGGTGGGGACGCCACGGCCAGCCAGAGGCCACCCGCCCGCGCGGTGGACGGCGACCGGGTCCAGGTCCCGCGCAGCGCGCCGGCCCCGGTGCTCCCGGCCACGCCCGCATCCGAGCCGCCGGGCGCGCCCGTGCACGCCTTGCGAACGCCGCCGCCGGTCGCTCCGGCACCGGCAACGCCGTGGGCAGCCTGGGCGCAGGCGCCGGCCGAGCCGTCCGTCGGTGCCCAGGAGCCACAACCTCGCAGCCCCATCTCCCTGCGCGATCTCGAGGAGCGGTTCGCGGGCCGGGCGCTCGCCTGGATCGGTGGCTTCGCCCTGGTCGCGGCGGCCGTGTTCTTCCTCAGCCTGGCGTTCAGCCGTGGCTGGATCAACGAGCCCCTGCGGGTCCTGATCGGGCTCGTCGTGGGCAGCGCGGGGTTCGGCCTCGGGGCGTGGTTCCTGGACCGGCGGAACGCGCTCATGGGCAACGTGCTCACGGCGGTGGGCCTGGGCATCATCTCGATCGCCTTGTTCGCAGCCACCCGCCTGTACGACCTCGTGCCACCGGAGCTCGGCCTCGCCGGCGCTCTGGTCGCGGCCCTGGCTGCCGCCGTGATCGCGATCCGCTGCGACGCGCGGGTGGTCGCCGCCTACGGCCTGATCGCCGCGCTGGTGGCGCCGCCCGTGGTGGGGGCGTCGCCGACGCTGCTGACGCTGGGGTTCGTCGCCGTGACCCTGGCCGGCACGACGGCCATCGCGGTCCACCGCTCCTGGCGCTGGCTGCCGCCCCTGGCGTTCGTTCTCGCCGCGCCCCAGCTCGCGGGCTGGCTGACCGGCGATCCCGACCCTGCCCAGGCGCTCGTGGCGCTCGCCGGCTTCTGGCTGGTCAATGCCGTCGCAGCGGCCGGCGAGGAGGTACGCATCCGGCGCGACGACCTGAGGCCGTCCAGCGCCACGCTCCTGCTCGCCAATGCGACCTTCCTGCTGTGGGGCGGGTTCGTCGTGCTCGCGGCCGACCTCGAGCCGTGGCGCGGGACGTTCATCGCGCTCGCATCGCTCGCGCACCTGGCGCTCGGCGGCTGGTTCCTCCGACGCCAGAGCCTCGAGCACCTGTTCGGCAACCTCGCCGCCGGGACGGGGGTCGCCCTGCTCGCCATTGCCGCGTTCGTTCAGCTCGGCGCGCCGGCCGTGCCGCTGGCCTGGGCGGCCGAGGCGGTCGCCCTCGCATGGCTGGCCAGCCGCCGTCATCACCGCTGGTCGGCGCTCGCCGCCACGGCGCTGGGTGTCCTGGTCGCGGCTCACCTCCTGGTGCTCGAGTATCCGTTGCGCCACGCCGGCATCCCGGCCGACCCGGTGTTCGCCACGCCGTTCCTGCACCCGGAGGCCGCGTCCCTGGGCGCGGTCCTGCTGGCCGTCGCGGTCACGGTGGCGCTCGTCCCCGTCCGCTGGGTGCGCTCCCTGCTGGTGGGCGTCGCCATCCCGCTGGCCGCCTACGGCCTGACCTTCGAGCTCACGGGTCCGCCGCTCACGGCGGCATTCGGGTTGCTCGTCGTCGGTGGGCTGGTGCTCGACCGGCTCGTGGATCGGCTGCCCGTCGATGCGACGCTCGCGCCGTTCTCCGCCTGGGCCACGTTCGCGTGGTTCGGGTCCGCCGCCTCGCTGGGCGTTGGTGCCATGGCCCTCGCGCTGTTCCTCGGCACCGAGTATCCGGTCGGCACCGTCGGAGCGCTCTCGCCCACGCCGTTCCTGCACCCGGCGGCGGCGTCGCTCGCGATCCTGCTCGTCACCCTGGTGGCGGCCGGCGCACTGGTCCCCGTTCGGTGGGTCCGGTCCGCGCTGGCCGCGCTGGGGCTGCTCCTCGTGGCCTGGGCACTGCCGTTCGAGGTCCGGGGGACCGCGCTGGTGGCGTCGCTGGCGCTGCTGCTGCCGGTTGCGGTCATCGGCGACCGTGCCCTGGCGCGATGGCCGGAGCAGCCGCGCTTCTCGCCGCTCGGCAGCTACGTATGGTTCGTGCAGGCGGCGACCCTCGCGGGCGCGGTCGCGTGGACCGGTGCGGCGGCATACGCGCTCGACCGGTACCTGAACCCGGTGTGGTGGGGTTCGGTCCGACCGCCCGACATCCCGTTCAGCGACGAGCGCGCCCTCGCCGGGTGCCTGCTGGTGGCCGCGTCGCTCGCCGCGGCGCGCTGGCTGCCGGCCGGGCCGTCCCGGACGCTCGCGGTCATCGCGGCCATCGCCGCGGCCGCCGCCGCCGTCCCGTTCGAAGTCTACGCCGATGGCGTCGTCGTGCTGTGGGTCGGCCTGGCCGTCCTGGCCGTCCTCGCCGCCCGCGTCGACGCGGGCAGCCTGGTCGACCACACGGTTGTGGGCGGCCTGCTGACCGCCGGAGCGGCGGCGGTCGCCTGGATCGTCGTCGCCCGCCCGGATCGCCTGTGGGTGGTCGATCCGGCGTACGTCGCCCGTGAGCCCATGCTGGGCGGCTGGCCGCTCGCGTTCGCCGCCCTGGGGCTCGTGCTGTGGGCCGCGTCACGCCATCCGCTGCTCGCGCAGGGGCGGGCGTGGCTCGAGGTGGCCGCCGGGATGACCGGCGTGTACCTCGTGTCGGTCGGGGTCGTGGACGCGTTCCAGTCCATGGCCGGTGGCGCGACCACGATCGAGGAGCTGGCCAAGCAGGCGCAGGTGGCGCTGAGCGTGTGCTGGACGTCCATCGGCGCCGTCGCGCTGGTCGTCGGCCTCGCGCGCCGCCATCCCATGCTGCGCCACGCCGGCCTCGGCCTCCTGGCCATGGCAACCGCGAAGGTGTTCGCCTTCGACCTGGCGGCCATGGACGTCGCCTACCGGGCGCTCGTCCTCGCGGGCCTGGGCGTGCTGCTCCTGTTCAGCGCCTGGCTGTTCACGCATTTCCGCGGGCCGCGCTCGGGGGCGGCCGGGATGCACGGCGGGATGCGCCCGACCGGCTGACCGTCGGGGCGCGTCCCGACCCGGCGCGGGTCACGCGTGGCTGCGCGTCCGCGCCGGGTCCATCACGCTCCGGGCAACGGCGCCCGACCGGGACGCCCGTCACCCGGGCGAGGCGCCGGGCCCGTTCCGACGACGCGCGGAACGGCCGCGCCCTGTATCATCCCGCCCCGATGCGACGCGCCGGTCCGATCCTGATCCTCGTCATCGGCATGCTCGCGCTCCTGGTGGACTTCGTGAGGTTCCCCATGCCGTCGGTGGGCGGCCAGGGCGCGGGCACGACCAACTACCTCGAGACCAAGCTCGGCCTTGACCTCCAGGGCGGGTTGCGGATCGAGTACCAGGTGCTGCCGGCCGAGGGCAAGACGCCCTCGCGCGACGACCTCAACGTCCTGCGCCAGATCATCATCAACCGCGTCGACAAGTCGGGCGTCGCGGAGCCGCAGGTGGTGGTCCAGGGCAGCGACCGGCTGGTCATCGAGATGCCCGGCGTCCAGAACGCCGACCAGATCCGCAAGCTGGTGGGCACGACGGGCCGCCTCGACTTCGTTCCCCTCGGGACGACCCCCGCCCAGCAGGACCAGGAGCTGCCCGCCTCGACGATCAACCAGAAGTGCGACGACCAGCACACCGTCAACTGCGTGCTGTTCTCGGGCGACCAGGTCGCGGCGGCCTCGATCGGCGCCAACCAGACCGGCCAGCGCACCGTCGACTTCACGCTCAAGGACCAGGGCAAGCAGCTGTTCGCCAACTACACCGCCGACCATGTCGGCGACTTCTTCGCGATCGTGCTCGACAGCAAGGTCATCAGCGCCCCCACGATCAACGAGCCGATCCCGGGCGGCCAGGTGCAGATCAGCCAGAACGGGATCGGCGGCTACCCGCTGGCGGACGCCCAGAACCTGGTCACGATCCTGCAGTTCGGCCAGCTGCCGTTCCCGATCAAGGAGCTCGCCAACACCACGGTCAGCCCGACGCTGGGCCAGGCGTTCCTGCACCAGAGCCTGCTGGCCGGGTTCATCGCGGTCCTGATGGTCGTGTTCTTCATGAGCGTCCACTACCGGATGCCGGGCCTGATCGCGAGCGGCGCGCTGATGTACTACGCGCTGGTGGTGTACGCGCTGTTCCGGCTGGTCCCGGTGACCATGACCCTGGCCGGCATCGCGGGCTTCGTGCTCTCGGTGGGCATGGCGGTCGACGCCAACATCCTGATCTTCGAGCGGACCAAGGAGGAGATGCGCGTCGGCAAGAGCCTGCCGGCGGCGATCGAGGCCGGGTTCAACCGGGCCTGGAACTCGATCCTCGACTCCAACGTGTCGAGCCTGATCACGGCCACGATCCTGTTCCTGTTCGGGTCGTCCACGATCCGCGGCTTCGGCCTGGTCCTGATCATCGGTGTCCTGGTCTCGATGTTCACCGCGATCACCGTCACCCGGACGGTGCTCCGCATCGTGGTCGCCCAGCCGTGGGCCCGTCGGGCCGGCCTGTACGGGGTCACCGAGGAGGAGTTCCTGGCCCGACCCACGTCCGGTCGGCGACCCCTGCGGGGCGAGGCGCGCGGGCGTGTTTGACATCATCGGCAAGCGGCGCTGGTTCTTCGCGCTGTCCCTGGCGGTCACCATCCCGGGCCTGGTGTTCATCCTCCTGGGGCCGGTCACGGGCGGCAAGGTCGGGCTCCAGTTCGCGATCGACTTCACGGGCGGGACGGTGTGGACGATCCGGTTCCAGGACCCCAACGTCACGCCCCAGCAGGTCAAGGACGTGATGGCCGCCCAGGGGATCGAGGCCAGCGTCACTCAGACCGGCAACGGGTTCATGGACATCCGGACCAAGGAGGCCGCGCTCGCCGCGCCGCTGCCCACGGCCACGCCGCTGCCGACATCCGGGCCATCGGCATCGCCGGGCGCGTCGGGCTCCCCGGCCGCATCGCCCTCGGCGGCCGGCTCGGCCGCGACCAGCGCGTCGCCGGCGGCATCCGCGGCGGCCTCGCCCTCCGCCTCCGCGTCCCCGGCCGCCTCGGGCTCGCCGGCTGCCTCGCCCTCGCCCGCCCCGTCGGGATCGCCGGCTCCCTCGGCCACGACGAGCGCCGCGCCCACGGCGTCGCCGTCCGCGTCCCCGTCGGCCTCGGGCTCGGCCTCGCCCGGGGCATCGGCCGGTGCCAGCGCCGGTCCGGGCGCCTCGCCGTCGGGCGCGCCCGGCGGCACGCTCCCGTCCACCGGCAAGCTGGGTGACATCCGGTTCGCCCTCGAGGACGCGCTGGGCCCGATCGCCGAGCAGCGCTCGCTGTCGACGGTCGGCGCGGTGGTGTCGAGCGACCTCATCACGCAGGCCCTGATGCTGATCCTGGTGGGGTCGATCGGGATCCTGAGCTGGATCACCTACCGCTTCCGCGACTTCAAGATGGGCGTGACCGCGCTGGTCGCCCTGCTCCACGACGTGATCGTGGTCGTCGGAATCTTCGCGATCCTGGGCACGTTCCTCGGGCTCCAGATCGACAGCCTGTTCGTGACCGCGATGCTGACCGTGATCGGCTTCTCCGTTCACGACACGATCGTCGTGTTCGACCGGATCCGGGAGAACCGGGCACGACACGTGGGCGAGCCGTTCGACCGGATCGTCAACCACTCGGTGCTCCAGACCTTCGGCCGGTCGATCACGACCAGCCTCACCGTGGTCATCACGCTGCTCGCGCTGCTGCTGTTCGCGGGCGAGGCGATCGGGACCTTCGTGCTGGCCTTGCTGCTGGGGATCATCTCGGGCACCTACTCGTCGATCTTCAACGCGAGCCCGCTGCTGGTCGTGTGGCACCAGTGGGAGGACCGGCGGCGCGCCGCCGAGCACGCGGCCCGCCCAGGCCGCCGCGCCGTCACGTGACCGCGGGGCCCGGCCCGTCCCGGGACCCGATCCACGCGTCCCCTCCGCCCTGGCCCGGCGGCCCCGCGGCGCCGCCCGGGCGCGGCGCCCACGGCCGTCAAGCCCCAGGCAAGCGGGACGTGTCATGCTCCCGGTGATGATCCAGTCGCGTCACCGCTGGGTGTTCCCGGACCCGTTGCGCCTGTCCCCCGAGCTGCGCGCGCACGCGCGCCGCCAGGGCCTGGGCGTCATTGCCGCCACCGTGCTCGCGCGCCGGGGGATCGCGGACCCCGCGTCGCTGGCCGCGTTCCTCGGCCCGGCGCTGGACGGCCTCAACGATCCGCACCTGCTGCCCGACGCCGGGCCACCTGCTGGAGCGGATCGACGCGGCCCGTGCGCGGGGCGAACGGGTGATGGTGTTCGGCGACTTCGACGCCGATGGCCTGACGGGGCTGGCCCAGCTCGTGATCGCCTACCGGCAGCTCGGGATCGACGTCCGGCCGTACGTGCCGTCACGGCTGGAGGAGGGCCACGGCCTGTCGCTCGCGGCCGTGGACGTCGCGGCGCGCGACGGGATCACGCTGATCGTCACGGTGGATACCGGGTCCACCAGCGTGGCCGAGGTCGCCGCGGCCCGCCGGCTGGGCATCGACGTCGCGATCACCGACCACCACCGCCTGCCGGACGTGCTCCCCGCTGCGGTCGCGCTGGTCAACCCGAGGTGTGACGACGCCCGGTATCCCGAGCGGAGCCTGTCGGGCAGCGGCGTCGCGTTCGCGGTTGCCCGGCTGCTCGGCGACCTGTCGGGCGACCCGGCCGCCGCGCTCGACCTCGCCGACCTGGCCACCATCGGGACGGTCTCGGACGTGGTGCCGATCCTGGGCGAGAACCGCGCGATCGCCCGCCTGGGCCTGGAGCGGATGCGCACCTCGCCGCGACCCGGGATCGCGGCCCTGCTCGAGCGAGCGAACGTGCGCCCGGCCTCGGTCGACCTCGAGACCGTGGGCTTCGTGCTCGCGCCGCGGCTGAACGCGGCCGGGCGGGTGGGGGAGGCCCTGGATGCGGCCCGCCTCCTGCTCGCCCAGACGCCCGAGGAGGCCGCGGCGCTCGCGGCGACGCTCGAGGTGGCCAACGGCACCCGGCGGGACCTGATGCGCGTGGCCCTGTCGCAGGTCCGCGGCGCCCTCGGCGTCGAGGTCCCGGACGTCCCCGAGGCAGAGGCACCCACCATCCTCGTCAGCGGCGGCTTCGACGCCCCGGCCGTGCTCGCGATCGGACCCTGGCCGGTCGGCATCATCGGCCTCGTGGCCGGCCGGCTGGCGGACCAGGGCGGCCGGCCGGCCGTGATCGGGACGGACCTCGGCGGCGTCGTGCGGGCCTCGTGCCGGGGCGACGGCACGCTGGACCTGGCCGCGGCGCTCGAGGCCTGCGGCGACCTGCTCGTGCGCCATGGCGGGCACGCGGCGGCAGCCGGCTTCGAGGTCGCGACCGAGACCTGGCCGGCATTCGTCGAGCGGTTCCTCCCGCTGGCGGCCGCGGCCCGGACCGTCGATCGGCCCGACGACCCTCGCCGTCGACCTCGCGCTCCCAGCGTCGATGGTCGACTACGACCTGTTCCGTGATCTCGACCGGCTCGGACCCTGCGGCACCGGCAACCCGGAGCCGCTGGTCGCCGTCCTGGGCCTCACGGTGCAACGGGTCAGGGCCGCCAACGGCGGCCACACGCAGCTCGCCCTCCGCCGGGAGCGCGACGTCCTCGACGGGATCGCGTTCGGCCGCGAGGACCTGGCCGGCGCCCTGTCCGAGGGCGACCGGATCGACGTCGTCGCCCGCCTCGCGAGCCGGACCTTCGGCGGGCTCGAGACCCTGCAGCTGGAGATCCGCGACGTGTCCGCCTCGGGTGCCCACCCACGCGCCGCGGCCGTGCTGGGCCGCGCGGCCGCGGGCGATGCCGGGCCGTCCGTCGTCCCCGGGCTTCCCGCAGCCGCTCCGTGGAGGTATCGCGTGACCCGGTCCGGACCCGACGACGCCCGCCCAGGACCGCGACGCGGCCCGGGGCCGGGTCGATCGTCGATCCTCGGCGGATGGCCGGATCCCGATCGCCGGGGTCGTGTCCGACCGTGGGCCTGCTGCTCGTCGCGGTCGCCACGCTCGCGTTCAGCAACGGCTCGCTGCCGTTCGTGACGAGCGCCAACGACGGCGGGGGACCGGGCGCGTCCGACAACCCGGCCGTGCAGCGCACGCCCGACGCCCCCGAGCGTGGTCATCGTGCCGACCCCGGAGCCGGGCGTCGAGGTTCCCGGCACGCTGGTCTACGCGAAGGACGGCAACATCTGGATCCAGACCGCGGGCTCGGCCCGGCAGCTGACGAGCGGTGGCCACGACAGCATGCCTGCGTTCTCGCCGAACGGGGCGTCGGTGTACTTCGTGCGGACCCGGCACCTGGACGGCAAGTGGAGCCTCGGCGGCGTGGTCAAGGACTACCGGCTCGACGTGCCGTCGCTGATGGTCGTGCCGACGACCGGGGGCGATGCCAAGCGCGTGCTCGACGCGCTGGTCAACCCGCCCGGCAACCTCAAGTGGATCGGCTTCATCCGGGAGCCCTCGTCTCGCCCAACGGCCGCTACGTCGCGATCGCGACCGACCTGCCGGACCCGACCACCAGCGACGTGGTGATCAAGCTGTACGACCTCAAGACGGGCAAGATCAAGGACCTCGGGCTCGACCAGGTGCCGCCGCTGGGCCACCAGGATCCGGCCTGGAGGCCCGACGGCGGCCGCGCTGCTGTACGTGCGCAACGATCGGGACGGCGCCAAGGGCGCCTCGCAGCTGTACGCCTGGAACCCGTCGACCGGGAAGGCCAAGGCGGTGACCGAGCCGGGCTACCTGCACCCGTCGTGGTCGCCCGACGGGAGGTACATCGCGGCGACCCGGACCAGCGCGTTCGGCACCGACGTCGTGATCCTCAGCGCCTCGACGGGCGCCGAGGTCGCTCGGCTGACCAGCGACGGCAACAGCTGGGCGCCCGTCTGGTCGCCCAAGGGCGACCAGATCGCCTATCTCCACGTGATCGGCCAGGTGATCGACCTGCGGCTGATCCAGCTCGAGGGCAGCGCTCCCTCGTGGACGTTCAAGGACCCGATCGACCTCACGACCAACGCCGGCCTCGACGGGGTCTCCCGTCCCGGCTGGTTCGTCCCCGCCGACCAGCTGCCCACCCCGACACCCGCGCCGACCGCCACGCCGTCGGGCTCGTGACGACGTATCTCGAGCGGCTGGCCGCACGGACGGCGGCCACGGGCAACGTGCTGTGCGTCGGAGTCGACCCCGATCCGGGCGCCCTTCCGGCCGGCTTCCCCGGTACCCTGGCCGGCGTGGAGCGGTTCGCCCGGCTGGTCCTCGAGGCCTGCCTTCCGCACGCGTCCGCGATCAAGCCCAACCTCGCGTTCTTCGAGGCGTTCGGCTCGGCCGGGATCGCCGCCCTGGAGCGCCTGCGCGCGGCCGTGCCGGCGGACGTGCCGTTCATCGCCGACGCGAAGCGCGGCGACATCGGATCGACCGCGGCCAGGCAGGCCGTCGCGCTGTTCGATGCGCTGGGCGCGGACGCGGTGACCGTCAACCCGTACCTGGGCGAGACGGCCGTCGCGCCGCTGCTCGAGCGACCCGATCGGTTCGCCTATGTCCTGTGCCGGACATCGAACGACGGCGCCGCCGAGGTGCAGGGCCTGCGGGTGGCCGCGGGGGACGACGGCCTCGCCCGGGAGCGAACCGATGACGGAGGCGTCCCCGGGGACACCGAGCCGCTGTGGGCGCGGGTGGCGCGCCGAGTGACCGCGTGGGGGCCGGGCGGCACCGTCGGCCTCGTGGTCGGCGCGACGGCACCCGCCGAGCTGGTCGCCATCCGTGCGCTGGCGCCGGGCCTGGCGCTGCTCGTACCCGGCGTGGGGGCCCAGGGCGGCGAGGTCGCGCCCGTGCTCGAATCCGGACCCGCGACGGCCGCGCCGGCCGGCGGCCGGGTCGGTGGTGGGCTGCTCGTCAACGTGTCGCGGGGCATCGCCCGGGCGGCCCTGGAGGGCGGCGGCCGAGGGTCGGAGGGCGATCCCGGGGAGCGGCTCGCCCGGGCCGCCGCCGAGTGGGCCGGCCGCCTCGCTGTGCTACCCTGACGCCCTCCGGGCGGCCGGGATGAGGCCTGCCCAGCACGAGGTCGAACACACGAGATGCCGTTCAACATCGGACCTGGTGAGCTCATCATCGTCCTGATCATCGCCCTCATCGTGGTGGGTCCGGGCAAGCTCCCCGACGTCGGCTCGGCGCTGGGCAAGAGCATCCGCGAGTTCCGCAAGGCGGCGGCGGACGTCAAGGAGACGACGAGCCTCGCCGACACCTCCGTCCCCCAGGCCCCGGCTCCCGCGCCGCAGGCTCCCGCGGCCCCCGCCCCGGCCCCGCCCGTCGCGGCCATGACGCCGCCGCCCGCCGAGCCGATCCCGTCCGCGCCGCCCCCGCCGTCATCCGGCCCCGTCCAGGCAGCCGCCGAGGAGCCGGCGCCCGCGGCCGACGAACAGCCCACGCCCACGGCCTAGGGCCGGCGTGCCCCCGGATCCATCATGGCCGACGCCGACGCCGTCCGGGACGCCGGCATCCCGGTGATCCGGGCGCCGTCCCCGGAGCCCGAGCCCCCGACGAGCCCGCCCGCGGCGGGCGAGATGACGCTGGTCGACCACCTGGTCGAGCTGCGCAACCGGCTGATCAAGGTCGTGCTCGCGGTGGCCCTCGCCGCCGTAGTCGGGTTCCTGGTCTCCGACCAGATCATCTCGATCCTGCGCGCGCCGATCCCCGGCGACCGGCCGCTGTTCTACACCGGCCTGGGCGACGCCTTCGTGATCAAGCTCAAGGTCGCGATCGTGGTGGGCGTGATCCTCTCGATGCCGGTCATCCTGTACCAGGTGTGGGCGTTCGTGGCCCCGGGTCTGACCATCGAGGAGCGCCGCACGGTCCGGCCGTGGATCCCGCTGGCGCTCGCATTCTTCGCCATCGGCACCGCCATCGCCTACGTCATCCTGCCGTTCGCGGCCAGCTTCCTGCTGGGGTTCTCCTCGGCGGACCTGCAGCCGCTGATCACCGCAGGCGCCTACTTCGACTTCGTGACCACGATGTTCCTGGCGTTCGGGCTGATCATGGAGTTCCCGATCCTGCTGTACGGGCTGTCGCGCGTCGGCATCGTGACCTCGCAGCGCCTGGTCAACGCCCGGCGGATGGCCATCCTGGGGATCGCGATCTTCGCGACGGCCATCACCCCGGGCGGCGACCTGGTCAGCCCGACGGCGCTGGGCGTCACGATGTACCTGCTGTTCGAGGGCACGATCTTCTTCATCCGCCGCAGCGGCAAGTAGCGCCTGGGGGTTGGACGCCGGATGATGGATGCGTCGGCGATGGACCCCGAGCCCGTGGACGAACCCGGGGACGAGGCCCTGGTCGAAGGGGGCCCGCCGGACCAGGGCATCGTCGTCCTGACCGGCCTCTCGGGCGGGGGCAAGACGGCCGCCGCCAAGCTGTTCGAGGATCTCGGCTACTTCGTGGTCGACAACCTGCCCGGCGAGCTGCTGCGCGAGCTGGCCGACCTGGTCGCGACCGACCCGGTCCGGTTCGCGCACACGGCGATCGTGCTCGACGTCCGGGCCGGCGACGTGCCGCTCGCGTTCGGGGCGATGCGGGGCGCGCTGGAGGGCCGCGGCCTGAGGCCGGTGATCTTCTTCCTCGAGGCCCGCGACGACGTCCTGATCCGGCGCTTCTCCGAGACGCGCCATCGCCATCCGCTGGCCGACGAGCGCGGGATCGCGGTGTCGATCGAGCTCGAGCGGGAGATGCTCGCCTCGATCCGTGCCCAGGCCGACGTCGTGCTCGACACCAGCGACCTGTCGCTGCGCGAGCTCCGGGAGCGCATCTTCGCCCGGCTGGGCGACATCCAGGGCTCCGACCGGCCCTCGATCCAGCTCATCAGCTTCGGGTTCAAGTTCGGGGTCCCGCTCGAGGCCGACCTCGTGCTCGACGTCCGGTTCATGCATAACCCGCACTACGTCGAGGCGCTCCGCCCGCGCTCGGGCCTGACCGACGAGGTCCGCGAGTACGTCCTGGGCCAGCCGATCGCCGGCGCGTTCCTGGCGCAGCTCCACGACCTGCTGGACCTGCTGGTGCCGGCCTACGTCGGCGAGGGCAAGACGCGGCTGACGATCGCGATCGGCTGCACCGGCGGGTTCCACCGCTCGATCGTGATGGCGGAGGAGCTCGCGGCCTGGCTCCGCAAGCGCGACTTCGGCCCGGTCTCGGTATTCCACCGCGAGCTGGAACGGTGAACCTGCGCCGGTGGCTGACCGTCGGGATCGGCGTCAAGCGGTGGCTGCTGGTCGCGTTCGTCGGGCTGCTGCTGCTCGCCCTGGGCGTCGCGCACCTGCTCCGCCAGCTGACCGTCGACCTGGCGCCGGGCGACCCCGAAGCCGTCCTGGTCGATCTCCTGACGCTCCAGTTCCTTCCCTACCAGCTGCGTGGCATCGTGGCCGGTGGTCTCGGCGCCACGCTGTTCCTGGTGGGGGCCTACCGGCTCGTGCGCGCCCTGGTCGACCCCTTCGCGCCCTGGGATCGCGACCAGCCGATGGTCGAGGTCATCTACCAGAAGCGGTTCCTCGCCCGGGGCCCGCGGGTCGTCGCCATCGGCGGCGGGACCGGGCTGTCCACCCTCCTGCGCGGGCTCAAGGAGCACACCTCGAACCTGACCGCGGTGGTCACGGTCGCCGACGACGGCGGGTCGTCGGGCGTGCTGCGCGCCGAGCTCGGCATCCCGGCCGTGGGCGACATCCGCAACTGCATCGTGGCGCTGGCCGACGCCGAGCCGCTGATGGGCCGCCTGCTCCAGTACCGCTTTCCGGGCCTGGGGCCGGCCGCCGACCGGAGCGCCGCCGAGCACGGCGAGCCGGAGCGGCCGGACCTGCCCGGCGACCCGGAGACGCCGGCGACCCTCGGCGGCCACGCGGTGGGCAACCTGCTGCTCGCCGCGCTGATCCAGCTCGAGGACGGGGACTTCGAGCAGGCGGTGCGCGAGATGAACCGGGTGCTCGCGGTCCGCGGCCGGGTGGTCCCGGCGACGGGGAGGGTGGTCACGCTGATGGCCCGGCTGGACGACGGCACCGAGGTCGCGGGGCAGAGCCGGATCGCCAGGGCGAACACGGTGGACCGGGTGTGGGTCGAGCCAGGGGACGTCCGCCCGTCGGAGGACGCGCTGCACGCGATCGGGGAGGCCGAGGTCATCGTCATCGGCCCCGGCAGCCTGTTCACCAGCCTGCTGCCCGCGCTGGTGGTCCCGGGCATCCGCGAGGCGATCGAGCGATCGGGGGCGCTGGTCGTGTTCGCGTGCAACGTCGCCACCCAGCCCGGCGAGACCGGCGGGTTCGACCTTGCCGACCACGTCGACGCGCTCGCGCGCCACGGCGCCGGCCACCTGCCCGACATCGTGCTGGCCAACAACCGGTTCGACGCGATCGCGCCCCAGGGCTGGCGGGGCGAGCCCGTCAGGCTGCGCTGGCCGCCCGCCGGGTCGCCCGCCCCGCGGCTGATCCTGGACGACCTGGTCGATCCCGCCAACGCCCATCACCACGATCCGGCTCGCCTGGCGGCCGCGGTCATCGGCGCCTGGGAGCGGGAGGGCCGCCACCGGCGCCGAACGAGCGCAGCGCGCGTCGGCCGGACGGCCTGAGCCGGACGGATGTCGGGCACCGACCGCGACCTCGTCGCGGCGCTGCGCGCGGAGCTGGCCGCGATCGATCCGTCGCGGGCCTGCGACCGGAAGGCGGAGATCGCCGGGCTCGGCACCCGTCCGGTCACCCGCGAGCCGACGGTCGCGCGCCTCGCCGTGCGGCTGGGGGCCCGCGTGGCGGCTTCGGCCGCCGTCGCGGCGCCCGCCGTCGCGGCGCCCGTGGACGGCCCCGCGCCCGGCCACCCGGCGACGCCGCGCCGGCCGTTCGTGCTGCCCGAGGAGACGCTCGACTGGGACCGGGCCGCGGAGCATTGCCGCATGGCCTGGCTGCGCGGCAGGTTCCTTGCCCGGGGCTCGCTGAGCCTCGCGAGCGGCCGCGCCCACCTCGAGTTCACCGTTCCGCGAGACGAGGCCCCCGAGCTCGCCCGCCGGCTCGCCGACGTCGGGCTGCCGGCGTCGTGGCGGGTGCGCCGCGGGCTGGGCGTGGTGACCTGGAAGAGCACCGAGTCGATCGCCGCGTTCCTGGGCCGGATCGGCGCCAGTGCCTCGCTGCTGGAGCTCGAGGCACGATCGGTCGCGCGAAGCCTGCGCGGCGAGCTCAACCGCGTCCTCAACGCCGAGTCGGCGAACCTCCAGCGGTCGGTCGCCGCCGCCGGGCGCCAGCTGGCGGCGATCGAGGCGCTCGAGGCGGACGGACGCCTGGCCGAGCAGCCGAAGACCGTGGTCGCCGTCGCCGGGGCGCGGCGCGAGACACCGGAGGCCTCGCTGTCCGAGATCGCCGCGCGGCTCGACCTCCACCGGTCGGCGGTCCAGCGCGCCCTCGACCGGCTGGAGCGGCTCGCGCTCCACGATGACGAGGGGATCGGACGCCGCTACGGTGTTCGGCCGAGTGGCGCCGGATCCGGGGAGTCGGTCGGCCGGGCGAGGCGGGGCCGACGGACGCTCGGTGGGGGGCCGACCGGCCGGGGGGCGGCACGCACGCCTCTGGCATGATCACGGCATGCGCCCGATCGTGATTGCCGCCAACTGGAAGATGAACACCACGCCGGCCGACGCCGGCGACCTCGCGCGGACGATCGCGTCGCGCACCCGGGAGCCGGGCGTGACGCGCGTGATCTGCCCGCCCTACGTGTGTCTCGCCGCCGTCCGCGACGCGCTGGCCCCCGAGGACGTGGGCGTGGGAGCCCAGAACGTCCACCATGAGCTGGCCGGCGCCTACACCGGCGAGGTGGCGGCGCCGATGCTGGCCGGTCTTGCCACCTGGGTCATCCTCGGCCACTCCGAGCGCCGCGCCCAGTTCGCCGAGACCGACGAGCTGATCGCCCGCAAGCTGGACCGGGCGATCGCGGCCGGCCTGCGGCCGATCCTGTGCGTGGGCGAGGTGCTGGCCGACCGCGAGGCCGGTCGCGCGACGTCGGTGGTCGACGCCCAGCTGCGCGGCGCGCTCGAGGGCCGGGACCCGGCGGTGCTCGCGACGGCCGGCCTGGTCATCGCGTACGAGCCGGTGTGGGCGATCGGGACCGGTCGCAACGCCCTGGGCGGGGATGCCGCGGCGATGGCCGACGCGATCCGGGCCAGCCTTGGCGCGCTGGGCTGGGGCGCCCTCGCGGACGAGATTCCCGTGCTGTACGGCGGCAGCGTGACCTCCACCAACATCGGCGAGTTCCTGGCGGAGCCCGCCATCGACGGAGCGCTGGTCGGCGGCGCGTCGCTCAAGCCGGACGAGATGGCCGGCATCGTGGCCCGCGCCGGGCTCACCGCCAGGGCACGCGGGCTGGCCTCGTGACCGGGGCCGCCCGGCCCCGCCCGATCGTCCTCGTCGTCCTCGACGGCTTCGGGATCGGACACGACCCGGGCACCGACGCCATCGCCGCGGCCGAGATGCCGCACTGGCGCCGGCTGCTCGCGACCTGGCCGCACGCCGCCCTGCGCGCGTCCGAGGATGCAGTCGGGCTGCCGGTGGGCCAGATGGGTAACTCCGAGGTCGGCCACCTCAACCTCGGTGCCGGCCGCCCGGTGCTCCAGGAGCTGCCCCGGATCGACGCGGCGATCGATGACGGGACCTTCTTCGACCGCCCGGCCCTGGTCGCCGCCTGCGAGCGCGCCCGCGAGACGGGGCGGCTCCACGCGGTCGGCCTGATCGGCCCGGGCGGCGTCCATGCGCACGACCGCCATCTCGTGGCCCTGGTCGAGCTCGCGGCGCACATCGGGGTGCGTGCCGTGCGGGTCCATGCGCTGCTGGACGGCCGCGACACGCCGCCCAGCTCCGCGCTCGGGTTCATGCGCGACCTCGAGACCAGGCTGGCGGCTGCCCATCCCGATGCCCGTGTCGCCTCGGTCGGCGGGCGGTACTGGGCGATGGACCGCGACCGGCGATGGGAGCGGACGGAGCGCGGCTACGACGCGATCGTCCACGGCGAGGGCCGGCGGGCAGCCTCGGCGACGGCGGCGATCGAAGCGGCCTATGCGCGGGGCGAAACCGACGAGTTCGTGGTGCCGACCGTGATCGACGGCACCGACGGCGCGCTGCGCGACCGGGACCCGATCGTCCACGTGAACTTCCGCGCCGACCGGGCCCGCCAGCTGACGCATGCGCTCGCCGACCCGGACTTCGACGCCTTCGACCGCACCAGCCCGGCCGGCCGGCCGGCTCCGCGGGACCTGCTCGTGGTGACGATGACGGAGTACGAATCGGGCCTGCCGGTCGAGGTGGCATTTGGGCCCGAAGAGGCGCGCTCGCTGGCCGGGGCATTCTCCGACGCCGGCTGGCGCCAGCTCCACGTGGCGGAGACGGAGAAGTACGCCCACGTCACGTACTTCTTCAACGGCGGCCGCGAGGCTCCCTGGCCCGGCGAGGAGCGACGGCTCGTGCCCTCGCCCAAGGTGGCCACCTACGATCTCCAGCCCGAGATGAGCGCCGCCGGCGTGACGGATGAGCTGGTGGGCGCCATCGAGTCCGGGAGCTACGACTTCATCGTGGCCAACTATGCCAACGCGGACATGGTCGGTCACACGGGGGTGTGGGACGCGACCGTGAGCGCGCTCGCGACGATCGACGCCTGCCTGGGCCGGATCACCGACGCGATCGAGCGGGTCGAGGCCGCCGATCCCGGGGGCCCGGGCGCCGTGCTGTTCATCACCGCCGATCACGGCAATGCCGACGAGCTGCGCGATCGCGACGGCAACCCGATGACCGCGCACTCGCTCAACCCGGTTCCGCTGCTGGCCCTGGGCCGGTCGATCCGGGGAAGGTCGCTGCGCGACGGCGTGCTCGCGGACGTCGCACCGACCATCCTCGAGGTGGCCGGGCTGCCCCGCTGGGAGGGGATGACGGGGGAGTCCCGGCTGGTTCCGTCGTGACGCCCGCGGTGACCCCGCGACGGGTCGCGGCGTCACGTCTGCTACCATCCGCCTCCGTCACCCCTCGGAGGTCCTCGCACCCGTGAACCCGATCCTGGCCATCGGCCAGCTCCTGATGAGCATCGCTCTGATCGCCTCCATCCTGCTCCAGGCGCGCGGAACGGGGCTGTCGGGCACGTTCGGCGGCGATTCCGCCGTCTACCGCAGCCGCCGCGGGGTCGAGCGCCGGCTGTGGCAGTTCACGATCCTGCTGCTCGTGCTGTTCGTCGTGTTCGCGCTGGTGGCCTTCACGACCCAGGGCTGATGGCGGCCCGTCGGTCGGCCGTGACCCTCGGAGCGCGATGTCGCTGACCCGCCGCGACAGCGTGGTCGTCACGATCCTGGTCGCGCTGCTGGTTGCCCTGGGCGGGATCCTCGCCCTGCCCCACACGGTGGTGGTCCAGGCGCTGCTCGAGCCGACCGCGGCGCCCACGCCCCCGCCCCCGGTCACGTATCGCGAGGGCGTGGTAGGCATCCCCCAGTCGATCACCCCGATCACCGCCCGATCGCGCTCCGAGCGCACGCTGGTCGGGCTCGTGTTCAGCGGGCTCGTCCGGCTGGGACCCGACAACGCGCTCCAGCCCGACCTCGCCCGCTCGTGGACGGTGGACCCCGACGGCCGTACCTGGACGTTCCGGATCCGCGACGATGCCACCTGGCAGGATGGGGCTCCCGTGACCGCCGACGACGTGGTGTTCACCGTGGACGCGCTCAAGAGCCCCGATGCCGCCGGCGCCGCCTCGGCGTCTTGGGCCGAGGTGACCGCGACCGCGGTCGACGACAAGACCGTCGAGCTCACGCTGGACACGCCCGTGAGCGGCTTCGTGGCCGCTGCGACGCAGCCGCTGCTGCCGGCCCACCTGCTCGCCGGCGTCCCGTTCGCCGATCTCGCCTCGAGCGACTTCGCGCGGCAGCCGGTGGGCAGCGGGCCGTTCGCGATCAGCGAGCTCGACGACACCCGCGCGATCCTGGTGCCGTCGGCGCTGCTCGCCGCGGCGCCCCCTGGGCCGGAGGCGTCCGCGTCCGCCTCGTTCGACTCGCTGGCGACGCCGCTGCCCACCCCCACGCCCGGCCCGCCGGTTCCCTACATCGAGCAGGTCGAGATCGACTTCTACGCCGACGACGTGGCCGCCGCCGATGCCCTGCGCAGCGGCGCGATCGATGCCGTGGCCGGGCTGGCACCCGCGGCAGAGTCGTCGCTCGACGGCATCGCCGGGATCGAGCGGCTGCGTTATCCCACGACCACCCTGACCACCGTCCTGCTCAGCCTCCGTCCCGATCACCCGGAGCTGGCCGACGTCCGCGTCCGCCAGGCACTGCTCGCCGCGATCGACCGCGGCGCCCTGATCTCGGACGCCCTGGGCGGCGACGCGAGCCGCGCGGACACGCTGGTGCCGCCGGCGTCATGGGCGTACGACCAGGCCTCGGTCAAGGTCGTCAGGTACGACACCCGGCAGGCCGGGAAGCTGCTGACCGCCGCGTCGTGGAAGAAGGTCGGCGGGCTGTGGCGTGCACCCGGGGCCAGGAAGGCGTACACGCTCCAGCTGCTCAGCGTGCCCTCCGGTGCGAACCCCCGGCTGGCGGCCGCGGCCGCGTTCGTGCGCGACGCGTGGAAGGCGCTCGGGATCCAGGTCCAGCTGGTGCGGCTGCCGGCGGCCGAGCTGGCCACCCGCCTGCGCGACGGCACGTTCACCGCCGCCATCCTCGACATCACCATGGGCCTCGAGCCCGACCTCTACTCGCTGCTGGCCTCGACCCAGGTGCGGGCGTCCGGCAGCAACCTCAGCGGCTACCAGGACCCGGCCCTGGACACGCTGCTCGAGGCGGCACGCGCGCCCGGCACGAGCGAGGAGCGGGTGGCCGCCTGGAAGGCGCTGCTGGCGGGGCTGAGCAGCCGGCTGCCGCTGCTGCCGCTGGCTTGGAGCGACGAGGTCGTGCTCGAGCGGGGGGTCGAAGACGTCACGCCGCGGCTCATCACGGGGCCGGGCGACCGATTCTGGGATGTGCTAGCATGGCGCCTCGCTGCGGACCGGTGAGCCCTCGGGCGCCCCTGTCCACGAGCCGGACGCCTGCCGAGGTGGCGGAATTGGTAGACGCGCTAGCTTCAGGAGCTAGTGTCCGCAAGGGCGTATGGGTTCAAATCCCTTCCTCGGTACCATCGTCCCGGACGCGTGGACGCGGACCGGTCGGCGTCGCTCCTGCCCAGGTGGCGGAATTGGTATACGCGTACGTTTGAGGGGCGTATGAGGCAACTCATCCGGGTTCAAGTCCCGGCCTGGGCACCAACCCCCTGACCCGCAAGCGGGCGGCCGCACGGCCGCCCGCTCGTCATTCCGGCCCACCACGGGTTCGGCCCTTCCGGGCGGTTAGCTCAGCTGGTCAGAGCGCCTCGTTTACACCGAGGAGGCCGGAGGTTCGAGCCCTCCACCGCCCACCAATCCGGAAGGCCGCCGAGCGGGCCGAGCGCTCATCGATCGCCATGGGCAGCAGCGTGGCGATCCGCGCGGATGCCGGCCGCAAGCCTGCGGTGTTGCCCGCGATTGAGCCAGGGTTACACTCCGATGTCTCAAGACGCCGCGGTCGCCGGGTTCGGCGATCCGGGCTCGGGGCCAGACCATCGAGGTGAGACGGCATGGCTGAGGACAAGCGGCCGAGCAGCACGGCGGAGACCCTCCAGGACTGGCGGCAGGCCGAGCGCGCTGCGGCCGTCGCGCGACGCGGGCTGGTCGCAGCCAAGGCGGCGGCCATGGCGGCCGACGAGGCCGCCGGCGCAGCCTCGGCGACGGCCGAGGCGGCCAAGGCGGCCCTCGCGGCAGCGACGCTCGCCGAGTCGTCGGCGGTCAAGACCGCGGCGGCGGCCAAAGCGGCCGCCCTGGCTGCCGTGTCCGGGGTCGCCGACGCCGAGAGCGAGTCCGCGATGGCCGACGTCGACGAGACCGTGGCCCACCAGCACTACAACGAGGTCGTGGATCGCGCCGCCCGACGCCACGGCGGCGGGGGGCCGGTTGGGAGCTAGCTCCGAGGTCGAGCGATCGGCGCGGGAGGTCCCGAGCGCCCGCATACCGGCCGGCCGGCGCGCGGTATGCTGGACGCGCAGGGGGCGCGCGCCGCGCGCACGACTCGAGGAGACCGAATGGATCTCACCTTGATCATCCTCATCGCGATCGTCGTCATCGTCGTCCTGTTCGCGGTTGGCCTGTACAACGGCCTGGTCACGCGTCGCAACCGGATCGACGAGGCGTTCGCGCAGATCGATGTCCAGCTCAAGCGTCGCCACGACCTGATCCCCAACCTCGTCCAGGCCGTGAAGGGCTACATGGGGTTCGAGCAGGACGTCCTGACCAAGGTCACCGAGGCACGGGCCAACGCGGTTGCGGCGGGCGCCAAGGGGCCAGCCGAGCAGGCAGCCGCCGAGAACGCCCTGACCGGCACCCTGCGCTCCCTGTTCGCGGTCGTCGAGAACTACCCGGACCTGAAGGCCAACCAGAACGTCATCCAGCTGCAGGAGCAGCTGACCACGACCGAGAACCAGATCAGCTTCTCGCGCCAGCACTACAATGCGACGGTCCTGGACTTCAACAACGCGATCCAGACCTTCCCGGCGGTGCTCGTCGCGGGCATGTTCGGGTTCACCAAGCGCGAGTTCTTCGACGCGGAGCCCGAGGCCCAGCAGGTCCCCAACGTCGACCTGAGCCTCGGCTGACGCAGCCCGCTCCGACGGCCGGACGGCGTACGGCGACGCCGTCGGCGGTCGGTCACGGCTGACAGCAACCCATGGCCACCTTCTACGACCAGATCGGGCAGAACCGGCGCAACTCGGTGCTGCTCGCGGTGGCGGTCATCGTCCTGCTCGGCGCGCTCGGGCTGTTCATCGGCTGGGCCGCGACCGGCGATCCACGCGCCGCGCTGCCATCGACCGCGATCGCGATCGCGGTCGGCCTCGCGGCGTCGCTGCTCTCGTACTACCTCGGTGACTCGCTGGTGCTTGCGTCGTCGGGCGCGAAGCAGGTGGACGAGCAGTCGCAGCCGCAGCTCGTCAACGTCGTCCGCGAGATGGCGATCGCGGCCAACGTGCCGATGCCCAAGGTCTACCTGATCGACGACACGGCACCCAACGCGTTCGCGACGGGGCGCGATCCCGAGCACGCCTCGGTCGCGATCACGATCGGGCTGCTCCAGAAGCTCGACCGCGAGGAGCTGCAGGGGGTCCTGGCGCACGAGCTGTCGCACGTGCGCAACTACGACATCCGGTTCTCGCTCATGGTCGGGGTGCTGGTCGGCTCGATCGCGCTGCTGGCCGACTTCTTCCTCCGGTTCACGTTCTGGGGCGGCGGCCGCCGGGGCGGATCCCGCAACCGGGACTCCGGTGGCGGTGGCCTCCAGGTCATCGTGTTCGTGATCGCGATCGTGCTCGCGATCCTCGCCCCGATCATCGCCCGGCTGGTGCAGATGGCCGTCAGCCGCCAGCGCGAGTACATGGCCGACGCGTCCGGCGTGGAGCTCACCCGCAACCCGTACGGGCTGGAGCGGGCGCTGGCCAAGATCTCGCTCGACACCGAGCCCCTGGAGGTCGCCAACCGTGCGACGCAGCACCTGTACTTCGAGAACCCCATGAAGGGCGTCAGCGACCGGTCGTCGAACCTGTTCTCGACACACCCGCCGGTCCTCGACCGGATCAATCGCCTCCGGCAGCTCACCGGGCAGCCGCCCGTCGGCAGCCCCGGTCTCGTCCTCGACGCGGCTGCCCAGGGCGCAGCCCTGGGCGCTCGATAGCCCGCCGACGTGCGGCGGCGCGCCTTGCCGCTCGATCGGGACGCATGGTATTCTCCGCCCCGCCGACGGGCCCTCTCGGGGGTTCGGGACCGGGCCGAGATAGCTCAGTTGGTAGAGCACGCGACTGAAAATCGCGGTGTCGCCAGTTCGAATCTGGCTCTCGGCACCAACCATCGGATCGGTGCTTCGAGCGGAAGTGGCTCAGTTGGTAGAGCATCACCTTGCCAAGGTGAGGGTCGCGGGTTCGAGTCCCGTCTTCCGCTCCATTCCTCCCCAGACCGAGATCGACTTCCGGCACCGCTGCCCCTTCGTCTAGTGGTAGGACAGCGGACTTTGGATCCGTTAGCCGAGGTTCGAATCCTCGAGGGGCAGCCAACCTGACGACATCGCCGGCGAACGACGCCGGATCCGGGCGACGTGGCGAAGTGGCCTAACGCGGGGGTCTGCAAAACCCTTATTCATCGGTTCGAATCCGATCGTCGCCTCCATCCACCGCCGCCCGACCCCGCCGGTCATCGGGCGCGATCGCCGTCTGTCATGCTGAGCGGTGGGCGACCGGACACGGCGCCGAGGTGGCGGAACCGGCAGACGCGGCGGTCTTAAACACCGCTGGGGGCAACCCCGTGCGAGTTCGAATCTCGCCCTCGGCACCACGCGTCCCGGCCGCGCTGCCGTCGGGTCGGCCCGATGGGCGCTCAGCCCGGGCTGTCGAGCCGGGCGAGGATCGTCTTCTCCAGCGACAGGATCCGCTCCTCCAGCTGCGCCACGCGGGCGAGGATCGCGGCGTTGCCCCGCAGCAGCTCCTCGTTCTGCAGCTCCTCCGTGTCGGCCTCGGCGGCCGCGTGCTCGAGGGTGAGCCAGTCGCGGGTGGCCGAGCGGTTGCCGGCGAGCAGGATCAGGGGTGCCGCGTAGGCTGCCTGGGTCGAGAACGCGAGGTTGAGCAGGATGAACGGGTAGGGGTCGAAGTGGAACAGCAGCCAGGCGTTGCCCGCGATCCAGGCCAGCACCACGATCGACTGGATGATCAGGAACCGCCAGCTGCCGAGGAAGCCGACCACGGCGTCGGCGACCCTGGCGCCCACGGGCGCCCGGTCGATCATCGCCTGGTTGACGGGATGGCGGCTGGGCCCCTCGAGCATGCCCTCCGTCCGCAACAACGCATCGTGCGCCACGTGTCGCATCTCGCCTCCGTGCGTGCCGGCAGGTCGAGCGTGGGCCGGCCAACGCCACCCCACGGTAGCCCAAGACGACGCGGGCCGGGCCGGCCCGCCGGGCGCGCCGGCCCCTGAGGGCGGCGGGCCACCGGTCAGCGGCGGCGGCCGAACAGGCTCTTCCGCTCCTTCACGGGGCTGGGACTCTTGCCGTCGGCCCTGTCGACCGGCCCGAGCACGATGTCGGCCAGGTCTCGCATCCGGACGGCCACCTGCGACTTGGGGGCGCCGCGAACCACGGGATTGCCCTCGTTGGCCGCCTTGAGGTAGGCGATCGGGTCGTACGGCAGGTCGGTGCTGATCCGCGCGCCGAGGGCGCCTTCGACGTCGCCTCGCTTGAGCAGGTCCCGGGCAAAGGCGTTGTTGAGCACGAACAGCGTGGTCGCACCTATCGAGCCCGTCTCGCTCAGCTGGTCGAGCAGGAGGTGCACGGCGTTGAGCGCCGGGATCTCCGGCAGCACCGGCACGATCACCGTGTCGGACCGGCTGAACACGACAAGCATCCGGTCGTCGAGCAGCGCCCCGGCGTCCACGATGACGATCTGATAGGCCTCGAGGGCCCGCTTCAGGATCAGCTCCACCTGCTCGGCGGTGATCAGGGTCGCGAAGCTCGGCGTCGGGGGAGCCGCCATAATCTGGAGGCCACTCTGGTGGTGGACGGCGTAGGTCCGGAACAGCTCCGGCTCGCGCAGCGCGGCGTCGTCGCGCGACAGCTCGAGCAGCGTCTGCTTGGGCTGGAGGTTGAGGTGCGAGGCGACCTGGCCGAACGCGAGGTCGAGGTCGATCAGCAGCACCGCGCCGGGCTTGCGCTCCGCCGCCAGGATGGCCAGGTTGGTGGCGATGGTAGTGGTGCCCACGCCACCCTTGGGACTGAACACCGAGACCACCCGCCGGGCCCGCGGATCGCCGATCGCGGTGGTCGTCGGCGGCGGCGCCGCTCCGTCGCGGGATCGCTGGGCCCGGAGCGACACCGCCTCCAGGCGCGCCTCGAGCTCGGCGGGGTCGAACGGCTTGGTGATGACGTCGTCGGCGCCGGCCTCGAGCAGCCCGATCCGCTCCTCGACATCATCGCGTTGCGCGATCGCGAGGATCGGGATCAGGGCGCTGGGCTCGTTCGCGCGGAGCGAGGTGATGACCTCGGCCACGCTCGTCGCCGAGGGCACCTGGTCGATCACCACGAGGCTGTAGCCCTGGGCGCCCTCCAGCAGCTCCTCGGGGCTGGTCACCGTCGTCACGCCGTGGCCCGGGCGAGCGAGCGCCGCCGAAAGGGACTCGGCGGAGGAGCGGTCGACGGCGAGGAGCAGGATCGAGAGCTGCACGGGTCCCCAAGAGAGACCGGCGGGACATGTCGTCCGCCGGGTTGCACCGGAACGTCGCCGGAAGGATACACGGCGCCGTGGGGGCGTCCCGGGGGCGGTCCCGCCGGCCTGTCCCGGGTGCCGAGCCTGGGTCCGTCCGGCGGCTCGGCGCATGGCCCGTGCTATCCTTCCGCGGTCCTTTCCGCTCCGCGCCGGCGAGCCGTCAGCGGGGCAGATCCCATTGGAAGGAGTGAAGCAGGCCGTGCGCCGCTATGAACTCATGCTCGTCCTCCGGCCGGATGCGCCGGACGAGCGGGCATCTGCGGTCATCGACCGCACCACGCGCTATGTCGTCGCCTCGGGCGGGCAGATCGTCAAGGTCGCGCCCTGGGGCCGGCGTCGGCTCGCGTATCCCATCGAGCGCCACCGCGAGGGCTCGTACCACATCATCGTGTTCGAGTCGCCCGCCGAGGCGATCGCCGAGCTCGAGCGCAGCCTCCAGATCACCGAGGACGTGCTCCGCTACCTCGTGACCCGCACCGTCCGACCCGTTCGCGCCCGCCGCGACACGGGCGCCGCGGCCGAGGCCGAGGACGCCGACACGGAGATCCCGCTCGGCGAGGACGAGGAGGAGCTCGAGGTCGGCGAGCGGATCGACGAGTCCGAGAGCGAGGCCGCACCCGCGGCCATCGACTGAGGAGGCCCGGCGATGGCGTCATTCTCGAAGGCCCTGATCATCGGCAACCTCGGGCGCGATCCCGAGATGCGCTACACGCCCAACGGCCGCCCGGTGACCGAGTTCAGCGTTGCCGTCAACCAGAGCACCAAGAACCAGCAGACCGGCGAGTGGGTCGAGGCGACCGACTGGTTCCGGGTCACCGTGTGGGGCGATCGTGCCGAGCGCACGGCCGAGCAGCTCCGCAAGGGCAACCGCGTGTTCGTCGAAGGTCGGTTCCGCACCCGCGAGTACGAGACCCGCGACGGCCAGAAGCGGATCTCGCTCGAGATCACGGCCGACAACGTGGTCAGCCTCGAGGTCCGCGAGCGCGACGCCCCCGAGGGCGAGGGCTCGTTCAGCGCCCCGGCCGGCGGCTTCGGCGGCGGTGGCGGCACGGCGGTGCGGCGGCGAAGCCGCGCCCCGGCGGCCGCCGCCCAGCGACGACGACCTCGACGACCTTCCCTTCTGACCCTTCCCGCGGCCGCAGCCGCCGCGGCGGGTCCGGCCCGCCACCAGCCAGGAGACACTGAGCCATGCCCCCCAAGTCCAAGAAGCGCGACGACTACTACCGCGACCGCCGGCGCCGCAAGGTCTGCTCCTTCTGCGCCGACAAGACGGTCGCGATCGACTACAAGGAGGTCAACCGCCTCCGCCGCTACCTGTCCGAGCGCGCCAAGATCGAGCCGCGCCGGAAGACCGGCACCTGCGCCGCGCACCAGCGCGAGCTGGCCGTCGCGCTCAAGCGGGCCCGCCACGTGGCGCTGCTGCCGTACGCGCCCCAGCACCTCCGCCCCTGATCGATCGCGGGCTGACGGCTGCGCCCGCGCGCCGCTCGGCCGGCCTGCCAGGGCTCGACCGCCGGCGATGACCGCCGGCGCTCATCCTGCTCGGCGGCGGCGCCGCCGCGGGCCTGTTCGGCTCGCTGCTCGGCCTCGGCGGCGGCATCCTGATCGTGCCGCTGCTCACGCTCGGTTCGGGCTGCCGCTCGCGAGTGCCGTCGCCGTGTCGCTGGTGTCGGTGATCGTGACCTCGAGCGCCGGTGCCGGCGTGTACCTCCAGCGCCACGTCGCCAACCTGCGGCTGGGCATGGTGCTCGAGCTGTTCACCGCGACGGGAGCCCTCGTCGGCGGGCTGGTCGCGTTCCTGCTGCCGGTCCAGGTGCTCGAGGCGCTGTTCGCGATCCTGCTGGCCTGGGTCGCGGTCTCGATGGCCCGCCGCCGGGAGCGGCCGCGGTCGCCGGTCCGCGCCCCGGTCGTCGCGAACGGCGATGGCGCCATCCTGCCGGACCTCGACGAGGACATGTCCGAGGCGCCCGCCGCCACGGATCCCGCACCCGGGTCGCCGACCGCCCGCCGCGGGGACGACGCTCACCGACCGCCTGTCGGGCCCGGCTACCGCGTTCATCGGCTCCCGTTCGGCATGGTCGGCGCCGCTGTTCGCCGGGCTCGTGCTCAGCGCTGCTGGGCGTCGGCGGCGGGATCATCAAGGTCCCCGTCATGCACCTCGTCCTGGGCGTCCCGCTGCGGGTCTCGACCGCGACCAGCAACATGATGATCGGGATCACGGCGACCTCGTCGGCGGTCATCTACCTGCTGCGCGACGAGATCGACCCGTTCGTCGCCGGGCCGACCGCCGCTGGGCGTGTTCCTGGGCGCGTCGGTCGGGTCGCGGATCGCCCATCGCGTCGATGCCCGGCTCCTGCGCTGGCTGTTCGTGCTCATGCTCGCGTACACCGCGATCGAGATGGTCGCGCAAGGCGCTCGGGCTGTGAGCGCCGCCACGCCGGCCGGCGCCTCGACGCGGCCGCGATCGAGACGCTGATCGCGCGGCTGCTGGTCGTCGGCACCTACCTGGCGATGGGCCTCGTCCTCCTGGGCGTGGTCGGGATGCTCCTCACCGGCGTCGACCCGCTGGACCACGGGTCGCCCCCGGTGTTCGACCTGGCGCGGATCCCCGCCGACCTGTTCGCGCTGCGGCCCGAGGGGTTCCTGTGGCTGGGCATCGGGCTCGTGATCGCCCTGCCCGTCGGGCGGGTGATCGTGGCCGGCGTCGGCTTCCTCGCGGCCCGCGACCGGCGGCTGGCCCTGGTGTCGCTGGCCGTGCTGCTGGTAGTGACCGCGTCGATCGTCGCGGCGATCAGCCTGGAGGGCTGATGGACCTGGTCGTCCTGGCGATCGCGTTCGTCGTCATCCTGGTCGGCGCCGAGCTGTTCACCAACGGCATCGAGTGGTTCGGTCGCAAGCTCGAGCTCGCCCAGGGTGCCGTCGGCTCCGTCCTCGCCGCCGTGGGCACCGCCCTGCCCGAGACGATGATCCCGATCATCGCGATCGGCTTCGGGGACGGTGGCGCCTCGACCAACGAGGTGGGCGTCGGCGCCATCCTGGGGGCGCCGTTCATGCTCTCCACGCTGGCCATGTTCGTGACCGGCATCGGCGTCCTCGCCTTCCGCCGCGACGCGCGACGGGGACCCGCATGGTCCTCGACACCGTGGTCCTGGTCCACGACATCCGCTACTTCGTGGTCGCCTACGCGCTCGCGATCGGCTCGGCGTTCCTGCCGCCGGAGCTGGGCGGGGCGAGGATCGTCGTGGCGATCGCGCTGCTCGGCGATGTACGCGTGGTACGTGAAGGGGCACCTCGACGCGGAGGCGGAGGAAGGCGGGGAGGACCTGGCGCCGCTGCGCTTCCGGCGCCTCGATCCCGGCCGGCGCCTCGACCGCGTCGCTCCGCGGCTGCGGATCGTCGACCTCCAGGTCGCTGGTTGCCCTCGGCGTGCATCGTCGGCGGCGCGTACCTGTTCGTGGGCGCCGTGGACCGGATCGCGGCGGCCGCTCGGGGTCAGCGAGCTGCTGCTGGCGCTCGTGATCGCGCCGATCGCCACCGAGCTGCCCGAGAAGTTCAACTCGCTGATCTGGGTCCGCCAGGGCAAGGACACCCTGGCGATGGGCAACATCACCGGCGCGATGGTGTTCCAGTCGGCGATCCCGACCGTGGTCGCGCTCGTGCTGGCGGGCGAGGCGTGGCACGTCGACCGCCGACTCGTGGCTCGCGTTCGCCTCGGCCGGGATCGCGTTCCTCGCGGTCGCCGCCGTGTTCGGGCCGATGTGGCGCCGGGCCCGGCTCGACGGGCGCGCGCTCCTGGTCGGCGGCGCTGCTCTACCTCGGCTACCTCATCCTGGTGGTGCTGGCGATCGCGGGGGTCCTGGTCACCGGTTGACCGCGACAAGCGTCCGCCGGGACCTCGTCCGGAGGCGAGGGCGGCGTCACCCGCGCCGTCCAGTTCGGGCCGTTCGGCCGCTGGGGCCGGTCCCGGGCGCGTGCTAGACTCGGGCCCCCAAACGAGGCAGTCGCGGCCACGTGCCGCACGCGACCTGGAGCCGAACCCGATGCTCACGCAGCCGTCCGCTTCCGCGGCGCCCGACACCACGCCCGCCACCCAGCCCCGCTCGCTGGACGATCTCATCGCCTACTTCGAGGGCGACTGGGTCCCGCTCAGGGACGCCCGGGTCAGCATCATGACCCACGCGTTCATGTACGGAACGGCCACGTTCGAGGGCATCCGCGGCTACTGGAACGAGGAGCAGGAGCACGCTCTACGTCCTGTTCGTGCGGGAGCACGCCGAGCGGATCCGCCACTCGGCCAGGATGCTGCTGATGGAGGACCTGCCGTCGGTCGACGAGCTGGTCTCGATCGTGCTCGAGACCGTGCGCCGGAACCACTTCCGCGAGGACGTCTACGTCCGGCCCTCGTTCTACAAGAGCACCCGGGCGATCGGCGTCCGGCTCCACCACCTCGACCACGAGCTGTACGTGATCACCACGCCGTTCGGCAACTACATCGACATCGAGAAGGGCGTCCGGGTCATGACCTCGACCTGGCGCCGGAACGCGGACGAGGCGCTGCCGGCCCGGGGCAAGATCGTCGGCGGCTACGTGAACATGGCGTTCCAGAAGTCCGAGGCGGAGCTCAACGGCTTCGACGAGGCGCTGGTGCTGACGCCCGACGGTCACGCCTCGGAGGCGTCGGCCGCCAACCTGTTCGTGGTCCGCGACGGGGTGCTGCTCACGCCGCCGGTGTCGGACGACATCCTCGAGGGCGTCACCCGGCGGGCGATCCTCGACGCTGGCGCATGACGCCGGGATCCCGATCGAGGTCCGGTCCATCGACCGCTCCGAGCTGTACGTCTGCGACGAGGTGTTCCTGTGCGGGACCGGCGTCCAGGTGAGCCCCGTGATCGAGGTGGACCACCGACCGGTCGGGAGCGGCGCGATCGGGCCGATCACGCGCCGGCTCAGCGAGCGCTACTTCGCGGCCGTGCGCGGGAACCTGGCCGAGTATCGCAGCTGGCTGACCCCCGTCGAGGGTTAGTCCGGGCTCCCGGCCGGCGCCGGCGGGCCGCCCTTCAGCCGACCGCGTCCACCGTGAGGTCGGGCGCGTCCTTGCCGAGCGTGATGATCATGTCCACCGTCACCTTGGGGTCGGTGGCCGTCGTGACCGTGACCTTGTACAGCCGCTCGAGGAACTTGACCGTCTCGGGCATGTCGGCCTCGGCCCCGTTGTAGACGACGATCCGGGTCGTGGCCACCGTGCGCGCCTTCTGGTTGGGCGCGGAGGCGTCGAGCCCGTCGTAGGCCAGGTAGTCGGCGTTGTCGGTGGCGACCCCGGCCCGGCCCGATCCGTTGAGCACCCACACGCGCGCTTCCTCGGAGCCCAGCCGGTCGCGCAGGTCGAGCAGGTCCGCGCTGACCGAGAACGCCTGGCGGACGGCCTTGCGGATGCGGCTGACATTGGGTTCGATGACGTAGCCCCGGTTGTCATAGCCGTCCGAGGCGTAGAACGTGGGCGAGAACACGTAGGACCGGATGTTCTGGTGTCGATGCTGTCCGCGAGCGACAGCAGCTTGGGCACCTCCGATGTCCGGACGTCGGTCTTGACCGCCTCGCCGATGTCCTTGGCCAGCGCGTTGAGGTTGGCCAGGATCGCCTGGGCGTTCATCTGCTCCTTGAGCGACAGCAGGACCCGCTGCTGGCGCCGTCCGCGGTCGAAGTCGCCGCCCACCGCGCGGTGGCGCGAACGGGCGTAGATCAGCGCCTGGCCACCCGTCATGTGCTGCGGCCCGGCCGGGATGTAGATCCTGGTGACGACCCCGCCACCGACCGGGTAGTCGCTCTCCGCGACCGGGATCTGGACGTTGACCTGGACGCCCCCCAGCGTGTCGACGGCCGAGCGGAAGCCGTTGAAGTTGACCATCACGTAGTACGGGATCTGGATCCCGTACAGCTCGCCCAGGATCGCCTTGAGCGCGGCGAACCCGCGCGCCTGGGTGGTCTTGCCCGGCCACAGGTCCGACCGGTTGCGGTTCTGGAGGAACCAGCTGTTGATCTTGCCCCGGTAGACGCTGCCCCACACCGACCGGGCGTTGGCGGGCACCGGCACGTCGACGGTGTCGCGCGGGATCTGGAACATCGCGACCTGCTTCGTCTGCGGGTCGACCGAGACCACGATCATCGTGTCGGTGTTGAACGTGCCCTGGTTGGGGCGCTGGTCGACGCCCACCATCAGGACGTTGAGCTTGCCCTTGCCGTCCCACGGCGGCAGCGTCGGCGCCTGGGTGCCGGTCGCGCTGGTGCTGATCGGCGTGGGCAGGGCATCCGTCGAGGGCGACGGCGAGCCCCCGGGACCTGCCGACGCGACGTCCCCGGGCGACCCGCCGGGCGATTCGTCGGGGTTCCCGGACGCAGGCTCGTCGCAGGTCGCGTTGCCGCTGTCGGTGAACACGCAGTTCACGAGGTCCAGCGCGAGCACGTTGTAGTGGGCGACGACGACGTGGCCGCCGGCCATGACCAGGATCACGGCGAGCAGGCCGGCCGCCGACAGCGGATTGAGGGGCAGGCGCGCCCGACCCAGCCGGCCGCCGCCGGAGACCTCGGCGGCGTTGAGGAACCGCGCCACCTGCCAGGCATCGACGGCCGCGATGATCCGGTAGACGAGGAGCACGAGGTTGGCCACCAACAGCCCGAACAGGACCTCGGGCTGGATGACGAACCCCAGCAGGTCGAAGCGGTCGACCCGGAGCACGATCCCGCCCAGCAGCGCCAGCAGCAGCAGCGGGGCGGCGGCGAACCCGAGGGCCCGCGACCAGGCGCCCGCGTAGGCATGGCCGAGGCCGGGGAAGACGAGGGACAGGAACGCGGCCGCGAACGGCGACCGCGAGCGCGGAGCGCGCCGGGGTGTCGACATCGCGCGGAATGATACGTCGGCCACCCGATCGGCCGCTGCGGCGACCCCACGGTGGCCCCGGCGGCGCGTGACCGCGGCGCGTTCCGTAGACTGGTGGCCCGCCACGGGCGCCCAGCCCCGGCGCGTCCGGTGATCCGCCGAGGCTCGATGTTCCGACCCGTCACTGCCCGTCCCGACTTCGTCGCCCAGGAGCACGAGCTGCTCCGCGAGTGGGCCGAGCGCCGCACGTTCGCCCGCCTCCGGGCGCAGAACCGTGGCGGGCCGCGCTGGAGCTTCCTGGACGGCCCCATCACGGCCAACAACCCGATGGGCGTCCACCACGCATGGGGCCGGACGTACAAGGACCTGTACCAGCGGTTCCACGCGATGCTCGGCGAGGACCAGCGGTTCCAGAACGGGTTCGACTGCCAGGGCCTGTGGGTCGAGGTCAACGTCGAGCGCGACCTCAACTTCAAGTCCAAGCGCGACATCGAGGCGTTCGGGATCGCGCCGTTCGTGAGCCTGTGCAAGCAGCGGGTGCTGACGTTCGCGGCCCGCCAGACCGAGCAGAGCATCCGGCTCGGCTACTGGATGGACTGGAACGACCCCGCGGAGCTCCTCCGGCTGCGCGACCTGCTGGCCGCGGACCCCGCCCAGACGACGACCATCGAAGGCCCGCAGGGCCCGGTGACGGACACTGTCGAGATGCTGGTCGGGCGGCTGGGGATGCCCGAGGTGGGGGGCTCGTACTACACGTTCAGCAACGAGAACAACGATCTCATCTGGGGGTTCCTCGCGGAGTGCCACCGGCGCGGCTGGATCTACCGCGGCCACGACACGATGCCGTGGTGCCCGCGCTGCGGGACCGGCCTGTCGCAGATGGAGATGAACGAGGGCTACCAGGACCGCGAGGATCCCGGGCTGACCGTGCAGCTGCCGCTGCTGGATCGACCGGGCGAGGCGCTGCTGGTCTGGACCACGACGCCCTGGACGCTGGCCGCCAACGTCGCCGCGGCCGTGGGCGCCGACCTGCGCTACGTCAAGGTGCGTCAGGGCGACGACGTGTTCTGGCTGGGCAAGGGCACGCTCAGGCAGGCCCTCCGCGGGCCGTTCCAGGTGCTGGAGGAGGTGGCGGGCTCGGCGCTCGAGGGGTGGCGATACGCCGGCCCGTTCGAGGACCTGCCCGCGATCCGCGACGCGTTCAGCGACGCCGGATACGAGCACCGGGTGGTGATCTGGGACGAGGTCGGCGAGGAGGAGGGGACCGGGATCGTCCACATCGCCCCGGGCTGCGGCGCCGAGGACTACCAGCTGGGCGTCGGCCTCGGCCTGCCGATCGTGGGCCCCATCGACGAGGACGGGCGCTACTACCCGGGCTTCGGGTGGCTGTCGGGCCGCGAGGCGCCTGCGATCACCGAGGCGATCATCGACGACCTCGAGCAGCGCCGGTTCTTCTACCACCTCGAGCCCTACAGCCACCGCTACCCGCACTGCTGGCGCTGCGGGACGCCGCTGCTGTTCCGGCTCGTGGACGAGTGGTACATCCGGATGGGCGAGGTCTACGACAGGCCGCGCTCGGAGCTCACCCCGGCCGAGGTGGACGCCAGCCTGCGCTACCAGATCATGGAGGTCGTCGACCGGATCCGGTGGATCCCGGGGTTCGGCTACGAGCGCGAGCTGGACTGGCTGCTCAACATGCGCGACTGGATGATCTCCAAGAAGCGCTACTACGGCCTGGCGCTGCCGATCTACGACTGCCGTGCCTGCGGCACGTTCGACGTGATCGGCGGGCGGGAGGAGCTTCGCCGGCGGGCGATCGGCGGCTGGGACGCGTTCGAGGGCCACACCCCCCACCGTCCGTTCGTGGACGCGGTGAAGATCGCCTGCCCGTCATGCGGTCAGCCGGTTGCCCGGATCGAGGACGTCGGCAACCCCTGGCTCGACGCCGGGATCGTCCCGTTCTCCACGCTGCACTACCGCGAGGACCCCGAGTACTGGGCGAGCTGGTTCCCGGCCGACTTCATCACCGAGAGCTTCCCGGGTCAGTTCCGCAACTGGTTCTACGCGATGCTCGCGATGTCCACCGTGCTGCGCCGGGAGCCACCGTTCCGGACCATCTTCGGCTACGCCACGCTGTTCGGGGAGGACGGCCGGCCGATGCACAAGAGCTGGGGCAACGCGATCGAGTTCGACGAGGCCGCCGAGCGGATGGGCGTCGACGTCATGCGCTGGATGTACGCGTCCGCGCGCCCCGACGACAACATCCTGTTCGGCTGGCACGCGGCCGACGAGGCGCGCCGCGAGCTGCTGGTGCTGTGGAACGTGTACGCGTTCTTCGTCAGCTATGCCCGCCTCACCGGCTGGACGCCGCGGGCGGGGATCGACGAGGTCGTGGGGCAGGCCGGCACCTGGCCGGTGCTCGACCGCTGGATCCTGTCGCGGTCCGCCGGGCTGGCGGCCGAGGTGGGCGACCGGCTCGCCGACTTCGATGCCGTGGCGGCGACCCGGATCATCGGGACCTTCATCGACGACCTGTCCACCTGGTACCTGCGCCGGTCACGCGATCGGATGCGCGCCGGCGCCGGGGCCGCCGACCGGGATGCCGCGTTCGCGACGCTCCATGCCGCGCTGGTCGTGCTCGCGCGGACGATGGCACCCATCCTCCCGTTCCAGTCCGAGTCGATGTACCGGAACCTGATCGGGTCGGTGGTGCCGGAGCTGCCCGACAGCGTTCACCTCACCCGCTGGCCGGCCGAGGAGATGGCCGCGTTCCGCGATCCCGCGCTGGAGCGGGCGATGGCGACGGTCCGCCAGGCGGTCGAGCTCGCCCGTGTCCTCCGCTCGCAGGCCGGGATCCGGCTCCGCCAGCCCCTGGCCCGGCTGTGGCTGGCGCTCCCCGGGGCGGAGCCGCCGGACCGCGACGCGCTGCTCGAGCTCGTGCGCGCCGAGGCGAACGTCAAGGCCGTCGAGCTGATCGGTGACGAGTCGGCGCTCGTGGACCGGGGCGTGAAGGTGCTCCTGCCGCGGGTCGGCCGGCGGCTCGGGTCCCGGATCCCGGCCGTCATGGCGGCGGCGCGCGAGGGCCGGTTCGAGATCCACGCCGACGGCTCGGTCACCCTCGAGGGCGAGACGCTGGCCGCCGACGAGGTCGAGATCCAGGCGACGCCCCGACCGGGGACCGCGGTCGCGCACGACGAAGGGCTGGTCGCGGTGATCGACACCCAGCTCACGCCCGAGCTGCGCGCCGAGGGCGATGCGCGCGAGCTCCAGCGGGCGATCCAGGACCTGCGCAAGGAGGCCGAGCTCGAGCTCGACGACCGGGTCGAGCTGTGGCTGGACGGGCTGGATCCCGACCTCGCGCCGTATCTCGCTGCGGTGGCCGCGGACACGCTCGCGGACGCCGTGCACCGGGGATCGCCGCCCGATGGCGTCCCGACCGGGACCGTCGCGCTCGCCGGCGGCGAGGCCCGGTTCGGGCTGCGCCGGTCCGGTGGGCACCCCGTGACCCGATGACGGTGCCCGCGACGGATCGGCGAGGACCGGGCGACGAGGTCGGGACGGACGGCCCGCCCGGGGAGGGGACCGCGGCCTGGCGCCATCCGTCACCCGGCCGCTGGGTCCTGTTCGCGCTGATCGCGCTGGTCGTGGTCGTCTCCGACCAGCTCTCGAAGGCCTGGATCGTGGCCAACCTCGACCAGGGCCAGGCCCTCCGCGTGCTCGACGACTGGCTCCGGATCGTTCACTGGCGCAACTCCGGGGCGCTGTTCGGGATGCTGCCGCAGTCCGCGGGAGCGTTCGCGGCGGTCTCGATTATCGTGGTCGGGCTGATCGTCGCCTACCACGCGAAGGCGGGACGGGGGCTGGTGGTGACCGTCGCGCTCGCGCTGCTGTTGGGCGGCGCGCTGGGCAACCTGGCCGACCGGCTCCACTACGGGTCGGTCGTCGACTTCGTCGACATGGGCATCGGCGAGTGGCGCTTCTACACCTACAACCTCGCCGACGCCGCCATCTCCACATCGCTGGTGCTGCTGGTCGCGATGGCGCTGGTCCCGCGGCTGGGCGAGCTGGCCGCCGATGGTTGAGCCGGGCGATCCCGGCGCAGCAGGCCGGGTCGAGCCGCGCGCCGGGCTGGACCCCGAGGACCTCGCCCATGACGAGCTCGACGTCGACGAGGACGGCGACGAGGAGCTCGACGCAGACCGCGACGCCAGTCCCGACCTGGACCCGCTCCCGGACCCGGCTGGGCCGTCGGTCGTTCCCGGGCCGCGCCGCCTCCAGGTCCCCGAGGGCGAGATCGTCCGCCGCGTGGACCGCTTCGTCGCGGACCGGACCGGCCTGTCGCGCTCGTACGTGCAGAAGCTGATCGCCGACGGCCGGCTCGTCGACGACGCCGGACGCCGGCTGCGCGCGAACTCCGAGGTCCGCGGCGGGGGCGTGGTCCTCGAGGTCCCCCCGCCCGAGGTCCCGTACCATCTGGAGCCGGACCCATCGATCGAGGTCCGGGTCGTCTACGAGGACAATGACCTGCTGATCGTCGACAAGCCGTCGGGGCTGGTGGTCCATCCGGCGCCCGGACACTGGCGCGGCACGCTGGTCAACGCGCTGCTCGCGCGTGGCGACCACTACGGCGGGATCGCCGGCGTGGCCCGGCCGGGCATCGTGCACCGGCTCGACCGCGACACCTCGGGCCTGCTGATCGTCGCGCGCAACGATGCCGCGCAGGCCTCGTTGATGGCCCAGCTCAAGGCCCGCCGCGTGCGCAAGACGTACCTCGCGCTGGTGCAGGGCTCCGTCCCGGCCGCCGTCGGCCGGATCGAGGCGCCGATCGGGCGCGACCCCAAGGACCGCAAGCGGATGGCGATCGTGTCCGACGGCCGGCGAGCCGTCACCGGGTACCGCGTTCGTGAGCGGTTCGCGGGCTGGACGCTGCTCGAGCTCGACCTGGTCACGGGGCGCACGCACCAGATCCGGGTCCACCTGGCCGCGCTCGGCCACCCGGTCGCCGGCGATGCGGTCTACGGCACGGGGACGGCGCGACGTGGTCCCGACGGCCTGCAGCGCCTGTTCCTCCACGCCTGGCGCCTGGAGCTTGTCTCGCCCGCGGCCGGCCGGCTGGTGCGGGCCGAGGCACCGCTCCCGGACGAGCTGGAGGCGGTGCTGGCGGACCTGCGGGCAGTCGAGGCGTCGGCCGGCCGGCGCCTGCCGGGCGAATCCGCGTGACGCGCGCCGCCGAGGAGCGGCTCGGGGCGCCTGGCGCGCAGCTGGTGATCATCAGCGGGCCGTCGGGCGTGGGCAAGGACACGATCATCGAGGCGCTCCGTGCCCGGCCGCGCAACCCCGACTACCACTACGTGGTGACCTGCACGACCCGTTGCCCGAGGCCCGGCGAGGAACCTGGCGTGTCCTACCAGTTCCTCACAGCCGAGGCGTTCCGGCAGCTGCGCGACGCCGGCGAGCTGCTGGAGGCGAACGAGGTCCATGGCAACTGGTACGGGACGCCCCGGCGCGACGTGGCGGACGCGCTCGCCGCGGGTCATGACGTGATCCTCAAGATCGACGTCCAGGGAGCCCGGATGGTCAAGGAGCGCGTCCCCGACGCGCTCCTGGTGTTCATCGTGCCGCCCTCGCTCGAGGCGCTGTTCCAGCGTCTCCGGTCGCGAGCGACCGAGTCGGCCAACGAGCTCGAGATCCGCCAGCGCAACGCGGCCATCGAGCTGGCCCGCCAGGGGGACTACGACCGGGTCGTGGTCAACGAGACCGGGGAGATCGAGCGCACGGCCGCCGAGATCGAGGCGATCATCGTGCAGGAGAAGCGGCGCAACAGCGACCGGCGCATCCGGATCTCCTGAGGCGGGAGGCGACGGTGCTCCCGACCCTGCCGCTCGCGACCGCACCCGACGCCGGCGGCGAGCCGCTGGTCGAGGTGGCGGTCGACGCCCCGGCCGGCCCCGGCCCGCGCACGTACACGTACCTCGCGCCGACGGAGCTCGGCCCGCTCGAGCCGGGTGAGGCGGTGCTGGTGCCCTTCGGGCGCGGTGGCCGGCAGGCGATCGGCATCGTCATCCGGACCGGTGCCGCCGTCCCGGTCGAGGCGGCCCCGGAGCTGCGGCCCGTCGCCGCCCGGGTCCGCAGCGATGGGCCGCTCCTGCCGCCGCTGTCGCTCCGCCTCGCGGGCGATCTCTCGGAGCACTACCTCGCGCCGCTGGCGATGGTCATCCGGGCGATGCTTCCGCCGGGGATGCTCGAGCGCCTCGACCTCGTGGCGGAGGTGACCGCGCACGGGGAGGCTGCCCTGGCACACGCGGATCCGGGCCTGCCCGCGCCGGACCTGGACCTGCTCGACGAGATCGCGGGGCGCGCCCGATCGGTGCGCGAGCTCGCCACCCCGGATGGGCGCGCCGGCCTGCTGCGGCGGCTCCGGGGGCTGGCCGGCGACGGGCTGCTCGACCTGACCTGGACGCTCCTGGGCGCCGCGGTCGGACCTCGCTTCGAGCGACGGCTGTGGCTCACGACCGAGGGCCGCATCGTGGCGGACGCGGTCCTGGCCGGGCGGCGGCCCCCGGGCCGGCCGCTCGGGCCGCGGCAGCGCGCCGCGCTCGCGGAGCTCGCGGCGGGAGCGCCGGGGGAGGGGGCCCTGGGGCCGGACGGTCCGGGGATGCCGGGCGAGCCCGGACCCGGTGCGAACGCGGAGGCCGGGGCCGCTGCCGCGGAGGTCGCGGAGCGCCACGGCGCATCGGCGCTGGCCGGGCTCGTCCGGCGCGGGCTGGTCCGGGCCGAGGTGGGGGAACGACCCCGGCGGCCGCTGGCCGGTCGCCCGCCCGGCCTGAGGGGCGCGCGGCCCGCCGGCGCGGACCTGACGGGTCCCCAGGGCGATGCCCTGCGGCTCGTGCTCTCGGCGATCGAGCGCCGCGACCCGACCCCGTGCCTGCTCGACGGGGTGACGGGCGGCGGCAAGACCGCGATCTACGTCGAGGCGATCGCCGCCTCGCTCGCCCGCGGCCGCCCGGCGCTGCTGCTGGTCCCCGAGATCGCCCTGGCGACGCCGATCGTGGACCGTCTGCGCGCGGAGCTGCCGGTCCGGCTGGCCGTGCTGCACTCGGGCCTGGGCGAGGGCGAGCGCGCCGACGAGTGGCGACGCATCCGGGCGGGCGACGTGGACATCGTGGTCGGCACCCGGACGGCCCTGCTGGCGCCGCTCGCCGACGTCGGCCTGATCGTGGTCGACGAGGAGCACGAGGCCGCCTACAAGAGCGACCGCACGCCGCGGTTCCAGGCGCGCGACGCCGCGGTCCGACTGGCGACGCGCGCCGGCGCCGCGGTCGTGCTGGGCAGCGCCACGCCGTCGGTGGAGAGCGTCGGGTTGGCCCGCATGGGCCGCTACCGGCGCGCCGTGCTGCCGGTCCGCCCGACGGGCACCGAGCCCGTGGTCACCGCCGTGGACCTGCGCGCCGAGCTGGCGGCGGGCAATCGCGGCCTCGTGTCGGACGCCCTGGCGACGGCGCTGGCCGAGCTCGACACGGGGAGCGGCGAGCGGGCGATCCTGGTCATCAACCGCCGCGGAACCGCATCGGTCGTGTTGTGCCGGGACTGCGGGCACGTCCAGGCGTGCCCCGACTGCGACCGACCGCTGGTCTACCACCAGGCGGGGACGTCGCTGCGCTGCCATCACTGCGGCCGTGCGTGGCCGCCGGCCAGCCGCTGTCCGGCATGCCGGTCGCCGCGGATCCGCTACCTCGGCGGCGGCACGCAGCGCGTCGAGCGAGAGGTTCGCGACCGGTTCCCGGGGTTGCGCGTCGGGCGGCTCGACCGGGACGTCGTGGAGCGCCGCGGCGCCGCGGACCGCGTGCTGGACGCGTTCGCGACCGGCCGGCTCGACGTGCTGGTGGGCACGAGCCTGGTGGCCAAGGGCCTGGACGTCCCCGAGGTCACGCTGGTGGGCGTCGTGTCGGCCGACATCGCGCTCAACCTCCCCGACGAGCGCGCGTCGGAACGGACGTACCAGCTGCTGGCCCAGGCCGTGGGGCGGGCTGGGCGGGGCGACCGGCCGGGCGTCGCGCTGATCCAGACCTACCGCCCGGACCACCGGGCGATCCGGGCCGTGGTCGAGCGCGATGCGGCCGCGTTCTACGACGAGGAGCTGGCGCTCCGCGAGCGGTTCGGGTCACCCCCCTTCGGACGGCTGCTCAAGCTCACGGTCGCGCTGCCCGGCCGCGATGCCGCCGAGCGCGAGGCCGAGGCGATGGCGCAGCGGCTCCGCGAGCGCGCCGCGTCGCGCGACGGGTCCGTTGCCGTCATCGGGCCCGCCCCTGCCTACGTCGCCCGGCGGGCCGACCGCTGGCGCTACAACGTCGTGCTGCGTGGAGCGGACCCCGTGGCACTGCTCGATCCCGCCCCCGGACCGCCCTGGTCGGTGGATGTTGACCCGGAGAGCCTGCTGTAGGCCGCGCCCCGTGCGAGCCGACGTTCGGCACGTGCGCGATTTGGCGCGCAGGGCACAATGGAGGCGATGCGACCCGAGCACCCAATCCTGCCGGCAAGGAGGCTTCCATGACCGACGAGCAGCCCAACGAGACGACATCATCGGCCGGACAGCCGCTGGCCGACGAGCCCATCCCCGACGCCTCCGGAACGGACGGCGCCGGCGGCGCTCGTGCCAGGGAGTGGCTGGCCCAGCTCGAGGCGATGATCCAGGACGTCGCGACCCAGGCCGCGCCCGTCGCCCGCCAGGTCGGCGCCAAGGCGGCCGAGCTCGCGGCGGTGGCGGCAACCAAGGCCGGCCCGTTCGCCCACAAGGCGGCCGAGGTCACCTCCGACTATAGCCAGCGCTTCGCGGAACGGGCCCAGTCGGTGGCCGCGGAGCTGCGGTCCAGCGAGGCGGAGGGGAGCCCGGCCGGAGGGACCTCAGCCGATGCGTCGGACGCTGCGAGCGCCGCCTCGGACGCGGCAGACAGCGCCGCCGGGGCGGCGTCGGAAGCGGCGGACACCGTCGCGAACGCCGCCTCTGATGTCGCGGACGAGGTGACCGGGGCCTGATCGAGCACGGGCCCGGCGGCCGCCGGGCCCGGTGACCCTCAGACCAGCACGACCTCGATCCCGAGCTCCCGTGCGCGCTCGAGCTCCTCGGGATCGGCGCCGGAATCGGTGACCAGCACGTCGATCGCCTCGATCGGCGCGATCGGCGTCAGCCCGCGCCGCCCGATCTTGGACCCGTCGGCGACCGCGACGACCCGCTGCGCCCGCGCGGTCATCATCGAGCCCACCTCGGCCACCAGCACGTGCGGGGTGGTCAGCCCGGTCGCGGCGGTGAGCCCGTCGCAGCCGATGAACGCGATCGTCCCCGACAGGTCGCGCATGTCCTCGATGGTCTGCGGACCGACGGTCGCCTGGTACTCGGGGAGGTACAGGCCGCCCAGGCAGATCAGGTGCGGGCTCTCCCAGCCGCCCACCTCGTCGATCACGGGCAGCGAGTTGGTGACGACCGCGATCGCGTTCGACCGCCGGAGGGGGCCGGGCACGCTGGCGGCCACCTGCGCGACCGTGGTGCCCGAGTCGAGCACGACCACGTCGCCGGCCCGGATCATCGACGCTGCCCGGGCGCCGATGCGGGCCTTCTCCTCGCGATGCTCGCGGGCGCGCAGGTGGTACCCCCGATCGAGGTCGCCCCGCCCGATCGCGGTCGCCCCACCGTGGACGCGGCGCAGCCGGCCCGCATCCTCGAGCAGGTCCAGGTCGCGCCGGATCGAGACGTCGGTCACCCCGAACCGCTCCACCAGGTCCGTCACCGAAACCCGGCCCGAGTGCTCGATCAGCCGGGCGATCCGCTCCCGCCGCTCGCCGGCCGACGTCGGGCGGCGATCGGGCGCCTCGGCGGCGGCGCGGGGAGGCAGGTCCGGGGAGGTGGCCGTGCCGGCCCGGCCCGGCGCATCGTGGCGTGTCATCGGCTCATCCCCATGGTCAGTCCGGCGATCAGGTAGCGCTGGAAGATCACGTACACGATCACGGCCGGCAGGGCGCTCACCAGCGATCCGGCCATGAGCACCGGGATGTCGATGATGCGCGAGCTCTGGAGCGTCGCCAGGCCCACCGTGATCGTGCGCACCGCGGGCGTCTGGAGGAACAGCAGCCCGACCAGCAGGTCATCCCAGATCTGGATGAACTGGAGCACCGCGACCGTGACCAGGGCGGGCTTGGCCAGCGGCACCATCACCCGCCGGAAGACCTCGAGGTAGGACGCGCCGTCGATCAGCGAGGCCTCGATCAGCTCGGTCGGCACGCCCCGGAAGTAGGTGGTCATCAGGAACGTCGCGAACGGCGCGCCGAGGGCCGCGTAGACCAGGATCGCGCCCGGGAACTGGTTGATCAGCCCCAGCTGCGCGATGTTCACGAACTCGGGGATGATGATCGACTGGAGCGGGATCATCATCCCGGCCACGATCGCCATCAGGACCAGCGACCGGCCCGGGTAGCCGAGCTTGGCGAACGCGAACCCGCCCATCGTGCTCACCAGCAGGATGATGGCCACGGCGGACACCGTGACCACCGTCGAGTTCAGCAGTTGCTGGAGCACGGGCAGCACGTCGAACAGCCCGGCCCAGCTGTCCAGCGAGTAGCCCGACCTGGCCAGGTACTGCGCGTGCGACCGGAACGACGCCTCGGTCATGAAGTAGAACGGGTACAGCATCACGACGGCGACGATCGACAGGATGGCGAACATCGCCGCGCGGCTGAGCCGGTGACGGAGCGTCCGCCGCGTGCGCATCAGTCCTCGCGGCTCCGCAGCAGCCGCTGCTGGGCCATGACTGATCGCGAACACGATCACGCACAGCACGACGCCGATGGCCGCCGCGTAGCCGAACACGCCCTGCTTGAACGCCTTCTGGTAGACGAAGAACTCGAGCGTCGTCGTCCCGTAGCCCGGCCCGCCGGTCGTCATCACGAAGATCAGGCTGAACAGGGCGGTGAAGCTCGGTGATCAGGGTCAGGATGAACGCGAACTGGATGAACCGCATCAGCAACGGGATCGTGATGTAGCGGAACATCGCGACCGGTCCCGCCCCGTCCACGCGCGCCGCCTCGTACACGTCACGGTCGAGGGTCGCCATGCCCGGTGATGAAGATGATCGTGTTGGTGCCGAACACGGACCAGATCAGGGTCAGGATGACGGCGACCATCGCCGTGTACTCGTTGGTCAGCATGTCCGTCCGGATGCCGCCCAGCCCGACCGCCTTGAACAGGTTGTTGAGGATGCCCTCACCCGCGAAGAAGCGGACCGACACCATGCCGATCACGACCCACGAGATGGCGGTGGGGAAGAAGTAGACCGAACGGAAGAACCGCCAGCCGCATGACGTGCTGGTGGAGCAGGAACGCGACCACGAGCGGGATGAGCAGCGCGAACGGGATCGAGACCAGCAGGAACATGTTGTTGAGCAGCACCCGCCAGAACACGCTGTCGCTGACCAGGCGCTGGTAGTTGTCCAGCCCGATCCAGGTGGAGTTGATCCCGTCCCACGTCGTGAGGCTGTAGTAGAAGGTCTGGACGATGGGCAGGAACAGCAGCGCGGCGGTCAGCACGATGACCGGCAGGCTGAACAGGATGCCTGCCCGGCGCTCGTGACGCGCGCAGCGGGCCGGCACCGCGCCCGGCGACCGAGGACCGGGCGCCCGGGAACGATCCGGGTCGATCGCCGATGCTCGAGTCAAGCAGCTCCCCAGTTCGCTGGATGGCCCGCCCGGGGTCGACCTGGGTCGACCCCGGACTGGGCTCGGCCGGGATGCCGGTGACTACTTGTACGTTTCGCTCCGCCGGTCGGCGGGGAGCTGCATCAGCGTGTCCGGCATGTTCTTGAGCGCGTCGTCCACGGACATCGATCCGGCGAACGCCGCGTTGAGGACCTTGTTGCCCGGCATCCACGACCTCGGCCTGGATGACGTTGTCGATCATCGGGTAGCGGGCAAAGCCCTTGTCGGCCGCGTAGCGACAGCAGGTCCTTGGCGATCGCGTTGTCGGTGGTGAGCGCCTTCCTTGGCCGGGATCAGCCCGCCTGGGCGACGATCGGCTGTGCCTCGTCGGAGGCGAGGAACGCGAGGAACGCGGCCGCCTGCGCCTGGTGCTGCGAGTAGGTGGTCATCGAGAACCCGTCGCCGCGAGTACTCGACCACGCCCTTGAGCGGCTGGTCGACGAACGGCGGCAGGAACACCCCCACGTTGTCGCCCATCGCCTGCTGGAAGCTCGGCGATCGACCACGTGCCCTCCATCGTCATGGCGGCCTTGCCGGCCTGAACTGCGCGTCGGAGTCCGGTGTTGGTCAGCACGTCCTGGTTGGTGCAGCCCTTGGATGAACAGCGACACCCACTTCTCGATCTGGGCCTTGATCGCCGGGTCCGTCCACGCGGTCTGGCCGGTGTACAGGTTCTTCCATTCGGCGGGGGAGTACAGCATCATCAGGTAGCTGAAGTCGTACCAGGCGTAGAAGCTGGCCCCCAGGGCCTGTCCGCCGCTGCCGTACACGAACGGGGTGATGCCAGCCGCCTTGAGCTTGTCACACGCGCGAGAACAGCTCGTCCCAGGTCGTCGGGAGGCTGGTCAGGCCGGCCTGCTGCGAACAGCTGCTTGTTGTAGAAGCCGTTGTAGAACTGGACCTCGAGGGGCACGACCAGCACGCCGTCGTCGGGGTTGAAGTTGAGCGAGCTGTACTCGATGCCCTTGAGCTGCTTGAGCTCGTCGAGCGGCACGCAGGTCGTTGAGCGGCTGGAGGTAGCTCTGGTACTTGAGGTCGAACAGGCCGGTCCACATCGTGGCCAGGTCGGGCCCGGTCTTGCGAGATCGCGGCCGCCTGGAGCAGGTCGAAGTAGTTGTCCGCGGGCTGGCTGACGACGTCGATCGTGATCTGCGGGTACTTGGCCTCGAACGCCTTGACCAGCGCCTCCGTGGCGACGGCGTTCGCCTCCTTGCCGTAGTTGTGCCACAGGGTCAGCTTCGCCGGCTCGAGCGTCGCGGTCGACGCCGCGGGCGAGGATGCCGCCGGCGGCGCGCTGGTGCTTTCCGCCGGGGTTGAGCTGGCGGGGCTGGGGGTCGAGGTCGTCCCCGAGCTGCAGCCCGAGAGCGTCAGGCTCACGAGCATGACCCCGGCGATGAGCCCGGTCAGTCTGCGATCCAGCACCGGTCACTCCTTTCGCGTCACGTTTGCAACCACGTCGAACACAGAGCGGCGGCGCGAGCGGGACCACCGGCCCAGGGCCGTGGGGTCCGCCTCGGCCTCGCGACGCCCGCCGCCCGGCAGTCGCCGTCCATCCGCCCCCGGATGGCAGCAACGGCGCGGGGGGCGCCTGCTAGTCCCGCCTCATAGGCATCCTCGTGTCCTTGGCCAGCAACCGGCGTCGGGTCGACCCGCGGGACGCTCGAGCGTCTCCTCCGCTCGGCCCGGTCGCCTTCGGTCGCGCTCCGGGCACGATCGGATCGGGCACCGGAACGGGCACGAGCGCCACACTACATCGACCGGGAATGCGACGTCAATCGGAAGTCAAACAGTCACGAAGCGGCTGGAAACGAAAGGTCGCGAGCGTGGCGCCCTCGTCATCGACGCGGCACGGCCTTTGACAAACGAAACATCGCGGGTACGATTGCCAGCGCCGTTCCGGACCCCGGATCGGGCTGTCTGACCGAGAGGCGCGCGCCTGGCAGTCACGGGCGTGGATCGCCGGTTGCAGGGAGGCGGGAGCGTGTCCAGCGGCGAGGAGATCCGGCTCGCGCGTCTGTTCGACGGCACCGGCAACGCGGTGATCGTCGCGGTCGACCACGGGCTCTACAACGGCCCGCGACCGGGCTTCGAGGACCTCACCGCCACGACCCGCCGGCTGGCCAAGGCGGACGCGATCCTGGTCAGCCCGGGCATGGCCTACCACGTGCGCGACAGCTTCAAGCGGCGCGGCGCGCCAGCGATGATCGTGCGCCTCAACTGGGGCACCCAGTACGCCACCCAATGGGGCTACCACGAGAGCCGGAGCGTTCCCGTGATCTCGGCCGCCGACGCGGTCGCCCTGGGTGCGGACGTGGTCCTGGTCGGGATGTCGATCCGGACTGGGTCCGAGATGGTCGATGCCGAGAACGTGGAGATCGTGGCCCGGGCGGTGGCCGAGAAGCGGCGGTCGGGCGTCCCGATCGTGGGCGAGGTCTATCCCGCCGGTCACGAGGACCTGTCGCCGGAGCAGCGCCAGGAACAGATCGCGGTCGGCTGCCGCGTCGTCGCCGAGCTGGGCGTGGACCTCGTGAAGACCTTCTTCACCGGGGACCAGTTCCGCGAGATCGTCGCCGCCACGCCCGTCCCGGTGCTCGCCCTGGGCTCCAAGAAGCTGCCCCGCGAGCGCGACGCGCTGGAGCTCGCGGCCGCAGCCGTCCGCACCGGCGCCCGCGGCGTCGTGTTCGGGCGCAACCTGGTCCAGGCCCGCGACCCCGAGGTGTTCCTCGACGCCCTGCGGGCGGTCGTCAAGGACGGCGCGGACCCGGGCGAGGTCGCCGGGCGGCTGGGAATCGACTGACCCGCCACCGGCCGACGATGGGTCACCTGCTCGGGGTCGACGCCGGCACCACCGCCCTCAAGGTGGGCGTGTTCGATGCCGTGGGCGCGACGCTCGCGGTGGCCGTCGAGGAGTACGCGCTGCGCACCCCCGCGCCGGACCGGGCCGAGCTCGATCCGGGCACGTACTGGGACGCCCTGGTGGCCGCCGGCCGGCGCGCGATCGAGCGGGCGGGGATCCGGGGCCAGGACGTCAGCGCGATCGGGGTGTCCAGCCAGGGTGAGACCGTCGTCCCGGTGGATGCCGTGGGATCGCCCATCGGCCCCGCCATCGTCTGGCTCGACAACCGGGCGACGCGGGAGGCCGCCGAGCTCGAGGCCGCCTTCGACGCCGCCGAGGTCTACGCGGCGACCGGCGTGCCGGCCATCAACCCCACCTGGACCGCGGCCAAGCTACTGTGGCTCCGGCGCCACGACCCGGCGACGTTCGGCGCGGCGGCCCGCTTCTTGCTCGTGGAGGACCTCGTCGTCCACGGGCTGACCGGGCGGTTCGTGACCGAGGGCGGCGTCCAGTGCACGACCCTGCTGTTCGACATTCGCCAGCACGGCTGGTGGCAGCCCATGCTGGACCGCCTGGAGCTCGGCCGGGACCGGTTGCCCGAGCTGGTGCCGCCGGGGACGGCCGTCGGCACCCTGCGGGCGGAGGCGGCCGCCGCGCTCGGGCTGCCGCGCTCGGTGACGGTGGTCGCGGCCGGCATGGACCAGGCCGCGGGCGCGATCGGCGTGGGCAACCTCGCTCCGGGCATCGTGTCCGAGAGCACCGGCGGCGCCCTCACGCTCCAGGCTTCGATCGACCGGCCCGACGGCGACCGGTCCCGCCGCACCCCCGTGTACGTGCACTCGGTCCCCGGGCGGTACCTGTACTGCCCGGTGTGCCCGACCGGCGGCATGGCGCTGACGTGGTTCCGCGACCGGTTCGGGGACGCCGAGGTGGCCCGGGCCGCCGCGGAGGGCCGGAGCGCCTACGACCTGCTGACCGCAGCTCGCCGCGGCCGTGCCTGCCGGCGCCGACGGCCTGACCATGCTGCCCCACCTGATGGGCGCGTTCAGCCCCGAGTACGAGCCGCTCGCCCGCGGCGTGTGGTCTACGGCTTCACGCTGGCCCACGGCAAGGGACACTTCGTGCGGGCGATCCTCGAGGCCGATCGCGTACATGCTGCGGCGCAACCTCGAGCTGCTCGCGGACGCCGGCGCCGCGGCGGACGAGATCCGGTCGCACGGCGGCGGGGCACGGAGCGACCTGTGGTGCCAGATCAAGGCCGACGTGTGCGGCATCCCGGTGGATACCCTCAGCGGCGATGATGCCGCCATCCGGGGCGACGCGATGCTGGCCGGGGTCGCCGTCGGGGCGTTCCGTGACCTGGACGAGGCGGCCGCGGCGATGGTCTCGCACCCGGACGCGGTTCCTGCCCGACCGGCAGGTCCGGCCCGCCTACGAGCAGGGGTATCGGCACTACAAGGAGCTGTTCGACGCACTCGGGTCCCGTGTTCGCCGCGAGCGGGACCGACCGGACCGGCGATGGGCCGGTCGATGGATCCATGGCGCGATGAGCGCTCGAACGCGGCCCGACGGAGGTCCAGGATGACAGTCAAGGCCAAGATCGGCGTCCTCGTCATGGCGCTGCTCGAGGACGACTACAACAAGACGGGGCACATGCGGCCGGCCGCGACCGCGGCCGCGCAGGACATCGCCGACCGCCTCGCGCAGTTCGGCGACGTGGTCCACGCGGGCCTGGTCGAGGAGGAGTCCCAGGCCGCCGCCGCGGCGCGGCATGTTCAACGCCGAGGACGTGGACATCATCGTCGCCACTGGAGCTCGCGTACACCAAGGGCATCGTGCCCGCGCGGTGCCTGATCGACACGACCGCGCCCGTGCTCGTGTGGAACGCGCAGCGGATCGCCCGGCTGGGCGAGGACGACGGGTTCGACGTCGTGATGCTCAACTCGGGGATGGCGGGCATGCCCGAGCTGACCGCGATGCTCCTGCGCACGGGCCGCGACTTCAGCATGGTCACCTCGCGCCTGGACGACCCAGACGGGCTGCGCTCGGTAGGCGCCAGCATCCAGGCCGCGGCCGTCCGGCGGCGGCTCGCGGACCGCCCGGGTGGCGCTGGTGGGCCACCCGTTCGAGGGCATGACCGACCTCATGTTCGATGGGCTCGTCGCTGCGCGACGACGTCGGACCCGTCGTCTGGCCGCTGGAGCCCGGAGAAGATCGCCGTCCGGTTCGGCGAGATCGCGCAGGCGGACGTCGACGACGCCGTGGCGAGCGAGCGCGGCGAAGTACACGGTCGACATGGACCACGCGCTGTTCGAGCGCTCGGTGCGCCTGGCGCTGGCCCTGGAGTCGGTGGTGCAGCGAGCATGGCTTCGATGCGTTCACCGCGTTCGACCAGGTCTGGCTGACCGATCCGCGGGTGGGCATCATCCCGTCCTACGGCACGGGCCGGCTGTGCGAGATCGGGATCCCGGCCTCGCCCGAGGGCGACGTCAACTGCGCCGTCGCCCAGCTGGTCATGCAGGAGCTGGCCGGCCAGGCGACGACGGTCGAGAACTACGTCATCGACTTCGAGAACAACGCGGTGATGTTCTCGCACGACGGCCACGGCAACCCCGCGCTGGCCACGCCCGGCGAGGCCAAGGTCAAGCACTCCATCTACTACCGGGGCGTCCACGGCTTCGGCGCCGGGTTCGAGTTCGCCTACGCAGCCGGGGCCGGTGACCAACCTGGCGCTGGTCACGATGGGCGAGAACCAGTGGCGGTTCGTGATCTCGGAGGGCGAGTTCCTGCCCTTCCCGCCACGGCCGATCTCGGCGCCCCAGACGCTGTTCCGACACGGCGAGCTGCCGATCGACCGAGTGGTGCAACGAGTGGTGCCAGGCGGGGGCGCCGCACCACATGGCCGCGGCCCGCGGCCACTGGGCCGACCAGCTGGTGGCGGTCGCCCGGATGCTGGGCATCGAAGCGGTCGTGGTCTAGGTGTCGGCACCCGACGCAGGCGGGACGACGGGGCGGGCCGCTCCGGGTGCCGGCACGGCACCCGGCACCCGGCTGGCGATCGCGCCGCCGCTGTTCGAGGTCGGCCCCAAGGCGTACGCCTGGGGGCGCGAGATGCTCGACCTCGCCCGCCACGCGGCCGAGCTGGGCGAGCGCTGGTCGGTCCGGATCATCGTCACGCCGCAGCACGTGGACCTGCCGGTGATCGCGAGCGAGGTTCCGGGGGTACTCGTGTTCGCGCAGCACATGGATGCCCTCCGACCGGGGCGGGGGGTGGGCTCCGTCCTGCCCGAGGCGGTCAGAGCGGCCGGCGCCGCCGGTGTCCTGCTCAACCACGCGGAGCGGCGCCTGACCCGCCGGGAGCTGACCCGGACCATGCACCGGGCCACGGAGGTGGGCCTGGCGACGATGGTCTGCGCCGACGACGCGGCCGATGCCGCCGAGATCGCGCGGCTGGGTCCGGACGTGATCATCGTCGAATCGCCGGAGCTGATCGGCGCCGGGTCCCCGGCCGACGGCGAGCGCGCCTCGGTGGCGCGCGTGGACGAGGCGATCCGGCGGGTCGACCCGGAGATCCGGATCCTCCATGGCGCCGGCATCGGCAGCGCGCGCGACGTGTACGACGTCATCGCCGCCGGTGCCCAGGGCACGGGCTCCAGCAGCGCGATCTTCACCGCCCCGGATCCGCACGCGATGCTGGCGGCCATGGTCAGGGCAGTGCGGGAGGCATGGGACATGACCCACGCAGCAGGGGGCGATGCGCAATGAGCGTGTACCACGAGACGTTCACGATCCAGTCGGACCGGCGGCCGACGTTCCACGACGTGACCGACCAGGTCACGGCGGTCCTGGGCCGGTCCGGCGTCCGCGACGGGATCCTGCTCGCGTACTCGCAGCACACCACCTGCAGCGTCCTGATCCAGGAGGCGTCCGACGACGTGGACTACTGGGGCACGGAGCTCCTGATGCAGGACCTGGTCACGGTCCTCGAGGGCCTGATCCCGACCTGCCGGACGGAGGGCCAGTACCACCATCCCGGGCCGCGCCACATCGAGGCGGCCGCCGGGCGGGACGAGCTCCCTTCGTGGTCGCTGAACACGGACGCGCACCTGCGCTCGGTGCTCATGGGCCGGTCCCAGTCCGTGCCCATCGTGGACGGCGCCATGATGCTGGGCGAGTTCGGCCGGATCTACTTCGCCGACTTCGACCAGGTGCGCGCCCGGGAGCGCACGGTGCGCGTCCAGATCGTGGGGGAGTAGCGCAGCCCGGCCCGTCGGGCCCGGGACGGCCGCCGGGGAAGCAGGAGGTGCACCAGGTGACAGGCAGGCTCGAGGGCCGCGTCGCGATCGTCACCGGGACCGCGCGCGGGATCGGCCGCGCCATCGCCACCGCGTACGGGCGCGAGGGGGCGCACGTGGTGGGGGTCGACGTCCTCGAGGATGCGGGCACCGAGGCGGCGCAGGAGATCCGCGCCGCCGGCGGCAGCGCGGAGTTCGTGGCCGCCGACGTCTCGCGCGAGGCGGATGCCCGGCGCGTCGTCGCCGGGGTGCTCGACCGCCGGGGCCGGGTGGACGTGCTGGTCAACAACGCCGCCGTCCAGGTCGAGGCGCTGGCCGCGGACGTCCGGGTCGAGGACTTCCACCGGATCGTGGACGTCAACCTGCTGGGGTGCGTCCTGTTCTGCCGCGAGGTCCTGCCCTCGATGGTCGCGCACGGCTCGGGGGCGATCGTCAACCTGTCCTCGGTCAACGCGTTCGCCGCCGACCCGCTGCTGCCGGTGTACGGGGCGACCAAGGCCGCCATCGTGGGCTACACGCGCAGCGTGGCCGCCGCATATGGTCCCCACGGCATCCGCGCCAACGCGATCCTGCCCGGCGACGTCGACACCGAGCTCAACCGGGCGTTCTTCCGCGCCCACCCGGACCCGGAGGCCTTCCGGCGGCGAGTGGAGGACCAGTACCCGGTGCGCCGGATCGCGTCGCCCGATGAGGTCGCCCGGGTGGCGGTGTTCCTCGCCTCGGACGATGCGTCGTTCGTGAGCGGCGCGGAGCTGGTCGTCGACGGCGCCGTCACCGCGCGGATCTACGAGCTGTGACCGGTCACCCGCCGGCCCGGGAAGGAGCGTCATGGACGACCAGGTCGGTCGCACGATGGTCGACTTCATGCAGATGAAGGCGTTCGCCGCCGACCCGCTGATCCTGACCGAGGGCGCCGGGATCCGCGTCCGCGACACCCGCGGCGACTGGTACATCGACGGCCTGTCGGGCACGTTCTGCGCCAACCTCGGGCACGGCAACCGGCGGCTGGCGGACGCGGGCGCGGCGCAGCTCGGCCGGCTGGCCATGGCCTGCCCCACGCTGGCCACCAACGACCGGGCGCTCGAGCTGGTCGACGTCCTGCTCGGCCTGCTGCCGGACCGCTACTCGGTGGTCAAGCTCCTGTCGGGTGGCAGCGAGGCGACCGAATCGGCGATGAAGATCGCGCGCCAGTACCACAAGCAGACCGGCAACGCCGGCCGGTACAAGATCCTGTCCCACTACCGCTCGTACCATGGCGGCACCGGGCACGCCGTCGCCGCCAGCGGCTGGCCGACATGGCGGGCCCCCTACGAGCCGCTGGCGGGCGGCTTCGTCCACCTCCACACGCCGGACCCCTATCGGCCGCCGTTCGCGGGGCCGCCGTGGAGCGAGCCGGCCGAGACGGTGGCAGCGGCGTACCTGCGGCTGGTCGAGGAGACCATCGAGCTCGAGGATCCGCGCACGATCGCGGCCCTGATCACCGAGCCGATCCTCACGTCCGCCGGCGTCGTCGTGCCCCCCGCGGGGTACCTGGCCGGACTGCGCGAGCTGTGCGACCGCCACGGCATCCTGCTCATCTTCGACGAGATCATCACCGCGTTCGGCCGCACCGGGACGATGTTCGCCTCGGAGGGTTCGGCGTGTGGCCGGACATCCTGTGCCTGGGCAAGGGGATGAGCGCCGGGTACGCGCCGCTCTCGGCGGTCGTGCTGTCGCGCCCGATCGCGGACGCGTTCTGGGGCGAGCCGGCCGACCTCGTCCAGTTCCACAGCGGGCACACCTACGGCGCCAACCCCGTCGCCTGCGCGATCGGGCTGGCGGCGATCGGGCAGCTGCACGACGAGCAGATCCCGGAGCGGTCGGCGGAGGCGGGCGAGCGTCTCGTGGCCGCCCTGCGCCACGTCGCACAGGGCGTGCCGGGGATCGGGATCGTCCGGGGGCGGGGCCTGCTGGTGGGCGTGGAGCTGGTCGCCGACCCGGCGACCCGCGCGCGGTTCCCGGCGTCGCTCGGGATGGGTACCCGGGTCCGCGAGATCGCCCGGCAGCACGGGCTGCTGCTCCGGGCGAGCCACTGGATGGTCGTGCTGGCGCCGCCGCTCACGCTGACCGACGCCGAGCTGGACGAGGTGGCCGGGATCACGGGCCGTGCCCTCGAGCAGGTGCTCGGTCCGGTGGCCCGGGCACCCGGGGCCGGCCGCGACGCCGCCGGTCGGACCGGATGATCGGGCCGACGGCATGAGCGCGCGCCTGGTCCGCGGCTGGTCGGTCGCCGGCCTCGACGCCTGGATCCTCGAGAACCGGGCGCTGCGGGTGGTCGTCGTGCCCGAGCTCGGCGGCAAGGTCCTGGAGCTGGTCGACAAGGTGGGCGACCGGGACCTCCTGTGGCACAACCCGAGGACCCCCCCGCGACGGGCGCCGTACGGCGCCCACTTCGACGACTGGTGGTGCGGCGGCTGGGACGAGATCTTCCCGACCGGCGACCTCGCCCGGCTGCACGACGAGCCGCTGCCCTACATGGGCGAGCTGTGGTCGGTGCCGTGGACGGCGCGCGAGGAGCCGGCCGCAGCCGGGAGCGCGGCGATGACGGCGGTCGGGCTGGGGACGATCGCGCCGGCGCGGCTGGAGCGACGCCTCGAGCTGCGGGCCGACGAGCCCGTGCTCCGGGCGACCTACCGGCTGACCAACCTCGACCTCCGGCCGCTGCCCTACCTGTGGGGCGTCCATCCCGCGCTCGCCGTGTCGCCCGCCCACCGGATCGACCTGCCGGCGGGTCGGATGCTGGTGGGCGTGTCCTCCGATCCTTCGCTGGGCGTCCCGGGCCAGGCGTACGCCTGGCCGTCGCTCCCGGGGTCCGTCCCGGACGGGCCGGTGCGCGACATGCGGCGCGTGCCGCCCTCGTCGGCAGGTGTCTTCAGCGGCCATTGGGCGATCGAGCTCGACGCCGGCTGGGCCGCCCTCACCGACACCGGTGCCCGGCGCGGCCTCGCGATCGCGTTCCCCAAGGACGTGTTCCGGGCGGTCTGGGTGTGGCAGGTGTTCGGGGGCTGGCGCGGGCACTACCACGCGGCGCTCGAGCCCTGGACCGGGCACCCGATGCAGCTCGACGAGGCGGTCCGGTCGGGGACGGCGAGCGTCCTCGAGCCCGGCGAGACCCGCACCGCGAGCGTGTCGTTCATCGTCCACGACGGCCTCGCCGCCGTGTCGGCCGTCGAGCCCGACGGCGACGGCTTCGTGGTTCGCTGATCGGCGGCGAGCGCATGCCTCACGTCTCCCCGGGTGAGGGCCGCGACGAGCCCTTCCAGGACCTCGAGGCGATCGCCCGGGTCATGGTCGCGGCCGCCGACGGCACCGCGCGCAGCGCGCTGGTCGGGACGCCGGCGTTGCGGGTGGTCCTGCTTCGCTGGCCGGCGGGGTTCGCCACGGTGGAGCACCATCACCCGCGGGCGGAGGAGATCTTCCTCGTGCTCGAGGGTCGGGCGGAGTTCACGATCGCCGGGGGGCCGGCGCGCGTGGTCGAGCCGGGGGAGCTGGTCCTCGCCCGACGCGGCGAGCGGCACGCGATCCGCGTTCCCGGTGACGCGGGCGAGCTGCTGCTGCTGGCCGCGGTCGCGCCCAACGAGGACGCGCCGGACGAGACGGTCGAGTGACGGACGGGTCGCGGGACCGGGCCGGCCAGCCGCGCCACGTCGCCGAGCTCGTGCACGATGCCCGGGCCGTCCTGGGCGAGGGACCGGTGTGGGACCCTGACCGGGGCGTCCTGTGGTGGGTCGACATCCTGCCGGGCGTGGTTCACGCCTTCGACCCCGTGCGCGCGACCGACCGGGCGATCGAGGTCGGCCGGCCGGTGGGGGCGGTGGCGCTGCGCGCCCGCGGCGGCCTGGTGGTGGCGGGCGCCGACGGTATCGGCGTGCTGGACCCGGCTTCGGGGCGGCACGAGACGCTGGTCGCGTTCGGCCCCGAGACGCCGCCCCGGCGGATGAACGACGGCAAGGTGGATCCGACGGGCGCGTTCTGGGCCGGCCGCATGGCGTACGACGGCGCACCGGGGCTGGGCCGGCTGCTGCGGCTCGACCCGGACCTCACGGTGACGACGATGGAGACGGGCCTTGCGATCCCCAACGGCCTGGCCTGGAGCGCGGCCGGCGACCGGATGTACTTCATCGATACCCGCCGCCGCGAGGTCACGGTCCATGCCTTCGATCTTGCGACCCGGTCGATCGACGCGGGCCGGCCGCTGGTCGCCGTCGCCGACGGGGCCGGCCTGCCCGACGGCATGGCGATCGACGCCGCGGGATGCCTGTGGGTCGGGCTGTGGGGCGGCGGGTGCGTCCAGCGGTTCTCGCCGGACGGACGGCCGCTCGACCGGGTCGAGGTCCCGGGCGCGAGTCAGGTCTCCAGCTGCGCCTTCGGCGGCGAGGACCTGGGCGACCTGTACATCACGACGGCCCGCGACGGCCTGGACGCGGCCGCGCTCGCGCGCGAGCCGCGGGCCGGCGGCCTGTACCGGGCGCGCACCGGCGCTCGCGGCGTCGTGCCGGACCGGTTCCTCGGGTGACGGTCCCGCGGCGCGCCCCCGCCCGGTGGGCCCGGGAGCGTTCCGTATACTCTGCCGAGCATGAGCGTTCGACCCATCGTCCTCCTTGGCGATCCCCGGCTGCGTCTCAGCGGCGAGACCGTGGACAGCTTCGGCAAGCCGCTCCACGAGCTGCTCGACGACCTCGCGGCCACGATGCGTGCGGCACCGGGCGTCGGCCTCGCGGCGCCCCAGCTGGGCGAGGCGCTGCGTGCCTGCGTGGTCGAGGTCGAGGGCCGGCTCCACGAGCTCGTCAACCCCCGGATCGTCCGCGCCGACGGCGAGGATCGTGACCTCGAGGGCTGCCTCTCGATCCCGGGCTACGTCGCCTACGTGACCCGCCCCGAGCGGGTGTGGGTCGTCGCCCAGAACCGCGTCGGCCGGAAGTTCAAGGTCTCGGGCTCGGGCCTCCTCGGCCGGGCGCTCCAGCACGAGCTGGACCACCTCGACGGCAAGCTGTACATCGACTACCTCGACTCGATGGACGAGCTGATCGCCGTGGGCCAGGACGAGACGAGCAGGACGAGGAGGTCCGCGAGGCGACGAGCGCCCTCGCGTGACGATCCGGCCGGGCGGCGATCGCGTCCGGGCGGTGTTCCTGGGCAGCGGCGCGTTCGGCGAGCCGACCCTGCGATGGCTCGCGACCGATCGGGACGTGGATCTCGTCGGCGTGGTCACCGCCCCGCCGCGTCCGGCCGGTCGCCGGGCGGCGCTCGACCCCGACCCCGATCGGCGCGCTTGCCGCAGGCCTGGGGATCGAGCCGGTGCTCACGCCGTCCAAGCTGCGCGCCCCGGACGCGATCGCGGCGATCCTGGCGCTCCGGCCCGCGACTCGCCGTGCTGGCCGACTACGGCCAGATCGTGCCGCCCGCGCTGCTCGAGCTCCCGCACGGGGCGCTCAACCTCCACCCGTCGGCGTTGCCCCGGTGGCGGGGCGCCTCGCCGATCCCGGCCACCATCCTCGCGGGCGATGTCGCGACCGCGGTGACGCTGATGCGGATGGACGCGGGCCTCGACACCGGGCCGCTCGATCGCCCGCGAGGAGCTGCCGCTCGACGGCACCGAGACCGCGCCCGCGCTCGAGGCCAGGCTCGCCGACCTCGCGGCGGACCTGGTCAGCCGCTGCCTCGGGCCCTGGCTGCGGGGCGAGCTCGTCGCGACGTCCCAGGCGGAGGACGGGGCGACGCTGACCCGACCGCTGCGGCGGGAGGACGGGCGGCTGGACGCGGGCCGGCCGGCGCCGCTCTCGAACGCCAGGTGCGCGCCTACCTGCCGTGGCCCGGGTCGTTCGCCGAGATCGACGGGGACGCCTGGTGGTCACGCGGGCGACGGGTCGCCGCGAGTCGGCCCGGGCGACGTCGTCGGCCGCCTCGTGCGCGACAGGCGACCTGCCGGCCCTCGCGACCGCCGACGGCCGCCTCGTGCTGGAGGTCGTCACGCCGCGCGGCAGGCGCCCGATGCCCGGCGAGGACTACCTGCGCGGCCACCGCCCGCCCGGGCTGACCGGACGGGTCGGCTCGCCCGCTCCCGCGGCGGGCCGGGCCGACCCGTGGCATCATCGAGGCGATGACCGAAGCCACGACCGGTCGTGGTCCCGTCCCTGGGCCTTCGGCCCGCCCCGTCCGCCACCGCGCCCCGCGACCCGCGTCCGGGATCGCCGGCCTGCTCCCGACGAGCTCGCCGCGTGGCTGGCGCAGCACGGCGAGCCCGTCTACCGCGCGCGCCAGGTGCTCGACGCGGTGTGGCGCGGCGACGTCAGCGGCTTCGACGAGTCCTGACGCTGCCCGCCGCGCTGCGAGGCGAGCTCGCGCGTCGCCTTCCGATTCGACACGGCCGTCGAGCGACCGAGGTCCGCCTGACCGACGGCGGCCTGACCGAGAAGGCCCTCCACCGCCTGTCGGACGGGCTGCTGATCGAGTCGGTGCTGATGCACTATCCCGCCCGCGCGAGGCTCGCCGCGAGCGGCACACCCTGTGCATCAGCTCGCAGGCCGGCTGCGCCGTGGGCTGCCCGTTCTGCGCCACCGGGGAGCTGGGCATGGAGCGGGACCTCGAGACCGCCGAGATCGTCGACCAGGTCCGGCACGCCGCGCGGCGCGCTGGCCGCCGACGGCCGGCACCTGACCAACGTGGTGTTCATGGGCATGGGCGAGCCGCTGCTCAACCTCGACCGTGTGCTCGAGGCGATCGCTGCGCTCAACGACCCGGACCGGCTCGGGCTCGGGGCCCGCCACATCACCGTGTCCACGTCCGGGGTCGTGCCCGGGATCCGCCGCCTGACCGCGCTCGGGCCGCAGTTCACGCTCGCGATCTCGCCTCCACGCCGCCCGCAACCCGCTGCGGGATGTCCTGGTGCCGCTCAACCGGCGCTGGCCGGTCGAGGAGGTCGTCGACGCGGCCCGGGAGCACGCGCAGGCGACCGGGCGACGGATCACCTACGAGGCCACGATGATCGACGGCATCAACGACACCGAGCTCGACGCCGATGCGATCGCCGAGCTGCTGCGCGGCGAGCTCGCCCACGTCAACCTGATCCCGATGAACCAGGTCGCCCACACGCCGTGGACCGGCACGCCGCTCCCGGAGGTCGAGCGATTCGCGGAGCGCCTCGCGCGCGGCGGGGATCCGGACGACGATCCGTTTCAACCGCGGCACCGAGATCGGCGCCGCCTGCGGCCAGCTGGCCGCCGAGCACGCCGGCCAGCCGACCCCGGCCACCGTGCGGCGCCGGCGGGAGCGGCTCGTCGCCGAGTCGCGCCGCCGCGCTGCGCGGCGAGCGAGCCCGCGAGCCGGCGCCGGCCGGGGTGGGGGAGCCGTGAGCGCGGGTGCCGGGCGAACGCGCCCGGCGCCCGGCCGTCCGGCGTCCTGATCGCGGCCTCGATCCTGGACTGCGACCTGGGCGCCCTGGGCGACGAGATCCGGCGGGCCGAGGACGCCGGGGTCGACCGGATCCACCTCGACGTCATGGACGGCCACTTCGTCCCCAACATCACCTTCGGCTGGAAGACGATCGAGGCCGTCCGGAGCGTCACCGCGCTGCCGTTCGACGCCCACCTCATGATCAGCCGAGCCGGGGCGCTGGACGGAGCGAGTTCCTCGATGCCGGCTGCGACTCGATCACGTTCCACGTCGAGGTCGATGCGCCCCAGGTCCGGCCGGCGCTCGAGCGGATCCGCGAGCGCCGGGCGGGTCGGCCGGCCTGTCGGTCAAGCCCGGGACCGCCGCTCGGCGGCCCTCGACGCCTATCGCGACCTGCTGGACATCGTCCTGGTCATGACCGTCGAGCCCGGGTTCGGCGGCCAGGCGTTCATGGACGACGTCGCCGAGGCCAAGCTCGGCCCGGCCCGCGCGCTGGCTGGACCCCGCGGGCGCATCGCGAGGTCCAGGTCGACGGCGGCGGCAAGGCGCGCGACCGCGGACGTCGATCGGCCGCGGCGGAACCGACGTGATCGTCGCCGGCTCGGCGCTGTACCGCGCCGACGGACATGGCGGCCGAGGTGGCGCGCATCCGGTCGATCGCGGACGCGGCGCGAGCCGCGACGCTCGGCCGGTAGCGCGGCGGGTCGGGTGCGCGCGCTCCTGCAGCGCGTCTCGCGCGCCGAGGTCCGGGTGGGGAAGCGGGTCACCGGTGTCCATCGGCCCGGCCTGCTCGTGCTCCTGGGCGTCGGCCACGGCGACGACGAGGCCACGGCGGACTGGCTCGGCGCGCCGGATCTGCGAGCTGCGTATCTTCGAGGACGACGAGGGACGGACGAACCGCTCGCTGCTCGATGTCGACGGCGAGGTCGCTCGTCGTCTCCCAGTTCACCCTCTACGCGGACACGCGGCGCGGGCGGCGGCCGGGGTTCACCGATGCCGCCACGCCGGCCGTGGCCAAGGTCCTGTGGCTGCGGGTCGCCGCGTCGATGGAGGTCGAGGGCGTCAAGCGCATCGAGCTCGGCGAGTTCGGCGCGAAGATGGACGTGGAGCTGGTCAACGACGGCCCGTTCACGATCTGGCTCGACACGGCGGATGGCGGCGACGGGTAGCCCGGGCTGCCCGGCCGCCGTCGACGACGGGCACGGACGACCCTGGCACGGACGACCCGGGCGTGGGCGGCAGCTTCGGCCAGGCGGCACCAGCACCAGCACCGGACACACGAACGCCGGCCGCACGTCGCGACCGGCGTCTGGGCACCGGGGCCGAGCCCGGCGGGACGCCCTAGCGGGCGTTCTTGGTCAGGGTCCGACGGCAGCGAGTGCAGGCGAGCACCTTCTCGGTGCCCCGTTCTTCGCGGGCAGCGTCGTGACCTGGAGGTTCGGCTGGTAGCGGCGGTGGGCACGGACGCGGTTCATCCCCGAGGACTGGGGGTTGAACCCGCCCATGGAGATCTTGCCGCAGATGGCGCAAGCACGAGCCATGGTCGTCGTTGGATCCTTTGGTCGAGGCCGGAGGACATGCGCACGCCGGACGGACCGGCGCGAGCGGGGTGGTATCGTAGCACAGCCTCCGGCGGCCCCGGAGGATCCAGCCCGCGCCGCGCCCCGAGCGCCGGACCGCGCTCGCGAGGAGGACGTCGCCCGCGTGACCGCACCCGCATCCCGGTCGTTCGCTCGTCACCCGGCGGGCCATCCGCGACCTGGTCGACCGCCGTCCTGTCGGTCTACGGCGTCACCGGGCTTCGCGGGCGGCGGCCCCGTGGGCCGCCTGCTCGAGCGGCTCGGCCTGGCTCATCCCGGGCCTCCGGACCTCGAGCTCGAGCCGGAGCTCGTGGTCGACCTCCGCCTCACCGTCGCCTACGGCCTTCCCATCGCCGAGGTCGCCCGCCAGGTCGAGTCCTCGGTGCGCTACAGCCTCCGGCACGGTGTCGGCCGCGAGCCCGACCGGGTCGCGATCCGGATCGGGCGTCTCGTCCACGAGGAGGGGATCGCGCCGGCCGAGCCCGCCCCGCCCGGAGCACCCGGTCCGTCCGACCTCGCCGCCAGCGGGACGGACGTCGCCTGATGCCGCGCCGATCCTGCGACGGCGCCGGCTTCCTGGCGGCGTTCCGCAGCGCGGTCGCCAGCCTCGAGGCGAGCGTCGACGAGATCAACGCGCTCAACGTGTTCCCGGTGCCCGATGGCGACACGGGGACCAACATGCTGGCCACCGTGCGAGGCGGCGCTCGAGGAGGCCGAGCGCACGGCGGCCGACGCCGACGCGTCGGCGGTCGCCAAGGCCGCCTCGTTCGGCGCACTGATGGGCGCCCGCGGCAACTCCGGCGTCATCACGAGCCAGATCCTGCGCGGGATCGAGGACGGCATGGCGGGCAAGCGCCGGTTCAACGGCCTCGACCTGGCCCATGCGCTCGACGCGGGC
>CAVUJW010000022.1:0-66202 GCA_963741915.1 uncultured Chloroflexia bacterium | reverse complement strand
CCCGCGCCCCTCTCCCTCACCTACGCCTGGTACGAGTGCTGTCCACGCCTCGCGCCCGCCGCGGGCCCGAAACACCACCGGGCACTCGGTCCAGGCGTAACTGGCGACATTCGAGGCGCAGACCGTGGACAACACTCGCGTGAGGCGTGGATGAGGATCCGGCCGAGGTGCGGGGGGTGGCGTCGGCTGCGGCCGAGGTGCGAGGGCGGGCCGGCCGCTCGGTTGCGGCACCCACCCGATCGTGCCGCGGCCGTTCGAGGTGCAGCGGCCCGCTGATATCCTCGACGCCATGCTGCACGGCGGACCCGCCCCGTACGGCGTTACGGCGCCCCGGATCCTGATCGTGGATGACGATCCGAACCTGCTCGTCATCCTCGCGGAGCAGCTGCGCGCCGACGGCTACGACGTTCAGACGGCACGCGATGGCGACGAGGCGCTGCGCCGGCTCGGCCAGTCCTGGCCGGACCTGCTGGTCATCGACATGCTGATGCCGCGCATGGACGGCCTGACGCTCGCCCGCGAGGTCAAGGCCCGCGCAGACCTCCCGATCATCGTGCTGTCCGCGATCGATACCGCGGATTCCAAGGCCGACCTGCTGGAGGAGGTCGCCGAGGACTACGTCACCAAGCCGTACCACTACCCGGAGCTGCGGGCGCGGATCCAGCGCGTCCTGCGCCGGCTGGGCGACAGGGTGCCGCGCCAGCGGCTGGAGCTCGGCCCGAACCTCGCCCTCGAGCTGCACCGCCGGGAGGCGATCGTCCAGGGCGCAACGGTCTCGCTCACGCCGACGGAGTCCCGGCTGCTCTACGCGCTCGCCGCCAACCTCGGGCAGACCGTGACCACCGAGACGCTCCTCGCCCGGGGCTGGGCCGACACGGAGGACGCCGACCCGAGCTACGTGTGGGTGACCATGCGCCGCCTGCGGCAGAAGGTCGAGGTGGACCCCAACAAGCCGGTGCACCTGCTCACGGTGCGCGGGATCGGCTACCGCCTGGTGGGCGCCGGCACCAATGCCTCGACAAACCCCGGGGGCGGATCAGCCCCGTGACCACGCCGCCGCCACGCCGTGACCACGCCGTGACCAGGTGACCGAACGATGACCGAGCCCCATCCGGAGCCCGCCCACGGCGGCCCGCAAGGTGGCCCGCTTCACGGCGGCCCCCACGGTGGCGCGCTCTCGGAGCGGCTGGCCCGCCGGGCGGCCGCCTCGGCGGACGGGGAGGAGCACGCGCCCGACGCCCCGCCGGTGGACCGGGGGGCGGACCCGCAGCGGATCTACCGCGGCCCAGGCGTCGGGTTCCGCACCCGCCTGACGATCGCGCTCATCGCCGCGGCGGTGCTGCCCGTGGCCGGGTTCGGCACCGTGGTGCTGCTGGCTACCAGCACCGGCGGCGAGGCCGACAGCACCATCACGCGCGTGCTGCTGCTGGCGGCCGCCGTGGCGGTCGTCCTGGCGGTCCTGCTCGCGGCGCTGCTCGCCGCCGACCTCGGCGGCCCCCTGCGGACGATCGCCGCCTCCGTCGACCGGGTGTCGGCCGGCGACCTCGCGACGCGCCTCGAGCTTCCCGGGGACGACGAGATCAGCCGCCTGGCCGACAGCCACAACCGGCTCGCGAGGGACCTCGAGCGGCGGAACCGCGAGCTGCGCAGGATTCTCGAAGCGCTGGAGGAGACGACCCTCGGCGAACGCCCGGACGTGCTCGCCAAGCGCGCCGGCGAGCGAGCGCGCGCGGCGTTCGGGATGATCGACTGCGTCGTCCTCCTGGGTGACCCGGGCGAGGTGCCCCTGGAGGAGGTGGTCCCGGGCGACCCACGCCAGGTCCGGGCCGAGCTCGTCGCCGGGGGCGAGACCCTGGGCGTCGTCGCCGGTCACGTGCCCGCAACGCGAACCTGGGAGCGCGCCGACCGGGACCTGTTCGAGCTGTTCGCGATCGAGATCTCGGCGGCCATCCGCAACGCCCAGCTGTATGCCCGCGTGGAGGACCAGAACCGCCGCCTGATCGAGCTCGACGAGGCGAAAGACGACTTCCTGCGTGGCGTTTCGCACAATCTCCAGACCCCGCTGGCGAGCATCCGCGGGTACGCCGAGCAGCTGGCGGCCGACACGCCCGACCGCCGCCTCGCGATCATCACCGAGCAGTCCGACCGGCTGTCGCGGATGGTCCGGCAGCTGCTCACGGTCAGCCGCATCGAGTCGGGCGCGCTGCGGCCCGCCCAGGAGGTGTTCGCACCCGCAGCGCGCGTCCGCCGCACCTGGGAGGCGCTGGGCGTCGCGGACGTGCCGTTCGACCTCGATGATCGCTCCGCTGGCTGGCTGGGCGTGGGCGATCCCGACCAGCTGGACCAGGTCCTGTGGGCGATCCTCGACAACGCCGTGAGCTATGGCGACCGATCCCCGATCGAGGTCACCCTGGCGGTCGATGCGCCCACGTCCAGCCTGGCGATCACGATCACCGACCGGGGCGCGGGCATCTCCGAGATCGATCGGGCCCGACTGTTCGTGCGCTTCGAGCGGGGTGCCCAACGACCGACCGGCGAGGGCAGCGGCCTCGGCCTGTACGTGTCGCGCGAGCTGTGCCGGGCGATGGGCGGCGACCTCGTGCTCGAGCCCCAGCAGCCCGGGCACGGCGCCGCGTTCACGATCCGCCTTCCCGCCGAGGCGCCTGACGAGGTATAGGACCCGTTCTTCGCGGGCGGCTTCGGGTGGCTCAAGTTCGGGGCGACCGGCCAGTGCGCCGGGTTCGGGCTCGGCATGAGCACCACCGACGGCTGCCGCGAGGAGAAGCCGTTCCTGCAGGAGGAGATCGGGCCGCCCCCCAACAGCTTCGGCTGCTGCCAGGCCGTTGACGGTGGGCTGTCAACCGACGCCAACCCGATCGACCGGATCGGCGGCCTGCCCGGCAACAAGGCCAGCGCCGACTGCAGCCACTACATCGACAACAAGGTCAATGCTGACCGTGCCGGTGTGGGACTACAGCGGGCAGCACGGGTGCCAACGCCTGGTACCACATCATCGGCTTCGCCGCCTTCCAGATCACGGCCTGCGACGGCGCCAAGGACATCGAGGGGGTCTGGCGCAAGCAGTTCTTCCTGGGGCCGACCACGGCAACCAAGGGCGAGGAGTTCCAGCAGCTCGCTCGCGGCGCAGCTCATCCGGTGAGGCAGCACCCGCGAGAATCGAAACGCTCGCTCGACTCGATCGTCGGGCGGGCGTCTGGTGGTCGATGACGTGCGCGGTGGCCGCTTCGATCAGGGGGGTTCAGGCGGCCTCTGAGGGTGCCGGCGACGACACGAGCATCGACTCGGTGCGGCGTGCCGCCCAGATCCTGCCGAACGGGTCGCCGGCAAGCAGCAATGCCGCCAGGAACCCGAAGACAGGCCCGGGTGCCGTGCTCACGCCGACGAGCGTCGCGACCACGCTCCACGCGTACCACGACGTGTAGAACCAGAGGACACCGGCCACAAGGCGCTTCTTCATGCGCCACAGGTTCGCGCACGCCGGAGGCCGCGGCAATGGCTTGTTGGTACCGGGACCGTGAAGGTGGTGCCTGCACGCACGCGCCGCAAGGGCGGGCGCAAGGTCCCCGTACGATAGTCCTATCGCCGTCGGGGGACGCGCGGGGAGCTTTGTCTTGTTTGTCGCCCCAATGGTCGGCCGCCCGTGGCGGCGCAGTCGCAGAGCTCGCAGCCGAGGGCAGTCTCTCGCCGAGTTCGCGCTCGTCCTCCCGGTCCTGCTGCTGATCCTGCTTGTGGCGATCGATTTTGGCCGCGTCTATCTCGGATACGTAAACCTCCAGCAGATGGTCCGCATCGCCGGGGCGTTCGCATCGGAGCACGCCGCGGCCCTGGATCAGGCGACGCCGGACCCGACCGTGCTCGGCGAGTATCGGGATCTCGTCATCAACGACTCGACGGCCATCAATTGCGACCTTCCGTCCGGCGCGATCTCCAACCCGATGTTCCCGGCGGGCCACGACCTCGGTGATCCGATCGACATCGCCATCTCGTGCAACTTCCACATCCTGACGCCAATCATCTCGGACATCCTCGGGGGAACGGTGGTGGTATCCGCGAGCACGACTTCCCCCGTCCGCGAAGGAGCTGTCGCCGAGGTGCCCGGCGGTGGCGGACCGATCTCGATCGCCCCCATCGCGGACTTTGTCGGATCGCCGACCAGCGGCTTTGCGGAGAACGACGGTACAGGCCACCTCGCTCTGGACGTGACATTGACGGACTTGTCCCGGAATGCCCCGACCGGCTGGCAGTGGAACTTCGACGATGGCACCGGCGCTGTCTTCACGCAGGGCCCGCAGGTCCATCACTTCGTGTGCGACAAATCGCCCGGCGACACCTGCACTTTCACGGTCTCATTGACGGTCAGCAGTGCGGGCGGGTCCGATACGATGAGTAAGGCCGACTACGTCACGCTCACTGTCCCGCCCACCACGGGACCGATCGCCGAATTCACGGCGAGCCCGACATCCGGGGTAGCACCGCCCGCACTCTCCGTCAACTTCGCCTTCGTTGACGAGCGTTTGAATGCGGTCACCTACTCCAACTACGATTGGGACTTCGGTGACGGGCAGACGGGCGCAGGCGCTACGACCACCCACAGCTATCCGAACCCTGGAAGCTATGACGTGTCGCTGACGGTGACGGAGGCAGGGACAGGAGCCACGAACACGCAGGTCAAGACGTCGCTGATCATCGTGAGCCACAAGATCTGTACGGTGCCTGACTTCGCCAACCGGCAAGAAGAACGACGCGCAGGATCTATGGAACGGCGCCGGGTTTACCACGACGGTGCTGTTCGGGCCAGGGAACGGCGAATTACAGTATCTCCCACACACAGTCGCTCGTCGGCGGCACCATCGACCCGCAGCCGGACGGCTGCGCCTCGACGATCACGGTGGGCCCGTGATGGTGCGCCAAGCTGGACGAGGCCAGGCGCTCACTGAGTTCGCGATCGTTCTGCCAGTCTTCCTGCTCATCGTCCTTGCCCTGTTCGACATCGGTCGCGCGGTGTTCATCTACAACGGCCTTACCAACGCTGCGCGTGAGGGTGCGCGCTTGGCCATCGTCAACCAGGACACGGCGCTGATCGCGCAGCGCGCCCAGGAGATGGCTTTCGGAACCGCGATCACGACCCCACCCGCGGATCTCGCCAAGTTCTACAAGGCAAGCCCGAGCACGAGCGACATCGAGTCGAATGGCGAATGCTCGCCTGTCGTCGTGGGCTGCATCGCCGTCGTCGTGGCAGATGCCAGTTGGACGCCGATCACACCGATCATTGGGAGCCTCCTTGGGCCGATCAACCTCACGGCTCAATCCGAGTTGTCCGTCGAGCTCGTTTGCCCGAACCCGGCCTTTCCCGCCTATGCAACCTCCGACCTGTGCCCCAAGCAGCCATAAACCACGGAAAGCGAGAAGACAATGCATAGCCCACGACGCGTCGAGCCCGAAATCGAAGGCGGGTCGCGGGCAAATTCTTGTCTTGTTCGCTCTCGGCCTGTTCGCGGTCATCGCGATGGTCGCGCTCGTTATCGAGGGCGGCAACCTGTTTGCGCAGCAGCGCATCGCGCAGAACGGCTCGGATTCGGCGGCGACCGCGGGGACCCTCATCGTTGCAGAGGGACTATCCGGGAAGGTGCGCACCGATCAGGACGTATTCAATGCGGTCAAGGATTCAGCGGATGCAAATCAGCTGGCCGCCTACACGGCGGAGTATACGGACGACACCGGCCATGCGATAGGCGCAACCGTCCAGGACATCGCCCAGCCCATACCGGTTGCAGCCAGGGGCGTGACCGTGAACGGCAATCGCACCGCCGACGCGACATTTGCGCGCCTGCTTGGCATCAACACGCTGACCGCCAGCGCTGACGCGACGGTGGTCGCTGGCGCGCTGAGTGGGCAGTGCGTAGAGGACCAGGACGGCTGCACGCTGCTGCCGGTTACGTTCCCGGTGAAGATCTTCGAGTGCGACAGCGAGGGTAACTTGTTGACCGGCCAATGGGTGGGTGCCCCGCCGCCGGGACACGAGGGCGAAGGCTACTGGCCAATCGTTGGGGCCGAGGACCTGCCTGGCGGCACCTATCCGGACGGGAACCCGGACACGGAGGCGATTCTGCCGCTGTGCAAGGGCGCCGGCGAAGGGTCCGGGGCGTTTGGCTGGCTCGACCTCTCACCGACAATCACCACGCTCGCGGGTGAGATCACAGGTCCTCTGGACACGGCAGTGAACCTTCCGGACTGGTTCCAGACGCAAGCCGGGAATCCCAACTCTGTGCAGGATGAGTTGATGCTGTACTGGCACAAGCCGGTCCTCATTCCGCTCTACAACCAGGCTTGCCGCGAGGACCCGGGGGACACAGACATCTGCCCGAACCCGGGCGTGGATCCCGTCGGCAACAACACCTGGTACTACGTGCACACGCTCGCCGTGTTCTACATCGACCAGGTGCTCGTCCAGGGCAGCAACGTGGACCAGTGCGCCTCAACGCCGGGCAGTCCGCTCGTGCCCGTAACCAACGGCGCCGGATTCCTCGGGTGTCTGAAGGGGTGGTTCGTCAACTACGTGACGTCGGGCCCGATCGTCCCCGGCGAGGAGATCATCCCCGGCGTGACCCCGATCGGCATTCAGTTGGTCAAATAGTCCCGAGCCTGGTCGGAGAGATCTCCGGGAGTGGAGGGCACCGGCCCTCCGCTCTCTCGCGTCTTGCGGGGTACTTGTTCGCCCCCGGCAAGCGGACCGATGGGCTATGCGTGGGCGCACCGTTTCAAGTCAGGCTGCAAGTCGTGAGGTCGAGCATCCCGCTCGATCACTGCCGCAGCACAGGTCCCCATGCTCTCCAGTCCGCTCCGACGCATCCGCGCGCTGCACCGGGCCGCTCCTGAGGAACGGTCACTTGGCCAGAGCCTGGTCGAGTTCGCGCTCACGCTGCCCGTCCTCCTGTTCCTGACCCTGATCGCGCTCGACTTCGGCCGCGTGTACCTGGGCTCCATCAACCTCCAGAACATGGCCCGGATCGCCGCCAACTTCGCGGCCAACAACCCGGATGCCTGGGGGTCGACGCCCGACGCGAAGGCCCAGACGCAGTACCGCACGCAGATCCTCGCTGACGCGAGTTCGATCAACTGCCGCCTGCCACAGTCCTCCGGCGTGGCGGCGGTGCCGACGCCGGTCTTCACCGACGAGGACAGCGACGGCAACACGAACCATCTGGGTGACCGGGTAGGCGTCCAGATCAGCTGCACGTTCGACGTGATCACGCCCGGCATCTCGAGCGTCCTCGGCGGGACGGTCGCCGTCAGCGCCGAGTCGAACTTCCCGGTGAAATCCGGGGTCAGCTATGTCGACGGAGCGACAAACGGGGCCGAGGATCCGATCCTGCCCAACGCGGCGTTCACCGGCAACGACATCCTGTCCTCGCAAACCGCGGGTGTCGCCAAGCTCTACGACAACTCGCCCTTTACGGTCGTGTTCCGCGACACGTCCGGCGGCGTCCCCACGCAGTGGGATTGGGACTTCGGGGACGGTACAACCTCGAGCGTCACCAACACAGACCCGATCAGCCACGTGTTCTCGTTCTCGAATCCGCTATGCGATCCCACGGCGCCGTCATGCACCTTCCGCGTCACCCTGACCGCGAGCAACACCAACGGTTCCAGCAAGGCATACATGGACATCACGGTCGCCGATGGGTCCCTGGTAGCGTTCACTGCGGACAAGACGGCGGTCAAGCCGGGCGTGGCGGTCAACTTCACCGACACCTCGACACCGGGTGGCACGGCGTTCAAATGGGACTTCGGCGACGGCACGACCGCGTCGACCGAGAACCCGAACCATGCGTATGCGGCCCCGGGCACCTATAACGTCAAGCTCACGGTGACCTATCCCTCGCCGACGGGCGATCAGTCGTTCACCAAGACCCCGGGCATCTCGGTCGACTGGGGGTATTGCCTCGTACCCAGCCTGACGGCGATGCGCTTCGACAACGCTGACGCCAAATACCGGGGTGCGCCCTACAACTTCAGCGGCCATGTTGTCCGTCAGACGGGTGCTCCGTCGGGCAACTTCCTGATCCTCATCCAGTCGCTGACGGCGACCTCCTACGCACCGTGCGATTGGAACATCGAGGTGACGACCCCGTGAGCGCCCGACGTTGGATCATCCTCGGTACGGATCGCGCGGCGGCCAACCGAACGCGCGGACAGGCACTGGTCGAGTTCGCCCTGGCGATCCCGATCTTCCTGCTGCTGCTGATCGCCCTGTTCGATCTCGGCCGGGCGGTCTTCTCCTACAACACGCTCACCAACGCCGCCCGGGAGGGCGCCCGCATCGCGATCGTGAACCAGGACGTGCCGTCCATCGTCACCCACGCCAAGGCGCAGTCGGCGATCGTCGAGCTCAACGATCCGAGCGTCAAGGTCGGCTTCTACCAGGTCAACGCCGCCGATGGCTCACCGAACACGAGCAAGCCGTGCAACCCGGTCGCTGTCAGCTGCCTCGCGGTCGTCTCCTTCGAGGCCACCTACCAGCCGATCACGCCGATCATCAGCAACTTCCTGTTCCCGAGCGGCGTGACGATGACCGCGAAGTCGGTGCTCAGCGTCGAGTACAGCTGCCCGAACGCGGTGTTCACGACGGCGAACAAGTGCCCGAAGCAGCCATGAACCGACGTAGCGGGACTCGTCCCGGCACCAGGGGGGCCGACATGTTCTTCTCGGCACGGCGCCGGCGTGCGCGCGGCGCTGACCGCGGTCAGATCATCGTGGTCGCCGCCCTCTCGATGGTGGCCATCATTGCCGGCGTGTCGCTGGTGATCGAGGGCGGCAACGCCTACGCGCACCAGCGTGTCGCCCAGAACGCGGCGGATGCCGTCGCCAACACGGGCGCGACGACGCTCGCCGAGCGGCTCGGCGGCACGCCGAAGACCGACGCGGACGTGGCCAACGCGCTGCAGATGATGTCCGACGCGAACACGCTCGATTCCCACACCGCGTACTACACCAATGTGTATGGGCAGTTCCTGACGCCGCTGGGCGCCGTGACCAACGGCTCCTCGGCGGCGGCACGGGTAGGCGACGGCGTGATCCCGCCCACGACGCAGGGCGTTCGGGTCGTTGGCAGCCAGGTGTTCGGGACCACGTTCGCGGGCGCGCTCGGCATCAGCCAGTTTACGGCCAGCGCCGATGCGACAGCCATCACCGGTCCGCTGACCGGCGGGCTGATGATGCCGGTCGTGTTCCCGGTCAGCACGGCGAACTGCGACGGCTCCGCCGACACCGTCAACCTCGATGACCCGTGGCGGATGAGCAACCCTGGCCGCCCGCCGGTCGGCCAGGAGTGGAACGTCCCCCTGTGCAAATCGGACGCAACCGGTTCGTTCATGATCCTCGACCTGGATCCAAACAAGGACTGCTACCAGGAGGTCGTTGATCCGTCCCCGGTCCAATGGAACGACTTCCCGGTGTGGGTCAACACGGACACGGGCAACGACTGCGCGAAGAAGGTCGCCGAGGGGATTGCCGACGCGAACCTCAACGGCACGATCGTGAACATCCCGATCTGTGACAATGACTGCTCGACCGGCAGCGGCAGCGGCGGCCAGTACCACGTGGTTCGGGTCGTCGCCTTCTACCTCGACTACATCTCCTACTCCAGCAACCCGACCAACTCCGCGTGCCGGCTGACGACGTCGCCGACGTACGGCACCACGATCATGAACATCACGGGCGGCAACGGCAGCTCGAGCTGCATGGTGGGCTGGTTCGTGCGCTACATCACCAACGGCCCGGTCGGGACGGGGGCGATCGAGCACGGCGAGGCGCTCGGGGTTCAGCTGATCAGGTAGGACGGATAGGCCAGAGCCACCCGGCCGGGGAGCGAACGAGAGCCGCGACGACGGTCGCGGCTCTCTCGCATTTCCGGGACGGGATGGCAGTGACGCCGCCGAGGTCCGCCGCCTACCGGATCCCCGTGTCGTAGTCGATCTCGAGGAACGTCGGCGATCCCTGCGCCACGGTGAACGGGACCGGCTGCGCGGTGCCCAGCAGGCCTTCGACCGGCTGCGGCACCAGCGTGTAGTCGCCCGGCTGGAGCTCCGCGCGGAACAGCCCGCCCGCGTCGGCGGTCAGCCTGGCCACCTCGACGCCGCCGGCGCCGGTGATCGAGAGCACGGCACCGACCACGGGTCGCGGCGCGCACGACGGGTCGCCCGGCCGCTCGACGGGGCAGGTCGGTCCGGCGCCCACCCGGCCCGCGACGCCGGACCACGCGGCCGCGGCCGCGCGCTCGGAGAGCACGTCGCTGCTGAGCGGGGAGCCGGACTCGGAGAGCAGCGTGACGGTCCCGTCCGCGTCGACGCGGTAGGTCCAGGTGTGCTCGTTGATGCACCCGGCCTGGCAGTCCCCCCACCCGATCCGGTAGGTGACCATCCACGCGACCGGCGGCTTGGCCGCATCCAGCGGGCGGGCCTCCCACCAGTTCGCCTGGCCGATCAGCCCCTGGTCCTTGCCCGTGATCCCCGCGAACAGCGGGTTGGTGGCGGCCACGGCGGCCGCGGCATCCTCCGCGGTGAGGATCGGCGCGGGCGACGCGCCGCCGGCCGACCCGGACGGTGCCGGCGATGTGACCGGGCTGCCCGAGGCGGCCGGCGTCGCGCCGCCGCTCGACGCTCCCCCGCCCGGACCGCATGCGACCAGCAGCGCGCCGAGCGACAGGCTCAGCACAAGCGCGGGCACGCACAGGCGGGCAGCGGGTCTCATGGTTGAAGGACGCCTGCGGTGCGACCGGGTTCCATTGGCGCAGCGTACGCCGCGCGACGACCGGGGAACACGCGAGCGGGGCTCGCGGCCCGTGCCATTGGCGCCGGTCGGCCGGGGGTCCCTGCATCCGGTGCCTCGAAGGTCAGCCGGACCGGTGTTCGGCCTGTCGGAGCCGGCGGTCGGTTTGCTCGTACCGTCGGGCCGCGAGCCTCGCGTAGGCCTACCATCGCACCGGGGTTGGCAGGATCGGAGGGTCGAAGGTCCCGATTCGCACGGGCCGGACCCATCTCCCCCGTTCGGGAGGAAGTCGATGGCCGTCGAAGGAGGCACGCGGCGGGACACGGGGGTCGCGGCCGGCCTGGCCCAGCTGCACGGCTACACGGCCGCCTGGTTCCGGACGGACCTCCTGGCGGGGGTTGCCGTGACCGCCTACCTCGTCCCCCAGTGCCTTGCCTACGCGGACCTGGCCGGGGTCCCGGCCACGAGCGGGCTGTGGGTGGCGGTCGTCGCGATGGTCGTGTACGCGCTGCTGGGCACGTCACGCCTGCTGTCGGTCGGCCCCGATTCGGCGACCGCGATCATGGTGGCGGCGGCCGTCGGGCCGCTGGCGGGCGGTGACCCGCAGCGATACCTGTCGCTCACGGCCGGGCTCGCGATCCTGGTCGGCCTGGTCTGCCTGGCGGCGTTCGTGCTCCGCCTGGGCTTCCTGGCCGACCTGCTGTCGCAGCCCATCCTGGTGGGCTACCTCGCGGGTGTCGCGTTGATCATGATCGCGTCGCAGCTGGGCACGCTGACGGGGACGAACCTCGCCGCGCAGGGAGCGATCGGCAAGCTGCTCGAGCTGAGTGGTCGGCTGGACCAGATCCAGGTGGTGGCCGGCGCGCTCGGGATCGGCGTGCTGCTGTTCCTGCTCGTCCTGCGGCGATTGGCACCGCTCGCGCCCGGCACCCTGCTGGCCGTTGCCGGCGCCACGCTCGTCGCGGCCGTCATGGGCCTCGAGTCGCAGGGCATCGCCCTGGTCGGACCGGTCCCCGGCGGGCTCCCGGCCGCTGGGCTCCCGGCCGTCGGGCCCTCGGACGTGACCGCCCTCCTCGGCTCGGCCGCGGCGATCGCGCTGGTCGGCTACTCGGAGGTTGTGCTCACCGGTCGCGCCTTCGCCGCTCGCAACGGCGAGACGATCGATCCCGGCCGCGAGTTCCTGGCGCTCGGCGCGGCCAACCTGGCGGTCGGGCTGACCGGCGGCTTCACGCCCACCGGGTCGGGGTCCCGAACCGCGATCCTGAGCGCGATGCACGCGCGCAGCCAGGCGGCTGGGCTCGTGGCTGCCGCGTCGGTGATCGTGGTCGTGCTGGCCGCGCCCGGGCTGATCGCGCTCATCCCCAGGGCGGCCCTGGGTGGGGTCGTGGTCTATGCGGCCCTCCAGCTGATCGACGTGACGGCCCTGCGCCGGCTTGCCGCGTTTCGGGCCTCGGAGATCGGGCTGGCGGTGGCGGCCCTCGTCGGGGTGCTGGTGTTCGACGTGCTGGCCGGGATCCTGGTCGCGGTGGGGCTGTCCGTGATCGACCTGTTCGCCCGCGTCGCCCGGCCCCCGGCGTCGGTCCTCGGCCGGGTGCCGGGGCTCGCGGGGCTCCACAACATCGAGGACTACCCCGATGCCCAGCAGATCCCGGGGCTGCTCGTGTTCCGCTACGACGCGCCGCTGTGCTTCGCGAATGCCCAGGACTTCCACGACCGCGCGCTCGCCGCCTGCGACGCGCAGGCGGAGCCGGTGGCCTGGTTCCTGCTCAACGCCGAGGCGATCGTGGAGCTGGATATCACCGCGGCCGACGCGATGCGCAAGCTGATCGAGGATCTCGAGGCCCGCCACGTGGTGTTCGCGATGGCGCGGGTCAAGCAGGACTTCCGGGCCCAGCTGGTGCGCGGAAACCTGCTGGCGTCGATCGACGAGGACCGGATCTATCCCACGCTGCCGGTCGCGGTCGAGGCGTTCGAGCGGTGGCGGGACCGGCGCTAGGGGAGCGCAGCGGGGCCGGTTGCCGTGGGCGGTCCGGTCATCTAATGTGCGAATCATCGTGTCGCCCATTAGCAATGACGGTGGAACCGCTCGATGATCCGAGCCCGCCTGGGCCTGCTCTCCGCCCTCGTTCTCCTGGCTGCCGGATGCGGCACGGCCACCCCGACGCCCTCGTCGGCCCCGCCCACGCTCGCGCCATCCTCGCCCGCGGCGTCGCGTCGGCCACTGGGGCGCCCGCGGCACCCGAACCCTGGCCCGAGGCTGCCATCGCCCTGCCGTCCGCGGTGACCAGCGCGCCATCGCTGCCGCCCGGCTACCAGTGCCACCCCTGCCACTTCCTCGCCGAGAACCAGCTGTTCGGGGTGGGCTCGACACCCGCGGGCCTGATCGCCGTCGGGGTGCAGCAGCCACCGGCGCAGGCGGTGGCGTTCTCGTCCACCGACGGCACCAGCTGGGTCCCGCTCGGGGGCTTCACCGGCGCGAGCGGCACCGCCGCAGTCGCGGTCGCCACGGACGGCAGCCGCATCGTCATCGTGGGCCACGACACGAGCGGCGCGACGTCCTGGGCGACCGCCGGCGGGGCCTGGACCGCGGCACCCCGCCAGGACGCCCTGCTGGTCCCGTACAGCGCCGGCGGCATGACGTCGGTGGCGGTGGCCGGGGAGGGCTTCGTGGCGGGAGGCTTCCACGACGATCCGCTCCACGCGACCGCCTCGGCCGCCGCCTGGTGGTCGAGCGACGGCCTAGCCTGGCGCGCCGACGATGGATCGGGCACGTTCGCGGGCGGCCGGATCCTGGGGATCGCCGCGCGCGGCGGCACGGTCGTCGCGGTCGGCACCGACGGCGATCCGAACTACGGACCCGCCGCGGCATGGCGCTGGACCGCGGCCGCCGGATGGGAGCGAGGCCGGATCGGCCCCGACGACGGGGGCGCGATGCGTGCCGTCGCCGCGACCGCGGACGGCTTCGTCGCCGTCGGGCTCAACGGGGACGACGACGGCGCACGCGTCTGGCTGTCGCCGGACGGCCGGTCATGGACCGTCGTGCCCGACCAGCCGGCGTTCCACTACTACACGAGCCCGGTGCGGATGCAGTCGATCGCAGTCGTCCCGGACGGGCTCGTCGTGGGCGGCTGGCGGTCGGACGAGGCCAAGGGCTCGGCGCTCACCTGGACCTCGACCGACGGCCGCTCGTGGCCCGACCCGACCTGGCAGCCATCGTTCTCGGGCGGCCAGATCGACGGGATGACGATCGCCGGCAGGACCGCGGTCGCCGTGGGTCGGACGGGGTACCCCGACTGGAACCAGGCGACGATCTGGACCGCACCGGCGCCGTGATCCCGCGAGGATCGCGCCGGTGAGCCGCCTCGCGTCGCGCGATCCGGCGACCGTCAGCCTCGCCGGCCGGCTGAGCCGGACCGACCTGCTGTGGGTCGCCAACACGCTCCACGGGCCGGCGGGCCATTGGCACGCTCGCGCCCATCCCGGCGATCCCGCGCACGATCACCTCGACGCCGCGGCGTCGGCGCGGACGTACCTCGCCGATCACCAAGTCCCGGTGCCCGACGGGCTGCCCGACGCGATCGCCCTCGCGGAGCTGGCGATCGTGCGCGCCGTCGTCCACCGGATGCTCGAGCCCGACGCCGAGCCCTGGACCGACGACGCCCGCGCGCTGCTCGAGGCCACCACGTTCATCGTTCACCCGGATGGCCGGATCGCCAGCGCGACGGACGGCTGGCGGGGTTTCTGTCGCGACCTGCTGCCGGTGCTGGTCGCCCTGGTCGCCGACGGTCCCCGCCTTCGGCAGTGCTCGAACCCGCAGTGCCGCCTGATGTTCGAGGACGGGTCACGCAACCATGCCCGGCGCTGGTGCGACAACGCCGGCTGCGGCAATCGCGATCGGGTCAGTCGCGCGCAACGCCGGCACGCCCACCCATCCGATCCCGCGCTCCCGACCGATCCCGCGGTCCCGCCCGATCCCGCGCTCAGCGCCGCCGCCGAGGGCCAGGTCAGCTCCAGGCGATCGAGGCGACGGCGACCGGCTCGCTGACGCCCTTGAGCCGGGCCGTCCGCTGGTCGGTGGCGCCGGGCGCGCCGGCCTCCGCGATCGTGGCCTCGCTCGCGACGATCTCGCCGGCCTGGGCGATCGCGGCGATCCGCGCCGCGACGTGGACGCCCATCCCGCTGTAGTCGCTGCCGCGGCGGTTCGCCTCGGCGGTGTGCAGCCCGATCCGCACGTCGAGCGCGAACCCGGTCTGCCGGCGCTGCTCGGCCAGGGCGTGCTGGATGGAGCGCGCGCTCTCGACGGCGTCGACCGCGGTCTCGAACGCGGCGAAGAAGCCGTCCCCGGTGCCGCTGATGACGCGCCCCCGGCCGCGCTCGATGAGCGATCCGAGCGTCCGGTCGTGCCACTGGAGCAGCCGCTCCCAGGCCACGTTGCCCAGCGCCTCGGCCAGCCGGGTCGAGCCCACGATGTCGGTGAACATGAACGTCATCCTGACCTCGACCGGGCCACGATGCCGCTCGTCGGCGATCGCGATGGCCCGATCGGCAATGGCGAGGTCCGTGGCGGCTCCGAGCCGCTCGAACTCGTCGCGCGCGGCCCGAAGCTCGAGATCGCCGTCATCCTCGTCGCCCAGCATCCTGAGCGGCTCGGCGAGCAGCGCACGGCAGCGCGCGATCTCGTACGGGTTGCCAACCTTCCGCCACAGCCTGATGCTCGAGCGAAGCTCCTCAGCGGCGGCCGCGGCGTCGCCCTCGGCCAGCCGCACCCGTCCGAGCGAGGCGTGGACGCTGGCCTCGAGCGCCGGCGACGGGTAGCTGGCCACCATGCCGGCCAGCTCGTCGGCCGCCGCGCGCGCCCCGTCGCGTTCACCGGCCGCGAGCAGGATCTCGACCTGCGCCGGGAGCATCCGCGCCCGCGCCCAGCGGTCCCACGACGCCTGGCCCAGCGCGGCGTTGATCGCGGCCATGGCCGCATCGCTCCGCCCCTGGGAGAGCCGGATCAGCGCGAGCGCCGGATGTGGCGAGCGGCCCAGGGCATGGGCTCGCCGCAGGGCCTCCTCGGCCCCGTCGAGGTCGCCTTGGAGGCGGCGAAGCTCGCCCAGGGCATAGAAGCCGTCGGCGAGCGGCGGGCTCACGTTGTACCGGCCCAGCTCGGCCGTCGCCTGCTGGAGCTCGGTCTCCGCGCGCGACCAGCTCCCGCCCAGGGCGACGATCTCGGCGCGGTGGATCCGGCACGCGCCGGGGAACCCGGACACGGACTGGCGGGAGCAGTAGCGATCGGTCGCCTCGATCCACTCCGTCGCGCGCTGGTAGTCGGTGAGGTCCCGGCAGGCCGAGATCATGGTGCAGCAGATGACCCCGGTCGCGAACGGCGTGAGCTCCCCGTTGACGGCGGCGATCGACGCCTCCTCGAGCATCGCCAGGCCCTCGGGCGCCTCGCCGGCCGCGATCCGCAGCGCGCCCAGCCCGGTCAGGCCCCAGGCGTGCAGCTCCCCGTCGCGCGTCCGCTCCCCGATCGCGACGGCCTCCTCCGCGTAGGCGGTCGCTGCCGGAGTGTCACCCTTCGCCTTGGCCACCTCGCTGCGCACCAGCGCCAGGTACCCGTGCGCGTAGCTCTCGGGCCGGTCGTGGAGCAGCCGCTCGCCGCGGCGCATCCACGCCGACGCGATCGAGGGCTTGCCCCCGTAGCCGTATTCGCGCGCCAGCTGCAGCGCGAGGTACGCGGCACGAAGCTCGTTGCCGGCCTCGAGGTACGCGGCGAAGGCACGCTCGCGGGCGCCGGTCGCCGCGTCCGGCTGGGCCGCGAAGAAGGCCGCCTCGGCCAGCGCTTCGAGATCTTCGGCACGCAGCGCGCCATCGCCGTCGGCCTGCGACAGCAGCGAGAAGGCCTCGCTCCAGGCGTGTCGCCGCAGCGCCGCCTTGCCCTTCGTGAGGGCTTCCGCCGGCGTCGGCTCGGTCGGGACGACGCGCTCGGACATGCCCGGAATTGTCCCACCGGGCGCCAAGCCCGGGGATGGCCGCGGCCCGCTCGACCCGCGCCGAACCGGTCGCCCCGCCGGCGACCTTGCCTGTGACAGTAGACTGTCAACTGTCGACGCAGCCCGGGCCCGCGGCGCCTCGACACACGACTCGGGAGGAACGTGCGATGGCCGGCGGCGGCAGGGCGCTCGCGATCGAGCAGGGTGGGGACGACCTCCCGCTCCTGCCCACGATCGTCGCGCCGCGCAAGCTTGCCGAGGACGCCGCCGAGCTCCTCCGGGAGCAGATCCTCGCGGGCAACCTGCGGCGGGGCACGCACCTCGTCGAAGCGAAGCTCGCCACCCGCCTGAGCGTCAGCCGGGGCACCATCCGCGAAGCGCTCCAGATGCTGGTTGCGGGTGGCCTGGTCCGCGAGGAACCGCGGCGGGGCGCGTTCGTGATCTCGCTCAGCCGCGTCGACGTCCAGGAGATCTTCGACGTGCGCGCGGCGGTGGAGGGCCGGGCGGCCCTGATCCTCGCGGAGCGCGCCGATGACGCCCTGCTCGCGCCGCTGGCCCGGACGATCGACGGGATCGCGGCCGCTGCCCGCGCGCACGACATGCGCGCCCTGCGTCGCGAGGACCTGGCCTTCCACGCCCAGGTCTGCGAGCTCAGCGGCAACATGCGGCTGCTGGAGATCTTCAACCGCTACGTGCCCCTGGTGCAGACGCTGCTCGCCTACGACGAGCTCGTGTATCCCTCGCCCGAGGTGATCGCAGACGAGCACCGGGCGATCTTCGATGCCATCGCGAGCGGCGACGGCGCCCGCGCGACCGGTGCGGTCGCCGTCCACTGCGAACAGGCACGCGACAAGGTGATCGTCTACTTCGGGGACGCCCCGCCGGCCTGAGTCGCGCTCCAGCAACCCCGGCCCACGAGGCACCGGTGGACGGTCGGCCCGGCGGCCGCGACGCCACGTCCGTGGGCGAGGTCGCGCAGGTCCAGCCACGGGCCCCCGGCAGCATCGGTGACGCGGGCCCCGGCTTCGCGGGCGAGCAGGCCGCCGGCCGCGATATCCACCGCCTGGAGCCCCCGGACCTGGAGCACGCCGTCCAGCCGGCCGGCGGCGAGGTAGGCCAGGCTGAGCGCGGTGCTGCCCAGCGTCCGACCGACGCGGACCTGCCGGCGGACGGCGTCCACGCGCTCAACGGCTTCCGTATCGTCCGGATCGCCCGGGTCGAGCCCCACGACCGCGTCCGTGCCGGACGCCAGCCGCCGGACGTGGAGGCGGCGGCCGTCAGCCGCCTCGCCGGTGCCCAGCAGCCACGCCCCCTCTCCGGCCCGGGCCACGAAGGTCTCGTCGTGGCTGGGATCGTGGACGACGCCCAGCACGAGCCTCGAACCGATCGCGAGGGCGATGCTCACCGAGAAGAACGGGATCCCGGCGACGAACCCCACGGTGCCGTCGATCGGATCCACGATCCAGGTCGGCGCGTCCGGGCCGGCGACGCTCGCGGCTCGCGGTCGGGTCTCCTCGCCGATGAACCCGGCGCCGGGGGTCGCGTCGAGCAGGATCCGCGCGATCAGCCGTTCGGACGCGGCATCCAGCCGCGATACGACGTCGTGCGGCCCGTTGCGCCGCGCGCGGCCGGCGGTGCGCGAACCCCCGCCTGGACCGCCGAAGGAGGCGCGGACGAGCGCGCCCGCGGTGCGGGCCGCGTGGACGGCAGCCGCGGTCTCGGGCCCGAGCCGCCGGATCTGTTCCACCACCATCCCTCCTGTGCGATGCTGCCGGTTGATGGTTGACAGTCGACCAAGCCCCCAATAGCGTAGCGATCCGGTGCGAGAGGAGAGGACGCCAGCGCACATGGACAGGTCGACCCCGCCGCCGCGCGGTCCCGCGACGTCCCCGGTGACGTGCCGGGCATGAGCTCGGCAAGCGAGCCCCTCCGAGCCACCCGGCGCAGGCAACGCCGGCTGACGGCACAGACGCGTCGCAACCTCCTGACGGGGTTGCTGTTCATCTCGCCCTGGCTGCTCGGGTTCGCCGGCTTCTACCTGTACCCGGCGCTCGCCTCGTTCTACTACAGCTTCACGGACTTCAAGATCCTCAAGGACCCCAACTGGGTCGGGCTGGCCAACTACCAGAAGATGCTCGGCGACCCGCTGTTCTGGAAGTCGCTCTCGAACACGCTGTTCCTGACCCTGATCGGGATCCCGATCGCGGTGATGAGCGCGCTGGCGATCGCCCTGCTGCTCAACGCCAAGCGGATCATCGGGATCGGGGTGTTCCGGACGGTGTTCTACCTGCCGGTCGTGGTGCCGTCCGTCGCGAGCGCCCTGCTCTGGATCTGGCTGCTCAATCCCCAGTACGGCCTCGTGAACCAGGCGCTCTCGGTCGTCGGGCTACCGCATCCGAACTGGTTCTACGACCCCGAGTGGTCGAAGCCCGGGATCATTCTGATGACGACCTGGGCGGTCGGCGACGTGGTGATCATCTACCTCGGGGCGCTCAAGGGCGTGCCGGCCCACCTGTACGAGGCCGCCGAGGTCGACGGTGCGGGGATGCGGGCCAAGATCCGCCACGTCACGATCCCCATGATCAGCCCGGCCATCCTGTTCAACCTGATCACCGGGGCCATCGGCGCCTTCCAGTACTTCACCCAGGCCTACGTCATCAGCGAGGGGACGGTCGGGCGGGGCAGCGGCGCCGTGGGCGGCATCCAGAACTCGCTGCTGTTCTACGGGCTGAACCTGTACAACAACGCCTTCCGGTACTTCAAGATCGGCTACGCCTCGGCGCTCGCCTGGTTCCTGCTGGTCGTGATCCTCGCCTCGACGGTGCTCCTGCTGCGCGTGTCGCGCCGGCGTGTCTACTACGAGGGCGAGCGGTGATCGGCTCGAAGGGGTCAGCGATCAGCGCTCGACCGGCCGGCAGCGGGGCCCAGGCGGCGTCGCACCGGGGCCGCCGGCGTCGCGTGACGTGGGGCGAGCTCGCTGTCTACGCCGCCCTGATCGGGCTGAGCATCCTGTTCGCGGCGCCGTTCGTGTGGATGATCTCGACCTCGCTCAAGACGGGGCCCCAGTCGATCGCGGTCCCCCCGGTGTGGATCCCCGACCCGTTCGTGCTGAGCAACTACCCGACCGCCTTGACCCGGATCAACTTCCCGCTCGCCCTCAGGAACAGCCTCATCTACGCCGTCCCGGCCGTGATCGGGACCGTCGCCTCGTGCAGCCTCGTCGCCTACGGGTTCGCGCGCATCCGGTGGCCGGGCCGTGACGTGGTGTTCGTCGTCCTGCTGGCCACGATGATGCTGCCGGGCCAGGTGACGTTCATCCCCCTGTACGTGATCTTCGCCAAGCTCGGCTGGGTGGGGACGTTCCTGCCGCTCCTGGTGCCCACGTTCCTGGGCAACCCGTTCTTCATCTTCCTGCTGCGCCAGTTCTTCCTCGGGATCCCGGCGGAGCTGTCGGACGCGGCGCGGATCGACGGCGCCAGCGAGCTGCGGATCCTCACCCGGGTGATCGTGCCGCTCTCGTGGCCGGCCCTGATCACCGTGGGCCTGTTCACGTTCATCGACAAGTGGACGGACTTCTTCGGTCCGCTGATCTACCTCCAGGATCCGAGCCTGCAGCCGCTGTCCCTGGCGGTGCAGACCTTCCAGTCCGCGCACAAGACGGATTGGCCGCTGTCGATGGCCGCGTCCGTCGCGATCACCCTGCCCCTCGTGGTCATCTACTTCCTCGCGCAGCGCAAGTTCATCGAGGGAATCCAGCTCACGGGGCTCAAGGGATGACCCGGCCCCGCGTGCCATCCGCGATCGCCCGCGTTCGCGGGCGACGTACCGCTGGTTCGGAGCCCCGGTGTGCGTCCGGGTCGGGGCTGCCGTCGGCCACAGGACGTGTCAGGTCACCACAGGAGGAACACCGAGCGATGCTGAGATCGAGGATCCTCGCGGGGCTGGCGGTGGTGGCGATCGTCGTCGCCGCCTGCAGCTCGACGTCGACACCGAGCCCGGCGCCCGCCGGCTCGCCATCGGCACCCGCCGCGACGACGGCCCCGGCCCCGTCGACGGCACCCCAGGCCGTGAACCTGGTCCTTCGCTACTGCTGGTCGGGCGAGGGCGAGGTCAAGGCCATGGAGCAGATCATCCAGACCTGGAATCAGGCGAACCCCGACATCCAGGTCCGGGGGATCAGCGGCGCCACCAAGACCGAGGAGATCGCCGCCGCGGTCGCGGGTGGGGCGCCGCCCGACATGGTCATCATGTGCAACAACCAGGCGGTTCCGGGGTTCGCGCACGATGGCGTCATCCTGCCCATCGACGACCTGATCACGCAGGTGGGAGCGAACACCGACGACATCTTCCCGGCGTCCCTCGCCTGGATGACGTACCAGGGCAAGCTCTACGGGCTGCCCTTCCTCCAGGACACCTGGGGGTTCTACTGGAACACCGACGCGTTCACCGAGGCGGGGCTCGACCCGGCCAAGCCGCCGACCACGCTCGACGAGCTGTGGGCCGACGCCAAGCTACTGACCAAGAAGAACCCGGACGGCTCGCTCGCGCGGGCCGGGTTCATTCCCGACTACCCGGGCAAGAACCTGACCGAGTTCAGCCAGCTGTTCGGCTGCAAGTACTACGACGAGGCCGCCAAGAAGATCACCGTCGACAGCCCCGCGTGCGTGTCCTGGTTCAACTGGTACAAGCAGTGGTACGACGAGTACAACAAGAACGGCGAGCTGACCAACCTCATCGCGAGCAAGGGGTCCGAGGATGAGGACCTGTTCTACACGGGCAAGGTCGCCATGGGCCTGTTCGGCGAGTGGGTCCCGGGCGCAGCCTACGCACCCAACTTCGCCCCTGACCTCAAGTACGAGACGGCACCCTTCCCGGCCGTCGATCCCGCCAACTACGGAGCCGGCTTCGTCAACGGCAACGCGTTCTTCATCCCCAGGGGCTCGAAGGACCCGGTCGCGGCGACGAAGTTCGGCATGTACCTCATGACCGACGACCCGTCCCGGACGATGGCGATCCAGAACGCCAGCGTGCCGCAGCTCAAGTCGCTGGTCGCGGACCCGCAGCTGACGGGCATCCCGCACTTCAAGACATTCCTCGACATCGCCAACTTCCCGACGACGTGGACCAACCCCATGATTGGCCAATGGGCCGAGCTGCACGATGGGATGGACACGGCGCTGGACAGCGTCCTCACCGGGGGGGTCGATCCGGCCAAGGCCCTGGGCGACCTCGCCGCCCAGATCCAGTCGGAGATCGACGCGAACGGTCCGTAGGAGGAATGGGAGCGATCCAGGCGTACCGGGGCCGGGCAACCGGTCCCGCCGCCACCCGCGCCCGGAGGTCGGGGGGCGTGACCTCGTGGTGGACGGCACCGGGGATCGGCCTGCGGGTGGGCGGGCACCGGGGCGCCTCACGGGATGCCCCGGAGAACACGCTGGCGGCGGTTCGACGGGCGATCGAGCTCGGGGTCGACTACGTCGAGATCGACGTCCATCTCAGCCGGGACGCCGAGCTGGTGGTCATCCATGACCCGGATCTCGGGCACACCACCGACGGCACCGGCACCGTGGGCGGCCTGACGACCGACGATCTCCAGCGTCTCGATGCGGGCCGCTGGTTCGGTGAACGCTTCGCCGGGGAACGCGTCCCTCGGCTGCACGAGGTCCTGGCCCTGCTCGAGGCATCGGCGACGGCCGGCCGCCCCGTCGGCGCGGTCGTCGAAGCCAAGGGAATCGGCTCCGGGGGACCCCTCGCGCGGGCGCTCGCCGCATCGCCCGCCCGCGACCGGCTCGCCATCTGCTCGTTCCAGGCGGGCGAGCTTCGGGCAGCCCGGGAGGCCGATCCGACGATCCCCACGATGCTGATCGTCGACCGCGATCGGCCGGATGCCGATCCGGCCGCGCCTGCACGCGCGTGCGGCGCCTCGCTGGTCAACGTGCCGGTCGCCTGGCTGACCGCGGGCGACGTCGAGCGCCTCCATGACCAGGGGCTGTCCGTCGCGGGGGGCACCGGAGACGACGAGGTGGCGATCCGGCGGGCCGTCGCGGCCGGGCTCGACGCGATCAATTCCAACGTGCCCGGGCGGGCGATCGCCTGGCGCTCGGCCGCCGGTGGGGGCCTGTCGGCGTGAGGCTCACCGAACGCATCTTCCTCATCGGCAGCGGCGAGCCGGACTGGGCGCCGACCGATCCCCTGGACGCGCAGGTCTACCTCGTGACGACCGACGCCGGGCACGTGGTCGTGGACGCTGGGGCCGGCCGCAGCGTTGACTCGATCATCGCGGCTGCCACGTCGGATGGCCTGGACCCGGGCCGGATCCGCTGGGTGCTGCTCACCCATGGCCACGGCGATCACGCGGGAGGAGCCGCGGCCTGGCAACGCGCGGTTCGAGGTGCCCGAGTCGCCACATCGGTCGAGGTCGGTGCCTGGCTCGCCGCCGCCGACGAGACGGCGACGAGCGTCGACCGCGCCCGTGCGGCCGGGATCTACCCCGCCGACTACCGGCTCGAAGCGTGCGAGCCGGCGCTGGTCCTCGCCGACGGCGACGTGGTGGCGATCGGTGACCTGGCGTTCCGTGCGGTGACGACGCCGGGGCATGCCCAGGGCCACCTGGCCTTCCTGGCCGACATCGACGGGGCGTCGACCCTGTTCTCGGGCGATGCCCTGTTCCCGAGGGGCAGGATCCTCTTGCAGGACACCTGGGACTGCGACCTCCACGCTGCCCTGCGCAGCGTGGAGCGCCTTGCCGCGCTGCAACCGCAGCGGCTGCTGGCCGGTCACCTGGGTCCGGTGCTGGGCGAAGCCGGGCAACACATCGAGACCGCCATGGCGCGAATCGCGCGGCTGCTCGTGCCGGAGTCCCTGTCGTGACGCCCCGCGGGAGCGGTCGCCTGACGCGCGCGGCGCTCGACGCCCTGCTCCGCCGCCCACTGCTCGCCCGGCTGGCCACGGTGGATCCGGACGGGTATCCGGCGATCGTGCCCGTGTGGATCGAATGGGACGGCTCCGCCGCATGGATCGTCGCTCGCGCCGGTGCCGGGTACGTGGCCGACATCAGGCGCGATCCCCGCGTGTGCCTCTCGGTCGTCGCCGACGACGACCCCGACCTGCGGGCGCAGCTGTTCGGCCAAGCCGAGATCGTGGCCGATGCCGCGCCGCTCGCCGGCCGAACCCTGGCGATCGCCCGGCGGATGGCCCGGCGCTACGAGGGCAAGCCGGGGCTCGCGTACATCCAGCGCTCGCGCGACTGCCCGCGCGTGCTCCTTCGCCTCGTCCCCTCGCGTATCGTCTCGTGGGGGTCGGCCGACTGGCATGCTCGCTACCTGCCGGATCGCGCCGGACCGTCCGAACCCGCCCTGCCCCGGAGGAGCGATCCATGACCGCATTCGACCCGTCCGCGATCCGGCCCGAGTTCCCGGCGCTCGAGGTCGAGCTTGACGGGCGACCCGTGGCCTACTTCGACGGGCCCGGCGGCACCCAGGTCCCGGAGCGCGTGATCGACGCGATCGCCCGCTACTACCGCTCCTCGAACGCCAACGACGGCGGCGCCTTCACGACCAGCGAGCGAAGCGATGCGATCGTGGCCGACGCGCACGCCGCGGTCGCCGACCTGTACGGCGCCGCGCTCCCCGAGGAGATCAAGTTCGGCGCCAACATGACCACGCTGACGTTCCATCTCAGCCGGTCGATCGGGGCGACGCTCCAGCCCGGGGACGAGGTCATCGTCACGACCCTCGACCACGAGGCGAACGTCTCGCCGTGGCGCGCGATGGCCGCCGACCGGGGGCTCGTCGTCCACACCATCGACATCCACCCCGACGATTGCACGCTCGACCTGGCGGATCTCGAGGCCAGGCTGTCGGGACGCACCCGGCTCGTCGCGATCGGGTATGCCTCCAATGCGGTCGGGACCATCAACCCCGTCGCCGAGATCGTGCGACGCGCTCACGAGGCGGGCGCCTGGGCGTGGGTGGATGCCGTGGCCTACGCGCCGCATGGGCCCATCGACGTGCAGGCGCTCGACGCGGACTTCCTGGTCACCTCCGCCTACAAGTGGTACGGGCCGCACGCCGGCGCGGTCTACGGCAAGGCGGCCATCCTCGACGCGCTGCCCGCCTACAAGGTCCGGCCGGCGCACGACCGGTTCGAGACCGGCACCCAGAGCTTCGAGGCGATCGCCGGCACGGGTGCCGCGGTCGACTACCTGGCATCGCTCGGCGACCGCTTCGGCTCGCCCGGCCCGGGGGCGACGCGGCGAGAGCGGCTGGTTGCCGGGATGACCGCGATCCGCGGTCACGAGCTCGGCCTGCACGCCCGTCTCATGGCGGGCCTGCGCGCCATCCCGGGCGTCCGCATCTGGGGCATCACGGACCTCGAGCGCGCCCGCGCGGAGAAGGCGCCCACGATCTCGATCACCCTGGATGGGGTACCGCCCAGGGACGCCGCGGCTGCCCTTGGTCGACCGGGCATCTTCACCTGGGACGGCGACTTCTACGCCCAGGCGCTGATCGAGCGGCTGGGCCTGTTCGAGACGGGCGGCGTGCTTCGCCTCGGCATCGCCCACTACACGACGGCCGCCGAGATCGACCGCCTCCTCGAGGCCCTGGAGACGATCGCGGTCGGGCGCGACGCGACGCTCGCCAACGCCTGAGGTGGCCGCTCGTCCCGCCAACTCGCCGGAAGTGCGGATCGCGATCGTGGGCGGCGGGATCGTCGGCCTCGACCAGGCGTCCGCCTTCGCGGCGCAGCCGGACGCCAGGCTGGTCGCGTTCGTGGGCCGTGACGCGGAGCGGACCGCGGCCGTCGCGGCCCGCTTCGGGGCGCTGCCGTACCTCGACCTCGAGCGGCTGCTCCGGGAGCAACGGGTCGACGCCGTCAGCGTGTGCACGCCCACCGGCCGGCACCGGCCGTTCGTCGAGATCGCCGCTGCCGCGGGCGCGCACGTCCTGCTCGAGAAGCCGATGGCCACCTCGGTCGACGACTGCGACGCCATCGAGCATGCCTGCCTTGCCGCGGGCGTGACGCTGATGCTGGGCTTCACGCACCGGTTCCACCCCGAGCTCCAGGAGGGCGCGCGGATCGTCGCGTCGGGCGCGATCGGCGAGCCGATGCTGGCCCAGGACGCCTTCACCTTCGGGGAGGTCGCGCCGTGGCCCGACTGGTACTACGACCGGGCGCTCTCAGGCGGCGGGGAGCTGATGCACGACGGCGTCCACATGGTGGACCGCCTCGCGTGGATCATGGGCAGCCGCATCGTCGAGGTGTTCGGTCGGACGACCTCCTATGCCCGGGGCATCGACGGCGTCGAGGACGGTGGCGTCGCGATCCTCGGGTTCGAGAACGGCGCGATCGCCTCCCTGTTCGTGAACCAGGCGCGCTATCCGCTCCGATCGGATGCCGGCACGGTGCCCATGCCCGGGCGGATGGAGCTCGAGATCCACGGCGCCCGCGGGACGATCCGCTATCGCACCTGGCACGAGCTCGTGGTCGACATCGCGGGCCAGCCGACGCGCACGATCGCCAGGGCCGGCCCGGGAGGCGAGATGCGCGCGGAGGTCCGCGAGTTCCTTGACGCGATCCAGGAAGGTCGGCCGCCGGTCGTCGGCGCCGCGGAAGGCCGGCGTGGGATCGCGGTGATCCAGGCGATCTACGAATCCGAGCGCCGCGGGCGACCGGTCCGCGTCGACGACCTGTACCCGCGCCCGACCGATCTCGCCTGAGAGCCTGTGAATCAATCCCGCCAGGTGAATCAATCGCCGGGCGGGATTCCCACGGTCGTCGCGCCTGCCTACTCTGGGTCCATGGACGAGCTGTTCGACCTCCCGCCCACGGATGCCCAGCCGAAGGAGGAGGGCCGCGGCAAGCCACGGCTCCAGCGGCCCAACCGGGGTCAGGTGATGCTCCGCCCCGTCGATCTCGAGAGCCTGCTGCCCGCCGACCACCGGGCCCGCGCGGTGTGGGCGTTCGTCGAGGGCCTCGACCTCGTCGCGTTCCACGACCGGATCCGGGCGGTCGAGGGTCATTCCGGTCGACCGCCGATCGACCCCGCGATCCTGGTCGCGCTCTGGCTGTACGCGACCCTCGAGGGGGTTGGCTCGGCCCGGGCCCTCGACCGGCTGTGCGACGAGCACGACGCGTACCGCTGGCTGGCGGGCGGGGTCGGAGTCAACTATCACACCCTGGCCGACTTCCGGGTCGACCACGGGGACCTGCTCGACGCACTGCTCGTCCAGTCGGTCGCGGCGCTCATGACGAGGGGCGAGGTGACCCTCGCCCGGGTCGCCCACGACGGCGTCCGGGTGCGCGCCTCCGCCGGTGCCGGCAGCTATCGCGGCAAGGGCGGCCTGCGCCGGGCCCTGGCCGAGGCCGCCACCCAGGTGAAGCGCCTGCGCGCCGAGCTCGACGACGACCCGGGAGCGACCACCAGGCGCCAGCAGGCCGCGCGGGAGCGAGCGGCTCGGGAGCGCGAGGAGCGGGTGAAGGCCGCGCTCGAGGTGCTGCCCGAGCTCGAGGACATCAAGCGCCGCAACGGCGACGACCCGGAGTCCGCCCGCGCGTCGACGACCGATGCCGAGGCGCGCGTCATGCGCATGGGCGACGGCGGCTGGCGCCCGGCGTACAACGGCCAGCTCACGACCGACGTCGCGAGCGGGCTCGTGTGCGGGGTGTCGGTCACCAACCGGGGATCCGACCAGGGCGAGCTCGGGCACGCCGTCCGGCGCCTGGAACGCTCGTTCGGGGTCTGCCCCGCCGAGGCGCTCGCCGACGGCGGCTATGTCGCCCTGCCCGACATCGAGGCGCTCGAGACCTCGGGTACCGCGGTGTACGCGCCGCCCACGGCGAGGCGGCCCCGCAAGGAGCCCCGCGACCGGCGCGGACGCGGACCGGGGGTCGATGCCTGGCGGGCCCGGATGGGTACCGAGGATGCGCAGCAGATCTACCGCGAGCGGGCGGCCAGCGCCGAGTGGGTCAACGCTCAGGCCCGCAACCGAGGCCTCCAGCGACTGCCGGTACGAGGGCTCGAGAAGGTCCGCTCGGTGCTCCTCTGGTTCGCCCTCGCCCACAACCTCGAGCGAACCGTCGCGATCCGGGCCGGAGCCGCCGGATGACGGCGGACCTGATCCCGGCCAAGGCCGAGAACGGCCCTCCGGTCGCCCCACACCACCTGTCCGGCCCTGCGTTTAGCTTCCACTGACCCCTCTTGGAGCCACCGATGCCGCTCATCACGTCCAACAGCCACACGGCCGCTCGCGGCGAGCGGTTCGTTCACGGCCTCTGAGGCCCGGTCCCGGCTCAGCCGAGCAGGTCGGCGACGGCCAGGGCATAGATCGCGGCCGCCGCCTCGAGATCATCGACGAGCACCGATTCCCCGGGGACATGGGCGGTCCGCAGGAGCCCGGGGCCGAATGCCGGCACGCACGGGATCCCGAGCCGATCCAGGACGTGCGCTTCGGTCGCGCCGGGAAAGACGCCCGCGGCCGGAGCAACGCCCAGGACCGCCTGCGTGGCGCGCTCCAGCGAACGAACGAGCGGCAGGTCCGGGTCGATGCGCGTCGCCGGCCAGTCCTCCGGGTCGATCTCGATCTCGACGTCCAGCGGTCGCCCCCCGTCGGCGCCGATCCGGTCGATCGCCGCAGCGAGCGCCGCCGCCACGGTCTCGCGCGACTGTCCGGGCACCGTGCGGACGTCGCCGGTGGCCACCGCCACGGCGGGGACGACGCCCGGCGCGACGCCGGCAACGATCGCTGTGCCGGGCGTCATCGTGGGGCCGGCGGCGAACGGGTCGGCCCACGGCCCGCCGAAGTCGACCAGCGGCAAGAGCCGGTCGAGGACGTGCACCAGCGTATCGACCGCGCTGGGTCGCTCCAGCCGATCGGCCAGCGCCGAGTGGATCCCCGGTCCGCGGGCGATCAGCCGGAACCCGACGAACCCGCGGCTCCCGAGCGGCAGCGTGTCGAACGACCGCACCAGGCCGGACGGCTCGCCGATGAGGGCGACATCCGGGCGCAGGCCCGCGGCGGGAACCAGGTGTGCCAGCCCGAGGACGCCATCCGCCTCCTCGTCGGCCGTGAATGCGAGCATGAGCTCGCCCCGTCGTGGGAGACCTGCCTCGTGCAGGGCGGCCGCCGCGTACAGGATCGCCGCGACGGCCCCCTTCATGTCGGCGGCCCCCAGGCCATGGATGGCCCCGTCGGCCAGCCGGGGGTCCCACGGATCGGCCGGCCACAGGTCGCGTTCGCCGGCCGGCTTGGTGTCGACATGCCCGTTGAGCAGGATGGTCGGACCCGATCCGCGTCCGCGAAGGCGGAACAGGAGGTTCGGACGTTCCGGGCGACCGGCGTGGACGGTCCCGCGTGGGAGTCCCAGAGCGGCAGCCTCGGCGATGAGCGCCGCGACGACCTGCCGCTCGTCGTGGCGCGGCAGGTCTGAGGGGATCGCGACCAGCCGACGGGTGAGCCCGATGATCGCCTCGCGGCGGGCTCGGATCCGGGCCCGCAGGCCGTCGGGGTCGTCCGGCCGGGGCCCGTCTCCCTGCACGCCGCTCACCGGTCGGCTGGTGGCAGGTATCCGCGCCGGTGCTGCTGGTATGCGGCGCGCCGCTGGTGGAACAGCGCCTCGGCTCCCGGGATCTGCGCGCTGCGGTAGACGAGCGGCGGCTTCCCTCGTTCGACCAGGCGGTCGGCGGCCCCCACGAGCACGGCCCAGGCCGCCGCCACGAGCGCCACGCCGCTGGTCGGTCCGACCGGGGTGTCGACCCCCTCGAGGTCGATGATCCCGTCGCCCACGACACCCCCGATGTCGATCACGATGTCGGCCAGGTCGACCAGCTTGGCGCCCGACGGGTGCTCGACGACCACGTCCGGCCACCGCTCGTACGCGACGCAGGTGAGCCCGACCACCAGGCATCCGGCGTCGTGGGCCGCGAGCGCGACCTGGACTGTGCCCGCGTCGGTCCCGGCGTTCGTGCCCACCAGCACCACGTCCCCGGCCTGGGGCACGAACGGTCCGTCGCCGCGCAGGGCGCCGGCCGACAGGTCGAGCATGGGCGAGGCGAGGTCCGGCGTCTCCCCCAGCGGGTGGACGGCAGCCAGCCCGCCGGCCCGCAGGTACAGCTCGGTGTGGAGCACGTGGCTGGTCGCGGCCACGTAGACCCGATGATCGGCGGCGATCGCGTCGGCCACGGCATCCGCCGCGGCGGCGATCGAGGCACCCTGCGTCGCGGCGAGCGTCTGCAGGACCTCGATCGCACCCGCCAGGTACGCCTGCTCCTTACCGGTCATCGACCACCTCCGGCCGGGCGGTCGGCACGGGATCGTCCGGCCCGGTCCAGCACCTCGCCGACCGCGGCGCGGGCATGCTGATACTCGATCCACGGCGTGAACCCGAGCGTGCCGTAGAAGCCGAGCAGGTGCGTGTCGTCGATCACGATGTCGTCCAGCCCGGCGTCGCGCAGACGCGCAAGGGCGAGCGCCAGGAGGGCCTGGCCGAGGTGCCGTCCCCGGAGGGCCGCCGCGATGCCGATGGGACCGAGGCCGCCCACCGCGGGTGCTCGCCGATCGGCCCAGTACATGGGCCAGCCGATCGGCCGGCCCGCGGGGGTGTGGATGCGGGCGAACCCGGCGATCGGTCCCGACACCTCTCCGCCCGCTCGCAGCAGCACGAGGTCCGCCGGATCGCCCCCGGCGTCGAGGAACAGGCGAATGTCGTGCCACCACTCGCCGCCGAACTCGCGCTCGATGAAGGCGAGCAGGTCGTCGCGGTCCGCCGCCTGCGCCTCCACGACGCGCATGCCGGCCGCGGCGATGGTCTCCGCCGCCGCCGTATCGGCGGTCAGCCCGGCGACGTGTCCGCGGAGATCCCAGCTGCGGCCCTCGACGACGAACCCCAGCGCCTCGACGAACGGACGGGCATCGGCGAGGTCCGTCGGCAGGCCCGGCCACAGATAGCAGAAGCCCCCGCCGCACGTGACCGGCCCGATGCCTTCGCGTTCGAGGGCACCGAGCAGCCCGCGCGCGATGCCGCGCCCCAGGCCACGGCGGCGCCAGCCCCGGTCGACGACCACCGCCTGCAGCCATCCTCGCCCTCGCTGGCCGGCCGTCTCCGGGTCGGTCGCGCGCAAGGTCCCGACGAAGCCGAACCCGATCGCCCGATCGCCGTGCCAGGCGAGGATCGCATCGCCCGGCCGGTAGTCCGGGTTGTCCTCGAGCGACGCGCGCAGCACCGCCTCGCGCAGCGGGTACCGGTCCCCGATCGCGCCCTGCCAGAGTTCGATGACGTGTCGGGCGTCCGTGGGTGCGTAGGGGCGGAACGACGGATCCTGCACGTCAGCGCGAAGCCCGAACCCGGCGATAGGCGTCACGGAGCACATCCCACGCCCGCGTCGGGTCGCCGCACTCGCACGTCGACATCGCCGCGCACCCGCCGTACGACCACGCTGCCAGGTTGCGCGCGCCGGCTGCGACCGCCGCGTCAACGGCGACGGCGATCCCGTCCTCGCGTCCCGCCGCGATCTCGAACGCCTGGATCCAGACATGGTGATCGAGCCCGTGGCGATCGGCCGTCTCGACGATCCGGCGCGTCCACGTCCCGACGTACTCTGCCGGGTCCCGGTCGGCCCCCCAGTACGGGTCCGCCCCGAAGTTGTCGAGCCCCCGGATCGACGCCGCCAGCTCCCAGTCGGTGAACCCCGGGTTCGACCACTCCCAGGGCATCACGCACACCGCGTTGCGCATGCCCTTCGATCGCGCGTAGGTGCAGGCATCCGAGAGCAGCTCGGCCATCGACTCCTGGAGGAACCGCTGGACCTCCGTCGTGTACTCCACGGGCATCGGAGCACCAAAGCGATCCCGGAACCGGCCCTGGCACTCGGTGCAGCGGCAGCTCCAGATCGCGCCCCGATCCTTGACCACCCAGGTGGGCTCATCCCAGAAGATGGTGCTGCCACCGAGCCCGGCGGCATCGTCGATCCAGCCGTGGAGGAACTCGCGGAATGCGGCCTGGTTGAGGCACGCCGCCGGGCGGATCACCCCGTCGGACCCGACCTGGCGCGCCTCGGGATGCAGGGCGCCGAAGCGGGAGAACGGCTCCCCGCCGAACACCTCCCCCACCGACCACGGATCGATCCACGCGTCCATCCCGCGCGCCTTCGTCTCGGCCACCAGCCGGCGGACGGAGTCGGGCTGCCAGATCTGGTCGAACTCGGAGAACGTGTGGACGACGTAGGTGCACCCGGACGCCGCCATGTCGTCGAGGTCGGGGATCGTGTGCCGCGGTGCCCGCGCGTCGAAATAGGCCACGCCGAGCTCGATCATGCCGCTGCCTCCCGGATGAACACGTGGTTGGTGAGGGCGATCAGTTCGCCGTCCGGCTCCCGGATCTCGAGCCGGACCCGGTCGATGCCGTCGACCGGCAGCGGCACCGAGCCGGAACGCGCCTCCCGGAGGTGCGTTTGGTGGACGATCCTGCCGCCGGCCAGGAGGCAAACGACCGCCTCCTCGGATGCGCCGCGCGACCCGGGCTCCGCGTCGTCCCAGCGCCAGCTGGCGGTGAGCCCGGCACCACCGGGCGCCTCGTCGCCGATCCCCCATCGGCCGTCGCCCAGCACGACCTCGAGGGCCGGGGGCGGCGTGCGCGGGTCGCGGCTGAGGGCCACGCGCCCCGCCCGGATGGCGCTGATGATCGCGGGCATGTCGGTCCCGTCGGCCCGCACCCACGAGGTCGGGGTGCCGACCGGCTGCTCGTCCGGCCCGGGGCCATGGCTGTCGCTGCCCCCGACCGCGACGACGCGCCGACCGGCATCGAGGATCGCATCGAGGCACTCGATCGCGCGGTCGTCCTCGGCCGACCAGGGCCCGTTCCAGACCTCCAGGCAGTCGATGTCGAGGTCGGTGCCGTGGCGCCATGGGACGCTCGCCGAGGTCGGGTGGTTGACCGAGGCGAGGGCGCCCTGGGCGTGGACGAGCTCGATCGCCCGCGCGACGCCGGCCGCATCGGTCAGGCGGAACTCGAGCCAGTCGTGAATGCCGAGGGCATTGAAGTGGCCCTGGTACGTGGTCACCTCCTCGCCCGGGAGCAGCGCGATGGCGCCGGCGCCCGCGAGGTGGGCGAGATGCGCGTCGGTGTTGTGGTCGGTGACGAACAGGGCGGCGAGCCCGGCGTCGCGCGCCCGCCGCGCGAGCGCCTCGATCGTCTCGGCACCGTCGCTGTGGATCGTGTGCGCGTGCAGGTCCACCGCCACCCAGCCGTGAGCCAGGGGCTGCGGTGCGGATGGGGCGGTTCGCGCTCCAACCGGCGCTGGGGCCGCCGAAGCCGGCAGGTCGGCCAGGTCCGCCGAGGTCGCCGGCAGCGCCGCGAACGTCTCGACGCCCAGACGGACCGTGCATCCGGCCGCAACGATCCGGTACAGCCCCAGCAGCACGTGCCAGGTGCCGGGCTCGAGGGGCCCCGGCCGGTAGCCGGGCGTGGCCGCCGACTCGGAGACCACGACCGTCGATCGCTCGCTGCCGCTCCACCCGCGAAAGGCGGCCCTGCCGACGTCGGTGGGCCCCGGCCCGAGCAACCCGAGGTCGACGATGTTGCCCTCGAGGGAGTCCGCCGATCGGGCCGGCGCGTCGTATCGGAGCGAGATCCGGATCGCCCGGGTCCCGGTGGGGACGGCGAACGGGACGACGGCGTACGGCGACCGCTCGCGATCGGCACGTCCGAAGTGCGCGATCCGCTCGGTGATCGTGACGGGGGGCACGCCGCTGGGCTCAGTCAACAGTCGACAGTGTACCATCAACCACCGCTCACCCCGAGCGATACCCCGTCGAGGAGGGCCCCAGGATGGCCGATCCGCTCGCCGCGTCCGGGACGGGGCCTGCCCGGCCGCGACAGGTCATCCACCTCGTGCCGCACACGCACTGGGACCGGGAGTGGTACCTGCCGTTCCAGGCCTTCCGGCTGCGCCTGGTCGAGCTGATCGACGGGCTGCTCGACGAGATGGAATCGGATCCGCAGGTTCGGTTCACGCTCGACGGCCAGACGGCGACCGTCGACGACTATCTCGAGCTCCGCCCGGAGTCGGCGGAGCGCGTGGCGCGGCTCGTCGCAGAGCGACGGCTCGCGGTCGGGCCATGGGCGATCCTGATGGACGAGTTCCTCGTCTCGGGCGAGACGATCGTGCGCAACCTCGAGCTGGGGCTGCGACGGGCGACGGAGCTCGGTGGCGCGATGCGCATCGGCTACCTGCCGGACATGTTCGGGCACATCGCCCAGATGCCCCAGATCCTCGCCCGGGCCGGGATCCGGGACGCCGTCGTCTGGCGCGGCGTCCCGCATGCCGTCAAGAGCCACGCGTTCACCTGGCGGTCGCCGGACGGCTCCGAGGTCCGCTGCGAGTACCTCTACCGGGGGTATGGCAACGCCCGGGACGTGTTCAACCTCCCCGACCGTATCGAGCGCAAGCTCGACGGGTACGTCGCCCAGATGCAGCCATGGTTCGGGCGCGACGAGATCCTCGCGATGTACGGCGAGGACCACTCGCTCCCGCTGCCCGGATACGGGGCGATGGTCGAGGCGTTCAACGCGGGCCAGTCGCGCTACGACATTCGCGTCGAGACCCTCGATGGGTACATCGGTGCCACGCGCGCGGCATCGAACCCGGAGCTCACCTGGACCGGGGAGCTGCGCTCCGGCGCCCGCGCGAACATCCTGATGGGCGTCGCCTCGCACCGCGTGGACGTCAAGCAGGCGGCCGCCCGGGCCGAGCGCTGGCTGGAGCGACGGGCGGAGCCGCTGATCTCCCTGCACGGCGCGCGCTGGCCCGGGCGTGAGCTCGCGCTCGCCTGGCGCGCCGTGATCGAGAGCTCCGCCCATGACTCCGTGTGCGCGTGCTCCGCCGAGCCCACCGTCCAGCAGGTGCTCGCTCGCTACGCGACCGCGGAGCAGATCGCCCGCGGTCTCGTGGAGCGCACGATGCGATCGATCGCGAGCCATTCGCCGGCGAGGGCATGGGTGGCGTGGAACCCCTCGCCGGCGCCACGGTCGGACCTCATCGAGATCGAGCTGTCCGCGAGCGAGCGAGGCGAGCTGCGAGCGTCCGGCGGTTCGCCGGTGGAGACCCAGGAGATCGGCGTGAAGGAGGTCGTCCTGGACGACCGACCGGTCGCCGCGGCCGAGGTGGTCCGGTACCTCGGGATGCGCATGCATGCGCGGGAGCTGTACACCTACAACGTCAACGGCTTCGCCCTGGAGACCGGCGCAGGGCACGCCGGCCTGGACACGCTCACGATCGAGGTGTCCCGGGTCGCCGACCCTGCGGTCCTGGACATCGACGCGCTGCTCGACGAGCTCGGCGCCATCGCCGCCGCCGCCGACGCCCGGGCGCCGTCAGTCACGTGGAGGCTCCGCGTCGTCGCTCGCGCCCAGCGCCGGCTGCTCGCCCGGGTTGGGGCGCCGGCCCTCGGCCTGGCGACCGTGACCCCGGACGGACCGTCGGCCGATGCATCCGGGCCGGCCGATGGCGAGGACCGCGCGGGCGGGGGACCGGCACGCGTCCGCGACCACGTGCTGGTCGGCCCGCGACGGCTGGCGAACGACGTGGTGGCGGTCGAGATCGCGGGCGATGGCACCCTCGACATCGAGGGGCCCGGCATCCGCCTGACGGGTGTGGGGCGGATCGTCGACGGCGGCGATGCCGGCGACAGCTACAACTACGCGCCGCCTGCCCGGGACGAGGTGGTCGACGAACCCCTGGCCACAACCCTCGAGGTCGTCGAGCACGGCCCCCTGCGCGGGGTCATCGCGGTCGACCGCACGTACCCCTGGCCGGTCGGGCTGCGCGACCAGGGATCGTCACGGGCTGCCGAAACGGCGGCCACGCTCGTGCGGACGACCGTCGAGCTGCGGGCGGGCGAGCCGTTCGTCCGGTTGCGCATCGATTTCGACAACCAGTCGCGCGATCACCGGGTGCGGTTTCACATCCCCCTGGCCCAGCCGTCGGATCGATCCTGGACCGAGGGCCAGTTCGCCATCGTCGAGCGCGGGCTGACGATGGAGGGCGGGCACGGGGAGCACCCGCTGCCGACGTTCCCGGCCCACGGCCTCGCGGCCGCCGACGGCGTCGTCGCGCTGCTCGACCACCTCACCGAGATGGAGCTCGTCGATGGCCGCGAGCTCGCCCTGACCCTGCTGCGGTCGACGGGCCTCATCAGTCGCGACATGCATCCCTGGCGGGCCGAGCCGGCGGGGCCGGTCATTGCCGCGCCCGGTGGCCAGGGCATCGGGCCCAGAACGGTCACCTTCGCGCTCCTCCCCCACCGGGGCCCCCCGTCGCCGGACGTCCTCGAGTGCCTCGAAGCGTACCGCGGGCCGTTCGTCGTCGAGCGCGGCACGGGCAGCTCGCAGGAACCTCCGGTCGACGCGGCCGGCCTGGCCATCGAGGGCGACGGGGTCGTCCTGACCTCCCTCCGCCGTCACGACGGCGGTCTCGAGCTGCGCCTGGTCAACGAGACGGGGGACCCGCGGCAGGCAACGATCACCGGACCGTTCACCGAGGCACGGCTGGCCACGCTGCTCGGCGAGCCGCGGGCGGCCCAGGCGGTCCGTGACGGGTCCCTCACCCTGGCGCTCGCGCCGTGGGAGATCGTGACCGTCCTGCTTGCGCGGCCGATGGGCAGCGGGTGACCGTGGCGGACAGGCGCGGCGCACGGACGCCGGGGCGAGAGGCGATCCTGTTCGCCCATCGAGGGGCCATGGCCCTGGCGCCCGAGAACACGATCGAGGCCTTCCGCCTGGCCGTCGAGGTGGGGGCGACCGGTCTGGAAAGCGACGTCCACCTGGCGGCCGACGGGACCCCGATGCTGGTCCACGACGCGATCGCGACCACGCGGGATGGACCGGTCGTCATCGGGCAAGCCTCGGTGGCGGAGCTGCAGGCGCTCGGCATCCCGGCCCTCGCCGACCTGTACGACGCGTGCGGAGCATTCCTCCCCCTGTCGCTCGACCTGAACGACGCACGAGCCGTCGTCGCCGGGCAGGCGGTGATCGCGTGCGCGCGGGCCGCGGGGCAAGCGGCGGTTGCCGGGCTCCGGCTGTGCCACGAGCACGTCGATGTCCTGCGGGACATCGGTCGCGATGCTCCCGACGTCACGCTCGTCCATTCCACGGAGCTCGACCTCTTGCCGGAGATCGACGCGCACGCACGGTGGCTGGCAACGCATGGCATCGGCGTGCTCAACCTGCATCGTGCCGACTGGGTCTCGGCCGGTGACCCGTCAGCGGCGATCGAAACCGTCCACGCGGCCGGCTGCGAAGCCTTCGCGTGGGACACGCAGGACCTCCAATCTGCCCGCACGATGCTGGCGGCGGGGATCGACGGCATCTACGGCAACGACCCGCGGATCCTGATCGAGGCCGCCCGGCTGGCCTGAGCCATGGCCGGCCGGCATCCTGCGGAAGGCCGGCCGGCGCGACACGACGGCAGGCCGCTGCGGCCGGACGCACCGGCGAAGCCTGGCCGACGAGTACGATCCGCGACGTGGCGCTGCCGTCCCGCAACCCGACGCTGTTGTTCAGTGACATCGAGGGCTCGACCCGGCTTGCCCGTGCGCTGGCCCCGGATGCCTGGGCAGCGCTCCTGCAGGCCCACGACGACCTCGCCGACGGCGCGGTCGGGGCGCATGGCGGCGTCGTCGTCAAGCACGAGGGCGATGGGATGTTCGCGGCGTTTGCCGCGGCCTCCGACGCGCTCGAGGCGGCGGTCGCGCTGAGCGAGGCGGTCGGGACGTACGGGTGGGGCGACGGCGTCAAGGTCGGGCTTCGGATCGGGATCCATACGGGATCGGCGCGGCTCAGCCGCGACGGGTCGGACTACCTCGGCATCGACGTCCACTACGCGGCCCGCCTCGCCGGTGCCGGCAACGGTGGCCAGATCCTGGTGTCCGAGGCGGCCCGCCTCGCGCTCACGCGCGCCCTGCCCGACCGCGCGTCGCTGGTTGCGGTGGGACCCAGGCGACTCAAGGACTTCGACGAGCCGCGTCCGGTCCATCGCCTGGTCGTGCCGGGCATCGCAGACGACGAGCGGCCCCTCCGCACGGTGCGTGGCATCGAGGTGCCTCAGCTGCTGACCACGTTCGTCGGTCGCACCGACGAGCTGGTCACGGTCTCCGGGTTCCTCGACCGGTCCCGGGTCGTCACCCTGACCGGTCCGGGCGGTGCGGGCAAGACACGGCTCGCCCTGGGCGTGGCCGAGGCGGTCGCGGCCAGGTTCCCGGACGGCGTGCTGTTCGTCGAGCTGGCTCCCCTGCGCGACCCCGCGCTGCTGCCCGCGGCCATTGCGTCGGTGGTCGGCGTCGCCGAGGAGGCCGGGCGCAGCGTCATCGACGTGCTCAGGCCGCGCCTCGCCGAGAAGACGCTGCTGCTCGTCCTCGACAACCTGGAGCAGCTGCTGCCCGACGCGGCCACGGTCGTCGCCGACCTCGTCAGGGCCGGACCCGGCCTGCGGATCCTGATCTCGTCGCGCGAGCCGCTGCGGATCGCCGGTGAGCAGGAGTTCCCGGTTCCGCCGCTGGGCATCGCGGACGCCGAGGCCCTGCTTCTGGACCGCGCCCGGCTCGTCCGCCCAGACTTCGCGCCCGCCGGCGACGAGGCGGCAGCCGTCACCGGGATCGCCCGCCGGCTCGAGGGGCTGCCGCTCGCGATCGAGCTCGCCGCAGCGCGCGTGAAGGTGTTCCCGCCCAGCCGCATCCTCGAGCGCCTCGATCACTCGCTGGACCTGCTCACGACCGGGGCGCGCGACCTTCCGGAGCGGCAGCGAACCCTGCGCGGCACGGTCGGCTGGAGCTACGACCTGCTGCCCGACGGCGAGCGGACGCTGTTCCGGCGGCTGGCCGTGCTGGTGGGTGACTGGACGCCAGCCTGGGCCGAGGCGATCGCCGATGCCGACCACTCGCTCGGCCTGGACACGCTCGATGGGCTGGTGTCGCTCGCCGACAAGAGCCTGCTCCGGATCGTGGCCTCGGACCATGGCGACCCTCGGTTCGGGCGGCACGCGTTCGTCCGCGAGTTCGCCTGGGAGCAGCTCGAGGCGTCCGGCGAGCGACCGATGTGCGAACAGCGGCACGCCGCCGTGTTCCGCGACCTCGCCATCGACCATGGCAGCCATCTCACCGACACCGGTGGCGAACGCGCGCTGGACCTGCTCGACCTCGCCATCCACGACCTGCGCCAGGCGATGACCTGGGCCCTGGCGTCGGGCGAGGTGGAGACGGGGATGCTGATCATCGGCTCTGCCTGGCGGTGGTGGCAGATCCGGGCCCACCTGGGCGAGGGGCGGGAATGGGCGTCGCGGTTCCTGGCGCACCCGGCGGCCGCCCGCGACTCGATCGGCCGCGCGAAGGCGCTGGCGGCCGAAGGTGGCCTCGCCTATTGGTCGACGGACTATGCCACCACGCGCTCGGCGTACGAGGCGCGCCTGGCCCTGGCGGAGCGGCTGGGCGATCGGCGTGAGCTGGCGGAAGCGCACTACGACGTTGCCTTCGTGGGCGTGGTGGAGCACGACGTGGCCCTGGTCCAGCGCGAGGGCGAGCAGGCGATGGCGATGTTCGAGGAGATCGGCGACCGCCCGGGTGTCGTGCGCGCCAGGCAGGCGCTCGTGCTCGCCAGCTTCCTTGCCGGGGACGCTGACCGGGCGCGCGCGCTCGAGCAGGAGAACCTGGCCGCCTTTCGGGCGACGCAGTCGTGGTACCGGATCGCCGACAGCCTGATGCTCATCGGCGCCATCGAGCGCATCGACGGCCGGCCGGATGCCGCGATCGAGAGTGCGCGGGCGGCCCTGCGCACGATGCCCGAGCGGGTGGGCGGATCGACCGTCGGCGCGCTGGGCGTGATCGCCGTGGTCCAGGGCGAATCCGGCGACGCGGAGCTGGCGGCGCGATTGACCGGGGCCATCCAGGCCATCCGGGCGAAGACCGGCGAGGCGCTGGCCGCCGTGGCGGTCCTCGGGTTCCCCCATCCTGCGGACGTCGTTCGGGACCGGCTCGGTGCGGAGCTCGCCGAGCGGCTGATGGCGGAGGGTGCCGGGCTCACGGCGGAACAGGCGATCGAGCTCGCGCTGGGAGGCCCGACGAAGGATGGCCGACCCAGATGACGAAGGGCTCGCGGGACCGCCGCTACGGGAGGACCCGGAAGCGTCCACCGCTCAGCGGTCGCAGGACGTCGAAGTGGCGGCGGTCGAGGGTCGCCAAGGTGCGCGTCCGGTACCGCTCGGCCAGGATCACGTTCGAAGCGTCCGCGACGTCGATCCCCTGGTCCGCATACCGCTCGATGATGGCGCGAGCCTTCACGAGCTCCTCGAGCTCGATCGCGGGCAGGTCCCAGGCACCGCCCGTCAGCTCCCCCAGAACGGCCAGCTCGGCCGAGACGCCAAGCCGGGACGCCACGAGGTCGTCGAGCTCGGTGACCACGTAGGGCGATACCACGAGGGGCTCCGTTGCCCCAACGAGAACCGCGGCAACCGTCTCGTGATCGGGCTCATCCGTGTCGAAGAATGCGAGGAGCGCGCTGGTATCGACGATCACCGCGCGCCGAAGCCCGGCAGATGCTCGTCCGCCTCGCGGGCGATCGGGGAGCCGCTGGCGAACAGGCCGCCGCGTGGGCGCGGCCGAACATCGCCGACGGCGTCGCGGATCGAGTCGCGGATGACCTCGGCCTCGGACACGCCCCGCTGCCGGGCTACGCGCTTGATCGCCGCCTTGAGCTCCGTCGGCAGATAGACGGTCGTCTTGTCCATGGCATGTATGGTACCACCGCTGGCGCGGGCCAAGCGCGCCGGCCCGCGCCGCGGCTCAGCGGTCGATCGGGGCCGCCGCCTTGGAGGGACCAGGGGCCGGCGTCGACCCCGAGGAGCCGGTCTCCGAATCCTCGGGTTCAGCCGGGCCGCGCTCTGGCGCCAGGAACCGGTAGCCCAGGCGGCGTTCCGTCTGGATGTAGCGGGGATGCTCGGGGTCGTCGCCCAGCTTCTCGCGCAGCCTGCGGACGTAGACACGAACGTAGTCGACCTCGTCGATGTACTCGCGACCCCAGACCTTCGCGAGCAGCGTCCCGTGGTGGAGCACGTGCCCGGCATTCCGGACCAGGTGGTAGAGCAGCTTGTACTCGGTGGGGGTGAGGTTGATCCGTTCCCCGCGGAGCCGCGCCTCGTCCCGGGCGAAGTCGACCTCCAGGTCCCCGGAGCGGAACGAGGGCGCCCGGCTGGTGGGTGCCGGCATGTTCAGCCGGCGCAGCACGGCCTTGACGCGCGCCATCAGCTCGAGGTGGTTGAAGGGCTTGGTGACGTAGTCGTCAGCGCCCAGCTCGAGGCCCTTCACCTTGTCCATCGCGTCGTCGCGGGCCGTGAGCATCACGACGGGCACATCCGAGAATTCCCGGATCGCGCGCAGCACCGCGAACCCGTCCCGGTCGGGCAGGCCGATGTCGAGCAGGACGATGTCCGGCCGCTGGCGCTCGACGATGTCGAGGGCATCCTCGCCGTTGCCGGCCCCGAGCACCTCGACCTCACGCCACTGCAGCGTGAAGCCGAGCTGGACGGACTCGACCACGTCCGGCTCGTCGTCGACGACCAGGATCCGCATCACGCCTCGTCCTCCGGTCCGGCCGTCGGCACGACCAGCGTGAACGTGCTGCCGCCGCCGAGCTCGCTCCTGACGTCGATGGTCCCGCCGTGCGCCTGGGCGATGGCGAGCGCCGTCGGCAGCCCCAGCCCGATCCCCTCCCGCGGGCCTGACCGGTCGTTTCGCCCAACGAAGAACCGCTCGAACAGGCGGGCCTGGTCCGCCTCGGAGATCCCCGGGCCGTCGTCGGTCACGCTCCAGCACGTCATGAGGCCGCGCTCCTCGACCCTGACCGCCACGGACCCGCCGTCCGTGGCGAAGCGCTGGGCGTTCGACAGGAGGTTGAGCAGCGCCTGCTCGAGCCGGCGGTGGTCGCCGTAGACGCGGTGGTCCCCGGATCTCGGCACCAGGCGATCGATCCGCTGGTGGCGCTCCGCGGCGAGCGGGGCGATGACGGCGATGGCCGAGTCGGCGAGCTCCGTCGCGCTGAAGGAACGGAGCTGGAGGCTCACGCTGCCGGAGCGGAAGCGTGAAAGCTCCAGGATGTCGCCCACGAGCCGTTGCATCCGCTCTCCGTTGCGCTCGATCGCCTCGAGCAGCGACCGGCGCTGCTCCTCGGTAGGCTCCGACGTGGGGTCCAGGAGCAGGCCCACGCTGGTGCGGACGGCCGTCAGCGGGGTCCGGAGCTCGTGGGCGATCGTCGACAGGAGGTCGGTCCTGAGACGCTCGAGCTCCGACAGCGGGACGCTCGCCTCGCCGTGGAGGGCGGCATCGATGTAGTTGAGTCCGAGCGTCGTCGCGACGTACCGTCTGCCGCCGCTCCCTCGTTGCGTCGCCCGGACAAGGCCGAGGTCCGCGAGGCTGCCCAGGAGCCGCGACGCGACGCGCGGTCCGAGGGTGGCGCCGGTGGCCGCGAACCGCGCCTCGAGCTCCGTCGCGATCGCCGAGGGCGGGACGAGGGCCAGGGCGGCCTGGAGCAGCGGCGAGGGGCCGTCGCTCGATGTCGCGCGGACCACGCGCTTGGCGGACGGGGCCGCGGCTGGCCGGTGCGCCGGATTGAACGGCATGCGCCGAGGATAGCCCGAGCGGAGGGAAGGATCCGGCGAACCCGCATGAACGCGATATGCACGGGACGGGGTCTCTCGTTCATGCGCCGTTCATGGTGATCCACGGATTTGTTCCCCGGCCCGGGCGAGGCTGGGTGTCGGGCGTCGTGATGACGCCGGCCCTTCCGCCAGGAGACACTTCATGATCACTGAGATCGCCGCGCGACCCGGGACCTCCACGGCACCCGGGACCGCGGGGCAGCGTGCGCTCGCGGCGGCGCTCGCCCAGTTCGACGCCGCGGCCGAGCACCTCGCGATGGATGCGGACCTTCGGGCCGTCCTCCGGATGCCGCAGCGCGAGTACGCCGTGAACTTCCCCGTGAAGATGGACGACGGCTCGGTCCGCATGTTCTCGGGCTACCGTGTCCAGCACAACGTCGCGCGCGGTCCGGCCAAGGGCGGGCTCCGCTTCCATCCCCAGACGGATGTCGACGACGTCCGTGCCCTCGCGATGTGGATGACCTGGAAGTGCGCGCTGGTCGACGTCCCGTTCGGAGGGGCGAAGGGCGGCGTGACCTGCGATCCCCAGGCGATGAGCGGCAAGGAGCTCGAGGGCCTGACGCGGCGCTTCGCCACCGAGATCGAGCCGATCATCGGTCCCGACTCCGACATCCCCGCCCCCGACGTGGGGACCAACGCCCAGGTCATGGCCTGGATCATGGACACGGTGTCGATGCACAAGGGCTACTCCGTGCCCGGCGTGGTCACCGGCAAGCCCCTCGCGATCGGTGGATCCGTCGGCCGGTCCGACGCCACGGGCCAGGGCATCGTTTACACGATCGAGGACATCGCCGGCCGCATCGGCCTGGACATGGCCGGCGCCACCGTCGCCGTGCAGGGCTTCGGCAACGTGGGCGAGGCCACGGCCCGCCTGCTCCACGAGGGCGGCGCGAAGGTGGTCGCGGTCACCGACGTCGGCGGCGGTGCCTACGATCCGGACGGCCTGGACGTCCCGGACCTCGCCTGGCGGTTCCGGACCTACGGGACGGTGTCCGGCACGCCCGGCACGAGCCTGATCGACAACGAGACCCTGTTCGGCCTCGATGTGGACATCCTCGTGCTCGCGGCGCTCGATGGCCAGATCACGGCGCGCAACGCGGGCAACGTCCGCGCGCGAATCCTCGCCGAGGGCGCCAACGGCCCCACCGAGCCATCGGCCGACCCGATCCTCCGCGAGAACGGCGTCACCGTGATCCCGGACATCCTGTGCAACGCCGGCGGAGTCATCGTCAGCTACTTCGAATGGACGCAGAACCGGTCGGCTCTCGCGTGGGCGCGCGATGAGGTCAATGACCGGCTCCGCCGTCAGATCCTCTCGGCCACGGACGCGGTGTGGCAACGCGCCGTGGCCGACGGGATCACCCCCCGCCTGGCCGCCCACACCATCGCCGTCGAGCGCGTTGCCACGGCGACGCGCCTGCGCGGCATCTACCCCTGATGGCCACCCAGCCGACAACACATCGGAGGATCTCGATGCACACCTACGCCAGCCCCCGTCGCGGTTACTGCGCCTCGTGCGACGGCGTGATCACGAACCGGCCCGTCTACCGCATGGACGAGGCGTACTGCTGCCTCGGCTGCGCCGAGGGCGGCCCGTGCTTCTGCACCTACGAGCAGGATCTCGCGGATGACGGCGTCGACCACATCGGCCGGCCGTTCGCGATCAAGCCATTCAGGACCGCCGAACCGGTCGCGACCGCCGACCGGGCCGGCCAGGAGGTCGTCGTCCGGTAGTCCGGCCGCTGGTCCGCCATCGAGAAACGCCCGGCCGCCGGCCGGGCGTTTCGGTGACCTCGCCAACGGCCCCCCAGCCGTGCGATCGTCGACAGACCGCACGCGACCGGAGTCTCAGTCGTGCCAGACGGCGCAAGCCCCGCACCGCGGAAGCGGCCCCGTCGCGTCCTTCGAGCCAGCGTGAGCCTCGCGATCCTTCCAGGCGGGCGGGCCGCTCGCGTCCAAACCGACCCTGGGCACCCCGAATCGTCACAAGGTCGGTCGGGTTACAGGCCCAGGTGCAGGCGCAGGGCCTCATCGATATCGAGCAGGATCGCGTTTGGGACCACGCCCAGCTGGCCACCCACGCGCTCGACGGCGATCGAGCGGATCTGCTCAGCCTGCGCCTTGGAGTCGCGCTCGAGCCCCGTCTCGGCGGCTGGAAGCAGGACCTGGAACGGGTAGACATGCTCGACGTTCGATGTCACGGGAACCACCGTGATCACGCCGCGACCCAGTCGCCCCGCCGTCGCGTTGGCCGCGTCGTTGCTGACGATGACCGCTGGCCGGCGCTTGGTAGCCTCGGAACCGCGCGCGGGATCGAGATCGACGGAATGGATGTCGCCGCGCCGCATCACGACCCGAGCCCGTCACCTGTCGTCGATTCCCAGAGGAGGCCGTCGTTCTGAGCGCCCCACTCCCCCCACGCCGCTTCGTACGTCCCGGCCAATTCGGCCGTGCGCAGGAGCCGAACCGCTCGATGGAGCGCTGCCGATCGAGATTCGAGGCCCTGCTCTTTGGCGTATTCGTCGAGGAAATGGACGTCTTCGCCCGGTAGGCTAACACTGACCTTCATACTGTGATGCTACCATCGGTAGGGGCACGGGTAGCAACATCGGTCTGCCCCTGGAAGCAAGACCCGCATCATGTCGTCGTGATGGACGATCTCGACGGGGCCCTCGAGAATCAAAATAGACAACATCTGTACTGGCGCGCCCGACTGGAGTTGGGCGCGCGGATGCCATAAACATCCGGATCCCAATCGAGGGCGCCGGGGAAGCGTGGTTGACTGGTGAGAGCGCCTAGTCCGGAGGCCGACGCACGATTCCACTGGGCTACACGCGCGCGATGTTCGCTGGCAGGTCCGCAAGCGCACTGGGCACCCCGGGGGGCGTGACCCCACTGATGCAGGTTCGGCTCGATGCCTCGAGCGGGCGCGCCACGACCGCGGCGTTCGTCGTATGCCCGCGCAGGAGACGGTGATCCCCGGGACCTGCGTTTCTATAGTTGATCGGTGCTCGCGCCGATCCTGGCCACCAAGCTCTACATCCCACCTTCGCGGCGAAGGGTCGTCCTCCGTCCGACACTGGTCGAGCGGCTGAACGAAGGCCTCGCTGCCGGCACCAAGCTGACCCTGGTCTCCGCTCCAGCCGGCTTTGGCAAGACCACCCTGATCAGCGAATGGGTCGCGGGCTGCTGTCCCGCCCGGACGCCGGCCTTGCGCAGGAAGTGGAGTGCCAGCAACCCGCCGTATGGGATGGCCGCGGCCTCTACATCCGTGAGGTTCGCCGGTCGCGTCGCAAGAAGTCCGTCTTCGGGCCAGCACACGTACTGCGCATACGCCCCAAAGCGGTGTCGGTTGAAGCCAAATACCCGTTCACCCACGCCGAGTGACCTGACGTCAGGCCCGACCGCGTCCGCCACCCCTGAGAGCACCATGCCGAGCACCGGTTGTCTGGGCCCGTTCCAGCCGAGCGCGAGTCGCGCCATCACCCGGTAGGCGGGGCTCAGGTTGAGCCCCCGGACGTAGCAGTCGCTCGACGTCACGGCGGTCGCCAGGATGCGGATGCGCACCTCGTTCTTCCGCGGAACGGGAGTCGCGAGTTCCTCGACCCGAAGGACCTGCGGCGGACCGTACCGCGTGCAGACGACGGCCTTCATGCCCGAGCCTCCTCAGCCTGCGGATCCGCGAGCCGCTTCTCACCCAGCGGGCCTCTTCCGGAGTCGACGGCCTTCACACCCTTGACGAGGAGCCACAATCCGAGCCCGAGTTCAGCGACGAAGCTGAGGGCGAGCCCGGGGTAGTGGATCGCGGGGTAGGCCGGCAGCAGCAGGGCCTGGAGGAACCAGGTCAGGACGGCGAACCCGTCGAGCACCAGAAGGACGCCCAGGAACCGGGGAAGGTACCCGGACTTGTAGACCAGGTAACCGAGCGGGAACAGCCACGTTCCGAAGAACAGCTGGGCGGTCACCCAGCCCGTCTTGTAGACGTTGATCGACAGGTAGGCCAGCCCCTCCAGCTGTGCCGCCGAGTAGGCCTGCATGTGGCTGGCCGTGTCTCCCTGCAACATCGCGGACACGAGCGACAACATGCTCGCGCCCTGGATGGCGACGCCGACGGCGTTGAGCAGCAGGAACAGCAGCGCCAGGTTCTCGTTGACCCGTCGCAGGAGGACGTAGAGACCCCAGGCGGTCGCGAGGAAGAGGAACCCTGTCGTCAACGCGACGACGAGACCCAGGCGGAACGACCCCTCGTTCGTCATCATCGCCTGGTAGACCTGCGACGCCGTACCCAGCCCGATCTGCCCGAGCATCGTGGCAAGCACGGAAGCGAGGATGTATGCGAGGTAGAAGCCGCCTGTGATCCTGGCCACACGGGACCGCGCTAGTTGATGGGCGACGACAGGCATCTCAACGACTCCTTCAGTGACACGCAGGTCACTCTGCTTGGGCATCTGGCCGCCCGGAGGCATGGTCCAGCGCAGCGACATTCACGGGACCGGCGCTGAGGCTGACGACCTCGTGACCACGCAGCGCCTCGAGGAACGGCTGGAAGCTGCCGCACACCAGGCATCGCAGGATCGAGCCGTCGACCTCGACCTCGCTGACGCCCGATGCCCGCTCGACCTGTTGGGCTGGAGGGAGGCCGACGAAGCTGACTTCCACTCGTTTTGTCGCTAGCTCCCTGGTCATGCCCCGAGACTAGGAGGGCCCATGAGACCGGACATCGATGGAATTCGTGATTCGCTTGGCGATCGGCGTCGGCCAGGGCCGGTGTCGGCCAGGGCCGCTGTCGGCCTGCTCGCCCTCGGCGTCCGCTACTGCTTCGACGACGCCATCCGGGCCGCGACCTGGGCGCGCGAGTTGACTCCGAGCTTGTTGAGGATGCTGCGGACGTGGCTGTCGACCGTGTGCACTGATATGAACAGGCGCGCTCCGATCTCCTTGTTGCTCAGGCCGTCCGCGAGCAACCGTGCGACCTCCGCCTCTCGAGTCGAGAGCAAAGTATCGCCGGCGCCATCGTCCGGAGCCGCCACGGCAATGCGGGCAGGCTCGTCGATCGCGAGCCGTACTGCAGCATCACGACTCAAGTGGCGTCCAACCTGGAACTCGGCGGCGAACCTCGGCCCGCCAAGTGCCGCGATCGCGGATTCCTCGGCCTCGCGCATCATCGGCACGAGGAACGGCATCACGCGATTGCCGGCCCCTGATCTGATGCTGTCGGCGGCTCCGAGCAGCTGCGCCGAGAGCCGAGCCTTTCCGATCCTGGCGGCATGGCAGCCCAATGCGTCGATCAGGTAGGCCTGCTGGACTCGGTCATCGATTTGATGGGCGATCCGCAAGGCCTCGGCGAACAGGGGCTTTGACGCACCGAGCCCCCCGGCCATCAAGGCGGCCATGCCGAGGTGCATCAGCCAGGTCTTGAGCCCGTAGAGGTCGCCGACCTCTCGGCTGAGGTGCTCGCCTTCCGAGGACGCGGACCGGACAGCCTCGAGGTCCCGTTCGAACAGACCGGCAAACGCCCGAGCCTGCAGCACCGCAAGCGCAGCCCCGACGTCATCGGTCTCCGTTGCCACCGCCCGGGCCTCGTCGAGCAGGCACCTGGCGGCTTCCCGATCGCCGGCCATGCTCGCCGCGACCGAGGTCATGGACAGCGACTCGACGAGCGGGCCAAGGCGACCGGCCGTCCGGAGCGCGGCCGTCGCGCGTTCGAGTGGTGCCCAGGCAGCTGCGGGGTCGACAAGGAGCACCGCGAGCATTCCGCGCACGTAATCGGCTCGAGCCTGGGATTCGGGATCCCCGCGTCCAAGCGCTAGGAACGCATCCAGCCACCGGACGCCCTCGCTGGTCGCACGCGTGTACCAGAACCAGCGGAGGGACGCGGCCAGATTCATTCCGCGCGAGATGTCCCCACGATCGAGACATCGCCGAAGGACCGAGCGGATGTTGTCGATCTCCAGGTCCTTCCATCCGAGCCACTCGACGAGTCCGTACCGCGCACCGTCGGCCGTTCGCCGGCACGCCGAGACGTAGTACTCGGTGCACCGCTCCGTGAACACGTCCTCCTCGCCGGCGCCGCGCAACCTGAGGCCGGCGAACTCGCGCATCGTCTCGTGCAGCCGATGACAGGCGAGGCCCCCGGCGTCCTCCTTCGTCACCAGTGACTTGTCGACCAGCCATGACAGCAGGTCCAGCGCGCGTCCTACCGGAACGTCGTCCGAGGTGCAGACAGACTCGACATCCTCCAGCGTGAACCTGCCCGCGAACACGCACAGCCGACGCAGTAGCGTCCGCTCGTCCGGCCCCAACAGGTCGTGACTCCACTCGATGGTTGTTCGCAGGGTCTGGTGACGCGGCAGCGCCGCACGGCTGCCCCCGGTCAGCAGCGCGAAGCGGTCGGCCAGGCGATCGAGGATCTGATCTGGCGAGAGAACCCTCGTCCTGACCGCCGCAAGTTCGATGGCGAGCGGCAGGCCATCGAGCCGCCGGCACAGTTCTGCGACCGCTGTCCGGTTCGACGCCGTCACCTGGAAGGTGCCCGACGCCGCCGACGCCCGATCTGTGAACAGCGCGACCGCCTCGTTCTGGCGGATCTGCTCCAGGGGCTCGTCCGCCTCGGCGCGAGGCAGTTCGAGCGGGGGGACCGGGAGCACGTGCTCAGCCGGAACCGATAGCGGTTCTCGGCTGGTCGCGATGACCCGCACGCCTGGGGCGGCCTCAAGGACATCGGTCACGAACATCGCGACCGCGGCGAGCAGGTGCTCGCAGTTGTCCACCACGAGAAGCAGCTCCTTGTCCCGAAGGAATGAGAGCAGGAGTGCCCGCGGCTCGGTTGTCTGATCTCGCAGGTCCAGAGCCGCCAGCACGGCGTTGCCGACCAGGGCGGGATCTCGAACCTCGGCAAGCCCCACCAGCCATGCGCCGTTCGTGAAGCCACGTCTGAGGTCGGTGGCGGACCGGATCGCCAGGCGGGTCTTGCCCACACCGCCGGGGCCGACGAGGCTGACCAGGCGGGCGGTGGTGAGCTTCTTTCTGACTTCCGCGAGCTCGCGGTTGCGGCCGATGAAGCTGGTCGTTTCGGCCGGCAGGTTGCCCGGGCGACGGATGGGCCTGGCCATGCTGAGAGCACGGTACTCCGGGGCCGGCCTGTCGAAGTGGGTCGACTCGCTAACGGATCACGAATCCCATCGATGTTCGCCGAGGGCGCGTCCGCCAGGCTGCGGGAGCATCGCGTGGCAGTCCCGAACGACAACCGGCACGCCGGCACGGAATGGAGGAAGACATGACCAACCACACATCGGGGCGTGCCGTGGGAGCGGAGCGACGAGCCGGGCGGCGGGCCATCAGCGTATCGCTGCTACTGATCGGCGTGTTCGCCATGGTGTCCGGGATCTGGAGCCTGCTCCTGCCCCGCGGCTCCTTCGCCCTTCCGGTTCACGTGGCAGTCGGATGCCTGTTCGGCCTGCTGTCCCTGATCCACGTTCGGTACAACCGGAACGCAGTCCGCCTCTATCTCCGCGATCTCGGCTGGTCGCCAGCGGTCCTCAGGTTCTTGATCGCAGCGGCGATCTACCTGGTGCTGCTCGCTCCAGTCATGCGCCTGGTCTAGGGCCGTCGCCCAGGCAGGTCGGCCTGTGCGTCTGCCCCGTCACGTCAGCCTTTGGAAGGTGATCCCGATGATCTCGCAATCGATCCAGCTGCCAACCGACACCCAGTCCGCCAACAAGGTCGCCGCCGCTCGTTTCATCGAGGCCTTCAACCACGACGACTGGGACGTCGTCCGGGAGCTCGTTGCCGATGGCTTCGTCTTCCACCATCCCATCGGCGGCACGGTCGAGGCCGGCCCCGAGGGCATGGTTGCGACCTGGGCCGGCTTCAAGCGCCTCTCGCCGGACTCGTGGCATCCCATCCCGATCATGATCGCCGAGGGTGACTACGTGGCCGTGCTCCTGCCCACCTACGGGCACTTCACGGGCCGCTCGGATCAGGCCCCGCCGCCAACCGGTGGGGGGCTCGACTACGGCATGGTGAACATGGTCCGGTTCGAAGCCGGCAAGCTCGCCGAGATGTGGTTCGGCATGGACCCGCTCGTCGAGCTGCAGCAGATGGGCATGGCGCCGGCGTTTCCGCCGCGTCCCTACCAACCGACCGAGCAAGCGAACCTGGCGGCGTTCCAGGGCGCCACCGCGATGGGGCCCGCCGACTGCGACAACGTGACGGCGTTCCGCGATACCGTCGTCGCCTTCTCCCCGCCGCAGGCGAGCCCGTCGTCGGTGAGTCGGCTGGTCGAAGTCCACCGGTTCGCCGGCGATGATCACGCACTGGTCGACCGGCACGAGATCACGACCAAGCCGCCGTACGGCGGGGATCCATCCGTCGACACCGAGATGAGTCGCGCGGTCGTGGACCGCTGGTTCGATGATGTGCTGACCGGTCACGACCTGGCGGCACTGGCCGAGGTCGCCTCTCCGAACATCCTGGTGCACCCGACGGCGATGCCGTGCGAGGCCGGCTACTACGCCGAGACCGGGGTCGAGCAGTGGCTCGGGGAGCAGTGGGCCGCCTTCCCGGATCTCACGGTCGTCGACGACTTCTCGGTCGCGCGCGGCGACATCGTGGCAGCCCGCTGGCATGCCCGGGGAACATCGCAGGGCGACTTCCTGGGCGTCGCGCCGACTGGCCGAAGCCTCGACTACACCGGCCTCTCCATGTATCGCGTCGAGGACGGCACGATCGCCGAGATCTGGGAGACGCGGAACACGCTCGGCGTCCTGCACCAACTCGATCCGCGCATCGGAGGCGGACACCACCACTGAGCGACTCCACGCGCAGCGAATCGCTGCCCGGAGTGCCCAGAGAGGGACGTAGAACCATGAGCACCGCAATCGTGAAGGCGACGGACACGGCAAGGAACGTTCCCGTGTCAGAGCGCTTCTTCCCAGGCTTGCTGCCGATGATTGGCGATGAAGCCTACGAACGCGTCCTCGCGAGGTATGGCGAGCTCTACTCGAACCACGAGCTCCCAGCCAACCCTCAACTGCGATGGCACCTGGTCGAAGGGATCCTTCCGGGCCTTGCCCTGTACCAGGTCCTCAGGGAGAGCGGCAAATCACAGGACACCGCGTTGGGAAGGGTCGATCGAGCGTTCGATCAGCTCTTCGCCGGCGATGTCAAGCAGATGCGGCGGATCGGGCGTCTGCCCTTCGCGCTGCTGTTCTTCAGGGTGTTTCTCAAGACATTCATGCGCAAATACCCAGCCTGAAGGTTGGACGATCGAATGGAACCAGAACTCCAGGGACGGGATCCGCTTCGACATGACGACGTGCTTCTACCACGCAACCCTGGCAAACCTGGGAGCCCCAGAGCTGACGGGAGCGTTCTGCCGCGTCGATGACCTGATCTACAGCACGATGTCGCGTTACGTGTCGTGGCAGAGGACGAAGACGATTGCCAGCGGCAATGGGTATTGCGACTTCTGCTTCGTGTCAACTCGTCAGTCGCACTAGGGAATGGAGTGGAGATGATGACTACTCCTCAAATCGCCGGGCAGTACGAAGACGCCAAGATCGACGTAAGGATGGTGCTCTCCGCGCTGTGGATTGCGATGCTGATCGTGTTCGCCTACGTCGACATCTTCGGATTCTTTCGCGCCGACGTCCTCGACGCCGCGCGCAATGGCAAGGTGGCAGCCACGGGCGTTGCGGTCGACCAGGTCTTCCTGGTCTTCACGACGGTCTACATCCTCATCCCGTCACTAATGGTGTTCCTGTCACTCGTCCTTCGGTCCCGGGTCAACCGGATCGTCAACATCGTCGTCGCCCTGCTCTACGCGGTCAGCATCGTGGCGTCGTGCATCGGCGAGGGGTGGGCCTACTACCTCCTCGGGAGTGCCGTCGAAGTCATGCTCCTCGTCGCGATCATCCGCACGGCGTGGACGTGGCCCACAGTCCCCACGTTCGGGGGGCGAAAGGAGCCGCTCGCATGATGACCACACCCCGCCCCACCGTTCGATGGCGACCGTCGACGACAGCGAGCCAATCGCCGACCTGCTCGCCGACGCGTTCCTGGACTACGAGTGGTCCCGCTGGGCCGTCCCCGCCGACAACCGCCGCGAACGCCTCCGCGGCCTCCACCTGCTCTACGCCGGGCTGGTCGGCGCCGAGGCGGGCAGCACCTGGGTGACCGACGACATGAGCTCGGTCGCGGGCTGGGTGAAGCCCGGCCGGACCCCGATCAGCGACGCCTTGCGTACCCGGCTCAACGAGGAATTGGCCGAGCTCTTCGGTGACCGGCTCGAGGCGGTCGACGCCCTCGACGCCGAGACGGCGCCGCTCCGCCCCGCCGGGCCTCACTGGTACCTCGCAACCGTCGGCACGCGACCTGACCGCCGGGGCGAAGGCCTGGCCTCGCTCGTCATCCGTGCTGGCCTGGACGCCTGCGACGAGACCAGGCTCCCGGCGGCGGTCGAAACCTCGAACGAAGCCAACTGCCGCCTCTACGAGCGCCTGGGCTTCGGGCCCGCGGGCGACCGAACCGCGCCTGACGGCGGGCTGCGGGTCTGGGTCCTGGTCCGGCCGGCTCGTGGCTGAGCAGCCGACGACGCACGAATAGAACAAGTGTTCGAGCGCGCCCGACAGGAGTTGAGCGCGCGGATGCCATAGATATCCGGATACCAATCGAGGGGGCAGAGATCGGCCTGATGGGAGAAGGCGCCTGATCCAGAGTCTCGCGCCTTACCGCTCAGCCTGCGCCATGCCCGAATGTCCGAACAGGCTTTGTCTGCCGCGCGTCCGGCCGGACGAGGGCGCCAGCCAACTGCCCGCGCCTCATTTCCGGTTAGCCGCTTGGATTTCCGGTCCGCTCCGTCCCCGGCAGGCGTCGCCTCCTCCATCAGCAGGACCGGAGCGGCAACCCCGAACAGGCCGCAGCGTGGTTTACCAGGCCGATCTGTCCCCAACGGACCCCAGGGGGCCCGGCGCAGGTGGCCCCCCCACGATGCATCCGAAGCCGCCAGAGCCGGACGCCCGGATCGGCGAACCAGGGAGTGAGATCCCCCCGGTGGCTCCAGATCTCTCGTCAGTGGCCGCCACCGTACCAGTAGGTCCCGTCCCAATGCCAGACGTCATCCACGACGGAGACGGCGACCTCCAGATGGAACCCCGTCAGCCGTCCGGTCCCGCTGCCGAACGCGCACTTCGCGAGCACGACCGGACCGGGCTGATTCCAATTGCAGAGGCCGGTCGTGCTGCCGTCGTTCACCGTGATCGTGGGATACGCGAGGGTTGGGTCCTCGCCGTAGAGGTACGTGATGTCTGTGATCGGCGGGATCGCGTCGAAGCTCGAGGTCTGGACCGTACAGAGGAAGTCGCTGACGCAGGTCTTCGTCAGCGTGAACTCCTTGGGCGCCGGGCTGAAGCTGTACGTCCCGTCCCAGAACCAACCCCTCGTCACGGCCGGATCGGACGTGACGACGACACTCGCAGTGAACCCGCTGAAGGTCCCGGTCCCACCTGAGAACGTGGCCAGCCCGACCTTGGCGACGAGATCGAGGTGCACATGACCGAAGGCGACGTTGATGGCGGACCCCGGCGCCTCGAGCATGACGTCAGTGTCCAGCACCGTCGCACCCTTCGCCTGGAGATAAACGACCTTCGAGCCGACCGCGATCGCCGGGAGGTTCGAGGACGTGATCGTGCAGAAGCCACCGGGCTGGCCCAAGTACTCGTGGCACTCCTTGGTGACATGGAGCTCCCCACTGCGCGGGGAGACCGCCGAGACGGATGGGACGAAGACGGCTACAAGGGCGATCGAGGCACCGACCACGAGGAGCCTGCGAACAGAACGCATCTCGAACCTCCCAGCGCAGCGGCGGGTCGGTTTCGTCATCGGCTCGGCGCGGCCTTGGTGTCCAACTTGGGCGGCCGTTGCGCCAATGCCTCCCGTCAGAGCGGTCCGCTGAAGATGGTTGGCTGTCGCACGAACCGCAACGGGGATTCCCCTAGGTCTCGGGATCCTGAGAAGGCGGATTCCGACGCGATAGACTGCGTCGGTGCTGCCCGGGCGCGCGGATGAGGTTGCGCGGATCGACCGGCTGTTGGACGGCGCCCGGAGCGGCGTGAGTGCGGCGTTGATCGTCTACGGCGACCCCGGGATCGGGAAGACCGCCCTCCTCGACGACGTCGCCGCGACAGCGGCCGGATTCACGATACTGCGCGCCCGACCGCTCCAGACCGAGTCCGAGCTGCCGTTCGCCGGGCTCTCCGATCTACTGCGGCCACTCCTGCCCCTCCTCGACCGCATCCCCGAGCCGCAGGCCGCGGTGCTATCGGGCGCCCTTGCCCTCGGACCGCCGACGGCGGGCGACCGGTTCGCCGCCGCGGCGGCGACGATCAGCCTGCTCGCGGCAGGAGCAGACGAGGCGCCGATACTCGCCGTCGTCGACGACGCCCAGTGGCTCGACACGCCGTCGCGCGAAGCGCTCCTGTTCGCTGGCCGCAGGCTCGGCAGGGAGGGCGTCGTGCTCCTGCTGGCGATGCGTGACCGACCGTGGCTCGAGACGGCCGGGATCGAGCGATTCGAGCTCCGGGGAGTGGAGCCCGAAGTTGCGCGCGAACTCGTGGCCGGGACCGGCAGGGCGGTCAGCTCGGGCGTCCGCGAGCGTCTCGTCACCGACACTGGCGGGAATCCGTTGGCTCTCCTCGAGGCGATCGCGACGCTCACTGACGCCCAGCTCGCGGGCTCGGCGCCGATCGTCGAACCGATCGCCGTTGGCCGCAACGTCGAACGATCCTTCGCGCAGCGTCTGGAGCCGCTGCGGGACGAGACCCGGAGGGCCTTGCTCGTCGCCGCCGCGAGCTATTCGGGAGATGCGAATGAGATCGCACAGGCGCTCACTGGAATGGGCCTGGCGAGGAGCGCACTGGATGCCGCCGTGCGGGAGGGACTCATCACGATCCAGGCAGGCAGGATTGAGTTCCGCCACCCGCTCCTGCGCTCGGCGGCGTACCACGTCGCGGAGCTCGCCGAGCGGCGCGCTGCTCACCGGGCGTTCGCCATAGCACTCGATCCCGACAGGCACGACCTGATCGCCTTGCACCTCGCAGCCGCAGCGGCCGGGCCGGACGAGGAGGTGGCACGGCTCCTCGAGAACTCTGCGACCGATGCGCAAGGACGGCGCGGCTACGTCGCAGCCGCGAATGCGCTCGCTACGGCGGCTCGTCTCAGCCCGGCGGACGCTGACCGCATCCGCCGGACGATCAGCGCGGCCAACGCGTTCTGGCTCGGTGGTCAAGCCCAGACCGCTGCCGACATCCTCGCCAGTGTCCTCGACTTGACGGCGGACCCGCTGCTTCGAGCGGACATGCAGCAGCTGCGCGCTGTCGCCTTGATGTTCGTCAGCCCCGTGATGGAGACGTTCGCGTTGCTCGTCGACGAGGCCGACCGCGTCGAGCCGTACGACCCGGAGCGGGCGGCGACGCTGCTGGCGATCGCCACCAACGCCGCCACGGCGGCCGCCGAGATCGAGCTCTCGCTCGAGACTGCACGTCGGGCGGCTCGCCTGTCCCCGGCGATCAATCGGCCCGTGGGGATGCTCGCAGCTCTCGCCCTGGCCACCGGTCTGACGCTCGCGGGCGGGGTCAGCGAGGCCCGGGAGATCCTTGAGTCTCTGATCCCCGTGCTAGAGACGATCGACCCCATCGGCGAGCTCGGGCCCCTGCTCGTGACGGCCCCAAACATGCTGAGCTGGATCGAAGATTGGTCGACGGCAAGACGGATGCTCGAGCGCATCGTGACCACGGCGCGCGCGGCGAGTGCCGCCACGGTGCTGCCGTACCCGCTGGCAGTCCTCTCCGAGCTCGAGTTCCGCTGCGGACGAATGGCGCCCGCCTACGCGGCCGCGGCCGAGGCGGTGCAGCTCGCGGAAGAGACCGGACAGGCTGCGGTGGCTTCGTATTCGCTCGTGACGCTCGCCCGTGTCGAAGCGCTGCGCGGTCTCAAGGGCGAATGCATTGGCCACGTGACGGCCGCGCTCGCGTTGGCGCGCCGGCTCGGCGTGACGTCTGTTGAGAACTACGCGGCGTCCGTGCTCGGCGTGCTCGAGCTTTCGCTCGGTCATCCGGAGCGGGCCGCGGCACACCTGGCGGAATGCGCACGCCTCGAGATCGCCTACGGGGTCGGGCTGCCCACGGTCGTGCAGTGGAACGCCGACCTCGTTGAAGCCTATGTGCGATTGGGCCGCACAGGCGACGCAGCCCGCGAGCTCGAGACGCTGGAAGAGCAAGGACGGGCAACCGGCAGCCGCTGGGCGGCGGCGACGTCGGCGCGCTGCCGCGGCCTGCTCGCCGACGAGGACGGGTACGAGCCCCTCCTGCTGAGCGCGCTGGAGCTCCACGGCAATGAGGAGCCCTACGAGCGCGCCCGGACAGAGCTGTGCCTGGGCAGACGTCGCCGCCACTCACGCCATCGAGCGGCCGCCCGGGCCGTGCTCCACCAGGCGCTCTCAACGTTCGAGACGCTAGGCGCCGAGCCATGGGCCGAACAGGCGAGGGCCGAGTTGCGGGCGACCGGCGAGAATCCTGCGCCGAGCCCGGGCGGGTCGCTCATGACGCTGACACCGCAGGAGCTACAGGTCGCGCTCGTCGTCGCTGGCGGTGCGACGAACAAGGAGGCCGGAGCGGCCCTGTTCATCAGCCCGAAGACCGTCGAGTTCCATCTGGGCCACGTTTACGGCAAGCTTGGCGTGCGCTCCCGCACGGAACTCGTGCCGAAGGTCGCCGGTATGTCCTAGGTGAACAGGGGAGTCCCGCCTCGAGAATAGAACAGGTGTTCGTGGCGCGCCCGACAGGATCTGGGCGCGCGCATGCCATACGGATCCGGATCCCGATCCTGGGTCAGGCTGCCAGGGCGCCGATGGCGATCTGCAGCACGCCGTCCGGGCGCACGAGGGAGTAGCCGGTCCCGGTCACCACGCCGAGCGCGACGGGCGGCGCGCCTCCCACCACCGACCGCAGCCGGATCAGGCCGGCGGCGGCGGCGTCGACGACGGCGGGCGACGACCCGAGCTTGACCTCGAACGCCGCCCAGCGCCCGTCGGGCAGTTCGACCACTGCGTCGGCCTCGAGGCCATTGCTGTCGCGGTAGTGGTAGAGCCGCCCGTCGAGCGCACCCGCGTACACGCGGAGGTCGCGCACGACCAGCGACTCGAACAGGAAGCCCATCCACTCGATCTCGCGCAGCAGGCGCGACGGCGAGGCGCCGAGCGCGGCCGCCGCGAGGGAGGGGTCGGCCAGGTGGCGCACCGGCGCGGCCCGCAGGCGGGCCCGGCTCCGAAGCGCCGGGCGCCAGGCTGGCAGGTCCTCGATCACCATCAGGCGGTCGAGGGCGCGGAGGTACGTCCCAATCGTCTCCGAGAGCACCGACCCGTCAGCGCCGTTTGCGTCGGAGGTCAGGGACTCGAGCGACGCGGGCGTGGCGACGTTGCGGGCGAGCGAGTCGAGGAGCCGCCGGACGCCGCGCGGGTCGCGGCGCACGCCGTCGAGCCGCTGCAGGTCGACTCGGCACGTGTCATCGAGGTAGCCGGCCAGCGCCCGCTGCGCCTGCGGCGCCGAGAGCCCCAGGTGGCCCGGCCAGCCGCCGACGACGATCCGCTCGGCGATGTCCCCGACCCGGAAGCCGGGGTCGCCGGCGGACACGGGCCGTCCGTCGAGGAGCTCAGCCAGGGACACGGCCCCCGAGGAGTACCCGACCTCGCCGAGGGTCATCGGGCGCATCCGGAGGTGGATGAACCGGCCGGCGCCAGGGTGTCGGGCCGGGTCGTCGCGCGGGACCGCGGAGCCGGCGAGGATGAACTGGCCCTTCTCCCGTCGCCGGTCGACCTCGTGGCGCACCTCGTTCCAGATGTCGGGCTCGACCTGCCACTCGTCGATCAGGCGCGGCGTGGCGCCGGCGAGGAGCAGGCGCGGGTCGGCCGCGAACGTCTGGCGAGCAACGGGCGTGTCGACGCGGACATCGCTGCGCGAGGCGTGGCGGCCCGACTCGGTCTTGCCGACCGCGCGTGGGCCCTCGAGCACGACCGCGCCGACAGCCTCGAGGGCCCCGGCGAGCTGGGCGTCGATCACGCGCGGGCGGTAGTCCATGCCGGAGAGTCTCGGGCCGCCGCGCGGCAGCGTCAAGATCCCAGACGGCAAGTTGCAGTACGCCCAGGCCGTCATCTGCAGCGCATCCGTGCCGCTATCCGCAGGGGTGCCAGACGTCAGTCTGCAGAATCGCGGTGGTCCGAAGCCGTCCACGATCGACGAGAGCCCGCGAGGGGCTTTGGCGCGCCCGACAGGATTCGAGCGCGCGGATGCCATAAACATCCGGATCCCAATCGAGGGCGCCGGGGAAGCGTGGTTGACTGGTGAGAGCGCCTAGTCCGGAGGCCGACGCACGATTCCACTGGGCTACACGCGCGCGATGTTCGCTGGCAGGTCCGCAAGCGCACTGGGCACCCCGGGGGGCGTGACCCCACTGATGCAGGTTCGGCTCGATGCCTCGAGCGGGCGCGCCACGACCGCGGCGTTCGTCGTATGCCCGCGCAGGGAGACGGTGATCCCCGGGACCTGCGTTTCTATAGTTGATCGGTGCTCGCGCCGATCCTGGCCACCAAGCTCTACATCCCACCTTCGCGGCGAAGGGTCGTCCTCCGTCCGACACTGGTCGAGCGGCTGAACGAAGGCCTCGCTGCCGGCACCAAGCTGACCCTGATCTCCGCTCCTGCCGGCTTTGGCAAGACCACCCTGGTCAGTGAATGGGTGGCCGGTTGTGGGCGGGCTGCAGCATGGCTGTCACTCGATGAAGGCGACAGCGACCCCAGCCGCTTTCTAACCTATCTGATCGCGGCTCTGCAGACGGTTGCGCCCGGGATCGGCGAAGGGGTATTGACCGTGCTCCAATCGCCGCAGCCCCCGCTACTCGAGTCGACGCTGACGGCCTTGCTCAACGAGATCACCACGATCCCGAGCGATGTCGTCCTCGTCCTCGACGACTACCACGTCCTCGACGCCAAGCCGGTCGACGACGCCCTGGCCTTCCTGGTCGAGCACCAGCCGCCGCAGTGCACCTGGTCATCGCCACCCGTGAGGATCCGGCTCTGCCCCTCGCCCGATTGCGCGCCCGAGGCCAGTTGACCGAACTGCGCGCCGCCGACCTTCGCTTCACCCCGTCCGAGGCCGCCGACTTTCTCAACCAGGTGATGGGCCTGAACCTCACGGCGGACGACATCGCCGCCCTTGAGACTCGTACCGAAGGTTGGATCGCGGGCCTGCAGCTGGCCGCGATCTCGCTGCAGGGCCACGAAGACGTCGCAGGCTTCATCAGGTCGTTCGCCGGCAGCCACCACTTCGTGCTCGACTATCTGGTCGAAGAAGTCCTCCAGCGGCAGCCCGAATCCATCCAGACCTTCCTGCTGCGTACGTCCATCCTCGATCGGCTCTGCGGCCCGCTCTGTGATGCCGTGATGTCCGCCGTACCTTCCGGCCAGGAGACGCTGGAGTATCTCGAGCGAGCCAACCTGTTCATCGTCCCCCTGGACAACGAGCGGCGCTGGTACCGCTATCACCATCTCTTCGCCGAGTTGCTGCGGCAGCGGTTGCACCAGAGCCTCGCTTCATCAGGAGGGGATGAAGGAAGGAGCATGGCCGAATACCACATCCGTGCCAGCCAGTGGTACGAAGACAATGCCCTGGAGATCGAAGCCTTCCACCATGCGGCTGCCGCCAATGACATTGAACGCGCCGAGCGGCTGATTATTGGTGGGCGGATCCCCCAGCACTCACGCGCCGCTGTGACAGCCGTATTCGACTGGCTGGATTCGCTGCCAAGGACCGTATTGGATGCCAGGCCCTGGTTGTGGGTGAGGTCTGCCACCGTGGCGCTGAATGCGGGACGGACAACCGGTGTGGAAGAGAAACTGAAGGCGGCAGAAGAAGCTCTGCAAGATGCCGATCTCGATGACAAGACCCGCGACCTGATTGGACAAATCGCCGCCGTAAGAGCCACGTTGGCGCTCGCCAACTACCAGCCGGAAGCCATGATCAACCAGGCGCACCGCGCTTTGGAGTACCTGCACCCCGACAACGTGCCTTTCCGCGGTCGAGCTGTCCGGACGCTGGGGTTTGCTTACCAGCTCCAGGGGGACCGTGCCGCGGCCCGTCAGGCCTATACCGAAGCCAAAGCTATCAAGCAAGCGCCCGGGAATATTCACCTCACTGTATCAGCTACCACCGGCTTGGGGAATGTGCAGGAATCTGAAAACCAGCTCTACCAGGCGGCCGAAACCTACCGATGCTCCCTGCAACTACTTGGTGATCAGGCACGTTCGAACGCCGATCAGGAGTTTATCGGCCTGGCTCGCATAGCCTATGAATGGAACGACCTGGATGCCGCTGAACAGTACGGGCAGCAGAGCCTTCAATTGGCGCGGCAGTATGTTGGCGCGATCGACAGGTTCGTCCTCAGCGAGGTGTTCCTGGCCCGCCTGAGACTGGCCCAGAGAGATGTGACCGGCGCGGCCGTCATGTTGGCGGAGACCGAGCAGTCTGTGCGCCAGAATGGCTTCGTTCGTCGCATGCCCGAGGTCGCTGCTGCCCAGGTGCTGACGCTGCTGCAGCAGGGCAATCTGGCGGGTGCCGCGCACGTGGCCCAGGCGCATGATCTTCCCCTCAGCCAGGCCCGGGTGCACCTCGCCCAGGGAGATCCCTCGGCAGCACTGGCTGTGCTGGAGCCATATCGCCGGCGGGTGGAGGAACGAGCCTGGGCGGATGAGCAGCTCAAGACCATGATCCTGCAGGCCGTCGCCTTCGATGCCCTTGGCGACCGGAACAAGGCCGTGGAGCTGCTGGACGCAGCACTGGCGATGGCCGAGCCGGGCGGCTTCGTCCGCATCTTCCTCGACGAAGGCGCGCCGATGGCTCGCCTGCTCCGCGAGGCGGGATCGCGAGGGGTTCGTCCGGAGTACGTGCGGCGGTTGCTGGCGGCGTATCCCGTCGATGACGCGAGACTGGCAACATTACCCGCGACGAGCGTCGCCGGGAGCCGCCTCGCCGAACCGCTCAGCAGCCGCGAGCTCGAAGTGCTCCCCCTCATCGCCAAGGGGCTGACCAACCAGGAGATCGCAGCCAGGCTGTACCTGTCGCTGCACACGGTGAAGGCGCACGCCCGCAACATCTACGCCAAGCTCGGTGTCAACAGCCGCACGAAGGCGGTCGCCAGAGGACGAACCCTGGGCTACCTGTCCGAGGACCGCCGCCCCGACCGCTGAGCCGGACGGCGTCGGCGACGATGCCCGGTCGCGACCTAAGCACGCAGGCTCGACCCTGTCCGCCCTCCAGGACGCCCGCGATCTGTCCTCCGATTAGTCCCCCGAATAGCTCCTGGGAGCGATGACGCTCATCCCACCGCGGGAAGACGCTGCCCGTGCGCTCCACCGCTGGGTGGGTGGCGACGACCGGATGCGTCGGGCAGGAGGACACGATGAGGGCGATCGCCCAGGACAGGTACGGCGCGGCAGACGCGCTCGGTGTCGAGACAAGGCCGGCTACGCCGGCGAGATCGGAGAGCACAGTGAACACAATCGGTCGGAGCAGCTCCGCGCAGCAGAAGGCAGGTGGCCTCGCGGCGCTCTACATGGCAGCCGCCTACCTGCTGGCGATGCCCTTCTTCCTGCTGTTGGTCGACTACCAGAACGCGGTGGACCCGGCCGCCAAGGTCGTCTCGCTCGTGACCAACCACGGCGCCATGCACGTCATGTACCTCATCAGCTACGTGGTCTTCGGGATCGCCCTGGCCATCCTGGCGCTGGCCCTGTACGAGCGCCTGAAGCCGGCGGCTCCGGCCCTGATGCAGACCGCGACCGCGGTCGGGCTGATCTGGGCGGTGGTGCTGGTGGCCAGCGGCCTCGTGTGGAACGCCGGCATGGGCGCGGTCGTGACCCTCGCCCCGTCGAACCCGGCCCAGGCGGCGTCCATGTGGCAGGCGATCGAGCCGGTCTCGGATGGCCTCAGCAGCGCGGGAACGGGCGAGATCCTCGGCGGCCTGTGGGTCCTGCTGGTGAGCATCGCGGGCCTTCGGGTGGGCGGGTTCTCCCGGGCCCTGGGCTGGTTCGGCGTGGTGGTCGGCGCCATCGGGATCACCTCGGTGATCCCGCCGCTCACGGACCTGGCGATCCTCTTCGGACTCGCCCAGATCGGCTGGTTCGCGTGGCTTGGGGTCACCATGCTGCGCCCGACCGAGCGCTCGGAGCAGCCGCTTCCGATCAAGGAGAGCTTCGCATGAGCCTGCTCCGCAACCTCGCCCGACGGCGGCTTCGAACCGCCCTGACGATCACCGGCATCACGATCGGCATCTGGGCCCTCGTCGTGTTCGGCTCGATGGCCAACAAGATCGGCTCGATCGTCGCCATGGGCAGCGACTACTACGCAGGCAAGATCGTCGTCACCGACACGTCCGGTGGGCTGGCCGGAGACAGTCCGATGGCGATCACCCTGGTCAACGACATCGCGGCCATCGATGGGGTGGCCGCAGCCGTTCCGGGCATCAGCACGCTCCTCGTCCCCGGATCGGACGACGGCTTCACCGTGCCCGACATGATCGCCGGGGACCTGCCCGGCGCTGATCGGGGTCACGCGGTGCACCCCCTCCAGATCGCCCAGGGCCGCGCGCTCACCGTCGACGACGCCACCGCCAATGTGGCCGTCCTCGGATCCGACGTCGCCCGGAAGCTCGGCAAGGGCGTCGGCGACGCGCTCGAGATCCGGGGCACGGCGTTCCATGTCGTCGGGATCCGCGAGCCGACTCTGGCCGCGCCCGACGCCACGATCCGGCTGCCGCTCGCGGCGGCCCAGCAGATCTACGTGGGAGACCTGCCACCGGTCGTCCGCCAGAACCTGCAGGCGGACCGGATCGCGACCGACATCACGGTGTACCCCGACGAGGGGACCGACATCGAAGCCCTCGCGACCCGGATCGAGGCTGCCATCCCGAACGCGTCGGCGATGACCGCCGCCGAGTTCGACAAGGTGGTCGGGTCATCGGTCTCGATCCTCAACGCGATCCTCGTCGGCGTGGCCCTCATCAGCCTGGTCGTCGGCGGCCTGTCGGTGATCAACACGATGGCGATGACGGTCGCCGAGCGGACCCGGGAGATCGGGATCAAGCGCGCGATCGGCGGCTCGCGGGCACGCGTCATCCGCGAGCTCGTCAGCGAGGCCGGCCTGATCGGCCTGCTCGGTGGCCTGCTCGGCCTGGGCCTGGGCGCGGTGGTCGTGTCCCTCGCCAACGAGCTCGGCCGGGGCTCGGGGACGATCCTCTTCCAGCTCACCCCGCAGACGGCGATCTTCGCCGTCCTGTTCTCGACCATCCTCGGCGTCGTCGCCGGGATCATCCCCGCCTGGAACGCGGCGCGCCTCGACCCGGTCGCGGCCCTCCGCTACGAATAGGAGCACCTGGCAATGGCACTTCTCGAAGGGCGCAACCTGCGCAAGACCTACAAGCTCGGTCGCAAGAACGAGGTCCAGGCGCTGCGCGGGGTCGCGGTCTCGATCGAGGCCGGCGAGCTGGTCGCGCTGATGGGCCCGTCCGGCTCAGGCAAGAGCACCCTGATGCACCTGCTCGGGCTGCTCCACGGCCCGGATCAGAACCACGGCCCGGCACCGGAGCTGTCGTTTGGCGGGCGCGACGCGACGCGCATGTCGGACGGAGAGCGGACCCGGATCCGGGCCCGCGAGATGGGCTTCGTGTTCCAGCAGTTCAACCTGGTCCCGACGCTGACCGCGGTCGAGAACATCATGCTCGCCGGCGAATATGCGGGCCTCGGCCGGCGTGAGGCACGCGAGCGGGCGATCGCCAGGCTCAACATGGTCGGCCTGGCCGAGCGCGCGATGCACCGACCGTCCGAGCTGTCCGGCGGCGAGCAGCAGCGGGTGGCGATCGCCCGGGCGCTCGTCAACGACCCGGCGCTCGTCCTGGCCGACGAGCCGACCGGCAACCTCGACTCGCACCGGTCGGCGGAGCTCCTCGGCCTGATCCGGAGGCTCAACCGCGAGCACGGCCAGACGTTCGTGCTCGTCACCCACGACCCCGAGGTCGGGGCGGCGTGCGACCGGATCATCCGGATGCGGGACGGCGTCGTCCACGCCATGGAGCTGGTCAAGGAGCCCACCCCGGACGACCTCGGCGAGGCCGCGGCGTGAGCCGGCGATGACCGGCCGCGACGGGCACCCACCGATGTCCCGGGAACTCGACCCGCACGCCGACTTGAGCCAACCCATGGCCTATCAGATCCAGATCACCGGCCAGCTCGACGCCCGGTGGGCGGACTGGTTCGAGGGCCTGACGATCACGCTCGACGGCGGCGACACGCTCATCACCGGCCCGGTCGTCGATCAGGCCGCGCTGCAAGGGCTGCTCAAGAGATTGCGTGACCTGGGTATGCCCTTGGTCTCGGTCAATCCTGTCGAACCCGGCCCCCCGACGCTCGGGACAGGCCAGGCAGATGTGGCAGATGCGAAATCGGAAGTCGGCGTGGGCGGCTCGTCCACGTCAACGTCAACCACAACAGGGAGATAGAGCATGAACACGAACCGAACGATCGCCGCAGCTCCGGGCAAGCCCGGCCTGAGCGCGGATCGGAAGGCCGCCGTCTGGATCGGCGTGCTGTACATCATCGGAACCGTTGGCATGGTTCTCAGCGGGGTCGTCACGAACGCGGTCCTGTCGGGCCCGGCCTACCTGGCCCAGGTCGCGGCGCAGCCGAACCAGGTGGCCATCGGAGCCCTGCTCGTCCTGGTGGCGGGCCTCGCGCTCGCGATGGTCCCGGTCGTCTTCTGGCCGATCGGCAAGCGGTACAACGAGACGCTGGCCATGGGGTACGTCGTCTTCCGTGGCGCGCTCGAGTCGGTTATCTACGTCGTCGCCGTGCTCGGGTGGCTGCTGCTGATCCCGCTCAGCAAGGAGCCGGATGCTGGACCGCTCGCCGGCATCGTGCGCACAACCGAGACCGTGATCTGGGATGAGCTGATCGCCATCCCGTTCGTGGTCGGCGCGCTCATGTTCTACGTCCTGCTCTACCAGTCGCGGCTCGTGCCCCGATGGCTGTCCGCCTGGGGGCTCGCGGGGGCCGCGCTTTCCATCGTGCCGTCGCTCGGGGCATGTTCGGGCTGTCGTCGCTCGGCGTCCTTTCGCTTCCGCTCTTCCTGCAGGAAATGGTCATGGCGGTGTGGCTGATTGCGAAGGGCTTCAATCACACTGCTATCGCTGCCGAGGCTGTCGACGGGGCGCCGCGGTGGCAGCCCGCCGCGTCGGGGTCAGCAACCTAGAAGCGGCACCTCAATGGAGAGGGTCAGCATCGTCGGCGCTGACCCTCTCGCCAACCGGATCACTCTCCTGCGCTGGGCATGACTTGTGCACTGAGCGCTTCACATATCGCGTCGCCCGCGCGCTCCTGCGCAAGGCTGCTCGCGTATTACCCAAGAGGGGACACCCATGTTGCTGACTACCTTCGAGATCCTCCTCACAATCGTCACACCGTTGCTCGCGCTGTATCTACGCGGGCGGTGGCCGCTGCGCACCGTCACGGCGTGCCTGTTTGGCATCGCTGCGGTGTGGTACCTGACGTATGCGCCGATCCACGAGCTGAGCCACGCCCTCGGGACCATCCTGGTCGGCGGCAAGGTCGTGGAGATCAAACTCATCCCCAGTTTCTGGGAGG
>CAVUJW010000021.1:0-118499 GCA_963741915.1 uncultured Chloroflexia bacterium | reverse complement strand
GGCATCCGGCGCGCCGGCGTCGATCTCCTGGCACGCGGTGTACAGGAGGTGCCGGGCGGCCTCGGTGGCGGCGTCCATGTCGGCCAGCATCGCCTGGATCATCTGCAGCTCCGCGATCGGGCGTCCGAACTGATGACGCTCGGCGGCGTAGCGGGTGGCGGCCTCGAGCGCGCCCTGGGCGATCCCGACGGCCTGCGCCGCGATCCCCGGTCGCGACCGCTCGAACGTCTGCATCGCGATGCCGAACCCCTGGCCCTCGTCGCCCAGGCGGTTGGCGACCGGGACCCGGAGGCCGTCGAACGCGAGCTCCGCGGTGGGCGATCCCCGGATGCCCATCTTGTGCTCGAGGCGGGTGACCTTGAACCCGGGCCGATCGGTCTCCACCACGATCGCTGACAGCCGCCGGCTGGGCCGCTCGGCCCCGGGGTTGGTGACCGCGAACACGACGACATAGTCGGCGACGTTGCCGTGGCTGATGAAGCGCTTGGTGCCGTTGATGACGTAGTCGTCGCCGTCGCGCTCCGCCCGGGTCCGCAGGGCCGACGGATCCGAGCCCGCGTCCGCCTCGGTCAGCCCGAACGCGATCAGCCGCTCGCCGCTCGCGAGGCCGGGCAGCCAGCGGTCCTGTTGCTCCGCGGTGCCCGCGACCTGGATCGGGATCGCACCCAGGGCCTGGACGGCGAGGATCAACCCGGTGGTGGCGCACGCCCGGCTGAGCTGCTCGATCGCCAGGCACAGGGTGAGCAGGTCGGCGCCGAGGCCGCCGTGCCGCTCCTCGAACGGGATGCCCAGGATGTCCTGGGCCGCCAGCAAGCGGCGCATGTCCTCGGGCCATTCCGCGGCCCGGTCGATGTCCGCGGCGCGCGGCGCAACCTGCTCGTCGGCGAGCTCGCGCACGGCATCTCGCAGGAGGATCTGCTCCTCCGTGAGGCGGATCGAGCCGTGGACGGGAGGGGTCGTGGACACCTCGGCCATCGTAGCAGCGGTGAACCGCCATCCGATCGTCGCGCGTGACATCGAGCCGATCCCCGTCTAGGCTAGCCTCGCGACCGGCGCTGCCGACTCGGCCACCGGGGGTTCGGGTCCCCAGCCGGCGGGGATGTTGCGATGGACCAGACCTACCTGCTCGCGCTCGTCATCGCGGCGATCATCGCGGTGGTGGCGATCGGCGTGATCCGCACCCGCATGCGCCAGGACGACGCGGAGGCCGTGCCGCCCGACTCGCCGTTCGCCACGTCCACGGAGGGGATGAAGATCTGCCCCAGGTGCGGGATGGGCAACCTGTGGACGGACCGCCACTGCATCAGCTGCGGGACCGCGCTCAAGGGCTGACGGGCCATCCCGCGCTCCGCTCGGGGCGCCGCTCGGGCCCCGGACGTCGCTCCGCTCGGGGCGCCGCTCGGGCAGAGAGCAGCCCGGCGACGGCCCACCATCCGCCGCTCGCGCAGAGAGCAGCCCGGCGACGGCCCACCATCCGCCGCTCGCGCAGAGAGCAGCTCGGCGACGGCCCACCATCCGCGGCTCCCCAGGAGAGCAGCCCGGCGACGGCCCATCATCCGCCGCTCGCGCAGAGAGCAGCCCGGCGACGGCCCACCATCCGCGGCTCCCCGGGAGAGCAGTGCGGCGGTTGTCGGGCGCCACGGCTCGCGTGGAGAGCAACCCAGCGGATCTCGGGGCCGAGAACCGCCAGTTCGCTCGCCACCAGAGCAGGCCGGTGGTTTCGGGGCGCCGCAGACGCCCATATCCGCCCGAGTGCTCTCCCGGCGAGCCAGCCGCGGGTGGGGGGCGAGGCGGGGGGCGGCCGCGGCCGAGGCGGGTCACCGCGCGCCGGCCGAGGCGGGTCACCGCGCGCCGGCCGAGGCGGGTCACCGCGCGCCGGGCGGGGGGGCAGCCGCGGGCGGGGGGCAGCCGCGGGCGGGGGCAACCGCGGTCCGGGGCCGAGCGGGCCCGGCGGGCTCGGCCGTCGGGGCGGGCCCGCGGCTACACCACGGGCAGCCGGCGGCCGGGGGGGACCGCGCGGCCCGCGAACGGCACGATCGCCGCCGCGAGCAGCTCGCTGATGTCCTGCGAGGTGACCGCGTCCTCCGCGTCGGCGCCCCGGCCGGCGTCGGTCAGGCCGTCGCGGAGCATCGTCATGCAGAACGGGCAGGCCGTGGCCAGCGTGTCCGCACCGGTCTCGAGCACCTGGCGAGTGCGCTCGGCGTTGATCCGGGATCCCCGGGTCTCCTCCATCCACATCCGGCCGCCGCCGGCGCCGCAACAGAACGTCTGGCGCCCGCTGGCCTCCATCTCGCGCAGCTCGACGCCCGGGATGGCCCCCAGCACGTCCCGCGGCGCCGCGATCACGCCGTTGTAGCGGGCGAGGTAGCACGAGTCGTGGTAGGTGACCGACCGCCCGGGCAGCCCGTCGGGCCCGATCCGCAGCCGCCCGTCCCGGACCAGGGAGGCCAAGTACTCCGAATGGTGGCGCACGGTGAAGGAGCCACCCAGCTGGCCGTACTCGTTGCCGATCGTGTTGAAGCAGTGAGGGCAGGCGGTCACGATCGTCCGCTCCCCCATCCCGTACCGGTTGAGGGTCTCCACGTTGCCCGAGGCGAGGATCTGGAACACGTACTCGTTGCCCATGCGGCGGGCCGGGTCCCCGGTGCACGATTCCTCCTGGCCGAGCACCGCGAACGGGATCCCGGCGGCATCGAGGCAGGTCGCCACCGCCCGGGCCACCCGCCGGTTGCGGTCGTCGAAGGCGGCTGCGCAGCCGACCCAGTACAGGACCTCGAGCGTGTCCAGATCGCCGGCGGCCTGGACGGCAGCCACGGTCCGGACCTCGAACGGCAGCCCCTTCGCCCAGTCGAGGCGCGCGGACGGCGGCTGGCCCCACGGGTTGGCGACCGACTCCATCCCCCGGAAGGCGGCGGTCAGCTCCTGGGGGAACCGCGAGTCCTCGAGGACGAGGTTCCGGCGCAGGTTGACGATCTTGTCCACGTGCTCGATGGTCACCGGGCAGGCCTCGACGCAGGCCCCGCAGGTGAGGCAGTCCCAGACCGCGTCGAACGGGATCGCGACGTCCACCAGGGGTCGCGCCAGCGCCTCGGGCCGAAGCGTGTCATCGAGCCCGAACGTCGCGCGCACCGAGGGCGAGTTGGGGATCAGCGGCAGGCCGGCCTCGGCCGCCACGGCCTCGTGGCGGATGTTCATGATCAGGCTCTTGGGGTTGAGCGGCTTGCCCGTGGCATACGCCGGGCACGCCTGCTGGCAGCGCCCGCACTCGGTGCAGGTGAACCCGTCGAGCAGGTCCTTCCAGGACAGGTCGGCCACCGTCCGAACGCCGAACACGGCGCCCTCGGCCTCGAGGTCCATCGCCGGCAGCTCGCCCCGCGGCCGGACCTTGCGCAGCAGGATGTTGGGGATCGCGGTCGCGATGTGGAGGTGCTTGGAGAACGGCAGGTAGGCGAGGAACGCCGCCACCAGCACCATGTGCGCCCACCACAGGATGGCGAACGCGGCCTGCGACACGGCGGGGTCGAGCCCGGCGATGGCGTCGCCGATGATGTTGGCCACGAACGCGCCCCGGACCTCGCCATGCGCCGCGACCTCGAACACCTGCGCGCCGAGCTCCGCGCCCACCAAGCCCCCGATCAGGACCAGGATGAACAGCGCGTCGCGGTTGAGGCTGAGGCGCGCCGGACGGAGGACGAGCCGGCGGAAGAACGCGTAGCCGACGGCCGCCAGGACGACCAGCGCCACGACGTTCTGGAGCGCGCTGACCGCCGCCCACAGGACCCCGTCGAAGGGATAGCCGACGACTGCCTCGATCAGCCCGCCGGTGACGATGTTGGCGGTTCCGATGGTGAGCAGGACGAAGCCCCAGAAGATGGCGAAGTGCATCGCGCCCGCCGGAGGATCGCGGAACATCCGGACCTGGAGCAGCGCGTAGCGCACGACGCCCGCGAGCCGAGTCCAGACGCGATCGGTCGGGCTGGCGGGACCCGCGGCCGCGAACACCCGCAGGTGGCGCGCCATCGCCAGGGTGAAGAACGCCGCGGCGCCCCAGAACAGTGGCAGCACCAGCGGGTACAGCGGAACGTCGGCGAACAGGTCGAACATCGTCAGGCGTCCTCGGCTCGGGCCGGCGGCAGGTCGCGACGCCCCGCCGCACGGGCAGCGGCGTGGTCGAACGGCCCCGCGACCGTCTCGAGGGCGTGATCCAGCAGCGGGACCACGGTCTCGAGCGACTCCAGGGCCCCGCTGGGCGAGCCGGGGAGGTTGACGATCAGCGTCCGCCCGCGCACGCCCACCACGCCCCGGGACAGGGCAGCGAACGGGGTGGATCGCCGGCCGTCGGCGCGCATTGCCTCGGCGATCCCCGGGATCTCGTAGTCGAGCACGGCGCCCGTGGCCTGCGGCGTCACGTCGCGCGGCGTGAGGCCGGTGCCGCCGGTGGTGACGATCAGCGGGTGAACGGCCGCCCCCTCGACCAGCGCTTCCTCGATCGCCCGCTGCTCGTCGGCGACCACCCGTCGCTCGACGGCAAAGCCGAGCTCGGCCAGGCGGGCGGCGACCCCCGCGCCCGAGACATCGTCGCGCGTGCCCGAGGCGGCCCGGTCGCTGGCCGTGACCACGAGCGCCGTGCGCCCGAGAGGAGCGGGCACCGAGGGCGTCAAGCGGACCCCTTCCGCCGGCCCACCCTGCCGGCCATCCGGTCGCCCGGGCGCGGCCGCGGTCGCGAGGGCGGCTCCGCGGGAGCGGGCCGATGCCACTCCCCGCTCTTGCCACCGGTCTTCGAGACCAGGCGCAGCGAGCGGACCTCCACGCCCTTCTCGACGCCCTTGACCATGTCGTACACGGTGAGCGCCGCGATCGAGGCCGCCGTCATCGCCTCCATCTCGACCCCGGTGGGCGCCGTCGTCGCGGCCTCGGCCCGGATCCGGAGCACGGAGCCCGATCGGTCGGGCGTGATCGAGACCACGAGGTCGGTCAGCGGCAGCGGGTGGCACAGCGGGATCAGCTCGGCCGTGCGCTTGCCGCCCATCACCCCGGCCAGCTCGGCGACCGTGAGCACGTCCCCCTTCGCCCCGCCGCCGTCGATCACCAGGCTCAGCGTCTCGGCCGACACGGCGACCTCGGCCTCGGCGACCGCACGCCGGGCGGTGGCCGGCTTGGCGCTGACATCCACCATCCGCGGCCGGCCGCGGCGGTCGATGTGGCTCAGCCGGCGCCGTTCGACACGGGGAGCGTCGCTGCGATCCATGGGTCCTCCTGATGGAATCGTAACGGGCCGCGGGGCGGCAGGCGATCCCTCACCCGCGATCGAGCCAGCGCAGCTCGACCTCGGTGCCGGCCTCCGCCCGCTCGAGCGGCTCGGGAATGACCGCCAGCGCATCGGCCAGCGCGAGCGCCGAGAGCACGTGGCTCCCCTGCCCGCCCGCGAGCCGCACGCGGACCCGGCCGCGGCCGTCCCGGACCGGCGACCCGTCGGTCTCACGCAGGGCGGTGACCCGTTGGTAGCCCCGCCGGCCGGGACTCTTGGACACCGGCTCCTCCAGCACCGCCCGATCCACCGGCCGATGGAGCTGCCGGTGACCCGCAAGCCGTCGCAGGACCGGGCGCACGAACAGCTCGAAGGTGACGAAGGCCGACACGGGATTGCCCGGCAGCCCGAACAGCAGCACCGGCGGCGCCGGTGACACCTTCGACCCGCCCGGCGGATCGGCGCGACCGAACGCGAACGGCTTGCCCGGCTGGACGGCCACCCGCCACAGGTCGATGTGGCCGATCGTGTCGAACGCCAGGCGCACAACGTCGTAGGGCCCCACGGACACGCCGCCCGAGACCACCACCAGGTCGGCCCCCGCCACGCCACGGCGCAGGCGGCGCTCCACCTCCTCGAGGTCATCGGCCGCGATGCCCAGGTCGAGGGGCGAGGCACCCGCCTCGCGCACCAGCGCCCGCAGCCCGGGACCGTTCGCGTCCGGGATGCCCGCCGGCCCGAGGTCGGTGCCGGGCGCTCGGACCTCGTCGCCCGTCGCCAGCACCGCGACGACGGGCCGCCGCCGCACGAGCAGCTCGGCCGCGCCGCAACCGGCCGCCAGCGCGACCACCGCCGGTGTCACCGCCGTGCCGGCAGCGACGACCTCGGCCCCCTCGACGACGTCGCTGCCGCGCCGGCGGATGGCGCCGCCGGGCTCGACCACCTGGTGGACCAGGCACGCCGCCGGCAGCGGGCCGGTCGCGTCGCGGCCGCGCGGACCGGGACTGCCGGCCGCATCGAGCGGCGTGGTCAGCTCGACCGGGACCACCGCGTCGGCGCCGTCCGGCATCGGCGCGCCGGTGGCGATCCGGATCGCGGTGCCGGCCAGGACTCGGGTGTCGGGCGCGAACCCCGCCCGCGACTCCCCGACCACCGTGAGGCGAACGGGTCGCGGCTCGGTGGCGCCCGCGACGTCCGCGGCCCGGATCGCGTACCCGTCCATCGCGCTGTTGTCCCAGGGCGGCAGCGACACGGCCGCTGCAAGCGGCTCGACCAGCACCCGGCCCAGCGCGGCCTCCGGGGTCACCCGCTCGGTGGCCTCGAGCGCGTCCACGCCGGCCAGGACGGTCGCCTGGGCCGCCTCGACGCGCAGCAGGCCGCTGCCCATCGTCTTGCCCGCCGGCTCGTGGGAGGCACCGTCCACGTGTCCGGGCCGGCCGCGGCGGGTCATGCGATGCCCGTGCCGCCTGCCTGGCGGGCGGCACGATCCCGGATCGCCGTGGCCACGCCGTCCCGGGTGAGCAGCCCCGCGAGGCGTCCGTGGTCGGCGACCGCCAGCCCGTCGAGCCCGGTGCTGAGCAGCTCCAGGGCATTCCACAGCGCATCGGTCGGCGCCAGCAGCGGGACCTGGGGCGGGCTGGACATCACGTCACCGGCGCGCGTGCCACCGAAGCGGCGCCGCCCGAGCCGGACCAGCCGCCGGCGCCCGAGCACGCCCACCACCTGGTCGCCGTCGACCACCGGCAGGGCCGCGATCGCGTCCGGTCCCTCGAACCGGTCCGCGAACGTGTCGATCGTCAGGTGCGGGCCGATCCACGGCACGTCGCGCTCCATGGCGTCCTCCACCCGGACGCCGCGCAGCAGCTCCTCCATCGCCACGCGGCGCTCTAGCGTGCGGGCGCCGGTCGTCAGCATCCAGCCCAGGGCCAGCGCGATCAGGCCCTCGGCCACGAAGTCGGCCAGGGCGGCCGCGACGCCGACGCCGATCGTCGCCCAGCCCACCATCCGGCCCACGCGCGCAGTCACCCGGCTCGCCCGGTCCTCGTCCCCCGTCCGTGCCCAGGCGATCGCCCGGACCACCCGCCCGCCGTCGAGGGGCATCGCCGGGACCAGGCTGACGACGCCCAGGATCAGGTTCAGGACCCCCACGACGATCAGCCCGCCCGCCGCCGCGCCGAGGTCCGTGGACGCCGTCCCCACGACCAGCCCGAGGGCGAGCATCGCCGCCGCGACGAGCACCGACAGCGCCGGGCCGCCGAGCGCGATGACGAGCTCGTCGATCGGGCGGGGGGCCTCGATGGACAGCGGCGCGAGCCCGCCGATGAAGCCCAGCACGATCGACCGGACCGGGACGCCGCGGCTCCGGCCGATCAGCGCATGGGTCAGCTCGTGCGCGATGACCGACACCAGGAACAGCACGGCCACGCCGATGCCGATCGCCCACTGGAGGATCGGGTCGAGCTCCGGGGCCCCGAGCGCCGCCTGCTCCACGCCGATGATCAGGACCATCGCCACCAGGACGGCCCAGGCCAGCGAGATGCGGATCTCGATCCCGAACAGGCGGACGATCGGGATGCCCCCGCTCGGGTTCACCGCGATGCCGCCGTCGCCGGCAGGGCGCCCGGACGAACCGCGCTGCCGGCCTCGATCGCCGTCGCCCGCCGGCCGGCCAGCCAGGCCAGGCCGAGCGACACGACCACGATCACGACTCCGACGCCGATCGTCGTTTCGACCCAGAACGCCTCCGGGAACAGCTGGACCAGGCGATCGGTCCGGGGATCGAACAGGAAGCTGCCGGGCGGGAAGAACAGCTCGTGGAACAGCTCGAACGCCGCGTCGAAGAACGCCAGCCCGAGGACGCCGCCGGCGACGGTGACGACCGCGACCACCCGGGCGCTCGTCCCCAGCCGCCGCCACAGGCGGGCCCGGGCCGTGGGGCGGGCGGCGAGCACGAACGCCGCCGCGAGGACGCCGGCCGCGACGACCGCGGCCAGGAAGAAGCCGGCGAACACGTTGCGCACGTCGCGCATGTGCTGGCGCTCCCGCTCGGTCAGCACCGGGACGCCGTGCAGCGTCACGTCGAACTCGGGCGGCCCGATCACCAGGTCCGCGAGGATCGGAGTCGGTGGCCGTACGCAGGTCGGTCGCATCGAACCCGGTCCAGACCGCCGCCTGGGCCCGACCCTGCTCGAACCCGACCCAGGCGGGGTTGAGGAACGGCAGGATCGAGAGCGCCACGATCACCAGGGCCAGAGCGATGCCGATCAGGATCGACACCAGGGCGCCGCGAAGCGAGTGCATCAGGCGGCTGATGGTACTGGGTGAGCCCGCGTCGGGCCGGATCCGGGCGGGCGACGCCAGCGGACCGGGGCCGGACCTACGCCTCCTCGAGGGTCCGGGCCTGCTCCCACCAGGTCTCGACCATCAGGTCGTCCGGCGCCGCCCAGTTAAGCTCGGTCGCCGCACGGGCAAGGCGGGCGCGGAACGTCTCCACGTCCAGCGCGAGCAGGTCGCGCAGCCCTTCGATCCCCGCCTGGATCAGCAGCTGGTGCTCGGTCTCCCCGAAGCCCGCGAGGTTGAGCATCAGGGCCTCGTCCCGCCAGCGCAGGACGTCCTCGGTCGTGGCGGCCACGTGGTCGGCCAGCGTCTGGCGACGGGTCGGCGTCTCCGAGACCTCGAGCAGGATCCCGGTCGTGAAGATGCCCTGGTTCGCGAGGCGCGAGAGGTGCACGGGCTCGATGCGGGTCAGCTCGGTGATGGGCGGCACGGGATCCGCTGGCCTCCGTGGGACGGTCGGGTTGGAGGGGTCATTATCGCGGGTCGGGCCGGGTGTCGCGCGACCGCCACCGGGGCCCGCGAGGCGCGGGGTCGCCCGGGTCCGGCGCGGGCAACGAGTCCTGAGCGGACCGAGGACCCGCCTACCGCTCGAGCGGGCGCGCCTCGAGCACGACGTCCCAGTGGGCGTCGAGCAGCGCGAACCGGCGCTGCTCCTCGGCGTGGAACGTGTCCTGGTCCGGGTACAGGCGGCGGGCGATCTCGGCGTCGCCGTGCTCCTGGATGGCGGCCCAGTCGCGGTACGTGATCGAGACCAGCACGTCCCAGTCCGCCCGCCCCTCGCCGTGGAACCGGGGCGTCCACAGCTCCACGTTGGTGTACCGGCCGGCCGCGAGCTGCTCGCGCAGGATCGGCCAGTGGTTGCGGCGGAACAGGGTCACGAACTCGTCGTGCGCACCCCACTTCGTGCGGTAGAAGTACAGGACCTCGATCGGGTCGGCCATCGCGTCAGCCTCCTTCGGTGTTGCGGGTCGGGTCAGGCGTCGAGCCGGGCGGCTTCCCGGCGCAGCAGCTCCCAGGCGCGATCCACGTGCCGGCGCTCGGTGCGCAGGTTGCCGATCGCCAGCCGGATCGTGAACTGGTCGCGCAGCCGGGTGTGGGACAGGAACACCTCGCCCGTCCGGTTGACCGCGTCCATCAGCCGCGTGTTGAGGTCGTCGAGCACGTCCGGCACGTCGCCCTCGTCCTCCCGGCCGGCCAGGCCCGCCGGCCGATACCGGAAGCAGACGGTCGAGAACGGGACCGGGGCCAGCAGCTGCCAGTCCGGATCGGCTCCGATCCGCTCACCCAGGTCGGCGGCGAGCTCGAGGTGGAACGCGATCCGCCGGCGCAGGCCCTCGAGCCCGAACCAGCGGAGCTGGATCCACAGCTTGAGCGCGCGCATGCGCCGGCCGAGCTGGGGCTGGTACTCGCTGTAGTCGAGCACCGGGCTGGACCGGTCGAGCGTGCGCAGGTATTCGGGCACCAGGCTGAACGCGGCTCGCAGCTGGTCCATCCGGCGCGAGAGGAGGAGCGAGGCATCGAGCGGCGTGAACAGCCACTTGTGCGGGTTGACCACGATCGAGTCCGCGCGCTCCCAGCCCGCGAACGGTCCGCGGCGCTCGGGAATGAGGGCCACGGCCCCCGCGTAGGCGCTGTCGACATGGAGCCATAGCCCCTCGCGGACCGCGACGTCGGCGATCGCCGGGACCGGATCCACCGAGGTGGACGACGTGGTGCCGATCGTGGCCACGATCGCGATCGGGCGGCGACCCTCCGCGCGGTCCCGGTCGATCGCCCGACCAAGGGCGTCCGGATCCAGCTCGAAGCGCTCGTTCACCGGCACCCGGACCAGTGCCGCTCGGCCGAGGCCCAGGGTCATGCACGCCTTCTCGACCGAGCTGTGCGCCTCCATCGAGGCGTACACCTGGGGCATGCCCACGTCCGGGCGGGCCGCCAGCCCGCTCGCCGACGCGTCCAGCCCGGTCGCCTCGCGCGCCGCGGCGAGCGCGATCAGGGTCGAGGTGGAGGCCGTATCGGTGAGCAACCCGCCGAAGCTGTCGGGTAGCCCGAGCGCCGCGCGCAGCCAGCCGACGACGACCGTCTCGAGCTCCGTCCCGATCGGCGAGGTCCGCCACAGCATCGGGTTCTGGCCGAGCGAAGCGGTCAGCATCTCCCCGAGGATCCCGGGTCCGGACGCTGAGGTCGCGAAGTACGCGAAGAAGCCGGGGTGCTGCCAGTGCGTGGCGTTGGGGAGCACCAGCCGGTCCACGTCGGCCAGGATCGCGGCGAGCGGCTCCGGCTGCTCCGGGGCCCGCGCGGGCAGCTGGGGCCCGATCGAGCCGGGCTCGATCCGCGGCAGGACGGGGAACCGCTCGACCGTCGCCAGGTAGTCGGCGATGGTGTCCACGACGGCGTGGGCCGCGGCCCGGAACGCCTCGGGGTCCATGTCGTTGAGGCCGACGGTCTGCTCCGGATCCAGCGGCTCGTCGGCGGGGTCGGTCACCCGTCCAGTCTACCGGCGGACCCGGACATCGCCGGGTTCGCCGCGTGGGACCGGTGCCCGTGAGCGCCGCCGGCGTGGTGAAGGCCTTGATTCGTCCCCCGCCGGGCGCGCATGCTCGGTCGAAAGCGGGCGCCGGGCGTTCGGGCGCGACTGGCAGCGGAGGTTTGGTGGGGATGACGATCGACGATCCGGAGCCGCGGGACGCCGCCGAGCCGGCGCCCGGCAGCGGGGCCGCCTCGCCGCCCGGCTCCACGCCGGACGCCGCCGTCCCGCCTTCGCCGGCCGCGACCGACGCGCCGCCGCCTGCCCCGGCCTGGTTCACGCCTCCGCCGCAGCCGCCCGCACCCGGCGGCGTCTACCCGGCGTCCTGGGATCCGACAGCGGGTCCGTCCGGCCCGTCGCCGGCGGCCCTTGACCCGGCGTGGCAGCGACCCGGCGGCGGACGTGGGCGCACGATCGGGATGGGCGTGGTGGGCGTGGCGCTCCTGGTCATCGTGGTCCGGATCGCGCTGGGGCTGTTCGCCGCCACCGTGGTCGGCAACGCGCTCGGCAACTTCTTCGGCGGACCCTACAGCCAGCTCCCCGCGGACGAGCGCCAGCAGCTGGAAACCCGGTTCAACGCGGCGGTCGGCAACAGCCTCGATGGCCTCTCCGATTCTGCAGGCCTCAACCGCGGTCGGCGAGATGATCGCGGACGGGATGCCCCGTCTCGACGACGCGACGCTGGTCGATCGGCTGCGGCTGTTCACGGCGATCATGAACGCGTCGGACGTCGCGACGTGCAGCAGCATCGCCCGGTCCGCGTCGACGGGATCGATCGACGAGACGGCTGCGTCCAAGGCCGTCGCCAGCCTCGACACCCCATCGCTCGGCCGCTGGATCGACATCAACGTGCTGGCCATCGAGGCCCACGCCCAGAGCTTTCCGCTGCCGCGCACGGCCGACGACAGGGCGGTCAACGCGATCTTCGACCAGATCCTCCCCCAGCTCTCGCCGGCGGACACCACGACGCTGGCGGCCATGTCCAATGGCACGGAGGTCACCGACGCCGCGGCCTGCGACGCCTGGCGCCACCTCTACTCGACGCTGTTCACGCTGTCCGGTGACGACCTCCCGACGATCGCCCTGTACGACGTCTCACCCTGACCCCCGCTGACGCCCGTGGCGGGGACGCTACGGCTGGTCAGGCGCCGGGTAGAGGATGTAGTTGCCGATGCCGATGGATGCAAAGTCCAGGTCGTCCATGGTGATCAGGCCGGCCGAGTCGAGGAGCGAGCCGGTGAAGTGCGCGCCCGTGTCCCACCCGGTGACCTTCAGGCCGGGGTTGCGATCGGTCGTGCGCGCAATGGTGCCATCGGCTACCCACGCAATGTCGACGTCAAACGTCCTGATGATCGCCTCGCTCTCGTCGCGGATGGCGAACGTCATCGCGACGTAGGCCGCGGTCAGGTCGATGATCCGGTAGGAGCCCGCCTCGAGCCCGTACACGGTCTGCTGGACGGACCCGCTCATCTCGGGAGCATCGCAGCCCGACTCGTGCCAGACCTGCACGTCGAACCAGCCGGACAGCAGCGGCCGGGTCGCGCCGCCGACGGCCCTGTAGGCGTCCTGGGCAAGGGTGACGATCAGGTGATCGGTCGCACAATCCTCGCCCGCCGGTTGGGTCGAGAAGAATGCGCTGGCGCCGCTGATCTGGGTTGTGCCACTGGGCGGGGCCCCGAGCACGCTCGCAGGCAGAATGAAGGCCAGGCACAGCACCACCGCCGCGATCGGCTTCCTGCGCATCCCAGCTACCTCCCGGGACGCTCCCCGCGGTCGGTCTCGCCAGTGGCTCGGCGCGGTCCCGGCGGCCGGAGCTTGGGCCGCGCGTCAAGGCTCTCCGCGATGCGGAGCAAGGTGCACCCGCGACCAACCGATCCGGCAGGGGCAAACGGCCCCATCGGCCGCGGGATCGGTGCCCGAGGGCAACGCCATCCCGGACGGTCGCGTCAGCCCCGCGGGCTCGCGGGCTGGTGGGTACGGAACGCCCCCGGTCCGCCGTTGGGCGCGCCGATCGATCCGGCGCGGAGCGGAGCCGGGAGCGATCCGAGGTCAGCCGGCCGTCCTGAGGTCAGGCTCCGCGGACCTCACTGCGGCGACAGCCGGTGGATCCGGTTCCGAGTCAGGAGCCACGTCGCGGCGACAGCCAGCAGACCCGCGACGAGGCCACCCAGCAACGCCTCGTCCAACAGCAGCCCGTCGATGAGCGGCTGGAGGTTCTGTTCGGTCGTCTCCGCCCCGAACACGACCTCGCTCATGACGAAGGCCCCGATGGCCCACGCGCCGGCACCGATCAGCCAGATCCAGTGCGTGGCGCTCCTCCACGAGATGGCCTGCGCGATCACGCCGAAGCCGATCGCTGGCAGGATGAGCAGGGCAACGCCCTGAAGGCCCAGATCGACGTTCACCGCCCCTCACCTCAACCTTCGCGGGCGTTCCGTCGCCCGCCAACATGCCAGCATGGCGTCGAGGCTCGTGGCAGCCCAGTGCTGGCCGGATCACTGGCGGTGGGTACGGCACGACATCGAGACCACGGACCTCCCGTCATCTCCCGACCGTCAGCGAACCCGTGCAGGCCGACGCTGCCGCCCCGCCTGTCGGCATCGTGGTCGTCCCTCGCGGAAAGCTTCTTCGAGTGCGCCGTGCCCAGTCGGGCCATGCACGACGGTCGCTCAGGACGGTCCTTGCGACACGGTGATCTACGTGCGCGTCGGCGACCACCCCTGCCGTCGCGTAGGGAACTCTCCGCCAGCCACCCCACCCCAGATATGCGCCACCGGTTCTGTTCGGCGGGCCGGAGAGGCCCCAAGGCGCCGTTGCAGAAGGGCCCGGTTCTGCAACGACCCGAACCCCGCCGTCGTCGACGCCGAGCAGAACCGCGGGCTTCTAGATGGACTTTCGAGCCAGGCGCGAACGCTCGCTGCCTTCGCGTTGAGCCGTCGGTTCGCGGTTGTCGAGCGCCACGTCCGACCGAAGCGGACGGGACCCGGCGGTCCGAAGTCCCCGCCGGCGCAGGTCTCTCCGACGTCGAAGGATTTGCCGTAACGGTTGTAGCGGCGGTGGTCCGATGCCGCGAACCGCGTCAGCGGCGTCATCTTGCCGGTAAGCAGCCCCGAGGCCAGCGGTACCCGCGCGAGCACCGCGACCCCGCGACGCCTCGCCGCCGCCGGAGCGAGGGGCCGTATGGTGGCGGTAGCGACGACAGTGGCGTGCTGTTGCCGTTCCAGCGTAGCGTCATGCCGCTACGACACGCCTGGCCAGGCCCGATGATTGCGGAGACGATGGGGCTCGAATGAAGATCATGGCCGATCGAGAGGTCTGGTTCGTCACCGGCAGCCAGGCGCTGTACGGGGAGGACGTGCTGCTCAAGGTCGCCGAGCACGCGAACGAGATCGCCCGCGCGCTTGACGACGCCGACGTGGTCCCGGTCCGGGTCGTCCCCAGGCCGGTCGTCACGACCTCGGAGGCAATCCAGGCCGTGCTCCTCGAGGCCACCGCCGCGCCACAGTGCATCGGCGTCGTTGCCTGGATGCACACGTTCTCGCCGGCCCGGATGTGGATCCCGGGCCTCCTCGCCCTCCAGAAGCCGCTGCTTCACCTGCACACCCAGCACAACCGGGATCTCCCCTGGGGCGAGATCGACATGGACTTCATGAACCTCAACCAGTCGGCCCATGGCGACCGGGAGTTCGGCTACGTCGAGACCCGGTTGCGCCGCAGCCGTGTCGTCGTGGTCGGCCATTGGCGCGATCCGGAGGTGATCGACCGGATCGCCGTCTGGGCGCGGGCCGCGAGCGGCGTTCACGAGCTCCGGCGCCTGCGAGTGGCCCGGTTCGGCGACAACATGCGCCAGGTCGCGGTGACCGAGGGCGACAAGGTCGAGGCCCAGATCCGGCTCGGGGCCCGGGTCGACGGCTACGGCGTCGGCGACCTCGTCGCCGCGGTGCATGCGGCCTCGGACGCGGACGTCGACCGGATCGTCGGCGAGTACGACGCAAGCTACGCCGTGGTGCCCTCGCTCCGGCCCAGCGGCGAGCGGCGGCCGGCGCTCCGAGATGCCGCCCGGATCGAGGCCGGCCTGCGGGGGTTCCTCGCGTCAGGCGGGTTCGGCGCGTTCACCGACACGTTCGAGGACCTGGGCGACCTCGTCCAGCTGCCCGGGATCGCCGTCCAGCGGCTCATGGCCGACGGCTATGGCTTCGGTGCCGAGGGTGACTGGAAGACGGCCCTGCTGGTCCGGGCGATGAAGGTCATGGCGGCCGGCCTGCCCGGCGGGACGTCGTTCATGGAGGACTACACCTATCACCTCGTCCCCGACCGGCCACAGGTCCTCGGGGCGCACATGCTCGAGGTGTGCCCCTCGATCGCTGACGGGACGCCGTCGTGCGAGATCCATCCGCTGTCGATCGGCAACCGCGCCGACCCCGTCCGCCTGGTGTTCACGGCAACACCCGGGCCTGCGGTCGTCATGGGCCTGCTGGATCTCGGCGACCGGTTCCGGCTCGTCCTCAACGAGATCGAGGTGGTCCGGCCGCCCGAGGACCTGCCACGGCTGCCGGTCGCGCGAGCCCTGTGGGAGCCCAGGCCCGGGCTGAAGGTCGCGGCGGAGGCCTGGCTGCTCGCAGGCGGTCCGCACCACACGAGCCTGAGCACCGCCCTGACGAGGACCCACCTCGAGGACTTCGCCGAGATGGCCGGCGTCGAGCTGATCGTCATCGGCGATCGGACCACCGCCGGCGACGTCAGGAAGGAGCTCCGCTGGAACCAGGCCTACTACTCGCTCGCCCGCTGGCCGTAGGAGGACGTACGTCATGAGCCTCGAGGAGCTCAGGGAGGAGGTCTGCGCGGCCAACCTGGCGCTGGTCTCGGCCGGGCTGGTCACCCTCTCCTTCGGCAACGCCAGCGGCGTCGACCGCGCGACCGGCACCATGATCATCAAGCCGAGCGGGATGCCGTACGACCGCCTGCAGCCGCGTGATTTGGTCGCCGTCGACCTCGCGACCGGCACGCCGGAGGCGGGCGCCTACCGGCCGTCCTCGGACACGCCGACCCACCTCGCGCTGTACCGGCGCTATCCGGCCATCGGCGGCGTGGTGCACACCCATTCGCCATGGGCCGCGGCCTGGGCCCAGGCGGGCCGCCCGATCCCCTGCTTCGGCACGACGCACGCTGACCACTTCCATGGACCGGTGCCGGTCACGAGGGCCCAGACGCGCACCGAGCTGCGCGAGCGCTACGAGGCCGACACGGGGGCCGTGATCATCGAGACGCTCGACACGCTCGAGCTCGAGCCGCTCGAGATGCCGGCCGTCCTGGTCCGGTCGCACGGCCCGTTCACCTGGGGCGCCGACGCTGGTGACGCCGTGGCGAACGCCGTCGTCCTCGAGGCGGTGGCGGCGATGGCCGAGCGGACGCTGGCCCTCGACCCCGCCGCGGCCCCGATCGACCCGGCGCTCCTCGAGCGCCATTTCACCCGCAAGCACGGACCCGCCGCCTACTACGGCCAGGCGGGCGGGCGGGATTGAGCCGGTGGCCACCGAACGGCATCGCAGGCGGGCATCTGCCAGGGAGGAGCCGGTGAACACGTCGCACCGCCGGGGCGCGCAGCTGATCCGCTCGGGGGCCGCCGTCCTGGGCGTCGAGCTCGGATCCACCCGGATCAAGGCGTCGCTCATCACGCCGGACGGGATGCCGCTGGCGTCAGGTTCGCACGCCTGGGAGAACCAGCTGAGGGACGGCGTCTGGACATACGACACGGAGGACGTCTGGGCGGGCGTGGCCGGCTGCTACGCATCGCTCGTCGACGACGTGCGGGTCCGATATGCGGTGGAGCTGGAGTCCGTCGCCGCGATGGGCCTCAGCGGCATGATGCACGGCTACGTCGCACTCGACGATGAGGGGCGGCTGCTGGTGCCGTTCCGCAGCTGGCGGAACAACATCACCGGCAGGGCCTGCGCCGAGCTGACGCCACTCCTCGAGTTCGCCGTGCCGCAGCGCTTCAGCATCGCGCACCTCTATCAGTCGATCCTGGAGGAGCAGCCGCACGTGCCGCGGATCGCGCACCTCACGACGCTGGCAGGCTACGTCCACGCGAGGCTCACCGGCGAGCACACGGTGGGCGTGGGCGAGGCCTCGGGCATGTTCCCGATCGACGCCGGGGGCACGGACTGGGATGCCGCGCGAATGGCGACGTTCGACGCCCTCATCGCGCCGCGCAACCTGGGCTGGTCGCTCCGCGACATCCTCCCCACCGTGCTCGTCGCGGGCCGCCCGGCCGGGAAACTCACCGCCGACGGCGCCAGGCTGCTCGACCCCTCGGGCAGGCTCGCGGCCGGCATCCCGCTGTGCCCTCCCGAGGGCGACGCGGGCACCGGCATGGTCGCCACCAACGCCGTGCGTCCGCGCTCGGGGAACGTTTCGGCGGGGACCTCGGTGTTCGCGATGATCGTGCTCGAGCGGCCCCTGGCCCGCGTCCACAGCGAGATCGACATCGTGGTCACGCCCGACGGCAGACCGGTCGCCATGGCCCACGCCAACAACGGGTCCTCGGACCTCGACGCCTGGATCGCCCTGTTCGGCCAGGTGGCCAGGACGATGGGGGCCGAAGGGCGGCTCGAGGACCTCTACGAAAGGCTCCTGCCGCTGGCGGCGCACGGGGATCCGGACGCGGGCGGGCTGCTCGCCATCAACTACGTGTCGGGCGAGCACGTGACGGGCTTCACCGAGGGCCGGCCGGTGTTCGCGCGCGATCAGGGGAGCCGCTTCTCGCTCGAGAACTTCATGCGGGCGATGTGCTACGCGTCGCTGTGCGCGATGCGGACCGGCATGGACATCCTCACCGGTGAGGAGGGCGTCGTGATCGACGAGATCCGCGGCCACGGCGGCTTCTTCAAGGGCGGCGACACCGGGCAGCGCCTGCTGGCCGCCGCGCTCGACGTCCCGGTCAGCATCCCCGCCACCGCCGGCGAGGGCGGCGCCTGGGGGATGGCGGTCCTGGCTGCCTACCTGCTCCGAGCCGACGCCAGCCAATCGCTGCCCGAGTTCCTCGACGAGCGGATCGCCGGCAGCATCGGCCCGCCGGTCATGCCCGACCCACGCGACGTCGCCGGCTTCGAGGCCTTCTTCGCTCGCCATACGGCCGGGCTGGCCATCGAGCGGGCGGCCGTGGAGGCGCTGCGCTGAGGCTCCGGCCGGGCACCCGGGACGGTCATCGCCATGGTTGACGGGACGCGGTGCCGCGCCCGACGGGCGGTCGCACCAGCCGGCGATGACCGCCCATCGGCATGTGACGCACGGCTCTGCCGCGGCGCGGTCGCCGCACCACCAATGGGCCTGGAGTGGCTAGGCTCCCTCACGAGAGGCGCGAGTTGTTCGTCCCCGCAGGGTTCGTCTGCTGGTCGCAGGCTCGACGGTGCTGACCGCACGGCGAGTGGTCGGCCAGCCTGCGGCGAGCCCCGACGTCCCCGAGCAGTTCGCCGGACTGCCATCCGGCGGAGAAGGGCTACGTCGGCCTTGATCGGCAGCCTGTCGCGTGCCGCGGGTGCAACCGTGGCGCTTCTGCTGCTCGTTGTCGTCGCCGGCTGCGCGGGATCGACACCTCCCAACTCAACCTCGCCGGGCGCGTCGACCATCCAGGCCCAGCCCGACCCTGCCGTCGCTGCCTCGCCGGGCCTGACGGTTGGCCCGCCGAGCCATGACCCAGGCGCGGGCGGCGGCGATCTCGGTCCTTCCGGTCCTGTCGAGCTGGCGGTCGTCACCCGCGTCGTCGACGGCGACACGATCATCATCGACCGGGGTCACGGGGATGAGCGCGTCAGGTACATCGGGATGGACACGCCCGAGACCGTCAAGCCCGGCAGCCCCGTCGAGTGGATGGGCGCGGAGGCGTCGGCCGCGAACCGGGCACTGGTCGAAGGGAAGGCCGTGGTCCTGGAGAAGGACGTCTCCGAGACCGACCAGTACGGGCGCCTTCTGCGAGACGTGTGGCTGCAGATGGGTGGCACATGGGTCCTCGTCAACCTCGACCTGGTGCGCGAGGGCTACGCGCGGATCTCGACGTATCCCCCGGACGTGAAGTACGTGGACCAGCTCCTCCAGGCGGAGGTCGATGCCCGCGACCACGCCCGTGGCCTCTGGGGAGAAGGGCCCATCGACTTCGTGAGCCCGGAGGACGGAGCGACGGTCACGACCAGACAGATCGATGTCCAAGGAACCGCGCCCGCCAACAGCCGGATCGTCCGCGACATCCCCAACGCCCTCGATCAGACCACGCGGGCAAGCTCGGATGGAACCTGGTCGATGAAGGTGAAACTCAGGAGCGGCAGCAACCAGCTCCGCTTCCGCGTCGGTGACGAGAAAGCAACGACGCGCATCCTGGTCGTCCAGTACGCCCCCTGATCCCGAGCCACCGGGCAACCGACCTCGCGGCGAAGGACCCACTTCGCGGGGGCGACCGCCCAACCGCGATGAGCGATGGTCGGGATGTTGACCCCGGAGCCACCCTCCGGCACCGTCGCCAGGAGGGGGCGACACCGGCTACGCGGCGTAGGACCAGTCCGCACCTCGCGAACGCCCGGCCATAGGCGGGGCAGCGACATGGACGCAGCGCTTGCGGATCCTGGCCCCGCGGGTGCCGGAGCAGCATGCGCGGCCGTGCCTCGTAGCGCGCGGTTCGCCCTAGGGCACAGTCAGAACGACGACATCCGTGAGCTCGCTCTTGCCCTTCAGTTCGAGGGAGCTCCGAGTGAGCGTCGCGGGGAGCTCCGCCGCCGCCGCGGCCGCGGCCGTCACGAGAATCTCACCGGCGCCTGCAGCCGACGCCAGGCGCGCCGTCGTGTTGACGATGTCGCCCATCGCCGTGAGCTCGGCATCTGGTCCCTGCCCGATCGATCCGACATAGGCGATGCCCGTACTCACGCCGGCACCGATCGGAATCGCCCGCCCCGCCACCCTCGCTGTCATCGTCCGTCGGATCAGGGCCATCGCCGCATCAACGGCTCGCCGCGCGTGGGCCTCCCCCGCCATCGCCGGGACGAAGATACCGATGATCTCATCCCCCACGAACTTGTCGACGAACGCGTCGTTGTCAATCAGGATTTCGGATGCGAGATCGAAGAACGAGCCCATGAGGCGATTGAACTCGCGGGGTGACACCTGTTCCGCCAGCGTCGTTGATCCTCGGACGTCGGCGAACAACAGCGAGCACTCGATCTCCGCACCGCCATGGTTCTCCCGCAGCATGTGGAAGCAGCCCGCACAGTACTTCGGGTTTTTGGCCCACCGCGCATGCCCAAGGTGCGACATGACCAGCCCGCCGATGCCCCCGAACGGTGCGTTGCACATCTTGCATCGCGGAGCACTCGGGATCCGGCGGAACCGCCGGCGGTTCCGCGAGGCGCGAGTGTTGTGGAGAAGGATCTGACGCCACAGCTCGTCCTTCGCAGACGGCGCGGGCATCCCGGATCCGCGGTCACCGTTCATCCGTCGACTGCCGGCGTCTCCAACTCGATCAGCTCCTCGTTTCGGCGAAGGCTGGCCTCGACGGGCATGGGATCCAACGGATTGGGTGCCCCGGGGATGTTCACGCTGATCGTGAGCTTGCTGGCCTTCGGGCCCTGAGGTTCGATCGAGTGGCGTCCGCGCCGGCGACCTCGATCTTCATCATCGCTTCCTCGTCACAATGGACCACGACGCTCGGCCCCGCCATCGTAGTCACGACGACAAGGCGTCCGATCTCAAGAGCTGAACGCGGGTGCGGGGGCGCGCAACGACGGCGGCCGAGACGCTTCGCTCGCCAGACCGGACGCTCATATTGCAGCCAGTCGCGATCATCGCGATACCCGCAGTGCTGGCGAGAATTCCGATCCCTACGGACCTCTCGGAGGGCGCGCGATGACCAGTCCGATCCTGTACATCGACCGTTCCGACGTCCGGCCCGGCGCGGTCGCCGAGCCTCGGAGTGCGGTCTCGCAGCTCGTCGCGTTCGTCGAGGCGCGGGAACCGCAGCTCCTCGCGTATGGCTTCGTCATCGACGAGGAGGCCCTGGCGATGACGGTCGTCGCGGCCCACCCTGACTCGGCCTCCCTCGAGCGGCACCTGACCATCGGCGGGCCGGAGTTCCAACGGGTCGGGGCGTTCATCACCCTCCGAGCCAATTGAGGTCTATGGGGACCCAAGCGCGGCCGCGGTTGGGCAGCTACATGAGAAGGCCCGGGCGCTCGGCGACGCTACGATCGTGGTGCACCGGCTGGCTGCCGGATTCGCTCGTCCTGCCGCGGCATAGCCCGTCGCAAACCCTGGGACGCTCCCGCCGCCGGACACCTACAAGGAGGGCAGGCGTCGGCCTTCCGACCGCGGTCGGCCTGGTCGCGGCCGCGAAGCGATTCGTTTGAGTTGCCGACCTCGCCCGGATCGTCAGTCCGCCGGGCGCGCTACGGACGCGAGGTCGGCGTGGCCGCTGCCGTGCTCGTCGCCGGCTCCGAGAAGGCCGCGGCCCACCGATTCGGGCTGTCGCACTCGACCGTGAAGCACCACCTGGCAAATGCGCGGTCGAAGGTCGGAGTGGCGACGACGGCGCAGCTCGTTTGGATCCTGGCTCCGCGCCTGCCCGAGCCCGAGGGCCCGGCCCGGGCGATCCGCATCAAAGCGGGGGACGACGACGCCGTCGTGGACGAGGCGCTCGGGCCTTTCGCGCAGCGATGCTAAGGCCAGACGCACGTGCTCCCGATCTGTCCGCGCTCCCCGAGGCCGCGGGCTTGTGGCTGGCGACCCACGCGCCCCAGCCCCAGCGGACGGGTGCCGCTCACCGACTCGGCCCGACGCCAGCTTCGATGGACCTACGCGTCCCGCCCGCTATCGGCGCGGCGCTGCCACGGCCACGCTCCTGTCAGCTCGACCTCGAGGCTGAAGGACAGGAACGTCCGGACGAGGACGATCACGCCGAGGACCACGACGGACTCGAGCGTCGGGGTGACGGCGACCGTCCGGATGATGTCGGCCGCGACGAGTAGCTCGAGACCGAGCAGGATTGCGCGACCGAGCTGCTGACGGAACCCCGTGTAGACGTCGGACTCGCGGTGCACGATCCGGCGCGCAGCGAGGACCGCCACGAGGACGATGCCGAGCGAGATCGTCAGGACGCCAGCCACGTCCACCGCCTTGCCCGCGGTCTCGATCCACTCGGTGAAGGTTCCCGGCATGGCGCCTTATCTCACCTCGACTCGCATGTGCACACAGTCCTGCCCGTCGCAGCGCCTCGGCCACCACAGCAGCGTCCAACCCATCGCGGCGACGTCGCAGAACGAATTGACGAACGCGCGGGTAACGCCTGATATGCCGACAGTGATCGTCCCGGCCATGCCTGCAGCCCGGTGACCGTGCACGCTGCAGTCGAACACGAAGCTGACCGGGTCCGCTGGGCTGGATCACGACGGCCGTCGTCGTCGTCGGCGTCACCTGCACGTGGATGTCGAGGCTGTCGATGTCGAAGGACCGCGGGACTGTCGACGCCGGGTTCGTGATGATGAGCCCGGGGACTTCGCCGTCCCGCCTTCGATGTCGTGAGACGGGTGTCCAGGATGTCCCGCGAGATGACACTCGCGCGCCCGACAGGTGTTGGGCGCGCGTTAGCAACCTACGAGATCCCGATCGAGGGCCGGGATGAGTGGCTCGCGGCGGCCCGGCGGCTGGCGTGAGGGACCGCCCCCCGGCCAGTCGAGCCACCGGCGAACGCACGACGGATCGCGAGCTCCGGGTGGTCGCAGCGGTCCTCGCTGCGGGCTCGGAGAAGGCTGCCGCCCACCGGCTTGGCCTCTCGCACTCGACCGTGAAGCACCACCTGGCGAGCGCCCGGTCCAAGGTCGGGGCGACGACGACGGCGCACTCGTGTGGATCCTCGCCCCGCGTCTGCCAGGGGCTGACGGCCTGGCCGAGACGGATGAGTAGCGCGCTGCTCGACTTGGCCAACAGCCCGTGAGCGAACTCTGCCTATGCTGGAACCAACACCTGCGGGACGGCGTCCTTCATGGTGCGAACGGTTCCACGAGGCCGACGATGCCCAAGAGCGTGATGATTGCTGCGGTAGCCGTTCTACTGGCCGGGGCTTGTGGCTCTTCCGGCCCGGGGCCATCGACGCGAACGCTCGGTCCGAACGAATACGCCCTGCCGTCTGACCCGCACCTTGTGCTGGGCCCTGACGCCACGCCGATGGCCTGTGCTGGCGTCGGATTGGACGCAGTGCTGGCCGGCAGCGCAAGCGATCCCCGGAAGGTCTGGCTCTCTGACGCGCTGACCGGCCGCCGGATCGAGCTCGTGTGGCCCTCGGGCTTCACCGCGCGCTTCGATCAGGGCAGCGTGTTCGACGTGCTCAATGCCTCCGGCCGGGTGGCCATCGTCGGCGGGTCCCACGTGAACGGCGCGTGCGTCGGTGCGGAGGCGTACTGGCTGGACACTGTGGTCCAGTAGCGTGCGACGGCTTATCGGACTGGCAGCGGTCGCGGCCCTGCTCGCCTCGTGCTCCTCGGCTGGACCTGCCGCGCCGTCCAGCACCTCAGGGACGCCGATGGCGTCGCCCACGGCGAGTGTGCCCGGGCAGGCCCCGACACCGCCCGCCAGTGGCTCAGCCGCGCCCTCAGATCACCCGGTCGACGCGGCATTCCCATCGGAGGTCGCCGGCCTACCGGTGATCAGCGTTGCCGATGCTGTCGGCCTGCTGCAGGTCGACGAGCTCGACGGCCAGGCCGTTGCGGTGGCCGGCTACTTCGACCAGTTCACCCCCTCCTGTCCGTATCCGGGCCGGTACATCGGCCCGCTCGAGGACTGGTGCCGGTTCGTTTCCTTCACCGATACCCGCGCCAGCGCCAAGCTGTGTCAGCCTGAGGGCGCCAATGGCATGAGCTGCAGCCAGCCGTCCGGGACGAACCTGTCGCCGTGGTTCATGAGCGAGACGAGCGGGAATGCGTGGTCGTGGGTGTCGGGGGGCGCCACCGGCGACCCGGCCGTCCTCGTGCTCATCGGCCACGCCGGCGACGCCCGGCAATGGCAGTGCACGGCTGCGACCCAGGCCGAGTGCGCGAGAGCCTTCGTCGTCGACCGCGTTGCCTGGGCGAATGACAGTGATGTCCCGCCCACTGCTCCCGAGACCGGCGGCCAGGACTCGGGGAAGGTGATCACGCCGAGGATGACGCTCCCGCAGGTCGCAGCGGCCGCCGGGCTCGGCGACGACCTGCTGACCGGGGCGGCGTTCAGGAAGGGCGACGTCGCCACGATCGACCCGCGCTGGAACTTCGCCGGTGACGACATCGTGTGGCTGGTGCGCTCGCTCGGGCAGGGCGGTGGGTCGGGGGCAGGCGAGACACGCCCCGAGACGGTCTGGCTCGTCGACGACGCCACCGGCAAGGTCATCGATAGCCACCCCCTCCAGCTGGATGCGAGCAACCAGCTGGCACGGCTGTCGCAGATGGCCACCGTCCACGGGGTCGAGTGCTGCGCGGGCGACGTGTTTCCCTTCTACCGCGTCGTGTCCGGCGACGGCTCGGTGGTGCACGAGGGCCTCGTGTCTGGCGGCTCTTCAGGCGGATCTGGCTACACGACCTACGGCGGCGGGTACGGCTCGGGAGTGCTCGTCCTGCCCGCTGGTCGCTACTCGATCACCGTGTGGTTGGCAACCTACGACGGTGGGGTGACGGGCACGCCGCGTGACGAGTGCTCCACACAGGTGACCCTCCGGCCGCTTGAGGACGTCGCGCTCAACGCCGACTACCCACCCAACAAGGCGTGCACCTTCCAGCCGGCGCCATCGCCGTCGCCCGAGCCGTAAGGCCCGACATGGCTCGGAGAGCGACGGCGCGCTACGCCCTCGTGCTGCTGGTCACGATAGCCATGGCTGGATGCGTCTTCGCGCCCGGGGCCACCGACCCGGCCGCTGCCCATCAGCGGGCACAAGAGGTGCTCTCGGCGTGGGCGGCCGCGGTGACCGCCGCAGGTGAGCACGCTGCTGTCACCCCGGTCGGCGAGCTGACGGGCCAGATCGGCGACTGGGAGGAGGCCGTTGGCGACAACAACAAGCGCGCGCTGATGGCCGGGATGGTCGCGTCCTCCAGCCCCTTGTCCGGGGTGGCACCGCCCGATGGCGAGGTGACGTGGCAGGACGGCACCACGACTAAGGTGCCCCTCATGTCGGCGCAGGACGCCATCATCGCGATCGAGGCCACCACCGAGGCGCCCTGCTCCGACTGCGCGATGCTCCTGGCGACGACCGCAGAGCTGACGTCCGGGCCGATCCAGACCTCGCGAGGACCGGCGACCGCACCCATCTGGGAATTCACATTGGAGGGCACCGCGGTCAAGGTCACGCGGGTCGCCATCGCGAACCCGGTCGTCGTCGCCCCCGACGACGGCGGCTGGGAACTCGGGCTGGCCATCGACTCGGCCAGCGGGTCGGTCAGCGGCACCGAGCTCACGGTCGCCTTCGTCGGTGCTCCAGATCCGGGTGACAAGCCGTGCGGTGAAGACTACACGGCCGAGGCCGCCGAGTCCGATCTCGCGGTCGTGGTCATCGTCACGCGGCATTCCCATGTCGGACTGCTCCCGCAGGGATGTTCGGCCGTCGGCGCACGGCGCACGGCGACGGCCGCGCTGGCCGCCCCGCTCGGCGACCGGGTCGTGCTCGACCTGCAGCAGGGAACGCCGGTCCCCGTCGTGCTGGCTCCGTAGAACCTGCTCGCCCCCAACCCCGCCGGGCCTGCGACCCCGCAGACATGGCCCAATCGGCCAACTAGAAACAAGAGCAAGCCGCCGCCACGCTTGAGGGCATGACGGCGCGCTGGTCCGATCCAGGTCGACTCCCGGTTCCCCCCACCGGGTACGTCCGCGCCGTCAACCTCGTGCCGGCCCGATGACCGGCATCGAGCTCGTCCTGGCATTCCTCGCCGGCGTCGTCATGGGCGGCGCCCTCGACCGCTTTGTGCTCCCCTCCTCGTCGATGCCTGGATCGACCGAACTGCGCCGGCACGGGCGATGACCCGCATGACGATGCGCCGGAGCGCCACCGGGCCGACGTCTGCAGCTCGGCCCGGATCGGTGCTGCCGCGGCGCACACGCTCGTGCTGGTCGTCCTGCTCGTCCTCGACGTCGCCGTCCCACAGGAGCGCGAGGATCGCGCCCAGGAGGGGCAGGAGGACAGCGGGGCTGACGTGATAGCCGCAGCGACACCTGGCCGACCTGCGGGCGCGCTCGGGCCTGACGACCGAGCAGCCGATCTACCGGGGGCGGGCCGAGGGTTGGCTCGCGGTGCCAAGCTTGGAGCACGCCTGACTTTCCTCGGCGCGTAATCCGAGCCGTGGCCGCATCGGCTCTGTAAGGATCGAGCGGGCTCGCGTGTAGTAGGGACGAAGGAGGGTGCATGGACCTCGCCCGAACCGTCCCACTCGAGATCGAACTCGACGCTGAGCTGGTCGCGGCCTACCCGCTGCTGGCCCGCCGGCTGACGGTCGTGCTCCACGACCCCGACGAGGCACAGGATGTCGCGCAGTCGGCATTCGCACGTGCTCTCGAACGGAGGAACCAGTTCCGTGGCGGCGATGTCCGGGCCTGGCTTTACACGATCGGCATCCGCCTCGCACTGAACGAGTTGCGCCGGCGGCGGCGCCTGGTCGCGCTGTCCGACGCGGGGAACCCGCCTGGGCGATGGCGTCCGAGCCCGACCTGTGGCTCGCGCTCGCGGAGCTCGAGCCCCAACAGCGCGCGGCACTCGTCCTCGCGACCCTCGACGGCTACACGCATGCCGAGATCGCCGGCATCCTCGGTGTCCGCGAGGGCACCGTGTCGAGCTAGATCTCGCGATCGAAGGACCGCCTTCGGGCGGTTCTGGGAGACGACCGATGACCGACTTCGATGCTCGCCTTCGCGAGCGCTTCGCACACCTCGACGCTTCGATCCCGGCAGTGCCGGTACCCGTCGTGACCGCGCCTCGCCGCGGCCTGAACCGCCGCCGCCAAGGCGTGTTCCTTCTCGTCGCCGCGACCGTGTTCCTCGGGACGGCTGCGGTCATGACGGTGGCGACCCTCCCAGGTCCGGACCCCGCCGTCGTGGCCCGCAACGCGGCGGACGAGGAGCGCGTGCGTAACGACCTCGGCACCTACACGGCGGACGCCTGCCTGTCGCGCGACCAGGCGATGAGCCTGTTCCGCCAGCGGCTCGATGCGCTCGGGCTGTCGAGCTGGACGATCCGGGCCGACGACCGGATCAGGGAGGCGCGGTGCGTGACCGGCGCGCCGATCGGCGACGCACAGGAGATCCTCCTCGTCGCTTCGATGGGCGGCGACGTCGCCGCGGCGCTCGACGGCGTGTCGGCCACGCTGCTCAATCGATGTCTCGGGCGCGACCAGGCGGTGGCACTCGTCCGGTCGACGCTTACGGGCATGGGCGTCCCGGACCCGAAGGTGCAGGCGACCGGGGTCCGGCAGGTGCCGGTCGGGTCGGCGGGAAACGCCTACCTCGCCCACGTCGACGCTGGGTGCTACGTCTACGGCGGCGCGCAGTTCGATAACGTCGGTCGCTACATTTGGTTCGTGAGCGGTCGGTAGCGGGCCGCCACATGGCAGCCGAGACAGTGCGATCGGGCGCCGCTCCGATCTGGCCAGAGGCGGTTCGTCGCGTCGGGCAGGTCTGGCGTGGCCCTTGACCACAGCGCGGCGCGACCACAGCGTGAACTCATGAATCGGTCGCGGGGTGTTCTGGCGGTGCTCGCGCTGGTCCTGATCGCGCTCGTCGCAGCCTGCTCGCCGTTTGCGACCAAGGGCACTTTGCCGCCGCCCGGCCCGAACGGCCAAGTCGACGCGTCGTCCGCGCCCGACTTCCTCGCTGTCGCCGGCCGGGACGGCGGCATCGCCGGCTATGCCCGCAGGGCGGACGTGCTCGGTTCGGGCGACGCAGCGTTCCCCGTGTTCGGCGACGATCTTCGAACGGTCGTCGGCCAGATGGTCCCCGCCGGGGGTTCGTGGCGGCTGGAGTCGATCCGGCATCCGTCCCGACCTTCGCGGCGGTTGCGGCTCCTTCTGGCAGCCCAGGTTCCGAGGCGAACGGTCAGGTCGTGCTCTACGTCCGCAACGACACGCCGAACCAGGCGTGGGTCACCGTCCAGATCGGCGGGCAGCCCTGGAACAGCACGGGCTTCTGGGGCCAGAACACGGGCGTCGGCTGCTACGCCATGCCGGCAGGGTCTCGGCTCGTGCTCCTCGACCGCTCGCCCACGGAGCCGGGTGCGAGTGTCGTGCACGCGATCTACGTTCGCGGCCAGGAGGCAGAGCCGCCGTCCCTCTGGCTCACGATCGACAAGGACGGCTCGGTGCGGCAGGGCACGGGGGTTCCGGGTTGGTGGGGTGCTCCCCAGCCGTGCTGAGCAACAGCCAGGTCGCCCGGGCTCGCCGAAGCGCGACAGAGTGGCCCGGTGAGCGCGAACCGAATCGGCGGCTACGGGCAACACCAGTGCGATGGACCAGGAACCGGACGCTGCGCTGATCGCAGCTTCGATCGACACACCGGTCGCGTTTGCGGCCGTGTTCGACCGTCACTACGACTTCGTCCATCGCTATCTCGGACGGCGCGTTGGGTTCGACGTGGCCGACGATCTCGTCTCCGAGACCTTCACGACGGCGTTCCGGGTGCGCGCCCGCTACGACCTCGCGCACAGCGACGCCCGCCCATGGTTACTGGGGATCGCGACCAACCTCGTCCGGCACCACCGGCGGGCCGAGGTCCGGCGCCTTCGGGCGTATGAGCGCCTCGAGACTGAGGCAGCCGTGGGCATCGACGAGGCGCTGGTCGCCGCGCGTGTCGACGCCGCGGCCGAGCGGCCCCGGATCGCTCGGGCTCTCGCTCGAATCCCCGACGGTGATCGGGATGCACTGCTCCTGCTCGCGTGGGCAGACCTCACGTACGCCGAGATCGCGATCGCGCTCGACATCCCGATCGGGACCGTCCGGTCTCGCATTCATCGCGCTCGTCGTCGACTCCGGGAACTGCTTGACCCCAGCGGGCAATCACTGTTTGCAGACACCCTCACCGAGGTCATCGCAAGCGATGGGTGAGATCGAGCTTCTCCGAGGCGTCGGCCGCGACGTTCCGCCGCCCGACCCGGCGGCCAAGCAGGCAGCACGGGTGGCCTTGATCGAGGTGGCGACTGGGGACATCGCCCGACCCAGACTCCACTGGCCTCGCCCACGCCTGCAGCGCCCCCGGCTGCTGATCCCAGCGGTGGTCGTCCCACTTGTCGTGGTCCTTGCGCTTGGCGTCGTGCCGTTGGGGAATCGGCCAGACCCGGCGGCGGCCGCGGCGCTGAATGCCGTCGCGGGCGTGGCAGCGGCCCTGCCGGCAGCGCCCGCGGACGGCTATCGGCACACGAAGTCGGAGGGCGCGGGGCTCGTGGGCGAGGGTGGTTGGCCCGAACACCCGAACGGGATCTGGGCACTGGTTCCAGTGACCCGCGAGCTCTGGGTCAAGCCCGACGGCTCGGGCAGGCTCATCGAGACCCGGGGCGAGCCGATCTGGTTCGGACCGGCGGATAAGGCCGCGTGGGTGGCGTCCGGGTCGCCCCTCCCAAGCCCTGAGCACACCGACGTCCGCTTCGTGCCTACCCCGGCTGGCTACGTTCCAGGCACGCCCCAGGTCTGGCCGGGCAGCCTCAGCTACGAGAACGTGGACGCCCTGCCCACCGACCCGTCTGCACTACGGCGGCTCATTGACCAGCGCGCCGCGGTCAATGGCAATTCCGCCGACTACGAGCGGTTCACGACCATCGGGGACCTGTTGCGCGAGACCGTCGCGGCACCGCAGGTTCGCGCCGCCCTCTATCGGGTCGCGGCTGGCCTCAGCGGCGTCGAGTTGATCGGTTCCGTGACCGACCGAGCGGGGCGGACCGGGACGGCGGTGGCGATGACGAATGCCGGGTCGAGCCGTGGACTCGAGCGGCGCGTCCTGATCTTCGACCCGAGCACGTCGATCCTGCTCGAGGAGCAGGACGTGCTGCTGCACCGGGTGGACTGGCTGGACGCCGATCCCCCAATGGTGATCGGGTACACGACCTACCTCGTCTCGGACATCGTCCAGACGATCCCCTAGCGCGCGCCCCGGTGCCCATCCACATGCCTGGGGCCTAGCACCCGGAGCGAATAGACCGCGCCAGCCACCCCGTCGACGATCCGCGCGTGAAGGCGTGCACGGTCCCTGGTGTCGTCACCAGTCGCGCGGGCAGTCGCTGGACCGAGCACGCCCGGCAGTCCAACCGTAGCCGACACAACGCCCTGTACAGCACCCGGGCCTGGCGGCGCCTGAGCGCCCGCGTGCTGCGTGCCTGGCGCGGTGAGCACGGCAACTGGTGCCCCGGCTACGGTCGCCCCGCCCACGCGACGAGTGACCTGACCGTCGATCACGTCGTGCCGCTCGCCGCTCGCGGTGCGCCCTTCGACATCTACAACACCGCGGTGCTGTGCCGGTCGTGCAACTCGACGAAGGGTGCGTCGACCGACCGGGGCGAGGTAGACCCTAGGGCGCGGCAGCTGCCGCCAGACCGCGCCCGGCGACTGTGTGCGCACGGCCGAGTTTCGCCCGCTTCGGGGTCTTCGCCAATGGAGCGGTGCGCGAGCGCTGACGCCCTCGAGTCGGCGGCCGCGGCCATCGCCCTTCGCGCGAGCCTCGTGTCGTCGCGCCACTGCCCGGCCTGCGGCGCCCAGCTCCCGTACCTCGGCGGGCGGGGCAGGCCGCGCCGGTGGAGCGACGCTCATCATCCGCGTCCCTTGCTTCTTCGCCTGCGGGTGCCACGGGGCGCCGGAGTGCCCGCTGTAACGGGCCCGGGGGCCGCGTGCGCGTCGATATCACGGGCCACGACCTCGCCGAGGTCCGCCAGTGGGTGCCCACGTTGGCCGACGTGACGCGTTGAGCCGGCGGGAGGCCACGAGTGCCACAGCCCCGGCCCGCCCCGGCCCGTGGCGCAACGGGATCATCTAGTCGGCGAGGAGGCGCCCGACTTCGTCGTCTTCGGCCACGCGAGGGTGGCGCTCGCGCGCGGTGCAGCGAGCCGACCGTGCCTTGAGGGCTCACCCGCAGCGCTGGGCGATCCAGTCGCGAAACTCGGATTCACCGACCTCGCCGCTGGCGATGCCTCGGATCACGTGGTCGGTCTCATCGGGGCCACCGGGCGCGGGGATCCACGTTCGGCCATTGCGCTCGACGAACTCGACCGTGGCCAGGAAGGCGCGGCGCTTGTTACCGTCGGGCAGCGGGTGGTTCTTGACGAGGTGCCAGCAGAGCACCGCCGCCTTGGTCGCGAAGTCCGGATGCGCCTCGACGCCGCCGAAGCCCGCCTGCGGAGCGGCCAGCGCGGAATCCGCGAGCCCGATCCGGTTGAAGTCGGCGATGAGCTCGGCCGGGACTCCGAGGACCGCCTCGGCGATGAGCAGGTAGTCGGCAAGCTCGAGGTAGCGGGGTCACCGGGCCAGGCGTTCGAGGATCTCGCGGTTGCGCTCGATGCTTGCCTTCAGGCGCCGTCGGAAGTCCGGATCGGCCCGACGGGCCTCGATGTGGGTGGCGATCGCCCGCTGGATCTCCTCGTTGACCGAGACCCCTTCGACGCCCGCGATCGCCTCGAGGGCCTCGGCGTGGTCGACGGGCAGGCGCAGGGTGCGGGACTTGATCGTCATGTCCGTCCTCCAATCCTAGAGTGGTGCACCACGATACCACGGTATCTCGGTGGACCTGTCACCTCGATGTGCCCGTCCTCAGCGCATCCTTCATTGACTTCGAGACATTGAAGGCAGAGGCGGGACGGTCGAGCCAGGGACAACCCTCCGAGAGGCTGGTCCAATCGAGCCACTGATGGGACCGGGGCGCCAACGGGTTACGTGCTCGGCGACGCCGCTTCCGCTTGCGTTGCGACGAGCAACCTCGGTCGGCACGAGCAACGCGAATGCGCTCCATGCCCAAAGGAGTCCATAGCATGGCAACAGCGAAGGCTTACGGTCCGAAAACGAAAGGCCCTCCGGGCGACCGGAAGGCCGATTTCGTGCGTGGATTGTGGTCGGGGCGGAGCGATTCGAACGCTCGACCTCCTGAACCCCATTCAGGTGCGCTACCAGGCTGCGCCACGCCCCGAGGGAGCCGAGTCTATCACCGGCATCCCGCGGCACATGGCGGGCGTCATGGCGCATGGCGGGCGTGACGGGCAGCGTAGGATGGATGCCCCGCTACCCGGGGCTGCCTTTGGGGGTCCGCGATGCGCCTGATCTCGCGCCTGGTCGACCGGATGACGTCGCTGCTGCCGGTGCCACGATCGATGGATGACCGGGAGCCGGTGGTCGATCCGAGGGACGATCCCGCGGCGCTCGAGGCGTACGGCCGCGAGGAGCTCAACCAGTTCGGGATCGGGCAGGATCACCAGGCGGCGGCCCCGCTCCCGCAGCAGTACACGCTGGAGCGTGCCGCCGACGCGCGCGACGCCGAGCGCCGGACGACCGGGGAGTAGCGCCGCGAGGCTCAGGCGCCCGGCGGCCCCGCGGGGCTGACGCCCAGGCTGGCGGCCCAGCGGTCGTAGTCGGCGAGCTCGTCCTTGGACTCTCGGGCCAGCAGGTCGATCAGGCAGCGCTGGACGCTCTTGCCCTCGAACAGGGCCCGGTGGACCTCGCGGGCGATCGGCATCTCGACGCCCAGCTCGTCGGCGAGGAGCAGGGCGGCGTCCACCGTGTAGGCGCCCTCGGCGACACCCGGCAGGCTGGCCTCGATGTCGGCCCACCGCCGGCCCCGGGCGAGCTCCTGGCCCAGCCGGTGATTGCGGGACAGCGGCGAGCCGCAGGTCGCGATGACGTCGCCGATCCCGGCCAGGCCGGCGAACGTGAGCGGGTTGGCCCCGGCGGCGATGCCCAGGCGCGTCATCTCGGCCAGGCCGCGGGTCATCAGGCCGGCCTTCCCGTTGTCGCCGAACCCGAGCTCCTCCGCGGCGCCGGCGGCGATGGCGATGATGTTCTTGAGCGCGCCGCACAGCTCGACGCCCAGGACGTCGCGGTTGACGTACAGCCGGAATTCGCGCCGGACGAGGCGGCCGACGATCCGCTCGGCCAGCGCCTCGTCCTCGGCGGCGATCACGGCCGAGGCCGGCAGGCCGCGCGCAATCTCGAGCGCGAGGTTGGGCCCGGACAGGGCGGCGATGCGACGCGGCTCGAAGCCGCCGGCTTGTGCGAGCACCTCCGTCATCCGCAGGTGCGTGCCGCGCTCGATGCCCTTGACCACCGACAGCAGGTCGGTGCCCGGGGCAACGGCGGGGGCGACCCGCGCCGCTGTGTCGCGCAGGTGGGCGGAGGGGACGGCGAACACCACGAGGTCGGTGGCCGCGGCCAGCGCCGCCGGATCGTCGGTCGGCTGGATGCCGTCGGGCAAGTCGATGCCCGGCAGGCGCAACTCGTGGCGTCGGGTGTCGCGGATCCGTGCCGCGATCTCCGGGGAGCGACAGACGAGCGTCACCGGCTCCCGCTGCGCCAGGATCGCGGCGAGGGTCGTGCCCCAGGCACCCGCGCCCACCACGGCGACTCGCGCCCCCGCGCCCGCCACCATCAGCGCTTCCTGGCGCGCGCCCGACCCCGCGGCAGCTTGACGCGCACCTGCTCCCGGAACACGAGCCGGATCGGCGTCCCGTTGAACCCATAGGCGTCGCGCAGCCGGTTCTCGAGATAGCGCCGGTACGAGAAGTGGATCGAGGCGGGGTCCGTCGCGAAGAACACGAAGGTCGGCGGCGCGACCCCGGCCTGGGTCGCGTAGCGGATCTTCGAGCGCCGGCCGTGGACCATCGCCGGCGGGGTCCGCTCCACGGCGGCCGACACCAGCCGGTTGAGCTCGCCCGTCGGGATCCGCTTGCGTCGCTCGCCCCACACGTCCACCGCCAGCTCCAGCACCCGCTGGACCCGCTGGCCGGTCTTGGCGCTGATCGAGACCACCGGCGCGTACTCGATGAACGGGAGCTCGCGGCGCAGGTTGGCCACGAACTCGTCGAAGCTGCGGTGGGTCTTGTCCTCCACGATGTCCCACTTGTTGACGGCGAGGACGAGGCCCCTCCCCTCCTCCACGACGTAGCCCGCGACGTGGGCATCCTGGGCGGTCAGCCCGTCGGCCGCGTCGAGCACGAGCACCGCGACGTCCGCGCGCGAGATCGCCTTGAGCGCCCGAAGGGTCGAGTAGCGCTCCGCGGCCGGGCCGGACGCCACCTTGCCCCGCTTGCGGATGCCGGCGGTGTCGATCAGGACGACCTCGCTGCGGCCCCACGGGATCGTGGTGTCGATCGCGTCCCGGGTCGTGCCCGGGATGTCGGACACGATCGTGCGGGTGTAGCCGAGGAGCGCGTTGAGCAGGCTCGACTTGCCCACGTTGGGCCGGCCGACGAACGCGATCCCCGGCGGCTCGTCGTCCTCGGCGGCCATCGCCGCGTCCCAGCGGGCCGCGACGTCGCCGGTGGACCCGGGAGCCGACTGGGCAGCACGCCCGGCCGCCGTGGCCTCGGCGTCCGCGTCCTCGGCGTCCGCGTCCTCGTCGTCCGCGTCATCCTCGGGCTCGTCGCCCACCACGTAGGGCTCCGGGCGAGCCCGGGCCATCTCCGCCGCCCAAACGTCCGCCTCCGCCTCGCGCGCCTTGCGGGCGACCTCCGCCTCGGTCTCGGGGGGCAGCTCCCAGACGACCGCGTCGAGCAGGTCCGCCACGCCCCGCCCGTGGCTGGCGGAGATCGCGAACGTGTGCTCCCAACCGAACGCGTAGAACTCGGTTGCGTCCAGCTCGCGCCGCTCGTTGTCGGCCTTGTTGGCGGCGACCAGCACGGGCTTGGTGGTCCGGCGCAGCAGCTCGGCGGCGTCGTCGTCGGCCGGCGTCGGCCCGGTGATCGCGTCGACCAGGAACACGATCACGTCCGCCTCGCTGATCGCGAGCCGCGCCTGCAGCTGGACCTGCGCCTCGATCGGGTCGCCGGGCGACAGCTCGAGGCCACCGGTGTCGACCACCACGAACCGGCGTCCGTTCCACTCGGCGTCGCCATACAGCCGGTCGCGCGTGGTCCGTGCCCGGTCCTCGACGATCGCGGCGCGCGCGTCGCCCACGATCCGGTTGAACAGGGTGCTCTTGCCCACGTTGGGACGGCCAACGAAGGCGACCACGGGGAGCCCGGCCGAGCGGGTGGCCACGGCGCTCAGGCCGCGCCGGCGGGGGTCGATGTCAGCGTGGGCAGGGAGGTCGTGCGGCCGGCCGGATGGGCGGCGGCGTCGAGCGCGCCGCGGGCGAGCTCGACGGCGTGGCTGGCGGCCTCGTCCGTTCCGCCCAGGCGCAGGATGCGTTCCGCGACGTCGCGCAGGTCCTCGATCGGGGTCGAGGTGCCGCCGGTCACGCCCACCACGCCCACGTCGTCGAACACCGACGCATCGTCGAGGTCGTTGGCGTTCTCCACCTGGACGGCGCGGGTGCCGACGATCTGGCACAGGCGCGTGAGCTCCTTGGTGTTCGCCGAGTGACGCCCGCCCACGACCACCATCAGGTCCACGTCCCGGGCCGTCTCTAGCGTGTCCTCCTGGCGGCGGATGGTCACCGGGCACACGGTGTTGACGATCTTGAGCTCGTGCGCCCGGGACACCAGGAACGCGGCCAGCTTCTCGAACTTCCAGGGCGGCTGGGTGGACTGGGTGATGAGCGCCATCCGCTTGCGGCGCGGGATCCGGTCCCAGTCCTCCTCCTCGTCGACCACGATCGCGTCGGGCGCGAACCCCAGCAGGCCCACCACCTCGGGGTGCTTGGGCGTGCCCAGCAGGACGATGGTGTAGCCGTCCTCGACGAGCTCCTGGAGCTGGCGCTGCTCCTGGATCACCCAGGTGCAGGTGCCGTCGATGACGTCCAGCCCGCGGGCCTCGGCGCGCTCGAACACCTCGGGCTTGACGCCGTGGGCCCGGATCACGACCGCCGCGCCGTGGTCGACGTCGTCGAGCGAGTCGACGCTGCGGACGCCGATGTGCTGCAGCTCGTGGATGACCCCCTCGTTGTGGACGACCTGGCCCAGGGTGTGGGTCAGCTTGCCGGTCGCCGCCGACTCCTTGGCCTTGTCGATCGCCTCGCGCACGCCGTAGCAGAACCCCGTGCGCTTGGCGATCCGGACCTCGTGGACGCTTCCCATGGCCGGTCGATGTTCGCACACGTCCGGCGATCGCGCCGCTGTCCGGGCTCCCGCGAGCCGGTCGGTCAGGGTCGCGTCGCGTCCCCGGCGGGAGCGGCGTCGGCGTAGAACCCGCGCTGGCGAGGATCGAGCAGGGCCGCGATCCGGCCCATGATCGCGGTGGTGGCGATGGTCTTGGCTGCCCGCCGGTCGGTCCCCTCGGGCACCAGGTCGGCGACCCGGAACGGCTCGCCCACGCGGACCGTGATCGTCCGGCGCGGGAAGGGGTGCGGGAGCCGCTGGCCCTTGGGCCACACCCGGTCCGACCCGTTGACCCCGACCGGCACGATCGCCGCCCCGGTGCGCATGGCGAGGGTCGCCATCCCATCCTTCGCCTCCTGGAGCGCCCCCGTCGGGCTGCGCGTGCCCTCGGGGAAGACCAGCATCACGTAGCCCGCCTCGAGGATGCGCGTGGCCAGGCGGTACGCCTCGACGTCGGCGGTTCCTCGCTCCACCGGGTGGACGCCGCCATGGGCCGCGAGCCAGCCGAAGATCGGCCAGCCGAACAGCTCCCGCTTGCCCAGCCAGTGGATGCGACGCCGGCGGAGCCCGGGCGTCATGAACGCTCCGGTCACGAACGGATCCGCGTTCGAGCAATGGTTGATGGCCAGGATCACGGCGCCCGTCGCCGGGATGCGGTGAAGGCCCTCGACCCGGATGTTCGCGCACAGCCGCACGATGATCCGCGACACCAGGCCGACCATCCGGACCAGCATCGACTGGTCGTTGTCGAGGCGCATCGCGACCTCGAGCAGCCCGGTCCGGCTGGTGCGCACGGGCGCCGGTGCGGCGCGCCCGGGTGTCCTGGCGCGTGCCGGCTTCACGGGCCCGGGCTTCGACCCGGGCTCGGGCCCGGGGATGGCCGCCGCGATCGCGCCGACCACGAGATCGACGGTGCGCTCGAACGGGTTGCCATCGGTCACGATGACCCTGGCATCCTCCGCCGCGCGCAGCGGCGCCACGGCGCGCGTCCGGTCCTGCAGGTCGCGCGCGCGGAGCTGCTCCCGGACCGCCGCCGCCGCCTCGCCGTTCGGGTCCAGGCCCCGCTCCTCGATCCGGCGCGCCGCGCGCTCGTCGACCGAGGCGTCGAGGAACAGCTTGAGGTCCGCGTCGGGCAGCACGACCGTGCCGATGTCCCGGCCCGCCACCACGATGCCGCCACCGGCGGCGAGGGCGCGCTGGCGCGGCAGCAGCGCCGCCCGCACCTCGGGGACCCGCGACACGGCCGACACCGACGCGTCCACCTCGGCTCCGCGCGCCTCGTCGGTCGCGTCCACCCCGTCGAGCAGCACCCTCGTCAGGCGTCCCGTGCCGTCGTCCGCGAGCGTCACCCGTCCGACCAGCGCCACCAGTCGCTGCGCGTCGTCGGTCGCGACGCGCTCGCGCAGCGCGAGCGCCGTGAGCGCCCGGTAGATGAGCCCGGTGTCGACGAACCGCAGCCCGAGCCGGGCCGCGGCGGCGGCCCCCACGCTGCTCTTGCCGCTCGAGGCGGGTCCGTCGAGGGCAACCACGATCGACCGGACCGGGGCGTTTGGTTTCAGGCATCTCCCCGAGGATACCGGCCCGGGTCGCGACCGCGGGCGACCAGCCGGCGAACCTCGGCCGCCGTGAGGGGCCGGACGTCGCCGCTGGCGAGGGCCTCCAGGCGGAGCGTCCCGATCCGGACCCTGACGAGCCGCCGGACCGGCGCGCCCACCTCGGCGAACATGCGGCGCAGCTGGCGCCTCCAGCCCTGGTGGATGGTCACCCGGACCCAGGTCAGGCCGGGCTCGGGGGCCGGCTCGAGGAGGTCCGCGAGGCGACGATCCTCGGTTCGCGTCTGGCCCCGCAGGCCGCTGACCGCGGCGACGCCCTCGGCCAGCTCCACGCCCGCCTCGAGCCGCTCCGCCTGCTCGCGGGCCAGCGGACGGGTGAGCGCCGACCGCGTACTCGCGCTCCACCTGGTAGCGGGGATGGAGCACGTGCTCGGCCCAGCCGCCGTCGTTGGTGAGCAGGATCAGGCCCTCGGAATCCTGGTCGAGGCGGCCGACCGGGTACAGCCGGACGTAACCGGCGAGATCGGGCGGCACCAGGTCCACGACCGTCGTGGACGCGTGGCGGTCGTGGACCGTGGACGTCACGCCCACGGGCTTGTTGAGCGCCAGGTAGACCGATCGCCGCTCCGGCGCGACGAGCGGCCGGTCGTCGACCGCGATCGCCTGGATCCCGGGATCGACCCGCTCGCCCAGCGCCGCCGGCCGCCCATCCACCGTCACCCGGCCGGCCGCGACCAGCGCGTCCGCGCCCCGCCGGGACGCCACGCCCGCGGCCGCGAGCACCTTGGAGATGCGCTCGGGCGGCATGGCTCAGGCGTCGCGCGGCTGGGGGACGGCAGGGGCGTCGAACGCCGGGGCGGCGTCGGCGGCCGGGGCGGCGTCGGGGGCCGGCGGCGCCTCGTCGACCAGCCGTGCCGCCACCTCGAGGTCCAGCGGCGGCAGCTCCTCCAGCGACGTCAGCCCGAACCGCTCCAGGAACTCGAAGCCGGTCCCGTACAGGAACGGGCGCCCCGGCGCGTCCGATCGTCCCAGCTCGACCACCAGCCGCCGGTGCAGCAAGGTGCGCAGCGTGTAGTCCGAGTTGACGCCCCGGACGCGCTCGATCACCGCCCGGGTCACCGGTTGCCGGTAGGCCACGATGGCCAGCGTCTCGAGCGCCGCCGGCGACAGCCGGACGGCATCGGCGCCCACGTAGCGGGCGATCAGGCTGCCCGACTCGGGCGCCGTCGTCAGCTCGACCCGATCGTCGGACAGGATCAGCCGGACCCCGCGCCCGGCGAGCGACACCTCGAGATCGCCCAGCCGCTCGTCGACCGTCTCCCGGTCGACGCCGGCGAGACCCGCGATCTCGCGGCGCGAGAGCGGCTTCTCGGCCACGAACAGGAGCGCCTCGAGCTGGGTCTCGGTCAGCTCGCCCTGGGGCCCATCGATGGGCTCCGGCTCGCCACTCGCCGCGTCGCGAGGCTCCATCGCCGTCACGCGAACGACTCTAGGGTCTCGTCCAGCGGCGCCTCGTCGTCGATCGCCGGCAGGCCGGCCGCGGCCCGCTCCTCGGCCGTCGTCCGGCGGGCCACGATGGGGCCCCACGGCTCCGCCTGCTCGACCACGATCTCGCGCCGCTTCATCAGCTCCAGCATGGCCAGGAACGTGACCACGACGACCACCCGGTCGCGCACGCCCCGGAGCAGGTCCTGGAGCACGAGGACGGACGCGCCCCGAAGCGCGCGGCGGATGATCGCCGCTCTCGAGGTCAGGGTCACGATGCGGCGAACCGTCTCGGGCGGGGGCGGGGGCGGGGGGACGATGCGCGAGAGGCCCTCGAGCGCCTCCACCAGGATCGACGGCGACAGCGGCTCGGCGGCGGGCGGGCGGGCACCGGCGAGCCCCGCGACCCGCGCGACCCCCGGCTCGCGGTGGAACAGCCCCACGCGGCGCTGGGCCTCGTCGAGCAGCCGGGCGCCCGCATCGCGGAAGGCGCGGTACAGGATCAGCCGCGCCCGGAGCTCGGCCTCCGGGTCCGGGCCCTCGTCGGCCAGCGCGACGGCGTCTCCGGCCGGATGTCGCGGCAGGAGCGCCCGGGACTTGATCAGGATCAGCTGGCTGGCGACCGCGACGAACGCCGAGACGTTCCCGATCCGGTCCTCGTCGAGCGTGGCGAGCGCGTCGAGGTAGGCGTCGGCCAGCGCGCCCAGGGGCACGCTGAGGACGTCCAGCTGGCGCGCCTCGATGAGCGCGAGCAGCAGCGCCAGCGGGCCCTCGAACTCGGGCAGCGTGACGCGGGTGGCCGCCTCGGGACGACGGCCCGCGCCGAACGCGATCCCGGGCGACGCGGCAATCGTCATCGGCGGCTCCCGATCATCAGCAGGCCTCGTCCGCGGCGTGGAAGCGGGCCCCGTAGACCGGGTCGCGTGGCGCGGCCTGGTAGCGCACGAGGTCCACCGCGCGCGGCGGCAGGCCGGCGGCCTCGACCAGCGACGCAGACGCCTCGGCATGGTCGCGCAGCCGGTCGAGCGCGCGGCTCCAGCCGGGGACCGCGCGGGCCAGCGTCACGACCCACGGCCCGAACGCCTCGCCCAGCGACCACGCGACCCTCGGCCCGGCGCCCGTGTTCCCCTTGCCGCAGTCGTGGAGCAGCCCGGCGGCGAGCACGTCCCGGTCGCGCACGCCGGACCGGCGCAGCGCCTGGGCGACGTCGAGCCCGTGGCGGCGATCGGCGACGTGCATCCCGTCGAACAGGGCGAGCTCCGGCGGCCGGAGCCAGGCCGCCAGCGCGCTGCGTTCCTCGCGGCTCACGCGGGCGACCAGGTGGCCCCGGAGCTGGCGGGCCTTAGCCGCCCACCAGGATCGTCGCGACACCGTAGATCAGCTCGGACAGGGGCCGGCTCAGCAGCAGCACGCCCGCGATCACGATGAAGATCCCGTACTGGCTCAGGAACGGGCGGACCTGCCACACCTGGCGCGGTGACAGGAACCGGAACAGGATCGTGGACCCGTCGAGCGGCGGGATCGGGATCAGGTTGAAGATCGCGAGCGCCACGTTGAACACCACGAACAGGTACAACCCCTGGTAGGCCAGCACGGGCAGGTCGACGGCGAACGCGATCAGCACCCGGATCACGAACGCGCCCAGCATCGCCATGACCAGGTTCGACGCCGGCCCGGCGAGCGCGACCAGCACCTCCCCGTTGCGCCGGTCGCGCAGGTTGGCCGGGTTGACCGGGGTGGGTTTGGCCCAGCCGAACAGGAACCCGCCCAGCAGGATCGAGACGATGGTCATCATGCCGCCGACCGGGTCGAAGTGGACGGCGGGGTTGAGGGTCATCCGGCCGAACAGCTTGGCCGTCGCGTCGCCCTGCAGGTAGGCGGCCGCCGCGTGGGCGAACTCGTGGACTGGGAACGCGACCAGCAGGAAGATCGCGATCAGGACGATGTCGAGCGGGGTGATGGACACGCGGGCCTCGTGGTGGGTCGTGGGGTCCCGCGTATCCTACCCGGCCCTCGGGCCTAGGTGGCTGGTGTGAAACGCGCGTTCTGAGGGGCTGACGGGAGAGCGCGAGCGCAGCTACGATTCTCGCGAGCAGCCCGCCGGTCGAGCGGACGCGGCGGCGCCCGATCGCGAGGAGCGCAGCCGATGTCGCAGGGATCCACTCCCCGCCAGGGTGACCTGTTCCGCGACACGAGCTCGTTCGTCGAACCGTTGGTGCGTCCGGACTCGATCCATGCCCTGCTCCACCGGGACTGCCACGAGCTCTTCCCCGACACGCTGTTCGCCGACCTGTTCGCGGATGTCGGCCGGCGCTCGGTGCCGCCGCTGGTGGTCGCGGTGGTGATGGTCCTCCAGCGCCTGGAGGGCCTGTCCGACCGCGAGGCGGTCGAGCGGTTCACGTTCGACGCCCGCTGGAAGTACGCCTGTGGCGGCCTGCCGTTCGATGCCCCGGGCTTCGCCCACACCGTGCTCGTCGACATGCGCGCGCGCCTCGCCCGCTCGGAGCGCCCCAACCGGATCTTCGAGCGCACGCTCGAGATCGCCAAGGCGGCGGGGCTGGTGGGGGTCCGACGGGTGCTCGACTCGACCCCGCTGTACGACGCGGTGGCCACGATGGACACGGTCACCTTGGTCCGCTCCGCGATCCGCCAGGTGCTCGCCCATGCGGACGAGCGGGAACCCGGCCTCCGGGCGGTCATCCGGCGCGACGACGACTACCGCAGCGCCGGCAAGCCGGTCGCCGACTGGGACGACGCCGACGCCCGGGCGGGGCTCGTGGACGCGCTCGCCCGTGACGGAGAGGCGCTGCTCGCCGCGCTCGAGGACGAGCCGCTGTCGCCGCCGCTCGCCGAGGCCGCCACGCTGCTCGCGACCGTCCTCGGCCAGGACCTCGAAGACGGCCCGGACGGCCGGATCCGGATCGCCCGGCGGGTGGCCCCCGACCGGGTGATCAGCACGGTCGACCCCGAGGCCCGTCACGGCCACAAGACGAACCATCACAGCTTCGACGGGTACAAAGGCCACATCGCGCTCGACCCCGATGCCGAGCTCGTGACCGCGACCGCCGTCACGCCGGGCAACGCGGGCGACGCCACGGTCGCACTCGGGCTGCTCGCGGACGAGCTGACGACGCCGGACACGCCGACCACGGTGTATGGCGATTCGGCGTACGGTGCCGGCGAGGTGCTCGCTGCCCTCGACGCGGCGGGCGCCATCAGCCGGGTCAAGGTCCAGCCCGCCAGCAGCATCGGCGACCGGTTCACCAAGGACGACTTCGCGATCGACCTCGCCGCCGGCACCGTGACCTGCCCGGCCGGGCGGACGGTCCGGCTCACCCGGTCTCGCCGAGGCGAGCTGCAGGCCCACTTCCGGGCCGCCTGCGCTGCCTGTCCGCTGGTCGCCAGGTGCACCAGCTCGCCACGCGGGCGGACGATCACGGTCGGTCCACACGAGGCGCTCCTCATGGCCGGTCGCGCAGCCGCCCGCGACCCTGCCTGGCGAGCGGACTATCGGGCCACCAGACCCTGGTCGAGCGCAAGCTCGCCCACCTCGTGCGCCGGAGACACGGCGGCCGGCGCGCGCGAGTCCGAGGCAGGCTCAAAGTCCGGGCCGACTTCGCCCTCCTCGCCGCGGCGGTGAACCTGGCGAGGCTCGCAGTCCTCGGGCTTGCGAGATCGGACGGAGTCTGGGCAGTGCAACCTGCCTGATCCGGGCAGATCCAGAGGTCATCATCGGTTGGGGACCCGAGCCGATCCCCGCTTCCTCCCGATCGCTCCCCCGTTCCGCGCTCGCGCTCTCCCGTCAGCCCCTCAGAACGCGCGTTTCACACCAGCCACCTAGAGGCGCTCCAGCAGCTCCCGCTTCTTGGCCTCGAACTCCTCGGGCGTCACGACACCCCGGTCGCGCAGCTCGCCCAACCGGTCCAGGGCGTCCGCGACCTCGTCGCCGGTCAGCGCCGCCTGGGGCGGGCTGGCGGGGGCGCCGGGTGCGGCCTGGGCCGGGCTGCCGGGCATGGTCGTGGGGGCCGGTGCCGGTGCGGGCGGAGGCGGCGGGGCGGGAGTCGGTGCCGGGGCGGTCTCGGGCTCGGGTGCCGGTCTCCCCCAGCCGCTCGCGGCCGGCCGGCTGCTCTCGCTCGCTGCGCTCGCGCCGGCGCCGCCGCCGTCGGTCGCCCTGATGGGCGGCATGGTGGGCCGCTCGATCTCGATCGCGAGATCGTGCTTTGCCTCGATCATCGCCTTCTTGAACGACTTGGCGTCGCGCAGCATGCGCAGCTTCTCGATCCCCGTCTCCGAAGCGGTCAGCACGTCGAGGTCGCCGAAGCCGAACATCCGGCCGAACATCGATTCGGTGAGCACCGCGTCGTTGATCATCTCGAGCGACGAGTCCGTGGCCCGCTTGTTGATCACCCCCGAGACGTGGATGATCCGGCGCGACGTGATCACGAACTCCTCGTTCTGGTACTGCAGCCAGCCCCAGCCCAGCATCACCAGGCCGATCACGAGCAGGATCAGGGTGACGTAGCCCAGGATGTCCAGGATCGTGCCCTGGCCCGAGATCGCGAGGCGCAGGATCAGGAGCGCGACGGCCGCGACCAGCGCCACGATCGACCAGCGCGCCCGCCAGACCATCACGAACCAGTGCTGGCGCGCCCGGCGCACGATCCGCTCGCCCGGAGGCGAGCAGCGTGTCGGTGTAGCTCATGTCCCCGAATGCCCTCCCTATGCCCGCGGATGGGCGCGGGCGTAGACCTCGCGGATCCGTTCGCCGGTCAGATGCGTGTACAGCTGTGTGGTGCTGATACTGGCATGTCCGAGGAGCTCCTGGACGACGCGCAGGTCGGCGCCGCCCTCGAGCAGGTGGGTCGCGAACGAGTGGCGCAGGGTGTGCGGCGACACCCGGTCACCCAGCCCGGCCGCGACGGCGCAGCCCTTGACGACCGCCCAGGCCTGCTGGCGCCCGAGCCGGTGCCCGCGGACGGTGACGAACAGCGGGGCGTGACCGCCGTCGGGCACCCCCGACGCCGCGATCCAGGCGGCCCGCGGCCAGGCGAGGTAGCGCGCCAGCCAGCCCGAGCGCGACGTCGCCCACCGGCACCATGCGCTCCCGGTCCCCTTTGCCCACCACGCGCACCCAGGCCGAATCGAGCGAGAGGTGATCGAGGTCCAGGCCCAGCGCCTCGGACACCCGCAGCCCCGCGGCGTACAGCAGCTCGAGCAGGGCGCGGTTCCGGACCGCGGAACCGTCGGCCCCGGACGGGCCTGCGCCCGGGTCGCCCGTCGGCGCCGCCTCGACTTCGCCGCCGGCCGCGTCGAGCAGCCGGACCACCTCGTCCACGGTGAGCGTCTCGGGCAGCAGCCGCGGCTGGCGCGGCAGGTCGAGGTGCGCCGCGACGTCCAGCCCGATGATCCCGTCACCGAACGCGAACCGGTAGAAGCCGCGGATCGCCGCCGCCCGCCGGCGCAGGCTGGTCGGGGCAAGCCCGGGGTCGCCCGGGCGCCCGCGCCGCGCGCGGGCGGCGAGGTAGCGCTGGGCCGTCTCGGGGCCAGCGGTCCAGCGCGCGGCCGCGCCCCGGCTCATCGCGAAGTCGGACAGGTCGGCGCGGTAGGCCCGCAGCGTGGCATCGGCCAGCCCGCGCTCCACGCGCAGGTACGCCAGGTAGTCCTCGATCGCCCGGTCAAGCTCGGCCGCCACGCCGTTGATTGTCGCTCGCCGGACCGGCGGGCCGTCGGTCTCGCGGCCGATCAGGCCCGCGCCTCGGCCAGCCGGGTGCCCCGCCAGCCCTCGGCCCGGTCGAGCAGCTCGCGGGCGGAGCGCACCGCGGCCTCGCCCCCGGCCGGCCCTCCGATCATCTGGGCGAGCTCCGCCTCGCGCTCGGGCCGCGTCAGCTCGACGACCTCGGTCACGGTCCGCCCGGCGCGCTCGATCTTGGCGATGCGGTAGTGGGCGTCCGCGTAGGCCGCGATCTGGGGCAGGTGGGTCACGCACAGCACCTGGTGGTCGCGGGCGAGCGCCCACAGGCTCCGACCGACCGGGTCCGCGCTGCGGCCGCCGATGCCGGTGTCGATCTCGTCGAACACGAGCGTCGGCGTGGCGTCGGCCGCGGCCAGCACCTGCTTCACCGCGAGTGCTACGCGCGACAGCTCGCCGCCCGACGCGATCCGGGCCAGCGGCCGCGCCGGCTCGCCCGGGTTGGGACGGAACGTGAACACGACGCTGTCGATCCCGGTCGCGTCGAAGGCAACCGCATCGCCGTCCACCTCGACCGCGGGGTCGTCCCGAGCCGCCGGGCGCCGGCCCAGCGCCACCTCGAACGCGCCTCCGGGGAACCCGAGCTCGACCAGGATCGCGGCCACCGTCCGGCCCAGCTCGACCGCCGTCGCGGCGCGCCGGATCGACAGCGTGGCCGCCGCGTCCGCGACCCCGGCCAGCAGCCGGCCGTCCTCGGCCGCGCGGCGTGCCCGCTCGTCCTCGAAGCCGCGCAGCCGCTCCGCCTCGGCCGCGGCGCGCTCGCCGTGCGCGAGGACCGCGGCCTCGTCGTCGCCGTAGCGCCGGGTCAGCCGGTGGATCTCGCCCAGCCGCTCCTCGAGGCGGATCAGCGAGGCCGGGTCGTGGTCGACCGTCTCGGCCAGCGCCCGGACCTCGGCCGCCGTGTCCGCCAGCTCGGCCTCCAGACCCGCCAGCCGGTCCGCCAGCGGCTGCCAGCGCTCGTCCAGCCGGGCGATCGAGCGCAGCTCGCGCTCGGCCCGGGCCACCTGCTCACGGGCCCCGCGGCCGTCGGCCAGCAGCGTGTCACGCGCCGTCGCCGCGCCCGACGCGATCGTCCCGGCATGCTGCGCGGCGGCCAGCTCGCGGGTGATCTCGTCGGCCTCGCCCGGCCGCAGCCGCGCGGCGGCGATCTCGGCGGCCTCGTGCTCCAGCATCTCGAGGCGCCGGACGAGCTCCCGGGGGTCGATCGCGAGCTCGGCCAGCGCCGCCCGGTTGGCGCGCCAGCGCTCGACGGCACCGGCCACCGCCGCGCGCGCGTCGGTGTGCCCGCCGAACGCGTCGAGCAGGTCCCGCTGCCAGTCCTCGTCGAGCAGCCGCTGCTGGTCGTGCTGGCCGTGGAGCTCGACCAGCGGCCCGACGGTCGCGGCCAGCCGGCCCGCGGTCACCGACTCGTCGTCCAGCCGGGCGGTCGACCGTCCGGTGGCGCTGATCTCGCGCACGGCGATCAGCGGCTCCGGGATGCGGTCGAACAGCGCCTCCACGCGCGCGCTCTCCGCTCCGTGCCGGACCAGCGTCATGTCCGCGCGCGCGCCCAGGGCCAGCCCGAGGGCGTCGATCAGCAGGCTCTTGCCGGCCCCGGTCTCGCCCGTCAGGACGTTGAGCCCAGGCGCGAGCACCAGCCGCAGCCGATCGATCAGCGCGAGGTCGGCCACGGCCAGCTCGAGCAGCCGGCCGGCCCGCCCGGGAGCCACCTCCCGTCATCATCGTCAGGAGGGCAGCAGCTCGACCTTGGTCCGCAGCAGGTCCCAGAACGGCTGGGCGCCGGCGGGCTCGACGAACCGGACCGGCCGCTCGAACGCGCGGACCTCGACCACGTCGCCGACCTCGATCCGGCGGTCCTCGCGGCCGTCGATCGAGACCAGCGCCTCGTGCGCATCGAGCACCCGGCAGCGGACGACCTGGCGCGGCGACACGACCACCGAGCGGATCGCCGACAGGTACCCGGCGATCGGCGTCACGACGAGGTTGCGGCTCTGCGGGTCCAGGATCGGCCCCCCGGCCGAGAACGAGTAGCCGGTCGAGCCGGTGGGGCTGGCGACCACCAGGCCGTCGGCGACGAACGTGGCCAGGTGCGACTCGTCGATCGAGACCGCCATCCGGACCACCCGGGCCAGCGAGCCGCGCGCGATCACGATGTCGTTGAGCGCCGTGAAGCTGGCCGCCGCCGGCCGCCCGGCCGGCAGGATGGCGCCCGACAGGGCCATCCGCTCCCGGATCGCCCAGGCGCCCTCGCGCAGCCGCTCGAGCATCGTCTCGAGCTCGTGCGCCTCCGCCTTGGACAGGAAGCCGACCTTGCCCAGGTTGATGCCCAGGATCGGCACGTCCACCAGGGTCACGGCCTGGGTCGCCCGCAGGAACGTGCCGTCACCGCCCAGCACGACGAGCACGTCCGTGCCCGCGAGCTGCTCGCACAGGGCCTGGGTGTCGCCCGCCGGCGCCGCCCACTGCTCGACCCCGCGCATCTGGCACCAGCCCGCGGCGCGCTCGCGCAGCTCGAGCGCCTGCTCGATGGTCGGGTTGTAGGCGAAGCCGATCCGGCTGAGCGTCATGCCTCCGCCCTCCCATGCGGCCGCGACGGCCTCGTCGATCCGGTCGCCGATCTCCGCGCACGACGGGCCGGCCTGGAGGTGGACCAGGAACTCCCGGTTGCCCTCGGGACCCCGGATCGGCGAGGCGATGACCGCCCGCGTCCCGAGCCCGAGGGCCGCCGCCCGGTCCACGGTCTCGCGGATCACCCGGCGGTGGACCTCGCGGTCGCGGACGACACCACCCTTGGCCTCGGCGCGACCGGCCTCGAACTGGGGCTTGACGAGGGCGACGATCGGGCCCCGGCCATCACGCAGGATCGAGCGGACCGGACCGAGCACGAGGCCGAGCGAGATGAACGAGACGTCGATCACGGCCAGGTCCACCGGCTCCGGCAGCATCCCGGGCTCGAGCGAGCGCGCGTTGATCCGCTCCATCGAGACCACCCGGGGGTCGCGCCGCAGCCGCTCCGCCAGCTGCCCGTGGCCCGACGTCGATCGCGTACACCGTCGCGGCCCCCCGGTCGAGCAGCACGTCCGTGAAGCCCGCCCGTGGACGCTCCGACGTCGGCCGCGACGAGCCCCGCGGGGATCGATGCCGAACGCGTCCAGGGCCGCCAGCAGCTTGTGCGCGCCACGGCTCGACCCAGCGGCTGCCCTCGACGACCGCCAGCGGGACGTCGCGGGCCACGAGGTCGCCCGCCTTGAGGTCGCTTCGGGCGGCATCGCCCTCGCCCACCCGCACCTGCCCGGCGAGCACCAGCGCCTGCGCCCGGGAGCGGGTGTCCGCGAGCCCGCGCTCCACCAGCAGCTGGTCGAGGCGCGCTCGGCCGGGAGGTCGTGGTCGGCATGTCGCTATCGTGGCATACGTCGCTGCGCCCGGGATCAACCGGCCGCGAGCGACCGCTCGTGATCGCGCACCGCCGTAGCGACCGCCCGGCTAGGGTCGAGTCGCCGCCGGCAGCTCCAGGCCGAGCTGCACGATCGCCTCGGTGACCTGCGCGCTGAGCCCCGGCACGTCGAGGCGGGTCAGGCGGCGCAGGTCGGCGACCGAGCCGTGGTCGACGAACCGGTCGCCCGGGATGCCGATCAGGCGCAGCGGGATCGAGCGGTAGGCCGGGTCCGCCGAAGCGTGCCTCCTCGAACGCCTCGAGCACGGCGCTCCCGAACCCGCCGCTGACGACGCTCTCCTCGAACGTCACCACCAGCTGCTTGCCGCGCGCCTGGTCGAGGATCAGCTGCCGGTCGAGCGGCTTGGCGAAGCGCGCGTTGATGACGCCCGACCGACCAGCCCTGGCCTCGAGCGCCTCGGCCACCTCGACGGCGCGCAGGTGATCGGACCGAAGCCACGAACAGCAGGTCGCGTGCCCTCGCGCAGCACCTCGCCGCGGCCGACCGGCAGGATCCCGGGCTCGACGCTCGGGCACGCCGAAGCCCCGCGTCGCGTGGGTAGTGGAGGGCGAACGGGTGGTCCTGGGCGAGCGCGGTGCGGAGCAGCGATCGCAGCTCCTGCTCGTCCCGCGGGCTCGCGATGACGAGGTTGGGCAGCATCCGCTGGGCGGGGATCGTGAACATCCCCTGGTGGCTGGTGCCGTCCTCCCCGACGAGGCCCGCGCGATCCACCGCCAGCAGCACCGGCGCGTCGTTCTGGCACACGTCGTGGACGGTCTGGTCGAACGCGCGCTGGAGGAACGTCGAGTACAGCGCGACCACCGGCCGCATGCCGCCCAGCGCGAGGCCGGTGGCCAGGGTGACCGCGTGCTGCTCCGCGATCCCGACGTCGATGAACCGGTCCGGGAAGGCCTGCCTGGAACTTCGCGAGGCCGGTCCCGGTGGGCATGCCGGCGGTGATGGCGACGATGCGGCGGTCCGCCGCGGCGAGGTCCACCAGCTCGCGGGCGAAGAACGCGGTGTAGTTGGGCGTGCGGCCGGCGTCCGGGGCGACCGCCTGCGCGGCGGGCGGCTCGGCGGCACCCTCGGCGTTGTGGGCCGGCGACCGCCGGTCGGCCATCACCGAGGCCGACGGCGGGGCGCCCTCGTCGGCCGCCCGGCCGCGGCGGTGATCGCCGAGCCGCCCGCGGCCGCGGACGCCATCGTCCGCCGTTGAGCGGCACCGGCGCCGGCAGCCGGTCGTGGGCGTCGGTGCGGCGGCACGGCCATCGGCGGCAGGGCCGCGCCGTGGAACGAGACCTGGTCCGCCTCGGCGGGCCTGTAGCCCTTTCCCTTCTGGGTCCGGACGTGGACGATCACCGGGCCGTCCAGCGCGAGCGCCCGCCGGAACGTCTCCTCGAGCAGGCGCAGGTCGTGGCCGGGCATGACGCCGATGTAGGTGATCCCGAGGTCCTCGAACAGCTGGCCGGGCTGGGCGAACGACACGACCGACTGGCGGAACCGGCGCGACAGCTCGAGCAGGCGCGGGCCGACGAACGGGATCATGCTCGGTCACGCCGTCCCACGCCGTCTTGCCCTGCTGCCAGGCGACCGAGAGCTTGATCTCGGACAGGTACTTGGACAGGGCGCCGACCGACGGGCTGATCGACATCTCGTTGTCGTTGAGCACGATCAGCAGCTGGCTCTGGCGGTGGCCGATGTCGTTGAGCGCCTCGAGCGAGAGGCCCGACAGGAGCGCGGCGTCGCCGACCACCACCGCGACCCGCTCGAGCGAGTGGCGCAGGTCGCGCGCGGTCGCGAGCCCCTCGGCGATCGACAGGCCGGTCCCGGCATGACCGCCGTCGAACACGTCGTGGGGCGACTCGGAGCGCCGCGGAAAGCCGCCGATGCCGTCGATCTGGCGGAGCGTGTGGAACCGGTCGAGGCGCCCGGTCAGCAGCTTGTGCGCGTACGCCTGGTGCCCCGTGTCCCAGACGATCCGGTCGCGCGGCGACTCGAGCAGCCGGTGGAGGGCGAGCGTGATCTCGACGACGCCCAGCGACGAGCCCGAGGTGCCCGCCGGTGACCGCGACGGTGCGGATGATGGTCTCGCGGATCTCCGCCGCGAGCTGGTCCAGCTCGGCGTCCGACAGGCCGCGGAGATCGGCGGGCCATCGAGACGGTCGAGGATCGGCACGGCGCTCGGGTCCTCCCCGCGACGCGCTGGTTCACTACTGGATACCGGATCGTAGCACGTTCATTCCGCGGCCCGCCGGCTCCTCGGCGCCAGCCTCCTCGGGCCGGACGTCGGCCGCTGCCCAGGCCGCCACCGGGCCGCGGCATCAGCTGCTGGACCCGCAGCTCCGCCTCGGCCAGCAGCCGCTCGCAGCGCCGCTGGAGCGCGACAGCGCGCTCGTACTGGGCGATCGTGGCCTCGAGCGACTGGCCGCCCGCCTCGAGCGCCGGACCACCCGCTGGAGCTCGGCGAACGCGTCGTCGAACGCGAGCCCAGTCGACGGGACGCGGCGGTGGCGTTCGGTCACGAGCGGTCCTCCGTCATGGGCAGGTCCGGGCCGTCGTCGTCGGTCACTCGCGGTCCTCCATCGTTGGCCTGGTCCGGCAGGCGGCGGGGTTACCCCGCGCCCGAGGCGTCAGGATGGCCGGCCCCGATGATAGCGACGTCCGGGCCCAGAGCCCGTGGGACGCGGGCCGCTGCTGGTGGCACGCGAGCGGCCCCTGGCCAGCGGGCGATCGTCCAGGGCCGTCCCGGCAGGCGCGTCAGCCGGGTCGCGCAGGATAGCGGCCGTCGCCGCCTCGGCGGACGATCGCGTAGCCGCGCCGCAGCGTCGCCTGGGGCGCCAGCGCCGCGAGCGCGCCCGCGGCCGCACGCCAGGCCCGCGCTTGCCGCCGCAGCGCGCGCCACACCGCGGCGGGCTGCGCCGCAGCGACTCGAGCCGGCGACGTCGCGGCCAGCGCTCCGGCAGGATCGGGGCCAGCCGGCGGCGTGCCGCGCCTGCGACCGCGCGCGCGCAGCCGATCCCGACCGCGCGCGGCCGCACGGTCCAGTAGCAGGCCCGCACGCTCGCGCGACGACGGCCAGGCTGCGCCCGCGGCTCGAGCCGGCCGAGCGCGCGCCGCTCGGCCGCGAGCTCGCGGCGCGGCGATCCGCCAGCCCGGCATCGCGCGGCGCCGGCGGCCGGCGTCCGGCGCCGCGATCGCGATCAGCACCTCGGCTCGGTCAGGAACGACGAGCTCGGCCGCCGCGCGACGGCGTCGGCGCGCGGACGTCCGCGGCGAAGTCGGCGAGCGTCACGTCGTCTCGTGCCCCACGCCGCAACGACCGGCACGCGGTGCGCCGCGACCGCGCGCACCACGCGCTCGTCGTTGAACGCCCACAGATCCTCGAGCGACCCGCCGCCGCGGGCCAGGATCGTGACCGCGGGCGCCTCCCCGGCGCGACCGGCCGCTCGGCTCGCTCGCGCCACCGCGTCCAGCCGGCGGAGCGCGGCGACGATGCTCGCCGGAGCGCCCTCGCCCTGGACCTGGCAGCCGACCAGCACGGCGCGCGTCAGCGGCCAGCGCCGCGCGAGCACGTTGCACACGTCGCGCCAGACGGCGCCCGTGGGCGACGTGACGACCGCGATCGTCGCGGGCCGCGGCGGCAGCGGCCGCTTGCGGCCGCCGTCGAACAGCCCCTCGGCCGCGAGCCGCGCCTTGAGCTGCTCGAAGCGGATCGCCAGGTCGCCGAAGCCCGACGGCTGGAGGGCGTCGACGTACAGCTGCAGCGCGCCCTGCGGCTCGAACAGGTCGATCCGGCCGTGGGCGACGACCTGGAGACCCGGTCTGGGGCTGGAACGGCGAGCGCGCCCGCTCGTCGCGGAACCACACGCACTGGAGCTGCGCGCGCGCGTCCTTGAGCGTGAAGTAGGCGTGGCCCGCGGTGGACACCGTGACCCGCCCGACCTCGCCCTCGACCCACAGGTCGCGCAGCCCGTCGTCGGACCGGACCCGCTCGCGGATCGCGCGGCTCACCTCGGACGACCTCCGGACGCGCAGCCCGAACGTGCCCGGCGGCGCGGCGTCCGTGCCCGGGGCAGCGGCTCGTCACCGGGAGCATCCCAGGCGGGAAGCGCAGCTCGGCCTCGGCTCCCGCGGGACCGTCACCGATCCGACCTCTCGGGCCATCCGTTGCCCGCCAGCATCCTCAGACCGCGCGTCTGGTACTCGCCGGTCCGGGTGTCGACGCGGACGTGTCGCCCTCGCTGACGAACAGCGGCACGGTGACGACGAGCCCGGTCTCCAGTGGTCGCCGTCTTGCGCGCGCCCTGCGCCGTGTCGCCCGCGAACCCCGGCTCGGTCTCGCGACCACGAGGTCCACGGTCACCGGCAGCTCGACGCCGAGCGTCTCGCCCTGGTAGCTCGTCCGGTCGAGCGTCATCCCGTCCTTGAGGTAGCGCGACCGCGTCGTCGAGCTGGTCCGCGTGCAGGCTGAACTGCTCGTACGTCTCGGTCTCCATGAAGTGGAAGTCGTCGCCGTCGCGGTACAGGAACTGGACCGGCCGCCGGTCCAGCAGGCGCGCGGCCAGCGGTCGCCGGCCTGGAACGAGCGCTCCACGGTGCTGCCCTTCTTGACGTTGCGCAGCTTGATCCGGACCTGGGCCGAGCCGCGGCCCATCTTGATGTGGTGGTAGTCGAGGATCTGCCAGAGGTCGCCGTCGAGCTCGATGACGACGCCCTTGCGCAGCTCGCCGGTGCAGATCATGGGTGGTGCTCCGGCTTGCGTGGCGCGGGCGCGAGGCGTGCGAGCGCCGCGCGCGATGGTCGATTGGGTCTGCCGCGGATGCTACCAGAGCCGCGCCGGCCGGCTCACGGCACGCGGTCACTCGGCCGGCAGCACGAGCACGTCGCGCGGGAAGCGGCGTCAGCCGCTCGACGAGCCCGCGGCGGCGTCGAGGTGGACGAGGTCCTCGATCCGGACCCCCGTCTCGCCCTCGAGGTAGACGCCGGGCTCGACCGAGAACACGGTCGGGCTGGGCAGCGGCGTCGGCGGCGCGAGCCGCGACAGCCTCGGGTCCTCGTGCGTCGCGAGGCCGATCCCGTGCCCGGTTCCGTGCCCGAACTGCGGCCCGTGGCCCGCCGCCTCGATCACGTCGCCGGGCGGCCGCGTCGGCGGCTCCGGCCGTCGAGCAGCGGCGCGCCGCTCGCCCGGTGCGCGACGACCGACGCGGCGACCGCCTCGATCGTCGCCGGCTGGGCCCGGGCCACCAGCGTCGTACAGCGCGAGATCCCGCGCGGACGGCTCGCCGACGAACAGCGTCCGCGTCATGTCGCTCCGATAGCCGTCGACCTGCGCCCCGAAGTCGAACAGCAGCACCGCGCCCGGCCAGCACCGGCCGGTCGCCCGGCGACCCGTGCGGCAGCGCCGCCTCGGGACCGGCCAGGCACGCGACGTCGAACGCGAGCGCCTCCGCCCCGCCGGTCCGGATCCGCCACTCCAGCGCGAGCGCGAGGGCGTGCTCCGTGACCCCGGCGCGGATCTCCGGCAGGAGCCCGCCAGCGCCCGGTCGGCGACCGCGCAGGCCGCGGCGATCCGCTCGATCTCGTCGGGCGCCTTGACCGCCCGCATCGCCTCGACCCAGCCCTCGACCGGGACGAGCTCGACGCCGCGGCGCCGCGGCCTCGAGCCGGCGCCACAGGGCGTGCGGCGACGAGCGCCGCCTCGACGGCGACCCGGCGCGCCCCGAGCCGGCGCCATCAGCGCCGGCCCAGGCCGCCGGCAGGTCGTAGCCGATCTCGACGACCGCCGCCTCCGGCGCCTCGCGGCGCGCCTGGACCGCGTACCGCGAGTCGCGCGAACACGATCACCTCGTCCGCCCCACCAGGAACTGCCCGGAGTGCCCGGCGACCTTCTCCTCGCCCTCGGCGAGCGTGAACCCGGTCAGCCAGCGCATGTGCTCGCGCCGGAACCCCGAAGTACGCGTCGACGCCTCGGCCCGGCCATCCGGCCCGCGAAGGCGGTCGAGCCGGGCCGGGCGGCGCGGCGCGCGTCCGCCTCGCGCCAGCGGCGGCGCGTCGCCGTCGTCCGGGCGGCGGCGCGAAGTCGGCCGGGCCCGGGAGCGGCCGCCCGCCGCGTCCCCAGGCCCGTCACGTGTAGCCGTACTTGTCCACCTTGCCTGGTGCTCCTTCATGCGTCTTGCGAAGTCGCGCTCGCGCCGGCCATCGGGCCTTGGCGATGAAGAACAGGTAGCCGGTCTGGTGTTCGGCGTCAGCGCGGCGTCGATCGAGGCCAGGCGTCGGCGAGCAGATCGGGGCCGGGCGGCAGGCCCTTGCGTGTAGGTGTTGTAGCCCGGCGAGGGCCTCGGGCAGCGGGGTGGTAGCTGCTCCTCGCGCGTGTTCCAGAACACGTACGTTGACCATCCTGGCGAGCTTCACTGTCCCAGGTGGAGCGTGTCGTTGACGCTAGAACACGTGGGGTCCGACTGCAGCAGGCCCGGTCGGCCACTTCTCGGGGTTCGAGCCGGTTCTGGTAGACGCCGGCGATCAGCGGCCGCTCCTCGTCGAGGACCGCCTCGCGCTCGACGATCGAGGCCAGGGTCAGGACCTGGCGGAATGTCAGCCCGCGCTTCTCGCGGCACGTCGAGCCGCTCGGTGCCCGACCCGCTCGGTAGAACGCGTCGAGCATCATCCGGATGAGCCCCTCGGCCATGGTCGGCGCGAGATCGCCGACGCGGAGCGTGTACGTGGCCGGGTACAGGAAGCCCTCGAGCGACGCGCCCTTGGGCCGGATCGACCTCGTCCAGCAGCCACGGGTAGTCGGCGATCAGCTACGCCGGCGGGTTCATCGCCAGCTCGTAGAACGCCTGCGGGTCGACGCCCGTGTCCCGCTGACCGTCGCAGCTTGGCGGTCATCTGCTCGATCCGCAGGCCCTCCCGGAACGTCACGTCGGTGGTCCGGATCACGATCCGGTTCTCGACCAGCCCTTGACGACCTCGCCGGGCGTCAGGTTGAGCGCGCAGGGCGAACCGTCCGGCCTCAGCTGCGGCGTCAGGTCGCGGACCCGGGCCTGGAACAGGAAGGCCCGCTCGCTCCTGATCAGCCCCGCCGCGTCGCAGCCGCGGCGCGAGCGACGCCGCGGTGTCACCGGGCTCGACGACGAACTCGACCTGGACGCGTCCGCGCCGGCGGGATCGGTCGAGCGCCGGCCCGATGTCCTCGCGCACGAGGTCCGCGACGAGCCGACCCGCAGCGCACCCGGGTTGTCCTCCGCGACCGGGCACGACGACCGCCTTGCGCACCGGGCGCGCGACGGTGGCCAGCGCGACGCAGCACGACGACCGCGAGCACGGCAGGAAGACGAGGAAGCGCAGCAGCGCCGCCCGGCCCGCCGCCGGCGGGCGCCGTACCGCTCGTAGCGCCGCTGGTCGCCCGGACCCGCGCCCGATAGCGGCCGCGTCCGGACTGTACAGCGCCGCGCGGCGACACGGCTCGCGCTCGTCGCGGCGCAGGCCGTCACGCGGCCCGCGACCGCTCCGGATGCTCACCGCTGCCCGTCCCCGGCAGGCATCGGGCCGGCGCGGACAGCGTCCCGGGCCCGCTGCCGCTCGTCCGGCTCGCCCGCCGCGCGTCGAGCTCGTCCTGGAGGATGATCGCGGCGGCCTCGCGGTCGATCCGCGCACGGTAGCGTTCCGCTGCGCCCGATCGGCGCACGCCCGCCGGCGCGCGAGCGCGGCATCGGGCCCCACCCGGCGCTCGGCCTCGTACGACGACAGGCGCTCGTCCCGGAACGCGACCGGCCGGCCGCCAGCGTCGCCCAGCGGCGTCCGCCCAGGCCCGGGCCGCGGCCGCCATGCGCCCCTCGTCGCCGGACGCCTCGAGCGGCAGCCCCACGACGAGCTCCGTCGCGGCCGCCTCGTCGCACACGGCGGCGATGGCTCGCGCGTCGTCGGCCGGGTCGGTGGCGCGGGCGAGGGTACGCAGCGGTCGCGCGATCCCCGCGCCGGGGTCGCCGATCGCGAGCCCGATCCGGCGCTGCCCAGGTCGATGCCCGAGCAGGCGCGGCGTCATCGCGCGATGGGACCGCTGTCGGAGCGGCGCCATCCGGCGGGACGCGGACGCCGCGGGATGAGCCCTCGTCCGGCGGCCGATGCCGTCCGGTGCTTGCGATGGTGCGGGGTGGGCCGGCGGGGCCGGACGGCCGGTCTCTCCGGGCTGCGAGAGTCCACCGCCGGTTCGACCGTGAGCTGCACCCGCTGGTCGATCGAGGGCACGGCTGGACACCCAGTCCGGCCACAGGACGATCGAGACGTCGCCGTAGGGAGCGAGCGTCCGTCCCGCCCGTCGCGTCGCAGCCCGAGCACCGCGGCCTTGCAGCGCCGCCGCGTCCAGCGGCCGGACCTCCTTCGCCGTCCCGGAGACCGGGAAGGTGACGACGTCGCCGGTCAACCGTCGCGTCCCCGACCTCGATCGAGACCGACCCGTCCACGAGCTCGGAAGTCCTGGCCCACCGCGGCGAGCAGGCGCTTGCGGGCGATCGCCTCGACCGGCGCGGCGTCCACCGCGAGCATCGTGCCCCGTGCTGGCCATCCGGAGCGCGAAGGTCGCCCCGTCCGGCCCACGAGCGTCGCGGGGTCGACGTCGGTCTGCGGGTCCTCCAGCCGCGCGGTCTCCGGGAACACGGTCGCGCCCGGCGGCGCCCCGACGGGTTCTCCCGCTCGACGACGCGAGCTGCGACTCCAGCTGGCCCCGGAGGTCGGCAAGCGCCGCGTCGACGTCCTTCTGGGCCACCTGCGGGAACTCCTCCCGCTTGCCGCCGCAGGTGGCGGCCGGGTTGGTGACGCTGATCACGGTCCGGTTGTAGCGGCGCCGGCACGACGCGTGATCGCGCCGGCGGCGACGTTGCCGGCCGGCCCGTCTTGACGGCCGTGACCGCGACCTCGCTCGTCTGGCACTTGACCTTGACGTCGGGCGGCGTTCCCGACGCGCGGCCACCGGCAGGAACACGGCCTCGTCCGTGGTGAAGCGCACGCCAGACGGCGTCCTGGGCCGGGTGCCCGACCGGGACCTGGTACGACGCGGTCGGGTCGCAGTTCGTCCAGCGGACGCTGCCGCTCGCCCTGGCTGTCTCGACCCGCTTGCCCGTCGCCGTGGTACTCGCCCGACGCGCGCAGCGGGGATCGTCACGTCGACGGCCGGGAATCACCGCGTTCGCCTCGTCGATCGCCGTCCGACCGCCGGATCCGCGCGGACGTCGAGCGTGATCGGCCCGATCGTCCCGACGCGCGGGACGACGGTGATCGTCGCCGAGGGCAGGAGCAGGTAGCCCGCGACGCCGGCCACGACGAGGGCGAGGACGAGCAGCCCGACCCCGACCAGGCTGCCGGTCCCGGGGCGCCAGCGCCGGGAGGCGTGGACGACGCGCGGCTCGTCCCGTGTCCGGGTGACGGCGGGGACCGCGGCGGGCGCGCGGTCCCCGCCGTCAGCACCTCGTCCCCGGGTTCGACGGGACGTGCTCGGGACATCGTCGTCCGCGGCGTCCGTCGCCCGGCTCGAGGCCCTGGTGGCCACCGCGGCGGCGCCGACCCGGGAGCCCGTCGCGGGCCGCGCGGAGCCGCCGCCGCCGCCGTCCGATCCGCTTCCACCGCCCTGCGCGCCGCCGTCCGGTGCGCCGCCGTCCGGCGCGTCCCCCGGGCCCGACGTCCCCTCGCTCCCGTCCTCGTCCGGCCCCTCCAGCGCGTCCTCGAATTCCCGAACGCTGCCGAAGACGGGCAGGCCGGCCGAGGCGGCGAGCGCCCGCGCCGAGGCGTCCCCCGCGATGATGTCCAGCCGGCGGCCGGCGAGCGTCGCCTCGCGGGCGAGCAGCCGGAAGTTGATGCGCGAGGTCGCGACCCGGGAGCCGTACGGGAGCACGAGCGCCACGCGCGGATCCTCGGCCCGTCGGATGCGGGTCGCCGCGGAGGTGATCTCGTCCTCGACGTCGAGGTAGACGATCGTCGCCATGCGTCCGGCAGCCTACGCGACCTAGACCTTCATCGCCCGGAGGACGCGCCGCAGCGCGATCTCGAGCGGGTCCTCGGCGGCGTGAATCTCGATCGCCTGGTGCGCGAGCCCGAGCGGCGTGACGTCCTGCTGGTCGACGAGCAGCGACGTCTCGTCGGTCGATGGCCTCGACCTGGTCGGGCGACATCACCGTCACCTCCGGCGGGCGCGCGAAGGGCAGCTGCTTCCAGAACCGCTCCCCCGCCAGCGCCTCGCGGATCTCCGGCAGCCGGGAGCCGCCGCCGCACAGGTAGATCCGCGACGGGAGCATGTCGCCGGCCGCGAGCTCCTCCATCACCAGCTCGACGCCGGCTGCCCAGACCGCGACGTCGTCCGCGACGATCGCCGCGACCTCGTCGCGCCGCTCGACGGCCAGCCCGCGCGCGTAGTCCACCTTGAGCTCCTCGGCGCGCGGGAACGGCAGGTCGAGGCGGTCCGCGATCGACTTGGTGAACGCCCGCCCGCCGAGGGCGAACATCCGGGTTCCCTCGATCCCGCCCTGGCGGACGAGCGCGACGTCGGTCGTGCCCCCGCCCACGTCGACGAACAGCGCGCCGGCCTGGCGCACCTGCTCGGTCCCGAGGACGCGCGCCACGGCGTAGGGCTCGGCCACGACCTCGAGCAGCTCGAGGTCGAGCTGGCTGGCGACCGACTGCAGCGCCCCGAGGTGGACGAGCGGCGCGAACGCGTTGAAGATCGACGATCTGGATGTGCCGCCCCTGGAAGCCCACGGGGTTGCTCAGGCCGTAGCCGTCGATCGACGCGCCGACGATCGCGGCGTGGACGAGCCGGACGTCGACGTGGGGGAGGCCCGTCTCCCACGTGATCGAGCGCTCGGCCTCGCGCAGCGCCTCCCGCTGGACGCCGTCGATCAGCCGCACGAGCTCCGCGTCGGAGATCGGCTGCTCCGGGCGCTTGCGCTCCTGGCGTGAGCGTCGTCGTGAACCCCTTCACGAGCTCCCCGGCGATCCCGATCACGACCTGGCTCGGGCGGAACCCGGCCATCTCCTCGGCCTCCTGGAGGGCGACCGCGCAGTTGTCGACGACCGCCGCGATGTCCGCGACCGTCCCCGACTGCATGTGCGACAGCCCCTGGCGCTTCCGGCCGACGCCCCGCACGTGCCCGTGGCCCGTCTCGTCGATCTCGAAGACCAGCGCCTTGGCGAACTCCGTCCCCACGTCGAGCGCCGTGCACGCGGCGAGCGTCGGTCCCTCGTCACGACCCCAGAATCGCCGCAGGAACGACATCGGCCCGCTACCCTCCCCGGCCCGCGTCGAGCCCGGTCACGTCCCGCCGGCGCGGGTTGCCAGCGCGGCGCGGATCGCCGCGATCGCCTCCCCGAGCCCCTCCCGCCGGGTCCCCTTCCCCTGGGCCATCTGCGGCCGTCCCCCGCCGCGTCCCTCGATCGCGGCGATCCGCCGCCCGTACCAGCTCGCCCGCCGCGATCCCCCGCTCCACGAGGTCGTCGCTGACGGTCACGAACAGCTGCGGCTCGTCCGCCTCGAGGCCGAGCGCGATGACACCCGACGGCAGCGCGCCCCGGACGTCCCTGGCGATACCCCTTGAGCGCGTCGACCGACTCGCAGGTCGCCCGCCCACGCCGCCAGGCGCACGCCCGGGCGACACCTCCTCGGCCCGCTGCGCCAGCTCGCCCGGGCGCGGGTGCCCGGCGGCCACGGCCCCGCCCGCAGCCGACGCCGCGCGTCGCGCAGCTCCTCCTGGAGCGCCCGATCCGCTCCCCGAGCGCCTCCGGCGACCGTGCACCCACCGCCTCGCTCGCGCGCCCGAGCGTCGCGAACCGGTCGGCCATGAGGCGATCCGCCGCCGCGCCGGTCACCGCCTCGATCCGCCGCATCCCGGAGCCGATGCTCCGCTCGCCCGTGATCACGAAGTTGCCGATCTGGCCGCTCGCGCGGCAGTGCGTCCCGCCGCACAGCTCGTGGCTGTAGCCCTCGACCCGGATCGTCCGGACCTCGTCGCCGTACTTCTCGTCGAAGAACGCGTCCGCGCCGGCGCTCGACCGCCCCGGCCATCGGTCATCCACTCGACGACGACCGGCCGGTCCTCCCGGACGACCCGCGCGGACCTCCGCCTCGATCGAGCGGAGCTCCTCCTCGCTCAGCCCGCGCTCGAACGGGAAGTCGAAGCGCAGGTAGCCGGGCGCGACGAGCGAGCCGGCCTGGCGCGCCCGATCGCCGACGACGTTGCGCAGCGCCCGGTGCAGCAGGTGGGTCCCGGTGTGGTTGCGCATCGTGTCCGCCCGCCGGACCGGGTCGACCTCGGCCAGCAGCGATCGCCGACCGACACTCGGCCGCGCAGGATCCCGCGGTGAGCAGGCCGCCGCTGCGTCCGGCACGGTGCAGACCTCGACAGCGGTCGGCCGGCGCCGGCGTACGCGCGGACGTCCGTCGCCGTCGGACGGCGAGTGCGCTCGCCGGCGCGCCTCGCCCTGCAGCGCGGTCATGACCCCGAGTCGCCAACCTGGCCGCCGCCCTCCGCGTAGAACGGGGTGCGGTCGAGCACGAGCTCGGCCGCGGCCGACGGCGTCGGCCGCGCAGCTCGACCTCGGGCACCGCCTCGAGCGTCTCGTACTCCACGCCGTCGCGCAGGATGGCCACGACCCGGGCCTCGGCGACCGTCGTCTCGTAGCCCAGGAACTCGTGTCGGACCCGCCCGGCGCGAGGATCGCTGCGTAGCGGCGCGCGCGAGCCTCCGCCGTCCGGGCGAGCTCGGCCTTGCGTCCCGCCCCGGCTCCGCTCGCGCTGCTCGGCCGAGCGCGTCCTCGAACCCCGCCAGGTCCACGCGCACGCCGTACTCGGCCGCCAGCTCGACCGTCAGGTCGATCGGGAAGCCGTAGGTGTCATGGAGGCGGAACGCGACGTCGCCGGGGAGGACGGGCGCGTCCGCCGGCAGGTCTCCGCCTGGCGGCCCGACGACCCGCTCCGCCGAGGTCAGCGGGATCAGCGCCTCCTCGAGCTGGCCGATCGCCCGCCTCGAGCGTCCGGTTGAACTGGCGCTCCTCGCGCTCGATGACGCCCAGGATCTCCGTCTCGCCGCTCCTCGAGGTACGGGTACGCGTCCGCCATGGTGTCGATGACGACCTTCGCCGTCTCCCCCAGGAACGGCTCGCGTGCGCCCCAGCAGCCGGCCGTGGCGCACGGCGCGGCGCATGATGCGGCGCAGGACGTAGCCACGGCCCTCGTTGGCGGCAGGACGCCGTCGGCGACGAGGAACGTCACGGCGCGCGAGTGGTCGGCGATCACCTGGTAGCTGAACCGCTCCGCCTCGAACGTCCCCGGGGTCGTGGCCGAGCAGCTCGCGCATCCGGGCATGGATCGGGGCGAACAGGTCCGTGTCGTAGTTGCGTCGGCACGCCCTGGAGGACGCTTGCGATCGCGCTCGAGGCCCATGCCCGTGTCCACGCCGGGTGCCGGCAGCGGGGTCAGGCGTGCCGTCGGGATGGAGCTCGAACTCCATGAACACGAGGTTCCAGACCTCGAGCCAGCGCGGGCAGTGCTCGCAGTGGTCGGGCACGCACTGCGGTCGCCCTCGCGACAGCTGCGCGCCGCGGTCGTAGTGGATCTCCGAGCACGGCCCGCACGGCCCGACGTCGGCCATCCGCCACCAGTTCTTCTCGTCGCCGGCGGGGAAGTCGCCCCAGCGCGCGATGCCGCTCGGGCGGCAGGCCGATCTCGTCCCGCCAGACGTCGTACGCGCGTGTCGTCGTCGATGTACACGGTCGCGGCCAGCCGGTCGGCCGGGATCCCGTAGGTCCGTCGTGAGCAGGTCCCACGCCCAGTGGATCGCCTCGCGCTTGAAGTAGTCGCCGAAGCTCCAGTTGCCGAGCATCTCGAACAGCGTGTGGTGGCGCGGCGTGCGCCCGACCTCCTCGAAGTCGTTGTGCTTGCCGGCCACGCGCAGGCAGCGCTGGTAGTCCACCGCGCGGACGTACGCCCGCCTCTCCACCCCCGTCAGCGCGTCCTTGAACTGGACCATGCCGGAGTTCGTGAACAGCAGCGTCTGGTCGCCGGCGGGCACGAGGCTCGCGCTGGGCACGACGGTGTGGCCGCGCTCGGCGAAGAACTCGACGAACCGCCGGCGGATCTCGGCCGCAGGCAGGAACGGGATGCGCGGATCGCGATCGGTGGGGCTGGACATCGCGCGCAATGGTACCGAACGGGGCGACCCCGGACCCGGCTGTCCGGGAGGGTCCGGGGGGAGCGCGGAGAGGGCCAGGTTCGGCCGGGCGTCAGCCTCGCCCGGGAGGCGTCCGGCCCGCGCGCTGCCGCAGGAGCGAGGTTCCGGCGATCGCCGCCCCGACCAGGGCACCCACCGCCAGGCCGCCGAGGAACCGCCGCGACCGGTGGGTGTCGCCGCCCAGCAGCTCCGTGAGGTCCGCCAGGGCGTCCAGCGGTCGTGGACCGGCGTCGCGGACGCGATCCGCGGGGCGCAGCCGATCGGCGCCCGGCACGCTCACCGCACCTTCGCCGACTGCGGGCCCAGGGTGGCCAGGATGGCCACGATCCCGATCCCCAGCCAGGCGACGATCGACGCCGGGACCAGCCCGAAGTCGCCGATCGCGAGGATGTGGATGTCCAGCCGGCCGCCGATCGCGGCGCCGGCCCAGGCTCCGAGCGAGGCCGCGAGGTAGGTCAGCGGGAGGCGGCCGCCGGCATCGCCGCGGACGAGCACGTAGATCGCGGTATGGACCAGGCCGACCAGCAGCGCGAGCGGGAGGGCCGGGCCGATGATCACGACCGGCCCGCGGTCACGGCCGGCTCGAGGGCGGCCGCTCGCTCCGCGGCCGGGACGCGGTCGGCGGACAGCGCCCAATCCGCGGCCGGGGCGCGATCCACGGGCGCGGCCGGGCTCGCGATCCGTCCGCCGCCGAGGCAGGTCTCGCCGTCGTACAGGACGCATGCCTGGCCGGGCGCGATCGCCCACACCGGTTGATCCGTCTCGATGACCCAGCGCCCGCCGCGAGCCGGCTCGCCGGGACCCGCCGGGCGGATCGTGGCGTCCACGAGCGGCGCCCGGTGGCGGATCCGGACCTGGGCCCGGAACGGGAGCCAGTCGCCCGCCCGCCCGCGGCCCGCGGGCGACTGCCCGGCCACGAACGTCGCCGCCTCGACCGGGACCTCGCGCGTCTCGAGGTCCTCGCGACGGCCGAGCACGATGGCGTTGGTCGCCGGGTCGATCCGGGACACGAACCTCGGCTCGCCGAGCGCAACCCCGAGGCCCTTCCGCTGGCCGATCGTGAACCCGGCCGCGCCCCCATGCTCCCCCACCCGCGTCCCGTCCGCATCGAGCACCGGACCGGGCGCCGGCGTCCAGCCACCACGTGATCGAAGCTCCGCGCGGTAGTCGCCGCCCGGGACGAAGCAGATCTCCTGGCTCTCGGGCTTGTCCGCGGTCACGAGGTCGAGCGACCGCGCGATCCGGCGCACCTCGGGCTTGGTCAGGTCGCCCAGCGGGAAGCGGCTGTGCCACAGCTGGTCCTGGCGCAGGCCGTACAGGAAGTAGGTCTGGTCCTTGTCGCCGTCGGCGGCCCGCACCAGCCGGGCGCGCGGCCCGTCGGGCGTGTCGACCACCGCCCGGCGAGCGTAGTGGCCGGTCGCGACGGCCTCGCAGTCGTAGAGCTGGCGCGCCCGCCCGAGCAGCGCCCCGAACTTGACGTAGGTGTTGCAGTCGACGCACGGGCTGGGCGTGCGCCCGCCGAGGTACGCGGCCACGAACGGCTCGATGACGCCCGCCGCGAACTCGCGCTCGAGGTTCATCACGTAGAACGGGACGCCCAGCCGCGCGGCGACGCGCCGGGCATCGTCGGCGGCATCGGCGGAGCAGCAGCTCCGGCGCAGCTCGGAGTAGCTGTCCGCGACATCGTGGAGCCGCATCCAGACGCCGACCACGTCGTTGCCCTGCTCGTGGAGCAGGGCGGCCGCGACCGAGCTGTCGACGCCCCCGGACATCGCGACCAGGACCCGGCTCACGGGACGGTGGTCCGGCTCACGGCAGGTGGCTCCGGTTCATGGGCGCGATTGTACGGCCGGTGCCGGCCGGGTCCCGCGTGCCGTCGGGGCACGAACGCCCAGGTGACCGGGCAGCCGGCCCACGCGTCGCGCGCCAGCGCGGCCGCGCCGGCGGCGGGCTCGGCCTCGAGCCGGATCACGCGCGCCGCGGGCAGCGCAGCCGTGACCGCGTCGACGATCCGCGCCTCGAGCCAGGCCGAGGCGTCGAGCAGCCCGCCGTAGACGACCACGACCGGCGCCGGGCCGAGCTCCAGGCGGCTCGCTTCCTCGCGGACCGCCGCCGTGACCCGCGCGCACCAGCGGTCCACCATCCGCGCCGGGTAGTGGTCGCCGGCGCGCGCAGCGGCCACGACCGCGGCGCCCAGCGCCGCGACCTCCGGACCCGGCCGGTTTCCGAGCCAGGTCAGGTCCGCCGCCCGGACCGCCTCGGCCAGCTCCGCCGAGACGCGCCCCCGCCGCGCCGCCCGTGCCGCGAGCGCGCCGAGGGCGTAGCCGCCGCCGAAGATGCCGTGGCCGCGATCGGTCACCCGGTCGTCCGCGCCGCGGCCGATCACGTTGCCCCCGGTCGAGACCGGGACCGCCAGCCCGACGCCATCCGTCGTCCCTGCCCGCAACGCCGCCAGCGTGTCGTTGACGACCAGGATGCGCGGGCCGGGCAGCACGCGGCCGAGGGCGGCCTCGAGCGTGCGGGCGTGCTCGGGGCGGTCGATCCCGGCGCCCGCCACCAGCACCAGTGCCGGCCGTCCGCTCGCGGCCGCAAGCGCGAGCTCGGCAATCCGGGCAGCGGCCGCGTCGAGGCCGTGGCGCTTGGGGTTCGCGCCGCCACCGTCCGCGCGGCCGATCCGGCGGCCGTCGGGCTCGATCGCGATCGCGACCGACTTCGTGGCGCCGGCGTCAACCCCCACCAGCACCGGGATCGAGGCCGGCCGGGTCCCCGGCGTCGAGGCCGGAGCTGGCGATGCCGGCGCTGCCGAGGCAGGCGGTGCCGATGCCGGCTCGCCGCCGCGGCGCCCGGATCCCTGGTCAGTCACCGCCCGCTCAACGGACCGGCAGCCCCTCCGAGACGTGGTCGGGTCGTCCCATCGGGGCCGCGCCCGGCGCGTCCGGCCCGCCGGCGAGGAACCGGCCGAGGACGCCCGGCACGACGCGGATCGCCTCGTCGATCTCGGCATCGGTGGTCGTCCGTCCCAGCGAGATCCGGAGGCCGCCGCGTGCCTCCTCCTCCGGGAAGCCCATCGCCGTCAGCACGTGGCTCACGTCGGTCGAGCCCGAGGTGCAGGCCGAGCCCGTGGACACGGCGATCCCCTCGAGGTCGAGCGCGAGCGCGACCGAGCTGCCGTCCGTCCCGTGGGCAACCAGCGACAGGATGTGCGGCAGGCGATCGACCGGGTGGCCCGTCAGCTCGACGCCGGCGACCCGGACCAGCGCCTCGGCCAGCCGGTCGCGCATCCCGCGGACCCGCGGGACGATCGTGGCCCGCTCGGCCGCCCGGAGCTCGAACGCGGTCGCCATGCCGACCGCGCCCGCGATGTTCTCCGTGCCCGCCCGGCGGTGCCGCTCCTGCGACCCGCCGTGCTGCTGCGCGAGGATGTGCGTGCCGCGGCGGATCCACAGCGCCCCGATGCCCTTGGGCCCCTCCACCTTGTGGGCGGCGACCGTCACGAGATCGGCGCCCAGGGCAGCGACGTCGAGGTCCAGCCACGAAGCTGCCTGGACGGCGTCCACGTGGAACAGCACCCCGCGCCTGGCGCGCACCATCTCGGCCACCTCGGCGATGGGCTCCACCGTGCCCACCTCGTTGTTGGCGAGCATCACCGAGACGAGGATCGTGCGATCGGTGATCGCGTGCTCCAGCGCCGCCGGATCGACCCGCCCGTAGCGATCGACCGGCACCGCCACGACCTCGAACCCGAACTTCTCGAGGTGCTCGAGCGCATGACCCACCGCATGGTGCTCGATGGGCGTCGTGACGATCCGGTGGCCGCGGGCCCGCCCGACCCAGGCGGCACCCTTGAGGGCGAGGTTGTTGGCCTCGGTGCCGCCGCTGGTGAACACGATCTCGCGGGCGTCGCCGCCGATCGCGCGCGCCAGCCGGTCGTGTGCGTCGTCCAGGGCTTCCCGCGCCTGCCGACCGAACGCATGCGCGGAGGACGGGTTGCCGAACACCTCGCCCAGGAACGGCAGCATCGCGTCGCGCACCTCCGGGCGGACCGGCGTGGTCGCGGCGTGGTCGAGGTAGACGGGCATCGTCGCGCGATTGTAGTCCCGCGACGGGCGTGGTCCGGTCGGGGTGCCAGCCTCCGCGCGGGACGTCGCTCGAACCGCGGCGCGACGTTGACCGGGCGGCGGAGAATCGGGGCGTGGACCTCGGCATCGCGTTGACCGCCGCCCTGATCGCGGTGGTCCTGCTGGCGGCGATCCGATCCTTGGGCCACGCGACCGAGCTGATCGGGGGCCTGTTCCGGCCACCCGAGCTCGGCTGGCCCAGCGGCGTCCAGGAAGACGACGATGTCGCCTGGTCCTGGGGCGGGGCGAGGCCGGCGGCTCGACCCGGCCACCCGGCCGGCGACGCGGGCGTGACGATGAACCCGGTGCGGGGGCACCTGCGTGGGCTGCCGGAACCGGCCGGTCTCGAGCGGGACCCGGCGTCCGCCAGCCGCGGCCGGACCGCACGAGCCGCTCAGCGGGCTGCTCAGTCCACCGCGCGCGACCGCTCGTAGGCGCGACCGCGCTCACGCTCCCGCTCGTGCTTGGCGAGCAGGCGCTTGCGCAGGCGGATGGCGGACGGGGTGACCTCGACCAGCTCGTCCCCGCCGATGAACTCGATCGCGCTCTCGAGCGTCAGCGGCCGCGCCGGCGTGAGGCGCAGGGCCTCGTCGTGGGCATGGGTCCGGATGTTGGTCAGCTTCTTCTCCTTGGTCGGGTTCACGTCCATATCGCCCGACCGCGCGTTCTCGCCCACGACCATCCCCTCGTAGACGTCGATCCCGGCGCCGATGAACAGCTCCGAGCGGTCCTGGAGGTTGAACAGGGCGTAGGCATTCGAGGTCCCCGACCGGTCGCTGACCAGGACGCCGTTGGTGCGATGGGTCACCTCGCCCGCCCAGGGTCCGTAGCCCTCGCTGATCTGGTGCAGGAGCGCGGTGCCGCGAGTGTCGGTGAGCAGCTGGCCCCGGTAGCCGATCAGGCCGCGGACGGGCAGCACGAACTCCATCCGCACCCGTCCGTCCGCGTCCGTGGTCATCTGCTCCAGGCGGCCCTTGCGACCGGCCAGCGCCTGTTGGACCTCGCCGATGTAGTCGGGCGGGATGTCGATCGTGATCCGCTCGTACGGCTCCTGCAGCTCGCCGGCGACCGTGCGCAGGATGACCTCGGGCCGGCTGACGGTGAGCTCGTAGCCCTCGCGCCGCATCTGCTCGATGAGCACGGCCAGCTGGAGCTCGCCTCGGCCGTGAACCTCGAACGTGTCGCCCGAGTCGGTCGGATGGACCTCGATGCTCACGTTGCCCAGCACCTCGCGCTCGAGGCGGGCCCTGATCTGGCGCGAGGTGACGTAGCGCCCGTCGCGCCCGCCGAGGGGCGAGGTGTTGACGCCGAACGTCATCCGGAGGGTCGGCTCGTCCACGTCCAGGCGCGGCAGCGGCCGCGGATCACCGGGATCGGTGATCGTGTCGCCGATGGTGACCTCGGGCAGCCCGGCAACCGAGACGATCTCGCCCGGCCCGGCCTCGCCGATCTCGATCCGGTCCATGCCCCGGGCCGTCTGGAGGCTGGTCACGGTTCCGCCCAGGGTGATCGTGCGGCCCGGCTCGATCGCGCCCGACGTGTCGTCCGCCGCCTCGCGCACGACTGCGATCCGCTGCCCGACCCGGATCGTCCCGTTGCGGATCCGGCCGACCGCCATCCGGCCGACGTAGTCGTTGGCCGACAGGTTGGTCACCAGCAGCTGGAGCGGATGGCCGTCCTGATAGACCGGGCGCGGGCGTCACGTCCACGAGCAGCTCGAGCAGCGGACGGAGGTCCGTGCCGGGAGCGCCCGGGTCCAGGCGTCGCCGTGCCCGCCTTGGCGTTGGTGTACACGACCGGGAACTCGATCTGCTGCTCGTCCGCGCCGAGGTCCATGAACAGCTCGTAGACATCGTCGAGGACCTCGGCGGGTCGGGCGTCGGAGCGGTCGATCTTGTTCAGCGCGACGACGACGGGCAGGCGGCGGGCCATCGCCTTCTGGAGCACGTACCGCGTCTGGGGCAGCGGTCCCTCGGCGGCATCGACCAGGAGCAGGACGCTGTCGACCATCAGCAGGCTCCGCTCGACCTCGCCGCCGAAGTCCGCGTGGCCTGGGCGTGTCGACGATGTTCAGGCGGACGCCGCCGACCTCGATCGTCGTCTGCTTGGCGAGGATCGTGATGCCCTTCTCGCGCTCGAGGTCCATCGAGTCCATGACCCGGTCCACGAGCGCCTCGTTGGCGCGGAACACGCCGGTCTGGCGGAGCATCGCGTCGACGAGCGTGGTCTTGCCATGATCCACGTGGGCGACGATGGCGACGTTGCGCAGGTCATGGCGGATCGCCTGGTCGTGCCCGGTCGCGCCGGCGGCCACCGGCGCGGCAGCCGCGGGTGCGGCGGGCGCGGGTGCAGGTGCGGAGGCCCCGGGTGCGGCGGGCGCGTGCGCCCCCGTCGCGGCGGAGCCGGCGGGCATGGCGGAGCCGGGCTTGTCACCCATGGGCCGGCGCAGTGTCGCACAGGATCGGGATCCGGTCGAACGGAGAACCCGGCCGGGCCTGGCCACGCCCGTGATCGTCCCATGTGCAGAACGGGGGCTGCGCCGGCCACAGTCGCGCCACGGAACTCTCCTCCCGCGCGATCGGAGCCCGGATGACCGGGTCATGTGCAGGAGGCGTGATCAGGAGGCGTGATGAGGACGCCAGGACCGCCGGTCCGGGGCGAGGCACCCGACGTTGTGAGCGCCCCTGCCCTGCAGATGCACACCTGGTGATCACCGGGAGCGCGACGACGCGCGGCCCCTCCGGGCGCGCGACGACGCGCGGCTCCTCCGGGCGATCTGCGTGCGGGGATCCGCGGCGTGGCCGGAGGGTGGCCGGAGGGTGGCGGGAGGCAGCGTCCGGGCCCGACCCGCCGTCGCTACACTGCGCCGGTGGACCAGGAGAGCGCATGACCGTCGCCGCCGTGATCCTCGCCGCGCGACCCGAGTCCGCGCTCGCCGACGCTGACGGGACCCCGGCCGTCCGGCGGCTGGCCGACGTCGCCTGGGCGGGCGGCGCGACGCCCGTCGTGATCGTGTCGTTCGACCCCGACGGACAGGTCTCGGCCGCCCTCGCGAACGCGGAGGTGACGCTCGCGGTGCCCGTGGATGCAGCGCGGGGGCCGGTCGGGCAGATCGTGCACGGCATGCAGGCGGCCGTGGGCCTCGTGACCGAGACCGACGCCGCGCTGGTGTGGCCCGCCCGGATGGCGTGGGTCGATGCCGAGACCGTCACCACGCTGATCGCGGCGCACGGCGAGGACCGGATGACCGTGGTGCGGCCGGCCTACGGAAGCGAACCCGGCTGGCCGGTGCTCGTTCCCCTGCGGTACCTCGACGCGCTGCGTACGCTCGCCCCGGAGCGGATGCCGGAGGATCTGCTCGACGACCTCGCGGCGGCCGGGGTCCCGTTCCGGACGATCGAGACCGGGGATCCCGGGGTGGCGCTCGATGTCGGCACGCCGCGCGGGGAGCTGCCGCCATTCGACGGGCCGCCGGAGCCCGCCGACGCCCATGGCCACGAGTGGGGCCTGGCGACGGCCGACGAGCCCGACGACGCCCCGGTCACAGGGCCCGCGCGGCTGGAGCCGACGGAGCCCTGACCTGGCCGGGCTCCGGGGGCCGGCTCCGGGGGCCGGCTCAGGGGGCCGGCTCAGGGGGCCGGCGCAGCGGCCAGGATGCAGGACGTGGCCTCGGCGCGGGTCCAGGCCGTCCCGTGGGCGAAGCGCGCGACGAGGTTGGTGTCGAAGCCCTCATCCCGCGCCTCGACGCGGAACGGGATCGCGATCGTGCCCGACCCGCCGCTCGGGCCCCGGGGATCGATCCCGACCGTGATGCTCCGCTCGCCGTAGGCGTCGAAGCGCGGCAGCTCGTCCCCGGCGCCGGCGCCGGTCAGCACCCGCGCCGCCGACGTGTCGGCCCCGAGCGCGACCCCATCCGGCAGCGTCGGAGCGCCGGCATCGAGGCCGGACTCGCCGGGCCACGCCACCTCGAGCGCGTCCGGCATGAGCGGCAGCACGTCCCTCGCTCCCCAGCGCCACGAGGCTTGCACCATGAGCGGCCCTCGTGCGGCGCTCTCGGGGCACGTCGCGACGATCGACAGCTCCAGCGCCTGCGGATCGGCGACGAACGGCGAGCCCTCGCGTCCGAGCGCGGACAGCGGCACGACCGTTGGCAGCGCCATGACCACGGCGGCCAGCGTGAACCCAGCCGAGATCCGCCGGTCGCGGCCACGCAACGCGGATGCCGGGCCGGGTCGCGACGACAGGACCCAGATCGCGAGCAGGGCCAGGATCGGGAGCATCAGCTGTCCGGCAGCGAGATCGAGGATCGTCTGCACGACCCCGGCACCGCTCGCGACGAACAGGACGTTGACGGCCGACGGCCGGGCCCAGGAGACGCCGCGGTCGAGCGCGATCGACAGCACGCAGGCACCGGCCACGTCGACGGCGATCACGACCAGCGCGACCGCGATCAGCAGCGGACGGCCAGCGACATCGGCGAGCCACGGCGGATCGATCGACGCCGTGGACCCGAGCGAGATGACCACCAGCGCCGCGACCCCGCCGAGCACCGCCATCGCGAGGAACAGGTTCGATGCCAGCCGGTCGAAGCGCGCCCACGGCGCGGCCGGCGCGGCCACGACGATCGCGTCCCCGGTCCGGCTCGCGTCCATGCTGCCACCCCCTGTTGCCCCGGCTCGGAAACGGCCGCGGCGCCCGGATGCTACCCGGCCTCGGTCGGCGCCGACAGGGCCGATCGGACGCGCGAGAGCAAGCCGCTCGCCAGCCCGATGCCCCCGATCACGAGCACGACGCCGCCCAGCTGCACGGCCGATGGCGCCTCGCCCAGCAGGAGGACGCCGAGCAGCACCGTCGTCACCGGCTGGACCAGCAGCAGCACCGAGGTGATCACGGCCGGCAGGCGGGGCAGCGACGCCTGGATCGCGAGGTAGCCCACCGACTGGGACAGGATGCCGAGCGCCACGAGATAGGCGTGGGCGGGCAGCGACGGGACCAGGTCGAGGTCGCCCGCCGCCGCGCCGAACAGCGCGGCGACCAGCGCGGTGACCGCGGTCGCGACCGCGACCGGACCGGCCGGCCGCCGTCGGGGCTCGCGCGGCGGATGACCAGCAGGTAGCCCGCGTACGACGCGGCCGTGGCGAGGCCGATGGCCACCCCCCAGCTGGGGGTTCCGTCCGTACGCCCCGGACCCCACGACACCCGAGATCAGGACCACCCCGGCGAGCATGACCGGGAGCGCGACCAGCACCTCGCGCCGGGGCCGCTCGCCGAGGAATGCCCACGCGGCCAGCGCGACGAGCACGACCTGCAGGTTGCCCATGACCGTCCCCAGGCCCGCGCCGATCACGTCCACGGCGTAGTGGAACGTGATCAGGTCGACGGCGAACAGCACGCCGGCGACGATCGAGACCGCGATCGACCGGCGGGACATCGCCCCCAGCGCCCGCCACTCGGCCGATGCCACCAGCAACAGGATCGGCAGCCCGTACAGGCAGCGGAACACGACGCCGGTCGACGGCGAGACCCCCGACGAGCGGTAGAAGATGCCCGAGAACGCGATCGCGAGCGCCCCCAGCACGGCGGCCCGGCGCGGCCGCGCCGCGACCCAGGCGAGCACCGTCACGGCTCGACTCGGCGCGGGGCGCGACCGCCGGCGATCAGCGCTTCTCGGGAACGCCCACGAACCGCAGGCCGAGCTCCGCGTACTGGTCGACGTCGGGGGCCGACGGGGCCTCGAGCATGAGATCGGAGCCCGACTGCGTCTTGGGGAACGCCATCACCTCGCGGATGTTCGTCTGGTAGCCGAGCAGCGCCGCCCAGCGGTCGATCCCCAGGGCGATCCCGCCGTGCGGCGGCGCTCCGTACTCGAACGCCTCGAGCATCGCGCCGAATCGTTCCTGCATCTGGTCCAGCGTGTAGCCCTGGAGGTTGAAGCTCCGCGCCAGCAGGTCGTGCTGCCAGATCCGGACCGAGCCACCCCCCAGCTCCCAGCCGTTGAGCGCCACGTCGTACTGCATCGCCCGGGCGCGGCCCGCAGGGTCCTCGGGCGACCGCCGGTCGAGGTCGCCCGACAGCGTGGTCAGCAGCACCTCGTCCTCCGGGAGCACGCCGCTGAACGGGTTGTGCGTCGCGTCCCAGCGCCGATGCTCCGCGTCCCACTGGTACATCGGGAAGCGGTGGACCCAGCAGTACGCGAGCTCGTCGGGGTCCGCGAGGCCCGAGCCGAGAGCCCAGCTCCACCCGCAGCCGCCCGAGGACGTCGTTCACGACCTCGCCCCGGTCGGCGACGAGCAGCACGAGGTCCCCGTCGGTCGCTCCGGCACGCTCCCGCAGCGCCGCCTGCGTGGCCTCGCCGAGGAACTTCGCGATCGGGCCGTGGAGCTCGCCGTCCGCCTGGACGGAGAGATGGACGAGGCCCCGGGCGCCGAAGCGCCTGGCCAGCTCGGTGAGCTCGTCGATCTCGCGCCGGCTCACGCCGCCCTCGCCCTGCACGGTGATCCCCTTGACCCGCCCGCTCGCGGCGAGCGTCTCGTCGAACACCCGGAACCCGGACGCGGGCGAGCCGTCGTCGCCGGTCATCGCCGGCGCCGCGTCGAACAGCTCCATCGCGAACCGCAGGTCGGGCTTGTCCGAGCCGAAGCGCTCCATCGCCTCATCGAACGTGAACACGGGGAACGGGATCTCCCGGATCGGGCGGGCGGGAACGGTCGCGCGCGAGACCTCGATGACCATCCGCTCGATGAAGCCCATGACCGTCGCCTCGTCGACGAAGCTCATCTCGAGGTCGAGCTGGGTGAACTCGGGCTGCCGGTCGCCGCGCAGGTCCTCGTCACGGAAGCAGCGGGCGATCTGGAAGTAGCGGTCGATGCCGGCGACCATCAGCAGCTGCTTGAGCTGCTGCGGGCTCTGGGGCAGCGCGTAGACGGTGCCCGGCTGGAGCCGGCTCGGGACGATGAAGTCCCGCGCCCCCTCCGGGGTGCTCTTGATCAGGTTGGGGGTCTCGACCTCGACGAACCCGTTGGCGTGATGGACCTCGCGGATCGCCTGGACCAGCCGGCTGCGGAGCAGCAGGCGCTGCTGCATCGCCTCGCGCCGGATGTCGAGGTAGCGGTACCGCAGGCGCAGGCTCTCGTCGATCGGCGCGTCGGGGTCGTTGATGTAGAACGGCGGCGTCTTCGCCTCGTTGAGGATCGTGACCCGGCGGGCCTGCAGCTCGACCGCACCCGTCGCCAGGCGCGCGTTCTCGGTGCCCGGCTGGCGCGGGGCCACCTCACCCTCGACGGCGATCACGAACTCCGATCGGACGCGGTTGGCCACCTCGTGGGCCTCGGGCGCGTCCGCCGCATCGACCACGACCTGGGTGATGCCGTGGCGGTCGCGGAGGTCGATGAACATCAGCTTGCCGTAGTCGCGGCGGCGATGGACCCAGCCGGCCAGCCTGGCGACGTGGCCCGCGTCGCCCGCCCGCAGCGCCCCGCACGTGTGGGTGCGATAGGGCGTGGCGAGATCGGCGGTGTCGGCGGGCACGGTCGTTGGGCTCCGGCTGCGGCTGGGTGACGGCAGCCCATCGTACGTCAGGCGCAGCGGACCACGCGCTCCGGGCGCCGGCTTCGGTCGTGGGGCGCGGATCGTCAGCCGGAGCGAAGGCCAAGCCCGTCCAGCCAGCCGACGAGGAGCCGGTGCAGCGCCGGCGCCCCGACGAGCGGCTCGGCCGGGCCCGCGAACGCGGATGGATAGAGCACGAATGCCTGGGTCTGCGGACCGCCCAGCCCGCCGTGGGACCCGACCAGCTCCTCGAACGCGGCCACCTCGCCGGTCTCCTCGTCCACGCCGGGAGATCACCGCGAGATCGCCCACCCCGTCTCGTCTCGTCCAGGTGGCGCAGCGACACCTCGGCCAGCGACCCGTACGGCCGGAGCGGGTCCTCGCCGTCGACGTGGCCATCGGCCAGCCGGCGCAGCGCCGACGCTGCCCATCACGACCGCCCCGTAGCGCTCCGAGCGCACCAGCACGAGGCCGATGCCCGGGTGCGACGCCAGCGCCTCCACCAGGCCCGGGTGGGTCCGCTCCAGGGCTTCCCATGTCGCGCGACCCGGCAGCTCCCGGAAGTACACGTTGGCGAGGTTGCCGGACGCCGCCACGACGACGTCGCTCGCGGGTCACCTCGCGCCCGGCGGGCTCACCCGGGGGCCCGGCCTGGACCTCGTCGGCCGGCTCGGCGCGTCGCTCGGGCTCGTCGGCCAGGCTCTCGGGACCCCCGTCGGTCCTCGAGCGCAGCCGGCGGCGGGCCAGCTTCGCGCTCCGCCCCTCGCCCGTCGCCATCTGGGTCAGGACCGTGTTCACGTAGCCCCACCCCTCCACGTCCGAGGTGGCCGCGAGGACCTCCGGCTCGCCGGTCAGCAGCTCACGCACGAGGTCGTCGAGCGTCATCCCGAACCGCTGGCGGAACGTGGCCCCCTGGCTCTGGCCGTGGTCCGACAGGACGACCAGCCGGTAGCGGCGGGGAGCCGCGGCCGCGGCGCGGGCGAGGATCCCGATCTGGCGGTCGACCTCGGCCACCGCGTCGAGCGCCTCGGGCCGCTCCGGGCCCGCGTGGTGCGCGATCTCGTCGTAGCCCACCAGGTCCACGTAGATCACCGGGGCGCCGCGGTACATGTCCTCGAGCACCAGGCCCACGGACAGGTCGCGCAGCACCACGCAGGCGGCGATCCGGAGCAGCGGAAACGGCCACGCGCGGGAGGTCCGCGGCTCGACCTCGCGCAGCCGCTGGCGGCGCGCCTCGAGCAGCTCGCGGGCCAGCTCGCCGATCGACAGGACCAGCGTCCGGAACACCATCGCGGGATCCACGAAGAAGCCGAAGAAGTCACCGCTGCGCACGCCGTTGCGCGCGCGCAGAGTCGAGTTGGTCAGCACGCTCCGGGTCGCGTCGCCCGACAGGAGGTTGGTCACCGACGAGCCGCCGAACGCGAGCAGGCCCGTCCCCGAGCTGACCCGCCGCTCGATCTCGGCGGCATCGGAGGGACGGTTCGACACCAGCAGCCGCCCGGTCGCCTTCTCGAACCAGCGGAAGGCCGGGATGCCGTCGTTGTTGCCGTGCAGGATGCCGGCCTGGCTGGCCGACGTCTGCGACGGCAGCAGGACCGTCCAGGGCGCGATCCGGTGGCTGCCCGAGCGGACCCAGCGCGCCAGGTGGGGGGCATTGCCGGTGCGCAGGGCGAACCGCAGCAGGGGCTCGGACAGGCCGTCCACCTGGATGATCAGCAGACCCGGCCGGGTCGCATCCGTCGCGCCATGGGCGTCCGCGGCGGCCCCGGGCCGGCGCCCCGCCTCGCGGCGCACCAGCTCCAGCACGACCTGCCGGTAGTAGGAGTCGGCCCAGTCGAGGTCCAGCAGGGTGCCCAGGACCATGTTCACGATCGCGAGGTACAGCGACAGCGCGAACGCCACCGGGAACGAGCCCACCTCGAACCCGGGCAGCAGCTGGGCCACGAGCCCGATCATCAGGCCGTTGATGAGCAGCGACAGCAGCCCGAACGTGAGCACCGCGTAGCGGATCAGGAAGCGGACCACGATCGGCCGCACGAGCGCGTTGGCGAGCGAGATCAGGACGACCGTCGCGATCAGGCTGCCCGGATCGTGGAACCGAACGGGGGTCGAGAACCAGGCTACCGCGGCCAGCGCCAGCGCATCGACGACCCAGGTGAGCAGCACGTAGCGGAGCAGCCGTCGCCGGTCCTGGCGCCACTCCCCGGCCACCTGCAGGTTGGCCGCCCAGAACGCCCGCAGCGCGCGGCCCGCACGACGGATCAGCACCACGACCCGCATCGATCGGGCGCCGTCGGCCGGTCAGCCGTGGTGGTGGCTGGCGTCGGCGCGGGCCAGCTCGCGCCCGAGGTCGTCGAGGGCGACGACCCGTTGCGTGCCGGCGAGCAGGTCGCGCACCTGGACCTGGCCGGTGGCCAGCTCGTCGCCCAGGATGATCGCGAAGTGGGCGCCGTCACGGCCCGCCGCCTCGAGCTGGCGGCCCAGCCGCCGCCGGCCCAGGTCGGCCCGCACGCGCAGGCGCGCCGCTCGCAGCTGGGTCGCCACCCGCAGCCGCGCGACGGTGTCGTCGGGGTCGGCCCCCACCACGACGGCGAGCGGGCCGTGCTCGACCTGCGCGACGGCTCCCTGTTCCGAGAGCACCAGGGCGACCCGGTCGAGCCCCAGCCCGAACCCGATCCCGGGCGTGGGGCGACCGCCCAGCAGCTCCACCAGGCCGTCGTACCGGCCGCCACCGCCGAGCGCCTGCTGCTGCCCCTCGCGGCCGGCCACGTAGAACTCGAACGCCGTCCGCGTGTAGTAGTCGAGGCCGCGGACCAGGCCCGGCTCCACACGGAACGGGACGTCGAGGGCGGCGAGGTGCGCCTTCACCGCCTCGAAGTGCGCCGCGCACGCCTCACACAGGTGATCGGTGATGCGCGGCGCGGCCTCGTTGAGCTCGGCCATCGCGGGATCCTTCGAGTCCAGCAGTCGCAGCACGTTGTGGCCCAGCCGGCCGCGCTCGGTGGGCGGCAGCGCCGCGGCGTGGCGTTCGTAGTACGCCGCCAGCGTTTCGATGTACCCGGGGCGACAGGTGGGATCGCCGATCGAGTTGAGCCGGACCTCCACGCCGGCCACGCCGACCTCGCGGTAGAAGCGCGCCCCGAGCTCGACGATCTCGGCGTCGACGGCCGGCCCCGGATCGCCGATCGCCTCGACGTCGAACTGCCAGAACTGGCGGTACCGGCCGGCCTGGGGCCGGTCGTAGCGGAACATCGGCCCGGTCATCGTCAGCCTCACGGGCTGCGGCCAGGTCTGCATGCCGTGCTGCACGTAGGCGCGCACCAGGCCCGCGGTGGGCTCCGGCCGCAGCGCCCACGACTCCGCCTCGTCGCTGCGCGGGACGATCCGGAACAGCTCCTTCTCGACGACGTCGGTGACCTCCCCGATCCCGCGCTCGAACACGGCGGCCTGCTCGAACAGCGGGGTCTCGACGGCGCGGTAGCCGTAGCGCGCGGCGAGCTCGGCGCCGGTCCGCATCAGGCGCTCGAACAGCTCCCGCTCGTCGGGCAGCAGGTCGCGGGTGCCCCTGGGGGCGCGAAAGCTCGGCATCGGGGCCAAGTCTAGAGCCCGGGTCGGGCGCCCGACGGCCCACCACGGCGTGTGCGGCTGCCGGACGAACCCGACATCCGCCACGTACCCGGGCGGCAGTCGTCTTCGCTCCAAATGGCCCTTCGATCGGACGCGCCATTCGCCCACCGTCTGGGGAGTCCGGTCGCGCGCGGCGCGGTCCCATGCGGTGGTCCCTGTCGGCCCACCGCACTTCAGCCGCTGCCGGAAGGTGGCGGCACCGAGGGGCAGGGGAATCGTGAAGCTCCCAGCGCGCCGCCAGGTGCGTTTGGACGGCCGCCCGTTGCCTGGTGCGGCCGCACCGGTCACGTCGCGGGCGGTGGCCGGCCTCGGCCCATACCACCGGATGCTCACCTTGGAGAAGAAGCCCGCCACCGCATGGCGACGCGGTCGGCTCCACGATGGTGCGCCGCCGGGCCTGCGGTTCCCAGCAGGGGGGACGCTCGACCCATCCCTCTGAGCCCCGCCAGCTTGGCTAGTTCGTGTCAGCCGGAGCCCGCCCCGACATGAGGGGTTGGCGGTCGGGCGAGGCAGCCCGAGGGAGGTCAGGATGCGTACGCGGGATGGTCGTCGTGACGCGCTGAGCACGGAGGAGCGTCGCGGTCGGCGCCGCCTCGTCCCGATCGTCATCCTGGCAATGCTCACCCTGGTCGCCGGCGTGACGCCGGCGGCAGCCGCGACGCCGTCACTGGCTCCCGCCCCGCGAACCTCGCCGGTCACCGTCGATGGGCCAGCGTCGGTCGCCGATGCGGGGGCCGAGCGCACCGTCGACGACTGGGACATGCTGGGCGGCGAGGCCCTGCCGGTCACGCCGCTGGCGGCCACCTGTGGCGGAGCCGGCCAGGATCCCTGCCCGGCCTCGGAGCTGGTCTCGGGCGGTGGCGGTGGCTTCATCCCGGTCGCCGCCGAGCAAATCCTCGACACCGTGGCTGCCGGTCGCCCGCTCGACAAGCGCGAGACGCGCACCCTGCAGGTGGGGGGCACCGGCTCGGTCCCGATGGACGGCGTGCAGGCCCTCGCCCTGAGCATCACGGCCCTCAACGCAACCGCGTGGACGGAGATCACCGCCTGGGCGGCAGGCCTGACGCAGCCATCGGCGGAGACGCTCGATGCCCAGCCGGGCTCGGCGCACCGCGTCCTCGCCCTCGTGCCGCCCAGCACAAACGGCCGCATCTCCGTCGCCAACGCACAGGGCACGACGGACCTGCAGGTCGATGTGATCGGCTGGTTCTCCAGTCCCGACGAGCTGCGGGCGGTCACCCCGGCGCGGGTGCTCGACACCAACCCTGGCAAGGGCAAGCCCGCCCCGCTCGGCCCCGATGAGACGGTCACCGTCAAGGTCATCGACCGGACGGGCATCCCGGCCACCGGCGTCGAGGCCGTCGTGCTCGTGGTCAGCTCGCGCACCTCGACCCTCGCGTCGCCCGTCCGCCTCTGGCCGACCGGGTCCGAGCGCCCGGACGGCGCCTCCCTCATCGCGCAGCCGCTGGACCGCCGGGGCAACCTCGTGATCGTGGCGCCCGGCACGGGCGGCAACGTCAGCATCCACAACACCGCCGGCTGGACCCACCTCGCCATCGACGTGGTGGCCTGGATCCCCGATGACGGCAGCTATCACCCGGTCGCGGCCGCATCCGTGTACGCCACCCCGGTCGACGGGTCGCTGGCCGCCGGGGACACCGTCGAGATCACCGTCGCGGGCCAGGGTGGCGTGCCGGCCCTCCCCGACGCGTCGGACGAGGACGTCATCACCGAGCAGGCGAGCAGCGTCGTGCTGGTCACCACGGCCCGTCCGCTCGGGGTCGCGCCGACCAGCCTCACCCTGTGGCCGGCCGACGACGACCAGCCGGAGACGACGAGCCTCGCGACCTCGAACGCGAGCGTTGACACGAGCAGCACCACGATCGTCCCGCTCTCGGGCGACGGCAAGGTCAAGCTGGCCAACCTCGGGCCAGCGGCGCGCGTAACGGTCCAGGTCGCGGGCTGGTTCGCGTCCCCGGTCGTGGCGGCTCAGCTCGAGGTCCCGGAGACCACGGTCGTGCCGCCCCAGGCGGCGGTCGAGGAGGTGGCTCTCACCACCGATCCCGACGATCCCGAGACGGTCACTGCGGCCGTGGTCACTTTGGACGCGGACCAGGCGACGGGCATCGAGCAAGGCGACCACATCGTCCTCGGCATCACCGCGGACACGCCCGACGGCTACCTCGGCACGGTCGAGACGGTCGTGCCCCAGTCCGACGGCACCCTCCGGCTGACCACGACCGCGGCCAAGCTGGTCGACGTCTTCCCCGAGGGCGACATCACCTTCGACGTCGCCGCCAACCAGCCCGTCTCCGAGGCCGCCCCCGGCGTGCAGGCGATCACGGTGGCCATGCCGGTCGCGATGACCACCGCCGTCATGGCGGACGCCTCGACGACCGCCGCCATGACCGATCCCACCCAGGACCCGGACAAGCCGCTGAACAAGGTCCCGAACGCGTTCGACGATGACGACCAGCCGGCGTGCAGCGCCGCGGGCCTGGTGCTCGACTACGGGCCGTTCTTCGACATGCAGTTCGGTGTCTCGTGGCGGGGCTTGTCGGCACCGCTCGTGACGGCGATGGCCACGATCGGCGCCGAGGCAAACCTCCGCCTCGAGGACGTCGTCCTGACCTGCGGTTGGGACAAGGTCGTGTTCAAGACCACGTACACGTTCGTGGTCGGAGGCGTCCCGATCGTCCTCGCCACGAAGGTCACCGCCGAGCTCGACCTCGATGCCGGCCTGCGAAACATCGACCTGGCCGCCAACGCCAAGGTCTGGGTGACGTTCGGCATCGAGCGCAACCAGCCCAAGGCCGACGCCGGATACGCGTTCCACACCAGCGACATGGGCGACCTGATGGCGCAGGCCGCCTACCTCACCGCGTACGCCCAGGTGGATACCTGGGTCGACGTGGGGGTCATGCTCTACGGGGTCATCGGGCCCAGCGTAGGCGTCGGTCCGTTCCTGGAGACAAGGCTCTCGGCGAGGCCCACCGATCCGCCGACCCCATGGTGGACGCTCGACATCGGCATGGCCGGGAGGGCGTCGATCCACCTCGACCTGTGGTTCTACGAGCACACATGGAAGGTCGCCGAGGGCGAGATCCCGCTTGCCTGGTTGCTCAACAAGGTCGGCGCCCTGCCGGCTTGCGGCGGTGAGTCGAAGGCGTTCGTCGTCGGCGGGATCCCCTGCATGACGCCCAAGCCCACCGAACGCGCCAACGGCTCCACGAGGACGATGGCGGAGCGGGTCCGCCTGGCCAGCTCCACCACCTCGATCGACCCGCTGCGGATCGTGGTCCCGAACATCCCCATCCTCGGCCCGGGCGCCGACGCCAGCCTGGCGTTCACCGCCACCGGCCAGTACGTGGGGATTGACGGCGTGCTGTGGCGCGTGGCGCCCGACGCCGACGGGAGCCCTGGCACGGGAATCCCCGGCCTCGCCTTCACGCGTGCGGCCGGCGATCCGCTCGGCTGGTCGTCGACCGGGGTCCTCGCCGGAAGGCCGACCAGGGTGGGCACGTTCAACATCCCGATCGAGGTCCGCTACACCGACGAGGGACCGCACCCGGAGAACGCCGACCGCGAGGTCACGCCCATCCAGGTCCGGGTGGTCTCCAACAGGTCCTGGGTCGTCGCCTGGGGCTGGAACGCCGACGGGCAGGCGAACGTGCCCGACGATCTCGGCGGGCCCATCCTCGTCGACGCAGGGTTCTGGCACACACTGGCACTGACCAGGTCCGGCGCGCTCGTCGGATGGGGCAACGACTCGTACGGCCAGTCGACGGCCCCCGCAAGCCTCACGGGCATCGCGGGTCTTGCCGCCGGCGCGAAGCACAGCCTGGCGATCCTCGACAACGCGAAGATCGGCGATGCGTCCGATAACACGGTCGTCGCCTGGGGCGCGAACGACTACGGGATCTCGACGCCGCCCGCGGACCTCATGGGCGTCAAGGCGGTTGCCGCGAGCTACTCGCTCAGCGCCGCGCTCAAGACGGACGGCACCGTCGTCGAATGGGGCTTCGGCGCTGGCGGCCAGACGGCCGTGCCCGACGTCCTCGAGGACCCCGCCACGGCCAACGTGGTCGCCATCTCCGTCGGCATGAACCACAGCGTCGCTCTGCGCGGCAATGGCACGGTCATGGCCTGGGGTCGCAACGAGCTCGGGCAGCTCAACGTCCCGAGCGCCCTCATGACCGAGTCCACGGCGCACGTCGTCGCGATCGCCGCAGGTGACGACCACACGATCGCGCTCCGTGCCGACGGCACCGTCGTCGGCTGGGGCTCCAACGGTCAGGGGCAGGTCACGATCCCGACCGAGCTCAGGAGCCCCTCCACCGCCCACGTCACGGCGATCGAGGCCGGCGGGAGGACCAGCGTCGCGCTTCGCGCCGACGGCACCATCACGGTGTGGGGCGCCAGCTCCGATGGCCAGCTGAATGTCCCGGCCGGTCTCGCCCACGTCGTGTCCGTGTCCGTGGGCGAGGGGCACATCGTCGTGATCGTGTCGATGGACCAGACCGTCACCGTCGGCGCGCTGCCGACCACGACCATCGTCGGGCACGCGCTGGCCATCTCCGCGACCGCCTCGTCCGGCCTCGCGGTCACCTTCAGCTCGCTCACCTCGGAGGTGTGCACCGTGACCCCGGACACCGGCGTCGTCACGCCGGTCGCCCGCGGCACCTGCTCGATCGCCCTCGACCAGGAGGGCGACGACACCTGGAATCCCGCGGCTCGGGTGCTGCGCAACATCGCGATCATCGGCACCGGGGCGAAGATCGTCGGGTGGGGGCTGAACGCCAGCCAGCAGGTCACGATCCCGTCCGACCTGGGAGACGTGGTCACCATCGGCACCGGTGACCTCCACAGCGCGGCGCTGCTCGCGAACGGCACGGTCCGGGCCTGGGGGGACAACACATATGGGCAGTCGGTCGTCCCGGCTGGCGTCGGCAACGTCGTCCAGCTGTCGGTGGGCGCCAACTACAACGTGGTGCTGTTCGCCGACGGCACGGTGCGTGCCTGGGGACAGGATCATCGGGGCCAGGTCAGCCAGGTCAATGCAGCGGGGCTCACCGGCGTCGTAGCCATCGCCGCCGGGGGCTCGCACACCCTGTTCCTCATGGGCGACGGGACGGCCCGCGCCTACGGGAACCCCGATGGGCGCATCGTGGTCCCAGTCAACCTCGACGATGTCGTCGCCGTCGCCGCGGGCGGCTATCACAGCATGGCGCTCAAGGCCGACGGCACCGTCGTCGCCTGGCGCAGCGCCAACTACGACTACGGCCAGGAGGACGTCCCGTCCAACGCCCACGACGTGGTCGCCATCGCGGCCGGGTTCCGACACTCGCTCGCCCTACGGAGCGACGGCACGGTGGTCGCCTGGGGCGACAACAGCAGCCACCAGTGCGACGTCCCGGCGGGACTGGACGACGTCATCGCTGTCGCGGCCGGCAGCTACCACAGCATGGCGCTCAAGGCCGACGGCACGGTCGTGGCCTGGGGCGCGAGCACCGGTACCTACGCGCACGGCCAGTCCACGGTGCCGCCGACGCTCCAGGGCGTTGCGTCGATCGCCGCGGGCGGGTACCACAGCCTCGCGCTCGTGGAGATGGAGCAGACGATCACGATGAGCGGGCCCGAGGCCGTCGCCGCGGGCGGCTCCGCGATGGTCCATGCCACGGCATCCTCCGGTCTGCCCGTCACGTTCTCCTCGCTGACGCCCGACGCATGCACCGTCGACCCGCTCTGGGGCTCCATCCGGACCCTGGGCACGGACACGTGCACGATCGCCGGGGACCAGGCCGGCAACGCCACCTGGCACCCCGCGCCGCAGGCGACCTGGTCGATCGACCTCGTCCTCGCGGACCAGCGAACCGTGGTCTGGGGCGACGTCTCGGGCGATCAGCCGGACGTCCCGGGCGTCCTCGACATCGCCGAGGTGGCCGCCGGCGACGATCACACCATCGCCCTGCTCCGCGACGGCACCGTCATCGGGTGGGGCGCGGACTACGCCGGCCAGGCGACGCCACCCGCGGATCTCGATCGGGTCACGGCCGTCGCCGCGGCCGGCAACTGGAGCATGGCCCTCCGGGACGACGGCACGGTCATGGCCTGGGGTGACGACGGCTTCGGCCAGCGCGACGTCCCCGTCGGCCTCACGAATGTGACCGCGATCGCCGCCGGCTCCACCTTCGGCGTCGCCCTGCGCGCTGACGGCACGGTCGTCAGGTGGGGTGACGACGGGGACCCGCTCCTCGTCCCGCCCGACGGGCTGGCCGGCGTCACCGCCATTGCGGCGGGCGCCGACCACGCGCTCGCCGTGGTCGACGGAGCGGTGATCGCCTGGGGCCACGATGACTTCGGCCAGCTTGCGGTGCCGGAGGACCTCGACGCCGTCACGGCCGTGGCGGCCGGAAACGGGTTCAGCCTCGCGTTGCGCGACGACGGCTCCGTCCGGGGCTGGGGCTGGAACGACAGGGGCCAGGCCGACGCCCCCGCCTGGCTCGCCGGGGTCACCCGGATCGCCGCCGGCGGCAGCCACGCGATGGCCCTCGTCGATGGTGGCGTCGTGAGCTGGGGCGACCCCGACTACGGCCTCCAGGACGTCCCGCCGGGCCTCCTCGGGGTGACCGCGATCGCCGCCGGTGCGTTCCACAGCGTTGCCGTCGCGGGACGCGTCGACCAGGTCATCCTGTTCAAGGTCGCGCGACCCGCGATCGTCGGGAGCGCGCGAACCGTCGGCGTCTGGACGAGCTCGGGCCTGACGCCCACGTACGGGTCGGCGACGCCCGACGTGTGCGAGATTGACCCGGACGCCGGCGTCGTGCACGCGACGGCCGCCGGCTCGTGCCTGCTGACGGCGGATCAGCCCGGCAACGAGCGGTACCTGCCGGCATCCACGGCGACCCTGTCGCTGTCCGTCCTGGCCGCGACCACCGCCGTGGTCGCCTGGGGCGCCGACGAGCAGGGCCAGACCGACGTCCCGGACGGGCTCAGCGGCGTCGTGTCGCTGGTCGCGGGCACCGGCCACAGCCTCGCGCTCCTGGACGACGGCTCGGTCGTCGGCTGGGGCCTGGACGACGCCGGCCAGGCCAACCGGCCGGCCGGCATGCAGGCCGCCGTCGCGATCGCGGCCGGCGGCCACCACAGCCTCGCCCTGCTCGAGGACGGCACCATTGCCGGCTGGGGCCTGGACGACGCCGGGCAGGCAACGCCGCCCGACCTCGCAGGGGGCAGCGCCGTCGCGATCGCGGCCGGCGACCGGCATAGCCTCGCCCTGCTGTGGGGCGGGCAGGTCGTGGCCTGGGGGGACGACACCTTCGGCCAGGCAACGGTGCCTGACCTCCCGAACGACGTGATCGCGATCGCCGCGGCCGGCGACACGAGCTACGCGCTCCTGGGCGACGGCGCGGTCGTGGTCTGGGGCGCAAACGCGGGCGGCCAGGCCGCGCCCCCGACGGATCTCCCGGCGGCGATCGGGATCGCGGCCGGGCCCGAGCACGCGCTCGCGCTGGTCGCCGACGGGACGGTGCGGGCGTGGGGTGACCCGGACCAGAATCGGCTGGCCGTGCCCGACGACCTCTCGAACGCCGTTGCCATCGCCGCCGGCGGGGCCTACAGCCTGGCCCTGCGTGTTGATGGCACCGTCGTCGCCTGGGGCGACGGGGCCGGCGCGACAACCGTGCCCGACAGTCTCTCGAACGTCGTTGCCATCGCCGCTGGTGAGGTCCACGGCCTCGCCCTCACGCTCGGCGAGTAGGCGCGGGAGCACCCGCTCTCCCGCCAGTCGGCCCCGGTCGCCGACCGGGGCCTACTGCATGCGCCGTTGACGGTGCCCTACGTCTGCGGGAACGGCAAGGTCGGGTGCACTCAAGCGCGCTCCGCGGACGCGTTCGCCGATCGTCGGTTGCGGGTCGAGCCTCGGCAGTCAGGCAGGCCGGGCGAGCACGCGAGCGACCCGGCGTCCGGCCGTGGCCTCGGCCACGACGCGCGCGAACAGGTCCCGGTAGCGCGCCGACACGTGCCACCAGGTCATCGAGCGCGTGTGCTCGTGGGCCGCGCGACCGATCACATTCCGGGCCTCCGGGTCGGCCAGCAGGTCCACGACCGCGGACGCGAGGGCTTCCGGTGACCACGACGCCGTGACGATGCCGCGCCCGTCCGCGAGCAGGTCGAGGGCCAGCCCGAACGGCGTAGCGACGACCGGTCGCCCTGCGCCCATCGCGTACGAGAGCGTCCCGGCGACGCTCTGCAGCGGGTCCTGGTACGGGGCCACCACCACGTCCGCGGCCTCGAGCCAGCGGGTGAGCTCGACCCGGCCCACGAACCGATCCACGAACAGCACGTGGTCGCCGAGATGCAGGCGATCGACCAGCGCAAGCAGCGATTCCCGGTACGCCTCGCCTTCGACGACGAGCTGCGCGGGGGGCGTCACGCCCACGATCACCAGCGTCGTCGCGGGCCGCGCCTCGACGATCGCCGGCATCGCTGCGAGCGCCTGCTCCCAGCCCTTGCCACGACGCAGCAGGCCGAAGCCCAGCACGACGTCGCGCCCGGCCATCCCGACCAGGGGCTTGACGGTCTCGGCATCCACCAGCGGCAGGTCCGGGATCCCGTGCGGGATGATCGCGACCCGTGACCGCGACGCGGCGTATCGGTCGACCACGAGATCCTGCGCGCCGCGCGACATCACGACCGTCATGGACACCGTGCGCAACAGCTCGGCGATGACCGCGCGCTCGCCGGTGGTGGGATCGCTCGGGATGCCGTGGAGCGTGGCGACGGCAGGGATCCGGAGGGCGTGCACGAAGTCCGTCACGGCGGCGCCGTCGGGTCCACCCCACAGGCCCTGCTCGTACTGGATCGAGACGATGTCCGCGCAGAGGTCCAGCCCGCCCGCGACGCTCGCGTAGGCCTCGACATCGTCCCGGACGATCCGGTGGTGGACCTCGAACGGGCTCGGCGTGGGCCGCTCGCCGGGATGGATCGCGACGATCTCCCGGCCGCCGACGGCGGCCGCGAGGTTGTAGGTGAAGGTGCCCACGCCGCACGGCTGCGGCGGGTAGCTGGCAACGAACGCCGACCGGATCATGCGGGCTCCTCAGCGGGATGCGGCCGGATGAGCGCCTGGATGACGCGGATGGCGGTCGAGGATCGGCGGCCCGGCGCCCGATGCGGGCGGCGGGCCGTGCCGTGGTGGGCACCCGGCGAGACGCCGGGTGCCGGTCGAGATCAGGCGGCGCGGACGTGCGCGGCGCGAGGTCCCTTGGGGCTGGCTTCGACGTCGAACTCGACGCGCTCGCCGCCGACCAGGCGATCGAACTCGAGCGAGCTGTCCAGGCCGCCGCGGTGGAAGAAGTACTCCTTCTCATCCTCGGCGAGGATGAACCCGAAGCCGCGGTCGGCGACGATGCGCTTGATGGTACCGGTGGCCATAGTGTGGCCCTCCTGCTCCCCGAACTGGGAACGGCGTGACGCACGGTCCGTTCGAAGAGGGGGTCGACCACGCGGCGCATCGCGGCAAGAGGCCGCGGCAACCTCATTGTCCCATGGATGTCCGGCCAGCGCGAGCCCCGGCGCCGCTCAACCATAACGTTTACGCGAACGGTAAGGTTGACGTACACTGCCGACCATGATCCAGCCAGCGTCCGCGGCCACCGCTCAAGGCCAGCCCCACGCGCCCGGCCTGCTGCGGATCCACGAGGTGGCCGCGGAGACCGGGCTCACGCCGCGTGCCATCCGCTACTACGAGGAGCTGGGCCTGCTCGCCCCCGCCGCCCGCTCCGAGGGCGACTACCGCCTGTACGACGAGGAGGACCTCGAGCGGCTGCGGTTCATCCGGGGCCTGCGCGACGACGCCGGGTTCTCGCTCGCGGAGATCGGGCGGTTGCTCGAGGACGAGCAGGCCCGGGCACGGAACCGGGCCCGGTTCCGGGCCAGCCGCAGCACCGCGGAACGGCGCACGATCCTGATCGACGCCCTGGACCGTGTCGACCGCCAGATCGCGACCCTCCGCCGCAAGGCGGACCACCTCGGGGCCATGGCCACCGAGGCGGAGGAGCGGCGGGCGCACCTCGCGTCGCACCTCGCCGATCTCGATGCCGGGCGGGAGCCGACGCACCCCGCGCACGGCGGGGAACGATGAACAACCGACTGGGGCGGCAGCTCCCGCTCCCCGGCTCCGGCTTCGCATTCGCGAACGGGGCCCGGGCCTTCCGGCACCGCAACTACCGGCTGTTCTTCAGCGGCCAGCTGGTGTCCCTGATCGGGACGTGGATGCAATCCGTCGCCCAGAGCTGGCTGGTGCTCCAGCTGTCGGGCGACCCGTTCCTCCTGGGCCTCGTCGCCGCCGTGCAGTTCGTGCCCGTCCTCGTGCTGGGCCTGTTCGGCGGCCTGATCGCGGACGTGCTGCCCAAGCGCAAGACGCTCATCGGCACCCAGACGATCCAGATGCTGCTCGCGTTCGTGCTGTTCGGGCTGGCGGCGACCGGCGTCGTCCAGGTGTGGCACATCATCGTGCTGGCGGCGCTGCTGGGCATCACCAACGCCGTAGACATGCCCACTCGCCAGGCGTTCGCGGTGGAGATGGTCGGCCGCGAGGACGTGGCCAACGCCGTTGCACTCAACTCCGCGACCTTCAACGCGGCCCGGATCCTCGGCCCGGCGATCGCCGGGCTCACGATCGGAGCGTTCGACATCAGCATCGCGTTCCTGCTCAACGGGCTGAGCTTCATGGCGGTGATCGTCGCCTATACCGTGATGCGCGACGATGAGCTCCATTCGCCCCCGCTGATCCTCCGCCCCCGCAGCGCAGGCGAGGTGCGCACGACGCTCGCCGAGGGGCTGCGCTACGTGTGGGCGACGCCGCTCGTGCTGCTGGCGACCGCGGTCATCGGGCTGGCGTCCACGTTCGGCATGAACTTCAACGTGATCATCCCGGCGCTTGCCAGGGACGTGCTGCGCACCGACGCCGCCGGCTACGGGTTCCTGATGGCTGCATCGGGGATCGGCGCGCTGGTCGCCGCGCTCACCATCGCGTTCTCGCGCCGCTCGCGCCCGGCGCTGATCGCCGGCGGGTCGCTGCTGCTCGGCGTCGCAGAGATCGTCCTTGGGCTGGGCGGCAGCTTCGGTGTCAGCCTGGTGCTCATGTTCGTGGTCGGGCTCGGCGCGATCCTGATGGCGGCGACCGCGAACACCACGATCCAGCTGACGGTGCCGGACCAGCTCCGCGGCCGGACCATGAGCGTGTACACGACCGTGTTCGCGGGCTCCACGCCGTTCGGCGGCCTGCTGATGGGCTGGATCGCGTCGCGCTTCGGCGTGGACGTGTCGCTCGCCGTCGGCGGGATCGCGTGCGCCCTTGTCGGCGGCGCAGCCTTCGCGTGGTTGCGCCGGATCCGCGGCCGGCAGGCCGTCACGGCCCTCCGTGTCGGGACCGACCAGGACGCCGTCAGCGTGCCGGTGCACGTCCGCCCCCGCTGACGCGACGACGCCGCATCGGCGGGCCGCGGGTCGCGTGCGGGTGCGCGTCGCGTGCGGGTCGCGGCGGCTGGCTGGACGGATCGCGGTTCTCGGTGCCCCCGAGGACCAGCCGAAGCGCCAGCTGCCGCCTCGGACACGCCAATCGTCCTCGGCAGACCCGTCAGGTATCGAGCAGCCCCCGCGGGCTGCCCCGTACCCCCACCGGGAGCGGTGAGCACCGGAGCGCCGAGCTGGGGAGCCGGCGGCTCACTCGAGGAGCCGGCGGCTCGCCGGGCGCCGGTCAGCTCAGCTCGCGCTGGACGTTGAGCACGTCCTTGAGCTGCTCCACCCGGCTCATGACCTTGGCCAGCTGGGCCACCGAGGCGACCTGGATCGTCATCGCGACCACCGCCGTGTGATCGGGGGTGACGCCCACGTTCGCCGCCAGGATGTTGACCTTGTTCTCCGCCATCACCTGGGTGATGTCCGACAGCAGGCCGGTCCGGTCGTAGGCCTCGACCCGGATCGCGATCGGGTAGGTCTGGGCGGGCGCGGCCTCCCATTCCACGTCGATCAGGCGGCTGACCTCGCGCTCGTTGAGCACGGTCGGACAGGAGCGCAGGTGGACGGTGATCCCCTTGCCCCGGGTGATGAACCCCTGGATCGGGTCGCCCGGGATGGGGTGGCAGCAGCGGGCGAAGCGGACCAGGAGGTCCCCCACCCCCTTGACCCGGACGCCACCGGTCCGGGCGGGCTGGGGCGGCGCGACGGTGGGCAGCGTGATCTGGCCGTCGTCGAGGACGCCCAGCCGCATCACCACCTGCTGGGCGGAGATCGCGCCGTAGCCGATCGCGGCGAAGAAGTCGTCGACCGTCTCGTGCTGGTACAGCCTGGCCACGTCGGCGATCCGGTCGAGGCCCACCGCCTGGACGCTGGTCCGGGCCAGCCGCCGGAGCTCGCGCTCGAGTGACTCCCGGCCATGGACGATGTTCTCGGCACGGTCCTTCTTCTTGAACCATTGCCGGATCTTCTCCCGCGCGTGCGAGGTCCGGACCAGGTTCAGCCAGTCGCGCGACGGGCCGTGCTCGCCCTTGGTGGTCACGATCTCGACGATGTCACCGTTCTTGAGCCGGTAGTCGAGCGGGACCAGGCGGTTGTTGACCTTGGCCCCGATCGTGCGGTGGCCGATGTCGGTGTGGATCCGGTACGCGAAGTCGAGCGGCGTGGCGCCCGCGGGCAGGTCCTTGATGTCGCCGCGCGGCGTGAACACGAACACCTGGTCCTGGAAGATGTCGAGCTTGATGCCCTCGACGAACTCGGTCGCGTCGGACACGTCGCGCTGCCAGTCCATCAGCTGGCGCAGCCAGGCGAGCTTGGCGTCGTAGTCGCGCTCGGCCTTCGAGCCCTCCTTGTAGCGCCAATGGGCGGCGATGCCGACCTCGGACACCTGGTGCATCGCGTGGGTCCGGATCTGGATCTCGAGCGGCTTGCCGTCGAGCGCGATGACCGCGGTGTGGAGCGACTGGTACAGGTTGTTCTTGGGGACGGCGATGTAGTCGTCGAACTGGCCGGGGATGGGGCGCCACAGCGCGTGCACGATGCCCAGGGCCGCGTAGCAGTCGCGGACCTCGTGCACCAGCAGCCGGATCGCGTACACGTCGTAGATCTCGCCGAAGTCGGCGCCCTTGCGCTGCATCTTCTTCCAGATGCTGTAGATGTGCTTGGGTCGCCCCTGGAGCTCGGCCTCGATCCCCGCATCCTCGAGCCGCGGCCGCAGCTCCTCGATCGCGCGCTCGATGTAGCGCTCCCGGCCTCGCCGCCGGGTGTCCAGCGAGCGGGCGAGCTGGCGGTACGCGTCGGGCTCGAGCGTCTTGAACGCGAGGTCCTCGAGCTCCCATTTGATCTGCCAGATCCCCAGGCGCTCGGCCAGCGGGGCGTAGATCTCCATCGTCTGGCGGGCGATCCGCTGCTGCTTGTCGCGCGGCAGCGCCCCCAGGGTGCGCATGTTGTGGAGCCGGTCCGCGAGCTTGATCAGGACGACCCGGATGTCGTCCGCCATGGCCAGGAACATCTTGCGGATGTTCTCGGCCTGCTGCTGCTCGTGGCTGTGGGTGCTGAACTTGGACAGCTTGGTCACGCCGTCGACCAGGTGGGCGACCTCGGGCCCGAAGCGCTCCTCCACGTCGACCAGGCTGTACTCGGTGTCCTCGGGCACGTCGTGGAGCAGCGCCGCGGACACGGCCACCGGGTCCAGCCCGAGCTCGACCAGGATCTGGGCGGAGGCGATCGGGTGGGTGACGTACGGCTCGCCCGACGCCCGGACCTGGCTTGTGTGCGCCTCAACGGCCAGGTCGAACGCACGCTCCACCATGGTCAGATCCACCTGGGCGTGCTGGTCGCGGAGCGATCCCAGCAGCCGGTCGCGCAGGGCGTCGAGGTCCCAGGCCTGGGCCCGCGTCGGCCGCCGGATCGACGGGGCGCGCGCGGGTCCTGGCATTGGCCCGCGCCGCGAGCCGCGACGCGTGCCGGCCCCGGTCTCGATCTCGTTCGAGAGGGGCAGCTCCGGATCGCGGACGACGGGCTCGGCCATGGAGCGGAGTCTACCCCTACGACTCGCGGCGTCCCGCGAACAGGATCAGCCCAGCAGGCCCACCGACAGCTCGCCCGCGAGGCGCAGGTCGCCGCCCGGGGTCACGGTCGCCGAGGTGAACCGGATCGGCAGGTCCTCGCCGCCGCGGAGCAGCGTGATCCGGGTACCCCCTGCCGGGCCGTCCACGACGGTCACGGCGAGGTCGCCGGACGCCGTCACGACGAATTGCCCGTGGACCGTGATCCCGGCCTTCACGCTGAGGCGGTCCGGCGGCTCCAGCGCGATCGAGGTCGGGCGGATCCCGAGCGACCCTTCGATGGCATCGGCGATCAGGATCCTGATCGCGCCCGCAGGGATCGTGGTCGCGGCCGTGATGGCGTCGCCGCCGCCGGCGAGGCGGATCGCGCCCACGGCCAGGGTGCGGCCGCCGACGTCGGGAACGATGACGTTGGCCAGCTGCCCCTCGACGGTGCCGGCGGTCCGACCCAGGATGTCCACGTCGCCCAGGGTGACGTCCAGGGCGCCGATCTGGAGGCCGCGGAACGAGGCGTCGGTGGCCCGCACGCGGACGCGGTCGGCATGGAACCCGAGCAGCTCCGTCGGCGGGTCGGTGGACACGGTCAGGGTCGTGTCGTCCGACTGGAGCCCCGCCGCGGTGACGGCGCCGGTCATCACGCCGGCCGCGATCGCCGGCAGCCCGACGGTCACCAGCAGCGCGAGGAGGGCCGCGCCCAGGACGAGCGTGAACAGGCAGCCGCGCACGCCTCAGGCGCCCCGCCAGCCCATCGCCGCCAGCGCCTCGCGCGCCACGGCGGCCTCGTCCCAGGGCAGCGCGTGGTCCGCGTACAGGATCGTGCGCTCGTGGCCCTTGCCGGCCAGCAGCACCACGTCACCCGGCTGGGCGCGGCCGAGCGCCGTCTCGATCGCGGCGCGCCGATCGGTGATGCCCAGGACGTCGTCGCCCCTCCGACGCCCCGCCGTCTCCGCACCGGACACGATCTCGTCCACGATGGCCTGCGGGTCCTCGCCCCGCGGATCCTCGTCGGTGGCCACCACCAGCCGGCAGCGCTCCCCGGCGATGCGGCCCATGACCGTCCGTTTCGCCGTGTCCCGCTCCCCCGCCGAGCCGAACACCGCGATCAGCGACCCGCCGCGCTCGCGGGCGATGGGGGCCAGCAGGTCCAGCACCGCCTCCAGCGAGGCCGGAGAGTGGGCGTAGTCCACGACCACGGCGAACGGCTGGCCGGCGTCGATCCGCTCCATCCGGCCGGGCACCCCGGGCATCGCCTGGAGCCCGGCCCGGACCGCCGCGGGATCCAGGCCCAGCGCCTCGCCCAGGGCCACCACCGCGAGGGCGTTGTGGGCGTTGAACCGGCCGGCCAGCCGCAGCTCGAGCTCGGCCTCGCCCGACGGGGCCTGGTAGGCGACCCGGAGCCGGCTGGCGTCCTCGCTGATCGAGGTCGCCCGGACATCGGCACCGGGACCCGCGCCGTAGGTGGTCAGGTTCGCCCCGGCGTCACGGGCGGCCGCTTCGAACCAGGGGGCACCCGGGTCGTCGTGGTTGACCACGGCGGCCTTGGGCCATGCCCGGCCGCCCACGCGCTTGGCGGGGTTGCCGGGGCCCGTCGCCAGGGCCTGGAACAGCCGGAGCTTGGCAGCCCGGTAGGCCTCGAACGTGCCGTGGAGCTCGAGATGCTCATGGGTGAGGTTGGTGAACACCGCCGCGTCCCAGGCGACGTCCAGGACGCGGTCGAGGGCGAGCGCGTGCGATGTCACCTCCACCACGGCCACGGGGTCGCCGGCCTGCGCCATCGCGGCCAGCGACGCCTGGAGCTCGGGCGCCTCGGGGGTGGTGACGTGCGCCTCGTGCCGTTCCCGGACGCCGCCAATCCGCGTCTCGACCGTGCCCAGCAGCCCGCTCCGCAGGCCGGCGGCCTCGAGGGCGGCGGCGGCGAGGAATGCGGTCGTGGTCTTGCCGTCGGTGCCGGTGACCCCAACCAGCCCGAGCTCGCGCGACGGGTCGCCGAACCACCAGGCCGCGGCCCGGGCGAGCGCCGGACGGGCGGCGTCCACGACGACCTGGGGCAGCGGCACGCCCGGGACGGGACGCTCGACGATCGCGGCCGCGGCGCCGCCCGCGGCCGCCTGGGCGACGAACACGGTGCCGTCGACGTGGAACCCGGGAACGGCCACGAACAGGCTGCCCGGGGCCACCGCCCGCGAGTCCCCGACGACGCCCCGTATCTCGATCGTGCCCATGGCCGCCGGGTCGACCGCCCGCTCGTCGATCCGGGCCCCCCGCACCTGGCCGGCCGCGTCCAGCCGCGCCAGCAGCTCCCGCAGCGGACGAGGACCCGTCGGCGCGGCGGCGGCGACCAGCGCCTCGATCGTGCGCGTGGCGTCGGTCATCCCGCGCCGCGTCCCGCGGGGGCCAGCCGGCCGATCCGGGCCGCGGCCCGGCCGGCGGCGTAGCGCCAGGGCCGGGCCACTCGCTCCTGGGCCCCGGCCAGGGCCACCCACTGTGCGCCGAACGAGCGCTTGTGCTCGTACAGCCCGTGCGTCGGCTCGCCGGGCTCGGGGGGCCGTCGGGCGCCCGCGACGTCCACGCCGCCGAGGTCCATCTCCGAGCGACCCTCAACCAGCGCGAGCTCGATCGCCCGCCAGCGAAGGAGGTGCATCGCGCCCGGGTGGTCCCGGCGTCCCTCGGCGCGGTCAGCGGAATGCGCGGTGGACAGTCGGCGGCCGTGCCGGTAGAGGACGAGCCCGCCGAGGACGTCGCCCTCGGCCCGCTGCTCGCGGGCCTCGAGGTAGACGAGATGGCCGGCGACCAGCGCCCGGCGCCACCAGGCACCGAACTCGTCGGGACCGCCGAACCCGAACCCGCGCCGCTCGCCGGTCGCGCGGAGCAGGCCGTAGAACCGGTCGAGCGCCGACGCGGCGGCCTCCGCGGGGCGCAGACAGCCCTCGGTCTCGGTGGTCGCGGCATCCCAGCGCAGCACGACCACGCCGTCGCGCTCGGCTCGGCGGATCCGCTGGCGGGTGCTCTTGGCGACGCGGTCGAGGATCGACGCCGGATCGCCGTCGGCCGGCAGCGGCAGGCGCATCCGGTGCCGCGACGGCTGGATCTCGGCGATCGACCGGAAGCCGGCAGCCTCGAGCTCGGCCCGGTAGCCGCCGTCGTCGGAGGCCACCTCCGGGTCGGCGGCCAGCACGTCCACCCCGTCCGCGGCCAGATGGCGGGCGATCCGGCCCAGCGCGTCGCCGATCACCCGGCCGGAGCCGTCGCCGGTCCACGCGGTCCCGGGCCCCACCGGCCCCCGCGGGACGTACCCCGAGCCGCCGCCCACGAGCGGCCACGGGCGGACGAGCGCCATCGCCCGCACCTCGCCGGCCACCAGGAACCGCGGCCGCCAGCCGCGCTCGGCACGATGCTCCGCCCAGGCGCGGGACTGGAGGACGTGACCGCCCGGTCCGTCCACCGCCGCGGCGTCCCACCCCTCGAGCGCCTGGCCCACCAGCTCCTCGACCTGCGCCGTCACCCGTCACCGCCGTCGGCGGCGTCGCCCGCGTAGCCGGCCGCCGTGCCGCCGCCGGATCCCCGCAGCCCGTGGCGCAGCCGCTCGACGCGCACGCGTGCCCGCTGGGCGACCGCGTAGGTCCGGCGGCCGAACGGGTCGAGCACCAGGTCCCACGCGCCGACATAGGCGACCTCGCGCCCACCGAAGCCCGTCTTGAAATGGGCGATGCCCGAGTGGGCCAGGCCCCACAGGTCGTAGGCGGCGGCCCCGCCGGCGCGCGAGCTGCGGATGGCCTCCCACTTGAGCAGGTAGTTCGCCCGGCTATCGGCGCCGGCCGCCGTCATCCCGCCATACGGCTCGACGACGCGCGCGCCGGCCCGGACCAGGAACAGCGTCGCGACCGGGCTGCCGTCGGGCAGCTCCGCGAACAGCAGCCGGGCCCGACCGTCCGGTCCGAACGCGTCCCACACGTCGCGGTACGCGGACGGCGCGCGGATCAGGAAGCCGGCGCGCTCGGCCGTCTCGCGGTAGATCCGGTAGAAGTCGTCCAGCCGCTCGGGGCCCGCGTCCACCACGCGTACCCCGCCGCTGCGGGCCTTGTTGACGTACTGGCGCCACTTCTTGCGCAGGTCTCCCCACAGGGCGTCCTCGTCCGCGGCGAGGTCGATCACCCTCGTGGACACGGGCTGGATCGGCGGCGCGGGACGCCAGCCGGCCGCGCGCAGGGCCCGGCCGACCGCATCGTCGGTATCGGGGCCCGTGGCCCGCTCTACCTCCGGGTCGATGCGCAGGTGGCTCACCCGGCCGGCGGCCCGCAGGCCCTCCCGGGCGAGGGCGGTGAACCGCTCCACGGACGCCGGCTCCCACCCCCCGAGCACCGGTCCGCGCGGCGCGTAGGCGAACGCCCAGGGAAACGGACCCGGGCGCCGGAGCAGCACCTGCGCGCCGATCGCCGGCTGGGTGCGATCCAGCAGGCGGTGCGCGGCCCAGCCGTTGACCGCCTTGACCCGCGCCCAGCCCGCCAGCTGGAGGTACGAGCCGCGTGGATCCGCCTCGACGAACGCGTCCCAGGAGACCTCATCGGCGTCGACACCGGGGCGTCCGGGAGCCGTGGCACCGGCAGCTCGCGCCGTCATGCGCGGCCGCGGCGGCGGATGAGGTCGACCACGATCCCGACGATAAGCCGCGGCTCCTCGATCCGCAACGCAAGCGAGGCGCCGAGCACCGCGACCGCCCCGACGCCCACCTCCAGGACGGCCCGGGTGAGCAGGACCAGGAACGCCGGCTGCGCGCCCCACGCCCCGACCAGGAACAGCGACACGATCCACGCGGCCAGGCCGCCGGCGCCGGCCGCCGGGAGCGACTTCGCGAGCACGGTCCACACGGGGCCCAGCCCGAGGCCCGGGATCCGGCGCTCGAGCAGGACGACGAGCGCCAGCATCTCCAGCCAGGCCGCGAGCGCGATCGCGATCGCCAGGCCGCTCAACCCCAGCGGCCCCACCAGCGCGATCGCGACCACGACGTTGACCGCCACCGCGATCAGCGCCGCGAGGACCGGCGTGAACGTGTCCTGGAGCGCGTAGAACGCCCGCGCCAGGACCGCGATCAGCGAGTGCGCCGTGAGCCCCACGAGGAAGATCGCGAGCGTGGTCGAGGTCCGCTCGAGCGCGTCGTCACCGATGCCTGCGAACCCGAACAGCAGCCGGACCACGTCGCCCGAGGCGACGATCCCCAGCGCGGCGATCGCGAGCATGACCCAGGCCAGCATGCCCAGGCCCCGGACGAGCAGCCGCCGGAACGACTCCGTCGCCCCCAGCGCGGCCTCCCGCGACAGCGACGGCAGCAGGACGACGCCCAGCGGCACGCCGATCACGCCGATCGGGATCTGGAGCACCACGAACGCGAAGTTGAACACGCTGATCGAGCCCGGCTCGAGCCCCGACGCGAGGCTGGTCATCACCAGGAACACGATCTGCGTGGCGCCCAGGCCCACCGCGCGGGGCGCCATCAGGATCAGCGCCCGTCGCGCCTGCCCGTCGCCCAGGTCGAGCCGGGGCCGGATCCGGGCCCCGATGCGCCGAAGCGTGGGCAGCTGGACGAGCACGTGCCCGATCGCACCGCCCACGACGCCCATGGCCAGGCCGCTGACGCCGAACGCGGGCACCAGCACGATCGCGCCGGCGATGATCGCGAGGTTGTACACGAGCGGCGCCATCGCCGCGGCGCCGAACCGGCCGCGCGCGTTGAGGGCGCTGGTGGCGACCGCGCCGGCGGCCAGGAACAGGGGCGACAGGACCATGATCCGCGTCAGCTGCGTGGTCGTCGCGAGCCGCTGCTCGTCGAAGCCCGGCGTGATCAGCGCGACCAGGCCCGGCGCAACGACCAGCACGATCGCCGCCAGCACCAGCAGCAGGCTCAGCATCAGCGTGGTCACCGTGGACACCACCCGCCAGGCACGGGCCTCCTCCTCGGTCGCGAACAGCCCGGCGACGACCGGGATCAGGGCCGAGGACAGCGCCCCGGCCGCGACCAGCTGGAACAGGAAGTCCGGGATCCGGAACGCGGCGAAGAACGCGTCGAGCTGGGCCGGGTCGGGCACCGCCGCGGCGATGGCGACGTAGCGGACGTAGCCCAGGACGCGCGACACGAGGAACGCGGTGGTGACGATGATGCCGGCTCGCGCGATGGCCCGCGCGTACGGGCCGCCCGATCCAGCCGCCCGCTGGGCTCCGGCCGACCCGCCGCCCGGCGGGATCGCCCCGATCCCGGGATCGACGAGGGGCGGGTCGTCGCTCACGTGGCGCGCGCCCTGGGATGCGCCAGCCGGTACGACTCGCGCAGCCGTGCCGGCGAGACATGGGTGTAGACCTGGGTCGTCGCGAGGCTCTCGTGCCCCAGCAGCTCCTGGACGACCCGGAGGTCCGCGCCGCCATCCAGGAGGTGCGTCGCGAAGCTGTGCCGCAGCGTGTGCGGGCTGACGCCCTCGGGCAGGCCGGCGCGCCGCCGGAGCCGGTCGAGGCGTCCGCGGAGGCCGCGGACGCCGAGCTGGGCGCCCTGGTGGTTGAGGAACACCGCCGTGGGAACCTCGGTCAGCGGCGGCCGCCGCGCGGCCAGCACGGGACGCCCCTCGTCGAGATATGCGGCGACCGCCTCGCGGGCCGGGCGGCCGAGCAGCCCGATCCGCTCCTTGCGCCCCTTGCCCAGCACCCGGATCTCGCCTCGCCGGAGATCGAGGCTCCCGATCTCCGCGGCGGCCAGCTCGCTGATGCGCAGGCCGGCGGCGTAGGCCGTCTCGACCAGGGCGCGGTCACGGAGGGCCAGGGCGTGGATGAGCTCGAGGTCCTGGCCGGTCCGGCCGCCGCGAGACCCGCTCGCGAGGTCCGCCTCGGCCGCGGCGATGAGACGCTCGACCTGGTCGACCTCGAGCACCCGCGGCAGGCGCCGCGGCAGGCGGGGCGTCGCGATGGCGCTCCACGGGTCCCCGGGCGCGAGCCCGGCCCGCACGGCATAGCGGTGGAACGCGCGAAGGGCGGCCAGGCGCTGCGCAACCGAGCTCTTCGCGTGGCCATCGGACAGCTCCGCCAGGTAGGACCGCAGCATGCTCCGGCCGGGGCTGTGCCAGTCGAGGTCGCGGGCGGCCAGCCAATCGAGGTAGGCGGTTACCGTGGCCTCGTACGAGCGACGTGTATGGGGCGAGGTGTCACGGGCCTCCAGGGACCGCAGGAACCGCTGGAGCGCTTCGGGGCCGGTCGCGTGGGTCGCGTCGTGGCCGGTCATGGCGCGCCCCGGCTCACGCTCGGCTGCGCCGCGTCCCGGCTCCAGCGCGCGTGCCCGTGGCGGAGCCCCGGGTCGTCCGGCGTGCCCCGCCGGCGCCCCGGCCGCCCTCGCGGCGCGCCCCGCGCGCCGGCCGCTCGAGCGCCGCCGGATCGGCGGGTCCACCGGGCAGGCGTCGGCCGACGAGGTCCCCCTCCGGCAGCGGCACCGTCGCGCCGCAGGTCAGGCACAGGCCGTCGTCGCCCCTGCGGGCCACGGCGCCCTTGCCGTCCTCGTGCGCATCGTGGATCGCGCCGGTGGGCTCGAGGTTCGTCGTGAACTCGCAGCGCGGGTAGTTCGAGCAGCCCCAGAAGACGTTGCCCGTCCGTCGGGCGCGCCGCGCCACGAGGTGGCCGTCGCCGTTCCTGGGGCAGGTGACCTCGAACGGCAGCTGGTCGGGCGGCGGCGGACCGTCCCGGCGGATGTACGTGCACTCGGGGTAGCGCGAGCAGCCGACGAACGCGCCGAACCGCCCGCGACGCGTCGTCAGGGTGCCTTCCCCGCATTGGGGGCAGACGTCGCCGTCGCCCTCGAGCCGCGGGGGCTCCTCGCCCGGCAGCGGCCGCGTCTCCTTGTGCTCCGGGTACTGCGAGCAGGCCAGGAACTTCCCGTTGCGGCCCAGCCGGATGACCATCGGGTGACCCTCGGAGCACAGCTCGTCGGTCTCGACCGTGGTGAAGTCCCGCCGCCTGAGCTCGCGGCGCTTCTCGTCCACGCGCTCCTGGAGCGGACCGAAGAACGCGTGGAGCAGGGGCACCCAGGCACGCTCGCCGCGCGCGACCTCGTCCAGCTCCTCCTCCATCCGGGCGGTGAACTCGAGGTCCACGTACTCGCCGAAATGCTGGACCAGCAGGTCGGTGACGATCTCCCCGATCTCCTCCGGGTGGAGGCGCCGCTCCTCCACCCGCACATAACCGCGATCGACGATGGTCGAGATCGTGGCGGCGTAGGTGGACGGCCGCCCGATGCCATGCTCCTCGAGCGCCTTGATCAGGGTCGCCTCCGTGTAGCGCGGCGGCGGCTCGGTGAAGTGCTGGGCGGGCGTCACGTCCAGCACGCGGGTCGCATCGCCGGCGCTCAGCGGCGGCAGCGTGCGCTCGGCCTCGTCCTCGGCCGCGTCGTCCTGCCCTTCGGTGTAGACCCGGGCGAAGCCGTCGAACAGCGTCCGGGTCGCCGACGCCCGCAGCCGGTAGTCCCCGGCCGTGAGCTCGATCGTGGTGGTCTCGAGCTCCTTGGGCGCCATCTGCGAGGCAAGGGCCCGCTGCCAGATCAGCCGGTACAGTCGGTGCTCCTCGGGCTTGAGGTGGGCGCGCAGGCTTTCCGGGTCACGCCGGAACGAGGTCGGTCGCACGGACTCGTGGGCTTCCTGGGCCCCCTTCGCCTTCGTCCGGTAGACGCGACCCTTGCCCGTGCCGTAGCGCTTGCCGAACCGGCCGACGATGATCTCCTGCGCCTCGGCCATGGCCACCCCGGCGATCGCGGTGGAGTCGGTCCGCATGTAGGTGATCAGGCCGACGTGCCCGTCGGGCGTGTCCACACCCTCGTACAGGCGCTGAGCGACCGACATCGTGCGCTTGGGGCTGAAGCCGAGCTTGCGGCTCGGCTTCCTGCTGCAGGGTGCTGGTCGTGAACGGCGGCGCCGGGTTGCGCTTCGACGGGCGCCTCGTCACGGAGTCCACGACCGGGGTCAGGGTCCGCAGCGCCGCGCTGTGCGCGCGTGCCGTCGCCTCGTTGTCGATCGCCAGCGGCTTGCCGCCGATCCGCACCACGTCGGCCGCGAGCTGGCTGCCGTCGGGGGCTGCGAGCAGCGCCTCGAGGGTCCAGTACTCGCGCGCGACGAACGCCCCGATCTCGCGCTCCCGCTCGACCACCATCCGCAGCGCGACCGACTGGACGCGACCGGCCGACAGCCCGCCGCGGACCTTGCGCGACAGGAGCGGGCTGAGGGTGTAGCCGACCAGGCGGTCGACGATCCGCCGCGCCTGCTGCGCGTCCACGAGGTTGCGGTCGATGTCGCGCGGTCGCGCGAACGCCTCGCGGATGGCGCCCTCGGTGATCTCGTTGAACGTCACCCGGCGCGTCTTGCCCGCCGGGACCCGGGCCGCCTCGGCGACGTGCCAGGCGATCGCCTCGCCCTCGCGGTCGAGGTCGGTCGCGAGCCACACGTCGTCCGCGGACCGGGCGGCCTTCTCGATCGCGCTGACCTGCCTGCGCCGGTCGTCGGGGATCACGTACTCGGGCGCGAAGTCGTGGTCGACATCGACGCCGAACTTGCCCTTGCCCGGGTTCTCGGGCAGGTCGCGGACGTGGCCGTACGAGGCGAGGACCTGGTAGTCACCGCCGAGGTAGCGCTCGATCGTCCGCGCCTTGGCGGGCGACTCCACGATCACGAGATGCTTGGGCATGGCGGCCGGGAGTGTAGCACCGGCCCCTTGCCGGACCCTGACCCGGGTCCGGCGGACGGCGATCAGATGTCGCGGATCCGCTGCAGGAAGCCCTCGTCGATCTCGAGGTCGAGCCCGTCGTCCTCGAGCAGGCCGTCGTCGGCACCCCCGACTACGACCGGCAGCAGCGAGCCCTGCGCCGGGTCCGCGGCCCCGGGCGCGACCGGCATGCCCGCGTCGGGACCCGGGGCGGCCGCGTCGAGTGTTTCGCCCCGCGCGGCATCGGGACCGTCGTCGGCGGCGGCGTGCGCCATCGCGCCCGCCGGGATCTCGAGGAACCGGACCACGTGGTACGGGAAGAAGAACGTGGAGCCCATGTGATCGATGAACACGGGGCGCTTGCCATCGAGGCCGCGCACGTTGGTGCACACCAGCCCCGCATCGGACGCGGAGGGCAGGCTGTACAGGTCGGCGAGCAACGGCTGCTCGTTGTTCACGTGGATGCAGACGTTCCGGATCACCCGCCGATCGTGGCGTGCCACCGGGGGCCCGTCACCCGCCCGATGGTCCCCCCGCCGAAGCGGACGGTTGGTCAGGGATGGTAGAAGTCGACCACCAGCCGGACGCGCCGGCTCGAGACCCATACCCCGATGCCCACCCGATCGTAGGCGGCGTTCATCAGGTTCACGTAGTGGCCGCCGTTGTACGACTTCTCGCTCTGGAAGAAGAGGTGCGACCCGAGGACGGCGGAATAGGGGTTGCCGGATCGGCAGCCGAGGTTCTCCGCCCAGCGGTAGCTCGTGTAGCCCGCCCGGCGCAGGCGGTCGCCCGGCTTGCCGTTGATGAAGTGGTCGCACAGGTTGCGCGTGGCCAGCAGCTTCGCGTACGGGCGCGAGACCTTGGTGCTGATCCCGGAGCTCAGCGCCAGCGGCGCCACGTTGCGCCCCCCGGGCGACCTGCAGGAGCCCGTCGAGGTCACCCAGCCGCCGGTGCGGGTGCAGTTCATCAGCTTGAGGTAGTACAGCTCGACCGAGTGCCAGCTGCCCGACACCGCACCGCCGCCGCCCGAGTGGTGGATCGGCTTGCTGACCGGCCTGGACGCGGGCTTGGGCCGGGGCTTGGGCTTGGGCTTGGGGGCGACCGTGAACGTTCCGCGTGCCGCCTTCTCGAGCGCGGCCCCCGACCGCGAGCGGGCGCTCGCCGCGACGGTCATCCGGATGTTTGCCCCATAGGCCAGCGCCGAGGCCGGCGTGAACACCAGCACCTGGCTCTGCTCGGCCCAGCGGACGGTCCCCTTGACGGGCTTGCCGTCCGCGGTGACGGCGAACGCGGCCGCGGTGCTCCTGCGGTTCATCCGCTCCGTGAACCGCACCGAGAGCGTGGCGGCGCGGTCGACCCTGCGGGTGCCATCGAACGGCCGGAAGCGGACCACGGACGGGGCGCCCACGGTGGTGACCCTGATCGACGGCATGTCGGCGAACGTGACCCCGTCCTTGTCGACCAGGCCCTCGAGCCAGACGTGGTACGTCGTCTCCGGATCGAGCGGGGCGGAGGGCGTGAACAGGAACACGCCCGCCGCGCCGTCCTGCACCAGATCGCCCGGCATCGCCGGTTCGCTCCGCCATGCCGCCTTCAGCGCGTCCACCGGGAGCGGGCGATCGAGCTGGATCCGGAACGCGGTGTCGAGGCGAGCCTTGCCCCTGGTTTCGCTGGCAGCCGCGATCCTGCCGCTGCCCGCAGGCGCCGTCAGGATGAGCGCGCGGACGGGGCTGGCGAGCGTTCCCCCGTCGGCCGACCGGGCGCTCCCGTCCACCGTGACCGAGTACAGCGTGTCGGCCTGCCAGTGGCCGGCGGGCGCGACGGTCAGCACGCGGCCGGCGCCGTCCCAGGACAGCCGGACGGCCGCATCGGGCGCGACCCGGAAGGCGCCCGCCACCGACGCCGCGTCCATCGGGGCATCGAACCGGATCTCGAACGGCCTGGCGAGCCCGTGACCGGTGCGAACGGCGTCGAGCAGGCTCGCGGACACCGGGCGTGGCTGTGAGACGGGGATCGCCTCGCTGGGCGCCGGCGGCTGGCTGACCACGACGACGAGCACGATGACCGCCGCCGCGGCGATCGCGGACCCGATCCGGAGCCGCGTTCCACGCCCCCCGACCGAGGTGACGTAGAACGCGATCAGCACGGGCAACGCGAGCACGACCGCCGCGAGCTTCCGCAATAGGGCGTCCTCCGTCGCTCCAGGGCCCGTACGCAGGAGCGGCCGATCCCCTGGCGGCCAAGCCTGCGGTCCGGCAGGGCGCTCGGGGACGCTCTGCGGCTGCCAGGACCGCGCGAGCGTACCACCACGTGCTCGGGACCGGCAAACGGCGCACGGCAACGGCGACGTGGCTGTCGTTCCCGCGCGCGTCGGCGTGGCGGGCGTCACGGCCGTCTACGCGGCACGCCCGCGAGGCCGGCCGCCGGCGCCTGCTCGGGCCCGGGCCTGCACCGTCGTCGCGCTCCGCGGGCCGGCTAGCGCCCCCGCCGGGCGGTACCGACCGAACACCTCCACGATCAGGCCCCGCATCTCCAGGGCGGTCAGGGTTCCGAGCACCGTGGCACCGGTGAGGCCGGTCAGCGCGACCAGCTCGTCCACCGTCCCGTGGCCCGCCGCGAGCGCGCCCGCGACGACGCCTTCGGTGAGGGGCAGCATCGCGAGAACGGCTTCGGCGCTGACCCGTGGGGGCCGGACGTCGGCCGGTGCGTGGCCCGGCGGCGGCTCACCGAGCAGGCCGAGGTCCTCGAGCAGCTCCGGGACGCCGGCCACGATGCGCGCCTCGCCCCCGGCCTCGCGCAGGAAGGCAAGGCAGCCGGCGACCGCCGGATCGTCGAGGCGCCCGGGGACGATGTGCAGCCCGCGGCCCTGCTCGAGGGCCCATGCCGCGGTGGTCAGGGCGCCGCTGCGGACACCGGCCTCCACGACCACGGTCGCGTCCGAAATGCCGCTGATGATCCGGTTGCGCCTGGGGAACGTCCCGCGCGTGGGGATCGTGTCCGGCGGGAACTCGCTGATGACCGCGCCGCCCGACGCCACGATCGACGCCGCCAGCCCGCGGTGACCGGCCGGGTACAGGTGCCCGTGCCCGCCGCCGAGGACGGCGATCGTGGGCCGGTCCGCCCGGACCGCGGCCGCGTGGGCGGCCGCGTCGATGCCCAGGGCGAGCCCGGAGACCACGGTCGCGCCCAGCGCCGACACCGCGTCCGCGATCCGCCCGGCCGTGGCCCGCCCGACCGTCGTCGGTCGGCGGGTGCCCACGATCGCGACGGCCCGCAATCGGTCGAGCGCCTCCGGAGCGCCCCGCACGAACAGGACCGGCGGCGGCAGCTCGATGCGCCGCAGGCGGGGCGGGTACGCCCCGTCGGCGAGGGTCACGACGCGGACGCCCGCTCGACGCACCGGCTCCAGCGATCGCTCGGGGCATTCCGCGGCTTCCGCGATGAGCCGGGCGACCGGAGGCGACAGCGACGGGGTGCCGTCGTCGTGGCCCGCCGAGGCGGCGACCAGCCGAGCGGGCCCGCCCGGTGCGCACGCGAGGCGCAGGACGTTGCGGACGTCTCCCAGCGCGGCCACGAGCCGGGCGAACGAGACCGGCCCGACCCCGCGGACGCTGTCGAGCACGACCCACGCGTCGCGCTCCTCGTCGGCGATGCGCCAAGCCGGGACCTCCATGGCGTCCGTCGCGGCGTCGCGCGGGTCGCGATCCCGCGCCGGGCCGCCACCGGCGACCGCGCCCTCCGCCCGACAGCCCGTCCCGCCCCGGCCGACGCCCAGCATCAGCTCGCCAGACCGAGCGCCGGCCGGTCCACCGGCGCGCGGAACCGCGCCGCCTCGTCCAGGTGCACGGTCTCCACGACGTTCGCGCCGGCGAGGTCCGCGATCGTTCGCGCGACGCGCAGCAGGCGATCCGTTCCCCTGCCCGACAGGCCTTCCCGCTCGGCCAGCAGCACCGCCCGGGCGACGCCCGCCGGATCGAGCCGACAGGTGGTTCGCAGCAGCCGGCCGCGGATCCGTGCGTTCGGGCACCCGGCACCGCGGGACCGCTGGCGGTCGCGCGCCGCCGCGATCCGCGCGGCGACCACGGCCGACGGCTCCGGGCTGGCGGTCGCGATCATCGCGGCCGGCGGCACGCGATCGACGGCGACCCACAGGTCGATCCGGTCGCGGAGCGGGCCCGACACGCGGCGGAGGTAGCGCTCGGGGACGCCGGGCGGACAGGTGCACGATCGGGCCGAGCTCCCGTGCTGACCGCACGGGCAGGGGTTCATGGCCGCGACGAACGTGAACCGGGCGGGGAAGGTCGCTGCCCGCCCGACGCGCACCACCGATACGCTGCCATCTTCCAGCGGTTGCCGCAGCGCCTCGAGCACGTCCCGCCCGAACTCGGCCAGCTCATCGCACACGAGCACCCCCTGGTCGGCGAGGGTGACCTCGCCCGGCGACATCCGGGGTCCGCCCCCGACCATGCCGGCATAGGAGGTCGTATGGTGAGGCGTACGCACCGGCGGGCGCCGCACGAGCGCCTCGAGCGGCCGATCGGCGGCGACCGATGCCACGGCGCTCGCCTCGAGCGCAGCCTCGTCATCGAGGTCGGGCAGCAGCCTGGGGATCGTGCGCGCGAGCAGCGTCTTGCCCGACCCCGGCGGTCCGATCAGGAGCAGGGCGTGACCCCCGGCAAGCGCGATCTCGAGGGCGCGCCGGGCGGTGGCCTGGCCCCGCACCTCCGCGAGGTCCACCGGCGGCTCTGGAGGTCTCCGCCTCTCTCCCGGCGCGGGCTCCGGCGGCACCGGGTCCGCGGCGTCGGCGCGCGGCAGCGGGACGGGCCGTGGCCGGCGGGCGCGCGGCGCCCGGAGCGCCTCGGCTGCCTCGGCGACGGTGGCGACCGGGACCGGTTCGACGCCCGGAGCCAGCCCGGCCTCGAGGAGCGCCTCGGCCGGCACGAGGACCCGCCGCAGCCCGCTGGCGCCGAGCGAGGCCACCATGGGCAGGATCCCGGGCACGGGCCGGACCTCCCCGCCCAGGCCGAGCTCGCCGATCAGCCCGATCCGACCGGGGATCGCCCGGACCTGGTCCGAGCCGAGCAGGATCCCCATGGCGATCGCGAGGTCCAGCGAGGCGCCGGCCTTGCGCAGCTCGGCCGGCGCGAGGTTCACGGTGATCCGTCGCGGCGGATGGTGGAACCCGGCGTTGCGCAGCGCCCCGCGCACCCGCTCGCGGGCCTCGGACAGGGCGGCGTCCGGCAGGCCGACGATGGTGAAGCCCGGCAGCCCGGGGGCGACGTCGACCTCGACGCGGACGACGCGCCCGGTGATCCCGATCAGGGTCGCGGAGACGAGGGTTGCCAGCACGCACGGCACGGTAGCCCGGGCCGCTCACCTGCCGCTTATCCAGGGTCGCCGGACCCGCCAGCGACGACGACGCTACCGCCCGGTGGCGGGCAACGAGCTGGGGCTTGATCTCGCCGCTCGCGCGGTCCACCGCCCGCGCGAAGTCCAGGACCGACCGCCCGAGCACGGAGTCCGACTTGCCAATCATGAATGGCGCCCCCGTGTTGAGCGCCGAGATCGCGCCCCGGTACTCGTTCACGATCTGGTGCTCGATCGGCCGGCGCAGCGCGCCCTCGGCGCTCTTGATGTTGATCCCGGTGAACGCGTTGGACCGGTTGAGCACGAGCTGGACCTTGCTCGCCTGGTAGCCCAGGTGGCCGATGGTCTCGAGCACGAGGCGCACGTTCTTGAGGCACGACAGGTCGGCGGTCATGACCACGAACACCGTCTCGACCTGGTCGAGGATCATCAGGTTCATGTCGTCCAGCCGCTTGTCGATGTCGACGATCACGTAGTCGTACATCCCGCCCAAGAGCTCGAGGATCTGGTTCATGTGCGCCGGCGTGACCAGGTCGGCCGACTCCGGCGAGGGCGGGGCGAGGAGCAGGTCGATGCCCGAGTCGTGGGTCTGGACGATCCGCTTGACCAGGTCGCCGTCCATCGCCGGGGCGCTCACGATGTCCACGATGCTCCGCCGGTCGAGGCCCAGATCGAGGAACACGCGGTGGTCGCCGAACTGGAGGTTGCCGTCCACCAGGCACACGCGCCGCCCGAGGTTGTGGAGCGCGATGGCGGCGTTGATGGCGATCGTCGTCGTGCCCACGCCGCCCTTGGCCCCGTAGAACGCATGGACCCGGCCCATCGGCGGCCGGCCGACCAGGGTCTCGCTGGGCGAGAACCGTGCGATCAGGCTCTTCATCCGGGCCATCAGCTCGGCCGGGTGGAACGGCTTGATCAGGTAGTCGTCGGCGCCCGCCCGCAGGGCGCGGACCTTCTGCTGCACGTCGCGGTCGGCCGTGAGCATGATGATCGGCACGTGGATGCCCGGCCCTTCTTCGGCCCGGATGCGGGCGGCGACCGTGTACCCGTCGATGCCCTGGAGCGTGACGTCGAGCAGGATCAGCGTCGGGATCTCCTGCTGCCAGGTCCGCAGGGCTTCCGCCCCTTCGGTGGCCACGACGACGTCGTACCCCTCCTGCTTGAGGGTGTGCTGCAGCAGCCGCTGGACGCTCGCATCGTCGTCGACGACAAGGACTTTCCCGGCCATCCGACCTCCCGGCGGGCCCCGTTCCGACCAGCGCTGCGTCCGGTCCCCGACGGTGCCAGCCCGCAGTATAGAGGCGGACCACCCCTCGTCCGCATTACGAACGGGCTACCCGGAACGCCTCGCGCAGCAGGCCGGTCACGGCATCCTCGTACCCGGCCGGGTCGGTGGCATGGCCCAGGCCGTGATCGGCTCCGCGGATCTCGAGGTGGCGGCTAGCCTCGGGTGCGGCACGCGCCAGCCGGCGCGCCTGGCGGATCGGGAGGGTCCGGTCCGCCGTCCCATGGATCAGCAGCAGCGGCACGTCCTCGAGCAGGGGAACCATCGTGATCGGCTGGATCTCGCGCGGGTCCCCACCAACGATGCCGCGCATCCGGCCGAACACCCGGCCCGCGACCACGCGCCCGAAGGGCAGGCCGAGCCGCCGGCCGACCGACGATCGCCACGTCGGGCGTGACCGAGTCGCCGACGACCGCCACGATCCGCGGCCGTGGCGCCTCCACCGTCGCCGAGGGCGCGTCGGGGTCCTCGTCCGCCGCGGCCAGCCGCCCGTCGCCGAGCACGCCCGACGGCAGCGATCGCGGTGATCCCGCCCATCGACGAGCCGACCAGGGCCACGCGGGCGATCCCCCGCTCACCCAGCCACGCGAGGGCCCCGGCGACGTCCTCCAGCTCGAGCACCCCGAACGTGGTCGGGCCGTCGTCCGAGCTCCCGTGGCCCCGGAAGTCGAGGCCCAGCACGCCGGCCGTTCGGCGCAGGAAGGGGCCCAGCTCGACCAGGTCGGGCGTCGCCGACCCGCTGTAGCCGTGGAGCAGCAGGATCGCCTCGCGCGGGTCGGCGACCCACGGCTCATCGCCGTTCCCGGCCGCGTCCGGGCTGGGGTGCGGGGTCGGGTCCGCCTCGAGCCAGCGCCCGGTCAGCCGCACCCCGTCGCGCGAGCGGAGCCGGACCACCTCGCCCCCCAGCGCATCGAGCGCCACCGCCATCCCCGCCTCCTCGGGCAGCCGCCGGGGTGCCCGGGTCAGCCGCCGTGCCAGCGGATCGAGGACCGGTCCGACGGCGAACAGCAGGATCAGCGGCGAGGCGACGAGCAGCAGGAGGCGCCGGATCACCGGGTGCCCGTGGCCCCGCTGGGTCCCACGACGGGCGGCCCGGGCCTCACCGGCGCCGGGGCGCCCGGCTGGTGAACGACGGGTCGCGCGACACCATGCACGACTCGAACGAGCTCGGCACGTGGGTCGCCTCGTCCGCGTACGCCGCCGGCAGAGCCTGGCGGGCCTCGTGCTCGCGCCGCACACGCTCGTCGCGCTCGCGTGCCGCCCCCGCCCCCGCACCGGCCCGCGGGCCGCTCCGCGCGCGATCGAGGAGCCTGCGGACCCGGCTCGCGATCATCGCCTCCTGCCTCCGCTGCGTGAGGTCGGCCGCCCTCGACGACCGGCCGGGAACGGCTTCCCGCCCGGGCCGCGACATTGTAGGCGCCCCCGGGGCCGCCCGCTCCGGCGCTCGCGCGAGCGCGTGCCGTCAGCCCGCCGGCGGCAGGTTGATCCCCCGGTTCACGTAGTCGCCGATCTTGTCCGCGAGCCGGGTGAACTCGGTCGGGATGACGTACTTCGTCGACGGGCTCGCGCCGAGCGCCTTGAGCGCCTCGAGGTACTGGAGCGCCATCGTCTTCTCGTCGATACCCTTGGCCGCGCCGTAGATCCGCTCGAGCGCCTGGCTGAACCCCTCGGCGCGCAGGATCGCGGCCTGCCGGTCGCCCTCGGCCTGGAGGATCGCCGACTGCTTCTGGCCTTCGGCGACGTTGATCGCCGACTGGCGCGCGCCCTCGGATTCGGTGATCACGGCGCGCCGCGTCCGCTCCGCCGACAGCTGGCGGTTCATCGCGTCCTGGACGTCACGCGGCGGGGTGATCTCCCGGATCTCGACCGTCGTGATCTTGCCGCCCCAGCGCTCGGTGACCTCGTCCAGCTTGGTGCGCAGGACCTCGTTGATCTGCTCCCGCTTGGACAGCACGTCGTCGAGCAGGATGTCGCCGATGACCGCCCGGAGGGTGGTGGTCGCGACCCCCTGGAGAGCTCCCGCGAAGTACGCGACGTTGACCACGCTCTTGAGGGCACCCGCGATCCGCCAGTAGATCAGGAAGTCGACGTTGATCGGAGCGTTGTCCTTGGTGATCGTGGTCTGGCTGGGAACCTCGATGAACTGCTCGCGCATGTCCACCTTCACCGGCCGATCGATGATCGGGATCAGGAACCGCAGGCCCGGCCCGCGCACCATCTGCTCGTTGGTCCGGCCCAGCCGGAACACCACCATCTGCTCGTACTGCTGCACCACCCTGACCGACAGGTACAGGATCAGCAGCAGCAGCACGATGATGAACGCGACGATCGCGAGCAGGACCGCGAGCTCCATGGGTGCGCTCCCTCCTAGGGGTGGTCGGCGCCGGCGAGGCCGGGCGAGGCGGCCGGCGGCAGGGGCCCCAGCGGCTCCACGATGGCGGTCAGGCCGTCGAAGCCGACGAGGCGGACGGGGGTATCGCGGGGGAGGGGCAGGCCGTCGCCGGTGCGGGCGCTCCAGGTCTCGCCGGCCAGGAACACCGTGCCGGTCGGGGCGAGCGGCGCCTGGACGACGCCCTCGGCGCCCGGCGTCACCGGCATCCCCACGGTGCCCGCCGGACCCGGCATGTGACGGGTCCGGATCGCGGCCAGCGTGATCAGACCCATGAGCCCGGCCGTGGACACGGTGGACACGACGATCAGCGGCGTGGCGACCCTCACCAGCGGCGCGGTCGGGTCGAGACCCGGCTGGGTGTACAGCGCCGATGCCCCCAGCGCGAAGCAGATCAGCCCGCCGACGGCGAGCAGGCCATGGCTCGTGATCTGCGTCTCGAGGACGAACAGCACCACGCCCAGCACGAGCAGCAGCAGGCCCGCGAGGTTGAGTGGCAGGCTGCCGAAGCCGATGAACGCGAGGATCAGCGCCAGGGCGCCCATGATCCCGGTGACGAAGTTGGGGTTCATGACCTCGAAGATCAGGCCGTACACCCCGACCGTGAACAGCACGAACGCGATGTTGGGGTCGGACAGCAGGTGCAGGAAGCCCTGGAACGGGTTCATCGGCACCTCGTTGATCCCGTCGCCGGCGAGGGCCAGGGTGGTCGTCGTGCCGCGCACGGTGACCTGCCGGCCGTTGGCCGCGGCGAGCACGCCATCGAGGCTGTCTGCGAAGCCGTCGACGGCGCCTGCCTCGATGGCGGCGCTGGCCGGGTACGACTTGGCCTCGCTGACCGTGGACACCGCCCAGTCAACCGGGCGGCCGCGGGCCTCGGCGATCGAGGTGATGTTCGCGATCGCGTCATTGCGGACCTTCTGGCCCAGGGTGCCCGTGATGTCCTGGCCGCTGCTGTCGACCGGCGAGGCGGCGCCGATGTTGGTCCCGGGCTCCATGAACGAGAGGTTGGCCGACAGCGTGATGAACGTGCCGGCGCTCGCGGCGCGGGCCCCCGCCGGCGAGATCCACACGATGACCGGGATGGGGGCCTCCAGGAATGCGCTGGTGATCCGCTGGGTCGCATCCAGGCTGCCGCCCGGCGTGTTGAGCCGCACGACCACCGCCGGCGCACCCTGCTCGGCCGCCGTGCTGATCCCGTCGTCGAGATAGCCGGCCATCACGTTGTCGACCACGCCGGTCGCGGTCAGGACCACGACGTCGCTGCCCGCCGCCCGGGCCAGGCCGGCGGCGCCGACGAACAGCACGCCCAGCGCGACCAGCGAGCGGGCGAGGCGGAGGCGGTTGACGGCGATGCGATCGGCCATGGGACCTGCGGCGAGTATGGCATCCCCGCGACCCCTGGGCCCCGTGCCGCAGCGCCCGACCGGAGGGTCAGTCGGTCCCGGCTCGCGAGTCGACCAGGGCGTCGAAGGCCAGCTGGCTCCAGGTCTCCATCTGGTCGCGCACCGCCGCGACCGCGGCCGTCGTCGCGAAGGCCCCGCTCAGCTTGTCCGTCTCGCGGATCGCGACCTCGCGGCCCGCCGCGTCCGCGAGGTACACCACCCCGACGTGGACCGAGCCGACGGCCGTCGTGTCGTCGTTGAGCAGCCCGAACGGGACGAACACCGGGACGAAGTCCGCGACGAACTCCTCGGCCCACTCGCGTCGGAGCCCCCCGAGCACGTCCCCGTCGCCCGGGTTGAGGTGGCCCCCGACGCCGATCGACCACCGGTCGTGGAGCCGGGCGTCGCCGCCGGCCCGGGTCCGGCGCATCAGGAACCAGCGCGCACCGTCCCGCAGCACGAGGTAGGGGATCACCTGCTTGTGGGTCGGGTCGTCCTCGGCCAGCGGGCGCGGCACGAAGCGGCCCTCGCGCGCGACCGCGTCCAGCGCCTCCCGGAGGCCGGCGGTCCGGACACCCAGCCAGCCGGCGCCCGGGACGATCGCCGCCCGGGGCACGACGAGCACCTGCTCGGCCGGATCACCCACCTCAGCGCGGGCCACCCAGGCGCGAGCGGGCGACCGCGAGCCGCTCCCGGACGAGGGTGGCGTCGGGACCGCCCGGTGCGTCGAGGATCGCGATCCACTCGTCGATCCGGGCGCGGTAGGCGCGCAGGCGCTCCGTGATCGCCGCCGCGTTGGTGGCCAGGATCTCGGCGCCCATCGTGACATCGCCCCGGGCGAGCCGCGTGGTGTCCCGCCAGCCCCCCGCGGTGAGCGCCGCGGCATCGGGCCAGTCCTCCGCCGGCTGGGCGTCGGTCACCGCCTGCGGCGCGGACTCGCCGTCCGGAGCGCGCAGCGCCACGGCTTCGACCAGGGCGACCGAGGTCAACAGCGGCAGGTGGCTGATGGCGGCCACCAGGCGATCGTGGCGCTCGGCGTCGAGGGTGACCGGGCTGGCGCCGCACGCCCTCGCGAGCGCCTCCACCCGCGCCGGGTCGCCGCCGCCCACGGCGTCGGTGATCACCCACGGTCGCCCGCGGAACAGGTCGGGGTCGCCGGCGCTGAACCCGCGCCGCTCGAGGCCGGCCATGGGGTGCCCGCCGACGTACGGGACGCCGGCGGCCACCGCCCGCCGGCGGAGCTCGACCTTGGTCGATGCGACGTCGGTCACGGTCGCCCCGGGCTCGAGCTCGGAGCGCCACGGCCCGCCGACGAGGTCGAGCAGCGCCGCGCAGGCCAGGGGCGGGGCCGCAAGCACGACCAGGTCGGCCCGGTCGAGCGCCGCCTCCGCGGTGGACGCAGCCCGGTCGATCACGCCCGCCGCCAGCGCCTCACCCGGCCCGGTGCCATCGGGGCTCCACGCCGTGATCGCCCAGGCGGTGCCATCGGGGTCGCCACGGCGCAGGGCGCGGGCGATCGAGCCGCCGATCAGGCCGAGGCCGAGGAACGTGATCCGCATCGATCGATTATGGCCGCCGCGACGGCTGCGGGTCAGCGGGCGTTCCACCCCCGGCCCTCGACCTGGCGCCGGCGATGCGTCCGCCGATCGGCCACGCGGCGCTCGTCGGCGCCATCGGGCGGACCGGGCTGGTCCGGCGGGTTCTGGCGACGAACGTGGTGGCGCCGCTCGGTCTCCCGCCGCTCGGCATCGAGGAACGCGCCGCAGCGGGGGCAGCGCCGCTCCTCCGCGAACAGCGATTCCAGCGGCGCGACGGTGTAGATCTGGCGGCCGCACGCGCGACAGGCGAGCTTGGGCACCCGGTCAGCCTCCCCCCCGGCGACCGGAGGCGCCTGGCCCCGGCATGGCCGGCCTTCCCGCGTCTCGCGCTGCCCGGGTCGCGGCGATCAGCCGACCACCGGCAGGTCGGCCAGCGCCGCCGCGACCTTCTCGGTCGGGTACTCGTAGTCCTCGAGCTGCCCCTGCAGGTAGCGCTCGTACGCCGTCAGGTCGAAGTGCCCGTGACCGGACAGGTTGAACAGGATGACCCGTGATTCGCCGGCCTCCTTCGCCTCCAGGGCCTCGTCCACCACGACCCGGATCGCGTGGGTGCTCTCCGGCGCGGGCAGGATGCCCTCGGTCCGCGCGAACTGGACCCCGACCTCGAAGCAGGCCCGCTGGTGCGCGCTGCGGGCCTCGATCACGCCCATGTCCTTGAGCTGCGAGACCAGCGGCGCCATGCCGTGGTAGCGCAGCCCGCCGGCGTGGATCGGCTCGGGGATGAACTCGCTGCCCAGCGTGAACATCTTGACCAGCGGGGTCAGGTGACCCGTGTCGCCGAAGTCGTACGCGTACACGCCCCGGGTGAGGGATGGAGCGGCCTCGGGCTCCGCGGCGATCACCCGATACGACGCCTCGCCCCGCAGCTGGCGCCCGATGAACGGGAAGGTCAGCCCGGCGAAGTTCGAGCCGCCGCCGGCGCAGCCGATGATCACGTCCGGCTCCTCGCCGGCCATCGCCATCTGCTCCATCGCCTCCTGGCCGATCACCGTCTGGTGGAGCAGGACGTGGTTGAGGACCGATCCCAGCGAGTAGCGGGTGTCGTCGCGGGTGGCGGCATCCTCGACCGCCTCGCTGATCGCGATCCCCAGCGAGCCGGGCGAATCGGGCGTCGATGCCAGCACGCTGCGCCCGTAGTCGGTGGTCGGGCTGGGGCTGGGGACGACCGAGGCGCCGTAGGTCTCCATCAGGATCCGCCGGTACGGCTTCTGGTCGTAGCTCGCCCGTACCATGTAGACCTTGACCTCGAGCCCGAACACGGCTCCCGCGAACGCGAGCGCGCTCCCCCACTGGCCGGCACCCGTCTCGGTGGCCAGCCGCCTGACCCCTTCCTGCTGGTTGAAGAACGCCTGCGCCAGCGCGGTGTTGGGCTTGTGGCTACCGGCGGGGCTGGTGCCCTCGTACTTGTAGTAGATGTGGGCCGGGGTATCGAGGGCGGCCTCGAGCCGGTGGGCACGGTGCAGCGGCGACGGCCGGTACAGGGTGTACGCGTCGCGGACCGGATCGGGGATCTCGATCTCGCGTTCGGTGCTGACCTCCTGGAGGATCAGGCCCATCGGGAACAGCGGCGCCAGGTCGGCCGGACCGATCGGCTGCCCGGTTCCCGGATGGAGCGGCGGCGAGGGCGGGGTCGGAAGGTCCGCCGCGATGTTGTACCAGGCCCGCGGGATCCGGTCCTTGTCGAGCAGGAACTGGGTCCGGCGGGAAAGGACATTGGCCATCGCGGGAGATCCTCCGGGGTTGGGGGCAGGGCGGGGACGACGAGCGTACTGCCAGCATGTCCCCCGGATCAACCGGACAGTGCGATCGCCTCAAGCGGCTCGTAGCGCGGCGGCCCGCCGCCCAGGTGGCTCCGGTACAGCACGACCCGGTCCGCGAGGAACGCCGTGCGCCAGTCCTCGGCCGCGGCGCGCAGGGCAACCGCCGCGGCCGCCGAGGCCGCAGACCCGGCGGCGTCCGTTCGCGCCACGGTCAGGTGGGGGCGGAACCGGCGACCGTCCGGGGGCAAGCCCAGCGGCGCGAGGCCGTCGTCGAGCGCGTCCGCCAGCGCGGCCAGGGTGTCGGCACCGCGCGCGATCCCGATCCACAGGGCTCGCGGGCGGCGCTCTTCGGGGAAGGCGCCGGCGCCTGCCAGCTCGACCTCGAACGGGCCGGTCCCTCTCGAGGCAGCAGCCATGACACCCGCGATCGCCGGGACCCGGTCCGGGTGGGTCGCGCCCAGGAAGCGCAGGGTCAGGTGCAGGTTCTCCGTCCTCACCCAGCGCGCCGCGCTCCCCGCCGGGTCGGCGCGCACGCCGTCGATCAGCCGGCGGCAGGCCTCCAGCGCCGCCGACGGCACCGGGACCGCCACGAACAGCCGGAACGTGCCTTCAGGCACCCGTGGATCGTGCGTAGCGGTCGCGATCGGTCGCCAGCACCTCCAGCGCCCGGTCGCGGTCCCGCCAGCCCACCATGTCCACGGCCTTGTTCTCCAGCAGCTTGTAGGTCTCGAAGAAGTGCTCGATCTCGACCAGCCGGTGCGGCCGGACCTGGTCCAGGCGCTCGATGTGCTGCTGGTGCGGATCGCCGATCGCCACGCACAGCACCTTGAAGTCGAAGCCCTTCTCGTCGCGCATCTCGAGGCCCCCGATCGGGCGCGCCCAGACGTGACAGCCGGTGAACGTCGGCTCGTCGATCACGAGCAGCGCGTCGGTGTGGTCGCCATCGTCGGCCCGGGTGTCCTCGATGAACCCGTAGTCGAAGTTGTAGAACACCGCGGAGCTCAGCACGCGGTCGAGCCGGAACACGCCCGCCTGCTCGTCGAACTCGTACTTGTTCCGGCTCCCGCGCGGGATCTCGACCACGATCTCCACGACGGCCGGGAAGTCCTGGGCATGGCGGCTGCTCATGCCCCGAACAATAGCGCGCCCCCGGGTGCTCCGGGCCCGATGCGCTCGCCACGCGCGGCTCTCCAGGCGAGCAGGTCGGCGGCTGGCGTGGCCGGATCGCGGGCAGACGCCGGCGCGGATCAGCGGCGCGCGCCGACGCGCGCTAGTCGTTGTAGAGGCGCTCCTCGATCAGCTTCTCCTGCACCGTCCGTCCGTTGGGGTCGAAGCAGGAGAACTCGAAGTGCTTCTCGAACTCGAGGTCGACGGCGTCCTGGCCGCCACGGTTCTTCTCCACCGAGATGATCACCCAGTCCCGGAACCGCTGCGCCTGGTACGGGTTGAACTCGATGTTGACCTTGGCGACGATCTGGTACTTCTCGTTGAGGATGAGGATGATGTCGGCCTCGTAGTTGATCGCCGACGAGCCGCGCAGGTGGTAGTTGCGCAGGCGCGAGGCCTTGAGGCCCTCCTTGTCCGCGGCGACGATCGCGATCATCGGCACGTCCTCGGACAGGGCGATGTCCTTGAGCCCGTTGACCACGAAGGTGACCTTCTCCGTCTCGGTGGGCGGTTCGGGGATCACCGGCACCTTCTGGAGGTAGTCGACCACGACCATCAGGCGACGGTCCCCCGACAGCTCCCGGTGCTGGCGGATCAGCTGGCGCATCCCGTCGACCGTGCTCGCGGTCTGGCTGCCGCGCAGCAGGAACAGGTTCTGGCCGTAGCGGGCGATGCGATCGAGGGAGGGTCGGAGGCGGGGGTTGGCCGCCAGCTGGGCGGCATCGCCGCCCTCGGCCATCCAGGTGCCGAGGATCTCCTTGCGCACGTCCTGGATCTTGATCGCCCCGGTCTTGTGGGGCAGGTGCGCCAGCGCCGACTCGGCGGCGATGAGCCGGTTGAGCAGGTACTGCTCGTCGTGCTCGAAGCAGATGTAGAGCACGTTGGCCTGGCCGCCCGACGCCACGTTGCGCGCCATCTGGAGCGCCATGGTGGTCTTGCCAGTGCCCTGCGCACCGCCGATGAGCAGCAGCTCGCCGGCTCGCAGCCCGGTCCCGATCGTCTTGTCGAGCGGGGTGAAGCCGAGCGGGACCGGCTGGTACTCGCCCACGTTGCCCGTCGTGACCTTGTCGTTGAGGTCGACCAGCACCTCGATCGCCGAGCGCGGGGCCATGCTCCCGTTCGGCCCATCGAGCCGCCAGGCCACCCTCGCCTTCTCCCCCGTTTCCGTCGTCACGTGCTTCCAACCTCCCGCCAGCGATGCCGTGGGTGCATCCTAGCACCGGGGTTCACGCGCACAGTCACCCGTCCTGCCCCCATCGGGCCGCCGAAGGTACGGGTGGCCGGGGGTGCCGGGTCCCGGTGGTCCGGCCGTTCCCGTGCTCGGGTGCTCCGGGCGATCCGGGGTTCCGGCGATCCGCCGTTCCGGCGTTCCGGCCGGCCGAGCCTATGACGCCCGGGCCTCGGACGCCCGGCCGTCGCTCGGCAGCGTGGCGAGCTCGTCCCAGAGTCGAACGATGACCCGGGTCCCGCGCTCGAAGTTGTCAACCCGCAGCCACTCGTTGGGGGCATGGGCGTTGCAGCCGGGCTGGGTGAAGCCGAGCAGGACGACCGGCAGGCCGAGGGTGTGCGTGAATGCCGCCGTGACCGGGATCGAGCCGCCCTGCCGGATATACACCGGGTCCTCGCCATAGACGGCGCGCAGCGCACGGGCGGCTGCCCGGGTGGCCGGGTGGTCGGTCGGCGTGCGGCCGGGCGGCCCACCGTGGATGTA
>CAVUJW010000020.1:0-6411 GCA_963741915.1 uncultured Chloroflexia bacterium | reverse complement strand
GATCACCAGGTGCTGCCGCCGTTGTAGGCCGGGTGCTCAGTTTGGCCAGGTCGCCGCTCAGCGCCAGGCGCGCAACGACCGCGGCAGAGGATACGGCTGGCGGAAGAATCCCAGCAGCGGCTCGCCCGTCGACTCGGTCAGGCGGATGCGGTCAGGCCAGGCCTGCGAGGCGTCGGGGTCGATGTCGGCGACCAGCGCCACGTCATCGCGCCCCGGGTGGTTCGGGTCGTAGATCGCCATCCGCACCTGCTCCGGCGTCTCGTCGTATCCGAACGCGATCACCTGGTGGTTGTGGGTGAGGTTCCAGGGCGACGGGCTGATGATACGGATCAGGCCGAGCACCGGCAGGTGGCCGGCGTCGATGTCGTCGCGGATCCGGGGCCATTCGTCGCCCACGGCGATCTCGCGGGGGACGCGCCGTCCGAGCAGCCTCGCGATGCCGGTCGGGGGGTCCGGGCGGAACGCCTGGAGGTCGAAGAACCGGAGCGGCACCCGCAGCCAGTCGAGCGACTCCACCTGGCGGCGCACGATGGCGTCGAAGCGCGGGCTCCCGTTCGCGGGCTGCGGATCGCGTGGCATCGCGATGCCGGCCTCGAACAGGTCGCGGACCGTCAGGACCATGCCGCCGCACAGCCCGGCGGAGGCGTCACCGAACCCGAGGATGGGCGTCCGGATGGGACCCAGGCGCAGCGTCGGCCCGGCAGGCCAGGCGTTCGCAAAGGCAAATCCGCTGGTGCTCGGCAGGAACCCGTCAACGGAGCAACTGCTCATGCGCGCACCGTACCTCGATCGTGCGCCCGGGTCACCCCGGCACCCGCGCAGCGAGGTTGCGCCACGGGTTCCGGCGTTTACCATCGGCCCATGGCAGGCGATCCGGGCCCCCCGCCCCGCACCAACCGGCTGGCCGGCGAGACCAGCCCGTACCTGCTCCAGCATGCCCACAACCCCGTCGACTGGTTCCCCTGGGGGCCCGATGCGCTGGCGCGCGCGAAGCTGCTCGACCGGCCGATCTTCCTCTCGATCGGCTACGCGGCCTGCCATTGGTGCCACGTCATGGAGCGCGAATCGTTCGAGGACGAGGCGACCGCGGCGTTCCTCAATGCGCACTTCGTCGCGATCAAGGTCGACCGAGAGGAGCGCCCGGACCTCGACCAGCTGTACATGGGCGCGATCCAGGCGATGACCGGACAGGGCGGCTGGCCGATGAGCGTGTTCATCACGCCCGAGGGCCGTCCGTTCTTCGGCGGCACGTACTTTCCCGACACGCCGCGCCATGGGATGCCGTCGTTCCGCCAGGTGCTCGAGGGCGTGCGGGCGGCCTGGGCGGGCCAGCGCACCCAGGTGGAGCAGGCCGGCGAGCGGCTGGTCCAGGCACTCGTCGACGCGCAGCGGACGGGACCGGCTGCGGGCGGCCCGCCGCCGGCGGAGGTGCTCGAGCAGGCGGCTGCGACCGTCGTCGAGGCGTTCGACCCCGTCACCGGCGGCTGGGGCAGCGCCCCGAAGTTCCCCCAGCCGATGACGATCGAGCTCCTGCTCCGCCGGCACGCAGCCTCCGGCGACGATCGCGTCCTGGAGGTCGCGCGGCGGGCCCTGGACGCGATGGCGGCGGGGGGCATCCACGACCAGCTGGGTGGGGGATTCCATCGCTATTCCACCGACGCGCGGTGGCTGGTCCCGCATTTCGAGCAGATGCTCTACGACAATGCCCAGCTCGCCCGGGTCTACGCCCATGCATGGGCGCTCACGGGCGATGCCGTGTACCTCGACACGATGCTCGGAACGCTCGACTACCTGCTGCGGGAGCTGCGGACCGACGGCGGCGGGTTCGCGGCCAGCCAGGATGCCGACACCGAGGGCGAGGAGGGTGCGACGTTCGTGTGGACCGCGACGGAGGCCCGCGAGGTCCTGGGTGACGACGCGGCCCTGTTCTCGGCCGCGTACGGGGTCCGCGAGGAGGGCAACTGGGAGGGCCGCACGATCCTGTCCCGCGTCCTCGACGACGCGGAGCTGGCCGAGCGGTTCGGCACGTCCGCGGCCTCTGTCGCGACGCGGCTGGCGGCCGGGCGCTCGGCGCTCCTGGACCGCCGTTCCCGGCGACCCCAACCCGCCCGCGACGACAAGGTGCTGGCCGCCTGGAACGGTCTTGCGATCGCCGCCCTCGCCGACGCCGCCCGGGTCCTCGCGCCCACCGGCGACCCGGCGCTGGTCGAGACCGGCGCGCGCTACCGCGATGCCGCGGAGCGCGCCGCGAGCGATGTCCTGGGCGGCCTGCGCACCGCCGACGGTGCGCTCCGTCGCTCGTGGAAGGATGGCCGGGCGTCGGCTGACGGGATCCTCGAGGACTACGCGGATCTCGCCGAGGGGCTGCTCGCGCTGTACGAGGCGACGTTCGACGAGCGCTGGTACCGGGACAGCGTGTCGCTTGCGGAGGAGATCCTGGCGCGGTTCGCGGACCCGGCCGGCGGCTTCTTCGACACGGCTCGCGACGGCGAGCGGCTCGTCGTCCGGCCGCGGGACCTCCAGGACAACGCGACCCCCTCGGGGGGTGCGATGGCGGCCACCGTGCTGCTGCGGCTCGGTGCGCTCACCGGCAAGGCCCGGTATCGGGCGGCGGCCGAGGGCGCGCTCGCCACGGTCGGCCCGTTCCTCGCGCAGTACCCGACCGGGTTCGCGCAGTGGCTATGTGCCCTCGAGCTCGCCCACGCCGCCGTCGCGGAGGTCGCGATCGTGGGGGATCCCGCTGATCCCGCGACGCGCCTGCTGATCGACATCGTGGCCCGCGGGTATCACCCGTTCCGGGTCACGGCCATGACCGCGCCGCCCCATTCCACGGCCGTGCCCGATTCCACGGTGGCTCTCGATTCCTCCGCCGTGCCCGGTTCATCGGCGGCTTCCGAAACGTCGGCCGTCCCGCTGCTCCACCATCGCTTCCAGCTCAACGAGCGGCCGACGGTCTTCGTCTGCCGGCAGTTCGCATGCCGTCAGCCCGTCAACGAGCCGGAGGCGCTCGAGGCGCTGCTGGCCGGCACGTGAGCGACGCCGCGGCCGCGCTCCCGATCCGTGCCGCGTCGACCGTCGCGCTGCTTCGCGCCGGCCCCGGCGGCCTCGAGGTCCTGCTGACCCACCGGCCCCGGACGATGGACTTCGGGCCGGGGCTCCACGTGTTTCCCGGCGGTGGCGTCGATCCGGGCGACCTCGATCCGCGGCTGCTCGCCCGCTCCGCGCGAACCCCGGATGCGTGCGCCGCCGCCTGGGTCGGTGAGCTTACCCCGGACCTCGCCGCGGCGCACCACGTGGCGGCGATCCGCGAGCTGTTCGAGGAGGCGGGCGTGCTGCTCGCGTCCCGGCCCGATGGACGAGATCCGGCGCCGGCCGACGTCGAGGCCGCCCGGGCCGCGGGGCTGTCGTTCGTCGACCTCGCGGACCGGCTGGACCTCGTGCTGCGCACCGATCGCCTGGTCCCGCTGTCGCGCTGGGTGACGCCGCCGGTCGGGGTGACCCGTCGCTACGATGCCCGGTTCTTCGTCGCCGCGCTGCCGGACCGGGCCACGATCCTGCTCGACGACGCGCGAGGTTGCCGCGCACGACTGGCTCACGCCGCGTGCCGCGCTCGAGGCGCGGGCGGCCGGGCGCATCGACCTGTGGCCGCCCACGAGCACCACGCTCCAGCAGCTCGCGCCCGCGCGATCCCTGGACGAGGTGGCGAGGTACCTGGCGCCCGTCGCGGCGACCGCGGCGCCGGTGGTCGAGGCGCTCGGCCCGGCGGTCAGCCGCGTCCGGTTGTCGGGCGCGGGTGCGATCCCCGGCCAGGGCGTCAATGCCTACGTCGTCGGCCGGCGGCGGCTGCTCGTGGTCGATCCCGGCGATCCGTCAGACGAGGCGGCGGAGGCGTTCCTGGCCCTGGCGGCGTCGCGTGACGCGCAGATCGCCGGGATCCTGCTGACGTCCGCGGCCCCCGATCACGCGGCGGGATCGACCGCGCTCGCGCTGCGGCTCGACATCCCGGTGCTCGCGTCGCCGGGGGTGGCGGCCGTGCTGCCGGATCCCATCCGCCCCGTTCGCGACGGCGAGCGGCTGGACCTGGCGGACGTCCGCGTCGTCGTGCACGCGACGCCGGCGCCCGATCCGGACCACCTGGCGTTCGAGCTGCCGACGGAGGCCGGGGTGCTGGTCGGCGACCTGTTCGGGCCGGGGCCGTCTCGGGCGATCCCGAACGCGGTCGACGCGGTCGCGACCGGGCGCGATGAGGCGCGGATCACGAGCCTGGGACTGCCGGCCGTCTGGCCGGCGCACGGCGGGTAGCCGCGGTCAGGCGGGGGTGTCGCCGCCCTTCGACGCCTGGTCGTTCGACGCCCCATCGCTCGACGCTCCGTCGCTCTTGATCTCGTCGATCTCCTTGCGCGCCTCCTTGATGCCCTGCCCGAATGCCCGGCCGAGGAGGGGCAGCGTCTTGGGGCCGCGCCACATGATCACGAGGATCAGGGCGATGATCAGAACGACGATGAGGTCCATGCGCGGATGGTACAGCGGGAGGGACACGCGGACCGGGGTGGTCGCGGGCGCGGTATCGTCCTCGGCGTGTCGATCCCTGGCGCGTCCGCCGATGCCGGCCCCCTCCTGGCCTTCGGCCCACGCTCGCTTGCCTACGACTTCGGACCCCACCATCCGCTGACGCCGCTGCGGTTCGGGCCGGGGATCGACCTGCTCGCGGCGGTCGGCGCACAGCCCGGGCTGGCCACGGAGCCCGCGACGGATGCCGAGCTGCAGCGAGTCCATCTCCCCGCGTACGTCGACGCGGTGCGCGCGTTCTCGGCCGACCCGGCACGCCTGCCCTCGATGGGGATCGGCCACTCCGACAACCCGCCGTTCGCCGGCATGCACGAAGCCTCGGCGGCCGTCGCGGGCGGTTCGCTGCGCGCGATCGACGCGATCCTCGATGGCGCCGTCGAGCACGCCTTCCACCCCGGCGGCGGCCTGCACCACGCGATGCCGGACCGGGCATCGGGCTTCTGCATCTACGACGACCCCGCGCTGGCGGTCGTGCGCGCGCGCGATCGCGGGCTGCGGGTCCTGTACGTGGACCTCGACGTGCACCACGGCGACGGGGTGCAGGCGATCTGCCTCGACGACCCCGGCGTGCTCACGGTGTCACTCCACGAGACCGGCCGCGCGCTGTTCCCGGGCACGGGCGACGTGTCGGAGCTGGGCGGCGGGACGGCGGCGGGAACGGCGGTCAACATGCCGTTCGAGCCGTTTGCCGGCGAGGCCGTGTGGCTCGCCGCGGTTCGTGCGCTTGTCCCGACCCTGGCGGCCGTGTTCGGGCCTGACATCGTGGTATCGCAGCACGGCGCCGACTCGCATGCCTGGGACCCGCTCGCGCACCTGCGCGTGACCACGACGGCGATGGGCGAGGCGGCGCGGATCGTGGACGCGGTGGCGCACCGCTGGGCCGGCGGACGGTGGCTGGCGACCGGGGGCGGCGGCTATGACGCATACCGCGTGGTGCCACGGACGTGGGCGTTGACCTGGCTCGCGGGTGCGCATCGCGATGCGCCGGAGGCGACGCCGGCAGCCTGGCGGGACCGCTGGGCGGGCGACGCGGCGCGGTTCGGCACGCCCGGGATGCCCGAGCTGTTCCTCGATCCTCCGAATGCCGGCCGGCCGGTCGACGACGGGCAGGCCGCGGCCGATGCCCGCTCATTGGGGACCCTGGCTCGCGTGCGGGCCCTGGTGCTCCCGCAGCTGGTCCGCGAGGCAGAGGACCGGGGATGGTGGGGGCCGGGCCCGGGCCGTTGGACGGCCCGCGCGGCGACGGTCCGGCCGCCGCGGGTGCCGTCGATCCCGCCTCGACCTCCGGGGCGAGCTCGTCACCGACCGTTCGGGCGCTCGATCCGGGTGACCTCGACCGGCTCACGATCGCCTCGGGGACGATGTCCCCGTTCGACCCCGGCGATGCGCGGGCATTGCTCGCGGCGGCCCTCGCCGACGGTGTCCGGGTCACCGCCGCCATCGCCGGTGCCACCATCGTCGGCGTCGCCCTCGCCGCCCCATCGCAGACACGCGTCGCGACCGAGTGCGTGCTGGCGGTCGGCGTCGCGCCCGCGTGGCGGCGTACGGGCATCGCCACGGCACTGCTTCGGGCGCTGGTCGGCGGATGTCCAGGCGGACACTCGATGGAGGCGTCGTTCGGGGTCGCGGAGCGCGACGTCGTCGAACCACAGGCCGTTGACGAGCGACGGGCCATCGCGCGCCGGCTGCTGGAGCGGGCCGGCTTCGTGCTCACATCGGCGTCGCCGGACCTGGCCCGGGACGATCGCTGGGCTTTCGCGGCGCGGCTCGGTCCTCGCTGAGGCGTGCGTCCCGCCGCGACCGGATCGGCCGCCCGTCTCGCGGGCCCTTCGGGCCTGGCAG
>CAVUJW010000019.1:0-191479 GCA_963741915.1 uncultured Chloroflexia bacterium | reverse complement strand
GGCCACGATCAGGATGCCGCACGTGGCCGCGAGCAGCACGACCGAGAGCGTCTCGGAGAATCCCTCGCTGGTCAGCAGCTTGGCCTGGGCAGCAATGTCCTGCGACAGGACGCGATGTCTGCGCACCGCCCACGAGCGCCGGCGTGATGTAGAACCCGAGCGCCATCACGAACACGAGCAGCAGGCCGGCCAGCGCGCCGGGAAGCGTCTCCCGGAAATAGACGCGCCAGAACGCCGCGGTCGGGCTTGCGCCCAGCGCCTGCGCTGCCCTGGGCAGGGCCGCGTCTCGCGCGTCATCACGCTGTGATCGGCAGCACCATGATCGGCAGCAGCACCATCGACAGCGCGACAGATCACGGCTCGCGCGTGAACAGCAGGCGGATTGGCTCGGCGGTCAGACCCAACGCCATGAGCAGCTCGTTGATGGGGCCGTGGGTGCCCAGGATCACCATCACGGCGTAGGTCCTGACCAGAGCGGCGATGAAGTACGGAAGTACGATCAGAACGACGATCAGGGTCCGAAGCCGCCTGTCCCGACGAGGCCATAGCCAGGGCCGTTGGATACCCGAGGATGGGCGACACGGCGGGAACCACGAGCGCGATCTGAATGGTGTTGCCCAGGGACCGGAGATAGACTGCCTGATCGAGGAACCGTTCGGTAGTCGCGAGCGGCGTTGGCGCATCGGTGAAGCTGACGATCACCAAGCGCGACCAGCGGCAGCAGGAACATGATCGCCACGAAGGCAACCGCCGGGACCAGCAGCCAGCCCGCGCCCGGATGGCGGAAAGCACGCATGAGCGCCAGGCGGGCACGGTCCCCGCCCCGGGGCGGACCTCACTGGCCGCGGGTGCGTTCATCGGTCCTCCGGCATCACGCGAACGTCCGCCGCGTCCCAGCGGAGCGCCACTCGGTCACCGGAGGCGCGCGCCATGTGGTTGCGCTGGTTCTGGGCCGCACCTGCAGCATCGGTCCGGCATCGAGCTGTACCTGATAGCGCACGGTCTCGCCAGGAAGATCACACCGTCCACCGTACCCGAGTGGCCAGTGCTGTCGTCGATGCCCGTCATCGCGATGCGTTCTGGTCGCAGAGACACGCTGACCCGCTGATCCGTGGCGAGCCGATGCCGGCCCGGTGGCGGCAACGGACCACCCTTCGGGCGTCTGGACCTCGACCTCGCCCGGGCCAATCCGGATGATCCTGCCGGCGATCCAATTCGACTCACCGAGGAATGCCGAGACGAACTCGTTGGGCGGCGAATTCGTATAGGTCCTGCGGCGGACCCACCGCGAGGAGGTGGCCCAGGTTAAGCACGGCAACTCGATCGCTCATCGTGAGCGCCTCGCCCTGATCGTGCGTGACGTAGATGATCGTGGCTCCCTCCGTTCGGTGCAGCTCCTTCAGCTCCAGCTGGAGCGCCTCCCGCAGCCGACGGTCGAGCGCGCTGAGTGGCTCGTCCATGAGGATGACGCTAGGTTGGTAAACGAGCGCGCGTGCCAGCGCCACGCGCTGCTGCTGGCCGCCGCTGAGCTGGCTGGGCATCTTTCGGGCGTGCTCGCCGAGCCGCATCCGTTCGAGCGTGGCGATGGCGCGAGCCTCCGCCTCCTCTCGCGCGAAGCCACGCATTCGCAGCGGAAAGGCGACATTGTCCAGGACCGACATCCGCGGGAACAGGGCGTAACTCTGAAAGACCATCCCGAAGTCCCGCTTATGGGGTGGGATGGGGTCGATGGGAACGCCATCGAGCAGGATCTCGCCGGCGTCGGGGCGGAGGAACCCTCCAAGCATGTTCAGGATCGTTGTCTTGCCGGAACCGCTCGGCCCCAGCAGCGTGAGGAACTCGCCCGCCGGGACTTCAAGGTCCACGCCGGCGACGGCGACGAACTTGCCGAATCGCTTCACGACGCCGCGCAGCGAGATCGCGCCCCCGCGCGTGCCTGGATCCTGGCTTTGCTCGGACCTCGTCACCTGATGCACGCTTTTACCTCGCGGGCCCCCGGATGTCGATCTGGCCCGGCCATGACGTCGTCTGTACCCAGTCTGGCCTACGGGCCGGAGGCTCGTGCACCGGTCGCATGCGCCTGCCCAGAAGGACGAGCCAACGATCCGCGGAAGCCCCTGTAAGGTTTGCTCGACCGATGGGCCGTCTGCCCTCACGACGCGCAGGCGGCGCGGCATGCCCTGCGGGCGCGGGACGGGTCCGGCAAACGCGGCGCGGACCCGTCCTCATGGGGCAGGCGAGCGGATCTCTCAGGAGCTGATGAACGCGTTGAACCGCTCGGTGATCGCCTCCTGGCGGGTCTTGCCCGAGCCGTCGTCGGCTGGCTCGGCCCACCACAGCGCGTTCCATTCCACGAGCTTCGGCAGGATATCGGGCGCGTTTGGCCATCGGGCGCGAACGTCCTCGGGGGCCTTCTCCCATAGCACGGTCGAAGGGATCGGATAGCCTGTCCTGATCGCGACCTCCGTCGCCACCTCCGGCTCATAGATGAACGACAACGCGGCGAGCGCTGTCTCAAGATGGGGGGCGTTGGCCGGGACGATCGAGATGTCGTGGAAGGTGAGGGCACGCTCCCACGAGTAACCGACCGGCGCGCCGTCCAGGATCGCGGTCTCCATGCGGCCGTTGTAGGCCATGACGACGGTGGCTTCCTGATCGATGAGTAGCTGTGGCCCTTGGGCGCCCGCATCCCACCACTTGACGACGTGCGGCTTGATCTCACCAAGCTTGTTGAACGCCCGGTCGAAGTCGAGCGGATACAGGCTGGCGGGATCGACGCCATCGGCCAGGAGGGCGGCCTCCAGCGTAAAGATCGGACCGTTGTACAGCCCGCGTCCACCAGGGAACCGGTCGACGTCCCACAGATCCGCCCACGTCTTTGGCTGCGAGTTCGGATCGGAGAACTTGCTGGTGTCATACGCGACGTTGACGCCCACCGTCGAGTCGGCCAGCCCGTACTGTCTGACCTGGTCCTTGGGCATCGCGTTGACGACCTCCTGGGCCGTCGGCGAGAACTTCGAGTAGTCGATCTCGGTGAGGTAGTTGGCCTCCGACAGGACCTTGTAGCCGCCATCGGTCGTGATCGAGTACGAGAGCTCGACCTTGTTGGCTTCCTCCTGCGCCTGGATGATGGCGTCAGTGTCGGGCGCCTCGAACTGGATGACCTCGACGCCGTACTTCTGGCTAAACGGATCCCAGATTACGTCCTTCTCGGCTTGGCCGATGCTGCCACCGCGGCTGCCAACGATGATCGGACCCTCGAGTCCTTGCGACGCCGCCGGCGTGGCCGTCGGACTGGGCGTGGTGACGGGGGCGCCGGTCGAGGTGGTCGTGGCGGGCGCCTGCGATGCGCCCTGAGCGCAGGCCTCCAAGACGGCAGGGACGCTCACGAGGCCAAGCGCCGACAGCGCCATGAAACGGCGTCGCGTGAGCTCTCGGCGAAGGGACGGATGAAGATCCTCAGGGGCCATTGGTCGCGATCCTCCTCCAGGCGAGCGGCGTGGCGACGTCCAGTTGCGCCAGGGTCCGAGGGCGCCCTGCCTTCAGACAGCGCACACTGTATACTGTCGTCGCTACCACTGCCAAGCCCGGAACGCCTCGGGATGCAGGGCAACCGCCCCCCCCCGGCGAAAGGAGATAGACCGTCCATGGCGGATCTGGCAGCGTTGACGGCGGCCGTCGAGGCCGGCCATCGCGCGACCGCGGCCATGGCGCTCACGACCGAGGCGATCGACGAGGGCCTCTCGCCCCAGGCGATCCTGGACGCGATGACCGCGGCGATGGACGTGATCGGCGGGCGGTTCCAGCGGGGCGAGATCTACGTGCCCGAGATGCTGATCAGCGCCCGGGCGATGAAGGAGGCGACGGCCATCCTCGAGCCCCTGCTGGTGGGCGCCGGGATCCGGCCCGAGATCCGCGCCGTCATGGGCACGATCCAGGGCGATCTCCACGACATCGGCAAGAACCTGGTGGCGATGATGTGGAGAGGTGCCAACATCGAGGTCGTCGACCTCGGCACCAACGTCAGCCCCGAGCAGTTCGTGGCCGCGGTCCGCGAGCACGATGCCCGGCTCGTTGGCATCAGCGCCCTGCTGACGACCACGATGGTCGAACATGCGCGACGTGGTGACGGCGATCCGGGCAGCCGACCTGGGCGACGTGAAGGTCATCATCGGCGGCGCGCCGGTGACGGCCGAGTTCGCAAACGAGATCGGCGCCGACGGCTACGCGCCGGACGCAGGCTCGGCCGTCGAGGTCGCGAGGACGGTTCTACGGGTTTCGTAGGCGGCGACTGGAAGCACGCGCTGGCCAACCGGCGCATGTCGGGCGTGTGATCGCCCGCATACGGTAGACGCCGGGATGCATTCTTTGTGCAACTCGGGGTAGAGCGGCTGATTGTCAGGAGGAGGCCACATTGGACGTCCAGCCGCTTGGGGTCTATGACCCTTTCTGGCACACGATCACCGATGACCCCTACCCCGTCTACCAGCTGCTGCGTGACGAGCATCCGATCTACCGGAGTGAGGAGCGGGACTGCTGGGTCGCGTCAAGGTTCGATGACATCGTTAGGATCTCGCGAGACGTAACGACGTTCAGCTGCGCTGCCGGCGTGGACCTGGATCTTCCCGCCACCTACCTTGGCCCGGGTGACTTCCTGGCAACCGATCCGCCCATGCACACGAGACTTCGGCAGATCCTGCACCAGTCGTTCACGCCCAAGGCAATAGCGCGCCTGGAGACGGGCGTTCGTGCCCGTGTTCGGCCAATGGTCACCAACATTTCGGCTGGCGATCCCATCGACCTCTCGGCTTCGCTCGCGATGCCGCTCCCGATGCACACGATCCTGGATCTCATGGGGCTGCCGGACGACGATCGCACGCAGGTTCGCGATTGGCTCCACGCCACGACCCTTCGCATCCCCGGAAGCCCCGACCGACCGCCGGAGTGCGACGCGGCCCACGAGGCGCTCGCCGACTATCTGGGCGACGTTCTCGAGCAGCGGCGACGCGAGCCGCAAGATGACCTCATCACAGTCATGGCGCAGGCTGTCGACACGGGACGCATGTCGCTTGCCGAGACCCACGGGATGTTGTTGTTGCTGATCGTGGCCGGGTGGGTGACCACGGCGTGCCTCGTCTCGAACGCGGTCTGGCTGCTGGCGCAGCACCCCGACCAGTTCCAGATCCTGGCCCACGACCCGAACGCGATCCCGGACGGAGTCGAAGAGGTCTTGCGGCTCGAGTCACCGGTCCAGTACCTCATGCGCACGACGACGACCGAGGTCGAGCTGCACGGGGTTCCGATCCCGAGCGGCAGCAAGATCCTTCTGCTCTATGCCGCCGGCAACCGCGACGGGCGACGGTGGGAGGATCCGGACCGATTCGATGTACGCCGGCGCCTTTGGCGTCACCTCGCGTTCGGGGACGGCATCCATCACTGCCTTGGTGCCCCTCTGTCCCGACTCTCGGGACGAATTGTGCTCGAAGAGCTGCTGGCCCACTGGGGGCGCATCGAGCTCGCTGGACCGACGACCCGGCTGGACTCCGTCGTTCTGCGCGGCTTTGAGCAGCTGCCGGTCCGTCTGTTCGCTGCCTAGCCGGGTCCGAAAGGTTCGGTTGCGCACAGCCCCGTGGTCAGCATCAGTACCTGGTCCAAGGTCGACCGGTTACTTGTATGCGCCGAAGTCTTCGTAGGCCTCGAGCATCGCCACGATGTTCTCGGGCGGCACGAAAGCCTGGATATTGTGCACGGCTGCGAACACAAACCCTCCGCCGGGCGCGAGCTCCTCGATACGGCGCCGGACCTCATCGCGGACATCTTCTGGGCTCCCGAAGGGAAGGATGTGCTGGGTGTCGATCCCACCGCCCCAGAACGTGAGGTCGCGTCCGAATTGCTGCTTGAGCCGCGCTGGCTCCATGCCAGCGGCGCTCACTTGGACCGGGTTGAGGATGTCCAACCCAATCTCGATAAGGTCCGGGAGGTACTCGCTCACGCTTCCGCAGGAGTGGAGCGCGATCGACACGGGCCTTCCGACCATGCGACGGATCTCGGCGAATAGGCGCCGATGGAGAGGCTTGATGTATTGCCGGTAGAGATCGGGCGAGATCATCGGACCCCGCTGTGTCCCAAGATCGTCGCTCTCGAATGCGACCTCGAAATCACCCTCGATCGAGCCCAGGAACACCTCCCAACAGGCAAGCTTGTACTCCAGCACCCGCTCCATGAGGTAGGCGGCCAAGGGCGGATCGGCCACCAGATCAGTCAGGAAGTCCTCGTACCCACGCAACCAGGAGGAGATCTCGAGAATGCCGCCCGGAGTCGCCTCGACAACGACTGCAGGTGGGTCGCTACGGCGTGCCCACGCCTGCATCGCCGATCGGTATGCCGCAGGAAGTGGTTGAGGCTCCGGAAACCGATACGCGGCGATCTCCCGACGGCTCATCGTTCCCGACAGCGGATGGCCGACCATGTCGAAGTAGTTACCGCCGGCCAGAGGCATCGCGTACCGGATGCCCATCGGGTCGGTGAAGTAGCGAAACCCTTCATCGGACTCAGTCTCGAAGTCGGCGGCCACCGGCAGATTGGGACTGACGCCCCGTGTGTCGATCTTCAGCACGTCGAGGAACGCCTCGTCGATGACCGCCAACTGCTGCACCATGTCCGCGATTCGGACCTCAGACATGATCCCGTATCGGCTTCGGAGCGACTCGTACGCCCGAACAGAGATACCGGTCGAGGAGTTGCTTCCCAAGTCGATCGGCACACGGTCCGGCTCCTGGTGGTTCAGCGCCGTGAGGACCCTCTGGCGGGACGTAAGTGCCGCTACCATCGCTCCCTCCGTAGCCTCCCGACGAACCATGGCCTCCGGTCACCGGTTCGTCCGCAGCCCAAGAACCCCGGTCTGCAGACTCCACGCCCGCCTTCACCCCGGCCTCGGCCGCGGCCGACGACGAGGGCATTGCCAGAGCGGATTGACGGACCCGGAAGTGCACCCGAGCCCGACCGTGGTCAATGCCCAATAGAGCATGCTGAATACAGTAGACATTATGCGCGGGCGGCTAGGGTCGTGTCGACCTTCAGGTCGGTCCTGCGTGGCAGGGCAACGGGCCGCAGGGCCAGACGCGAGGCCACGGCAAGGAGAATCTCCGTGCAGCGGTTACAGAATTCAATGAAGCGCTACCCCACCACAGGATGGAAATCCTCGACATGGTCGCCGAGGGCGATCGCGTGGCTGTCGGGCTACGCGAGTCCGGCCATCACACGGGCATCGACTGGTGCGGTGTGAATGCGGCCGGTGCATGGGTGGAGTGGTACCCGTTCGACTTCTTCCGGCTCGAGAACGGCAAGCTCGCCGAGGAGTGGTTCGCGGACGACCCGTACACGATCCGCAAGAGCCTGGGCCTGAAGGAGATCGAATAGACCGCCGCGACCCATACGCCTCGACGGCGAAGAACGCGGCCGGCGAGACGACGCTGACCGCGCTCTGGGACCCGCTCGTCAGGACAATTGCACCGTAGGCGAGGCGATGACGAGACCGGCCGACTGGCCCAGGAGGCGCGCGGCGGGCAATCCAGCGATACCGATGCTGTCGCCTGCCGCATACACGCCCTGGACGGATGTTTTCTAGGCATTGGTCGCGACCGCGAACGCGGCGCTACCCCTGGCATCGTGTACGGCTCGGGGCCGCGGATGCCAGTGGGCGACACGCGTCCCGGCCGCAAGGCATCGCCCTCGCACTCCGGTGACGAGCGGCTAGGACTAGCGCTCGATGTCGACGGGCCCGGGACCGTCGACGGGGAGGTAGGTCGTCCCCGTTGACAGGTTGACGGCGTCCAGACGGCGCCGACGGCGAGCCGAACCCTCCGTCTCTGCGCGGGGCCATCGCGACAGGCGCCGTCGACGACCCCCGCCCCTTCGCGAAGCGCACAATAATCGGCACCTTCGCCGCTCGCGGGCTTGAGTTCAGCGGCGTCCTGGCTTCACCGCTTAGGTCCCAGAGGCTCCCAAAGCACGTGCGCCACCGTTGCGCCACACCCCGGTTCGTTCGCCGATCAGGAAGCGCATGTGCCTCGTGATTCGGCCGTAAGGAATGCCATCGACGCGCGCCGCCGAAGGGCCTTTACCGCTTCAAGCGCACATGCTATCCCAAGCGCACATGCCTTCCGGTCGACCACCGCCTCGAAGGCCGGGTGGCGGGCCATGCTGACCGACGTGAACGTGCCGAATGGCCTCGACCAACCTGCAGGACCTCGCCACGCTCCGACCCCAGGTCGCGCCGCGGACATCGACGGCCTTGCACCGCGACCCGGAGTTGGTCTTAATGCCGGACATGCCAGGGATGATCGCGCCGGGCTCCGATCGGGTGGCCATGCTGCGACAGGGCGTCGGGGTGGGCTCGTGGATCGAGCGCCATGCGCGCGTCGCGCCGGATCGTGTGGCGATCGTGGGCCCTGACCGCCGGCTGACGTACGCGGAGCTCGCCACGAGGATCCGCCGGCTGGCCAACGGGCTGCGTCGGCTCGGGGTCGGGCACGGCGAGCGGATCGGCTGGCTCGGACCCAACGATCCCGCGTTCCTCGAGCTGCTGTTCGCGGCCGGCCTCACGGGCGGCGTGCTCGCGCCGGTCAACCATCGTCTGCCACCCGCGGTGCGTGCCGGCGTGCTCGCCGACACGGCGCCCGTCGTCCTCGTCGAGCACCAGTCAATGGCAGGATCACCCACGGATCTGCCGCCGTCCGTTCGCCACCGCGTGCACGTCGGCGCTCCGAAGACAACTCGGCGCTCGCGGTCGATCGACATCGAGAACCTGATCGACGGCGCACCCGATCACGCCATCGCCGATCCGGGCGGCGCCGACGACCTGCTGCTGCTGCCCCATACGTCGGGCACGACCGGCCGGCCGAAGGCGGTGATGCTGACCCACGGCAACGTCACCTGGAACGCCGTCAACATGCTCACCACGGCCGGCCTCCGCCGGGATGACGTCACGCTCGCCATCGCGCCGTTCTTCCGGTCCGGCGGCACGGGCGTCAACGTGCTGCCGCTGCTGCTGGCCGGCGGTAGCGTGATCGTGCCGGCATCGGTCGACCCGGCAGTGGTCCTCGAGACCATGGCGCGGGAGGCGGTGACCGTGGGCTTCGGCAACCCCGACCTGCTCGACGCCCTCGCTGCATCCGAGCGATGGACGACCGCGGACCTCTCGCACCTGCGGTTCATCATCACCGGCGGGGCGCCGGTCCCGGAGCGCCTCGTCCGCGCCTACTTCAGGCGCGGCATCACGCTGCTCCAGGGCTACGGGCTCTCGGAGGCCGCGCCGGTCGTCTCGCTGCTGGACCCGGCCAGCGCGCTCGATCACATCGGATCAGCCGGGCGGCCCGTGCTGTTCGTCGACGTGCGCATCGTCGGTGACGACGGTCGCGACGTGTCGCCGGGCGAGACAGGCGAGCTGCTGGTGCGTGGTCCGAACGTCATGGCGGGCTACTGGAACCGGCCGGAGGCCACCGCAGAAGCCCTGTTGCCCGCTGGCTGGCTGCGCACCGGCGATGCGGCACGGTCCGACGCCGAGGGTTTCCTGTGGATCGTCGATCGCGTGGAAGCCCGGTTCGCCACCGGGCGGGGCACCGTCTACCCGGGGGACGTCGAGCGTGCGCTGCTCGCCCATCCCGCCGTCGAGGACGCCGGCGTGGTCGGGATGCCGGTCGTCGGCGGCGGGACGGCAACGGCCGAGGCCGTCGCGTTCGTGGTGCCCGCCCCGTCTGCCGCGCTCGATGCCGCCGAGCTCCTCGCGTTCGCCCGGGAGCGGCTGCCGGCGCACGCGGTGCCGGCCTCTGTCCGGTTCGTGACCGAGCTGCCCCGCAACTCCGTGGGCAAGCTGGATCGAGGCGCGCTCGCCGGGTGGGGCTAGCCCCCCTCCCAAGACGCCGGGTGCCCGGCTGGGATCCTGAGCCCCGGAGCGGTAGCGTCGAGGTCGACAGGCAACCGTAGCCGGGACCGACAGCACGGCAGCGAGGGCCCAACCCGAGACCCGCCGACGATCGGCCCCGAAAGGGACTTCTCGAATGAAGCGACTCATCCTCATGGCGACCACGGTCGTCCTCCTCCTTGGGCTCGGCGCTCCGGCGGCGCTCGCGGCCGACCCCCAGCCGGACGCGCGGAGCGTCCTGATCTCGGCCAACGGCTCCATCGACGTGCGCCCGGGCGAGCACGTCGGCACGCTTCTCGTCATCGACGGCGTCGCCGCCGTCCACGGTGACGTCGGCTCGATCGTCGTGGTCAACGGCACCGCCACGCTGTCGGGCGCCACGGCGGGTTCGATCCTGGTGGCCGGCGGCAGCGCCACGCTCGAGGCCGGCACGACCGTGCGCGGCGATATCCGGACGGTGAACGGGACGGTGACCCAGGCGCCGGGGTCCGTCGTGGGCGGATCGGTCAGGTCGCTCGACGGCGACCTCGCGGCGGCGGCGATCCTGCTCGTCCCGCTGCTCCTCCTGCTGTTCCTGGGCCTCGGGCTCGCAGCGATCGTGACCGCCCTCCTGGTCGCCGCGTTCGGCGCCCGGCAGGTGCGCGCGGCCGAGTCGCTGATCACCCGCGAACCCGGGACTGTCCTCGTCACGGGGATCGTCGGATCGGTCGCGCTGCCGCTGGCCGCGCTCGCCCTGATCATGACCGTGGTAGGTGCCCCGATCGGCCTCGGGCTGCTGCTCGTGGTGCTGCCCGCCATCGCCTTCCTGGCCTGGATCATCGCGGCGATCTGGATCGGCGACTGGCTGGTCGTGCGGTTCCGCGGAGCCCCCGAGCCCGATCGCCCGTACCGCGCCGCGGTGCTCGGGGTCATCGTCCTCGCAGTGGCCGGCGTGATCCCGTTCGTGAGCACGATCGCGACGGTGTTCGGGTTCGGGGCGCTGCTCCTGGCGGCGCTGCGCGTGCTGCGGCGCGAAGGCCCCGGCGCCCGCGAGACGACAACGCCCACGCCGGGAGCCGTCCCGGCCTGACCGAGGACCGGGGGCCCGGCCCCACTCCGTCAGCCAACGAGCCCGTCGATTGCGACGGGCTCGTTGCGTCGGGGCCGGGTCACGAAACCCGCTTCGCGGCGCCGTGTCGTACACACTGCAGCAGCCACGACGCACGCGGAGGGAGCATGCACCGGGAGATCTCGCGCCTCATCGACGACCAGGCCTCATGGGCGAAGCCGACCGGCGGGCGCGTGCAGGGCTGGCTGCGCACGCTGTTCGGCCGGTACCGCCGCGAGAAGGACCTGCTCAACGGGACCTGGCTCGGCCATCCGGTCCACCCGGTGGTCACGGACGTGCCGGTCGGCGCGCTGACCATCGCGGCCGTGCTCGACCTGGCCGGCCAGGAGCGCGCCGCGGACCTCGCGATCGCGACCGGGCTCGCGGGCATGGCCGCCTCGGCGGCGACCGGGGCCGCGGATGCCGTCGACACGTACGGCCGGCCGCAGGTCCAGGCGACGGTTCACGCCACGCTGATGGTCGGCAGCCTCGGCGCCTACCTGGCCTCGTTCGCGCTCCGGATCCTCGGACCGCGCCCGCTGCGACCGGTGGCGCTCGTGCTCTCGTGGCTCGGGTACGGGGCGTTGACCGCCGGGGCGTACGTGGGCGGGGAGCTGGCCTACGTGTCGGGCAACCAGGTCGACCGGCACGCGTGGCGTGCGACCGGGCGCAAGTGGAAGGCGCTCGACGTCGACGAGGTGCCGGAGGGCCGCTTGGTGCGGGCGATGATGGGGACGGAGCCGCTGGTGCTCTACCGTGACGGCGACGCCCTGCAGGCGCTCCATGCGACGTGCGCGCACGCGGGCGGGTCGCTGGACAAGGGCCGGGTCGTGGACGGGTGCGTCGAGTGCCCGTGGCACGGCTCGCGGTTCCGTCTCGCGGACGGCACGGTCCGGCGAGGGCCCGCGGTCTACGACCAGCCACGGTACGAGGTGCGGGCGGCCGAGGGCGGCGGGTTCGAGGCCCGCCGTCTGACCGACGGGCCATCGACCTGACCGGGCTCGTCCCGGGTCAGAACCCCAGCGAGCGGAGGACCGGCGCCATCCGACGCGCGGCCCGCGCCCGATGCGAGATGGCGTGCTTGGCGTCGGCGCTCCACTCCCCGAGCGTGCGGCCGCCGGGCGGCTCGGACCATGGTTCGAAGATCGGGTCGTAGCCGAAGCCGCCGGTGCCCCTGGGCGTCGTCCCGATGCGCCCGCGGCAGGTCCCGCGACGGACCACCGTCCGCAGTCCGCCACGCGGGCCGGCGTCGTCCGGCAGGGCCAAGGCCAGCGCGCACACGTAGCGCGCCGCGCGCCGGTCGGGCGGCAGGCCCGCCAGCTCCCGCAGGAGCTTCGCGTTGTTGCGCTCGTCCGTCGCATCGGGGCCCGCGAAGCGCCGGGTGCGGACGCCCGGACCGCCGTGGAGGGCCTCGACCTCCAGCCCGGAATTGTCCGCGAGCGTGGCCAGGCCCGACCGTGCCGCGTAGTAGCGGGCCTTGAGGCGGGCATTGGTCTCGAACGTCTCACCCGTCTCGTCGGGCTCGCCGTCGATGCCGAGATCGTCGGGCGAGACGAGCTCAACGCCGCTCGCGAGGTCGAGCAGCTCGCGGAGCTCGCGCAGCTTGTGGCGGGACCGCGTGGCGACCAGCAGCCGACGCGAGCCGGCGGCCGGGGGCGCGTCGCCGGGCACCGCGCCTAGCGCCGAACCTTGGCCAGGGCGGCCGCCTGCGCCTCGAACAGGCGTCCGAGGCCCACGTTGGCGAGGTCCAGCAGCTCGTCGAGCGAGGCGCGGTCGAAGGGCTTGCCCTCGGCCGTGCCCTGGAGCTCGACGTACGAGCCGGCGTCCGTGCCCACGACGTTGAAGTCGACCTCCGCCCGGGAGTCCTCCGAGTAGTCGAGATCGAGCAGCTTCATGCCGTCGATGATCCCCACGCTGACCGCGGCGACATGCCCCACCAGGTGGCGATCCATCCCGTAGGTGATCAATGCGGCCGCGAGCGCGACGAAGCCCCCGGTGATCGACGCCGTGCGCGTGCCCCCGTCAGCGACGATCACGTCGCAGTCGACCGTGACGGTGCGCTCGCCGAGCCGGGACAGGTCGACGACCCCGCGCAGCGACCGGCCGACGAGGCGCTGGATCTCGTGCGTCCGGCCCCCGATGCGGCCCTTGGCGGCCTCGCGCTCGGATCGCTCGGCGGTCGCCCGGGGCAGCATCTCGTAGGTGCCGGTCACCCACCCGGTCCCCCTGCCGCGCAGGTGGGGCGGCACACGGTCCTCGATCGTCGCCGCGCACAGGACCTGCGTGTCGCCGAAGCGGACGAGGCATGAGCCCTCGGCCCACTTCTGGACATTGAGCGTGAGCTCGATCGGGCGCAGGTCCCCGGGCTTGCGACCGTCGGCGCGAACGTAGCCCCGGTTGCCGATGCCGCCGTCCGAGACGGCCCCGCCGCCCGGTGGCCGATTGCCGATGGTCATGCCGTCGCCTCCCGGCGCTCGTCCGCCTTGGCGGCGTCCCAGAGCGCATCCAGCTCCTCGAAGGAGAGATCGCGGAGCGCCACGCCACGTGCGGCCGCCGCCCCTTCCACGTGCCGGAACCGCCGGCGGAACTTGTCGTTGGCCGCGCGCAGCGCGGCCTCGACCTCGATGCCGGTCTTGCGCCCGACGTTGACCAGGACGAACAGCAGGTCGCCCAGCTCCTCGGCCCGGTGGTTCGCGTCCTCGGCCTCGACCAGCTCACCGACCTCCTCGCGCACCTTGTCCAGCACGCCCTGGATCGACGGCCAGTCGTAGCCCAGGTTCGCCGCGCGCTCCTGCATCTCCTGGCTGGCCGCGAGCGCCGGCAGCGACCGGCTGATCCCGTCCAGCGCGCTCTGCGGGCTCACGGTCCCGGTCTCGTCGGCCGCGGCCGCCGCCGCCCGCTCGCCAGCCTTGATGCGCTCCCACTGGCGGTTGACGTCGGATGCCGTGCGTGCCTCCGCCTCCCCGAACACGTGCGGATGGCGGCGGACGATCTTGGATGCAATCGCCGTCCACACGTCGGTCAGGTCGAACACGCCTTCCTCGGCGGCCAGCTGGGCGTGGAGCACGACCTGCAGCAACAAGTCGCCGAGCTCGCCCGCCAGCTCCGGCGTGGCGCCGTCGCCCAGGGCGTCGTAGACCTCGTATGCCTCCTCGAGCAGGTGGTTCCGCAGCGAGGCGTGGGTCTGCTCGCGGTCCCACGGACAGCCATCCGGCTCCCGCAGGCGCGCCGAGATCCAGGGCATGCCCCACGGCGACGCGGCATCGTCCACGGGCGCGACGGGCCCCAGGTACACGGGCGCATCGAGATCCCCCTCGGTCAGCGCCCCGACGGTCGTCCCCTCCTGGCGGCCGAACCGACCCACCGCGTGGTCGGCCGGGTAGCAGCGTCGCAGCACCTCGAGCGGGTCGCGGCCGCGCGGCCCGTGCCGGCCGGGCAGCGGCGCGGGGGGATCGGCGGGTGCTCGCAGTCGGGCTGCGGGCACGATCAGCAGCGGCAGCGTGGGCTCGATCGGGGTGGCGACCAGTCGCTCACCCACCACGACGGCCAGGCCCCGGGCCGGATCCAGCCCCCAACGCAGCCGGGCCTCCGCGAGCAGGGCATCGAGCATCGTCCGGCCGGCCTCGGTGGGCTCAGCCCGACGCGGTGGCCGTGATCGACGGATCCCGCGTGATGTCGTACCCGGCCTTCTGTTGCGAGTACCAGGTCGAGAACGCGGAGCTCTCGAGGCTGGCCTTCTGGGCCGGGTCCGGCTCGCGCGTGGCCTCCTGCGAGACGAAGAACAGGTAGACCCCGTCGCCGTCGATCTTGACCGGGTCGCTGACCTTGCCCACGGGTGCGCTGAAGATTGCCTTCTCGAGGTCCGCCGACAGCCCGAACTTGCCGACCCAGCCCATGTCACCGCCCTGGTTCGCGTTGGCCGCGTCCGAGCTGTCGCGTGCGGCATCGGCGAAGGTGAGCGTGCCCGCGTCGAGCTGCTGCTTGAGGTGATTGGCCCACTCCACGTCGGTCGGGTAGTGCATCACCTGGATCACGTGCCAGCCATAGGCGGACTGGACGGGTGGCAGGATCTGGCCTGGCTGGAGGTCGGGGACCTGGATCGCGTGCGCGAACGCAGGGTCGATCGGATCGTTGCTCGAGTAGTAGGGCAGCTTGCCACCGGTCGTGGTGCCCGAGGGGTCGTCGCTCTCCGATCGCGCCATGGCATCGAACTGGCTGGGATCGGCCTTGAGCTTCTGGTATGCCGCCTCGGCCTTGGCCTTGGCCGCAGCCCAGGCCGGGTCGGTTGCCGGAATGCCGGAGGCCGCATTCGGGTCGCCGTTGGGCGAGTACAGGATGTGGCGCACACGGATGGCCTTGGGGCCGCTCTCGCTGGCCGACGCCCGCATGTAGATCTCCGCGACCTTGCGGCGCAGCGCGGGCGCCACGGCCTGGGCCGTGATCGCCGCGTCGAGCTTCTGGCGCACGACGTCGCGGCGGAGCGCGGCACGGAAGTCGTCCATGCCGATCCCGGCGTCGCTGACCTGCTGGGCGAGGGTCGCATCCACGATCGGCGCCAGGATCTCGGTCACCTGCCCGATCCGGTAGGTCCCGTCGGCGCCCTCGATGATGCCGGTGGGCGTGTTCGCGGCTGCCGCCATGATCGCCTTGACGAACGCGGCGTCGAGCGACGCGTCCTTGTCGATGAACCCGATGTCGCCGCCCTGGTCCTTGGAGAGGTCGGTGGACACCGACCTGGCCACGGTCGCCCAGTCCTTGCCGGCCTTGAGGTCGGCCAGCGCCTGCTCGGCCTTGGCCTTGGCGGCGGACTTCTCGGCATCGGTGGCGCTGGTCTCGCCCGATGCGAGCGTGGGCGTGACGGCGATCAGCCAGGCGTGGCGCAGCTCGGGTGTCGTAGCCTCGGTGGTGAACGCGGCGTCGACGTCCGCGTCGGTCACGGACACGTCCTGCGCGGGCGCGAGGTCGGCCATGACCGCGCCATCGATCAGCTGCTCGAGCGCGATCGTGGCGGCGTTCTGCGTCCGCTGGGTGAGCGCGTTCTCCCGCGCCTGGGCGTCGGCCGTCCGGAGGTGACCCGCGGTCAGCAGGGTGCGGATCCTGCGGGCCATGTAGTCGGTGCGGAAGGCGTTGATCGCGAGCTGCTTGTGGTACGCGTCCTTGGTGATCGTGTCGCCGTTGACCGTCGCCGCGGCGGACAGGTGGTCGCCGTACCAGGACACGCCGAAGGCGAGCGCGAGCAGGAGCAGCGCGATGACGACGGTCAGCCCGAAGCCGAGATTGAGCAGCATCGAGCGCCGACTCCGCTCGTCCCAGCTTCGGGGACGGGACGTGGTTGGCCGGGCGCGGAATGTCATCGGGTCCGAGGATCCTCGTGCTGGCTGCCGTCACGGGGCGCGACGCTGGCGCCGCGACACGGCGCACCGACGGCACGGCGCGCAATGGTACCCCATGCGGCCGGGAGGCCCGCGACGGGGCGCCCCGGCGCCATCGAGAGCGAGGCCCGGCCACCGGAGCCCGTGCTACGCTTCCGCGCCGTGACCGCGAGAACCGAGGCGCCTACCTCATTCCGCTCGTCGTCGGTTCGACCCGGGCCGCTGGAGCTCACCAGGATTGGGATCCAGGAGGTCCTGTCCCGGCGACGTCTGATCAGCTATCTCGTGCGCGCCGACCTCAAGAAGAAGGGCGCGGACACGCTGCTGGGCAACGTCTGGTGGGTGGTGGACCCGCTGCTCCAGATGATGGTCTACGTGGTCCTCGTGGGCGTCATCCTGCAGCGCAGCACGCCCGACTTCCCGCTGTTCGTGTTCTGCGCGATCCTGCCCTGGAAGTGGTTCGAGTCGTCGATGCGCGACGGGGCCTCTTCCGTAGTGCTGCAGGAGCGGCTGATCAAGCAGATCTACTTTCCCAAGCTCGTGCTCCCGGTGGCCAACGTGATGGCCGGCGTGGTCAATTTCGGCTTCGGCCTCATCCCGCTGGTGGGCCTGACGCTGCTCGTGTACCCGGGACGCGCGTCCCTGTGGGTGCTGCTGTTCCCGGTGGTGGCGCTGGTGCAGCTGGTGTTCTCGCTCGCGATGGCCACGGTCACCAGCGCCGTCAACGTGTTCTACCGCGACGTCGGGAACCTCATGCGTCACCTGCTCCGGATCTGGTTCTACCTGTCGCCCTCGCTGTACGGCATGGACGAGGTGGCCAAGATCGAGAAGACCCATCCCTGGGTGGGCACGCTGTACTCGCTCAACCCGTTCACCCACCTGTTCAACTCGTACCGCAACCTCGCCTACTACGACACGGCACCCGAGTGGGGCCCGCTGCTGGTCCTGCTGCTGGTGTCGACCGTGCTGCTGCTGCTGGCGGTGCTGTTCTTCAAGCGCCTCGAGCCCTCCTTCGCGAAGGTCCTGTGAGCACGGTGGCACGTCGGATGCCGGACGCTGCACCCAGCGGGGACAGGGTCCCGATCCGGGCCGATCGGCTGGGTGTCCGCTACAGCCTCAAGCTGACCCGCAAGCAGACGGTCCGGGATACGGTGGTCCGGCGCATGCGGCGCGAGGGGGACCCGGACTTCTGGGCGCTGCGCGAGGTCACGTTCAGCCTCGTCCACGGCGAGTCGCTGGGGGTGATCGGGCCCAACGGCGCGGGCAAGAGCACCCTGCTCCAGGTCCTGGCCGGGATCCTGATGCCGTCCGAGGGCGTGGTCGAGGTCGACGGCCAGATCTCCAGCCTGCTGACCCTCGGCGTGGGCTTCGACGAAGAGCTGAGCGGGGTCGACAACATCCGCCTCGCGGGGGCGTTCATGGGCTTCGACCACCGGCTCGTCGAGGAGCGCCTGCCTTCCATCGTCGAGTACGCGGAGCTGGGGCAATTCATCGATGCCCCGATCAAGACCTACTCCTCGGGCATGCGCGCGCGCCTCGGGTTCTCGATCGCGACCTCGGTGGAGCCGGACATCCTGCTGCTGGACGAGGTGCTCGCGACCGGCGACGCGGTGTTCCGGGAGAAGTCCAAGCGACGGGTCCTCGAGCTCGTCCGCCAGGCCAAGGCGATCGTCCTCGTGACCCACGACATGAACTGGGTCACCGAGTACTGCAACCGCGCAATCCTGATCGAACAGGGTCGGATCGTCCTCGACGGCCCGCCGGAGGAGGTCGTGGCGCTGCACCAGGAGCACGCGGCGCGGCGCAAGGCCGAGGCCGCCGAGAAGGGCGTGCTCCAGCTCAAGCGGCCGCGGCCGGGTCGCCGGCGCTAAGGAGACCGCGCGACCCGCGCTCAGCGCTTGCCGCGGATCGCCCTCGCCACGGCCGACACGAGGCCGAACGCCGCCCCGGCGACGAGCGCGCCGCGCCAGTCGAGGACCGGCCGCACGTCACCCGTCACGTGCTGGGCGATCAGCACCAGCACGCCGCTGGGTCGCGAGATGGTGACGTGCTGCGCGATCAGCGTCCGGACCAGGCTCTGCTCGAGGACCGCCTCGCGAGCGGCGATGCTGCCGGCGACGCCCTGGCTCACCCTCGCTTCGCCCGCCAGCGCCGCGCCCAGGCTCCCGAACTCCACGCTCAGGCGCTCGGCCCGGGCGGCTCCCACGCCGCCCCACTGGACGAACACCTCCTCGGCATCGAGCGCCCCGATCCCGCCCAGGTGGACCTCCACGCTGCCCGCCGTCGCCTCCGCGATGCCGCCGCGCTCGAGGCGCAGGGACGTCGGACCATGATCCCGGTCCAGGGTCGGGCCGGCGTGCGGCTCGGGGGCCACGACGCTCGGGCTGGCGGCGATCGCGGTGGTGTCGGTGGTCGCCGGCGTCGCGGGTTTCGCCTTCGAGGCGGCTCTCCGGCGTGCAGGCGTCGTGGGGCTGGGGTTCGGCTCGGTCATCGATCGCTCCTCGGGCTGAGCGTGGCGAGGCGTGTCCCCGGAGCCTACCCCAGGATCGCCAGACGGCCCACGGCCGTCCGGCCTGATCAGCTCGGGGCGGGCTCGGCACCGACCCCATTGGGCGCCGGGCCCGCGGTCGCGGTCCGTTTCCGCTATCCTCCGCGCGGATCGGGCGGGTGGACGTCGACCCGCCTCGAGGCAGGGGAGCCCGGATGCGCCATGCGTCGCTGACCTTCAGGAGCCGCGCTCGATGAGCCGTCCGCTCGCCGCGGCGCTCGTCGGCCTCACGCTCGTCGCCGGGCTCGCGGTGGGGGTCGCGGCCGGCAACCTGATCGGCCCCGCAGCCTCGCCCTCGCCGGCGATCGCCATCGTCGAGCCCACGCCGTCGCCGGCACCATCGCTGTCGCCGTCGACCTCGGACGTCCCTTCGCCTTCGGCCTCCCCTTCGCCGACGCCGGTGCCGACGCCGACCCCCACGCCGACCCCGGTCGTCGTGCCGGCACCGCTGACCGGCGAGCCCGTGTCCAAGAAGGTGGCCGCACGCCACGTGATCGCGGTGATGATCGACGATCTGTCCGCGGCGCGACCGCAGTCGGGGCTGTCGCAGGCGGGCGTGGTCTGGCAGGCGCCGGCTGAGGGCGGCATCCCGCGCTACATGGCGCTGTTCCAGAACGGCAACCCGCCCGCGGTCGGACCCGTGCGCAGCGCGCGCCTGTACTTCATCGCGTGGGCCGCCGAGTGGCGGTCGGTCTACGTCCACGCTGGCGGCTCTCCGCAGGCCAAGTCGCTGCTCGCATCGTCCAGGGGCAACGGCAAGGTGGTCTACAACGCCGACGACTTCCGCTGGGAAGGCCGCTACCTGTGGCGGATCAACACCCGGCTGGCGCCCCACAACGTGTACACCGACGGGAAGCACCTGCGGTCGCTGGCCAGGAAGGTCGGGGCGAAGGACGTGCCCGGCGCGAAGCCCCTGTGGAAGTTCGCCCCCGACGCCGACATCAGCCTGCGGCCGGATGGGGGCAGGATCGTGATTCCCTATCCGTACAACACGATCAGCTACGCCTACGATCGCCGGACCAACAGCTACAAGCGGTCGGTGTCGATCGAGGGCCGGCAGGTGGACGCGGGGACCAAGGTGCGGATCGCGCCCAAGAACGTGGTGATCATGTACATGAGCTTCGCGCCGCTCAATGACGGCTCGCACAAGAGCCGCCTCGAGGCGAACTTCACCGGCTCCGGCGTCGCCTACATCGCGACCAACGGCAAGACGATCAAGGGCACCTGGAAGAAGAAGTCGATGCTGGCGCCCACCCGCTTCTATGGCAAGGACGGCAAGCAGGTCACGCTGACGATCGGGCAGACCTTCGTCCAGGTGGTCCCGCGGGGGACGAGGATCACCATCAAGGACGGGACCGTTCCGGCGCCCTCCTGACCACGACTCCCGATCGGGACCACGCGAGCGAGGGGTCGCGGCGGCGCGCGATCACAGCAGCGGTGCGGTGCGCGCCACCTCCGACCAGACCGCCCGGGTCTCGCGCGCGACGTCCGCCCACGTCCGCTGCCGATCCGTCCGGTCGCGGGCCGCGGCGACCAGCCCGGCATGGAACGGATCGTCGCTCCAGGCGGCCCGGATCGCCGTGGCCAGCCGCTCCGGATCGCCGGGCTCCACGAGGATCCCGGCCCGGCCGACGATCTCGGGCAGCGCGCCCACGGCGCTGGCGACCACCGGGACCCCGGCGGCGAGCGCGTCGAGCGCCGCCAGCCCGCCCGTATCCGACCACACGGGCAGGACCAGGAACCGGGCGCCGGCGACCAGCGCGGCCAGCCGGTCGTCGGACAGCCGGGTGGCGTACACGACGGCGTCGGGTGCGCCGGCGCGCAGGGCGGCACGCGCCACGGCCGCCCGGTCATCCGGCGATGCATCGACGAGACACACTCGCGGGGGCCACGCGTCGGCCGGCACGCTGGGGGGGCGCGGCTCCGCGGCCAGCCGGCCGAGCGCCAGGAGCAGGGTCGCGAGGTCGTGGCGGGCGTCGTGCCGGCCCGCGTACACCGCGTACCGGTCCGCGAGACCCAGCCGCTCCCGCTCCATCGGCGCCCGCTCCGCCGCCTGCGGCCGGAAGGCCGGCCCGGGCGGCCAGCGGGACGACCCGCACCCGGGCCTGGCGCAGGCGCAGCAGTCGCCGCGCGTCGGTCGCCGCGGCCCGGCTGGGAACGATGACCGCAGCGGCGTCGCGCAGCAGCCGCGCCCGTAGTCGCTGGCCGAACCTGGCGGCCCGGCCGCGCTGGTAGCGGTCGGCCATCGACCACGGCGCCAGGTCCAGCAGGGCGGCGACGATCGGGATCCCCGAGGCGATCGGCAGCGCGCCCGCGGCGGCGTGGTAGACGGTGCCGGCGGCCCCCTGCCGCTCGGCGTGCCACCCGGCGCCCAGCGATGCGCCGCGCAGCAGCATGGGATCGACGGTCAGCGCCGCGGACCGCAGCAGGCGGGTCGGGGGGAGCAGCCGTCGCCCGGCCACCTCGAGCGCCCGGCCAGCGGGCGGACGGGTCCTCGAGCTCCGCGGCGAGCAGGAACACGAACGACTCGCCGGGCACGGGATCGGCCTCCAGCGCGGTCAGCAGCTGCTCGAGGTAGCGCCCGGTGATCGGGGCACGCTCGGGGACCTGGAGCGGGCGGAGGTCCATGACCACCCGCACGCCAGGCGGCCCGGGGGCTGCGGGCGCGGACCCGGGGCGCCAGCCCGGCCGTCCCGGCGAGATCACGGCCCCGGGCGGACGGGTCCGCGACCGCGCAGCTCGTCCCAGCGCAGCCGGAGCACGACGAACAGCGCCTCGACCAGGATCCGGCGGCTCATCTTGGACTGGCCCACGCGGCGATCGCGGAACGTGATCGGCACCTCGACCACGCGCGCCCCGAGCGCGACTGGCGCGGTAGGTCATCTCGATCTGGAACACGTACCCACCCGCCCGGACACCGTCGAACGGCACCGCCGCGAGGGTCGTCGCTCGCCACGCCTTGAACCCGCCGGTCAGGTCGTGGGGGCTCAGGCGCAGGACGAGTCGCGCGAACAGCGACCCGCCGCGCGAGATCACCCGCCGCATGATCCCCCAGTCCACCACGCCGCCGCCGGACGTGTAGCGCGACCCGATCACCAGGTCCGCCCGGTCGGCCATGATCGGCTCCACCAGGGCCGGCAGCGCACCGGGATCGTGCGACCAGTCGGCATCCATCTGGACGACCACCGACGCGCCCCCGTCCAGGGCCTCGCCGAAGCCGTCGAGGTAGGCGCGGCCGAGGCCCTGCTTCGCGGCGCGGTGCCGGACCCGGATCCGCCGGTCCTCGGTCGCGAGCCGGTCGGCGAGCTCGCCGGTGCCGTCAGGCGAGCCATCGTCGACGACCAGCAGGCACCGCACCCGGGAGCGCCTCGAGGATCGCCTCGGCGATGCCGGGCAGGTTCTCGGCCTCGTTGTAGGTGGGCAGCACGACCCAGACGCCGGAGCCCGGGGCGTCCGCCGTCGTGGGCGGGGTGGTGGTCATCGGCGGTGAGTGTACGGGGTCACGGGCGCGCGCGGGGGTGGACCGGGCGGCCGGTCGGTCAGGAAGCCACCCTGACCTGGACCGACGTCGCGTTCCGGTGGCCACCGGCATCGCGCGCGCTGATCCGCACGGTCGCCGTGCCGGCGGCGCCGCGGCGAACGGTGAACACGGCCCGGTAGCTGCCATTCGCGAGCCGCGTGGCCCGCACGGTCGCCGTCGACTGGCCCGGCTGGCTGAAGCTCACCCTGGGTCCGGTCGCAAGCCGCTCGACGGACCGGAAGGTCACCGTCAGGCGCTGCCCCGCCCGGACCGTGCCGGGCGATGCCGAGACCGAGAACGCCGACACCCACACGGTTCGCCGGAGCTCGGTGGTGCCCAGCGACGAGGTCACCGTCAGGCTCGCGAGGTATCGGCCCTGGGGCACGTAGCTGCCGTTCGCGAGCCGCCCGTTCCAGGTCCAGCCCCGGGTGCCGGAGCCCAGCGTCCGTCCCGTCCACACGGTCCGCACGGTGTGTCCGGCCGCGTCGTAGATCCGCAGGGTGGTCCGGGCCTGGCGCGTCTGCGACCAGGACAGCCGGGCGGTCCGCTCGAGCGAGTCGCCGTCCTGCGGGTAGAACGAGCCGGACCAGCGGAGGAAGCCGGCCGTGCGGTCCACGACCACCGTCTTCGAGATCGAGGTCGCGTTCCGGGCGGCATCCCGGACGTCCACGCGGAACGTGTAGCGCCCGTCCGCGACCCTGCTGCCGCCGGTCGTCCGGCCGTCCCACGCGACCGATCCCGACGTCCGCCCGGTGACCGTCCATGACCGGATCAGCCGGCTGCCCTTCCACACGCGCGCCGTCCCCCACACCGTCGTGTCCGCCGCCCACGACAGCCGCGTCGTGTCGGTCGCCCGGTCGCCATCGGGCGAGAACACCGGCTCGGAGACCGTTGGCGTGACCTTCGGGGGGGTCGTGTCGACGCTGAGCCGGTACGCCCGGCGCACGCTGTTGCCCGCGTCGTCGTAGGCGAGCAGGGTCGCGGTGTAGCGTCCGTCCGGCACGCGGGATCCGGCGTCGGCAGTGCCGTTCCAGGTGAACCCGAACGATCGGCCGCTGCCCGTGACCGTGCGCACGATCGACCCCCGTCCGTTGGCGATCCGGACGGCCCAGCGGGTCGCCCCGGTCGCCGACAGGGCGAGCCTGACCGTGTCCTTCTGCCCGTCGCCGTTGGGCGAGAACAGGGTGCGGGAGGCGGACGCGGCGGACAGCCGCGGCGCGACGGTGTCGACGGTGACCGCGTAGGCGGCGACCTGGGCTCCGGTGACCGGCCGCGCAGCCGGCGCGTGATAGGCCTTGCGACCGACCTTGCCCACCAGCTGCAGGACGTACCGGCCATCGGGCACCACGCCTGCGCCCGCCCTGCCGTTCCAGTCCCAGGTCTGGGCGCCCTTGCCGCGGTCGGACACGGTGCGTGACCCGACCAGCTTCCCGTTGGTGCGGTAGACGTTGAGCGCCAGCGAATCGAGCGCCAGCGTGTTGGTCCAGCGCAGCCGCAGGATGTCACCGGAGCCGTCGCCGTCGGGCGAGAGCGCGCGACGGGCGACGCTCGCGACGCTGCCCCCGACCCCGGAGGCCCCGCCGGGGCCGAAGTCCAGGCCCCGCAGCCCCGCGTCGACCGTCGTGCTGTTGGGTGCCCGGTAGGGCACGACGTAGGCCGACGAGGCGACGAACCCGCGACCCACACCCCGCGCTCGACGAACGAGACCGGCCCCCACTCGCGGATCGGCTGGGTGACCTCCCACCACGTGTAGCCGTTGGCCCGCACGGGTCCCCGGGTGATGGCCAGGATCGTGCTCTTGCGCAGCACGCCCAGGATGGCGGCGTTCGTGGACGGTCCGGTGCGGTACGACAACCCGTCCCGCTTGACGCGGCCGAAGCCCCCGACCGCGAGCGCCGGAGACGAGGTCCAGGTGGCGCTGGTGTTCCAGGTGCCGGCGTTGCCCTTGCTGTCCCGAGCGCGCACCCGGAACGCGTAGCCGTGGCCGTCCGCGCCGAGCCACACGTCGGAGGTCGCCCTGGCGCGGGTCAGCCAGGGCGTCCACGGCCCGCCGTCGACGGAGGCCTGGACGTCGTAGCTCACCACGTGGCTGACATCCCTGGCGGCCCAGTGGACCGTGAACCCCTCGTCGGGCACCGTGGTGGTGAGGATCGAGATCCCCGCCTGGGGCGCGGACTTGTCGACCAGGAACGAGTCGGACACCGCGCGGTACAGCTCGGCATGGCCGCCGTCGTAGCCCAGCGCCCACATTCCGGCACCCCGCAAACCGTAGTCGCTGACCAGCGCGTAGCGGCGCTTCATCGACGTTGCGTCGTCGTAGTAGACCTGCCGCCAGCTGGTCACGCAGCCGTAGGTCGCGGTGCAGTTCCTGCGGCGGTAGGCGATGTACGGGCTCTGCTCGCTGCTGTCCCAGCGACGTCCGTACTTCGCGACCAGGGCGACCACCGATTTCGTAGTTGACCGCGGTGCTGTAGCCGTACTGATGACCGCTGATGTTCCGGGACCGTGGCGCGTCGGTCCTGGTGGACCAGGCGCGCCCGTACCACGGGATGCCGAGGATCACCCGCGACGGGCGGATCCGCGCCGTGTAGGCGCGGACGGTGTCCGCCAGGTCGTAGGCGGGTCCCGACAGCGGGTCGACGGAGCCCGCGGTCGATGACGACGCGGTCCGGTAGTCGTAGCCCATGATGAACACGGCGTCCGCGGCGCCGGAACCGACCGAGGCCTCCAGCGGGTAGTTCCCGATGTAGCCGGTCGTGTCGTAGGTCAGCTGGTAGCCCGAGCGCACCCGGTTGAGCTCCGATCGGACGGCGCGCAGCAGCGATACGAACTCGCTCTCGTAGCCTCGGGCCAGGGGCTCGAAGTCGAGGTTGACGCCATCCGCTCCGCGGTCGCGCACGGCCGCCGCTGCCTGGCGGGCCAGGCGGAGGCGCGCTGCAGCGCTGCCCAGGATCGCGCGCTGGGTGTTCGCCTGGGACGTCGTCCACGCGAACACGCTGATGGTGAGCACGACGCGTGTCCCGTGCCGGTGAGCCGCGGAGATCACCGAGGTCAGGTTCGAGCTTGCCCAGCCGCTCCAGCCCGTGGTGCGGGACCCGTCGCCGTTGCGCTTCTTGAGGTTGCCCGACGCGTCGGCACCCACCGAGAAGTAGGCGATCGTCGAGAGCACGTCGTAGTTGAGCCTGGTCGAGGCACCCGACAGCTCCCAGTACGGAAGGAACCCGAACACCTGGCGCCGGAGGCCGGAGGCGGCCGCGAGGTCGACCGCGGGATCGGCGGGCGACGGCGTGAAGCCGGCGGCCACGGCGGCGGCGAACGGGCGGCCGGCAGGGGCGTCCACGGGGGCGGGGACAGCCGGGGCGCTCGAGCCTGCGGGATCCCCGGTTGCCTTGCCCTTGCCCCGGATCGAGGTCCAGTCGCTGCCTTCGGGGCTGGCCGCCATCTGGCGCCCCGTGGCGCGACCCGGCGGCAGCGCGACCGGCGCCTTGCCGCCGACCGGCCAGGCGTCATCGGCCCGCGGCTTGAACCCGACGGTGACCCGGCCACCGGGCTTGAACACGATGGGGTCGTGCTCGTGCGCCATCGCCTGCTCGTAGGCGATCGACGGCTGCTGCTGCGCGGCACCTGCGGCGCCCGCGGCGGGCGGCTCCGGACCCGTTCCGGTCGGGCCGGCCGTGCCCGGGTCGGCGATCCTCGTGCCGGCGAGCGCGGTATCCCCCGGCTGCCCCTGGTCTGCGACCGGCACCGGCCCCTGATCCTGTGCGATCACCGTCGGGGCCGGGCCCGGGACCAGGCTCGCGGCGAGCAGGGCGGCGAGCATCGCCGAGGCGATCGGACGGATGGCCTGGAGCACGGGGCGGGATCGGGTCACGGCTTCCTCAGCGACGAGGGCTGCCGCCACCCGCGCGGCGCGGGTCGTGGCGGTTGTCCCCGGACGACCGATCGTGGAACGGTGCCCGGCGAGGATCACCACGCTACCGCCGGCGGGGCGGCGATCCCATCACCCCATGGTCCCGGTGCGGACCGGTACGGGCAGGTCGGGGGTGGTCCGGTGGGGTGGCGGGCGACGCCTTCGAGATCCGGCGTCGCGGCCCATTGTCCCGCGCATGGCAAGCCCAGGTGACGAACGACAGCCGGTGGTGGGTCCCGAGGCCTGCTCAGTGGAGCCGCAGGTAGCGCTTCGTGTACTGCGTGGCGCCGTGGCTGTCGCGGGCGACGACCTTGAGCCGGAGGGAGCCTGTCCCGCTCGACCGGAGGGTGATCGTTGCCTTGTAGGCGTTGGTGCCGACCTTGGTCATCGCCACCGACCAGGAGCGGATCCCGGGCTGGCTGACCACCAGCCGCGGCCGGGTCGAGAGCGGCTCGGCCGATGTCGCGCGTACGGTGATCCGCTGCCCCCGAGCCGGGGTGGTGTCGCTGGAGGTGAGGCGGAACGCGTCGGCGACGACCGTCGCCGACTGGGTAACCGTCTGCGACCCGTTGGTCGCCACGACCTGCGACACGTAGCTTCCGCGCCGGACGAACGCGCCGTCGGCGTCGCGACCGTTCCACCGGAATGCGTAGCTGCCCGCGGCCAGCGCCTCGTCCGACCTGAGCGTGCGGACGACATGGCCCGCGAGATCCGTGATCGTCCAGGTCACCGTGGCATCGCGCAGCAGCCTGAACGACAGGGCCGTGGTCGTCGACAGCGAATCGTGGTCCTGCGGGAAGAAGGCGATCTTGGACGAGGCCACGAAGCCCAGCGCCCCGTAGACGTCGACGGAGCGCGCGACCGCGTCGCCGGCGTTGCCGGCGCGATCGACGGCCACGAACGCGACGTCATACCGCCCATCGGCGGCGTAGGCGCCGCTCGTCCTGCGGCCGTCCCAGGTGACCGTCGTTGCCGATCCGCCGACGTTTGCAGACAGCGTGGCCACCGTCGTGCCCGACGCGTTCTTCACGCTGCCGACCACGGAACCGGGCTCGCTCGAGCCGACCGTGAACCGGGTCGCGTCGCGCGACCCATCGCCGTTGGGCGTGAGCTGCGGGACGCTGTCGGCCCCGGGGGCTGTCACCGTGACGGCGGGCGCGCGGGTGTCGACGGCGATCGGCCCCTCCGCGGCGAGCGGTCCGTTGCTCCAGGCATCGGTGGCGGACAGGACCCAGGTGAACGTGCCATCGGTGATCGAGCCGGGCGCCGGCGACCAGGTCGCGGACGCCGTGTCCCCCGTCCCGGACCAGCTCTGCTTCTGGGTGCCGTAGCCGTTCACGATGCGCAGCGTCCACGCGGCCGACTCCGACAACCGGAGCGAGATCGGGAACGTGTCCTGCGACCCGTCGCCGTTGGGCGAGAAGGCACCCGTGCCGTCGGTGACCTCCCACAGCCGGGGAGCGGCGCTGTCGCGCGGGACGAGCGAGCTGCTGAGCATCCAGCCCTCGACGCCATCGTCGGTCCGGACCTGGAACACCGGCACCCCGGTGGCGGCGGGCTCGATGTCCTGTCCCAGGATCCGCACCTGCGTGCTCGCGGGCAGGGTCGTCGCCGGGTCCGCCCCCGCGGCTGCGCTCGCGGCGCTGTCGTAGACGGGTGCCCCGTCCGCGACCGGGCTGGCATTGCCCGGGACGACGAACGTCGCGGGATCGCCCGACGTGGCCGCATAGCCAGCGCCGGTGACGTCGTCGGTGCGCAGGGACATCTTGCCCGTGATCGAGCGGTAGTACCTGCCCGGCGCCTCCGGGTCCATGAGGTACGTGTAGCCGCTCGACCGGCTGGACGCGTAGCCGGTCACGTCGTCGTTGAAGTCGGGGGCCTTCCGCCAGTACTGCTCGATCGTCTGGTGCGTCGTGAACAGAGCCCGGATGTAGTAGGGGTCATGGCTGTGGCCGTTGGCGATCACGGCCCGGGCACCGGCCCGGAGGAATGCCGAGGCGTAGTTGTCCACCCGCTGGCGAGCGACGGACAGGCTGGGGTTGGGGTCGCCCGACTCCGAGTTGCCCGATGCGTAGCACAGGTGGAACAGCAGCACGACGGCGTTGGGGGCGGGCGTCAGCGTCTCGATCCTGGGCTCGCCGTAGTACTTGTTCTCGGAATCGGACAGCTTGCCGTCGCCGTTGAGGTCGTAGTTGAGCCCAAAGCCGTCCTTGGTCGTGTATTGCGGGTCATAGGTATACGGGCTCGGCCAGCCGTTGCCGTGGCCGAGGTAGACGATGATGGACGCGCCGTTGACGGCCGACTTGACCCTGGACCAGGTCGCGTTGGGGCTGTACACCCTGACCACGTTGCTCGTGTACTTGGTCGCTTCCGCGTACAGCTGGTCCGCGTAGGTGCGGTAGGTGGCCGTGGTGCCGCCCGTGGCGCCCACGATGATCGCCACCCGGGGGCCTGTCGCGGCGGCCGCCGGCAAGGCGGACGCAGGCACGACGACGACGAGGCCGGCGAGCAGCAGGGCGGCGAGGGCAACGGCCAGCTTGCGCAACGAAGGCTCCGGTCGGCGGTGTCGGACGACGACGAACCCGGTGAGATGCCGTTCCAGCCTCCACCGAACGGGTTGCGGGGCCAATCGCGGGATGGTCACGTCACCGGTGGCCCTTTCGGGCGGGCTCCGGTCCGGAGGCAGGCGGTCGGGTGAGGTCCGCGGCAGTCGGGCCGCGGACCCTCGCCGGCGGCGTCAGCCGCGGTTGAGCGACCTCACCAGGGCGGGCACCGCGTCGGCGAACGCCTCCCGCCAGTCGCGCATCGGCTCGCCCGATGGCAGCGCTGTCGCTTCCAGCACCGCCCACCGGGGAGGCGTTGACGCGCGCGGCCAGGTCGACGACGGTACGTCCACCACGGGGACGTCGATCCGGGTGACCCGCAGGACCTCGCGGGCCCAATCCGCCCTGGACGCCCGCCCGGCGTTGACCAGGTGGTGGATGCCCGGCGACCGTCCCGGGCCCGCGATCAGCGCGTCCTCCGCGATCAGCTCGACGATCGCGTCGGCGACGTCGACGGTGTAGGTCGGTGAGCCGATCTCGTCGCCGACCACCCGCAGCGGGGTATCGTCGGCCCTCGCCCGCAGGGCGGCAGCGGCGATCTTGGCCGGGAAGTCGTTGCCCGGCGGTCCGTGGAGCCACGAGGTCCGTGCGATCGCCAGGCGCCCGGTGCGCACGCCAGCGCCCGACGCGTACGCCTCCGTCGCCCGGAGCTCGCCCTCGAGCTTGGAGGCGCCGTACGCGTTGGCGGGTGCTCGCGGGTCGTCGGGCGCGTAGCCGATGCCGTCGCTCCGCGTGCCGTCGAACACCTCGTTGGTGGACACGACGACCAGGTCGCAGCCGCGCTCCGCGCACCCCCGGGCGAGGATGCCGGTGGCCTCGCCGTTGCGACGCAGGGCGAGCGCCGGATCGCGGGCGCAGCCGTCGACATCGGTCCAGGCCGCGGCGTGGATCACGACCTCGGGCTGGTCCCGATCGAGCAGCGCGCGGACCGCGTCGCCGGTGAGGGTGTCCAGGTCGAGCTCCGGCCGAGACCAGGCCACCGGACCGTGAGGCCCCGTGAACGGTGCGTTCTCGAGCGCATCGACCAGCGCCCGTCCGAGCCGGCCCCGCGCCCCCGTGACCGCGATGCGCACCGTCAGCCGGTCTCGTCCACCGGCCGTCCCGCAGCCAGCCGCTCGCCGTACTGGCGCGCGTAGTAGGTGCTCCAGTCGCCGCTCCGGGCCGCCGCGACCCAGGCGGCGTGGTCGCGATACCAGGCCACGGTGCCTGCCAGGCCCTGCTCGAAGGGCGTCGCCGGCACCCAGCCCAGCGCGGCCAGCCGTGAGCCATCCATCGCGTACCGCCGGTCGTGACCCGGCCGGTCGGGCACCGAGCGCACCAGCGACCAGTCGCGCCCGGTCGCCTCCAGCAGGCGCCGGATGACCTCGCGGTTGGGCAGGTCCGTCCCGCCCGACACGTTGTACACCTGGCCCGGCTCGCCGCGGCGGAGCACGAACTCGATCGCGGCGGCGTGGTCCGAGACGTGCAGCCAGTCGCGCACCTGCATCCCGTCGCCGTACATCGGCAGGGGCTCGCCGGCGAGGGCATTGGTGGTGAACAGCGGGACCAGCTTCTCCGGGTGCTGGTACGGGCCGTACGTGTTCGAGCCGCGGGTGGTGACGACGTCGAGCCCGAAGGTGGCGTGATAGGCGTTGACCAGCAGCTCGCCGGCGGCCTTGGCCGCCGCATACGGGCTGCGCGGCGCCAGGCGGTCGCCCTCGACGCTGCGGCCCTCGGGCACGTCGCCGTAGACCTCGTCCGTGCTCACCTGGAGGAAGCGTGGGGCACCGGCACGAGCGCCGGCAGCGGTCCGCTCGGTCTCGACCCGCACGGCCTCGAGCAGGACGTGGACCCCGATCACGCCGGTCCGCAGGAACGCCTCCGGATCGAGGATCGAGCGGTCGACGTGCGTCTCGGCGGCCACGTTGATCACGGCGTCGGCCGTCGCCACCAGGGGCCCGGCGACGGCGGGGTCCGCGATGTCCCCGTGCACGAACGCGAACCGGGCGGCCTGCTCCGCGTCCGTCTCCACCTCGGCAAGGTTCGCCCGGTTTCCGGCATAGGTCAGCTTGTCCAGGACCGTCACCCGCGTGCCGTCCCGGCGGGCCATGATGCCGCGCACGAGCTCGCTGCCGATGAACCCGGCGCCCCCGGTGACCAGGAGGTGCGGGCGGGGGCCGATGCGGTCGGTCACCGGGGGTCGTTGGGGTGGACGGCGGGTGGTGCCAGCCGGCCCGCCTCATCGTCCGCGGCGGCCAGCTGGGCGGCGCGCAGCAGCGAGGTCACCGTGCCCGCATCGGCCCAGTGCCCCTCGTAGACCCGGGTGAACAGCCCGCCGCTCGGGATGTAGCGGTTGAGCACGTCCGTGATCTCGAACTCGCCACGACCGGAAGGCGCCAGCGTCTCGATCACGTCGAACGCATCGGGGCGCAGGAAGTAGACGCCGATCGGGATCAGGTCGCTCTTGGGGTGCGCGGGCTTCTCCTCGAAGCCCACCACGTTGCCGGCCGCGTCGAGCTCGGCGACGCCGAACCGCTGCGGGTCGGGCACCCGGTACAGCAGGGTCCCGGCACCCCAGGTCCCGCCGTCGAAGGCGCGCGCCGTCTCCTCGAGCGCCGGGCCACGCAGGATGTTGTCACCCAGGACCACGCAGAACGACTCGTCGCCGATGAAGTCGCGGGCCAGGCTGATCGCGTGGGCGATCCCCAGCGCGCCGCGCTGGTAGCGATAGGTGAGGTCCAGCCCGAAGTGCCGGCCGTCGCCCAGCAGCTCCACGATGTCCCCGACGCTCTTTCCCCCGACGATGACCATCACCTCGCGGATGCCCATCCCCGCCAGCGTCTCCAGCGGGTAGTAGATCATCGGCCGGTCGTAGATCGGCAGGAGGTGCTTGTTGGTGACGATCGTGAGCGGGAACAGCCGGCTCGCGGTGCCACCGGCGAGGACCAGGCCTTTCATCGGCCAGAGCGTACCAGCCGGCCCCGGGCGGGGCCCGGCGCCCGCGACCCGCTACCCCTTGGGCGTCGGCCGGGGCGTGGGGACCGGGGTGTAGCACGGCACCTCGCCGCCCGGCACCGTGCCGCTGGTCCCGCACGGCACCGCCTGCTCGTCGACCGGCGGCAGGCCGCCCTGGTAGTCGGTGATGACGAGCGCCAGCTCGAACGAGGCGAGATCCGCGGCCGGAGCCAGGAACGCGGTCTGGACCACGTCGTTGGCGTCCCGCTGGACGTCGACGACGCTGCCCACGAACAGGCCCTTGGGGTACGGGGACCGGATCCCGCCCTTGAGCTCGATGCCGGCCGTGAACACCTCCTCGTCGAGCCCGATCTCGACCGAGGAATCGATGTTGCTCATGATCAGCACGTCACCGGTCTGGCCCACGATCTCGCCGGTCGCACCCGATCCCAGCAGCTGGCCGACCACGGTGGACGAGCTGTCGCTGATCAGGGTCACCTTGGCGAACGTGGGCCCGACGTCGGTCACCCGGCCCGCCACCGCGCCACCCTGGACAACCACGACGTCTCCCTGCGCGATCCCGTCGTCGGTGCCCTTGTCCAGGGTCACCATCCGCCGGCTCTCGAGCGTCTCGCGCCCGATCACGCGGGTCGCCACCGTCTGGTGGTCGAACCCGCTCTGCAGCTGGAGCAGCGCGGTCAGCTGGTCGTTCTCGCGCTTGACCTCCTGGAGCCGGGCGTTCTCGTTGGTGAGGCGCTCGTTCTCGTCGCTCAGCGCCGCATTGTCCAACCGGAGGTTGTCGATCTCGGTCACGGCCCCCACGACGTTGGCCACGCCGCCGGCGGCCGAGGCGATCGCACCCTGGATCGGCCGCAGCGCGAACGACAGGCCGTTCTGCATCTCCTGGACGTAGGGGTTGGCCGAGAACGCCATCAGCAGCAGCGTGATCGCCACCAGGATGGCGAACAGGATTCCCCGGCGGCGGGCCTGGCGATTGGCGAGCAGCGAGGTCATGGCACCAGCTCCGCTTGCGCGCCCCCGTCAAGGGTCGCGCGGTTCGAGATCAGCGCGGCGGACGGCTGTAGGTCTCCGCGACCAGCACGCGCTCCATGGTCGGGCTGGACAGCTCCTGGAGGACCACCCCGGTCCCGCGCGCGACGCAGGTCAGCGGGTCGTCAGCGACATGGACCGGCATCTGGGTTGCCTCCGCCACCCGACGGTCGAGCCCGACGAGGAGCGCGCCGCCGCCTGCGAGCACGATCCCCTGGTCCATGATGTCGGCCACCAGCTCGGGTGGCGTCTCCTCGATCGTGTCCTTGATGGTGTCGACGATCTGGGCCACCGAGACCTCGATCGCCTCGCGGATCTGGTCGGCCCCGACCTCGACCGAGCGTGGCAGGCCGGTCAGCAGGTCACGCCCGCGGAGCGTGACTCGCTGCGAGTCCCATTCGCCCGGGTAGGCGGAACCGATCGCGATCTTGATGTCCTCGGCCGTTCGTTCGCCGAGGAACAGGTTGTACTCGCGGCGGGCGAACGAGACGATGTCCTGGTCCATCTCGTCGCCGCCGATGCGGATCGACCGGCTGACGACGATGCCGCCCAGGGACAGCACGGCCACCTCCGTGGTCCCGCCGCCGATATCCACGATGAGCGACCCGGACGGTTCCGAGACGGGCAGCCCGGCCCCGATCGCCGCCGCCATCGGCTCCTCGATCAGTCGCGCCCAGCGCGCCCCGGCGTTGAGCGCGGCGTCGCGCACGGCCCGCTTCTCGACCTCGGTCACGCCCGACGGGATCCCCAGCAGCATCCGCGGCCGGGGGATGAGGCCCACCCGATCGTGCACCTTGTTCACGAAGTACTTGATCATCTGCTCGGTGACGTCGAAGTCCGAGATGACGCCGTCTCGAAGGGGACGCACCGCGATGATCGAGGCCGGCGTGCGGCCCACCATGCGCTTCGCCTCGGCGCCGATGGCGAGCACGCGCTTGGTCTTGGCGTCGATGGCCACGACCGACGGTTCCGAGATCACGATCCCGCGGTCGCGCACGTGCACGAGCGTGTTGGCCGTGCCGAGGTCGATCCCGATGTCGCGGGAGAAGAGGCCGAGGAGGCGGTCGAACATGCTGACGGGTCGATCCTTGCTGCGGGAGTCGGGCACCGGAGGGCGCGGGGCGCGGCTCGCCGGGGCGGTCGCGGGATGGTCTCGGATCACGGCGCGCACGCGAGTCCGGCGCGCGAGCCCGAGCAGTATACCGGGGCACGAACAGGACACCCCGGGCGCCGCCGCGAGCTGCGTGCCGGGTCACCGGGGAGTACCAATGGCTGCCCGGCCCACGGTACCTCGGGGCGGCAGCCTGGGCGGTCGCTGGGGGAGAGGATGGCTGCGGTGCGGTGACCGGACGCAGGGGAGCTGAAGGTCAGGTCACCGGACCGGACGGAGGACGGCGGCCGGCCGGCCTGGATGCATGGCAACCCAGGGCTGCGCGGCCGTCGCCGGATCCGGCGTCGCGACGAGTGCCCGGGCGACGACACCTGCAACCCTGCCCGGGTACGCGACTGCGGACCGGCAAGCCAGTCGGATCGGTCTCCCATCCGACGGTGTGGTTGTAGTCAGGATGTGCCCCTGAATGGACGCCCTCTCGCTGAACCTGCCGCGTCCCACCCCGCTCGCCGGGTGTCCGCCGGACCCGTCCTCGCCCGTTGCGGCCGTCCGTCGCCCGCTCGCCGCCCTGATCAGGGCGGTGGCCGGGCTGGGATCGAACGGCGCCGGCGGTGCCGAGGGGGCACGGCGTCGCCTGCTGCTCGCCTACACCGGCGGTTCGATCGTCCTGGGGCTCGGGCTGCTCGCCTGGACGACGGCGGTGGTGCCGGTCGGGACCCTCATCGACCCGGGTCTCGCCGGCACCGCGCTCGACGGGACGGAGGGCGGGCTGCTGCTGTGGGTCATGTTCGGCCTGCTCGGCTCGCTGCGCCTGTTGCGAGCCCCGGGCACCGGCAGCGTCATGACCTTCCACCTGCCATTCATCGGCGCGGCGATGGTGCTCGGCGGGCCGACGGCCGGCGCATGGGTCGCGCTCCTCTCGACCATCGAACGCCGCGAGATCGAATCGCAGCCCTGGTACGGCACCCTTGCCAATCACGCCGTCATGACCACGGCGGCGGTGGCTGGCGGGGCGGCTGCGCGGCTCATCGCAGCGCTGGCGATGGGGCTGTTCGGCCCCGGCCCCTCGGCGTTCGTGGCCGCCATCGGCGGCACCCTCGTCCTGACCGTGGTCAGCACGTCGATGGCCGCCCTCACCGTGATGATCCGGGACGAGCTGTCGCCGGCGGCGATGCTCGAGATCCTGTCGGGCCAGGTCGGCCGGCTGACGGCGCTCGAGGTGGCGCTCGCGTGGGTCCTCACCATCGCGTTCATCGAGGTCGGCTGGTGGAGCCCGCTCGTCATCGGCGGCTTCGTGCTCCTCGTCTGGGACAACGACCCGATGCCGGTGCCGGACGCGCTGACCGGGCTGCTGGTCGCTTCGGGGTTCAGGCGGCGCATGGAGGCCGGGCTGGGTCGCATGCGCCGCGGCACGTCGCCCGGCGCCACCCTGCTCAGCGTCGACCTCGACGCGTTCAAGGCGGCCAACGATCGTCACGGCCACGACGTGGGCGACGAGATCCTGCGGACGATCGGCGAGCGATTACGCGCCCATGGTCGGCGACCCGGTGACCTCGCCGGGCGACTGGGAGGCGACGAGCTCGCCCTGTTCCTGCCCGGCCTGACCGACGTCGAGGTCGCGTGCCGCCGGGCGGAGGAGCTGTGGGCGACGATCGCGATGCCCGTGCCGACGAGCGCAGGGCCGCTGGCGGTCGGTGCGTCGATCGGCGTGTACGTGATCCATGCCTGGGGCGGCGTGCCGTCGGTCGAAACGGTGCTCCGTCGGGCAGACCAGGCGATGTACCTCGCCAAGCACGAGGGCGGCGGGACCCACTTGTACGACCCGGCCGAGCCGCCGCCGTTCGAGGAGGACCGCGAGCCGCGGCGATGACCTGAAGTCCGGCCTCGGTGGCCCGGGGGCCGGCGGGAGGACCCTCGCGCCAGCGCGCCCTGCTGCCGCGCCGGTCCGGGGTCAGCGCCAGATCGGCGAGCCGCCGTGCTCGCCCCGGAGCAGCCGACCCTGTGCGAACCGATCCAGCGTGAACGGGCTGATGTCCACGGATGTCGCGGCCCCGTCGAGGATCAGCTCGGCCATCGCAAGCCCGATCGCGGGAGCGGTCTTGAACCCCGTCCCGCTGTGGCCGCAGTCGAGGAAGAAGCCATCGGGCCCGGCCGGGCCGAGGATCGGGCGCTGGTCCGGGGTCAGGCCATCCTGGCCGCTGTGGGCAGATCGGAACGTCCCGTCGATGAGCCCGGGAATGCGGCCGACGATGCGGTCGGTGGCGACCTCGCGAAAGCCGGGCTTTGCGTCCGCCGTGTCGCGGTCCGGCGATCCGTCCAGCTCGTTCTCGTCCTCCAGCCCGATCAGGACCAGCTCCCTGCCCTCCGGCCGGACGTACATCTCGCGGGCGTTGTCGATCACGACGGGGATCGGCCGGGGCACGGATCCCGGCACGCCGAGGTATCCGGTGTCATGGCGCCACACGGTCACCGGGATGTCCACGCCCGCGAGGGCGGCCACGCGGGCCGCCCAGCCACCGGCCACGTTCACCACGATCGGCGCCGAGAACGACCCCTTCGTCGTGTCCACGCCGGTCACGCGGTCGCCGTCGACGGAGATCGACGTCACCTCCGCCCCCTGGACCAGGCTCGCACCGCGGTTGCGTGCCACCCGCATGAAGCCCGCGGCCGTCCCCGACGGGTCCGCGTACCCGGAACGTGGCTCGTACGCCGCGAGCTCGCCCTCGTCGATCCGGAGCGCGGGCGCGATCCGCCGGATCTGGTCCGCGTCCACGACCGACGTCTCGATCCCCAGCTCCTGGTGGGATGCCACGTTCCTGCCCAGACGGTCCGCTCCCGATGGGGGCTCGATCCACAGGAACCCGGTCTCGGTGAAGCCGCACTCCCCGCCCACCCGCTCCGCCCAGTCGCGGAACCAGGGGAAGGAGGCCCAGGCCAGGCGGGTCTCCGCCAGCAGGTCGTAGTGCATCCGGACGAGCCCGCTGGACCGACCCGTGGCCCCGGCCGCGACGGAGGAGCGCTCGACGACCGTCACCCGGGCGCCGCGGCTCGTGAGGTGGAAGGCGAGGCTGGCGCCCTGCACCCCGGCCCCGATGACGATGACCTCGGCGGTGTCGACCATGGATGATCCCCTGCTGTCCCGAGTCGGCGTTCGAGCCAGTATCCGCGATCCGTGCCGCGATCGACGAGGTTGGCGGGTTCGGCTGCGCGCTGCGGTCAGGGGGTGCGCGAGGGTGTTGGCCGGTCGAAGCTGACACCGCGGTCGCGGAGCGAGATCCAGGCGTCGTGGGCCACGACCAGGTGATCGAGGACGTCGACGTCCAGGAGCCGGCCGGCGGCGATGGCCTCGGCCGTGAGGTGGAGATCGTCCGGGCTGGGGGTGGGGTCACCGCTCGGATGATTGTGGGCCAGGATGAGGCCGCTCGCGTCGAGCCGAACGGCATCGCGGAACAGCTCGCCCACCCGCACCAGCGAGGCCGAGACGTTGCCGACGTACACGATCGACGCCCGCAGGACCACGTTCTTCGCGTTGAGGCTGAGCACCCGGAGCTCCTCGCGCTCGAGCCGCCCCATCTCGACGACCAGCCTCCCGGCGGCGTCCCGCGGCGAGCGGATCGTCCATCGCCCGGCCGGCCAGTCCGCCACCGAGCGACGGCCCAGCTCGAACGACGCCGCGAGCCGGGCGGCCTTGGCGGTCCCCACGCCCGGGATGGCCGCCAGCTCCGCGTCCGTGGCCCGGGCCAGCGCGCCGACGCTCGCGTGACGCGCGAGGGCCTCCTCGGCCAGGTCCATCGCGCTCCGACCACCGGCCCCCGTGCCCAGGATCACCGCGATCAGCTCCGCCGCCGACAGCCCGCCGGGCCCGCGCAAGGCGAGCCGCTCGCGCGGGCGTTCGGCGGCGGGAAGGTCGCGCACCGAGCGGGTCGTCCGGCGGTGCGCCGGTGCCGGTGCGACGGGGAGCTCCACCGGGGCGGGATCGCGAAGCGCCATGACAGCGTGTGCTCCCTGAGGCGGGGCGTGGAAGCGCCGCGGCCGGGCGGCCGAGCGACCTTGACGACAGACGGCGTCCCCGGGACCCGGACGACGGAAGCCCGCCGATTTCCCCCGCCATCCGGACCCGGGAACCCCTGCAGCGTAGAGAGCCAGCCTTACCCGGCGCTCATCCGGCCCTTCGCCCGCGGTCCACGGGCGGCCCGACGCGGCGTCGGCAGGCGAGCGTCGCCAGTGCTGCGCCGGGCCGGCGAGGGCGCCGATCGCGGCTGGTGCAAGCCGCCGGCCGCGGCTAGCCTCCGATTGCCGATCCGGCGACGAACAGGAGCACGACCTGGATCGCGTTGAACGCCGCGTGCAGCCCGATGGACGCGTACAGGGATCGTCGCGCCAGGAACAGCCAGCCGAGCGCCACGCCGACCGGCAGCAGCGCGACGAACGAGAACATGGCCCGCTGGGCGCCCGTCGCGAAGCTCGCGTCGAACAGCGTGACGACGTGGGCGATCGCGAAGAACACGGCACCGCGTACGATCGCGGGCCCGGCCCCGACCGCCCTCGCCCAGGCCGTGGTGGCGAAGCCGCGGAAGAACAGCTCCTCCCCGATGGGCGCCAGGATCGCGGCCGAGAGCAGGTTGGCCGCCAGGCCCGGCGCGTCTCCCGATGCCGGCAGCGGGCTGGGCTCCGGCTGCAGGAACCGTCCCAGGAGCACGCCGAGCGCGAGGGTCAGCACCAGCACCGGCAGGGCCAGCACGGCCCCGGTGGCCAGGTCCACGACCGCCGCCCCGGGTGACACCCGCAGCCCCATGTCCGACCAGGTGAGCGCACCAGGCCCGACGACCAGCAGCTGGATCACGATCACGTACGCGAGCCCGGTGATCAGCAGCGAGATCGCGGTCGCGGCCGGTGAGCGGGTATCGAGCCCGGCCGCGGCCAGCGGCGCAAGGACGGCGACGATCGCGACGAGGGTGATCGCGATGACCGCCAGGAATGCCAGCACCGGCGACGGGCCGCGATAGGCGAGATCGAGCCGGCGCGCACGCTCGATGGCCTGCGAGCCGCCGGCCGCCAGCAGCCCGATCGCGAGCAGGACCAGGCCGACCAGGAACAGCCAGGGCGCCGCCGACCCGCCGCCGGCCAGCAGCGAGACCGCGATGACGGCGAGCCCCAGCACCGACCCGGCCCAGCCGACCAGGTAGAGGGCGGGCACGGACCGACCCTCGAGGCTGAAGGTGGCGATCGGCGGCCGGGGGTCGCCCTGCCCAGCCGCCGCGGCTGGAAGGTCGGAAGCGGGCGCCTCCGCAGCCGCCGCCTCGTCCCTCGGGTCGGACGGCCCTCGGCCGTCCGGGGGGTCGATCGGGGCCGTCAAGGCTCCGAGGTCTGGCCCGACGCGCTCCGCCGTCCGGGCGTCGAGCGCGGGGTCTGGCGCAGCGCGGCGGGATGACCCCCGGCGCGCAGCGCCGGCCTGGCCGCGGTGGGCTCGAGGCGTTCGGGCTGGCTGGTCGAGATCGGCTCGTAGGCGGCGAGATCCGTCGCGCTCGAAGTCCCGCCCGCACCAGGCGCACAGCGACCAGTCGAGGCCCACCAGCCGCCCGCAGTTGGCACACACCCGGTTGAGGCGCGTCCGGCAGGTCGGGCAGATGATCCATTCCTCGTGGATCCGGCGGCTGCAGGACGGGCACGTCCGGATCGTCTCGACCTCGGCCAGCAGCGCCTCCTCGGCCAGGTTGCGCTCGTAGACCTCGCCGATCTTCTCCTGCGGCCGGACGATCCGGTACACGATCACCCCGAACGGGAACAGCAGCGGCGTGAACAGCACGATGAGCGCGGCCGACAGGTAGGGCAGCACCGGGTTGTCGCTGCGCAGCTGCATGTCGCGGAACGCCCAGTAGGCGGCGGCCAGCCACAGGATGACCCAGTACACCGCGATGAACTGGAGGGCGAGCTGGACGATCGCGTTGTTGAAGAAGCCGCCGATCGTGTCAGTGATCGTTTGAAGGATCTGGTCCATGCGCTGGCGTGCAGCCTCCGAACGGGCGTGGCGCGCCCGAGGGCACGCGGCGAGCGGCAGTGTAGCAGGGAGCCCCCGGCCGTCCCGGGCGCACCCTCGACGCACGACCTGTGGCCGACGTGACGGCCGGAACGCAGGTGCCGGTCACGACCGACGCGGCGCCTCCAGCGTCCAGGCTGCGACGCGGATGGCGGCAGCGATGCCGACCAGCACCAGGCCGCCCAGCCAGATGGCGATCCAGAGCACGACCGCGAGCATCGCCCCACCCGGGTCGCCGCCCGCCAGCATCAGCTCGCGGACCCTCGACCAGCCCGCCTCCGCCGCGAGCACCACGGGAATAACGACGATGGCGAGCACGGCCGCGCCCGCGAGCGCCGTCCCCAGGATCCGCAACGGGCGGAGGGCCAGGTCCGTCCAGCCCAGCAGCCAGGCCATGGCCACCGGGCGACGCTCCAGGACAAGGTGGCGGACACCGGCGGCCGCAGCCGCGTCCGACACGAGCCAGGTGACCGCGACGGCCGCGAGCGGCCCCGGTACCGCCCGGATCACGCGAACGGGCAGCGGCGATGCGAGGTCCGTGGGCAGGATGAGCTCGCGATAGGTCGCGTCGTACAGGGCCGGCCACGCCGCCACCGCAGCGACCGCCACGGGGATCAGCGACAGGAGCCGGACCAGCGCCACGCGCAGCGTTCCCGGTGCGCCGGCCAGGTCCGGAGCGCTGCCCAGGATCTCCTCGTCGGCCGCCGCGGCAAGGGCGAGCTCGATCCCCTGCCGCTCCGCCCAGGCGCCCGCCACGACGCCGGCCAGCACCAGCGCAACCAGCGCGGCCGCGACCCCGGCGATGAGCACGATCAGCGCCGTGGACGGCGTGCCGACGACCAGGGTGGTGATCGGCCCACCGAGCGAGTTCTGGAGACCGGTCGGCGTGGGCAGCACGGCGATGGGGATGCCGACCAGCAGGATCCCGCCACCGGCCAGGAACCCGGCCAGCCCCACGGCCCACGCGAGCGGCCTGGCAAGGGTCGAGACGAAGGCGCCACCGATCACCGCGATCCAGTCGAGACGGCGAACGGGCACACGAGGGAGCAGCACCTCGGACGGCGCCAGGTCGAGATCCGAGGCCGGCCGCGTCACCGCTGCCCCCGGCCGGATCAATGCTGGCCCCGCCGGTTCACGGCTGCGCGCTGGCGCCCGGGGAGCCGGTGAGCCGGCCCAGCGCCTGGAGCGCCACCTGCACCCGGTCCATCTCGTTGCCGTACGTGGCGAAGTCGCCGTTGCGCAAGGCCTGCTGGGCCAGCTCGAAGTGACGGTTCGCGTATGTCGACCAGGCCGGCGACGTCCGACGGCAGGCCCGCCGCCGGATGGCGGCGTCGGGGCGGGCGTGGCATTGGCACCGGGCGTCGGCGTGGGGCCCGAGCCCGGCGTCGGGGCCGGCGTCGGCGTCGGCGCGCCCCCCTGGGCCGTCAGCAGCGTGGTCAGCGCCTCGCCCAGCGTGCTGGCCCAGGTGACGGTGGTGGGGCTGGCGACGACGATCCGCTGGAACTCCGGGAACGCCGCGGAGGTGGACTGGAGGTAGACCGGCTGGAGGTAGAGCAGCGAGTCACCGACGGGCACCACGATCAGGTTGCCGCGGATCACGCGGCTGCCGCTCTGGTTCCACAGCGTGATCTGGGCGCTGATCGTGGGATCCTGCGTCGATCCGCGCCTCGATCTGGGCCGGCCCGAAGATGGTCGTGTCGGACGGGAACTGGTACACGCTGACCGTCGCCGTAGTTGGGCGGGTCGTTGCGGGCCGCCACCCACGCGATCATGTTGGGCCGGTTGCGCGCGATCATCGGCTGGAGCAGCAGGAACTCCGCCTTCGGCTCGCCGGGCATCCGCATCACCACGTAGTACGCCTCGGATTCGGCAGGCTCTGGTCATTCGTCTGCTTGGCGGGCACCGTCCAGCGGTCCGTGTTGTTGAAGAACGTCAGCGGCTGGGTCACGTGGTACTGGCCGTACATCCGCGTCTGGACGTTGAACAGCTCCTCGGGGACCCGGAGGTGGTCGACCAGGTCCGCGGGCATGGCTCGACATCGGCTCGAACAGCGTCGGGGAAGATCGCCCTGCCAGGCGCGGATCAGCGGATCGGACGGGTCGGCCACGTAGAAGTGCATCGTGCCGTCGTACGCGTCGACCGTGATCTTGACGCTGTTGCGGATGTAGTTGATCTGCTCCGGGTACAACCCCGAGACGGCGCCCAGCTCGGTGGTGTCGAACGAGCTCGCGTGCGGGAAGCGGTCGCTCACCGTGTACGCGTCCTGGACGTACACCAGGTGCCCGCCGTCGTCCACGACCAGGTACGGATCCTTGTCGTAGCGCAGGAACGGCGCGATCATGCCCAGCCGGTCGGACAGGGTGCGATGGAACAGGAGCTGGCTGTTGGACGGATCTGGTCGGTGATCAGCAGGTCCAGGTCTCGGAAGCGCAGCGCGAACAGCAGGCGGGACAGGGTCGAATCGAGGGGGATCCCGGACTGGCCGGTCCAGCTGGTGGTGGCGTCGTTGTTCCCCGCGCTCGTGTCACGCGGGTAGTCGAACTCCGCTTGCGTGCGCGCCCGGACGATGACGTAGTGGTCATCGCTCTCGCCGAAGTAGATGCGCGGCTGGGTCACCGGCGGCGCCCCGGCGGTCGAGATCGGAGGCAGGTCGCGGATCCACAGCTGTGGCTGGCCCTCGGCCGTCACCTCGTTGACGGGCACCATGGCGAGGCCGATACCGTGGGTGTAGATGATCCGCTCGTTGACCCAGCTCGAGGCGTCCGGGTTCTTGTCGATCGCCAGCTCGCGCGCCGACAGCATCACCTGGCGCAGCGCCCCGTTGACGGTGTAGCGATCGGTGTCGACATCGTAGAAGTCGTAGTACTGCCGCACGGTCTGGAGCTGGTCCAGCGTGGTCTGCAGCGGCCGGTAGTCCCACAGCCGGGCATTGGCGAACGTGTCCGTCTCGGACTGAATCGCGTTTGAGGGCAGGGTGGCCTCGCCTCCGTACGCCTGTGTCTGCCACGCGTCCAGCCCGAACGCGAGGCGGGTCATCGCGATGTTGTTGGCGATGTACGGCTGCTCCTGCGCATACGTGTTGGGGTCAACGCTGAAGCGCTGGATCGCCTCGGGGTAGAGGCGGCCCAGGAGGATCGACGCCCCGAACCAGACGCCGACGATCAGGGCCAGCGGCCACATCCAGCGGGTGAACGCCCCGGCGATGAGCAGTGCGCCGGCCAGCCCGGACAGGAAGGTCAGGACGTCGTAGGCGAGGAATCGGGCGTTCGCGTCGGCGTAGGCCACGCCGGTCGCCACCCCCGCGTGGCTGTACACCAGCTCGTACTTGTCGAGCTGGTAGCCGAACGCCGATCGCCAGCAGGTACAGTCCGGCCAGGATCGCGAGATGAACGCGCACGCGGGTGACGAACACCTCGCCGCCACGGCTGACCGAGAGCAGGTAGCGCGCGCCGGCCACCGCGAGCGAGGTGAGCAACAGCCCGCTGGCCAGCTCCTGGACCAGCCGGAGGAACGGGAGCTCGAACAGGAAGAAGCTGATGTCCTTGCCGAACACCGGGTCCACGACGGCCTTGTCGGGCGAGAACGGCACCCGATGCACCCACAGGAGCAGCGTCTCCCAGGCGCCCGACACGGCCCCGGCAACGCCGAGGGCGAGCAGCACCGCGAACCCCAGCACGATCCAGGTGCCGACCGGGACCAGGTCGGGCAGTTCCTCGGATCCGGCCGCGAACGACAGGTCCCCCGCGCGCTGGCCACCGCCCGCCCCGAACGGGCCGAACGGGCCGCCGCCCGCCCGCATCCGCGCATTCCAGTCCGCCTGGCGCTGGGCCTCCGCGAGGCGGCCGGCGACCGCCCGCAGGCGGCCGGGTCGCTCCGGGTCCACCGGCGGGGTCAGCCTGCCCGCCAGGACGAGGTTGCCGACGAGGACCACCAATGCGACCAGCAGCCCCGCGACGAACAGGCCGACCTGCGCCCCCAGGCGCGTCCAGAACACCGCGTCGAAGCCGATGCTGCGGTACCAGATGGCATCGGTCCACAGGTTGATGCCGGCCCCCGCGAGCAGGATGACCAGGACGACGATGATGATGGTCGCCGCCAGGCCCATCCGGCGGAGGATGTCGCGGATCGGCGGCCGGCCGGCGCCGTCATCCGGGCCACCGACGGGGCGGCGCGGTGGCCGCCGCGGCGGACCGCCCGCGGCCCGGCGGCCTCGCGGCCGCAGCGGCACCGGCTCGGCGTCGTGTCCGGGCGCCCCTCGCGGCCCGGCCTCGCCCCCGTCGTCGTCGCCTGCGGCCCGATCGTGGACTGCCGGCTCGTCCTCGCCCGCCCCCGGTTCGTCCGTGGCGTCCGCCGCCTCGGGCTCCTCCCCGGCCTCGTCGGAAGGCTGGCGCGAGCTCCGTCCCTCGGCCTCGGCGCGACGGCGCTCCAGCTCGCGCATGAACTCGTCGAACAGGTCACCCATCACGTACGAGTCTAGGCGGTTTGCCGGGGCGGGGCCGCTGCGGCCGGGTCAGGGCCGCTGCAGGCCTTCGACCGACCGCCGGAAGCCGGTCAGCACCTGCTCGGCCAGCGCGTTGGGGCGGACGGTCGCGGCGAGCGCCGGCTCCCAGCGGAACGCCGCCCGGATCGCCAGCGGGCAGCGCCACGGGCGCGCGTCGTCCTCGGGCGGCTGCAGCGGCACGAGCCGGATCGCCAGCCGCCCAGCCTCCTCGCGGATCAGCCCCGAGAGGCTGCCCGCGAAGGACGGGCCCAAGCGGGCGAGCGGGGGATCGGCGGGTGGTCCGGCAGCCGGGGCCACGTCGCGGAAGCTGACGATGCCGTCATCGTCGGCGACCCACAGCACCGCCAGCCACCAGGCGTCCGGTCCGTCGACCGGCCTGGCCATGCCCGCGCGAAGCCGGCGGTCGCCAACCCACAGCTCCTGCTCGCGAAGGAAGGAGGGTCCGGGAGCCGGCAGTCGTTCGGCCACGAGGCCGAGGATAGCGACCGTGGGCAGCGACGGCGCGGCACCCGCCACCGGACCCGCCGTCAGCGTTCGGGTGCGGCCCTTGGCCCCGCTGCCTGATCCCCGGGCGCCTGGTCCCCGGGCGTCCCGGACCCGGCATCGACCGGCCCTGCCTCGCCCGCCGGCCCCCCGTCATCGGCGAGGCTCGCGAGGTCGATCCCCTGCTCCACCACGACGTCGGACTTGAGGGCCACGGACTCGGCCTCGAGCGCGGCACGCTCGGCCTCCAGCTGGAGGCGGCGCATCTCCCGGCGCACGGCCTCGGCCGGCGGGGCCAGCGACTCCGCCGCGGACGGGTCGCTGACGGCCTCCGCAGACACGTCCCCGGTGATGAACGACAGCAGCCGGCTGCGCGGCCGCGCGATGTCGGACCGGGCGCGCAGGATGGCCTCGTGGTCCAGCGTCGTGACGCCCCGGATGTCAGGGTCGATGCCGGTCGCGCTGGCCAGGGTCGCGCCACACGATGGGCAGGTGGCAACGGTCCCGGCGGGCAGCTCGGCCGAGCACCACGGGCAATGGGTCATCGGGCCGGACGATCGGTTCGGACATATGCGCACTCTAGCGGTCGCGGGCCCGTCCGACACCATCCGAAATCACTATGCCGCTACTCCCATTCGATGGTGGCCGGCGGCTTGCTGCTGATGTCGTACACGACCCGGTTCACGCCCGGCACCTCGTTCACGATCCGGCTGCTGATCCGGCCCAGCACGTCGTAGGGGAGCTTGGCCCAGTCCGCCGTCATCCCGTCCTCCGAGGTGACCGCCCGGATCGCGACGACGTTTGCGTAGGTCCGGCCGTCGCCCATGACCCCGACCGATCGCACCGGGGTCAGGATCGCGAACGACTGCCAGACGCTCCGGTACAGGCCCGCTGCCTTGATCTCGTCGATCACGATCCAGTCGGCGTCGCGCAGGATGTCCAGGCGCGCCGCGGTGACCTCGCCGATGATCCGGATCGCGAGGCCCGGGCCCGGGAACGGCTGACGCTGGACCATGGCTTCCGGCAGCCCGAGCGCGGTGCCGACCAGCCGGACCTCGTCCTTGAACAGGTACCGCAGGGGCTCGATCAGCTGGAACCGAAGGTCGGCCGGCAGGCCGCCGACGTTGTGGTGGGTCTTGATCTTCTGGGCGGTCTTGGTCTCGGGCGTGGTCGACTCGATCACGTCCGGGTACAGCGTCCCCTGCGTCAGGAAGTCGATCCGGCCCAGCCGGGTCGCCTCCTCCTCGAACACCCGGATGAACTCGTCGCCGATGATCCGCCGCTTGTGCTCCGGGTCGCTGACCCCGGCCAGGCGGGCCAGGAAGCGCTCGCGTGCGTCGACCATCACCAGGCGCATCCCGAGGTTGGCCTCGAACGTGGCCCGCAGCAGCTCGGATTCCTTCTTGCGCATCAGTCCGTGGTCGACGTAGATGCAGGTCAGTCGGTCGCCCACCGCCCGGTGCACGAGCGTTGCCGCGACCGCCGAATCGACGCCGCCCGACAGCGCGCAGATGACCTGGCCGGCCGAACCGGTCTCGGCGGCGTGGCGATCCACCCGCTCCCGGATCTCGCTGACCGTGGTGTCGATGAAGTTGGCCGGCGTCCAGGCCGGCGCGATCCCGGCGATCGCGGTCACGAAGTTGCGCAGGACATCCCGGCCGCGCGGGGTGTGGGCGACCTCGGGATGGAACTGGATGCCGTACAGTCGCCGATCGGGCGCAGCGAGGCCCGCGTAGGGCGTCGATTCCGTCCGGGCCGTCGCGTGGAACCCCTCCGGCATCCGGGTGATCGAATCCCCGTGGCTCATCCAGACCGGCTGCTCGCGGTCGATGCCCGCAAACAGGACGTCATCGCCGGTGATCTGGACCGTCGCCGGGCCGTACTCGCGCCGGGCGGCCGGCAGCACGTCGCCGCCCAGCTCGAGCGCCATCAGCTGGGCGCCGTAGCAGATGCCCAGGACCGGGAGCCGCCCGCTCCACAGCGAGGCGTCCGCCTTCGGGGCCCCATCGTCGTACACGGAGTTCGGCCCGCCCGACAGGATGACGGCCCGGACCCCGCGGCGCTCCAGCTCCTCCACCGGGGTGTCGTGCGGCAGGAGCTCCGAGTAGACGTTGAGCTCGCGAACCCGGCGCGCGATGAGCTGGGCGAACTGCGACCCGAAGTCGAGGACCGCCACGACACCGGGTTCGGGCACGATGGCGGCAGCGGGAGGCGGGTCCGTCGGCCGGCGACTGGGGGCCGGCGCGTCCAGCGCGACCTCGAGATAGGCCTCGACCTCGGCATCGTCGGGGGCGAGCACGCGGTGGCCCGCGTTGGCCGCCTCCCCGTGGACGGTCTTGCCGCGCTGGCCGGCCGCGGCGTCACCCGGCTGCGGATCCTCCTCCGACTCGGCCAATGACCCCTCCGCGGTGCTTCGACGCTCGTCGCCGAAGTCTACCGGGCGAGACCGCGCCCGATGACGACCAGGTCCAGCTATGGCACGCGGCCGGATGCTGCTGTCCCAAGCGAGCACCCGGGCGCTGAGCCGCGAGACCCGGATCCGGCTAGATTGGGCGCATGGCGACACGTCACCCCATCCGGATCGGTCGCAGGTCGGCACCGCTGCTGTGGCTTGCCTTCGGGGTCCGGCGGGATCGCGCCTGGGTCGCCATCGACGGCGGGCTGGTCGTCGTCCGGTTCGGGCGGTTCGAGCTGCGGGTGCCGGTGGCGAAGATCCGTCGCTGGCGGATCGAGGGATCGTGGCGCTGGATCACGGCGATCGGCGTGCGGCGCAGCATCCGGGGCGGCGACCTCTCGTTCGCGGGTAGTCCACGGGGCGGGGTCCGGCTCGAGCTTCGCTCGCCGGTCCGGTGGCGCGTGCTGAACGTGCCCGCGGTGTACGTCGGCGTCGACGACCTGGAAGGGTTCGCCGCAGCGCTGTCGGCGCTCGGGATCCCGGGCGAGGATGCCCGCCGCGACGGCGGCTGACGGACCGCTACCGTCCGCGCAGCTGCCAGGACTTGCCCTCGGTCACGACGGACGGGGCATACACGATCTCGACGTCGTGCATGTCCGCGATCGTGCGCGCCCCGAGCGCTGCCATCGACTGGCGCAGCGCGCCGACCAGGTTCTGCGTGCCGTCCGTCACGTGCGACGGGCCGTTCAGGATCTGGTCCAGCGGGCCGACCGTGCCCACCTTGATCCGCGTGCCGCGCGGCAGAACCGGGGACGGGGCGGCCATCCCCCAGTTCGTCCCGCGGCCCGGTGCCTCGGCCGCCCGGGCCAGCGGCGAGCCGAGCATCACCACATCCGCGCCCGCGGCGACCGCCTTGGCGAGGTCGCCGCCGCGCTTCATGCCGCCATCGGCCACGATCGGAACGTAGCGTCCGCTCTCCGTGCGGTAGAGGTCCCGCGCCGCCGCCACGTCGGCGATGGCGGTGACCTGCGGGATGCCGATGCCCAGCACCTCGCGCGTCGTGCATGCCGCGCCCGGGCCGACGCCCACGAAGATGGCGGCCGCGCCCTGCTCCATCAGGAGAAAGGCGGCCTCGGCGTTGGTGGTGTTGCCCACCGCCACCGGGATGGGCATGAAGCGGGTGAAGTCCGCGAGTGCGAGCGGCTCGTAGCCGGTGGCGAGGTGTCGGGCCGACGAGACCTGTGACTGGACGAGGAACAGGTCCGCCCCATGCTCGGCGCACAACGGCCCGAACCGGCGGGCGACGCCGGGGGTGGCCGAGACGGCCGCCCTCGAGCCGGCGGCGTGCAGCTCGTCGATCCGTTGCGCGACCAGCTCCTCTCGGATGGGCGCCGCGTAGGCCTCGGCGAGGACGTCCTGCACCCGGTCGTCGGGCGCCGCGATGATCCGGTCGAGGACCTCCGACGGGTCGTCGTAGCGCGCCTGGACGCCCTCAAGATTGAGGATCGAGAGGCCACCCAGGCGCGCCAGCTCGCCCGACAGCCGAACGTCCGCCACGGCATCCATGGCCGCGGCCAGCACCGGGATCTCGAGGTGGATGCCGCAGAAGTCCTGCGAGAGCAGGACGTCGGTCGGATCCACGGTATCGGTCCCGGGCGCCAGCGACACGTCCTCGAACCCGTACGTCGGCCGGATCGTGTCGAGCTTCGAGCGGAAGATCCGCCGGGTTGCCAGTGCCTCGGTCATGCCGTTGCCCTCCAGCGCGCTCCGCCCATCGCCCGGTCGCCCAATCCGCAGCCCTCCATGCCTTGCGCGCAGTCTACCGGTCGACGGCCGGGACGATAATCGAGTGGTCCGGGAGTCGAGCGGATGAAGGGGTTCAACGATGGCCAGGGATCGGTCCAGGCGAGCCGGCGCGGCAGGTGGCAACCATGGGCGATCGGGGAGCCGCACCGATGCCGCTCCGGGCCCGGCCGGCGAACCGCTCTCGAACAAGGCCTACCTCGCCCACCTGGCGGCCCTCCAGATCGAGCTGGCCAAGCTCCAGGAATGGGTGCACGCCCGCGGGCTGAAGGTGGTCGTGCTGTTCGAGGGCCGCGACGCGGCCGGCAAGGGTGGCGCGATCAAGACCATCACGCTGGCGCTCAACCCGCGCATCGCACGGGTGGTCGCGCTGCCCGCGCCGACGGAGCGCGAGCGCACCCAGTGGTACTTCCAGCGCTATGTCGCCCACCTGCCGGCGGCGGGCGAGATCGTGATGTTCGATCGCAGCTGGTACAACCGGGCGGGTGTCGAGCGGGTCATGGGCTTCGCCGGCCCCGAGGAGGTCGAGGAGTTCTACCGCAGCTGCCCCGAGTTCGAGCGGATGCTCGTCCGGTCGGGGATCCTGGTGGTCAAGTACTGGTTCTCGGTCAGCGACGCCGAGCAGGAGCGACGGTTCCAGGCCAGGATCAGGGACCCGACCAAGCGCTGGAAGCTGTCGCCGATGGACCTTCAGTCGCGGACCCGGTGGGTCGAGTACTCGATCGCCAAGGACGAGATGTTCCGCCACACGGATATCCGCCAGGCACCGTGGTTCGTGGTCAACGCCGACGACAAGAAGCGGGCGCGGCTGAACATGATCAGCCACCTGCTGTCGCTGATCCCCTACGAGGACCTGACCCCGGAGCCGATCGTGCTCCCGCCGCGCGAGCCGGACCGCGGCTACGTCCGGCCGCCGATGGAGGAGCAGACGTTCGTTCCGGAGGTGTACTGACGGCGACCCGGCCGCCCGCTCAGGTCACCGAGCGGCGCGCGATCCGGCGGCCTTCCCGGTCGAGCTCGAACCAGGTCGCCCGCGCCGGATCGAGCAGGATCTCGCGCACGCGGCGCACCGATTCCGCGTAGGACGGCCAGATCGCGAGCCTGGGTGCCTCGCCGGCGGGCACCCAGCGCGCGCCGTCGTGCTCGGGCGACGTGCGTGCGACGGCGTCGGGCCGGATGCGGGCCGCGAAGATGGCGCTCACCACGACGCCGTCCGAGCCCTCGTCGTAGAACGGCGCCACCTGGTCCAGGTCGTACCAGGCCAGGACCTCGGAGAGACCCAGCCCGGTCTCCTCCTCGAGCTCGCGCATCGCAGCACGAGGGACACGCTCGCCGGGCTCGATCCCGCCGGTCACGCACTGCCACAGCCCGGGGAAGATCCGGTCGGGGGCACGCCGGATCAGCAGCAGCTCCAGCCGCTCGGCATCGGGCCGCACGTCCGACGGGCCTGCGGGCGCGATGACCCGGAAGGGCCAGCACTCCACGATGTCAGGCCGCACGCTCATCGGGAGACCGACGCGATCAGCCCGGCAGCAGCTGGCGCAGGGCGAACAGGACGTTGGCCGGTCGCTCGGCGAGGCGGCGCATGTACCACGGGTACCAGGCGGCGCCGTAGGCGATCAGGACCTGGACCCGGTACCCGGCCTGCGCGAGCCGCCGCTGCTCCTTCGTCCGGATGCCGTACAGCATCTGGACCTCGAACGCGTCGCGGGCCACGCCGGCCGCGGCGGCCTGCGATGCGATCTGCTCGATAAGGGCCACGTCGTGCGTTCCCAGACCGAGCCGGATCGACCGGTCGCGGCTCTCGCGCGCCAGCGTGACCGCGAGCCCGAGGTAGTTGGCATCGACCTCCGTGCGGGAGCGGAACGCGATCGACCGCGACTTGTCGTAGGCGCCCTTCACGAGCCGGATCGCGGGGTCGAGGGGCAGCAGCCGCTCGATGTCCCGGGCCGTCCGCCGCAGATAGGCCTGGAGGCAGATCCCCGTCCGCGGCTGCGATGCACGGAGGCGCTGGTAGAGGTTGAGCGTCCGGTCGACGTAGCGGCTGTCCTCCATGTCGATCCACAGGTACGAGCCACTGGCCGCTGCAGCGGCGGCGAGGGTGCGCAGATGCCCGAAGCAGACGTCCTCGTCGACGTCCAGGCCGAGCTGGGTGGGCTTGACGCTGATCTCGCCGTCGATCCCGGCCGACGCGACCCTGGCGAGCACGTCCAGGTAGTGGTCCGCGACCGCCCGGGCCTGGGCGATCTCGTCGATGTTCTCGCCCAGTCGGGTGTAGAGGGTGCCGATCCCGGCTGCCTGGAGGGTCGCGGCGGCGCCTAGGGCGTCCTCGATGGTCTCGCCGGGCATGAACCGGTGGACCGCACGCTGCATGAACGCCAGCGTCGGCAGCCGCTCGCGCAGCCAGGCGTTGCGCGCGAGCCACAGCAGGACCCCGCGCATCAGGCCGTGCATCCGGGCCTCACAGGCGCTCGAAACGCTCCACGGGCAGGACGAACACGGTCGCGCCGCCGACCTCGACCTCCAGCGGATAGGGCATGAAGAACTCGCCGGGCTCCATGATCGGCGGCATCGGGTTCACGATCTGGGTGCGCGCGTGGCAGTTGTCGCGCACGATCGTGATCACCTCGTCGACCTGCGCCTCCTCGACGCCGACCATCACCGTGGTGTTGGACTGCTTGAGGAAGCCGCCCGAGGAATGCAGCCGGGTCGCGCGATATTCCCGCTCGAGCAGGGCGTCGACCAGGACACCCGCATCCTCGTTGTGGACGATCGCGACGACGAGCTTCATCCACCCGAGCATAGCCCACCGGGAGGCGGTCGATCGCGCCGCACCATGACGCGGTCCGGGGCGCATCCGGCCTCCGGGCCGCGCTGCGAGGGGTGTACGATGCCGACTCGCCCGAGCAGCGCGGCACCAGCCCCGGCGGGCCCCGGGCGGGCCGCGGATCGGGCAGCATCCGGAGGCTTCTCGTGTCCGACCCGGCCGGCTCTGCCAGCGGCCCGCTCTCCGTCCTGTCCGCCGGTGCCGCGTCGCTGGCACGCGCAGCGGACCTGGACACCGCCCTTGCCGTGATCGTGGAGGCCGGCGCGGCCGCGGTCGGCGCCGAGACGGCTGGCCTGTTCCTGATGGACGCCGACCGCGCCCGACCCGAGCTGCTGGTCACGCTTGGCCTGTCGGACGAGGCGGCCGGCGCCCTCTCCAAATCGGTCGCGGAGGACCCCGGGCACCCCCTCCACCGGGCTGCGGTCGATCGTTCGGGCTCGCTGGGCCGGACGGTCACCACGACCGAGGGCCACCCGACGACCAGCGTCGACCTGCCGCTCGTGGTGGCCGGCGGGGGGGTCGAGGCGGGCATCGGCGTCCTGACCTTCGGCTGGGCGGGCGAGCACGCCGTGGACTCGACCGAGGAGACGCTGCTGGTCGCGATCGCCGACCTTGCCGCGGCGGCCATCGCCTCGTTCCGGTCGTCGGCGATGGCCGCCGAGCGGGCCGAATGGTTCGAGCGCGTAGCCCACACCGATCCGCTCACCGGGCTGTCCAACGCGCGCACGCTGGGCCGGGTGCTGGAGCTCGAGGTCGCGCGTGCCCAGCGCCAGGGCGGCGAGGTGTCGATCGCCCTGTTCGACATCGACGGCTTCACGGCGCTCAACCGGGCGGCCGGCTCGCCGGCCGGGGACCAGGTGCTGCGTCGGGTCGCGGCGGTCCTTGCCGAGACGGTCCGGCTCGTGGACACGGTCGCCCGCACCGGAGGCGACGAGTTCATCGTCGTCGCACCCGGATCGGCCGGCGTCATGGTGGCGCGACGGGTGCTCGACGGCATCGCGAAGCTCGAGGCGATCGACGGCCACCCGGTGAGCGTCAGCGCGGCGGTCGCCCGGTTCCCGCAGGACGGGACCGATGCCGAATCGCTCATCGCGGCCGCGCGCGCGGCCCTCGAGCGAGCCGGTGGCGCGGCGACCATCAGCGAGGCGGCCGTCGAGCCGACCGCCTGAGCGAGCAGCCGCGGCGGTCAGCCGCTCGCGTGCGCCACGCAGGGAAGCCTGGCCGCGACGCGCCGGAGCGCGGTCAGCGCTCCCTCCAGCACCGAGGCCTCGTCGCCGGTCGCGTCGACGATCGCGTACCGGTGCGGCTCCGCGGCGGCGAACGCCAGGAACGCCGAACGCACCCGCTCGTGGTAGTCGCGGTCCTGGAAGACCTCGAACCGGGTGACCTCGGCCGCCTTGCGGCCCAGCCCGATCTCGACCGGAACGTCGAGCAGGAGCGTGAGATCCGGCACCAGCCCGCCGGTCGCGAACCACTGGACCGCACGGAGCTCGTCCAGCGGCACGCCCGATCCGGCGCCCTGGTAGGCGAGCGACGAATCGGCAAACCGGTCGCACAGGACGACGGCGCCTCGCGCGAGCGCGGGACGGATGACCTCCTCGACATGCTGGGCACGCGATGCCGCGAACAGCAGCGCGTCGGCACGTCCGGAGCGATCGATGCGGGGCTCGGTATCGAGGACCAGCCGCCGGACCTGTTCGCCCAGCGGCGTGGACCCGGGCTCGCGCGTGGCGACCACGTCACAGCCCGCCCCACGGAGCTTCCCGGCGAGCCGGGCCAGCAGGCTGGACTTGCCGGAGCCGTCCGGGCCCTCGAGCGTGATGAAGACCCCCGGGTAGCCCGGCGTCTCGACGTGCGTGTCCACTCCTCGCGAGTGTAGGTGACGGGGCGCCCGGCGCGGCGAGGAACCATGCCGTCGCCGACGTCCTCGCCCGGTGCCGCGTCGATGCCCGGGTGGCGGCGCCCTCGATCCCGGCGCATTAGGTTCTTCGCCCTACAGCGCTCGAGGCGGCTGCTTGCTAGGCTCGTACCGATGCGCGATCTCACCGCCCGTGCCCTGGACACGGCTTCAGCGCTTGGGGCGACCTACGCCGACGTCCGGGTGGTCCGCCGGATCGAGGAGTCGATCACCATCAAGTCCTCCCGGGTCGAGGGCGTCCAGTCGGGTGAGACCGAGGGGTTCGGCGTCCGGGTGCTGGTTGATGGAGCCTGGGGCTTCGCCGCCAGCCATCACCTCTCGACCGGCGAGGCCGATCGGGTCGCCGCCCAGGCAGTCCGGATCGCGAAGGCCAGCGCCACCGCCCTCCGCCACCCGGTCGTGCTCGACGATCGTCCGCCGGCGCACGGGACGTTCGAGACGCCCGTGGCCGAGGATCCGTTCGCGGTTCCGCTGGAGGTGAAGGTCGCGGACCTGCTCGCCGCGGACCGCGCCATGAGCGGCGTCCAGGGGGTCGCCTATACCGAGTCGATGTACGCGGCGCAGCGGGAGTGGAAGACGTTCGCGGCGTCCGACGGCAGCTACACGGAGCAGGTCGTCACGCATGTCGGCAGCGGGCTCGAGGCCAACGCGATCGACGGCGACGAGCACCAGCGCCGCAGCTACCCCGACAACGGTGGCGCGTGGGCGTCGGCCGGCTACGAGTTCGTCCGAGGCCTCGACCTGGCCGGAACCGCCGAGCGCATCGCGAGCGAGGCCGTCGAGCTGCTGAGCGCCCCGCCGCTGCCTGCCGGCACCCGTACGATCCTGCTCCATCCGAGCCAGCTGTACATGCAGGTCCACGAGAGCTGTGGCCACCCGACCGAGCTCGACCGCGCGCTCGGGACGGAGGCGTCCTACGCCGGCACCAGCTTCCTCACCCCTGACATGCTGGGATCGTTCCGCTATGGCTCGGAGCTGTGCGACATCGTGGCCGACGCCACCGTTCCCGGCGGCCTGGGGACGTTCGGCTGGGACGACGAGGGGGTCCAGGCCCAGCGCGTGCCGCTGATCCAGGAGGGGATCTTCGTCGGCTACCTCAGCAGCCGCGAGACGGCACCCCGGATCGGCCGCCAGTCGGGGGGCGCCATGCGGGCCGACGGCTGGAACCGCATCCCGCTGATCCGGATGACGAATGTCAACCTGTTGCCCAGGCCGGGCATGACGTTCGAGGACATCGTCGCCGACACCGATGACGGGCTGCTGTTCGAGACCAACCGCAGCTGGTCGATCGACGACCGCCGCCTCAACTTCCAGTTCGCGACCGAGATCTGCCGCGAGATCAAGGGCGGCAAGCCGGGACGCCTGTTCCGCAACGGCACCTACACCGGGATCACCTACGAGCTGTGGCGGTCGATGGATGCGGTCGGCGACGCGTCGAGCTGGCGGATGTGGGGCACCCCCAACTGCGGCAAGGGCGAGCCCGGCCAGACCGGTCACGTCGGCCATGGCGTGTCGGGCGCGCGATTCCGCAACGTGCGGGTGGGGGTGATGGGATGAGGGCGGGCCGATGAGCGACCGGCATGGCCTCGGTGGCGATCCCGCCGAGGCCCTCCGGCTCGCCGAGCGCGTGGTCGGGTTCGCCGAGGCCGCCGGCGCGAGCGAAGCCGAGGCGCTCGTGGTCGCCGGCGAGTCGGCCCTGACCCGCTTCGCGAACTCCGAGATCCACCAGAACGTCGCCAGCGCGGAGGTGTTCGTCAACCTGCGGTTCGTCAGCGGCCGGCGGGTGGGGGTCGCCAGCTCCGGCCGGACCGATGACGAGGGCATCCGTGCCCTCGTGGCTCGTGCCGGGGCCATCGCCGGCACCGTCGAAGAGCTCGAGGACTGGGGCGGGCTGCCGTCGGCGAACGCCCCGCAGCCGCTGCCCGAAGCATGGTCCGAGGGCACGGCCGAGGCGAGCCCCGAGCTGCGTGCCGAGGGCGCCCGGGCCGTGATCGCGGCCGCCGACGCGGCGGGCGTGACGGCGTTCGGGTCGTTCTCGACCGATGCCGAGGCGATGGCGGTTGCCAACTCGAAGGGGGTACGAGCCGCGGAGCGGCGGACGACCTCACAGCTGCTCACCGTCACCATGGGCCCCGACGAGGGCACGGGCTACGCCGAGCGGTGCGCCGTCGACGCGACCACGATCGATGCCGCGGCGATCGGTCGGGAGGCGGCGGAACGCGCCCGGTCCAGCGTTCATCCGGCGGCGATCGACCCGGGCGATTACCCGGTGGTGCTTGATCACTACGCCGTCGTCGACCTGCTGGACATGCTCGGCTACCTCGGGTTCTCGGCCCTCGCCGTCCAGGAGGACCGCTCGTTCGTCGAACCGGGACGCCGCGTGGGCTCGTCCCTGGTGACCATCATGGACGACGGCCGGGATCCGGCGGGCCTGCCGATGAGCTTCGATGCCGAGGGCGTGCCCAAGCAGCGCCTGATGCTGCTCGACGACGGCGTCTGCCGGGATCTCGCGTTCGACGCCCAGACCGCGGCCCGCGCCGGACGCCAGTCGACGGGTCACGGGCTGCCGGCCCCCAACCCGTACGGCCCGTTCCCGACCAACATGGTCATGGCGCCCGGCGAGTCCACGCTCGACGAGCTCGTCGGCGGACTCGAACGCGGGCTGCTCGTCACGCGCTTCCACTACACCAACCCGGTCCATGGCAAGCGGGTGATCATCACCGGCATGACCCGGGACGGGACCTTTTTGGTCGAGGACGGCCAGATGGTCGGGCCGGTGCGCAACCTGCGGTTCACGATGTCCTACCTGGATGCGCTCGCCAACGTCGAGGCCATCAGCCGGGAGCGGCGCTGCCTGCGCGGCTTCCTGGGCGCAAGCGTGGTGCCCGCGCTGCGACTCTCGTCGTTCTCGTTCACGGGCGCGACCGCCGCCGTGTGAACGCGCTGGGAATGCGACCCGGCGAGGGCGGCGCCCCGGATCTGGTCATCGTGGCGGATGACGACGGGTCGATCCTGGTCGACGTCGGCGCGCGGCTGGTGGCCGTCGGCGGGGACGAACTGGAGCGGATCCTCGACCGCCTGGCCGCCGATGGCGGCGCGGTTCGCCTGGTCGGCGGCAGCGGACGTGCCGACGACGGCGACGAGCCGCCCGACCGCGAGAGCGATCCGGCGATGGGCGCCGCCTCGTTCGTGCTCGCGCTCACCCACGCTCGCGGCATCGCGGTCGTCCGCGAAGGGTAGCGCGGGCTCCACCCGGTCGCGGCGTGACCTGCCGCGCACCGCAGGGAAGCGGGCTTGACACGTGGGATATCGCGATATATCGTGATGCCGCGCGATGTAGCGCAACAAGCAGCACACAGGAGTCCCTCGTGTTCGAACCCCAGCCGCGGCCAGTGTCGCGGCACCACCACCGCGACCCGCGTCGCGGACCCGACAACCTCCCGTTCTTCCTGCGCGACGTGCTCGGCCGTGGCCGAGGCGGTCGCCCGATCCGCCGGGGCGAGATCCGACCGCTGATCCTCCGGGCGCTCACCCGCAAGCCGATGCATGGCTACGAGGTCATCCAGGAGCTCGAGCAGCAGAGCGGCGGCCGTTGGCGCCCCAGCGCGGGTTCGGTCTACCCGACGCTCCAGCAGCTCGCCGACGAGGGCCTCGTCACCAGCGAAGAGGTCGAGGGCCGGCGAACGTACACGCTGACCGAGGAGGGGCAGGCCGCCGCGGCCGCCGCGCCCACCCGCCCGCGGTGGTCGGACGCTCGGTCCGACGGCGACGTCAACATTCGCCAGCTCGCCCTCCAGGTGGCCGGAGCGGTCATGCAGGTGCAGCGCGTGGGCTCGCCGCGCGCGCGTGCCGAAGCGCAGCGCGTGCTCGTCGACGCACGCCGCCAGCTCTACCGGCTGCTCGCCGAGGACGAGGACGCGGCTCCCGGCGACGACCCGGATCCGTCCTGATGCGGCGCGTCGGGACCGGGTGAAGGCATCTCTCGACGCTTGTCCGCGCGGTCCCCATCGGTGGCCCCGCCGGCGCACAATCCCGGGATGACCGCTCCGGGATCCGTCCGAGCCCGCCTGGCGCGCCGGTTCGATCCGGCTGAGCTGCGCGAGGTCAAGCGCCTGTGGGCGCGTCACTCGATCGCCGAGGACGCGCGCGACGTCGACGGCCTCGTCTCGACGCTCGCGGTCGACTGCGTGTACGAGATCGTGCCCACCGGCCAGCGCTGGGAGGGGCACGCCGGCGCCCGCGCCTTCTACACCGAGCTGTTCGCCGCTTTCCCGGACAACCGGTTCGCGCTCACGGACATCGTGGTCGGGCCGCAGGGCGTGTTCGAGGCGGCGCGGCTCACCGGCACCAACCTCGGACCGTGGGCCGGCACGCCGCCGTCGGGCCTGCCGGTCCAGCCTCGACGTCCTGATCCTGTTCCCGTGGGATCCGGTCACGCGGCGGTTCCTCGGGGAGCGGATCTGGTTCGACCGGGGCGCCCTCGGCGGCTGACCGCCGGCCCGGCTCGCGCGCATCGGCGACCGACGGTCTGGCCGGCGCGTCGTGGCGGCAGAGCGCCCTCGGAGCTCGTCTCCTCGCAAGCCCTCCGGTCGCTCACCAGGTGACGAGCTTCCAGATCTCCGGCTCGAGCTCGCCCGGGGTGCCCCCGATGTCGGCGAAGATGGCGACGGCCCGCTTCAGGTGCGCCATCGCCTCCTCCGGGCGACCGTCCCCATGGAGCTGGTCCGCCAGGTTGTTCTCGACGGCGGCCTCGAGATGGCGGTCGCCGATCCGTCGACAGGCGATCAGCGCCTGCTCGAGGAGCTCGATCGCGCCGGCCCGGTTGCCCGTGGCTGCCTCGACCAGGGCAAGCGCGTTGCGAGTGCCGATGGCCGCCGCGTCGTCCGGTCCGGGGGACCCGTCCTCGGCCAGGGCCAGGCTACGTTCCAGCGCGGTTCGCGCGCCGGCCAGATCGCCGCGACCCTGGGCGACCAGCCCCAGGATGCGCTGTGCGGCACCGCGGGCGGGGTCGTCGTCGGCCTCGGCGGCCAGGTCGAGCGCGCGACCAGCGGCGTCGGCCGCCTGATCGAGGTCGCCTGCCCTGGCGGCGACCGCGGCCCGCTCGACGAGCGTCCGCGACAGCAGGCCCCAGGTGGACGGATCCTGCGGGTTCGCCATGCCCGCGATCGCCGCCTCGAGGTGGCCTGCGGCGGTCGGCAGGTCACCCCGCCGCGCGTGAACCCGGCCCAGGCGCAGCTCGACGCCGGGCAGCTCCTCGTCCGGAACGACGCTCGCGGCCGCTTCCAGCGACCGGATGGCCCCCGCGTAGTCGCCACGCGTCATCAGCAGCTCGCCGATCTGGATCTGGAGCGACGCCGCGTCGGGGTGGCCGAGCGCGATCGCCGTCTCGAGGTGCGCGAGCGCCTCCTCGTTGGCATACAGCGCCCTGGCCCGGCTGCCCGCGAGCCGGTACGCGTCAGCTGCCTCGGCGTCCTGGCCGGCCGCCCGCAGGTGACCCGCGATCAGCGCCAGCCGACCGGGGTCGTCGCGGCCCGACGGCTCGGCGCGCAGGGCCTCGGCCACCCGGCGGTGCAGCAGCCGCCGCCGGGCCAGGCTGGTCCGCTCATAGGCCGCCTCCCGAAGCCGCGCGTGGGCGAAGTCGAACGCGGCGCCACGGCCCGCGTGCAGCTCGCGGACGATCCCGCGCTGAACGAGCTCCTCGATCGCGGCGACCGTCTCGTCCTCGGACCGTCCGCTGGCCACTCGGGCGGTTGCGAGATCGAACGATCGCCCGATGACGGCGGCCGCCGAGAGGACCTGCCCCGCCGTCTCACCAACGCCGGCGAGCCGTTCCCGCAGCAGGCCGCGGACGCCCCTCGACGGGCCGCCCAACGCGTCCGGTCCCGCTGCCATCGCCTCGACCACGAACAGCGGCAGCCCCTCGGACTCCCCGATCAACCGGTCGAGGTCGAGACGCTCCAGGCCCGCTGCCACAGCCGCGTCGATCAGCCGGCTGATGTCCGCCCGATCCAGGCGACTCAGCGTCACGGACGTCGCCTCCGGCAGGTCCGCCAGGCCGCCCACGAACCGGCCTCCTCGCTCGTCGAGATCCTCGGGCCGATACGCCACGATCATCGCCAGCGGCCGATGCTGGAGGCGACGGGCCAGGTAGCCCAGCGCGTCCCGCGAGGCGTCGTCGAGCCACTGAACGTCCTCCACGACGATCAGTCCCGGCACGTCGCCCGCCACGAGCGCGGTCAGCGCGCCAGCGACGGCACCGAGCAACCGCGCGCGCGCCGTCGGCAGGTCACCCACCGGCGCCGGGGCCGTGGCCGAACCCATCGCCGGCGGCAGCGAGACGAGGCGCGCCAGCTCGGACAGGGTGCCTCGATCCAGCAGTCCGAGTCGCACCGGCGCCTCCGGGTCCTGCAGGCCCGCACGCAGGAGCTCGACCACGGTCCCGTACGGGATCCCGTCCTCACCGGGAAAGGCCCTCGCCAGGAGCGAGCGAGCCCCGTCCATCGAGGCGGCCGCGAGCAGCTCCTCCGCCAGGCGTGTCTTCCCGATGCCGGCCTCGCCCGAGATCAGCACGATCCGACCATCGGGCGCCGCGCCGCGGTGCGCCGAGCGGACCGCGGCGAGCGGCTGGTCGCGGCCGACCATCGGAAGCCGAGACGAAGCCGGCGTCGTCCGGCCAGGGCCGGGGATGGCGGCCGATCGATCGTCGGGGGCGGAGCGGTCACCGCCCGCCATCGCGGGCTCCGCGTGGCGCGTCGGACCGAGGCGGCCGTCGCGGATCGCCTCGTACAGGGCGGTGGTCTCGGCCAGCGGCGCGACCCCGAGCTCGCGTTCGAGGAGCGCGACGAGGACCCGGTATTGACGAACCGCGCCAGATCGGTCGCCCGACCTGGCAAGCAGCCCGATCAGGCGCCGCTGGGCGGGCTCCTCGATCGGGTCGAGCTCGACCTGGCGGCTGGCAGCGACAACCGCGGCCGGCAGATCGCCGTTCGCTTCGGCCGCAGAGGCGAGCGCGCCGAGCACGGCCGCCACCGACCGCTCGATGGCGACCGAGCGCGTCGCCCGCCAGTCATCGAACTGGGGGCTGTCGCGCAGGGAGAAACCCGCCAGGAACGGGCCGCGGGCGAGGGCCGCGGCGGCGGAGAGCAGCGCCGGATCGCGGTGCCCGACGGCCGCTTCGAGCGCGCGCACGTCCACGTCGACGCCCGGCTCCAGCGCCACCACCGAGCGATCCACCCCCAGCCAGCGGCCGCCTAGCGCGGTCCGCAGCACCGACAGGGTCCGCCGTAGCGCGCCCCGGGCCGATTCGTCGTCCGACTCGGGCCACAGCATGGCCGCCAGCTCGTCGCGCGCAAACGGCCGATCCTCGACGGCCAGCAGCGCCAGGATGGCGAGCGCCTTGCGCGTGTCGACCACCAGGGGGCGCCCATCCAGGAGCACTTCGAGCGGGCCCAGCACGTGGATCTCCAACGCGGGCACGGGCGGCGAGGCGACCATGGCGTAACGGTAGTCGATCAACACCCGCGTTCGTAACGATGACCGAACGGGTGCATGGGACGGTTCGGACTGCGCGCCCGTTCGCGCGCCGCGTACCGTACGCGTGGTCCGCTAGCGAGGCGTCCCATCACCGTGACCAGCGTCCGCCACCACGAGAGCGATGGAGTCGCGGCGCGGCCTGCCAGCGAGCTGAGCGGCCCGCCCTCGCTCGGGCTCGCCGGTCGCCTCGTGCTCCTGGCGACGCTCGTCGTCGGCGTCCTGCTGAGCCTCGGTGACCCGTTCACCCTGTTGTTCTACGGGTCGTACGCAGCGATGGGCGCGCTGCTTCTGGTGCGCCGCCCCGGCAATGCCATCGGGCGGCTGATGCTGGCGATCGCGTTCGGGTTCATCGGCACCACGACGACCCAGACCTATCCGGTCGAACCGCTCGCCGATGGATCCGCACCGCTCGATGCGTTCGTGTGGGTCTGGGTCGGGTCCTGGGCCGGGTACGCGACGTTCACCGGCCTCATCACGCTGTCGATCCTGTTTCCGTCCGGCCATCTCCCGCGCGATCGCTCGCGCCGCCCGGCCATCGTGCTGATCGCCCTCGGGATGATCGTCTCGGCGGTCACCGCGATCGCGCCGCAGGTGGGCTACAACCCGGACAGCAGCGCGACCACGGTCCTGGTCCCCAACCAGTTCGCGCTGTTCCCCGATTCTGACCTGTGGACCCTGGTGCCCATCGATCTGCTGGTCCTCCCGGTGGCGGCGCTGCTGGCGTTCGGCGTGGTCGGCATGGTCGCCCGCTACCGGCGCTCGTCGGGGGTCCAGCGGCTGCAGCTGCGATGGCTCGTGGCCGCGATGTCGCTGGTCCTGATCGGCGTGATCGCCGGACTCTCGACATCGGTCGTGCTCGGCGACAACGGCGGGCTCGCCTGGCTGGGCACCATCGTTGGCCTTCCCGATGGTGCCTGCATCCATCTACGTCGCCGTCACCCGATACCGCCTGTACGAGATCGACCGGATCATCTAGTGGTCGACCGACGGTTCAACCGGAGTCGGTACGACGCGGAGCGGGCGCTCGTCGACTTCGGCCGGCGATTGCGCGATGAGGTCGATCTCGCGGCGGTCACCCGGGGCCTGACGACGTCGGCGAGCGAGGCCGTCCGCCCGGCCGGCATCGGCATCTGGCTACGGGCCGGGCGGGACCTTCCGTGAGCCTGCTGCGCGGCCGTCTCGATCATGTCGTAACGTTTGGAGGACGGAGGTCCCCGACGATCCGGTGGTGAGCGACCGCGCCCCGCGCTCGAGCCCCGTCCCGCGACGTCATCCGGGCGCGCCCGGCGCTCTGGACGCGAGGTCGACGAACCGGACGGCTGGCGTGTCCCGCCTCCGCGTCGCGCTGATCGCAGCGATGGCGCTGGTTGCCCTCGCATTCGCCGCGGTCGGCGTGCCGATGGGCATCGCGACGCTGGATCAGTACGGACCCACCGGGGTCGTGTTCATCGTGATCTTCCCGGCCATCGTCGGGTCGCTCACCCTCGTTGGGAGCTTCGTCGCGGTCCGTGTCCCGGCGAACCCCATCGGCTGGCTGCTGGCCGTGTCCGGGCTGGCCGCCGCCATCGGGATCTTCGGCGGCACTTACGTGAACTACGACCACGACCTTGCGGCTGGCCTGCCATTCGTCGTGACGCTCGCGTGGCTGTCGAGCTGGACGCTCCTGCCCGCGATCGGGGTGCTCCTGGTCTACGTCCCGCTGCTGTTTCCGAGCGGCCGGTTCCTGGGGCCCCGCTGGAAGGCGCTGGGCATGATCGGCCTGGCGGGCGTCGCCGGCACCGTGGCCTCCGCGTTCACGCCCGGTCCGCTGTCGGGCACCCCGTGGATCGAGAACCCGGTCGGGATCTCCGGCGCGGGATACGCGCTGTCGGTGGTCTCGACCCTGTCCAACCTGGCCACGCCGTTCGTGTTCGGCGGCGCCGTGATCAGCGTGTTCGTCCGATACCGACGCGCGGACGTGATCGAGCGCCAGCAGCTCAAGTGGTTCGGTCTCGTGGCCGGCATCGCCGTGGTCGCGTTTCTCCTCTCGATCCCCAACAACGGGCCGGTATCGGACATCGCGTGGGAGGTCGGGCTCGCGATGCTGGTGCTGCTGCCGGTGGCGATCGGGATCGCCATCCTGCGCTATCGCCTGTGGGCCATCGACCGGATCGTCAGCCGGACAGTGGGCTGGGCGCTCACGACCGGCCTCATCGGCGTGTTGTTCGCGGGGCTCATCGTGGCCCTCCAGGCGCTGCTCGCACCGGTGACCAGCGAGAGCAGCCTCGCGGTCGCCGCCTCCACCCTGGCCGTCGCCGCCCTGTTCCAGCCCGTTCGCCGCAGGATCCAGGCCGCGGTCGACCGGCGGTTCAACCGGAGCCGGTACGACGCCGAGCGGACCATCGGTCGCTTCGCCGGGCAACTTCGCGACGTCACCGACCTGGCCGAGATCACCGACGGCACAACAGCCGTGGCCGTCCGCGCCCTGCGCCCGAACGGCGCTGCGATGTGGATCCGACCGCGAGGGACATTGCGCGGATGACGCTGCTGCGAGGCCGGGCCATTCGTCGGATCCCGTCGGAGATCGTCCGGCCTGCCCGGGCCGCCGTGTGGTTGCGGCGGGAGGGCACACGTTGAGCGCGACCGTGCGTGGGGCCCGAGGGATCGAACAGGCGCCGGTCCCCCGGCTGGTGCCGATGGTGCCGCTCATGCTGACCGTCGTCCTGGCCGCCGCCGCCTTGTGGCTGGAGGCGATCGATGACCGATCGGCCAGCGCCGCCGACCCGGTCACGGTCGCCATCATGCTGATCTACGCCGTGGCGGCCGCGGTGATCGGCACCCGCGAGCCAGGAAATCGCGTGTGGTGGCTGATGGGCCTGCTCGCGATCCTCATGTGCGCCGCGTTCGCGACCGAGCGCTACACGATCGTTGCGACGGTGGACCTGCCCGATCTGCCGGGAGGGGCGATCGGCGCCGCCGCCTCCTGGCTGTGGCCGGTGGCGCTCGGATGCCCCGTGCTGCTGAGCTTCGTGGTGCCGACAGGTGAGGCCATCACCCCGGCCTGGCGTCTCGCGTTCCGGATCGAGGTGGCGGCGTTCATCGTCATCGGGTTCGTGTTCGCAACCGGAACCCCGGGAGGCGAGTTTGCGGACACCGGGCTCAACGTCGCCAACCCGATCTACCTGCCCTTCATGGCGCCCGCCTACGTCTTCGTCCAGGGAGCGTTCCTGATCTACCTGGCGCTGTTCCTGACCGGGGTGGCAGCGCTCGCGGTCCGCTTCCGGCGCTCACGCGGCGTCGAGCGCCAGCAGCTCAAGTGGATCCTGTTCGGGTTTGCGGCAATGCTGGCCGGGATCGCGGCGTCGAACCTCGCCACCGGCTGGCTGTCGAATGTGCTGTTCACGGTCGCGTTCGCCCTGCTGCCCGGTTCGCTCGCCGTCGCGATCGGTCGCTATCGCCTGTACGACATCGACCTCGTCATCAGGCGCACGCTCTCGTACGCGATCGTGACCGGGCTGCTCGGTGGCACCTTCGCGCTGCTGGTTGTCGCTCTCCAGGGTGTGCTGGCGCCGGTGACCGGGAGCAATGCGCTGGCGGTCGCCGGGTCCACGCTCGTCGTCGCGAGCCTGTTCCAGCCGCTGCGCCGGCGGATCCAGCAAGCCGTCGATCGTCGCTTCGACCGCGCGCACTACGACGCAGAGGCGATCGTGACGGGCTTCGTGGCCAAGGCTCGGGTGGGCGTTGGCCTGACCGGGATCGCGGAGGAGGTCGCGTCGGCCGCAAGCCGTGCGGTCGCCCCGGCCACGGCCACGGTCTGGCTGCGGCACGGGCACCGGGGGCAGGCTCGCCGGCCGACCCACGGCGGCCCCGTGTCAGGCGTGCTCATGCGTGACGGAGCTGAAGACTCGCCGATGTTCGTAACGATGTCCGAACGCTCCCAAGCGAGGATGCGCCCATGACCGCCCTGTCCCGTCCGTTCCGCCGCTTCCGTGGGCGACCCGCTGCCGAAGCCGAGACGGCGGCCGTCGAGGCGTCTGCGCCCAGCGCGGCGTTCGAGGAACAGCCCGGTGTCGCGATCGACATCCCCGAGACGGATCCGCTGTTCGCCTACCTCCAGGCGGCGCCCGGACCGGTCGATCTCGCGAGGCTCGAGCTGGCGTCGCCGGTCCTGCAGCGGCTTCGCGATGCCGGCGTCGCGCTGATCGTTCCCCTGGTGACCCAGGGCGAGCTCATCGGCACCCTCAACCTGGGGCCGCGACTATCGGAGCAGGACTACTCGACCGATGACCGGCGGCTGCTGGCCACGCTCGCTGCCCAGGCGGCGCCCGCGATCCGCGTCGCGCAGCTGGTACGGGAGCAGGCCGCCGAGGCCGCAGAGCGAGAGCGCTACGAACAGGAGCTCAAGGTCGCGCAACTGATTCAGCAGCAGTTCCTGCCGCACGAGCTGCCGAACCTGCCCGAATGGCAGATCGCCGCGTACTACGGACCCGCACGGGTCGTCGGCGGCGACTTCTATGACTTCATCGACCTCGGCGAGGGCCGGATCGGGGTCGTCGTGGGTGACGTCACCGACAAGGGTGTCCCCGCGGCGCTCGTGATGGCCCGCACCCACTCGATCCTTCGGGCCGAGGCGCCGAGGCTCATCGAGCCCGGCAGGGTCCTCGCGCGCGCGAACGAGCTGCTCGTGCCCGAGATGCCGGCGCGGATGTTCGTCACCTGCCTGTACGGCGTGCTCGAGCCCGCCACCGGCCGGTTCACGTTCGCCAACGCGGGCCACAACCTGCCCTACGTCCGGACCGCGAACGGCGTCATCGAGCTCCGCGCGACCGGCCTTCCGCTGGGGCTGATGCCCGGCATCGCGTACGAGGAGGCCGAGGGCGTGATCGCGCAGGGCGATGCCGTCCTCCTCTACTCCGACGGCCTCGTCGAGCAGCACGGACCGGGTCGAGAGATGTACGGCTTTCCCCGGCTCCGCGAGGCGATGGCGACCGACGATGCCGGGAGCGCCCTGCTCGACCGGCTGCTCGAAGGGCTCCACACGTTCACGGGAGCCGGGTGGGAGCAGGAGGATGACATCACGCTGGTGACGCTCCGCCGGTCGGCGGGAGTCACCGCGGACTGGTCCGAGAAGCGGCCCGAGGTCGAGCTGACCCGCGATGACGCGCCGGCGCCGGGCAGGGACGACGCGCCGCTGATCACGTTCACGATCGAGGGCGCCATCGGCAATGAGCGGGAGGCCATGCGTCGAGTCGCGGAGGCCGTGGAGCCGCTCGACCTCACGCCGCCACGCCTCGAGCGCCTCAAGACCGCGGTCGCCGAAACGGTGATGAACGCGATCGAGTATGGCTCCCAGGGCGACCCGTCCGTCCCGGTCGACGTACGCGTGGACGCGGACGACGCAACGATCCGGGTCCGGGTGACCGATCGGGCGCTGTCGGGCCCCGTCCCCGATGTCGAGGCGCCCGATCTCGACGCCAAGCTCGAGGGCCGCCAGAAGCCCCGCGGCTGGGGCCTGTTCCTGATCCGCCACATGGTGGACGGCATGGACGTGCACGCCACGGACGGCCTGCAGACGGTGACCCTCACCCTCGCCCGGGACGGGCGCTGACCGACGGAGGTCCGAGACATGGACGAGCGACGACTGCACGTCGAGGTCATCACGGCAAGCCCGGGGGAGGCGCGGCTCCGCATGCGCGGCGACGTGGACCTGGCCGCGGACGAGGCGCTCGCCGGGGCCTACCGGACGGCGGCGGATGCCGGTGTCGTCCGCATCGTCCTCGACTTCGCCGCGGTCGGCTACATCAACTCCACGGGCATCGCCCTGATCGTCCGCCTCCTGGCCGAGGCGCGCCGGGATCACCGCGAGGTGGTCGCCATGGGCCTCTCGGAGCACTACCTCGAGATCTTCCGAATCACGCGCCTGTCCGACTACCTGACGATCGCCGACGCGGCCCCCGCGGCCGGCCAGCTGGAGGAAGCGACCCGATGACCACCACCGTCGACATCGTCCCGGCCGCGAGGGCGACCATCCTGCGCGTCCACGGCGACATCACCGGCGCCAGCGAGGCGCCGCTCATGGACGCCTATGGCCAGGCCGGCCCGGGCGTGCGCTCGATCGTGCTCGACTTCAGCGACCTCGAGTACATGAACAGCGGTGGGATCGGCCTCCTGGTGACGCTGCTCGTGCGCGCCCAGCGCGCGGGCCAGCGGCTCCACGCGATCGGCCTGTCCGAGCACTACCGCCAGATCCTGGCCCTGACCCGCCTCGACGAGGCGATCGGCATCCACGACGACGAGCAGGCCGCCCTGGCTGCGGCCTCCGCCTGACCCGAAGGATCGGAGGTTCGCCATGTCCGCGTCTCCCAGCAAGCCAACGTCGACGCCGCGTGACGCGGAATCCTGGGCGCGCCCTGTCGATCGTCTCGCGACGACCGCGACCGGCAGCCGGACGGACACCGTGACCGGGCGACGCGTCGCCGGACCCGTCCAGGGGTTCGGCCAGATGTGGCAGAAGACGTTCACCGTCCGCCTGGACGGCGTCGACCTCACGCCCGAGGCCCTGGTCGCCCAGTGGAAGGAACGGTTCCCCACGTTCTGGCCCAAGGGCGCCCGCTTCTACGCGCCGCTGGCCGGGATCAGCCCGGGCGAGGTCGCCCTGCTGGAGGTGGCGCCCGTCCCGGGCTCACCGGTCAGGATGTCGACCGGCGTCATGGTGATCTACGCGGACAGCGAGTCGTTCGCGTTCATGACACCCGAGGGGCATGCGCTCTCGGCGTGGATCACGTTCTCGGCCTCCCGCGAGGGCGACACCACGGTCGCCCAGGTGCAGGCGCTCGAGCGCACGGCCGACCCGCTGATCGAGCTGAGCTACCTGTTCGGGGCCAACCGGGCAAACGACCGGTTCTGGGAGCAGACGCTCGAGAACCTCGCCCGGTCCATGGGCGTGGCCCGGCCTGAGATCGTGACCCGCAGGGTGTGTGTCGATCGCCGGCGCCAGTGGCGCTACGTGCGCAACCTGCGCCACAGCGCGGCCGTGAACATGGCGGTCGGCACGGTCACGGCGCCGGTCCGCTGGCTGCGGCGCGGGCGGACGACGGTCTGACCGGCCCGTCACCATGACGGCATGAGTGGCGCCAGGCAGGCGGGAGCGCTGGACGCGATCGTGGTCGGCGGCGGGCCCAACGGGCTCGCCGCCGCGATCGAGCTCGCCCGGGCCGGGCGGTCCGTCCGTGTCTACGAGGCAGCCGGCGAGATCGGGGGCGGGACGCGATCCGCCGAGCTGACGCTGCCCGGCTTCGTCCACGACGTGTGCTCGGCGGTGCACCCTCTGGGCCTGGCGTCGCCGTTCATCCGCTCGCTCGACCTGGAGCGTCATGGGCTGGAGTGGGTCCATCCCCCGGCGCCCGTCGCGCACGCGCTGGCTCCCGGCCGCAGCGTCCTCCTGGAGCGCGACCTGGGCGCCCTGGACGAGGTGCTGGGGCGCGACTCGGACGCCTGGCGACGGCTGTTCGGGCCCCTGGCCGCCGAGTGGGAGCGCCTGATGCCGGCGCTCCTGGGACCGGTGATCCGGCCACCCCGCCACCCGATCCTGATGGCCCGGTTCGGCCTGCCCGCCCTGCTGGCCGCCACGACCCTCGCACGGCATCGCCTTCCGCGGTCCCGCCGCGCGGGCCCTGTTCGCGGGCATGGCCGCCCACTCGATGGTCCGCCTGGGTCAGCCGATGACGGCCTCGTTCGGTCTCGTGCTGGGCATGCTCGCCCACGCCGTCGGCTGGCCGGTTGCCCGCGGCGGCAGCGGGCGCGTCGCGGCGGCGCTCGAGGCCGAGGCACGGTCGCTGGGCGTGGAGATCGAGACCGGTCGGCGCATCGATGCCATGAGCGAGCTACCGCCGGCGCGGGCCGTGCTCCTGGACCTGACCCCGAGGCAGGTCCTCGAGATCGCCGGCTCCCGGCTCTCCGGAGGCTACCGGCGCGCGCTCGCCCGCTACCGCTACGGACCCGGCGTGTTCAAGATCGACTGGGCGCTGGATGGCCCGATCCCGTGGCGGGACCGGCGGACCCTGCGGGCAGGAACGGTCCATCTTGGCGGCCCGATGCGGGAGGTCGCCGCGTCCGAGGACGCGATCGGCCGGGGCATGGCCGTCGACCGGCCGTTCGTGCTGCTGGTCCAGCCCACCGTCGCGGACCCTTCGCGCGCCCCGGCAGGCAAGCACGTTGCCTGGGCGTACTGCCACGTGCCGCCGGGATCCGCGCTCGACATGACGGCGGCGATCGAGGACCAGGTCGAGCGCTTCGCGCCCGGGTTCCGCGACCTCGTCCTCGCGCGCAGCACCCGAACGATCCGGCGGCCATGGAGGCATACGACGCGAACTACGTCGGCGGGGACATCAACGGCGGGATCCAGGACGCCCGCCAGCTGCTGTTCCGACCGGTCGCTCGCTGGAACCCGTACACGACGCCGGATCGATCGCTGTTCCTGTGCTCGTCATCGACACCGCCCGGCGGCGGGGTGCACGGCATGAGCGGGCTGCACGCGGCGCACGCGGCGCTGCGTGCAACCAGGTAGCGCGCATCCGGCCGACGACGTCTGACGCGCCCAGGCCCGGGGTCAGCGGTCGCTCACGCGATCCCCAGGAACCGGTCGACCAGGCGGCGCTCCCAGAACGTCCGGACGAGCAGCAGCCAGGCGACCACGGCGACCAGGACCAGCAGGGCATCGCGCGGCTCGGGCACGCCGAACGAGAACCACGCCCGGGCGAACGGCATGAGCAGGACCGCGATGAAGCCGATCCCGAGGGCGACGGCCAGCCAGGCGGGGCGACGGTCCGGCGTCACCGGCTCCGCGACCGCGAACCACGGCACGGGCGGCTCGACGAACAGGATCAGGAACAGCCCGGCGTAGACCAGGAACGCCGTCAGCGCGGTCCGTGCCGCATCGAGCGTCGTCTCGTTGGTCGACCCGGCAAGCACCAGCGAGCCGTAGAACACGAGCAGGCCCATCAGGCTGGACACGACGGCCGCCGGCACCACGAACCGCGCCAGCGTGCGCCCCAGGGTGTCCCGGATCCGGCGGCCCGGCTGGGCCCAGACCGCGAGCAGGGCGCTCGGGATCCCGACCGTGAACACGGTCAGCGCCGACGCGTTGCGCAGCTCGATCGGGAATGTCACGACGACCAGGGAGCTGACCACGACCAGCCCGACGGTGGCGATCCGGGTCAGGAACAGCTTGAGGATGTCCTGCATCCCGTTGAGGATCCGCTGCCCCTCCTCCACCGCCTGGGCGACCGCGGCAAACGAGTCCTGCATCAGCACCAGGTCGGCCACGCCCCGGGTCGCCTGGCTGCCGCTGCCCATCGCGATGGCCAGGTTGGCCTTCTTGAGCGACAGCACGTCGTTCACGCCGTCCCCGATCATCGCGACGTAGTGGCCGCGGGCCCGCAGCGCGTCCACGAGGCGTTCCTTCTGGGCCGGCGTGATCCGCCCGAACACGGTCGTCTCCGCGGCCACCTTGCCCAGGGCCGCGTCATCGAGCGCCTCGAGGTCCGGCCCCGCGATCGACGCGACGTCGGTCAGGCCGGCCTGGCGGGCGAGCGAGACCACCGTCTCGGGGTCGTCGCCCGAGATCACCTTCACGGCGACGCCGGCCTGGCGGAACGCCCGCAGCGTTGCCTCGGCCTCGTCGCGGAGCTCGTCGGCCAGCGCCACCAGGCCGACCGCGCGCATCCCCGCGGGCAGGACCGCGGCGGCCTCGTCATCCTGCTCCGGCAGGGCACCCGGATCGTCGTGGGTTGCCACGAGCAGCACGCGCAGCCCGCGGTCGGTCCATGACGACGTGCGGCGGGTCAGCTCGTCCCAGCCCGCCGGCTCGCCGTCGGGCCCCGTGGCGAGAGAGCCCCGCATGAACGTCGGGGCGCCGAGCGCGACCACGCCGGGCGCGCCCTCGGGCGGCTCGGCGAAGGCGACGGCGCTCCACTTGCGGGCCGAGGAGAACGGTACCTCCCGGGCGAGCGCTCGCGACGCGCCCGGCCAGCGCGCGGCGATCGCCTCGGTCGTGCGGTTGCGGCTCGTCGCGCTCGCCGCGAGCGCGGCGAGGGCCTCGGCCACCGCGTCCTCGCGCGCCCCGCCCAGCCCGGCGATCGCCTGGACCTGGAGCCGGTTGGCCGTCAGGGTGCCGGTCTTGTCCAGGCACAGCACGTCGACGTGGCTCAGGGACTCGATCGCGTTGGACTGCTGCACCAGCGCGCCGAACCGGACGATTCGGATCGCGCCCAGCGCATAGGCGACGGCGATCGACACGAACAGCCCGTTGGGCACGAGGCCGGCGAGCAGCGTGGCGTCGGCGATGACGTCACCGATCCGCGCGGCCTGGACGAGGCCGCGGACCACCAGGAGCACCTCTAGGTAGAGGACGATGCCCAGCACCACCCGGATCACGAGGTTGATCTCGCCCTGGAGCGGCGTGATGACCCGGCGGAACGAGCGCGCGCCCGCGGTGATCTGCGTCGCGAGGCTGGACGTGGACACCTTCTCCGCCACGTAGCGCCCGGCGCCGCTGGTCGCGAACGAGCCGCTGTAGACCTCGTCGCCGGGCCGCTTGCGCACGACGTCGCTCTCGCCGCTGAGCTGCGATTCGTCCACGCCCACGGCACCCCGGACCAGGCGCCCGTCCAGCACGACCTGGTCCCCCGCGTCGATCGCGATCAGGTCCCCCAGCACGAGGCTCCTCGGGCGCGATGTCCCGCGCCTCGTCGTCACGGATGACGGTCGCCGTGGGCCGGGTCAGCAGCGCGATCCGGTCCAGCGTCCGCTTCGCCCGGATCTCCTGGACGATGCCGACCACGACGTTGGTCGAGATCACCGCCAGCGAGACCAGCGCGTCCACCGGCCGGCCGACGACCACGAGCGCGACGCCCAGCGCGAACAGGATGTTGTTGACGAACGTGAACACGTTCTCGCGCAGGATCTGGACGTAGGTGCGGGTGGTCGGCGATGGCGCGACGTTGCCCAGGCCCGCCGCGCGGCGGCGCTCCACCTCGGCCGCCGCGAGCCCCGTGTCGGGGGTGGGCCGCAGGTCCGGGTGGCCCGGGATCTCGCCGAGGCGCGGTCGTCACGGGCCGAGGATACGTGCCGGCCGTCCCGCCGGCACCCGTTCCTCCCCGACCGCCCGCCGCGGCCGGGCTATCGCCAGGCCGGCCGCGCCGCGTCCGGGTAGAGCCGCACGCGGCGGTACGGCTCCCGCCCGCGCGAGCGCGACACGAGGTTGGCCCGCTCGGCCATCTGGTGCTGCAGCCGCCGGATGTACGCGTTCTGCGGCGCCAGCTCGACCGGCTCCTGCTGCTTCATGACGCAGTCCGATCGCCTGCTCGGTCTCGCGCAGCGCCGCCTCGCGCGGGTCGACCTCGAGCGAGAAGATCGAGGTCAGCGCTCGCCTGCATCTGGGCGATCGTGTTGGCCTTGAGGACGTAGATCGGGCATCGCCCGGTCCTCGGCCTCGCGGATCGCAGGCGGCTTCTGGCGATACTCGCTGCGCAGCGTCATGGCGACGTCGGCCTCGTCCACGTCGCGGGCCATGATCGACCGGCAGCTGGAGGTCGCGGATCGCCTGCTCCAGCCGCTTGCGGCTGATGCCGTGGGGGAAGACGCGGAGCGTGGGCAGCGTCCCGCCCTCCACCTCGAGGGCGCCGGCGCCGAAGGCCGCGTCTCGTCCTCCGCGGCACCGCCCGCGTCCGTCGGCGCCGCTCCTCGCCGGGCACCAGGAGCGCCAGCCGGCGCTCCTCCTCCGCCTCGAGCTCGGCGGCGTTGACCGGCCGCGTTCCCTCGTCCTCGCGGAGCGCGTTGAGCGCCCGGGCGGCCTCGTCCCGCCACGCCTGCTGGCGCTCGAGCTCGCGCGCGTCGCGCGCCCGCAGGCTCGGCACGCCGCGTCGCCGCCTCGGCCCGCTCCAGCGGGCCCGCGATCCGCGATCTCGCCGGCGACGAACGGCGCGTCCGGGCGGCACCGCGAACCGCTCGCCCGGCGAGCGGCGCTCAGCGGCGCCGGTCGGTCACCCTCCGGCGAGCGCGCCGCCACGCTCCGGTGCGCGCCCCCGGCTCCGCCACGCCGCGGCCCGCACTGCGCCAGCCGCCGGACTGCGCCGGGCCGGAACCCGGGTCGCGGCCGGCAGGCGGTCCTCGCCGGCGTAGCCGCCCGGTGCGGTACTGCGACGCGCCCCGCCAGCCGGGCTCCGTCCCCACGCGCCGGCGCCCGACCCGGTCAGCCCGCTGAACCGGTCGCCGGCCGACCGCCTCGCGAGCGGAGGGCCGCGGCCGGGCCTGCGAGCGATGGACGCCCTCCTCGTCGCGCCAGCGCAGCTCGGGCGACGACCGGATCGCCCAGCAGCATCGCGTCCACGGTCTCGGCGACGTCCGCGTGGACCATCACCCGCTCGCGGTCCTGGATCTCGACGATCACGTCGAACGTCGGCGGTGCCTTGCGCTCCAGGACGCTCTTCTGCGTCCGCCGGCGGCGTGCCTCCTCGTCGCCGAGGGTCACGCTCTGGATCCCGCCGATCAGGTCGGACAGCGTCGGGTTGAGCATCAGGTTGTCGAGGTTGTTGCCGTGGGCCGTGCCGATCAGCTGCACGCCGCGCTCGGCGATCGTCCGGGCGGCCTGGCGCCTCGAGCTCGGTCCCGATCTCGTCGATCACGATGACCTGGGGCATGTGGTTCTCGACCGCCTCGATCATCACCTCGTGCTGGAGGCTGGGCGTGCGCACCTGCATCCGGCGCGCCTTGCCGATCGCCGGATGCGGGATGTCGCCGTCGCCCGCGATCTCGTTCGAGGTGTCGCACGACCACGACCCGCTTGCGCTGCTCGTCGGCGAGCACGCGGGCGGCCTCGCGCAGCATGGTCGTCTTGCCGATGCCCGGGTCGGCCCATGATCAGGATCGACTTCCCGGTCTCGATGAAGTCCGCGATGATCTCGATCGTCCCGTAGACGGCGCGGCCGATGCGGCAGGTCAGGCCGACGATCTTGCCGTTGCGGTTGCGGATGGCGCTGATCCGGTGGAGGGTGCGCTCGATCCCGGCCCGGTTGTCGTCGCCGAACGTGCCGATGTGGTCGACGACGTACGCGATGTCGTGGTCCACGATCTCGCGGTCGAGGAGCGTGACCTCGGCCGACGGGTAGCGCGCCTCCGGGCGACGGCCGAGGTCGAGCACGACCTCGATCAGCGGTTCGCGGTCGGGCAGGGCGTGGATGGCCTCCACGATCTCGGGCGGCAGCGCCGCCAGCAGCACGTCGAGGTCGTCCATCGTCTCGCGCTGCCGATCGGGGGATCCCACGCCGACCTGCCCTCCTTGCGGTGCCGTTCATCGCACGCCCGCCGGCACCGAGGCGCGGCTCGGCGACGCGGACCAGGGTTTCCTTCATCAGCAGGGTGACGGTGGCGATCGATTCGAACCCCGCCTCCTCGAGCCGCCGGTCGAGCGGCGACTCGTACGTGCGCACGGGCGCCAGCACGCCCAGGCGCTGCGAGTTGGACGGCTCTGCCCGCGCCGCGATCACGCCCAGCGAGTACCGGATCAGGGGAACGCACGTCGACGTCCGGCCGGGCCATCAGCTTGAGGTAGTGCGGCTGGTCCTCCTTGGCGACGCCCACCTGGACGAGCGCGTCGAGCTGCGTCCCGTCGCGGCCGCCGCCCGGCGCCTCCTGGACGAACGCCTCGACGTCCGCGAAGCGCAGGATCGGCGCGAGCGAGCTGCGCGGGACCCGCCACTCGCGCCCCTGGCGCTCCCAGTCGGGCAGCCGGATCGCCTCCAGGCGCTGGACCGGCGCGGGCGTGACCGCGGCGTACAGGCGGGACAGGGCGACGGCGTCCAGCGGCGACGCCGCGCGGATGCCCGCCTCGCGGGCCTGGCGCTCCGCGGTCGGCGCGGGGAGCGGCTGTCCCGGGTCGCGGTACAGCACCCACTCGTCGCCGAAGCGCATGAACCCGGCCTGCATGAACAGCTCGACGTTGTCGTCCATGTCGGCGCAGGCGACGTGGAACCGGATCGCCCCACGCTTGGCGCCGTCCCGCAGCAGGTGCTGGACCAGGCGGAAACGGACGTCGCCCGCGTCGAGGTCGCCGACCGCGTCGAGCTCGACGACCGTCCACTCGTCGCGCGGGCTGTCGCGCTCCACGCGCAGCAGCCCGGCGATGTGGCCGTCGCGGTCGAACACGTACAGCATGTCGTGCGGGCTGAACGCCCCGAGCGGCAGCCGGAACAGGCTGAACATGCCGATCCGCGGACCGGTCACGGGAAGGCCCAGCGAGCGCGTGCCCTCGCCGTCGGCCTGGGCGAGACGCGACAGCTCCCCGAGCGCGGCAAGGTCGGTGAGGCGTGCCGCCCGCACCTTTCCGGTGCTGCGCGCCATCGCTAGCGTTCCCGCCGCGTGCGGCGCGTGGGGTGTGGCCGCCGGCCGACGCCCTCGCCGGGATCGGCGTGCTCCGCCGCCATCGTGGCCAGGAGCCGATGGAACCGCGTCTCGCCCGCGAGCTCGGGGTGGAATGAGGTCGCGATCACGTTACGCTCCCGCACGGCGACGATCCGGCCGTCGTCCAGGCGCGCCATGACGTCCACGCCGGGGCCCACACGCTCGATGACCGGGGCGCGGATGAACACCGCGTGCACCGGCTGGCTGCCCAGCAGCGGGACCTCCAGGTCGGTCTCGAACGAGTCCAGCTGCCGCCCGAACGCGTTGCGCTCCACGGTCACGTCCAGCAGTCCGCAGCACGGGGGGCTCGCCGCCGTCGATCTCGCTGGCCAGCACGATCATCCCGGCACACGTCCCGAACACCGGGGCGCCGCGATCGGCCAGGTCGAGGATCGGCTGGCGAAGCCCCCAGCGGTCGATGAGGCGGCGCATGGTCGTGCTCTCGCCGCCGGGCAGGATCAGCCCGTCCACGTCCTCCAGGTGTCCCGGCAGGCGGACCTCGACCGCCTTGACGCCGATGGACCGGAGCGTCGAGACGTGCTCGGCAAAGGCGCCCTGCAGGGCAAGCACCCCGATCCTCACGTCGCCGGGCTCCCGGATGTGCCGGGCGCTGCCGTGCTCGCGCTCGCCTACCAACCGCGGACCGCGAGCCGCTCCTGCTCCGGGATGGCTTCCATCGCCAGCCCGCGCATCGGCGCCCCGAGGCCCTTGGAGACCTCGGCGATGATCTTGGGGTCCTGATAGTGGGTGGTCGCCTGGACGATGGCGTTGGCCATCCGGGCCGGGTCCTCGCTCTTGAAGATCCCGGAGCCGACGAACACGCCCTCGGCGCCCAGCTGCATCACGAGCGCGGCGTCGGCGGGGGTGCTGATCCCGCCCGCCACGAAGTTCACGACGGGCAGCCGCCCGTTCGCGGCAACGTCCCGCACCAGCTCGTACGGCGCCTGGAGCTCCTTGGCCGCGACGAACAGCTCGTCCTCGCGCATCCCCTGGAGCCGGCGGATCCCGGCCAGCACGTCGCGCAGCTGGCGGACCGCCTCGACGATGTTGCCGGTGCCGGCCTCGCCCTTGGTGCGCATCATCGCGGCGCCCTCGTTGATCCGGCGCAGCGCCTCGCCCAGGTTCCGGCAGCCGCACACGAACGGGACCTTGAACGCGTGCTTGTCGATGTGGTTGGTCTCGTCGGCCGGGGTGAGGACCTCGGACTCGTCGATGTAGTCGACGCCCAGGGCCTCGAGCACCTGCGCCTCGACGAAGTGCCCGATCCGCGCCTTGGCCATGACCGGGATCGTCACGGCCTCCATGATCCCCACGATCATCGCGGGATCGGACATGCGGGCGACGCCGCCCGCGGCGCGGATGTCCGCCGGCACGCGCTCGAGCGCCATCACGGCGACGGCGCCGGCTTCCTCGGCGATCCTGGCCTGCTCGGCGGTGACGACGTCCATGATGACGCCGCCCTTGAGCATCTGGGCGAGGCCTTTCTTCGTGGCCCAGGTGGAGGTCTCGGTCATGGCTGGTTGGGCTCTCCGACAGGACGCGTGAGTGCTCGGCCGTCCGGTTGGCCCCGGGGTCGTCGCCCGTTCGAACCGGTTCGGTCCGGCGTCACCGCCGGATTATCGCACGGAGGCCGGAAACCCCGATCGGGCCCGTGCCATGGACGTCGAGCGCCCGATCGGCGCTACCTCGCGATACGGACCGCAGATCCGGCCATCACCGCCTCGACCTCGGCGAGCGTCGCGGACGACGTGTCGCCGGGCGTGGTCATCGCCAGGGCCCCGTGGGCAGCGCCGTACTCGACCGCGACCTCCGGCGGCTGGCCGGAGAGGAAGCCGTAGATCAGCCCGGACGCGAACGAATCGCCACCCCCGACACGATCGAGGATCTCGAGGTCCGGCCGGGGAGTCGCCTCGTACAGCGTGCCGTCGGACCAGCAGATCGCACCCCAGTCGTTGCGCGTCGCCGATCGGGCGTTCCGGAGCGTGGTCGCGACCACGCGCAGGTTGGGGAACACCCGCACGGCCTCCTCGATCATGCGCGCGAAGTTGGCCGGGTCGAGCGCGGACAGGCCAGGGTCCAGGCCGAGGACCTCGAAACCCAGCGCCGCCGTGAAGTCCTCCTCGTTGCCCAGCAGCATGTCGACCAGCGAGACCAGGTCGCGGTTGACGGCGCTTGCCCGCGCCCGGCCGCCGGCGGCAGCCCACAGGCTGGCCCGGTAGTTGAGGTCGTAGCTCACGACCACGCCGTGCCTCCGGGCGGCTGCCATGGCTTCCCGGGCGACGGCGGGCGTCGAGTCCGACAACGCCGCGAAGATCCCCCCGGTGTGGAACCAGCGCGTCCCGGCGGCCCCGAAGATCGAATCCCAGTCGATCTCGCCCGGTTGGAGCTGGGCCGTCGCCGTGTGCCCCCGATCCGACATTCCGACCGCCGCCCGGAGCCCGAACCCGCGCTCGGTGAAGTTGAGGCCATTGCGCACCGACCTGCCGACGCCGTCGTAGGGGACCCAGCGCAGGTGCTGCAGGTCTACGCCGCCTTCGCGGATCAGGCGTTCCACGAGCCGCCCGACCGGGTTGTCCGCGAGCGCCGTCACGATCGCCGTGCGCATCCCGAAGCAGCGTCGCAGCCCGCGCGCGACGTTGTACTCGCCGCCGCCCTCCCAGGCTCGGAATGCGCGCGCGGTCGTGATCCGGTCGTCGCCCGGATCCAGCCGCAGCATCACCTCGCCCAGGGCCACCAGGTCCAGGGCCACGCCGTCGGCGTTGCGGGTTACCAGCGCGCTCATCCGGTGCCCTCCCGCGGCGGATCGGACGACCCGACGCTCGTCCCCAGCCTCTCGGCCCGCGATCGGCGGACCACGTGCGCCGCCTCGGCCGGATCGACCGTCGGGCGGGCAAGCCATCATGCCACGGGCGACCGGGCACGGCCGGGCGACCGATCCCTGGCGTCTCGCGGGACAGCGGGTCGTGGTCACCGGGGCGTCATCGGGGATCGGTCGGGCCACCGCCGTCGCGCTCGTCGAGGCGGGTCCTGTTCCTGGCCTCGCCCCGCGCATCGTTCTTCCACGGTGCGACGGTCGTGGTCGACGGGACTACAGCGCCCGCTGATCCGGGACGGAGCCGGGCGGCCCCGGCGCTCAGCGCACCAGCGTTCGGACGACCCCCGACATCAGCGTGGTCGCCCGGCGGGCCGAGCCCGGGGACAGCCGGCTGAGCGCCTCCACCAGGTCCAGGACGGCATCGTCGGCGAGGCCGTCGAGGAGCTTCACCAGGCGCATGATCGTGTCGTCGGGCACCTCGCCCAGGAGGCGCAGGGCCCGCTCCAGCTCGGTCGGCTCCAGCCGGGACACCAGGCCGACCGCCCGGTCGAACAGGCGGACGAACACCAGGAACGTCGACAGCCAGTCGCGAAGCCGGATGAGATCGGCGTCGCCCGGGTGCCGGACGAGGGCCTCGGAGGTGTCGCCCAGCGTCTGCTCCAGGACGACCACGATGGGATCGCCCTCGCGCACCTTGCGTTCGGCCACGACCCGTCCGAACCAGCGCCAGTGGTCGCCGATCGCCAGGTAGGCCGCGCCCGCAGGTCCGCGCCGGCCGACCCGACGCGGCTCGGCGACGCGCTCCACCAGCCCCCATGCCTCGGCCTCGGCGAGCGCCAGGCTGGCAGCGCGATGGCTCAGGTTGAGCGCCTCGCGCACCTCGCGCTCGGTCAGCGGCTCCTGCCTCGCCATGAGGTAGGCGTGGACCCGGGCGATGGCCGGCGCGACGCCCCAGGCGGCACCCATCTCGCCCCACGCGTCGGCGAGGCGGAGCCGGATCTCCTCGGCGATGGGCGAGGTGGGACGGGCGGGATCGCCGCCCGGGCGAGTGGCGTGGACGGCGTTGCGGGCGGGCTGGGTCACGCGTTCGATCGTACTCCAGCGCCAAACCTGCGACTCGACGGGAGCAGGAAGGCGGCCCGGAACCGACTACCATCGGGCGATCGCAGACGGCCCGCGCAGGAGGATGCCGCCCATGCCCATCGAGACCCTCGTCACCTCGGTCGAGCCCGGGGCCCGGGTGGCCGCCGGCCCCGGCCGGGCCCGGTGACCCAGCCGGTCGCGGCCGCCACGATCCACCCGGTCGCGGCGCTCGGGTTCGAGTCGGGCGCCGACGCGTACGAGCGGGCGCGTCCGGGCTACCCACCCAACGCGGTCGCGACGATCGTCGAGCAGCTCGAGCTGCGGCCGGGCCGGACGGTCCTCGAGCTGGGCGCGGGCACCGGCAAGCTCACCCGCCTGCTCGTCCCCAGCGGCGTCCGGCTGCTCGCCCTCGAGCCGGTGGCCGCGATGCGTGCGCGGTTGGCCGCGGCGCTCGGAGGGGCGGGCGGCAGCGGCGCCGATGACGCGCTGGAGCTGCTCGACGGGACGGCCGAGGCGATTCCGCTCCCCTCGGGGTCGGTCGACGCGGTGATCGCCGCCCAGGCATTCCACTGGTTCGACGCGGTCAGGGCGCTGTCAGAGATCCACCGCGTGCTTCGGCCCCGCGGCCGGCTGCTGCTCGTCTGGAACCGGCGCGACGAGACCGTGCCCTGGGTTCGCGCGATGAGCGATGGGCTCCGGACCCTCGCCGGCGATGAGCCCCAGGTCCGCGACGAAGCATGGCGGGACTCGCTGCGCCGGTGCGGTCTGTTCGAGCCCTTCGCATCGAGCACCTTCCGTCACGCCCAGACGCTCACCCGCGCCGGCGTCCGCGACCGCGTGGCGTCGGTGAGCTACGTCGCGGCGGCCACGCCGTCGGCCCGTGCGGCCGTGCTGACCGCGATCGATGCCGTCCTGGACGCCGATCCGGCGACGACCGGCCGCCACGTCGTCGAGCTGCCGTACGACACGGAGGTGATGTGGGCGGATCGACGATCGATCGAGATCGGGGACCAGGGCGTCGTGGCCTCCGTCAACGCCAACGCGGGCGGGGTGCCCAAGCCGCCGGGGGACGGAGCTCGGATCGGAATCCTCGGGCTCGACGGCGACGCCCATCACGAGCCGGAGCCGATCCACGGCGGCCCGCTGGCCGCGGTGTCGCTGTATGCCCAGGAAGCGATCGAACGCGTTCGGGCCGATGGGCACGCGGCCTTCCCGGGCGCCTACGGCGAGAACCTGACGCTGCTGGGGATCGACTGGGCAGCGCTCCGTCCGGGCGACCGGCTCGCGCTGGGCGACCCGCAGGACGGCGGGCTGCTCGAGCTGACCCAGCAGGCCGCGCCGTGCCAGACGATCGGCCACTGGTTCGTCGGGCGCCGGATCGCTCGGATCAGCCCGCGCACCCACCCCGACGACGCGCGGTGGTATGCGCGGGTGCTCCGCGAGGGTCCCGTGTGGCCGGGGCAGCCGGTCCAGGTCGTTCCGCGGCCCGACCCGCAGCCCTGACGCGGCGTCACATCGCGAGGCGCCGCGTCGCGGTACCCTTCGGCCTGCAAACCGGAGGATCGAATGCCCGACACGACCACGACCACGACCGACGACACTGCGGCGCCGGCGACGCGCGACCAGCTCCTCGCCCTGCACGCGGAGGCCCGGCGACGGCGCAATGCGGCGCCGCTCGGGAGCCCCGCCTGGGAGGAGGCGACCGCCGAGGTCGGCCGGATCGAGGTCGAGATCGCCCGCATCGAGCGCGCGATGGACCCGCCCAGGGTCTGACGAGGAGCCTGCCGCCGAGACCTCCGTCGCGCTCCAGCCTGCTCGGGCCGCCTCCGCCGACGGTCCTGTTATCGTTCGGCCGATGGACGGCGTCGTGCTCGTGCTGAACCAGAACTACGAGCCGCTGAACGTCTGCAACATCCCGCGGGCGTTCCGGCTGCTCTTCGGCTCCAAGGCGGAAGTCATCGAGTACAACCACGCCGAGATCCGGACCGTCCGCCACGTCTACCGGGCCCCATCGGTCATCCGCCTCCAGCACCAGATCCGCCGGCCGCGCCCGCGCGTCAAGCTGACCCGGCGGGAGATCTTCACCCGCGACCGCAACACCTGCCAGTACTGCGGCCGCCAGGCGAACGACCTGACCCTGGACCACATCCTGCCCCGCCACCGGGGCGGCGGCCACACGTGGGAGAACCTGGTCGCCGCGTGCAAGCCGTGCAACCACCGCAAGGGCGGTCACACGCCGGAGGAGGCCCGCCTGCGGCTCGTCCGGCCGCCGTTCGAGCCGCGCAGCGACCTCTACTCGCTGTTCACGCCGTATCTCAGCGATGCCCGCAATGAGGCCTGGAGGACGTACCTGTTCCTCGGGCGCAACTGAGGGCGGCCATGCCGCGCCCGCCCGACGCGGCCGCGACGCGCGGCCCGGATGCAGCGGACGGCGGTGCGGCCGCTCGCCGGCCGGTGGCCGACCGTCTGGCCGGTGCCGTGCCGGCCGTGGTTCGCGAGCTGATCGCCGACCTCCACGCCGGCGGGCACGCGGCCTACGTCGTGGGTGGGTCGCTGCGCGATGCGCTGCTCGGCCGCCAACCGGCGGACTGGGACCTGGCGACGGACGCGCGACCCCACCGGCTGGTCGGGCTGCTCCACGGGGCGGTGTACGAGAACCGCTTCGGGACCGTGGCCGTTCGCCGGGACGATGACGTGTTCGAGATCACCACGTTCCGCACCGAGCACGACTATGCGGACTTTCGCCGGCCCCACCGGGTCGAGTTCGGCGCTGACGTCGAGGCCGACCTGGCGCGGCGTGACTTCACGGTCAACGCCATGGCCTGGGGGCTTGCCGCACCGGCGGCCTCGGCCGCGCCGGACGCGGCCGAGGCCGAGCTTGCCTTCGTGGACCCGTTCGACGGCCTGGGTGACCTCGCTGCCCGCCGGCTGCGAGCAGTCGGGGACCCGGGCGCACGGTTCCGCGAGGATGCGCTGCGGATGGTCCGGGCCGTCCGGCTCGCGGCCGCCCTGGAGTTCGAGGTCGAGGCCCCGACCGTCGCCGCGATCCGTGACAACGCCCCGCTCGTCGCCCATCTGTCCGGGGAGCGGATCGGCGCCGAGCTGGCCAAGCTCCTCGCGGCGCCGCGGCCATCGCTCGGGCTGCGGCTGGCACAGGCGACGGGCCTGCTCGCGATCCTCTCGCCCGAGCTGGCAGCCCAGCGCGGGATCCCGCAGAACAAGGTGCCCGGCGAGGACCTGTGGGACCACACCCTGCGGACGGTCGACGCCGCACCCGCTGACCGCCCGGTGATCCGGCTCGCGGCCCTGGTCCATGACATCGGGAAGCCGGCCACGCTGGTGGACGGTCGGTTCCACCACCATGAGGCGGTGGGGGCCCGCCAGGCCGAGGCCCTGCTGCGCCGGCTGCGCTACCCGCGCGCCGCCACGGACGAGGTCACGCACCTGGTCCGTCACCACATGTTCCCCGTCGATCCCGACGCGTCCGATGCCGCGATCCGGCGGTTCATCCAGCGTGTCGGTCGCGACCACATCGACGCCCTGTTCGCCCTGCGGCGGGCCGACGACATCGGCAGCGGCCTGTCGCCCGAGGACCCCGACCAGGTGGCGTTCCGCGCCCGGATCGATGCCGAGATCGCCGCCGAGGCGGTGCTCGACCGCCACGACCTCGCGATCGACGGCGACGACCTGATCGTGGAGCTCGGCCTCGAGCCGGGACCGACCCTCGGGCGCGTCCTCGGGGCGCTCCTTGACCGGGTGGTCGTCCGATCCGGCGCTCAACCAGCGCGCCACCCTGCTGCTGCTCGCGCAGGGCATGCTTGCGGACATGAACGAGGACGCGGGCCGGTCATGATCGAGCTGCTGCTCCAGGCGGAACGCGCGCTGTCCGTGGGCCTGATCGACCAGGCCGAGCGGCTGTACCGCCAGGCCGCGGACGCGGATCCCCGGAATGCGATCGCCGTGGTCGGCCTGGCTCGGGTGGCGCTCGAGCGAGCCGATGACGCCGAGGCTTACCGGGAGGCGAGGCGGGCGCTCACGATCGACCCCGAGAACGTGGCCGCGATCCGGCTCACGTCTCGGCTCGAGGAGGTGTTCGCGCACCGCGGCCAGGCGCTGCCCGACCTCGTCGGGCGGGATGCGGCGCCCGAGGCGGACCCGGCGCCCGAGGCGGACCCGGCGCCCGAGGTCGAGGCACCTCCGGCGGCCGAGTCGGACCCGGCGACCGAGGTCGACGGGCCTCCAGCGGCGCCGCGACCGGGCCTCGTCGACCTCCTGCTACGGAGGAACCGCCCATGAAGGTCCTCGTCACCGGCGGCGCCGGCTATGTCGGCGGCGTCTCCGTGGACGCCATCCTGGCCGCGGGGCACGAGGTGGTCATCCTCGACGACCTGTCCACGGGCCACCGGGCCGTGGCGCCCGTCGAGGCGCGCCTGGTCGAGGGGTCATATGCCGACGAGGCCGCGACGCGTGCCCTGCTGGAGCGCGAGGCCGTGGATGCGATTCTCCATTGCGCCGCGCGCTCGCTGGTGGGCGAGAGCATCGAGCACCCCGCTCGGTACTACCGCGACAACGTCGCCGGCGGGGTCGCGCTCCTCGAGGCCGCGCGCGCCGCGGGCGTCCGGCGAGTCGTGTTCTCGTCGACCGCGGCGGTCTACGGCATGCCCGACGTCACGCCGATCACCGAGGCCGCCTCCCTCCGCCCGATCAATCCCTACGGCGAGACCAAGCGCACGTTCGAAGGGGCGCTGCGCTGGTATGGCGCCGCCTACGGGTTCCGGAGCGCGATCCTTCGCTACTTCAACGTCGCGGGCGCCACCGAGCGGCTGGGCGAGGTGCACCGGCCCGAGACCCACCTGATCCCGAACGTGCTGATCGCCGCGAGCGGCGGCCGGCCGCTGACCCTGTTCGGCGAGGACTACCCGACGCCCGACGGGACCGCGGTCCGCGACTACATCCATGTCGCGGACCTCGCGGACGCCCATCTCGCGGCGCTCGCGGCGACCGCCCCCGAGGATCCCCGCTGGACCGCCGGGACCGCGGTGACCGGTGACGCGGCGTCGGCGACGACCCTCGTGTGCAACCTGGGCACCGCGAGCGGGTTCTCGGTGCGCGAGGTCCTGGGCGTCGCCGAGCGAGTCGTCGCACGCCCGATCCCCCACGAGGTGGGTCCCCGGCGGGCCGGCGATCCGCCGGTGCTCGTCGCGTCCAATGCTCGGGCCCGGGAGGCGCTCGGCTGGACGCCCCGCCGGTCGAGCCTGGACGAGATGATCGGCTCGGCCTGGGCGTGGCGCCGGGCCCACCCGGACGGCTACGGGGACTGATGCGCGGCGGACCCGCGTCGCGGCAGGACGGCCGTCGCACGAACCAGCCGCGGGAGCGGACCCGGACTAGATCCCATAGGGTCTTGTCAAGCCTCGACCCCCCAGTTGGGGTCGAAGTCCTGACCGTTCCGCCAGACGCCCCAGACGATGCTCAGGGCCTTTCGCATGCAGTGGCCGAGGGCATTCATCTTGCTCTTGCCGGCGGCCCGCTTGCGCTCGTAGTGGGCCCGGATCACGGGGTTGTGCTGGATGCCGACGACCGCCATCCGATAGGCGGCCGCCCGGAGGTGGCTGTTACCGGCCTTGCTCATGTGCCAGGCGGTCTCGGGGTTGGCGCCCTTGCGCCCTGAGCTGCGCTCGGCCGGGTGGACGCCGGCAAAGGCGAGCAGCTGGTCGAAGGCGGTGAAGCGCCCGATGTCGCCGATCTCGGCCATGAACGTCGCGGCGATCGCCGGACCGACCGCCGGGATTGTCCGCAGCCGGCGCGCGGTCTCGCCGTCGAGGAGCGACGCGACGCGGGCGTCGGCGGCCTCGATCTGGCGCTCGAGCAGGTCGTACTGGTCGAGCAGGAGGCCGACCTCGAAGGCGACCTCGGCGTCGAGCTCGGGCACCGCGATCGAGTCGGCCGCGGCGGCCTGGAGGCGCTCGGCCTTGGCGATGCCCAGCCGCCGGTGGCGCGGTCCGCCATTGGCGTTGGCGAGCGTCGAGATCCGGCGCCTGGTGGCCGTTCGCGCCGTGGGCGCGACCCGCAGCACCTCGCGGGCCGTCCGGCAAGTCGGGTCGTCGAACAGCTCACCGAGCTCGGGGAAGCCGAGCTCGACCAGCCGGATGAGCCGCTGGCAGACCCTCGCCTGCTCCTCGACGAGGACCATCGCGAAGCGGGCCGCCTGACGCAACTCGACGTCGGCGAGCGGATCGTGCACGGATGGCTGATCCCGCATCCCCATCTCGGCCAGGCTCCGGGCATCGGCTGGATCGGACTTCGTCCGGGCGAGCCGGCTCCGGGCAAAGTACTTCGCGGCGAGCGGGTTGACCACCGCCACCGGGATGTCGTGGCGGCGCAGGTGGCTCGCGAGCGGCATCCAGTAATGACCCGACGACTCCATCGTCACGAGGCTCACCGGCTCGGCCTGGCGCGCGAGCCAGCCGTCGAGCGCCGCGAACCCGGCCCGGCTCTGGCTCACCCGCAGGACCTCGCGGTCGGCCTTCAGATTGCCGTCGCGGCAGCGGGCCACCGCGTGGCTCCGTCCGCCGATGTCGATCCCGACCGTCAGCACCTGGGCGGCCTCCTTCCGCGGACCCCAGGGGTACCCGCTCGCTCCGGTCGACGTCAGCTGATGTATCCGATCACCGGTCAGCGCCGTCGGATCCCGATCACCGTTCGCGGCCAGAGGTCGGGGGCCGGAAACTAGTCCCAACGGTCATTTGCCGGATAGCCTGTCGCCGGTCTCCCCGTGGAGGTCGCTGCCATCATTGACCTCCACAACGCGGTATATCAGCGTCGATCCTCGAGCGGTGCCCGGTCCGGGGCCAGGCGCGGCGGCGGCGCCTCGACCGCACCCGGCGCGGGTGGGTTGCCCACGCCCGGGACTTCGCCCGATCCCGCCCAGCGGTCGCTCACCGGCCACACCAGCCACAGGCCGATGAGCATGGTCACGATCAGGCTGAGGATCGCCACCTGGTAGGCACCCACGCCGAGGGTGTCGAGCAGCAGGAACACGATCGCGCCATACAGCACCTGGCCGATGACCTGGGACGCCTTGCCCACCAGCCCGTAGACGCCGAAGAACTCGCCCACCCGCGACGGCGGGGAGAGCCGGACCATGAACACCCGGTCCGCGACCTGGACCCCGCCCAGCCCCGACCCGAGGATGGCGCCGGCGACCAGGAACAGGGCAAGGCCCGCGACCGACGGCGTGGGGCCCCCGGAGGCCGGGTCGATGCCGTTGAGGGACAGCGAGAAGGCACCGATCACCAGCCCCACGGCCCAACTGGCAAGGACCGCGATCAGCGTGCGGCGCGGACCGGCCCGATCCGCCAGCCAGCCCCACGCGAACGACATCCCGATGGCGACGATCGTGAGCGCCAGCAGCACCAGGTTCGCGGTCGCCTTGGACAGCCCGACGGCCTCGACCGCAACGACGGTCATCACGACGATCACGGTGTTCACCGCGTCCGAGTAGAAGAAGCGACCGGCCAGGAACCGGGCAAGCCCGGGAACCTCGCGGGCGTGCGCGATGGTCGTCCCCAGCTGCCGCCACGAGCCGACCACGTCGCGCGCAGTCAGGGGCGGGGCGTTCGGATCGCGATCCTCGCGGACGACCACGAACACCGGGATGGCGAACAGCGCGAACAGGATCGCCGACAACGGGAAGCGGGCCTCGACCGGGATGTCGAACAGGAAGATCAGGAGCCCGACGAAGACGGTGCCGCAGTAGCCGATGGCGGTGCCGATGCCGCTCAGGCGGCCACGGGTCGGCGGCGTGCTGACGAGCTTGATCGAAGCGTCGTAGTAGATCAGGGCGGCCTGGTAGCCGAAGTTGGCGACCACGAACAGCAGCGTGCCGGCCAGCGGCCCGCTGATCCCGATCACCGCGGTCGGGCCGATGCACAGCGCGGTGAAGGCGAGCAGGAACGGCAGCCGGCGTCCGCCCCGGTCCGACAGCGCCCCCAGCACCGGCGAGACGATGGCGTTGAGGCCCACGCTGACCGCCACGGCGATGCTCAGCACGAGCTGGCCGGTGCCCGCTCCGAACCGGGCGTCGTCGGTCAGCCACAGCCCGATCGCACCGGACACGATCGCGAACGAGAAGATCGTGTTCGCAAAGTCGTACAGCGTCCACGCCCCCTGGGCGATGGGTCGCAGGTTCGGATCGCGGACGGCCGCGGGCGTCGCGAGCCGGTCCGGAGAAGCCGACATGGGAACCTCGGGAGTGGGCGACAGGCGAGGCAGGGCCCGATGATAGACGCCGGCGCCTACGGCGGCGGCAGGCCGCCGTAGCCCCGATGGCGTCGCCGCCGGCAGGCGGTACGATCCCGGGATGACGACCCCCGCGGCCCACCAGGCCTTCGCGGCCGCATGGCAGCCCCAGCGACCCGCCGGAGGGCGCCCTCGCAACCTCCGGGACCCCATCGTCGAGCCCGAGTGGGGCGGACTCCGCGTGGCCGCCGCCGTCGATGAGGACGAGGCGTCGATGCACTGGGAAGGTGAGCAGGTCCCGGCGCCCGAACCGGTCCTGCGGTCGCTGCTCGAGGTGTTCCGGGCAGGTGACGCCGTGATCGAAGGCCATCTCACAACCGCGGCGCTACGCAGCAGCGAGGGCGCCTTTCCCCCGCCGCCCGATGTCCCGCGCCAGAGCATGCTGGTCCCGCGCGTCCTCCGCCAGAACATCGATGACGACCCGTACATCCGCACCCGTGACCTGGCGATCAAGGCGGAGGGCGTGGCCCTCAAGACCCTGGTCGAGCTGGAGCGGGGAGTGCCCCACGCGTTCGTCGCCACCGACCTGCTGTGGCTCGACGGGCAGGTCCTGGTCGACGTCCCGCTGCAGGAGCGAAAGCGGCTGCTCGAGGCCGTGCTCGGCGAATCGGAGCTGGTGCGGGTGTCGGCGTTCGTGCGCCCGTCGGCCGCCGTGACCCTCGTGACCTGGTCATCGCTGGGCTTCACCGAGCTCTCGTACCAGGACTCGAACAGCCGCTACCTCGCCGGCCGCGAGAACCCGGCATGGGTCATCGCTCCGGCGCCGCGCGGGCCGGCGGGCACGCAGGGGCCGTTGCCTCGCTAGGCCCGAGCACGTCCGGCCGTCGCCACCCGGCCCGCGCGCCGCGGCCGTCACGGTCCCGGGTCGCGCCTTGATCCGGAACGCCACCGGTCCGGGCCCGGATGGTAGGGTTGGAGCCGTGCCCGAGACCACGCTGACGCCTGCCATCCGGGACGAGATCGCCCATCTTGGCCGAGCCGACATCATGGTCGGCATCCCGAGCTTCAAGAACGCGGCGACCATCGGCTACGTGGTGCGTGCGGCGCACGCCGGCCTGGTGCAGTACTTCCCCGATCTCAAGCCGGTCCTGGTCAACTCGGACGCGGGCAGCCCCGACGGGACCCAGCGGGTCGTGGTCGATACCGAGCCGCCCGACTACGTGGAGTCGATCCTGCTGGTCCGGCCCACGAACCGCCTCGTCCGCGTGACGCTCACCTACCCCGAGATCGACGGCATCGGCGGCAAGGGGGCCGCGCTGCGCACGATCTTCGAGATCGCGATGGAGCTCCAGGTCCAGGCGCTGGTCGTCGTGGACAGCGATCTGCGTAGCATCGTCCCGGAGTGGATCGAGCTCCTCGCCGGTCCCATCCTCAAGGGCGGCTATGACTTCGTGGCCCCGCTCTACAGCCGCTACAAGTACGACGGGACGATCACCAACACGGTCACCTACCCGCTGACCCGTGCGTTGTACGGTCACCGGATCCGGCAGCCGATCGGCGGGGATTTCGGGGTCAGCGGTGACCTCGTCCGCCACTACCTCGAGCTCGACGACTGGTCCGAGGAGATCAGCAAGTTCGGGATCGACATCTGGATGACGACATCGGCGCTGATCGGTGGCTACGCGGTGTGCCAGGCACGGCTGGGGGCGAAGGTCCACGACCCCAAGGACCCTGGCTCCGACCTCGGGCCGATGTTCCGGCAGGTCGTCAGCACGATCCTGCGGCTGGCGGCCACGCACCCGACTGCCTGGCTGGGCATCCGTGGCAGCCATGACGTACCGGCGTACGGCTTCGAGCGGATCATCGACCCGCCGCCGCTCGAGGTGAACGCCGTCCGGCTGCTGTCCGAGTTCCATGCCGGGTCGCTCGCGGTGGCCGAAACCTGGCGCCGGATCCTCGAGCCTTCGAACCTCGAGGCGGTGCTGGTCCTCGCGCGCGAGGCGGGGCAGCTGGCCGACACCGCCTCGCAGCGCCTCGGGCTGGGCGCCGAGTCGTCGCGCTCGGTGTCCACCATGGACATGGCCGAGGCGCTGGCAGCATTCCACTTCCCGGACGACCTGTGGGCGCGGGTGATCTACGACCTCGTGATCGCCGTCCGCCGCGGCGAGGTCGATGACGGCCAGCTGGTGGCCTCGCTGGTCCCGATCTACTTTGGGCGGGTGGGCAGCTTCGTGATCGAGAACCGCCACCTGACGACGGCCGACGCCGAGGAGCGGGTCGAGCGCCAGGCCCGCGAGTTCGAGCTGCTCAAGCCGTACCTGGTCGATCGCTGGAACGCTAGCGGCGGCACGCTCCCGGCCGGCGGGGCGCAGGACTCCGGGGCCGCGGGCGACACCGCCGATCCGACGGCCACCGCTGGCGCGGAGCCCGCGTCGTGAGCGGCGAGCCGCTGCCGTCAAGGGTCCTGATCCCGGTCGCCAACCCGCTGACGGCGGAGGAGCTGGTCCGGATCGGGGCCTCGCTGATGGATCCCCGCACCGGCGAGCTGACCGCTCTGGGCATCGTCGAGGTTCCCGAAGGCATGCCGCTCAGCGATGGCGCCACGCGGGCGCGGCAGGCGAGGCGGCTGCTCCAGAAGGTGCTCGACTACGTGCCCGAGGGCACCGTCATCCACCCCCTGGTCCGCATCGGGCGGCACGCGGCGGCAGGGATCGTGGAGGCGGCGACCGAGCAGGAAGCCGACCTGATGATCTTCGGCTGGGGTGGCAAGTCCACCCCGGGGCGCGACGCGCACGCCTCGGTCATCTCGCCTACGATCGACGAGGTCGTGCGCGAGTCGCCGTGCGACATCGCGGTCGTCAAGCAGCGCGGCGCGCACGACATCCGCCGGATCCTCGTTCCCGTCCGGGGCGGTCCGCACGCGGAGCTCGCGCTGCGGTTCGCGGACGCGCTGGCCCACCGCCACGGTGCGACCGTCGCCGTGATGCACCTGGTGCCGGCGGGCGTCACCGAGGCCGTCCGCGCCCAGGCCGAGCACGCGCTCGCGGCCTTCGCCCGCCAGCACGTCACCGCCCGCTCCGAGCCCATCCTGCGGGAGGCGGCCAACGTCCGGACGGCGATCCTGCGCGAGGCCGACCGCGCCGACCTGGTCGTGATGGGGGCGTCCGCGCCTCCCGGCGACCCGGGAAGCTCGCTGTTCGGGGCCCTGCCGGAGGCGATCGCCCAGCGCGCCCGGCCCACCGTCATCGTGGTCAAGACCCGTGAGCCGATCGGGCGCCAGACCTTCGAGCAGCTGGCCGATCGGGCGGAGACGCTGGCGGCGGCCGACCGGGCGGCCGAGGAGGCGAGGGCGATCCCGGCCCGCGTCGAGCGCTGGTTCGCCGAGGCCAACTTCCACCACTCGGAGTTCGCCGACCTCGCCCGGCTCACGGCGCTCAAGGAGAAGCAGGGGATCACGATCAGCCTCGTCCTGCCCACCCTCAACGAGGCGGAGACGATCGGCCCCATCGTGCGGCGTGCGATCCGCGAGATGCAGCAGCGCTACCCGCTGCTGGACGAGATCCTGGTGATCGACTCCGCGTCCGAGGACGAGACCCGGGAGATCGCGACGGGCGAGGGCGCCCGCGTCGTCCAGCACCCGGACGTGCTCTCGCGCTACGGCTCGTTCCGGGGCAAGGGCGAGGCGCTCTGGAAGTCGCTGTTCGAGACCTCCGGCGACATCGTGGTCTGGGCCGACACGGACGTCCGCAACTGGCACTCACGGATGGTCTACGGGACGCTCGGGCCGCTGCTCGTCGAGCCCCGGCTGCAGTACGTGAAGGGGTACTACCAGCGCCCGATCGTGGAGGCCGGCGTGCTCAAGGAGGGCGGCGGGGGCCGGGTCACCGAGCTGGTGGCACGGCCGCTGATCAACCTGTTCTTCCCCGAGCTGTCGGGGATGATCCAGCCGCTGTCGGGCGAATACGCGGGGCGGCGGGCGCTGCTCGAGCAGCTGCCGTTCTTCACCGGCTACGCCGTCGAGATCGGCCACCTGATCGACGTCGCCGAGCGGGCTGGCCTGGGTGGCCTGGGCCAGGTGGACCTCGAGCGCCGCGTTCACCGCAACCAGGAGCTCGAGGGCCTGTCGCGCATGTCGTTCGTGATCCTCCAGGCGGTGATGAAGCGTCTCGAGGAGCGACGACGCGTGCGGCTGTTCGCCGAGCTGGGGTCGACGATGAAGCTGCCGCGCTCCGGGCGCGGACGGCTGTCGCTCGAGGTCCAGGAGCTGGCCGACCACGAGCGACCGCCCATGATCCGCATCCCCGAGTACCTGGAGAAGCGGCGGGCGGCATCCGGCGAGCCGTGAGCCGGACCACCGTTCAGCGCGGGGACCTGCAGCTGCTCGTCGCGCCCGATTCGTTCAAGGGCTCGCTGACCTCGGTCGAGGTCGCCCGGGCTCTGGCGGACGGTTGGCGGCTGGCGCGTCCCGGGGACCGGGTGCACCTCTCGCCGCTCGCCGACGGGGGCGAGGGCACGCTGGTCGCGATCGAGGCCGCGGGCGGCTGGACGTGGTGCGAGGCCGAAGCGCTCGACCCGCTGGGCCGCCCGGTCCGGGCCCGCTGGCTGGCACGGGACGATGGCCGGGCCGCGGTCGTGGAGATGGCGGCGGCCTCGGGGCTGTCGCGCCTCACCGCGAGCGAGCGCGATGCCGCCGGCGCCACGAGCCACGGGACGGGTGACCTGCTGCGGGCCGCCCTCGACGGCGGGATCCGCGACATCGTGCTGGGCATCGGCGGCAGCGCGACCACAGACGGCGGGGCCGGCCTGCTGCGGGCCCTGGGCGCGCGGGTCGCGGACGACCTGGCCTCGGTGGACCTCCATGGCCTGGACCCGCGCCTGGGCGAGACCCGGCTGCGGATCGCGTGCGACGTCACCAACCCGCTGCTGGGGCCGACCGGCGCCGCCGCCACGTACGGGCCGCAGAAGGGTGCCGGACCGGCGGACGTGCCGCGGCTCGACGCCCGCCTGGCCCGGTTCGCCCAGGCGCTCGAGGAGGCGACCGGGCGCCGGGAACGCGCCACGCCGGGCGCCGGGGCCGCCGGAGGGGTCGGCTTCGGGCTGCTCTGCCTCAGCGACCGCTTCGCCTCGCTGGAGCTGCGCCCGGGCGTCGAGCTCGTGATGGAGGAGGCCGGCTTCGCGCCGGCGCTCGCGTCGGGGGATCTCGTGATCACCGGGGAAGGGCGGATCGACGCCCAGACCGCGTTCGGCAAGACCGCCCTCGGCGTCGCGCGGCGCGCCGAGGCGGCCGGCAAGCCGTGCATCGCCGTCGGCGGCGGCGTGACACCGGAAGGCATCCAGGCGCTGGCCGCCGTCGGCGCCGTCGCGATCCCCGTGATCGAGGGACCGTCGAGCGTCGAGACGGCGATGGCCGCGGGGACGGCGCCGCTGGAACGGTGCGGCGAGCGGATCGCGCGCCTCGTGTCGCTGGGCGCCATGATGGCGGCACGATGACCCGGGACTCGTCGCCCCGACCTGGAGCCGACGGCCGGCGCAAGAAGCGGACCGTCGACCCGGTCCGGCGCTGGGCGAGCTACCTGCGGCGCTACCGGCCGCGACTCGCGCGCGACGTCCTCGACCGCCTCACCGCGGTCTACGGGGGCCAGGCCTGGGAGTCGCGCCTCGACCCGACCAGCGAGCTGATCCTCACGATCCTCACCCAGAACACCGCCGACGTGAACGCGGAGAAGGCGTTCGAGGCCCTGCGGGCGACCTATCCCAGCGACCGCGAGCCCGAGGTCCACACGCCGGGCATCGGCTGGGGCGGCGACGGGCTGTCCACGGCTCCGCCGCCCGACTGGTCGCTGGTCGAGCACGCGCCGCTGCCGGAGCTCGTCGACGTCATCCGGCCGGGCGGCCTGGGACCCCAGAAGGCGCCCCGCATCCAGGCGACCCTGCGCCACATCCGCGAGCAGCGGGGTGACTACTCGCTCGAGTTCCTTGCCGACATGCCGGCGATCGACGCCCGCGACTGGCTGACGGCGATCGACGGGATCGGCAAGAAGACCGCGTCGATCGTGCTCCTGTTCTGCTTCGGCACCCCGCTGATGCCGGTCGACCGCCATGTCGAGCGCGTCAGCAAGCGGATCGGCCTGATCCCGCCCAAGGCCACCGCGGACCAGGCCCACGACCTGTTCCTGGGTCTGCTCGAGCCCGACGAGATGTACGCCGCGCACGTCCTGCTCATCCACCATGGGCGTGTGATCTGCCACGCGCAGAACCCGAAGCACGAGCTGTGCCCGCTCGCCGAGCGTTGCCGGTTCGTGGACCGAAGGGCGCCCTGAGGGTCGCCTGAGGCGGTCGGGCGTGGCCCGCGGACCGCGGCCCGACCGGTCGGGGCGCAGACTCGAAGCGATGACCCTCGAAGTCCTCGTCATCGCGCTGGTCCGGATCGCCGGTTCTCTGCCGGTGCTCCGGTGGCCGCTCGCCGGCGGCATCCTCGCGATCCTGGTCGACCTCTCGGACCTGCTCCTGATGGACGTCCTGGACCTCGGCGGCGTCCCCGACTACCAGCGGCTGGACAAGCTCCTGGACCTCGTCTACATGGCCACCTTCCTGGCCGTGGCGCTGCGCTGGTCGGGCCCGGATCGCTGGGTCGCCGTGGTCCTGTTCGGCTGGCGGATGGTCGGCTTCGTCGCGTTCGAGGCCACCGGCGAACGCGGGCTGCTGCTGGTGTTCCCCAACGTGTTCGAGCCGTGGTTCCTGCTGGTCGCGCTGCTCCATCACCACCGAAACCCGGTGCCCTGGACGTCATGGCAGCTGGGTGGCGTGCTGGCGGCCCTGCTGCTGGTCAAGGAGGCCCAGGAATGGGCGCTCCATCTCGCCCGGCTGTTCGACGGGATCACCGCCCTCGAGGCCATCGGCCAGGCATGGCGGTGGCTGACCGGTGGCGGGAGCGGCAGGTAGGATCCGCCCCGTGACCAGCCACGAGCGCGTGCCGCTGATCCTCGACGTCGACACCGGGATCGACGATGCGCTCGCGCTCCTGTACGCGTGCGGCAGCCCCGAGGCCGAGCTCCTCGGCGTCGCCTGCCTGGCCGGCAACGCGCGGCTGGAGGACACCGCGCGCAACACGCGGGCCGTGCTCGAGCTGGCGGGTCGGCCGGCGGTCGAGGTCGCGGCCGGCCGACAGGCACCCCTGCTGCGGGCCCTCGAGATCACCCCGGAGACCCACGGTCCACGAGGGATCGGGTACGCGCGGCTGCCGCCGCCCGGGGGCTCGCTCTCGTCCCGCTTCGGCCCCGACCTGATCGTCGAGGAGGCCCGGCGGCGACCCGGCGAGGTGACCCTGGTGACCCTCGGACCGCTCACGGACCTCGCGGTTGCCGTGCTCGGCGAGCCTCGCCTGCCGCGGCTGCTCCGGCGCTGGGTATGCATGGGTGGCGCGTTCCGGGCGCCGGGCAACACCACCCCCGTGAGCGAGTGGAACGTCCACTGCGATCCGGAGGCGGCGCGCATCGCCTTCGACGCCTGGCAGCGTGCGATCGACGAGGATGCCGCCGTGCCGCGCGCGCTGGTCATGGCCCTCGACGTCACCGAGCAGGCGCGGCTCACGACGGACCACGTCGTGGCCCTGGCGCAGCGTGCCGGCAGCCGACCCCACGATTCGCTCGATCCCGGTCGCTCCCCGGGCGACCCGGAGGCACGATCCGTGGCCGACAACCCCGTGATCCGGTTCCTGGCCGACTCGCTCCGCTTCTACTTCGAGTTCCACGCCCGCTACGACGGGTTCTACGGTGCCTTCGTGCACGATCCGCTGGCCGTCGCCGCCGCGCTGGACCCGGGCCTCGTCCGCACCCGCCCGGTTGCCGTCGACGCGGATGCGAGCCTGGGGCCGGCGGACGGCCAGACGATCGCCGACTGGCGGGGCCACTGGGGCCGCGTGCCGAACGCGGACGTGGCGATCGACGTGGACGCGGACGAGTTCCTCCGCCGCCTCGTGGAGCGCGTCGGCGGCCTGGCGGCCGAGCGGTCCGCACGACCCTCGGCCTGAGCCCAGCGTCGCCGCGAGCCGCCGCGGGCGGGCGCAACGGCCGAAGCGTTCGGGACGTTCGGCCGATCCTGACGGCAGCGCAGGGATCGACGATGTCGGTGATCGGAGGTCTTCGATGCGCATCCTGCTTGCGGTCGACGGCTCGGTATCCAGCGACCGGGCCACCGAGCTCGTGTCCACGTTCGCGCTGCCCAGCGACTCGCTCATCCGGGTCGTCTCTGCCCAGCAGCCGTACGTCGATGTCCTGTCGCTGGCCTGGGCCACGACCGGCGAGGGCGGCCGCGAGCTCGAGACGATGAGCAGACGGACGCCCGGCATCGCCGGGAGGCCATCGAACGTGCCGAGCAGGTGCTCCAGCGGCCGGGCACCAGGATCGAGGGCTTCCTGCTGCGCGGACGGCCGGCAAGCGCGATCGTGGACGAGGCCCTCGGCATGGAGGCCGACCTGGTCGTGCTCGGCAGCCGGGGCCACGGCACGATCGCCACGATGCTCCTCGGCAGCACCGCGTCGGAGGTGGTCGATCACGCGCCATGCCCGGTCCTGGTCGCGCGACGGCAGCTCCATCGGCACCATCGCGTTCGCAGACGACGGGTCGGCCGAGGCGCGCAACGCCGAGAGCATCCTCGCGCGCTGGCCGATCTTCGCCGGCCGCCGGGTCAGCGTGGTCACCGTGGCCGAGGTGGCGGTCCCGGTCGCCGCCGGGTTCACGCCGGGCCTGTACGACCAGGTGTTCGAGTCCTACACGAGGTCGGTCGACGAGGCCCGCGCGGAGGTGCGCGAGCGAAGCGGACGGCGCGGCGGAGCCGGCTCACCGCGGCGGGCCTGACGGCGGAGCCAGTGGCGCTCGAGGGCGACCCGGCCGCCGAGATCGTGCGGTTCGCCACGGAACGGCTGACCGGCACGATCGTGATGGGCACCCGCGGGCACACCGGGCTCGCGCGGCTGCTGCTGGGCAGCGTGGCCCGGAACGTGCTCGTGCACGCCCCGTGCTCGGTGCTCATCGCGCGCCGGCCGCGCTGAGCGCGGCGAACACGACGCCGATCAGGCGGGCGCCAGGACGCGACGAACCTCGCGCGCGATCTCCACGTCCTCGCGCGACGCCACGACCAGCGCCCTGACCCGCGCGCCGTCCGCGCCGATCTCGCGATCCGGCTCGCCGTCGTCGGCTTCGTTGCGCCGTTCGGTCGAGCTCGATCCCGAGGTAGCGAAGACCGTTGGCGGCGGCGCGATCGGACGGCCGGGGAGCGCTCGCCGACGCCGCCCGTGAACACGATCGCGTCGAGCCCGCCCAGCGGCGGCCGTCATGGCGGCGATCGCGGCGCGCAGCCGGTGGAGGTAGACGTCGAGCGCGAGCCGCGCCGCGGGTCCCCGGCCGCGGCGCGCGTCGAGGATCGGCGCGCATGTCGGCCGTCCCGGCCAGCCCGAGCAGCCCGGAGCGATGCTCGAGGCGTTGCGGCGAGCTCCGCGGCCGGCATGCCCACGTGCTCCGCGAGCCACAGCATGAGGCCCGGGTCCACGCTGCCCGAGCGGGTCGCCATCACCAGCCCCTCGAGCGGCGTGAAGCCCATCGTCGTGTCCACCGACCGGCCGCCGCGCGACCGCGGCCAGCGACGCGCCGGCGCCGAGGTGGCAGGTCACCACGCCGCAGCGCCTCGTCGCCGGCGCGATCGAGCATCGCCGCGCGCCCGGCGAGCCGCATAGGCGTGGGACAGGCCGTGGAAGCCGTAGCGCCGGAGGGCCCAGCGCCGCCGCCACTGCGACGGGAGCGCGTACGTCGCGGCCGCGGCGGGCAGCGTGGCGTGGAACGCGGTATCGAAGCAGGCCACCGCGGGCACGTCGGGCAGGACCGCGCTCGACGGCCTCGAGCGCGGCCAGCGACTTGGGCTGGTGGAGCGGCGCCAGCTCGGCCAGCGCTCGCGATCGCGCTCGATCACGCCCGTCGTCCACGCGGACCGGCGCCGATGAACGCGGTCCCGCCGTGCACGACGCGATGGCCGACCGCGTCGAGCGCCGCCGGCGCCCCGAGCGCCTCGACGGCGCCGGCGACCCGGCCGCGTCGGCGGCACCGCGCACGGCGCGGCGAGGTCCGCCTACGCGACGAGCGCGTGTCATCGGGTCGAGCAGCCGCAGCTTCAGGCTGCTGGAGCCCGCGTTGACGACGAGGATCCGCGGGCCGCCCTCGCGCACCGATCGCCGCGCCGCGCCGGCCCGGTCAACGGCCGGCCGGCTGCGGCCAGGCCCAGTCCGCGATCTCCGGCGCGTCCTCGCCCTCGAGCCGGGTGTACGCCCGTGCCTCGATCCGCTTGTCCACCATCAGCTGGCGGACGTGGCCCGGCCCGCGGACCCAGCCCCGGCACGCGGTCGATCACGTCGATCACGAGGTGGTACCGGTCGAGGTCGTTGAGCATCACCATGTCGAACGGCGTCGTGGTCGTGCCCTCCTCCTTGTAGCCGCGGACGTGGATGTTGGCGTGGTTCGTCCGGCGGTAGGTGAGGCGGTGGATCAGCCACGGGTAGCCGTGATAGGCGAACACCACCGGCTTGTCGGTCGTGAACAGGGCGTCGAACTCGGCGTTCGAGAGCCCGTGCGGGTGCTCCGTCTCGTCCTGCAGCCGCATCAGGTCGACGACGTTGACGAACCGGACCTTCAGGTCCGGCAGGTGCTGGCGGATGAGATCGACGGCGGCCAGCGCCTCGAGCGTCGGCATGTCGCCCGCGCACGCGATCACGACGTCGGGTTCGCCGCCCTGGTCGTTGCTCGCCCAGTCCCAGATCCCGATCCCCCGGGTGCAGTGGAGGATCGCCTGGTCCATCGACAGCCAGTTGGGCGCCGGCTGCTTGCCGGCGACGATGACGTTCACGTAGTGGCGGCTGCGCAGGCAGTGATCGGCCACCGACAGCAGGGTGTTCGCGTCGGGCGGCAGGTAGACCCGGATGACGTCGGACTTCTTGTTGACGACGTGGTCGATGAACCCCGGGTCCTGGTGGCTGAACCCGTTGTGGTCCTGGCGCCAGACGAGCGAGCTGAGGACGTAGTTGAGCGAGGCGATCGGGCGGCGCCAGGGCATGTCGCGGGTGACCTTCAGCCACTTCGCGTGCTGGTTGAACATCGAGTCGATGATGTGGATGAAGGCCTCGTAGCAGTTGAACAGCCCGTGCCGCCCGGTCAGCAGGTAGCCCTCGAGCCAGCCCTGGCACTGGTGCTCGGACAGCACCTCCATCACCCGGCCGTCGGGCGCCAGGTGCTCGTCGGTGGCCAGGATCTCGGCGATCCAACTGGCGGTCCGTCACCTCGAACACCGCGCCCAGGCGGTTCGACTGCGTCTCGTCCGGCCCGAACAGCCGGAACGTGTCCGGGTTGCGGTCGATGACGTCGCGCAGGAACGCGCCGAGCACGCGGGTCGCCTCGGACGTCGTGGCGCCCGGGCGCCGGCACGTCCACCGCGTAGTCGCGGAAGTCGGGCAGCGCGAGGTCGCGCAGCAGCTCGCCGCCGTTCGCGTGCGGGTTGGCGCTCATCCGCCGGTACGCCCTGGGCGGCAGGGCGCGCGAGCTCGGGGACGAGCGTGCCCTGCTCGTCGAACAGCTCGTCGGGCCGGTAGCTGCGCATCCACGCCTCGAGCATCGCCCGGTGCTCGGCGTTGGTGCGGACCTCGCCGATCGGCACCTGGTGGGCACGCCACGTGCCCTCGACCGGCTTGCCGTCGATCTCCTTCGGCCCGGTCCAGCCCTTGGGCGTCCGGAGCACGATCATCGGCCACGCGCGGGCGCTCGTGCACGCCGCCCTCGCGGGCCGCCTTCTGGATCGCCTGGATCTCGGCGATCACGGCGTCCAGGGTCGCCGCCATCTGCTGGTGGACATCGGCGGGTCGTCGCCCTCGACGAAGTACGGCCGGTGCCCGTACCCCTCCATGAGCGCGCGCAGCTCGTCCTTGCGGGATCCGGGCGAGCACGGTCGGGTTGGCGATCTTGTAGCCGTTGAGGTGCAGGATCGGCAGCACGGCGCCGTCGCGGGCCGGGTCGAGGAACTTGTTCGAGTGCCAGCTGGTGGCCAGCGGACCCGTCTCCGCCTCGCCGTCGCCGACGACGCGCACACGACGAGGTCGGGGTTGTCGAACGCGGCGCCGTACGCGTGGGACGAGCGCGTAGCCGAGCTCGCCGCCCTCGTGGATCGAGCCGGGCGTCTCGGGCGCGACGTGGCTCGGGATGCCGCCCGGGAACGAGAACTGGCGGAACAGCCTGCGCATGCCGTCCTCGTCCCGCGTGATGCTCGGGTAGACCTCGCTGTACGTCCCCTCCAGGTACGCGTTGGCCACGATCGCCGGCCCGCCGTGACCCGGGCCGATGACGTAGATCGCGTCGAGGTCCCAGCTCCGGATCACCCGGTTCATGTGGGCGTAGATGAAGTTCAGGCCCGGCGTCGTGCCCCAGTGGCCGAGCAGCCGGGGCTTGATGTGCGCAGGCTCGAGCGGCGTCCGAGGAGCGGGTTGTCGAGCAGGTAGATCTGGCCGACCGACAGGTAGTTGGCGGCGCGCCAGTAGGCGTCGATCAGGCGCAGCTCGTCGTCCGAGAGGGGCCGAGCGTCGAGGTTGTGGGCGCGATCGACGGCGGTCATGCGCGAGCTCCGTGGTGCGATGCGTCTGGGCCTGGAGCGTGGGCCGCGACCTAGCCTACGCCCGACGTCGCCGCGCGTCGCTGCGGGTGTCGGTCAGGCATCCCGTCGGATGGCGACGACCAGCAGCAGCAGGGACGTCTCCAGGACGTCGACGCCGGCGATCACGCAGCGCCACGATGAACGGGAGCGCGTCGCCCAGCAGCCAGCCCGCGGCGGCGGCGAGCGCGGCCACCGACAGGAACACGAGGCGCACCGCGCGGATGAGACCAGCGACGTCGCGATCCGTGAGGTCCGCGACGACGACGCGCCGTCCCTCGGCGAGGCGGCGCACGGCCCCGGCGAGCAGCGCAAGCCCGATCAGGACGCTGGCCGCGACCAGCCCCGCGCGGACGAGCGCCGGCGGATGGGCGAGCCCATCGAGCAGGGATCCGTTCCAGCCCAGCAGCGTCCCCCCGGCCAGCGCCGCCACACCCGTCGCCACCCAGACGACCCTGCCGCGGTCGACCGGTCGCGGCTCCGGCGGGACACCCTCAGCCATCTTCGCCGACGAGCTCCCCGGACAACAGATCCATGAGCAGGCCGTCGTGCCAGCGCCCGTCCCCGAGGCGCTGGTAGCGGCGCTGGATGCCCACCGGGCGAAACCCGACCTTCGTGTAGGCACGGACGGCAGGCAGGTTGTCCACGCAGGGATCGATCGTCAGCCGGTGATGGCCGCGGACATCGAACAGCCAGGCTGCGACCAGGCGGATCGCCTGCGGCCCCAGCCCGCGACCCTGCGCGTCGGTGACGATCCCGAGATCGATTCCCGCATGGCGATACTCCGGGTCCGCTTCCTCCCAGGCTTGGATCAGGCCGATGACACGATCCTCGACCTCGATCGCCCACACCGCGACATCGTTTCGCGTCGCGTACCGGCGCCCATCGGCCGCATGGTCTTCGGACGGCCACCAGCGGGCGACGGAGGGATCCGCGAGGACGGCGGCAAACGCCGGAGCGTCGGCCTCCGCGGCCGGCCGCAGAGCGACCCGGCGGCCGGCCAACGGCTGCGGCCGAAGCGGGGAGCTGGTGGGATCGGTCACTCGACCGCCAGCCTCACCTCGTGCACGCCGCCGTGGACGATCCGCCAGCCCCGCAACGAGGGCTGTCCCGTCGCCCGATCGGCCTGGTCGTCCGCGAGCGACACGAGCAGGTACAGCGCGTCGGGGTAGAACGCGAGGCCGATGTCGGTCGGCGACGGGACCGCGGGCGACCGTCACGTGCGAGTGGACGATGCCCCAGAACACCTGGTCGACGTCCTCGGCCTCGACGGCGAGCCGGAGCAGGTCGTCCGGGTCGATCTCGTAGCGGTAGGGCGAGGCCGCCCTGTTGCGGCACGCCTCGTAGCGCACCGGCGACGCCCGCCGGATGCCGCCGGCGGCGGTCCCGATGACCAGGCCGCACGCCTCGTTGGGATACTCGGCTGCGTGCCTGGGCCGACGATCTCGGTGCCGATCGACGTCGGCCCGGGGGAGGACCGCGCCGGCGGGCCGGTCTCGCTCACCACCAGTTGACCCCGCCCTCGAGGTCGTCCTCCATCTCGTCCAGGTCCCGCTCGAACGTGCCCGCCGAGAGGTACTTCCAGCCGCCGTCGGGCAGCAGCGCCACGATCGTGCCGCGTCGACATCCGCTGCGCCTCGCGGGCGGCGGCCACCAGCACCGCGCCGCACGACGGCCCGGCGAAGATCCCCTCGCGGAACACGAGGTCCCGCAGCGCCGCGATCGCGTCCGGTTGCGAGACCAGGTACTTCGCGTCGAGCAGCGACGGGTCGAGGATCTCGGGCACGAACCCTCCTCGAGCGATCGCAGACCCTGCACGTTCTCCCCGGGGAGCGGCTCGGCGGCGACGATCCGGACCCCCGGCTTGTGCTCGCGCAGGATAGCGACCCGCGCCCATCAGCGTCCCCGACGTCCCCAGCCCGGCGACGAACACGTCGACCTCCGGGCAGTCGGCGAGGATCTCCGGGCCCGGTGGTCTCGTAGTGCGGCGCGCGGGTTCGCCGGGTTCCCGTACTGGTAGGGCATCACGAACCGCGGGTCCTGCGCCGACCAGGTGCTTGGCCAGCGCGATCGCGCCGTTCGAGCCCAGGCGCCCGGGCGAATCGATGACCTCCGCGCCGAACAGTGCGCGCCATCTGGCGCCGCTCGCTGCGTCACGTTGTCGGGCATCACGAGCGCCACCCGGTATCCCTTGCGGCGCCCGATCATCGCGAGCGCGATCCCGGTGTTGCCCGAGGTCGGCTCGAGGATGATCGAGTCGGTCGCGAGCACGCCCGCGTCGCTCGAGGTCCTCGACCAGGTACTTCGCCGCGCGGTCCTTCACCGACCCGGTCGGGTTCACCATCTCGAGCTTCGCGTAGATCCGGACCGCCGGGTTCGGGCTCATCCGCGGGATCGCCACGAGCGGCGTGTGGCCGATCGCGTCGAGGATCGACTCGTAGCGGCCGCCGTGCGGCGCGAGCTCCTCGTGGCAGCGCGTGGCGCATGCCGGCGCTGCGCTCGAGCGTCCGGGATCGCCGCCGGCGGCTGATCGGGTGCGCCTGGTCGACGGCCCGCGGCGGCGCCGGCCGCGGCTGCGGCCCACGCCGGCCCGCCCGCCATCGCGGGCAGCAGCCGCACCTCGTCGCCGTCGGTCGACCGGCGTCCCCGTCCCGTCGAGATACCGCACGTCCTGGCCGTTCAGGTAGACGTTCACGAACCGGTTCAGCTCGCCGTCCGGCGTGAACAGCTGGTCGAGCGAGCGCGGGAAACTGCGGCGATCAGCGCCGTCGAGCACCTCGCCGACCGTGGCGCCGTCGACCTCGAGCTCGCGCTGGCCCCCGACGCTCGCCCGGAGGACCGCGGGCACCTTGCACCGTGCTCATCCGGCGCCTCCCACGCGGGCCGCACCGAGCGCGAACACGCCCGTCGCTCATCGCGGGACCGGCAGCGGCGTGCCCGCCTCCCGGGCGGCGCGCGCCGCGTCGGAGCAGACCGGGCAGTCGGGGTCGCGGCGCAGCCGCAGCTCGGTGAACTCGGTCGTCGAGCGCGTCGAACAGCAGCAGCCGGCCCGCCAGCGTGTCGCCGATCCCGAGCAGGAGCTTGAGCACCTCGTTCGCCTGGAGCATGCCCATGATGCCGGGCACGACGCCCGAGCACGCCGGCCACCGAGCAGCCGGGCGCGAGCTCCGGCGGCGGCGGCGTCGGGTAGAGGCAGCGGTAGCACGGCCCCTCGTACGGGACGAAGGTCGTCAGCTGGCCCTCGAACCGGAACACGCGACGCGTGGACGACCGGGATCCCGGCCGCGACGGCGGCGTCGTTCAGGATGTAGCGGGTCTCGAACGTGTCGGTCCCGTCGAGGATGACGTCGTAGCCGGCGATGATCCGCTCCACGTTGTCCGGCCCGAGCATCTCCTCGTGCGCCACCACCGTCACGTCCGGGTTGAGCGCGCGGAGCGTGCGGTCCGCGCCGACTCGACCTTCTTGCTCGCCCACCCGGTCGCGTGGCGTGGATGATCTGGCGCTGGAGGTTGGACAGGTCGACGACGTCGAAGTCGACGATGCCGATCGTGCCCACGCCCGCCGCCGCGAGGTAGAGCGCGGCCGGGCGAGCCGAGGCCGCCGGCGCCGATCAGCAGCACCTTCGAGTCGAGCAGCTTCGCCTGCCCCTCCGAGCCCGACCTCGGGGATCAGCAGGTGGCGGCTGTAGCGCTGCTGCTGCTGCGTCGGTCAGCACGACCGGCTGGGTCCATCGGCAGGCCCTGGCCCTTCCACGCCTGGAAGCCGCCGCGTCATGGAGGAGACGTTCGTGTAGCCCATCGAGCCAGGAGCTGGCCCGCGAACAGCGACCGGATCCCGCCGGCGCAGTAGAGGACGACGGGGCGTCGCGATCGGGGACCGCCCCCTCGATGTCCTGCTCCAGGTAGCTCTTGGAGACGTGACGAGCGCCCGGGATGTAGCCCTGGTCCCACTCGCGCTGCTCGCGCACGTCGACAGAGCGTCGCGCCCGTCCCGGCGGAGGCGCGTCCGCCTCGTCGGTCGTGACCTCGGGGATCTCGTCGCGGGCCTCGCGGAGGAGCTCGGGATAGGTCTTCGGCATGGGCGAGAGGTGTCTCCGGTGGACGACCTGCCGCCGGTCGTCGGCGGGGCGGTGGGGGCGGGGCGCGAGCCCCGTCGGCGCGGGATTCGCCGGGGCGCGCGGCCCCGGGATGACTCAGGCGCCGGCTAGGCCGGCTGGCGACACGCGCAGCGGCCCGACGCATCGTCGGGACGGCGCGCTCGCGCCCCCTCGCCGGGGAGCGGCGTCGCGCCGACCTCCCCCAGCAGGTGCTGGAGCGAGTCGAAGCTGAGCATCGCGCACTTCAGCCGGGCCGGGCTGATCTCGATCCCCAGGAGGTCCAGCAGGTCGGCCGCGCGGAGGCCGGCGACGTCCTCGAGCGGCTTGCCCTTGATCTCGTCGGTCAGCAGCGAGGCCGACGCCTGGCTGATCGCGCAGCCGCGGCCCGTGAAGCCCGACCTCCTCGACGATGCCGTCCTTGACCCGGAGCTGCATCGTGATCCGGTCGCCACACAGCGGGTTCGAGCCCTCGTACGAGGCGCGTCGGCTCCTCGACGACCCCGAAGTTGTGGGGCCGCCGGTAGTGCTCGAGGATGTAGTCGCGGTAGAGGTCGTCCATCGGGGCGTCAGGATAGCGGAGGCTCGCCGCCGAACAGGCGCACCACCTCGCCCAGGCCCGTGGCCAGCGCGTCGATGTCGCTGCGGGTCGTGTAGACGCTGAAGCTCGCCCGGGCGGTCGCTGCGAGGTCGAGCCGCTCGTGCAGCGGCATCGTGCAGTGGTGACCGGCGCGGACGGCGATCCCGAACCGATCGAGCACCTGGGCCACGTCGTGCGGGTGGACGCCCGGCAGGTTGAACGAGACGACGCCGCCACGCTGCTCGGCGGCGGGCCGTAGAGCTCGATCCCGGGCACCTCGCGCGGGAGCATCTCGAGCGCGTACGCGGTGAGCTCCCGCTCGTGCGCCCGGACCCGGTCCATGCCCAGCGCCGCCAGGTAGTCCGCGGCCACGCCGAGCCCGACCGCCGCGGAGATGTCCGGCGTTCCCGCCTCGAACTTCCACGGGATGTCGTTCCAGTCCGAGCGGCGGAGATGGACCTCGCGGATCATCTCGCCGCCCGCGAGGAACGGCGGCATCGCCTCGAGCAGCTCGCGCCGCGCCCAGAGCGCACCGGACCCCGTCGGCGCCAGCATCTTGTGGCCGCTGAACACGTAGAAGTCGCAGCCGATCGCCGCACGTCCACCGGCAGGTGCGGAACGGCCTGGGCGCCGTCGACGAGCACGAGCGCGCCGGCCTCGTGGGCCATTCGCGTCATCTCCTCGACCGGGTTGATCGTGCCCAGCGTGTTCGACACGTGGGCGAACGCGACCAGCTTCGGCTTCAGCCGCAGGAGCACCTCGAACACGTCCAGCCGGAGCAGGCCGTCGTCGGTGATCGGGATGAACTCGAGGTCCGCGTCCTTCTCCTGGGCGAGGAGCTGCCACGGCACGAGGTTCGCGTGGTGCTCCATCTCGGTCAGGACGATGACGTCGCCGCGCCCGATGTTCCGGCGGCCCCACGAGTAGGCGACGAGGTTGATCGCCTCGGTCGCGTTCCGGGTGAACACGATCTCGTGCGGCATCGGGCGCGCCGATGAACCGGGCGGTCGAGGCCCGGGCCGCCTCGTAGGCGGCGGTGGCGCGCTCGCCGATCGTGTAGATCCCGCGGTGGACGTTCGCGTTGTACTCGCGGTAGTAGCTGTCGACGGCGTCGATCACGACCTGCGGCTTCTGGGAGGTCGCCGCCGAGTCGAGGTACACCAGCGGGTGGCCGTTGATCTCCTGGTCGAGCAGCGGGAAGTCGGCCCGGAGCGCGCTCCGGATCGAGCTGCCCGCGCGGCCCCGATCCGGCGTCCGGGCCGGCGTCGAACGTGACGACGAGTCGGCGGATCCCGTCCTGTCCGAGCTCGTAGCGCATCTCGCCGGCGGGCGTGCCGGATGCCCGGTGCCAGGCGTACCGCGCGACCAGCGTCCCGTTCCGGCTCGTCGTCGCGAGGATCTCGATCTCGTCATCGGGCGGCTGGCTGCGGTAGGCCTCGGCGATCGCCTCGCGCCCCTGGAACGGCCCGACGGGAACGCCGACGAACTCGAGCCGTGCGTCCGGCGCGAAGTCGTCGACCATCCGTCCCCAGTCGCCCGTCTGCACGGCGGCGTTGAAGTGGGCGACGTGGCGAGCAAGCAGGTCGCGCCCGGTGACCTCGTGGCCCGCGGGAGCGGGCTGTGCCCTGGTGGCCATCGCTAGCGGCCTGCCCCGGCCGTCTCCGGCTCCTGCGGCAGGGCCAGCGCCTCGTCGGTCACGTCGGTCTCGAGCCCGGCCTCGCGCAGGATCGGGCCGTAGCCCTCGTCCTCCAGCCGCAGGGCAAGGCCCTTGCCGCCCGAGGTCACGATGCGGCCCGCCGCCAGGACGTGGACCACGTCGGGCGTGATGTAGTTGAGCAGCCGCTGGTAGTGGGTGATCAGGAGCACGCCCATGTCCGGGTTGAGCATCGCGTTGACGCCCTCCGCGACGATCGCGCAGCGCGTCGATGTCCAGCCCGGAGTCCGTCTCGTCGAGCACGGCGAACTCGGGGGCCAGCATTGCCATCTGGAGCATCTCGAGCCGCTTCTTCTCGCCACCCGAGAAGCCGTCGTTGACGTACCGGGTCGCGAACGAATCCTCCATCTTGAGGAGCGCCATCTTCTCGCGCATCCGGCGCCGGAAGTCGAGCATCGACACGCCACCCTTGACGCTGTCGGTCGGGTCGATCTCGGGGTTCTTGTCGATCCCCTGGAGCTTGGCGTTCAGGGCGCTCCGGATGAACGAGGCCACGGACAGCCCCGGGATCGCCGTCGGGTACTGGAACGCGAGGAACAGCCCCAGGCGGGAGCGCTTGTCCGCGCACAGCTTGAGCAGGTCGTAGCCCTTCCAGTGGACCTCGCCCGACGTCACCACGTAGGCCGGGTGGCCCATCAGCGCGTAGGCGAGGGTGGTCTTGCCCGAGCCGTTGGGACCCATGATGGCGTGGGTCTCGCCCTTGCGGATCGTGAGGTTGATCCCCTGGAGGATCTCCCGATCGAGGTGGCCGACAGGGGCGACGTGGAGGTCCGAGATGACGAGCTCGCGGTCGTTGGCTTGGGTCACGAATTGGCTCCTGGAAGGCACGTGGTTCGCCTGCGGCCTCACGCCACGCCGGCCGGAGATGGGGCCGCGTCGCGCGGGTCGAGGGTGATGTGGCGGAGCGGGACGAGGTCCGCCAGCGTTATGGCATCGAGGGTGTCGGCGATGGCGTCGCGCACCTTGACCCACAGCACGTTGACCGTGCACCGGGCCGACCGGTCGCAGGCAACATGGCCGGGATCGTCGGTCGCGCAGATCATGGGCGCGATCGGCCCCTCGAGCGCCCGCAGCACGTCGCTCATCCGGATCTGGGCCGGCGGCGTGGCCAGCTCGTAGCCACCGTGGGCGCCACGGGTCGACACCACCAGGCCGGCGTCCCGGAGGCTCGTCACGAGCTGCTCCAGGTAGGCACGCGGCAGGTCCTCGACCTGGGCGATCTCGGCCAGGCTGGCAGGTCCGGTTCCAAACCTGCGGCCCAGCTGGACCATCAGCCGGACGCCGTACTCGCCCTTGGTGCTGAACGCAAGGGCACCGGATCCGTGGAAGCTCGCGCGCGTGGTCAGGGTTCGGTCCTCGGCGGGTCGGTCTGGCGACGGGCCGGAGTTCCCCGGGGGGACGCCAGCGGCGAGGGAGCCGCCGCGCCGGGGAATTCCGACCGATTTCGTCGGGATTGAGTCTAGTCCGCGCCCGCAAACCCGTCAACGACCGGGTCGTCTCGTCTCGTCAACGACCGGGCGAGCGGGGTTCCCGAGGGCGGCTAGCCCTTCCGGCGGGCCAGGCGGGCCTCGAAGCCGTCGAGCAGGCACGACAGGCCGAACTCGAACCGCTCGTCGAGGCTGCCGGCGACGATCTTGGGCCCGACCCAGGCGAGCCCCGGAAACACGTCCGGCGGCAGCGCCTCGACCATCTCGATCACGCGCTGGCGCTCCGTCTCACGCTGGTCGCCGCTGGAGCCGGCCAGCCCGATCGCCTCCCACAGCGCGGCGCCGGCCACGTAGTTGCCCAGCGCGTGGTTGGCCATCACCGCGCCACGACGACCGAAGCCCGCCGACCGGAGCACGCCGAGCGCGCGGTCGAGGGCCGGCAGCTCGGCGCCCCCCCGACCCGACCGCGACGAGAGCAGGACGGTGAGGTGCGGGCGGCGCAGCAGCCCGGCCCGGATCTCGCGGGCGATCGCCGTGAGGTCCGCTCGCCAGTCGCCGGTGGCGGCGGGCGGCGAGATCTCGCCGGCCAGGGCCTGGAGCACCAGGTCCAGCAGCTCCTCCCGCCCCGACACGTGGCGATACAGCGACATCGTGCCCGCACCGAGACGCCTGGCCACGGCACGCATGGTCAGGGCGTCAGGACCAGCCTCGTCGACGAGCGCCACGGCGACCTCGACGATCCGATCAGGGGTGAGGACGGGCCGCATGGGTGCCTGATTCGGGTCCATCGACTCATTCGTCATGACGCCATCATAGCGTACAAGGTACGCATGCGTACGTGGTACGCGCGAAAGGGAGCAGGAGCCATGGATGCCGGGTTGCTCAAGCTGATCGTGGCGGGCGTTGTGGGAGCCCATGGCGTGGGGCACGTGCTGGGCTGGCTGCCGGCCTGGGGCATCGCCCGGTTCGAGGGTGTCTCGAGCCACTCGTGGCTCGTCTCCACGCTGGCCGGTGGATCGGCGGGCAGGGTGGCGGCCGGGATCGTGTTCCTGGTTCCCACCGTCGGCTTCGTCGCGGCCGCCGCAGGCCTGGTCACCGGGCAGTCCTGGTGGCGGCAGGTGGCCGTCGGCTCGGCGGCCATCTCGCTGGCGGGCACCGCCCTGTACCCGCAGGCGTTCGCGACCGGCTCGACGATCGGCTCCGTCGCGGTGAACCTGGCGGTGCTGTACGCGCTGCTGGTTGCCGGCTGGGGCGCGGAGCCGGCGGCGATCTGAGCCTCGCTGCGCAGCCGGTGGTCGGCACCCCGGTGCGGCCCGACCGGTGCCACGTGCCCGCCTGCCGGGTCAGGCGCGGGAGATCGCGAAGCCCACGCCCCGTCCGTGGACCTGTGACAGCGCGATCCAGACCCGGACCATCTCCTCCAGCGCCTTGGCGTTGGCCAAGCCGCCGGCGTCTTCGGCCTCGAACCCGATCTGCGTCGCGAGCTCCAGCGCGACCCGCTTCGCGTCCGGATCGTCGCCGGCCACGAACATCGCCGCCGGCGTTGCTCGCCCGGCGGCGGTCGCGAGGCTCTCGGCGCCGATGGTGTTGAACGCCTTGGCCAGCTTCGCGCCCGGGAGCAGGGCGGCCAGGTCGTGGGTCGTCGAGCGCAGCGGCTCGCCGTCGAGGCGGTTCATGGCATCGAGCACGATCCGGTCGGCCAACGGCGGCAGGTCGGCGACGGTGGCCGGGATCGCGACCGGCCGGATCGCGAACACGATCACCTCCGCCCCGTGCACGGCCTCCGACGGTGACGCCGCGACCGCCGTCGGGATGTCGGCGAGGGCCGCCATCGTCTTGGTGCTGTCGGGATCCCGGACACCGAACACCACGTCGTGGCCAACCGCCGCGAACGCCCTGCCCAGTCCCCCGCCGACGTTGCCGGCGCCGATGATCGCGATCCGCATCGGTGTCTCTCCTCGCCCGTGGGCTGCTGCGAGGTCATTGTGGACCCGGCCCGTCAGCCGGGCAGGAGAGGACCGGCCCCCGGCCATCGTGCGACGAAGGCGCCGCGAGGATCAGCGTGCCGCGGGGCTCTTGAGCACAGCCACGATCTCGCCGGCCCAGGACTCGATGGCCGGCCACGGGCGATAGTCGCCCGCCTTGGCACGCACGGCGGCAAGGATCGCCTTCTCGGCAAAGCCGAGCTTGGCTCGGTCGATCTCGCCCGCGAACACGCGGTGGCCACGCGCCCCGATCAGGGCTGCCATCGGTGCTGCGTCGACCGGGTCCTCGGCCGGGAGGGGCGGGTCGCCGATGGGTCCGGACGAGAACAGCCACACGGGCATGGCCGCAAGGGCGTCGCGGTGCCGTGCCAGCAAATCCTTGGCGGGCTGCAGCCAATGCCCGGCATAGACCCCGCTGCCGACGATCGCGGCGTCGACGCCGTCTAGGCTCGTAACGTCCGCGGGAGCCATCACCACGGCATCGAGGCCAGCCGACGCGAGCGCTGCCGCGATCGTCGCCGCCACCTCGGTCGTGGCGCCGTGCTTGGACGCCGCGCTGACCAGCACCCTCATGACAAGCTCTCCCTGCCCGGACCCTGATCGCGCTTCGGGCGCAGCGGGTCGTGCGCGCCAGTCTGGGGCCCAGCGGGGTCCGACCTGGAGAGCCGGATGGAGGGACGGCGCCGACCGCAGGCACGATGCGACCGTGCCGAACGGGCACCCGGACCGTGCCGCAGGACGTCGGCGCGAACGCACATGGATCCCCGTGCCGGGTACGTCCTTCCTATCGTCCGGTGCGATGGTCGTCGGTACGGTGCGCCCAGACACCTCGGGATTGCCTGCCCGTGTTCCGCGCCGACGACCGAGACGAACCGGGGTCCTGACCACCGTCCCATGGCATTCGCGCTGGACGAGGAGCTGCCAGACCGCCGTTCCCCCGGACGGGGCGCGGCGCGGCGGCACGCCCCCGTCGCCGAAACCTCGCGGGCCGCCGTGCTGCGGCGCGTCGCGGCGGAGGTCAACGCCAACCTCGAGCTGGACGAGGTCTTCCGCGACGTGCTGGACTCGTCGCGCGACCTGTTCGGAGCCGATGTCTCGGGCCTGTGGCTGGTCGTGCCGGGGCGCCATCCGTTCCGGCTCGCCGCCCACCGGGGGGTTGCCCCGGAGCTCGTGGACGCCATCGCGAAGGTCACCGGGCGCGACCAGTCGGTCGGGCTGCGCGCGGTGCGTGAGCGACGGCCGATCGTGCTCGAGAGCCCGGCCGAGGCGCTCGACTTCAGCGAGCTGTACACGCGGCTCGGCTTCCGGACCGTCACCTACGTCCCGTTGCTCTACCGCGACGAGCCGGTGGGGCTGCTGGTCCAGTACCACCGTACTCCCTACGCCTGGACGCCGGCCGAGCTGGCCCTGTGCGCCACGTTTGCCAACCAGATGGCCACCGCGGTCGCCAACGCCCGGCTGTTCAACAGCGTTCGCGACGGCGCCGCCCGCCTGCGGGCGATCCAGGAGCTCTCGCTCCGGCTCAACCGGATCCAGGACGTGGAAGGGATCGGAGACGCGATCGTCGCCGAATCCGACCGTCTCATCGCGCACGACACGATCCGCGTCTACCGCGTGGACCAGGCCACCGGGACCTGCGAGCCGGTCGCGTTCCAGGGCGAGTTCATGGGCACCGGCCGCCCGTCCCCGGACCTGCTCCGCGTCCGGGTCGGGGAGGGGCTGACCGGGTGGGTGGCCCTCCACAACGAGACGATCCGGCTGGGCGACGCCACGGGCGATCCGCGAGCCCGCCTCGTCGGGGCATCGCGGGGACCGGAGTCGATGCTGCTCGTCCCCATGGCCTACGAGTCGCGGGTCATGGGCGTGATCGTCGTGTCCACCGCCGGCTACGACCGGTACTCCGACGACGACCAGCGAACGCTCGAGATCTTCGCTGCCCAGGCGGCCCAGGCGATGGTGAACGCCGAGGCGTTCGCCCAGGTGCACCGCCAGCAGGAGGAGCTGCAGTACCGCCTCGAGAGCCAGCGTCGCCTGCTCGAGGTCAACGAGCGCCTCCTCGCCACCCTCGATCCGGGCGGCGTGCTCGAGATGATCGCGGATTCGCTCAAGGCCGTGGTCGCCTACGACGCGCTCACCATCTACCGGGTCGACCGGGCTGCCGGCATCCGGCGCGCGGTGGTGGCCCGCGACCAGTACGCGGACCTGATCCTGTCGCACGAGGGACCGCTCGACGGCGGCATCACGGGCTGGGCGATCGGGCACGGCGAGGCGGTGCTGGCCAACGACGCGCACCTCGACCCGCGGTCGGTCCAGATCCCGGGCACGCCCGAGGAGCCCGAATCGATGATCGTGTGCCCGCTCCAGGTCGCGGGCCAGGTGATCGGCACCCTGAACGTCGCCCGGATGGGCGGCGTCGAGTCGCACTACACCCGCGACGAGTTCGAGCTCGTGCAGCTGTTCGCGGCCCAGGCCTCGATCGCGCTCCGCAACGCCGAGGCGCACGGCGCGGTGATGACCCGCGCCGAGCATGACGCGCTCACCGGCCTGCGCAACCACGGCGCCTTCCAGCGCGAGCTGGGGGCACTCATCCAGGCCGCTGCGCCGTTCGCGCTGCTGATGCTCGACCTCGACGACTTCAAGGCCTACAACGACCGCCACGGCCATCCCGTGGGTGACGCGCTGCTGACCCGCGTGGCCCAGGCGATGACCGCCTCGATCCGCACCGGTGACCGCGCCTACCGCTACGGCGGCGACGAGTTCGCGATCCTGCTGCCGGGCATCGCGGGCCCGCAGGCACACGAGGTCGCCGAACGGGTGCGCGCCGCCGTCGCCCAGCTGACCGATCTCGAGGGCCCGCCGGTGACGATCAGCGCCGGCCCGGCCATCTTCCCGCTCGACGGGCGGACCAACGACGAGATCGTGGGCGCAGCCGATCGGGCGCTGTACCTGGCCAAGCCGGCCCACGGGCGTGCCCGCGGCGAGGACCCCACGCGCGACCCGTACCTCGCCGCGGTGGATCACACCACGCTCGGCCTCCTGGAGCACCTCGATCCAGCGGAGCTGCTGCGCGAGGTCGTCGACCGTGCGAGCGCGCTGGTGGGCGTCGCCAACGGCTTCCTGTATCTGCTCGAGCGCGACCCCGGGGGCGACGACGTGCTGGCGGTTCGGGTCGGCACCGGGCTGTTCGCAGGCCTCGACGGCTGTCGCCTGCCGGTCGGAACGGGCATCAGCTGGGAGGTCGTGCGCACCGGGAGGCCGGTGGTCGTCGACGACTACGCCGTCTACCCGGGCCGGGCGCCGGATCTCGACGCCTCGATCTACGGAGCGGTCTGCGGCGTGCCGCTGATGCTCGCAAACGAGGCGGTGGGGTCACTGGGGCTGGCCTCGGGTGATCGCGGGCGACAGTTCTCGGAACGCGAGGTTCAGGCAGTCGCCCGGTTCGCCCGCCTGGCCGCCGTCGCCCTCGACCATGCCCGCCTGCTCGAACAGGCGCGGACCGAGGGGGTCCAACGGGCGCACGCGGCGCGCCACGACCTCCTCACCGGCCTCCCCAACCGTTCCCAGCTGCTGGAGCGGCTCGATGCGCGCATCCGGGACCTCCGCGCCGCCTCGGACGCGAACGGACCCCGGTCCCGGCTCGCGCTCATCGTCCTGGACCTGGATCGGTTCACCGTGGTCAACGAGAGCCTGGGGCACGGGGCGGGTGACCTGCTCCTGGCACAGACCGGCGCCCGCCTGGCTCGTGCGGCCCGACCCAGCGACCTCGTCGCGCGCCTGGGCAGCGATGAGTTCGCCGTGCTGCTGGGTCCGGTCCGCGGGGTTCGCGAGGCGGAACGGATCGCGGACCGGATCGAGGCGGTGTTCGCCCGGCCGTTCGATCTCGGCGGAACGGAGGTCGCGGTGGACGCGAGCCTCGGGCTCGCGGTCGCGCGAGATCGCGGACACGTCACCCGAGGACCTGCTCAAGGAGGCGGAGATCGCGCTCCATCGGGCCAAGGCCGACGCCGAACGGTCCCTGGTCCGGTTCGATCCCGGCGATGCGTGCCCAGAGCTCCGAACGGGCCGCGATGGAGCGCGGGCTGCGGCGAGCCGTCGAGCGCGGCGAGCTGCGCCTGCACTACCAGCCCCTGGTCGACCTCGCAACCGGAACAGTCGTCGCAATGGAGGCCCTGCTCCGATGGCAGCACCCGGATCGGGGGCTGATCCCGCCGCTGTCGTTCATCCCGCTCGCCGAGCAGACCGGCCTGATCGTGCCGATCGGCCGATGGGTGCTCGAGACCGCCTGCCGCCAGGCTCGCGACTGGCAGCGGCGGCTCGGTCCCGCCGCGCCCGCGCAGGTCAGCGTGAACCTGTCAGCCCGCCAGTTCGCCCAGCCCGATCTCGTCAGCCGCGTGGGCACGACGCTCGAGGCCACAGGCCTCGACCCCGCCTGCCTCGAGATCGAGATCACGGAGAGCGTGGTGATGGACCAGTCGGAGGCGTCCGTCGAGCGGCTGCGCGCGTTGCGGGCGCTCGGGGCCAAGCTCGTGCTGGATGACTTCGGGACCGGCTACTCGTCGTTGGCGTACCTGCGCCGGCTGCCGCTGGACGCCCTCAAGATCGACCGCTCGTTCGTGTCCGGGCTCGGCTCGGATGCGGCCGACATGCCGATCGTCCAGTCGGTCATCTCGCTTGCCCACGGCACTGGGCATCGACGTGGTCGCGGAGGGAATCGAGACGCCGGGCCAGGTAGCCTGCCTGCGAGCCCTGGGCTGCGACCGTGGCCAGGGCTACGCCTTTGCGCGGCCACTGCCCGCCGACGAGCTGGAGGCGAGGCTCGCGGCCGCGGGCGGTTCGCCGCTCGTGCTGGGCCCGGCTTCCCGGCCGCCTAGCTTCGGGCGCTGCCGAGCAGGCGCAGCAGGAACAGGAACAGGTTGATGAAGTCCAGGTACAGGTGGAGCGCCGCGAGGATCGAGCCGCGTCTCCAGCGAGCCGGCGCACGCCGCGTAGTCGCCGCGCGTGATCCGCTGGACGTCGTACGCGGTCAGGGCGGTGAACAGCACGACCCCCACGATCGAGATGACCCAGCCGATCGCGCTCGAGGCGAGGAAGCATGTTCACCAGCGATCGCGACGATCAGGCCGATCAGCGCCCATGAACAGGCAGGCCGCCCATGCCGGCGAGCTAGCGCTTGGTCGTCGGCGCCGTAGATCGCCGCGCCCGCCGAACATCGCCGACGGCGGACAGGAACGCCGTCGCCGACCGGACTCGCCCGGTGTAGCAAGGTGACGATCACGCCGATGGTCAGGCCCATCGATGCCGCGTAGACGAAGAACAGGCCGAGGCTGGCCGTCGGCGACAGCCGCCGGATCGCGCCTGGATCCCGATGCGCCAGCACCGAGCTGGCCGATCAGCGAGCAGCAACCAGGACTGGCGACACGACGCCGAGCAGGGCCTCGCTGGTCGCCGACGAGGTAGGCGACGCGCGGCGGTCAGCAGCGAGCCCGGCGAACATCCAGCCGAACGCGCCGACCAGCAGCTGCTGGACCAGCGGCGGGGCCGGACGGACCCCCAGCTGAGCATCGGGGTGTACGGGATATCCGGTCACGGTACGGTGCTCCTTTCGGATGGCGGCGTCCGGCGATCGCGGGCCGCGAGTGCGGCCCGGCCGGGCGGCGGTGGCGACCCTTCGCCTCGGCCTGCTCGGCCACGCGTGCGAGGATCCACAGCAGGTCGGCCAGGCGATTGAGGTACGGCAGGACTGGCCGTCGGCCGAGCGCGGCGTCCGCGGCGGCCAGGCTCACGGCGCGGCGCTCGGCCCGGCGGACGACGTTGCCGGGCGATCTCGAGGGCGGCGCTCATCTCGCGTCTCCCCCGGCACGACGAACTCGCGCGGCAGCTCGATCGCCGCCTCCATCTCGCGCAGGACCTCCTCCACGCCCTCGACCATCGCCGGGCGAGACGCGCGTCGCGCCGTCCTGCTGCTCGCCTGGGCCCGGGCGTCGGGGCTGGTCGCCAGCTCGGCGCCCACGACGAACAGCTCGCGCTGGACGCGGAGGATCAGCGTCGCCCAGCCCGCCGAAGCCGGCGGGAGCACGCCGTACTGGGCCTTCATGCCCAGCTCGGCGCGGGCCAGACCGAGGGCGGCGACGGCCTCGTCGATGGCGCCCGTAGCCTCGGTACGCGGGTCGTCCTTGCGGACGCGATCGACCGCCGAACAGGAGCCCGGTCGTGCCGTCGTCGCCGCGGCCGGTCGCGACGGCGCTCTCGAAGCGGAGGCTGTCGCGGTCATCGTGCGGAGGGCGCAGCCGCTCACCACATCAGGCCCGGCGTCGCGCGGATCCCAGCGCTCGGCGAGCAGGGTCACCTTGACCGCGTGGTCGACCACGCTCTCGGCCTGCTCCTTGACCTGCTGGATCATCGCGCCGGCGTAGGGGCAGAACGGCGTCGTCAGGATCATCTTGATCTCGGTCGAGTCCTGGCCGAGCACGATCTGCTTGATCAGGGCGAGCTCGACGACGTTCATCCCGATCTCGGGATCGACGACGGCGCGCAGGCATCGAGGATCGCGAGCTCGGTCGCCCGCGCTGGGGTCGAAGGCGGGCTCGGCTGCGGTCGGCGCTGCTCGGCGGTTGCCGGTCGTCGCCTGCGCGGTGCTGCATCGTCGGTCATCGGTCGCGGAAATCCTACCACCAGGCTCGGGGAACGCCATGCGGCCGGTCGGGACCTTTGGCCCGGTCGAGTCAGTGCCCATTCGACCATTTGCGCAAAGACGCAACTAGGCGCACCATGGAGGCGACCCAACGGAGACCATGATGTTCGACGACCGCTACACCTTCGGCACCCGGTCGCGGCACCGTTCGACGACGTCCGCGAGGCGGTCGAGGCGGCGCTGCGCGCCGAGGGCTTCGGCGTCCTGACCGAGATCGACGTCGCCGCGACGATGCAGGCCAAGCTCGGCATCAGCCAGCGACCCGTACCTCATCCTCGGCGCGTGCAACCCGCCGCTCGCCCACCGGGCGCTGACGGCCGACCCGTCGGTCGGGCGCGCTGCTGCCGTGCAACGTCGTGATCCGCCAGGCGGGCGACGACGTCGATCGTGGAGGCGATGGACCCGGGCGGCGTGCTCGGCCTCATCGACGATCCGGCAGTCGCCGAGGTCGCGGCCGAGGCTCGCGCGAGGCTCGTGCGGGTGGTGGCCAGCGTGGACGCGGCGCTATCCGGCCGAGCGCGCTGGCGTGAGCGCCAAGTCGGCGGTCGCCACGCTGGTCGGCGACGGGATGCGGTTCGACGTCACGGCCGGCAGCGGGCACACGATCGTGCTCGACGACGGCGAGGGCAACGCCGGGCCGCGGCCCTCCGAGCTGGTCGGCGCGGCGCTGGCCGGCTGCACGGCGATGGACGTGATCTCGATCCTGCGCAAGAAGCGCCAGGAGGTGTCCCACTACGAGATCCGGGTCAACGGCGATCCAGGGCGACGATCACCCCCATGCCTTCTCGCGGTTCGACGTCGTCCACGTGGTGGACGGCGATGCCGTGGATCCGGAGGCGGTCCGGCGCGCGATCGAGCTGTCGGCGACGAAGCTACTGCTCGGTCGGCTCGACGCTCGCTTCAGGCGCCGTCGAGCTGCACCATGCCTACCTGCTGCGCGAGCCTGATGGCGACGAGCGCTACGCCGAGGTGCTGGTGATCGGGCCCGACGTGTCGCCCGACGCGGCTGGCGGCGGGCGGCTGATCCCCGTCATGCCGGCGCGGCCGTCAGGCGTCGGCGGACGCCTTGACCACGATCCCCGGGATCCGCAGCCGCTCCGGCAGCATGCTGGCCTCGTCAGCCGTGAACCCTGGACCCGCGAGCGAGCCGTCGGGCTCGAGGAAGCCCGCGTAGCGGTCGGGGTGCGCGGCGGCGTACGCGTAGCGGACGCGATCCCCACGCGCCGCAGCTCGGGGTAGTCCTTGAGCAGGTCGACGACCGATGGCCGTTCGCGCGCAGCTCGAGCACCTGGCGGACCGTGAGCCGGGATCCGTAGCAGAACGGCTCGCCGTTCATCACGAGCGGATCGACCTTGACCCACTTGATCGTCATCGCGATCCCTACACGCCCTTGTAGATCGCGGACACGATGCGGTTCTTCGGCCGGGCGTCTCCGGCCAGCTTGCGGTACCAGCGATAGACCTCCACCGCTGCGTCCAGCGCCCGGTCGGCGGCGGCCATCTCCGCCTCGCCCAAGCACGCCCCGCGCGGCGGCCCGGAGCCCCTCGCACAGCTGGATCACGTCGTCGACCGGCACGTGTCGGCGCCGGAACACCGTGGCGCTCTGGTCGGCGAACTCGCGCAGCCACAACGGATCGTCACCCGCGACGCACAGCGACGAGCCGGTCGAGCAACGCCCCGGCGTCACCCAGCAGGCCTCGCAGACCCGCTTCGTCGTAGCGGGTCCGAAACGTCGGGTCGGCATCGAGCGCGACCTCGAGGGCGCGTGCGGCAAGCGCTGCACGCTGCGCCCGCAGGCGCGCGGCGGCGTCGGGATGCACGAACAGGTTGCGCGGCGGGAGGCCGAGCGAGGGGTGGCTCACGAAACGAGAGGATACCGTTCCGGACAGCGGCGCGTAGGATCCCGGGATGAGCGACACGGGCGGCACGGGCACGGGCCGCGATCGCGCGCCGCGGCGGCTCGAGCACGCCCCCGGCGATCGGTTCCGAGGTCCTGCGCCGGGCGGCGACCCGGCCCCGGCGGGACGCCCGAGGCCCCGGTACCTGGCCGTCGCCGGCACGGCGGTCGCGGGCGCTGCGGTATTCGGGATCGCCGGCTCCTTCGACCTCGGCGTGGGCCTCGTGGCGCTCGCGGCGTTCATCGGCTGGGCCGTGGCCATCGCGCTGGTCTGGGGAGGTGCGGCCGGGAGGCCGGGGGCACCCGCTCGCTCGGCGGCGTTGGCGTCCGCGATCGGCGTCGCCTCGGTCGTCGGCGGCCTAGTCCTGCTGTGGGCGTGGGCGCGGGCCGAGGGCGGGGTTCTGACGCCGATCGAGTACGTCGATGAGCGGTTCGGGTGGCTGGGGGTCGTGTTCCTGCTCGCCGCCGCCCTCGCGGCCTACCTGCGGGCTCGCTGACCCGGGCTCTCCCGGCAGGCGTGGACGTAGCGCCGCCAGCGCGGGGTCGACCCGTGGTCCTTGGGCGCGTCACCGCTGGAGACGCTCGGGCCGCGGCGCGCGCCGGGTGCCCGGGTCGTGCTCGGCGTGCTCGGCAGCGGCACGCCGGGCGTCGGCGAGGCGCTGCTCGAGGCGGGGATCGAGGGGGATCGATCGACGGGAGCCGGTCGCGAGCGGACCGGGCCGCCCGGCGGCAGCACCGGGGGGGACGTCGCGTTGCGCATCCGAGGCCGTCTCGGTCCCCGCACCAGGGTCCCGTCCGGGCAGGACGCCCATCCCCCGCCCCGCGCCGACACCTCCGGTCTCGCCCAGGAACGGCATCCCCTGCCGCTCGACCGCGTCGAGGCTCATGCGGAGCGCGGCGGTCTTCTGTCCGGCAACCTCGCGCACGTAGGCGGATTCCTCATCCGCCGTCAGCGCTCGACCGCGGATGACGTCTCTGGGCTTGCCGACCATCAGCCAGGCGAGGTGGTAGCGGTCCATGGTCCCCCAGGCCGTCGACAGCAGGTCGTCGGACAGCTGGAGCCACGTCTGGAGGGCAACGAGCGACGGCTGGGCATCGAGCCGCTCGCCCTCGGCGATCAGCTGGCGGGTGCGCAGGATGAGCTCGTCCCGGGTCACGCGTTGAGTCTAGGGCCGGAGACCCGCGTAGGCTTCAGGGCACGCGGCGGAGGCGGCCCTCCGTGCGGATCCTGGCGGCTGGGCGTTCTGGCTTGCCCAGCCCACCGGCTACCGACGCCGGGCTGCCGGCCTAGCGGTGTGAGCCGTCGGGTGCCAGCGATCGACCGCCCCGGATGAACGACTCACGGTCGGCCCGCGCCCGCATCGTCCAGGGCCCGGGCCGTCCGTCCCCGATGGGGTGGCCGTTGAACCGGGTCACGGGCAGGATGCCGGCCACCGACGAGCACAGGAATGCCTCGCGGGCGGTCGCCAGCTCGTCGGGGGTCAGCCAGCCCTCCGTCGCGCGAAGCCCGGCGGTGCCCGCCCAGCGGAGCAGCCACGATCGCGTGGTCCCCGGCAGGATCGCGCAGGCAAGCGCGGGGGTCGCGAGCTCCGGGGCCCCGTCGGGGGCGTCGCGCAGCAGGAAGACGTTGGCGGTGGTGGCCTCGGACAGGTGGCCCGACTCGGTCAGGAACAGGGCGTCATCGGCCCCCGCCCGCCGCGCCTCGAGGCGCGCGTAGACGTAGTCGGCCCGGCTGGTCGTCTTGAGCGTGGCGATCGGGTTCCCCGGATCCCGCCGGATGGCCGAGGTGACCAGCGCCAGGCCGCGTTCGAGGTGCCCGGCCGGGGCGGCGACCACCGGCCATGCCTGGATGACAACTGTCGGCTCGAGCCGCTCCGATGGCGGCGGGAGCAGGCCACGGACCGGCCAGCTTCCGCGTGAGACGGTGATCCGGATCGACGCGTCCATGCCGTCCCCGTCGAGCCCCTCCGCCGCGAGCAGCGCCCCGATGCCGTCCGCGAGCCGGGTGGCGAGGTCGGCGGGCAGCTCGATCGCCAGCAGGTCGGCCGACCGGCGCAACCGGGCGACGTGCTCCGGCAGCTCGGCGACACGGCCGGCGCGCGTGCGCAGCGTCTCGAAGATTCCGTCACCCAGCTGGAAGCCGCGATCGAACGAGGACAGGTGCGGACCGGCGGCCGGCAGCAGGACGCCGTCGATCGACACGAACCGCGGTCCCGGCGTCATCCGTCGACCTCCCGAGCCGCGATGGCGCCCAGCGGTCCACGCGCCTTGGTCACGGTCTCGTCCCATTCCGCCGCCGGGTCGCTGCGCCAGGTGATCCCACCTCCGGCGTGCAGGGTCAGCCGGTCTCCGTCCGCCACCAGGGTCCGGATCAGGATGCTCGAGCCCAGCCGTCCGTCGGGCCCGAGCCACAGCATCGCCCCGGAGTACGGTCCGCGCCGCACCGGCTCCAGCGCTTCGATGATCTCCATCGCGCGCACCTTGGGCGCCCCGGTGACGCTGCCGCCGGGAACGGCGGCCGCGAGCAGGTCGAACGCGTCGGCGTCGCGTCGCAGGTGACCGGAGACCGTCGTGACCAGGTGCTGGACGGCACCCGTGCGCTCGAGCCGCAGCATGCGCGGCACCCGGACGCTGCCGGGCTCGCAGACGCGGCCGAGGTCGTTGCGCAGCACGTCCACGATCATGACGTTCTCCGCGCGGTCCTTGCCGCTCGCGAGCAGGGCCCTCGCCAGCGCGCGGTCCTCCTCCCTCGTGCGGCCGCGGGGACGAGTCCCCTTGATCGGATCGGTGGTCACGCCACCGGTCGCGTCGACCGCCAGGAACGGCTCGGGCGAGGCCGACACGATCGCCCGCGACGCACCCGTGGCGGAAGAGGCACCGAGGTCGAGGTAGCCGGCGAACAGGGCCGGGTCGCCGGTCCGCAGGCGCCGGAACAGCGGCCACGGGTCACCCCGGAACGGGGCCTCGAGCCGGCGCGCGAGGTTGGCCTGGTAGATGTCGCCGCGGGCGATGGCGTCGCGCACGGCGCCGACGCGCTCGATCCAGCCGGCGCGGGACATGCCCGACCGGAACCGGATCGGCCGGTCGGACGGTGCCGGGCCGCCGGCCGGCGCCCATCCGGCAGCCCATCCCGCCGCCCCCACGCGCGAGAGCACGTCGTCGACCCGGCGGCGGGTCGACCTGTCGTGCCCCTCGACCGGACGCGCCGAGAGCCACGCGCGGGCCGTCCGGCGATCCCACGCTAGGACCCAGTCGTGCAGGGCGAGGCGGAGCACCGGGAGGTCCTGGTCGGCCGCGGCCGTGGAGGGCAGGCGCTCGAAGCGTCGGCCGAGGTCGTACCCCAGGTATCCGACGAGGCCGCCAGTGAACGGCGGTCCGTCGATCACGCCGGCGGGCATCTCACCCAGCCGCCGAAGCTGCCGGCGAGCCTCGGCGAATGGATCCGAACCCCGATCCGGCGCATCCACCACCGCCACAGGGTCGGCCGTGAGGTAGCTCCACCGCCCGGTGCGGCCCGGCCGCGCGCTCTCGAGGAGGGCGAGGCCCGGCAAGTCCCGGAAGGCCTCGGCCGCGTCGAGGGGCGTGACCCCGTCGAGGGCCGGCAGCCGGATGGCTCCGGCGAGCTGCGCAGCGGGACGGGCTTCCGGGAGGCTGGACACCCGGCGATGATAGGGGGGCGGCGCGACGGAGACCGCAGCACCGAACGGACGGAGACGGAGGGCATCGTGCGCGCTCGCGAGCTGGGGCTGCGGATCGGCCGGCTGAGAGCCGGGCCGTTCGACGCCATCACCGATGTCGCCGGCGTCCGGGTCGGGCACACGACGCTGATCTCGGGCGAGGGTCCGCTGGTCGTCGGCACGGGCCCCGTCCGAACGGGCGTGACGGTGGTGGTGCCCCACGACGGGGATCCATGGCTGGAGCCCGTCTTTGCCGGTTGCCACCGGCTGAACGGCAACGGCGAGCTGACCGGCCTCGAGTGGATCCGGGAGGCCGGCCAGCTGGGCGGGCCGATCGCCATCACCAACACCCACAGCGTCGGCGTGGTCCGCGACGCGCTGGTGGCCCACGCGATCGAATCGCGTCGCCACGGCGGGGGCCTGTGGTCGCTGCCCGTCGTGGGCGAGACGTGGGACGGCATCCTCAATGACATCGACGGCCTCCACGTGCGACCCGAGCACGTGACGGCGGCGATCGGCGCCGCCGCGGCAGGGCCGGTGGCCGAGGGCAACGTCGGCGGCGGCACGGGCATGGTGTGCCACGAGTTCAAGGGCGGCATCGGTACGGCCTCCCGGCTCACGGCCGAGGCCGACGGCGGCTGGACCGTCGGCGTGCTCGTCCAGGCGAACTACGGGGAGCGGGAGCAGCTGCGGATCGACGGCGTCCCCGTCGGCCTCGAGATCCCGGTGAGCGAGGTGGCGAGCCCCTATCCGGCGGCCGACCCGGACGGCGTGGACCGCGACCCGGAGCCAGGCTCCGGGTCGATCATCGTGATCGTGGCGACCGACGCGCCGCTGCTGCCGCACCAGTGCCGGCGGATCGCGCAGCGCGCCGTCCTGGGGCTGGCCCGGATGGGCAGCACGGCCAACAACTCGTCGGGCGATCTGGTGCTCGCGTTCGCGACCGGCAACCGCGGGCTGTCGAACGCCGACGAGCCCGGGGCGGACGTGCCGCGAACGGTCGAGGTCCGGATGGTGCCCAACAATCGCCTGACACCGTTGTTCAAGGCGACGGTCGAGGCCACCGAGGCGGCGGTGGTCGGTGCCCTGCTGGCGGCGGAGACGCTGACCGGTCGGGACGGCGTGACGGCGTACGCGCTCGGCCACGAGCGGCTCCTCGACGTGCTCGCCCGCTACGGCCGCGGCCCGCGAGCCGCCGCCCGGTAGGCGTACCGCTCCGGGCCGCTGGGCCCCGTGCATCCGGTGCCCAGCGGCGGCAAGCGCCGCGCTCGGTGCCGTCCGACCTGCGGCGGGGTCGGCTCAGCCGCCGTTCGCGGGCTGGTCCCGACGCGCGAACTCGTCCAGGATGCGGCGACACGCGGACGCCTCGCGCTGCGCCTGGCGCACGATCCAGGGGTCGACCCGGCTCGAATCCTCGATCGTGACCGCGGGCCCGTACGCACCGTCATCGAGGACGATACCGGACGCGTTGCGGTAGTCGGCCATCCAGTTCGACTGGAGGGCGACCAGCACGTCGATGACCACGCCCCGGGTGAACAGCCAGTCGACGTGCCGGGCGTTCAGGCGGTCGACCAGGTCGTCCACGCGCACGGGACGGCCGCGATCGATGCGGGCGAGCGCGTCGATCACCCGGAGCGAGGCGAACGGATCCCCGGACTCGGCGATCGTCGGGGGCTGGAGATGGACGTCGGGGAGGCCGGCCGGCGCAGGGCGGTCGCCGATCCCGCCGGGCTGGGTCGTCGTGGTCGTCACGCCTGTGCAGGTCAACGGGTGGGGCTGAGAGGCTAGCACAGGGTTTCAGGTAGGCGGCCGGTCCCGGATGCGTCACCTGCCCGATGGTGCGGGGGCCGCGGACCGCGATGCTCGGTCCAGCGCCGGTGACCCAGCCGGCAACCGAGGAGACCAGCGATGCATCCCGACACCATGTACGAACTCGCGAAGCTCAAGATCGCCGAGGATCATGCGTACGCAGCGCGCCAGCGGCTCGCTCGCGAGGCGCAGCGCTCGGCGACGTTCGCCGGCCACGGGGAGCCGTCGCTGCTCGAGCGGGTTGCCGACGCGCTCCGGCGGACCGCCAGGCCGTCGACCGGTTCGTCGGACCGGATCGCCCCGGCCGCAGGCTGACCATCACGCGGGGTACGGGGGGGAACGCTCGACCGAGGACGCGACCAGCGTGGCGTACGATGCCCACGCGGTCGCGTCCTCGCCGAGCGCACGCCGGCGGTCGGCCGCGGAGGTGAGGCATGCACCTGCAGGTTCGATCGACGGTCACCAGCTCCAGCCCGAGCGAGGGGCCGGGCGCGATGTCCTCGACGGACGCCAGGACGGGCATCACGCGCACGGATCCGGGGCGCCTGCTGCGGTTGCTCGAGCTGCTGGCGGAGGATCGGTCCGGGGATCCCGCTGACGGCCACGGGCCGTTCAACCTGACGGTCGCCGCGGGGGCCGGGATCGAGCTCACCGGCAGGTTCATCTTTGCCGTCTCGGCCGAGGACCACGATCAGGAGCGCAAGGAGCACGAGCTGGCGCGGCAGCGGATCCTCGACGAGTTCCCCGATACCGAGATCGTGGAGCGGCTCCACCGGGACCTGCCGGATCATCCGGGCGCGCTGCACGACTTCCTGAAGGAGATCAGCGACCGGGGACGGCTGGTCGACGAGATCGTGATCGGTGTCGCGCGCTGCGCGATGAACGCCGACGGGACCGACGGCTCGACCGTGGTCCCGGTCCAGGTCAGCGTGGTCGAGGCCCACACGGGACTCTAGGGTCGCGACCGGACGCTAGGTCGCGACGGCCGGCGGATCGGGGGGATCCGCGTCGGCGAGCAGCCCGAGGCGTGCCGCCGCCATGGCGGCCTCCAGCCGGTTGCCCACGCCAAGCTTGTCCAGGATGTGGGTCACGTGCGCCGAGGCGGTCTTGCGGGTGATGAACAGCGCCTCGGCGATCTGACCGTTGGTCCGTCCCTCGGCGACGAGGCGAAGGACCTCGAGCTCGCGCCCGGACAAGGAGGTGGCCGCGGACGCGGTCCCGGACCGGCTCGCCGGCGCCGCTTCCGACGGCGGCGCCTCCATGGCCGCCAGCTCGATGCGGGCGGTTCGAGCGAGCGTCTCGATCGCGGCGCCCAGCGGCCGGGCACCGAGTCCGGTGGACATCTCGCGGGCGGTCCGGATCGCGTCGATCGCGGGGGTTCGCTCGCCGCGCATCCGGAGCACCGATCGGGCGAGCTCGAGGCGGGCCTCCGCGCCCAGCGACGGCATGGTCGCGAGGTCGGCGGCGTCAACAGCCTGCTGCCAGCGATCGACCGCCGGATCGCCGCCGGCGCGCGCGGCGTCGGCGGCCGCGCGTGTCGCCCAGGCCCTCGCGCTGGGCAGCCGGACGCGTCCTGCGAGCGTCGTCGCACGATCCGCGGTGGCGCGAGCCTCCGCGGCCGCCCGGTCGGCGTCATCCGATCGTCGCGCTGCCCGTGCGTCCTCGGCGCGGTCGGCCAGGCTCCGCGCGAACAGCGCCAGGATGGGCAGGGCGGACGCTTCGTCGTCGGACCCCTCGAGGGCGGCGAGCCCCTCCGTTGCGGCGGCGATCGCATCGGCCACCCGTCCGCCCACCAGGGCGACCTCCCCGGCGGCAAGCGCGACATAGGCGCGCAGGTCCGGGTCGAGGTCGTCCCCGGCGGCCGGCATCGCTGCGGCGCGCCGATCCCCGTCGAGCGCCGGCTCGCCCCGCCCGGCGCCCAGCCTCGCGCGCACCGCCGACAGGTAGACCGTCGCCCTCGAGGCCGGCACGGCGGCGAGCTGCGCGTCAGCCAGCGCCACGGCCTCGTCCCATCGCCCGGAGCGGAGCATGGCATCGGCCGCGACGCCCACGAGGTGGGGCCCGAAGCGGCGCTCGAGCCCGACCCGCCGGGCCAGCTCCCGACCCGCCATCGCCTCGGCGATCGCCTCTTCCCGCTGGTCCGCGAGCAGCAGGTTGAGGGCGAGGTTGTGGTGGGCCACCACCAGCAGGTCCAGGGGCCCGCCGAGGCCGGCGAGGTGGCGTGCGGCACGAAGCTCGGCGAGCCCGGCGTCGAGCTCGCCCAATGCCACCAGGTCCGAGCCGAGGACGGTGCGCGCCCGGCTCTCCTCCGCCGAGGCCCCGGAGGCCGCGGCCACCCTGACGGCCTCCTCGCACGGACCGCGGGATTCCACGTAGCGACCGGCGCCCATCAGTGCACCGCCGAGGGCCGCCAGGACGTGCGCCCGTTCGGGCGTCGGTGGCGTGTCCGGGACCAGCGCAACCGCGCGGCGGTGCTCGACCAGCGCTTCCTCGGTCTGCCCGACCACCCAGCGCAGGTAGCCGAGGCGGCCGTGGAGCGCACCGGCGGCCCGCGGATCGGCTTCTTCGTCGAGCATCCGGAGCGCCGCCTCGACGCGGCTGATGGCCGCTGACGGGTTCCCGGCCAGGTCCAGCGCGTCCGCCGCCCGGGCGAGCAGCTCGATGAGGGCCCACTGGGGGGGCGGATCGGCCAGGTGCGGCCCGATGTCGATCGCCCGGTCGAGGTGGTCGGCCGCCTCCTCGTGAGCGAACACGCGGGAGGCGGCATCGGCGGCATCGAGCGATGCCAGGTATGCCTCGCGGGGCCGGTCCGCCTCGCGCCAGTGCCGAGCGCGGGCCGCCGCTCGCGACGGCGATGCGTCCCCCGGGCCGGACGAGGGCGCGCCTTCCAGGGCGATCGCAAGCGCCTCGTGGAGGTCGCGCCGCTCGCCCGCAAGCAGGGCGGTTTCGACCACCTCGCCCAGCAGCGCGTGGCGGGGCACCACCAGGCCCGCGTCGTCCACGCGCAGGACCCCGGCCTCGATCGCCTCGCGCAGCACGGGTCGGAGCTCACCGGGTGACAGCCCCAGCACGACACCGAGCACGGGATCTCCGACCGGGATGCCGGCGACCGCGGTCGCCCGAACGACCAGGCGCGCGGGCTCGGACAGCTGGGCGACCCGGGCGAGCAGGATCTCGGCCAGGGATCGTGGCGCTCGGCCGAGGCCGGCCGCGAGGATCTCCTCCACGAAGAACGGGTTGCCTTCGGAGCGCGCCCAGATCTGTTCGAGGTCAGCGGGCGCGGGCGAGCTGCCGGTGATCGCCTCCACCTGGCGGCCGACCACCTCGGGACGAAACCGCTCGAGATCGATGCGCTCGTTGTCGAGGCCGCGCAGCAGCTCCGCGAGCCACGCGACGACCGGATCGGCCCGCGGCAGCCCGTCGGTCCGCAGCGTCAGGACGAGCAGCAGCCGCTCGGTAGCGAGGTTCCGGGTCAGGTAGGTGAGCAGGTCCCGCGTCGCCGGATCGCTCCACTGGACGTCCTCGATCCCGAGCAGCACCGGCTGGGCCGCCGCGACCCCGGTCACGATGCCCAGGACGGCCTCGAACAGCCGCATCCGGGCGGCCGGCCCGGTGAGGTACAGGACGCGCTCGGCGCCGCTCCCGGCGACGCTCGCGGGATCGGACGACCGGAGCACCCCCTCCAGCTGGCCGAGGTCATCCGGCGCAGCAGCGACCGTCGCACCCGTGATGGGCAGGTCCCCACCGAGCTGCCGCAACAGGCCCGCAATGGGGGCGAACGGCAGCGGTGCGTCGCCCAGGCGCAGGCAAGTGCCCAGGCCGACGCGCCCGCCGCCATCGCCGACGACGCGCGCGAGCTCGCGCAGGAGGCGCGACTTGCCGATGCCGGCTTCGCCGGCGATCAGGACGGAGCCTGGCCGGCCCTGCGCGGCTCGAGCCCAGGCGGACTCGAGGCGGGCAAGCTGATCCGCACGGTCGAGCAGGGCCGGACTGGAGACGCGAGCCACCGTCGGATGGTAGACCCGTGGGAGCCTCCGATGGCCCCCGGTTGAGCCCGCATCGAGCGTGGGTGATCAGCCGGAGGCGCGTGGCTCCGGGTGTTCGCGGTTGACGCGTGGACCCCTACAGGAGCTCGTGGTTCGCGGTGGCGTTCGGCTGGCCCTCGGCCGGACGCGGCTCCTCGCCGGGTCCGAAGGCCCGCTTCGGGGGCGCGCCGGTGGCGGCATTCGCCTCGGAGGCCACCCCCGAGGGCTCGAGCACCGGCAGCGCTGCCCTGCCCTCGGACGCCCGCCCCTCGATCGCGCCCACACCGTAGGGGACCCACTTCGACGGATCCTTGAGCCGGTGCGTCTCGGTCGCGCCACGATCGTGAACCTGCTCGAAGCCGGCCGGCTCGATCCACATCCGCTTGCCGTCGAGCAGCCCGGTCACCCCTTCCTGGCCGGGCTCCGGGCGGGGGTTCTGGCAGTATCCGCAGTGCGTGCTGTCGTGCGGCGTGTACTCCGTGGGCTCCTCGTAGGTGGTGATGTAGCCCTCGTAGTTGCGCAGGATCACCTTGTGGTCCGAGTACGAGACCAGGTAGTTGGGCATGACCGGGATCTTCCCGCCGCCACCTGGTGCGTCGACGATGTACTGCGGGACGGCGTACCCGGACGTGTGGCCGCGCAGGCCCTCGATGATCTCGAGGCCCTTGCCGACGGGGGTCCGGAAGTGGCCGGCGCCCTCGACCAGGTCGCACTGGTAGATGTAGTAGGGCCGGACCCGGATCTCGACCAGCTTCTGGACCAGGTCCCGCTGGATGTGGACGCAGTCGTTGACGCCCGCGAGGAGCACCGACTGGTTGCCCAGCGGGATGCCCGCGCGGCTGAGCTTGTCGCACGCACGGGCAAGCTCGGGAGTGATCTCGTTGGGATGGTTGACGTGGATGTTCAGCCACATCGGGTGGTACCTGGCGAGCATCTCGCACAGCTCGTCGTCGATCCGTTGCGGGAGGAACACGGGCACCCGGGACCCGATCCGGATGATCTCTACGTGCGGGATCTCGCGCAGCCCGCGGATCGCCGACTCCAGCAGCTTGGGCGCCAGCGTCAGGCCGTCGCCGCCGGAGATCAGGACGTCCCTGATCTGCGGCGTCCGGCGGATGTAGTCGAGCTGCGCCTCGTGCTCGCGGCGGTTGAAGTTCTGGGTCGGGTCGCCGACGATCCGGCTCCGGGTGCAGTAGCGGCAGTAGCTCGCGCACTGCGTGGTGATCAGCATCAGGACCCGGTCCGGGTAGCGGTGGACGAGGCCGGGCACCGGCGAGTGCCGGTCCTCGGCGAGGCTGTCCTCCATCATCCCGGTGAAGCTGTGGAGCTCGCGACCCAGCGGGATGATCTGGCGGCGGATCGGGTCGTCAGCATCCTTCGGATCGACCAGGCTGATGAAGTACGGCGTGACGTCGACCCGGAACTTGTCTGGCGCGGACAGGCCCTCGCGCTCCTCGTCCGTCAGCTCCAGGATCTGCTCGATGTCCGCGAGGTCGTTCACGCGGTTCGAGAGCTGCCAGCGCCAGTCGTTCCACTTGTCGTCCGGCACGTCCGCCCACATCGGGGCCCGCCGGCTGGCGGCCGGCTTCCCATCCGGCCCCAGGCGCTGCGCCGGGTCACGGCGATTGACGAACGGCGCGGCCTCGATCGCCGTCATCGCGCCGGCTCGGGCCTGTACCCGCGCCTCCGTCTCCATCGAGCTCGCCTCCGTCCGCTGCCGCCGTTCGACCCGCCGTCCGCGGATGCATAGATCCTATTCACTGTGAATGAAGGCCGATCATACCCAAGGGGGCGGCGGGCGTCCATGACCCGGCCCGCGGCGCGCGTGCGCGGCAGGTCAACTGGCTGGGGGCCGGGAGGAGGCCGCGACCCGGCGCCGCGCAGACGCGGGGGCCGCGCGCGATCAGTCTCCGATCACGCTCCAGATCAGGCCCATCATGATGAAGAACCCGCTGAACAGGGCGATCAGCCCCAGGCCGCCGTAGGGCGAGCTGGCACCTTCGTGCGGGACCAGCTGCAGCCCCACCCCGAATACGACCGCCCACGCGACGAACAGGACCGAGAACAGCAGCTTCGCGTTGGGCCCCGTGATCCGGCGCACCCATCCCTGGCGGCCCCCCTCGGCCACCATCGCGGACCGGGCGAAGGTGAACACGAACGCGCCCGCGATCGTCGCGGCGACGATCAGGATCACGAGATTGTTGGGGAAGTTCTGGAACCAGATCGTGAAGATCGTCACGCGCGAGGCCCTCGGAGGTGGACGTGGCGGGGTTCGCGGGGCGCCGCCGCGGCGGCGGTCGCACGATGCTAGCAGAATGGAGCGCGCGCTCGGCACGGACGGCCCGCCTCGCGGCACCGCCGTTCCGCCACCTGCGCCAGCAGCCGCCCCGCCCCCGGCCGCGGATCGCCTGTAACATGCTACTGATGGCCCGCATGTTCTCTCCCGCCACGCTGCCGGCGCGGCCCGCGCGCTGCGCCCGATCGGCGCCCGCGTGACGTTCGATCGCCTGGGCCGGTTCGTGGTCCGCCGCCGGTGGTGGATCGTCGCGGCGTGGGCTGCCCTGATCCTGCTCGCGGTCCCGTTCGCACCACGGGCACCGGGCGCGCTGTCGGCCGGCGGCTTCATCCTCGATGACCTGGAGTCGGCCCGTGCGAAGCAACTGCTCCAGGACGAGCTCGGCCTCGAGCCATCCGCGTTCGTCCTCGTCTACACCTCGGACACCATGACCGCTGGCTCGCCACAGTGGCTGGCGGCGGTGGCGGCCGCGACCGGTGAGGTCGCCGGCGCTCCGCACGTGACGCGGATCCTGTCGCACGTGATGGCGCCCGGTCAGGTCGCGGCCGACCGCCACACCGCGTACGACATCGTGTTCCTGGACCTGCCACCTGACGACTCTCCCGACGCCATCGCGCCGGTCGAGGCGCGCCTCCACCCGGTTTCCGGGCTGACGGTCCGGATCGGCGGCGGCCCCGCGTTCTACGGCGACGTCCAGTCGACGACCGAGGTGGACCTGCGGCGCAGCGAGCTCATCTCGCTGCCGCTGGCCGCCCTGACGCTGCTGCTCGTGTTCGGCTCGGTCGTCGCCGCGGCGATCCCCCTGGCGGTGGGCGGCGCCGCGGTGCTCGTGGCGCTGGCCGGGATCTTCGTGGTCGCCTCGCTGACGCCGATGAGCGTGTTCGTGCTCAACCTGGCGACGCTGCTCGGCCTCGGGCTGGGGGTCGACTACTCGCTGCTCATGACCAGTCGGTTCCGCGAGGAGCTGGCGCGACGCGAGGGACCGGACCGGGTCGCCGAGGCGGTCCGGATCACGGTCGCGACGGCCGGCCGGGCCGTGTTCTTCTCTGGCCTGACCGTGCTCCTCGGCCTCCTGGGCCTGGTCCTGTTCGAGTTCATGATCCTGCGCTCGGTCGGGATCGCCGGAGCCATCGTGGTGGGTCTCGCCGTCGCCTCGGCGACCACCCTCCTGCCGGCGATCTTGGCCATCGTGGGCACCCGGGTCGATGTGCTCGCGATCCGCAGCGTGACCGTGGATCCGCGAGGCGAGGGGCCGTGGGCCCGGCTCGCGCGGCGCGTGATGCGCCACCCGGTCGCGATCCTCGTGCCCACGCTCAGCGTCCTGCTCGTCCTCGGCGTCCCGTTCGTCCATGTGCGGTTCAACGCGCCCGACGCGACGATCCTGCCGTCGTCGGTTCCCTCCCGCGAGGCGTTCGACATCCTGACGCGGGAGTTCGGCGAGGGCGACTTCTCGCCCCTCGTGCTCGCCGTCCGGACGACCGGCAGCGCCACGACGCCCGCCAACGTGGCGCGGCTGTACGACTACTCCCGCCGCCTCGCGGCCGATCCGCGCGTGGTGCGCGTCAGCAGCCTGGTCGACGTGGACCCGCGGCTCACGCTCGCCCAGTACCAGCTGCTGTACGCGTCGCCGGGCGGACCACCCGACCGGATCGTCTCGTCCGTGCTCGAGGCAACGACCAGGGGTGACCTCACCGCGTTCACCGTGTACACGCCGTTCGGGCCCAACAACGACGCGGCGCGGGCGCTCGTCCACGAGCTGCGGGACCCGTCCAGCGCGCTGGCGCCTCCGCCGGGCGTCTCGGTCCTGGTCGGCGGCGGAGCCGCCGACGTGGATGACGTGGTCACGCGCGTGTGGTCCGACTTCCCGCGCACCGCGGCGTTCATCGTCGCCACCACGTTCCTCGTGCTGTTCGTGCTGCTGCGATCGCTGGTGCTGCCGGTGAAGGCGCTGGTGATGAACACGCTGTCCATCGTTGCCAGCTTCGGGGCGCTGGTGTGGATCTTCCAGGACGGCAACCTCTCGGCGCCGCTCGGGTTCCAGCCGCTGGGGTTCGTCGAGACCACCCAGCCGGTCATCCTGTTCTGCGTCCTGTTCGGCCTGTCGATGGACTACGAGGTGTTCCTGCTGTCGAGGATGAAGGAGGTCTGGGATCGCACGGGCGACAACACCGAAGCGGTCGCCCGCGGGCTCGAGCGCAGCGGGCGCATCGTCACCTCGGCGGCCCTGGTGGTGGTCGTGGTCGCGGGATCGTTCGCGTTTGCCGACATCGTGCTGATCAAGGCGCTCGGCCTGGGCATCGCGATCGCGGTCGCGCTCGATGCGACGGTGGTCCGGGCTCTCCTGGTGCCCGCGACGATGCGCCTCCTCGGCCGCTGGAACTGGTGGGTGCCCTCCCGGCTGGAGCGGGCCATGGGCCGCGTCCTGCCACGCAGCGAGGCCGAGGCCGAGGCGGCGGTCCGATGACGGACGGCCGGCGTGCGACGCGCGCCGCGCGCCATGCCCCCGGGGCGTGGCTGGTCGCCGCGCTCGTGGCCGGCGTTGCCGCGTGCGGGGGACCGGTGCTGGCCAATCCGCCCGCCGCGCACCCGGTGGTGACCCCGGCGCCTTCCGCGTCCGGACCGCCACCGGACCCCGTCGCGGTGACGCTGCCGCGCGACGACGGACCCCACGACCGCCTCACCGAGTGGTGGTACTACACGGGACACCTTCGCGCGTCCGACGGCACCCGGTTCGGGTTCGAGTTCGTCGTGTTCCGGGCTGAGCGCGGCAGCTTGCCCATCTCGTGGGCCTCGCATCTCGCCCTGACCGACGAGAGCACGGGGACCTTCCATTACGCGCAGCGGAGCCAGGTCGGCCCCCAGGTCGACCGCTCGCCCCGGGTGAACGGCCAACCGATCGGGTTTGCGCTCGCCGTGACGGGGTCCTACCCGGGGAGCCCCGGGGCACCCAACGGGACGCCGTGGACGATGGCCGGCGGTGGCGGCTCGGACGTGCTCTCGGCGACCGCCACGGGACCAGCCGTCGAGGGCGATCCGATCGACGGCTTCCGGATCGACCTGCGCCTCGACGCCCGCAAGCCACCGGTGCTCCACGACGGGGATGGCTGGATCGATTTCGGGCCTGCCGGCGGCTCCTACTACCTGTCACGTACCGACATGGCGGCCGCGGGCACGGTGACGCTCGGCAGTGCCGTGCTCCGGGTCGACGGCGAGGCCTGGTTCGATCACCAGTGGGGCGATTTCATCTCGGTCGGCGGCGGCTGGGACTGGTTCGCCGTCAACCTCGACGACGGCACCGACATCATGCTGTCGCTGGTGAGGTCGCCTGACGGGACCACCCGGCTCGTCTACGGGACCATCATCGACGCGGCCGGCCGGTCCCGTCACCTTGGCGCGTCGGACATCGACGTCGAGGTCACCGGCCGCTGGGCCAGTCCCGCCACCGGTTCGTCGTATCCGGCCGGCTGGCGCATCCGGCTGCCCGGGAGCCGGCTGGTCATCGACCTTCGGCCGACCGTGCCCGGACAGGAGCTGGATACCCGCGCGACGACCGGGGTCGTGTACTGGGAGGGTTCGCAGCGGGTGACGGCGACCCGCGATGGCGATCCCGTGGGCGGCGAGGCCTACGTCGAGCTGACCGGGTACACGGGCGCTCGATGAGGCCGTGCTCCTCCCGTCACCCCCGCCGCATGGCCAGCCCGGCGAGGGCGAGCGCCAGAACGATCGTGACCGCGTAGCTCGCGCACCACGCGCAGATCGCATGGATCACGAACAGCTCGAGGTAGCTGAGGTAGGCGACCGCGAGCGTCGCCGGCAGCAGCAGGCCGTAGGCCAGCAGCAGCGGACGCCGGTCCGCCCGGCGCCACCAGGCGGTCGCGCACGCGACGAGGACCAGCGACAGGACGAACCCCAGCAGCGCGACCGGGACTCCGGCGACGGTCGCGTACTCGGACGTCGTCACCGTCTCGCAGCCTCGGACCGGGCCGCACGCGGGCGTCTCGCCCATCGCTCGAACGAGGACGAGGTAGCCCGAGGCGACGAGGCCGGCGAGCGTGACGACCAGGAGCGGTCGCCCGAGGGCACCGCGCGCCGGCCGGCCGAGAGGAGGTGCGGTCAGGGCGCGGCACTCGGCGAGCCGGCGCCGGAGGCCGCCGGGGAGGCGCTCGCGGCGGCCGCCTCGATCAGCGCCCCCAGCTCCTGGGCCGACTTGAGCCCGACCAGCTGCTGGCCGGCGAGGTACATCGTCGGCGTGGAGTTGATGCCCAGGTTCACGGCCTGCGTGGTCACGTCGGCGACGGCCTGGACCGCCGTCGCGTCATCCAGGCAGGCCGAGAACGCCGTGGCGTCGAGCCCGGCGGCCTCCGCGATCGCCATCAGCCGGTCGCGTCGGAAGCCCCCCGCGTTCTCGCCGTCCTGGTTGTTGTAGACCCAGTGCGCGTAGTCCCAGTACTTGCCCTGACGGTCGGCGCACGTGGCACCGGTTGCGGCCAGCTTCGATTCGTCCTCCCCGCCGCCCCTGCCCAGGATCGCGATGTCGTGGTGGACGATGCGCAGGGTCCCGGGCATCACGTACTGGCTGACCAGGATCGGCTCGACCGACAGCGAGTACTGGGCACACACGGGGCACTGGAAGTCCTCGTACACCTCGAGCGTGACGGGCGCCTCGGCGACGCCGATCGCGTGACCGTCGAGCAGCGTGGACGGGTAGCTGATCGCCGGGTCCTTCATCGTCCCCGTGACCTTGCCGCCCAGCTGGTTCACGGCGACCAGGGCGACGATCAGCACGCCCACGACGACCGCCGCGATCGTGATGTTGCGGGTCGTGAGCAGCGAACCGCCGCCGCTCGAGGCCGATCCACGGGTCCGCCGTTGCTCCCGGGCGGACTCGAAGCGCTCGCGCCGCTCCGCGGCCCGGCGATCCCGCCGGGTGGACTGGGGGGTGGGTTGCTTGCCGCTCAGGGGAGGCCTCCGGTCGATGTGGCTCGTGGACGCGCGGACATTCTCGCAGATGGCCTCCGAGCGCCGCGTCCCGACGTCCGGTTCCGGGCCACTTGCACGGGGCGGCGACCTAGTTGATACTGCGTCTCACATGACGATGCCGCCCGTCCCTGGATCCGGGATCCCGGCCGCCGCCCCCGCGCACGTCGTGCACGGAGCGGATCACGGCACCGACGCTGCACACGCTCACGCGCACGCGGACGTCTGGCTGAGCGACGTGTCTGCGGGCTACGGGGATCGGACCGCGCTCGATCACGTCACGGTCGCGGTGGAGCCGGGCAGCCTGCTCGCGGTGGTCGGGCCGAACGGCGCCGGCAAGAGCACCCTGCTCAAGCTGGTGGCGGGCCTGCTCCGACCGTGGACAGGTCGGATCGAGGTCCTCGGCGCTCCCGCCGGCCGCGAGGCGAGGCGGGTGGCGTACGTGCCGCAGGCCGAGCTGGTGGACTGGGCCTTTCCGGTGACCGTCGAGGACGTCGTGATGATGGGCCGCTTTCCCCGCCTGGGGCCCGTCCGCCGGCCGGGCCGGGACGACCGGAGGGCAACCCTGGACGCGCTCGACCGGGTGGGCATGACCGCCCAGCGACGGATCCAGATCGGCCGCCTGTCGGGAGGCCAGCGGCGACGGGTGTTCCTCGCGCGTGCCCTGGCCGCGGAGCCCGACCTGTTCCTCCTGGACGAGCCCGTGACCGGCATCGACACCACCACCCAGGAGCTGCTGATGGACCTGCTCGAGGCGCAGGCGGCCCGCGGCAAGACCGTCGTGGCCACGACCCACGACCTCGCCTGCGTCGCGCAGCGGTTCCAGCAGGTCCTGGCGATCAATCGGACCGTGGTCGCCCAGGGGCCGTCGAATCTCGTCCTCGATGCCGACGTCCTTGCCCGCGCCTACGGCGGCCACCTGCTGGTCCTGGAAGGCCGGACCGTGCTGCTCGACGACGCGCACCACCACGACGCAGCCGCGCCCGGCGAGCGCCACTTCCATGAGCAGGGTCGCGAGCGCTGATGGACATCGTGCTCGACCCGCTCGCCTCGGGGATCTTCGTCCGCGCCCTGATCGCATCCGCCCTGGTGGGTGTCGTGTGCGCGGTCGTCGGCACGTACGTCGTGCTTCGGGGGATCGCGTTCATCGGGGATGCCATCGCCCATGCCGGGTTCCCGGGCGTGGTCGCCGCCTACCTGCTCTCGATCCCGTTCTACCTCGGTGCCGCGGTCGCGGCGGTCGCCACCGCGCTGGCGATCGGCTACGTGACCAAGCGCAGCGGGTTGCGCCAGGACACGGCGATCGGCGTGCTGTTCGCCGGGACGTTCGCGTTCGGCGTGTTCCTGTTCAGCACGATCCACGGATACGTGGCCGACCTGTTCGGGTTCCTGCTGGGCAACGTCCTCGCCATCGGGACCCAGGACCTGGTCGCGCTGGTCGCTCTCGGCCTGGGCGTGATCGCGGTGGTGGCCCTGCTGTGGAAGGAGCTGCTGTACGCGACGTTCGACCCGCTCGGTGCAGCAGCCTCCGGGATGCCGGTCGAGCGCCTCGAGTACCTGTTCCTCGCCCTGGTGGCGCTGACCATCGTGGTCAGCCTCCAGGCGGTCGGGATCATCCTCGTGGTCGCGATGCTGGTCACCCCGGCGGCGACCGCCCAGATGCTCACCGCCCGGTTCACGCGGCTGATGGCGCTGGCCGCGCTGGTGGGCGTCGCGAGCGCCGTCCTGGGGCTGTACCTGTCGTTCTGGTTCAACGTCGCCAGCGGCGCGACCATCGTCCTGATGGAGACCGGCCTGTTCCTGATCGCCCTGGCCTTCGGCCCGCGCGGCTGGATCGCGCGGCGGCGCCCGGGTGCGGACGTGGACGAGCCCATCGCGGCCACCGCCTGATGACCGCGCCGCTGCTCGAGGCCCTCGACCGCGCCGGATGCCGGCTCACCGCGCCGCGCCGCGCGGTGGCCGCGCTGGTCGCCGAGCGGGAGGGGCACTTCACGGCCGCCGACCTCGTCGACGACGCCCGGCAGCGACGCCCGGGGATCGGGCGAGCGACGGTGTTCCGGGCGCTCGACCTGTTCGCCTCGCTCAAGCTGGTCGAGCGCATCGACCTGCCCGAGGGCGGGCATGCCTATGTCACCTGTGATCCCACCCATCACCACCACGCGATCTGCACCTGCTGTGGCCGGTCGCTCGACCTTCCGGACATGGGCCTGACCCAGGTGCTGCGCGATGCCGGGCAGCGGCTCGGGTTCCGGATCACCGCCCACCGTCTCGAGCTGTTCGGCGTGTGCGAAGCCTGCCAGACAGCCGGCTGCGCCTGAGCGGCCTGAGCGGCCCGGCCGTGAATCGCCTGCGCCGCGCCCGGCTGGTCGTCCTCGCGCTGGCGGCCGTCACCCTGGCCGGGGGTTGCGGGTCCGGCGCACCGGCCGGCTCGCCGACCTCGATGCCCGACGCCGATGCGATCCCGGTCGTCGCCACGACGACCGTGTTCGCGGACCTGGTGGCCAAGGTGGGTGGCGCGCGCGTCCGAGTGACCAGCCTGGTCCCCAAGGGTGGCGAGGTGCACACCTTCGATCCCACGCCGGCCGACGTCCAGCGCATCACCGAGGCCCGGCTGATCGTGCGTAACGGCCTGGGCCTGGACGACTGGCTCGAGAACCTCATCCGGGACGTGGGGACCGACGCACCCATCGTCGCGCTGGGTGAAGGGCTGGACGGCGTCACCTATCTCGGGGGCCAGGGCGGGTCGGGCGCGGTCAACCCCCACCTGTGGATGGACGTGTCCAATGCGATCCGGTACGTGGATCGGATCGCCCAGGCCCTGGGCCAGGTCGATCCCGCCGACGCCGCCCGGTTCGAGGAGCAGGCCGCCGGGTACAAGGCCTCGCTGGCCGACCTGGACGCCATGATCCGGCAGCGGATCGCGGCGTTGCCGGCGACGTCGCGGATCGTCGTCTCGTTCCACGACGCGTTCCCTTACTTCGCCGCCGCCTACGGGCTCACCATTGTGGGCACGATCATCGACGCACCCGGCCAGGATCCGAGCGCGGGCGAGGTCGTAGACCTGGTGCGCAGGATTCGCGCCAGCGGCGCGACCGCCATCTTCGCCGAGGCGCAGTTCAACGATGCCCTCGTCCGCGCGATCGCCGATGAAGCGGGCGTCAGGGTCGTGTCGGACCTGTACGACGACACCCTCGGTAACCCGCCGGTCGACAGCTACGTCGGGATGATGACCTGGAACACCGATCGCGTGGTGGCCGCCGTCGAGGGCGGCTGACCGGGGCGCGGGTACCGGGCATGCACCGGACCATCGGCGGCGATGACCCTGAAACCTTCGGGCGATGCGCGGCCTCAGAGCGACACCGGACCATACGGGAGTCGTCCAATGCCGATGCTCGCGCCCCGCCCCAGCCAGACGCCCGCCGCGGCTCGCCAGTCCGAGGTGCCGCCGTGCGGGTGAACGCGGCCATCCTCGTCATCCTGGGCGCGATCGCCGCGCTCGTCGCCCTGGGCATCACCGACCAGATCCTGCCTGCCGTGGACGAGCGCACGGCACAGCTCCGGCCGTGGGTGGCCGCCCGGGCGATGGGCGTGACCGCCTACCTCCTGCTGACGTTCGAGGTCGCGCTCGGGCTCGTGCTCAGCCACCCGCGCAACACGGCGGAGTGGCGCAAGACCAAGCAGGTGTTCCCGTGGCACGAGATGGTCTCGGTGTTCACGGGCGCGTTCCTGGCGCTGCACATCACGTTGATGGCGATCGACCCGTACGCCAACGTGGGCGTGATCGGCGCCTTCGTCCCCGGCTTCTCCGCCTATCGCCCGGTCGCGGTCGGCCTGGGCTCGGTCGCCCTGTATGCCCTGATCTTCACTGCGATCACGGCCAAGTGGACCCGGCTCCTGCCCTCGGGCTGGTGGCTCAAGGTCCACCGGGTCGCGGCGCTGGTGTTCTTCATGACCTGGGTGCACGCCGTCCTGGCGGGCACCGACAGTGGCTCGCTGCTGCCGCTGTACCTCGCGACCGGCCTGCCGGTCCTGGCCGGCGTGGCCCACCGCTGGTGGACCGCCCGCGTCCGCCAGCAGCGCGCCGCCGCAGCGGCTGCGCCGCCCGTCCTGTCCATCGTCCGGCCGCAGCCGGCGACGGTCACCGTGGAGGAATCCTGATGTCCAGGGAGCTGCTCGGCCGGGTGTTCCGGCGGATCGTGGTGCTCGCGCTCACGATTGCCGTGATCGGCGTCGGCGTGGCCACCGTCCAGGTCGCCGCCCGCTGGCGCGCCGAGGCCGCACCGATCGACGTGGCACCGGTCGGCCTCGACACGATCGCCGCCGCCGCCGCGTCGGAGTCCGATCGCACATCGTCGTTGGCGGGCCAGATCGACGGCGTGGCGGGCCAGATTGCCGACCTGAGCGGCGCGCTGACCACGGCCAACGAGGGCATCTCCGGCGACTCGGACAACGCGCTCGCGCTCCAGAAGCAGCTCGCCAAGGCGTCGGCCAAGCTGCAGGCCATCCAGAAGCAGCTCAAGGCGGCGCAGGCCCGGCTCGACGCGCTCAACGCGGCTGCGGCGCGCCAGGCGGCCCTCAACGCCGCCGCTGCCAGGACACCGGCCAGGTCCTCGGCCACGGCCGCACCGACCTACCACGAGAGCGAGGGCGGTCACGATGACTGAGCGCATCCTGCCCGCCGTCGCGGTCCCCGCGCCTGCCCGTCCCAGGGTGGGGCCCGGTGCCCCAGCGCGTCCCGTTGTGGTGGGCGCCGCCCGACCCGCCACGCGCCCGACGACCGCCCATCGCAGCCAACCCTTCCTGACCACGCCAGCGCGCGCCGGGATGCTGTTCGGGATGTCGGCCGCCGTCTACGCGGTGACCCTGGCCGGCGTCAGCTGGCTCCAGTCGTCGAGCGACGCGGCGCTCGACGCGAGCCGCCAGCCATACCTCGACGCCGTCGCCGCGGCACGCGGCGCCAACGACAGCGCCCAAGCGGTCGTCACGGAGGCCGACGCACAGTCGAGGGCGCTCGCCGCCTTCTACGCCGCGGCCGGTGACGACGTGGCTGCCTACGAGGCACGGCTCGAGTCCCTGGCCTCGCTGGTGGCCGAGGTGCAGGGATCCGCGGCGGCCCTGCCGACGCGGATCAGCCTGCCCAAGGTGACCATCCGCGCTCCCATCGCCATCAGCCGCTCGTCGTCCGGGGGGCGGCGCCGCGGACGACGACCAAGACCACCGCCTCGGGTCACTGACATCGCCGCGGCCAATCCCGCGTCGTCGGCGAGCGAGGAAGGCGGCGATCGTGAAGCGATCGTCGCCTTCGAGGCCCGGGCGCTTGGGTCGGCGCTCCGCCTGTTCGTCCGGCTGGCGACGCCCTCGCCGCCCGACCGCGCGAGCCGCGTGGCGGCGGACGCCGCCTGGGGCGCCGTGTGGGCCGAGTTCGAGGCGGTGGACCTCGCGCTCTCGAGGTTTCGCGACGACAGCGAGCTGACCGCCCTCAACCGGCTGGCCGGGACGGCCGCGCCGCTCCAGGCGTCGTGGCGGCTTCGGCACGCCCTTGCGGCGATGCACCGGGCGGCGCGGATCACGAACGGGCGGTTCGACGCCTCCGTCCTCACCACGCTCGAGCGGATCGGCGAGCACGGCGCCGATCTCGGGGGCGGGCAGGCGGCCCCGGTCCCCCGGGAGGTCGCGACGGCCCCAAGACCTGCTCGCCGGCTGGAACGTCCGGCGCTCGTCCGGGTGCCCGACGTTCCGCTCGATACCGGGGGCATCGGCAAGGGGCTCGCGCTCCGGTGGGCCGCCGCTCGGGCCGCCCCGCTGCTGCCGGGCGGGGCGGCGCTCCTGCTCGAGGCCGGCGGTGACGTCGTCGCCGCGGGGGAGCCGCCGCCCGACGGCTGGTCGATCGGCATCGAGGATCCCATGGCCGCGGGTGTCGACGCGCCGCCGATCGCCGTGCTCGCCGTCGGGACGGGGGCCGTCGCCACCTCCTCGGTCGGAGTGCGGAACTGGACTGCTCCCGACGGCCGCCGCGTCCACCACCTGGTCGACCCGCGGACGCACGAGCCGGCGCGCACCGGGCCTCATCGCGGTCACCGTCGCAGCCGCCGATCCGGCCTGGTCCGAGGTGTGGAGCAAGGCTCTGTTCCTGGCGGGCGCGGAGACGCATCGGCGAGGAGGCGCGCTCCCGAGGTCTCGCGGCGTGGTGGGTGGACGATGCCGGCCGGCTGGGCATGACGCCTGAAGCCCGGGTGCGCAGCGTGTGGGTCGCGGAGCCTCGCGTCGGCTGACCCGCGGATCGGGTCAGGTTCGATCGGCCGGCGGCGTCTCCGGGGAGCCGGGCACGTCGGGGGGCGCGACCGGAGAGGGCGTGTCCGAGGTCCGTTCGGCGGCAGGCGCGTCGCCGGCATGCGCGGTGGTCCCTGCGGAGCCGGCGGACGAGCCCGGCGGCGGCTCGCCCAGGGCAGCCTGCAGCTCTGCGAGGGTCAGCATCCCCTCGCGGGCGCCGGCCCGGGTCACGGACAGGCTGGCCGCCACGACCGCACGGCGAGCGGCCGCTTCGAGGCCCAGGCCACCTGCGAGCGCCGCGGCCAGGGCGCCGTTGAGGGCATCGCCGGCGCCGGTGGCATCGACCGCCTTCACCCTCGGCGACTTGATGTCGATGGCGCGGCCGCTGCGCTGCACGAGCACCGCGCCGCTGGCGCCCAGCGAGACCAGGATGGCCTGGCCCGCCCCCGGGCCTTCAGCGGTCGTCTCGAGCAGGGTTCGGGCGGCGCGGATCGGATCCTGCCCCTCTTCCACCGCGCGACCAGATCGGCGCGCGTCCTCCGCGACGAGACGGGCGAGCTCGCCGCGGTTCGGCGTCAGGACGTCGGACAGGGCGAGCACCGAACGGTCCAGCCCGTCTGCCGGCGCCGGGTTGAGCACCGTCCACGCTCCGCCGGCCCGTCCGATCCGGAGTGCCTCGCGTGCCGCCGCGGTGGGGATCTCGTGGGTGACGATGACCACGTCACCCTGATGCGGGTTCAGGCGCCCGAAGGCCTGGCGGACGTGGGCCGCGGTGAGGCCCGCGTTGGCTCCCGGTGCGACCGCGATCTGGTTCTCAGCCCGGGCATCGACGAGGATCAGGGCCACGCCCGTGGCGGTGTGATCGAGCGTCACCAGGACGTCGGTGCCGACGCCCTCCCGGGCCAGCGCGGCCCTGGCCTCGGCGCCGAACGGATCGTCGCCCAGGGCGGCCACGAGCATCACCGGCACGCCCAGCCGGGCAGCCGCGACGGCCTGGTTCCCGCCCTTGCCGCCGTGGAAGCGCGTGAACGTCCCGCCCACCACCGTCTCGCCGGGGAGTGGCAGGCGCTCCCCCTGGACGACCAGGTCGACGTTGACCGACCCCACGACCAGCACCCGACCGCTCACGGGAACGTACCCCTCTTGCACGGGCGTCATGACCCGGTGATGAATTCGCCGCCGTCGACGCCGATGATCTCGCCGTTGATGAACTCGGTGCCCTCGCCCGACAGCGCGAGGATCGCCCGGGCGACGTCCTGCGGCGTGGTCATCCGGCCGGTGGGGTTGCGCCTCGTCGCCGCCTCGATGATCGGCGTCCTTATCGGGGATCTTCATCAGCGCGGGTGTCAGCGTCACGCCCGCCCGGATCGCGTTCGCGGTCACGCCCGTGCCGAGCCGGGCGAGCTCCATCGCAAGCTGGCGAATGTGCGACTCGAGCGCGGCCTTGGCCGACGAGACGACCCCGTAGCTGGGCACCACCCGGCTCGAGCCCTCCGACGTCATCGCGAAGATCCGCGACCCCTGCTCCAGGAACCCGCCGCGCCACAGGTCCTGCACCCAGTAGACGAGGCTGTTGGCCATGACGTCCTGGGTCATCTCCATCTTCTTGCGGTCGACCGCGCCCCTGGGGTCCTCCGCCAGGAACGGCACCAGCGACCCGAAGGCGAGCGAGTGCATCACGACCCGGACGTAGGGGTGACGGCCCTCGGCCCGTGAGCGATCGAACCGCTCCGCCAGCGTCGCCAGCGCCGCCGTCCGCTTGTCGTCATCGGCCGCGTTCATGTTGATGAACAGCGCCTCGGAACCGGCAGCCTCGATCCGCGCCTTGACCTCCTCGACGTGGCCGGCCGCCGCCCGGAAGTCGAGGTGGATGCCGCAGATCCGGTAGCTGGCCTCCGCGAGCGCCAGCGAGGTCGCCTCACCCATGCCCGAGGAGGCGCCGAGGATCAGCGCCCATCGCTCGCGGTCGTCGGTCATGGATCTCCTTCCCGGGACGTCTGAGGACCCGGTTCCAGGGGCGTCGGCCGGGCGGGACGAGTCTACCAGCGCGCCCTCGGCGGGCGGCCCGCGCAGGTACCATTGACGAACCGGCGCAGGCGTCCGAGCCGGCGAGGAGAACGTGGCGACGAAACACAGCAGGGGGTCGACCACCTGGCCCGCCTCGGCGCGAGCGATCACCTGGCCCGCCTCGGCCCGACCGACCCCATGAGCCTCGGCGGCTTCGACAGCCTGACCCCGGAGCTCGTCCTGCTGCTGGTCCCGCTGGTCCTGATCCAGGTCGGATTGATGATCCTCGCGGTGATCGACCTGTTCCGCGATGACCGCCGTGTACGTGGCGGCAACAAGGGCGTCTGGGCGCTCGTGATCGTGTTCGTGAGCATGATCGGGCCGATCCTGTACTTCCTGGTCGGGCGCGAGGAGGGACCGGTCGAGCCGGTGCAGCCGGGTCCGGGAGCGATGCCCGGATGGGGCAGCCCCCACGATCCGCCGCTCGTGGCCGGCGTTGCCCCGACCGACGCCTCGCCCGCCGGCGAGCCGGCAGCGCGTCTGGCGGCGCCACCCGCAGCGCTGCCGGTGGAAGGAGCCGCCGCGACCAGGGTGGAGACGCCCGCGCCTCGCGGGCGTGCCTTCGAGCCGGATCCCGCCGCAGCCCCGGCCATCGCGATCGACGGGCTTACCAAGCGCTACCCGGGTGGCATCCTCGCGCTCGACGGGCTCACGATGTCCGTGCCCGAGGGTTCCGTGTTCGGGCTGCTGGGCCCCAACGGCGCCGGCAAGACCACGACGCTCCGCCTGATCGCCGGGTTGACCCGCCCCACGGCAGGTCGCGCGATCGTGGACGGGATCACCGTCGCGGACGACCCACTGGGCGTTCGACGTCGGCTGGGCTACCTCGAGCAGGACCCGCGGGCGTATGGCTGGATGACCGGCCGCGACCAGCTCCGCATGCTCGGCCGGCTCCACGGCCTCGACGGCGATGCGCTCGAGGGCGCGATCCGGGACGTGCTGGCGCGGGTCGACCTGAGCGACCGCCGCCGACCGCCGGGCAGGCTCCTACTCGGGCGGCATGCGCCAGCGGTCTGGGCATCGCGGGCGCGCTGGTCCACCGGCCCCCGGTCGTGGTGCTCGACGAGCCCGTCAGCTCGCTCGACCCCGAGGGCCGGCGGGACGTCCTCGACCTGATCGTCGCCCTGCGCGGTGAGACGACGGTCCTGTTCTCCACCCACGTCCTCGCCGATGTCGAGCGGATCTGCGACCGGGTCGGGATCCTGGACCACGGCCGGCTCGTCGTCGAGGGCCCGCTCGCCGAGCTCCTCGACCGGTATGCGCTGCCGGTCTACCGCGTCGAGGCCGAGCCGGGCCAGGCCGCGGCGCTGGAAACGCTGGCGGCGACGGCTGCGCACGGCCGAGCCTGGGTCACCGGGACGGCGACTCGAGCACGGCCTGCTGACGGTCGCCGTATCCGACCCGGCACGCGCCGGCCGGGAGCTGCTGCCCGCGATCGCCGCCGAGCGGGATCAGCGTGGTCTGCGTCGCGCGCGCCCGGCCGACGCTCGAGGACGTGTTCCTGCGGCTGACCGGCGACCCCGCAGGAGGTGGCGGCATGAGCGGGTTCCGGGTCCTGCTGCGCAAGGAGCTGGCGGAGGCGTGGCGCACCCGCCGGCTGCCGGTCGTCGCGATCCTGTTCGTGATCATCGGCATGATCTCGCCGCTGACCGCGAAGTACCTGCCCGAGATCCTCCAGGCGGCGCTGGGCGACCAGCTGACCGTCCCCCTGCCGACCCCCGACGCGGTCGCCGCCCTCGGTCAGCTCCAGAAGAACCTCGGCCAGCTGGGCGCGCTGGCGGCGATCGCCCTGGCGATGGCCAGCGTGTCGGGCGAGCTCGATCGGGGCACCGCGGCGCTCGTCCTGGCGCAGCCCGCCACCCGGCCGGCGTTCCTGGCGCCAAGCTGCTCGCGATCGAGGTCGTCCTGGGGCTGTCCGACGCTGTTCGCGATCGCCGGTCGGCTGGGCCTACACGGCGGTGCTGTTCGAGCCGCAGCCGGTCGGCGGCTGGATCGCGATGGCGGTGCTGCCTGGCTCGCGCTCTCGGTCTGGGCCGGGATCACGTTCTCGCCTCCGCGGCGACCGGCTCGACGACCGCCGCGGCCGGCATCGGCTTCGTCGGCCTGATCGCCGTCAGCCTGGTCGCGGTCGTGCCGGCCCTGAACCGCGTCCTGCCCGACGGGTCTGACCTTGCCGGCGGATCCAGCTCGCGGCCGGGCGACGGCGGGCCTCGACGTCGGCCGAGCCTGGCCACGGCGATCCTCGGGTCGCTCGGGCTCGCTCGCCGCGCTGCTCGCGGTCGCGGTCGTGTCCTTCCGGCGCCGCGAGCTGTAGCCGTCGCGTCCGCGAGGGCCGCGACGCGATCGCCGAATCGAAACGGCTCCGCCATCGGCGGGCCGTACGTGCTGGGCGCCGGAACCGGGTCAGGCGCGGACCTGGCGCTCCAGGCGGCGCTGGAACCGCTCGACCTGGCCGGCGGTGTCGATGATGTTCTGCTTGCCCGTGAAGAACGGGTGGCAGTTGCTGCACACGTCGACGCGCAGCTCCTCGCGCGTGGAGCCGACCTCGAACTCGGTGCCGCACGAGCCGCAGTGGACGCGCGCCTGGTGGTACTTGGGGTGGATGTCGCTCTTCACGGGTGCTCCTTCGACGCCGTCCGCGCGGGTCTATGCCCGCCGGTGGTCGCCGCTGTCTCCGCGCCGCTACGCCTCGGTGGCGACCGGCTCGGCCGCGACCGGGATGACCCGGACGCGCTTCTTGGTCCGGGTCGCGTGCTCGAAGCGCACCCTCCCGTCGACCGTCGCGAAGACGGTGTAGTCATGGCCCAGGCCTGCGCCCTCGCCCGCGGCAAACGTCATGCCGCGCTGGCGGACGATGATCGAGCCGGCGCTGACGAGCTGGCCATCCCCGGCCTTGACGCCCAGCCGCTGGCCGACGCTGTCGCGACCGTTCTTCGAGCTCGAGCCTGCCTTCTTGTGGGCCATCGCTAGTCGTCCTTCTTGGTGCGCGGCCGCCTGGGCGCCGCATCCTTGGTCCCGGCTTGGGCGCCTTCGCCCGGGACCGCTTGGGAGCCGGGGCCGCGTCGGCCGGCGTGCCGTCCGCCGGGGTCCCGTCCGCGGGGCCGGACGCTTCGGCCTTCGGCGCACCCTCCGCGACAGGCGAGGCCTTCGCCCGGGTGCGCCGGGCGGGAGCCGGCTCCGGGGCCGCGTCGGCCGGCGCCTTGACGTTCAGCTTCGCCGCCAAGGCCGCGTCCTCCGCGGCCTGCCGGGCCGCTGCCTCCTGGAGCCGCTGGCGCTCGGTCTTCTTGTCGTCCCGTGTCTTCGCCTCGGCCGCCGCCGCGCTCTTGCCATTGAACCGGATGTCGGCGATGCGCAGCAGGGTCAGGTCCTGCCGGTGGCCCTTCTTGACCCGGCGCCGGGCCTTGGGCCGGTACTTGAACGCGATGACCTTGTCGGCCCGATCGCGGCCGACCACCTCGGCCTCCACGGCCGCGTCCGCCACGATCGGCGTCCCGACCGTCGCCTCGGCGCCGTCGGCGACGAGCAGCACGCGCTCCAGGGTGATCGACTGGCCGGGCTCGATATCGAGCAGCTCCACCTGGAGCTCGGTGCCGACCTCGACGCGGTACTGCTTCCCGCCGGTCTCGATGACTGCGTACATGGGTCCTCGGAAGAGCGATGGCGGCCGTGGTGACCACGACATGGGCATGGAAAGGCGCCTGCGGCACACGCGGGCGCGAAGGAAGAGTGTAGGGCCGATCCCGAGCCTTCGTCAACGAACGTCGTGCTCGCGTGTGGACGGCCAGTGAATCTGTCACCGCTAGTCGGCCAGTGACTTTGTCACCCTCCAGGTCATGGAGAAGAGGGAGACAGTCGCCTTGGATGGCCGCGCACAGCAGCGCCTCTACGTCCTCAACCATTGTCGTCGCCGGTAGAGCTGACGGCGGAGGAGGCAGGTCGAGTACTGAAGCTCTCGGTCCGCCAGGTCCATCGGCTGCTCGATCGCTATCGGGCCGATGGTGCCGCGGGCCTGGTCCACGGCAACCGCGGGCGGTCGCCGGCCCATCGGACGGGTGACGAGCTGCGGGACCGGCTGGTCGAACTCGCGACGACGACCTACGCGGGCGTCAACCGGGCCCACCTCGCCGAGCTCCTCGCCGACCGTGAGGGGCTGGTCGTGCCCGAGCGGACGTTGCGCCGGATCCTGGCCGAGGGATCGGTCGCACCGGTCCGGACGCGGCGCCCGCCGCGCCATCGATCCCGGCGCGAGCGGATGGCCCGCGAGGGCCAGATGGTCCAAACCGATGGCAGCCGCCATCGCTGGTTCGGCCACGATCACCCGGAGGCCACGCTGATCGGCGTCGTCGACGACGCGACCAGCCGCCTCACCGGCGCCACGTTCCGCGCGGCCGAGGACGCTGCCGGCTACCTCACCGCCTTCGCCCAGACGGCCGTCGCGTACGGCCTGCCGGGGTCGGTCTACTCCGATCGCCACGGGATCTTCATCGCCGAGAAGAACCGGGCGCCGACGCTCGCCGAGCAGCTCACCGGCAAGCGGAGCTTGACCCAGGTCGGGCGTGCCCTCGACGACGACCGTGGCCCAGGGGCCGCAGCGCGGAAGCCGTGTTCTGCTTCCACTATCCGCGCCGGGTCGCCCGCGATGCGACGATCAGCTGGCCGGGTGGCCCGCTCGCGCTGCCACGACGGGCCGACGGTCGCAGTTGGGCCGGCCGCTCGGTCATCCTCCAGGAGCGACTCGACGGCAGTCTCTGGATCGCCCACGGGGACCTGCTCCTGCCGCTCGCGCCCGCCCCGGCCGACCCGCGCTCGCTCCGCGCCCGTCACCTGCCCCGGCACGCTGAGGGCAAGCCCGATCTCGATCTCGGCCTGCTCGCCGCTACGGTCGAGCCGCCACCGACCAGCCATCCGTCGCGCACCAAGCCCGCCCCAGATCATCCCTGGCGACGTCCATACCCACCACGCAACCGGTGACAGTTTCCCTGGCCGCTTGCCGTGACAAGGTCACTGGCCGCCGACACGAACGTCGTGCTCGCATGTGCTCGCGTGTGGACGTCGTGCTCGCGGCGGCGGGGCTTCCGCTACCCCGATCGGACGGCTGCTCAGGTGCGAGGTCCGCCCGGTCCCCGTCGCCTCGGACCCACCGGTGGCGTCCGGACGGGCGCCGGATCACCGGCATGGTCGGTCCCGAGCACCAGCCGCTCGCGCACGAGGCCGGCGACCATCGCTTCCAGCGGCGGGCCCCCCGCGCGTTCCGACAGCTCGGCGAGGACCTCCTCGGGCCGGCCGACGCCCCGTTCCGGATCGTGGCGCAGGGTCATCCGGAGCAGGGCGACGTCACCGGCCGGCTCGAAGACGACCGCCTCGAGGAACGGGCGGAGGTCGTAGCGGACCGCGCGATCGCCCTTCGTCCGCTCCCTTGGCAGCGACGGGGCCGCCAGCATCGACCGCACCGCCGTCGCCAGGCGTTCACGATCGGCGGCGCTGGGTGCCGCGACGCGGTACACGGAGGCGACCACCTGGCCGGCGAGCGACGGCGCCCGCAGCCACACGTCGTGGAGGTCGACCACGCCGTGGTCGGCCGGCAGGACCTGCTCCAGCGCCTCGCGCACCCGCCAGCGCGGGAGCCGCCGGGTAAGCCACAGGTCGAGCAGCTCCGCCTCGCCCGCGATCCCGGCCGCCAGTGGCGCGGCGATGGCGAACCTCGGCCGTCCTCCCGGCACGTCGAGCCCGGCCAGGGGTAGGCCCGACGCGACAAGCCGCGACTCCCAGGACGCCTTCTGATCGCCCTGGTCCAGGCCGGAGGCGTGGCCGGGGGCGCGCCAGAAGACGAGCCTCCAGCGCTGGACGGGCTCGAGGGGGACGCTCGGCGGCTCCGACGACGGCGACACCGGCTCCGCAGCCGGCCGCGGGGTGAGGTGGTCAGGCACGGTGCTAGTCTGCCGCGGATGGACACCGTCGTCCCCTGCCGTGGTCACGTCGTGCCGTGAGTGCCCAGGACCCGTACAAGATCCTGCAGGTCGATCCGGAGGCCGAGCACGAGGTGATCGAGGCCGCCTACCGGCGGCTCGCACGCAAGTACCACCCTGATGTCTCGCCCGGACCCGATTCGCAGCAGCGGATGGTCCGCATCAACCAGGCGTGGGAGCTGCTCAGGGATCCCGGGCGCCGCGCCGAGCTCGACCGGACCCGGTCGCGAACGGCGGCCGCCGCCGAACGCTCGGAGGCCGCCGACACGCGGGCCCGGGCGGCGACTTCTGGCCACGTCGACATCCGACCCGAGCCTGCGACGAGCCGGGGCGGCCCGGACGCGCCGGCGTCGCGACCGTTCCCCGGGGCATCCGATCCGGGCAGCGGGGACCCCGGGCCACGCCCACAGCGCGTCTCGCCGGACATGGGACCGGGCCGCTCCAGCGCGGGCGGCGGATACGATCCGACCACGATGGGCTCGCCCGGCCACGCCGGTTCGCCGCCGGGCAAGCCGTCCGGGAGCGTCCTCACGTTCGGGCGCTATGCCGGCTGGTCGCTGGGCGAGATCGCGCGCACCGACCTCGAGTACCTCGAGTGGCTGGACCGGATGCCGATCGGACGGACGTACCAGGCCGAGGTCGACGCCCTCCTCCGGGCTCGCGGTCGGCGGGTGACGGCGTCGCCCGAGACGAGCGGCGGGCGAGGGCTGTTCCGCCGTCGCTGAGGATCTGGCTGGGCCCGCGGCCCGGGCGCAGCTGCGGGCCGTCAGCGGGCCCGGGCCTCGACGCGCCCCCTGGCCTCGACGCGCGCCCTGGGCACAGAGAACGCCAGCAGGTACGGGGCAACGACGGTGGTCAGGACCACGGCGACCAGGATCGCCGCGAACAGCGAACGGTCGACCACGCCCGTCGCAAGCGCGAGATTGGCGACCACGATCCCGACCTCGCCGCGGGGCACCATCCCGAACCCCACGGTGATGGCGCCCCAGCGACCGATCGACCGGGCCCCGATCCAGCCGCCCAGGGCCTTGGTGACCACGCCCACGACGGCCAGCGCCACCGCCAGCAGGGCGATCTCGGGATCGAGCAGCGCCGACAGGTCGAGCTGAGCGCCGGTCACGGCGAAGAAGAACGGCGTGAACACGGAGGCCAGCGGCCGGAAGTCATGCTCCAGCTCCTCGGCCGCCTCCGTCTCCGCCACGATCAGTCCGGCCACGAACGCCCCGATGATGGCCGCCAGGCCGATCGCGGCCGCGAGCAGCGCCACGGCCAGCATCAACAGGAACGCGGGAACCAGCGGCGTGTCCGCGAACATCGGCCAGGTGAACACGCGCGACGGCAGCCCCCGAGCGCGACGCGCCGCGGCGAAGCCGAGCAGCACCAGCCCGATCCCGGCCACCCCGACGAGCAGGGTGCTCGCCGACAGGCTGCCCTCCGCCGCTCCGCCCGCAAGGCCGATCAACACCAGCGCCAGGATGTCGTCGACCAGCGCCGCTCCGATCACCACCCGTGAGAACGCCTGGTCGAGGACCCGCATGTCGCGCAGCACCCGGCTGGTGATCCCAATGCTCGTCGCGGCCAGGGCCAGGCCGACGAAGGTCGATGCGATGGGCGGCTCACCCAGGACGGCGGCCAGCCCGAACCCGGTGGCGATCGGCAGGATCATCGCGATCCCGGCGGTGAGGATGGCCGGCCTGCCGACCGCGAACAGGTCGTCGGTGCGGACCTCGAGGCCAACGGAGAACAGCAGCACGACCACGCCGATCTCGGCGAACACCGCGGCAGCGTCGCCCGGCACGACCAGCCCCAGCGCGAATGGGCCGACCAGGAAGCCCCCGAGGACCTCGCCGACCACCCCCGGCTGCCCGAGCCGGCGTAACACCTCCTCGCCCACCTTCGCCGCCAGGAGCAGCACGAACAGGCCGACCAGGATCCCCGTGATCGACTCGGCGCCCGACGCCGAAGGGTCGGGCTGGCCGGTCAAGAGTCCCCCCGAAGCGGCCGGATGGATCACCGGATCACCGGGGTGACCGGGTCGGGCAGGCTGGACGGGCGTCCAGGCTCATCGCCTGATCCGCCGCGGGCAGTCTCCTACCACTCGGCCCGGTGTTGCCGGATGTTGACGCTCTGGACGACCCCCAGCCCGACCGCGATGCTCACCAGCGACGCCCCCCCATGCGCGATGAACGGCAGCGGGATGCCGGTGACCGGCAGGATCCCGATCACCATGCCGACGTTGACGAACACCTGGAACAGGAGCGTCGTTGCCAGCCCGGCGCCGAACAGCGTCCCGAACGGATCCCGCGAGCGCCAGGCACAGGACAGGATCCGCCACAGGAGCGCCGTGAACAGCAGGAACACGACGACCGCGCCGATGAACCCGAGCTCCTGGGCGAGCACCGCGAACACGAAGTCGCTCTCCTGGACCGGAAGGAAGTCACCCCGGCTCTGCGTCCCGTTGGTCAGGCCCGTGCCCAGGAACCCGCCCGATCCGACCGCGATCTGCGACTGCAGCACCTGCCAGCCCGACCCCTGGGTGTCGGCGGTCGGGTTGAGGAACGACAGGATCCGGTCCTTCTGGTAGTCGCGCAGGATGTACGTCCAGGCCAGGGGCACCGCGCCGATCGCCCCGGCCGCCATCGCCAGCAGCCAGCGGAGGCTCGCGCCCGACATGAACAGCATCCCGGCCAGGATCGAGGCCAGCACGAGCGAGGTGCCGAGATCCGGCTGGAGCATCACGAGCACCCACGCCGGCCCCATCAGCAGGCAGGCACCCAGGATCGACGACAGGGAGTCCAGCCGGCCTTCGCGATTGCCCAGGTAGGCTGCCAGCACCGTGATCATCAGGATCTTGGCCAGCTCGGAGAACTGGAACGTCAGCGGGCCGAGCGCGATCCAGCGCGCCGAGCCGCCCACGCCGTCGCCGATGGCGAGGGTGAGGATCAGCAGGCCGATGTTGAGCAGGTAGATCGGCCATGCGAGCGTCTTCAGCCAGCGGTAGTCGAACAGGGTGGCGAGGACGTAGACCACGATCGCCAGGCCCGACCACATCAGCGCCCGAGAGAATGTCGTGCCGCTGGCCATCACGGACTGGCCGGCCTCGACGCTGTTGGTGTAGGCCATCACCAGGCCGACCACACCCAGCAGGGCGGCATACGTGGTCAGCTGCAGGTCGTAGGCGCGCCAGGCTGCGCCGACGGACTGGGCCTTCACATCGGCGAATCGGCCGGGCTCGGCCCGCATCACGCGCATCGGGCGTGCATCCTAGTTGCTCTGGTAGTGGTTGCCACGGCGCAGCAGATCCCGGTTGAGATAGTCCTTCCTGATGTGGAAGTGGAACTGCAGGAACGCCTTGGCGATCTCGGTGGCGGCATTGCCGATCGTCCGCGAGTCGTAGGCGAAGGCCAGGAACACGAGCTGCGAGTCCGTCCTTGCGAAGCTGCCGTGATACGGGTCCTTGGGCACGAACCCGACGAACCATGAGTGGAACGGCAGCCGACCCTTGCTGTCGCGGGTGCCGAACTCGGCGGTTCCCGACTTGCCCGCCACCTTGACGGGCATATCGACCAGGTTGTACGTGTGCCGGAGCGTGACGACACGGCGTGCTGCGAGTCGCATCGTGCGCAGGGTCGCCTGCGACACCGGGAGCTTCCGGATCAGGTCGGGCTTGAACGGCCGGATCACCGACCCGTCGGGGCCGATGACGTCCCGCACCAGCTGAGGGCGGTACAGCTTGCCGCCGTTGACCATCGCCGCGTAGGCATTGACCAGCTGCATCGGCGTCACCACGTCGTAGCCCTGCCCGATGCCCGCCTGGTACACCTCGCCCTCGAACATCGGCTGCCCGAACGCGTTCATCTTCCAGGCGTTCGACGGGATGATCCCCGGGACCTCGCCCGGCAGGTCGATCCCGGTCGGCTTGCCAAACCCGAACTGGCGCGCCCAGTAGGCGAGGCGATCGGCCCCGAGCATCCCCGCGACCTGGAAGAAGAACGTGTCCGAGGAATGCCCGAATCCGCAGAAGATGTCGCACATCCCGAAGCCGGCATGGTTCCAGTCGTAGAAGCGGGTCGACCCGAGCGTAAGGAAGCCGCGCGTCCGGAGCTTCGTCTGCGGGGTGATCTTCCGGTCCTGGAGGCCGCCCGTCGCGGTGACGAGCTTGAACGTGGAGCCCGGCGGGAAATGGGCCTGGACCGCCTGGTTGGTCAGGGGCTCGTTCTTGTTCCTGATCAGCTTCTGGAAGTCCTTGACGGAGATCCCCCTGGCGAACAGGTTGTTGTCGTAGGTGGGCAGGCTGACCATCGCCAGGACCTCGCCCGTCTGCGGGTTCATGACGATGAACACGCCGCGCTTGAGCCCGGCGGCGCGCATGCCCCACTTGAGCGCGGCCGTCGCTTCCTTCTGGACCGTCTGGTCGACGGTCAGCGTGAGCGACGCACCCGAGACCGCCTGCTGGACCGTGCGCAGCACCTGAACGTCCTTGCCGGTCGCGTCGCGCTCGACGAGCTCCTTGCCGTACGTGCCGCGCAGCTGCGATTCGAAGGTTGCCTCGACGCCGGCCTTGCCGATCATGTCGTCGGGCAGGTAGCCGTCCACCTTGAGCCTGTCGCAGCGTGCCGCCGTCGATCGGCCCGGTGTAGCCAAGGAGCTGGGCCATGAGCGGGCCGTTGGGATACTCGCGCCGGGTCTCGACGGCGACGCTGACGCCGGGCAGCTCATCCGTCGACTCGGACACGAGGCGAGCCTTGGTCCTCGGGGACATCCTGCGCGATCCGGACCGGATCGAACCTGGAGCCTGGGGCGCTGTCGAGGGTCGACAGGATGTCGGCAGGGTCCATGCCCAGGAGGTTCGCCCAGCCGTCCCGCGACCTCTTCCCGCTGGCTGAACGGCAGGTCAGACGGCGTGATCTTGACCGCGAACGATGCGACGTTGGCCACCAGGAGCCGGCCCTTGCGGTCGTAGATCAGGCCGCGTGGCGCCGGGATCGATTCCTCCGCGGTCCGGTTGGCCTCGGCCTTCGCGGCATACACATGCCCGTTGCTGATCTGGAGGTAGGCAAGGCGCGTGGCGAGCAGGCTGAACACGAGGATCGTGATGATCCCGAACGTGAGGAACCGCAGCGGCCGACGGTCGCGCTCGGGTCGCGGGACGAGGTAGCCAGCGTTCACCAGTCCACTCGCTCCGTCTCACGGCGCCGCACGACGATCGCGACGACCAGCGGACCCACAACGGCCGCGAGCGCCGTGTCGTAGACGGCCGAGGGCACGATCGGGCTCAGCGCCGATCGGAGATCTGCGCCGAGCTTAGGGCGGCGGTGGCGGCAAGCAGCAGCATCGAATAGACCAGGCTCGCGATAGCAGTGGCGGCGACGGGCGCCAGGATGCGGATCCGGCCGAAGAAGCCACCGACGACGGAAGCAGCGCCGATCGCGCATCAGGAGTGCGAACGCCGATGACCCGAGCGGTCGCTGACCCAGGATATCCAGTGCGAGACCCCCCACGAAGGCCCAGGCGAGCCCGGCCTCCAGGCCACCGGCGATGGCCCAGATGACGCCGAGCACGAGGACGGGATGCGGGAACGGCGTCGCCGACCTTGAAGTACGGGACGACGGTGAATTCGACGAGCGCGGCCACCACGGCGATCGCCGCGGCGATGGTGAGCTGCATGTGAGGCGTTCGATCCTCGGCTTGCGGGCCGACGGTCGGGCCTGGAACCGATGGCGACGGCGACGCCGGAGCGACGGCGGATGACGCCCGCAGTATCCCATGGGCACCCGGAACCGGCAATCGCCCGGCAACCGAATTCGCCGCGCATGCGGCGATGCGTGAGGTTCGCGCGCCTGGGCCCGCCTTGCCCGAGCCGCATCCGGCGACATGCCGCCCATCCGGGTGGACCGCTTCGCGCGCACCGCGCAGGTTTCACGTGAAACACCCCGCCTGAGGCACGGACCCGGGGTAAGTAAGTCCGGGATGAGCCACGCTTGGCACGATGGGCCCTGAGCACGGAACCGCGGACCGGCCGATGACCGGCGGATGACCGGCAGTCAGGGTCGGCTGCGGCCAGGGTCGGCCAGGGTCGGCGGGGCCTGCGATGCTAGAATTCGATCCGTGTTGAGCTCGATTGGGACGGGAGGTTGAGTGGGCCAGACGATCGCCTGCACGAACCAGAAGGGCGGCGTCGGGAAGACCACCACCGTGGTCAATCTGGCAACCTATCTGGCACTCCTCGGTGACCGCGTCCTCGTCATCGACCTCGATCCCCAGGGCAACGCGACGAGCGGCTTCGGCGTCGATCGCACCACGCTCGACGGTTCGGTCTACGACGCCCTCGTGGACGCCCGCCCACTCGATCGAGCTCCACGTCGCGTCCCGCGGTCGATGGCCTTCGCCTCGTTCCCGTCGTCGATCTCGCTCGCGGGCGCCGAGGTCGAGCTGGCCGGCGACGCCGGGCGTGAACGCCGGCTGGGTCGCGCGCTCCAGCCGGAGCATGATCGCTGGGACTGGGTCTTCATCGACTGCCCGCCGTCGCTCGGGCTGCTGACGGTCAATGCGCTGACCGGGCCGGATTCGGTGCTCATCCCGATCCAGTGCGAGTACTACGCCCTCGAAGGCCTGACCCAGCTGATCGCGACGATCAATCTCGTCCGGGATCACCTCAACCCGGAGCTGGCGATCTCGGGGGTCGTCCTGACCATGTACGACGGGCGCACCAACCTATCAGCCGAGGTCGCCGACGAGGTCCGCCGGCACCTGCGGAGCGCCGTGTTCGAGACGATCGTCCCGCGCAGCGTCCGGCTGTCGGAGGCGCCCAGCCACGGTCTGCCGATCGCCATCTACCGGCCCGACTCGAAGGGAGCCGAGGCCTACCGTGCGCTGGCCCTGGAGTTCCGCGCCGGCGCCCGCGAGCGGCCGCCGCGACCGGGACCGGAGGCCCGAGCCCCGATCCTGGGGCGGCCGCATCGCCGCCCCAGGTGAGCACGCAGCTTGCGGGGCTGACGCTGACGATCAGCGCCGACCGCGGCAGCAGCGCGCTCGGGCCGCGGCCTCGTCGTCCCTGATCCCGCAGCGTGCGGCCGGCGGAGCGGCGGTCGTCGAGATCGCCGGTCGCCGCGCATCACGCCCAATCCCTACCAGCCGCGCCGGCACGTGGACGACGCCGGCCTCGACGAGCTCGCGGCGAGCATCCGCGAGCACGGCGTGCTCCAGCCGGTCCTGGTCACCGAGACGCTCGACGGCTACCAGCTGATCGCCGGGGAGCGGCGCGTGCGCGCCGCCCGGCTCGCGGGTCTCGAGCGGATCCCCGCGTTCGTCCGCCAGCTCGCCGACCGCGACCAGCTCGAGGTCGCGCTGGTCGAGAACGTGCAGCGCGCGGACCTCGACCCGATCGAGGAGGCGCTCGCCTACCGCCAGCTCATCGACGAGTTCGGGCTGACCCAGGAGCGTGTCGCCGACCGGGTGGGCAAGGCCCGGACGACGGTCGCGAACACGCTGCGCCTGCTCGAGCTGCACCCGGATGTCCAGGCGGCGATCGCCGACGGCCGGCTCACCGAGGGCCACGGGCGGGCGCTGGGCGGCCTGCCGCCGTCGAGGGCCAGCCGCACGTGCTGGCGACGGTGCTCGGGCCAGGGCCTTTCCGTCCGCCAGACCGAGGAGCTGGTCCGCCGGCTGCGCGAGCCCCGGCCCGCAGCCGACGCCGCGCAGCCCGACGCGCCGGCCGACCCGGACCTGGAGCGGGTCGAGGAGGAGCTCCGCCAGCGCCTGGGGACCAAGGTCAGCCTCAGCGCGATCGCGCAAGGGCGGGCGGATCGTGATCGAGTACTACAGCGACGAGGAGCTCGGCGCGGCTCTACGAGCGCCTGATCGGAGGAACCGCGTGACGGACGTCGGCGATCGGCAGGCAACGGCGGCGACCAACGGCCGCGCGCGCGGGCGGTCGGCAGGCGAAGACGCAGCCGCCGGGCGGCGATTACACCGCGGCCAGCATCCAGGTCCTCGAGGGCCTGGAGGCGGTCCGTCGGCGGCCCGGCATGTACATCGGCTCGACGGACGGCCGCGGCCTGCACCACCTGGTGTGGGAGGTCGTCGACAACTCGATCGACGAGGCGATGGCCGGCCACGCCACGACGCGTCACGGTCACGATCCACGCCGATGGCCGGGTCACGGTCGAGGACGACGGGCGCGGCGTTCCCGTGGGCCGGCACTCGACGGGCAAGGACGCGCTCGAGGTCGTGCACACGGTCCTCCATGCCGGCGGCAAGTTCGGCGGGGGCGGCTACAAGGTCTCGGGCGGCCTGCACGGCGTCGGCGTGTCGGTCGTCAACGCGCTGTCGTCGTGGCTGCGGGTCGAGACGGCGCGTGACGGCGGGATCTGGGCGCAGGAGTATGCGCGCGGCAAGCCGACGACGCCGGTCCAGAAGATCGGCCCGCAGGGCGCGCGGCGGGGGACGCCGGACGACGTTCCTGGCCGACGCCCAGATGTTCGACACCGACGACTACTCGTTCGAGACGATCATCGCAGCGCCTGCGCGAGTCCGCGTACCTGACCAAGGGCGTCTGGATCACGCTGCGCGACGAGCGGATCGGACCGCGAGCGCTCGTTCTACTTCGAGGGCGGCCTGGTGTCGTTCGTCCGGCACCTCAACCGGAACAAGGACGCCCTCCACGGCCGGCCGATCTACGTGCGAGCGCACGGGACGGCACGACGACGATCGAGGTCGCGCTCCAGTACAACGACACGTACGCGGAGAACGTGCTCGCGTTCGCGAACAACATCAACACCGTCGACGGCGGCACCCACGTCACCGGGTTCCGGCGGGCGCTGACCCGCTCGCTCAACGACTGGGCGCAAGCGCGCCGGCGTCCTCAAGGACGCGGACGGCAACCTGTCGGGCGACGACGTCCGCGAGGGCCTGACGGCCGTCGTCAGCGTCAAGCTCACCGATCCCCAGTTCGAGGGGCAGACGAAGGCGAAGCTCGGCAACGCCGAGGTCGCGGGCCAGGTCGAGGGCGCGGTCGCCGACGCGATCTCGCAGTACCTCGAGGAGAACCCGGCGGACGGCCGGCGGATCATCGAGAAGTGCCTCACGGCCGCGCGGGCACGCGAAGCCGCGCGCAAGGCGCGCGACCTGGTCATCCGCAAGGGCGCGCTCGACGGGCTGTCGCTGCCGGGCAAGCTCGCGGACTGCCAGGAGCGCGACCCGGCCAAGAGCGAGCTGTACATCGTCGAGGGCGACTCGGCCGGCGGCTCGGCGAAGCAGGGCCGCGACCGCCGCTTCCAGGCGATCCTCCCGCTGCGGGGCAAGCTGCTCAACGTGGAGAAGGCGCGCCTGGACAAGATCCTGAGCTCGGAGAACGTCAAGCCGCTGATCATCGCCCTCGGCGGTGGGATCGGCGACAGCTTCGACATCGCCAAGCTGCGGTACCACCGGATCATCATCATGACCGACGCCGACGTCGACGGTGCCCACATCCGCACGCTGCTGCTGACGTTCTTCTACCGGCACATGCCCGAGGTCATCGACTGCGGGCTACCTGTACATCGCGCAGCCGCCGCTGTACCGGATCTCGACCGGCAAGGTCACCCGCTACGCCCAGAGCGAGAAGGAGCGCGACCGGGTGGTCAAGGAGTTCACGACCAAGAACCTGAGCGTCCAGCGCTTCAAGGGCCTGGGCGAGATGAACGCGGACCAGCTCTGGGAAACGACGATGAACCCCGACTCCCGGACCCTGCTCAAGGTGGAGGTCGAGGATGCGGGCGACGCCGACGCGCATCTTCACGATGCTGATGGGCGAGCGGGTGGAGCCGCGCAAGGACTTCATCAAGACCGAGGCCCGGAAGGTGCGCAACCTTGACGTCTGACGTCGGCCTGGCGCGGCCGGACGTGCGGATCGGGGGCCGCCGGATCATGCTTGCGCCGCACAACTGCTTCGCGTGCGGCACGCTCAACGTCCACGGCCTGCAGCTCGTCCTGCACGCGGGCGGCGAGCGCTGCTGGACGGAGCTCAGCCTCGACCGCCGGTTCGAGGGCTGGGAGGGCATCGCCCACGGCGGCATCCTGTGCACGATCCTCGACGAGGTCATGGCCTGGGCCCTCGTCGACCACGACCTGTGGGGCGTCACGGCGCGCATGACCGTCGATTTCAAGCGCCCGGTGACCATCGGCCGGCCGATCCGGGCCGAGGGCTGGGTCACTGGCGTGCGCCGCCGCCTCGTGGATGCCGAAGGGCTGATCGTCGACGCGGAGGACCGCACGGTCCTGGCACGATCGGTGGCGACCTACGTGGGAGCCCCCGAAGACCGGAAGCGGGATCTCAAGGAGCGGTACGCGTTTCGCCTCGAGCCCGATCCGGCGAACGCAACGCCCGAAACGGTGGACGGGGCGTGACCCCCGCTCCGGCGGCCCCCGCCAGCGCAACGTCGGCAACCGCATCGGGTCGCGCCCGGGTCGCGGATCGGCGCCCCGAGGCGGTCCGACTGGGTCGAGGGGCGGCCGATCCCACCGCCGACCCGACGGCGGTCGCGGCCACGCTGCGCGAGGGCCTGGCCTCCCTCGCCGAGCCCGAGGTTCTCGACGGCGTGCGGCGCGTCGCGCCGGGCATCGGACCGATCCTCGGCGTGCGCCAGCCGCTGCTCACCGCTGTCAGCCGTGGGCTGCGGGGCGCCACCCGCCGGGACTCCACCTCCGTGGTGCTGGACATCGCCCAGGGGCTGCTCCGCGAGAACGTGCTCGAGCTCCACTGGCTGGCGTTCGACCTGCTCGAACGCGTGATCGCCGCGGACCCGGAACGAGCCTGGCAGCTGGTCCGCGCCGAGGCACGCACGGCAGGGGACTGGATCACGGTCGACTCGCTGGCCCGTGTCACCGCGCGCGGGATCCTCGCCGAGCCGTATCGATGGGCCGAGCTGGAGCAGCTCGTGTACTCGCCGTCACGCTGGGAGCGGCGCCTGGTGGGCTCGACGATCGCGACCATGCCCTACGTGGACCGCGCCGCGGGCCGTGATCCGGGGATCGCCGCCCGGGGCCTCGGGATCCTCCGGGACCTGGTCGGCGATGCCGACCCCGAGGTCCAGAAGGCCATCTCGTGGGCGCTGCGCTCGCTGACGCTGGTCGATGCGGCCGCCGCCGTCGAATTCCTGCGCCGCGAGGCGACCGTCGCCCGCAACATGTCCGACGGTCATCGGGCGTGGGTCGTCCGCGACGCGCTCGAGAAGCTGTCACCGGACGTGGCAGCGGGTCTGCGCGCGGCCGTCGCCGGCATCCGCAAGCGACCGGGTGCGCCTTCCACCTCGCTCGCGGCGGCGACCGCCAATGCCTTCACGGGCCTCGGTGTCTCGGTGCCCCCGGCCGAGCGCAGCGTCATCGACCGAACGTGAGCCGCATCGCGCCTGACCCGACCGACCGGAGGAGAGCCACCACGTGACCGACGACCTGGGCAACGTCCGAGCGATCCGCCTCGAGGACGAGATGCGCGTCTCGTACCTCGACTACGCGATGAGCGTCATCGTCGCCCGCGCGCTGCCCGACGTTCGGGACGGCCTCAAGCCCGTCCACCGCCGGATCCTGTACACGATGGGCGAGATGGGGCTCTCGGCCACCAGCTCCTACCGCAAGTGCGCGGCGATCGTCGGCGAGGTGATGGGGAAGTACCACCCGCACGGCGATGTCGCCCTGTACGACGCCCTGGTGCGGCTGGCCCAGGACTTCTCGATGCGCTACCCGCTGGTCGACGGGCAGGGCAACTTCGGCTCGGTCGACGGCGACTCCGCCGCGGCGATGCGCTACACGGAGGCCCGGCTCACGGCGATCTCGGCCGAGATGCTGGCCGACATCGACAGGAACACCGTCGACTACGTCGACAACTACGACGGCACCCAGAAGGAGCCGTCGGTGCTGCCGGCGAAGCTGCCCAACCTGCTGGTCAACGGCTCGTCGGGGATCGCCGTCGGGATGGCCACCAACATCCCTCCGCACCACCTCGGCGAGGTGGTCGACGCAGCGGTGGCATTCATCGAGAACCCGGACATCACCAACGACGAGCTGTGCGCGTTCGTCAAGGGCCCCGACTTTCCCACCGGCGCCTCCATCTTCCGCTACGAGACGCGTCGCAACTCGCTGACCGGCGAGCAGGAGACCGTGGACGCGATCCGCGAGATGTACGCGCACGGGCACGGCCGGGTGGTGATGCGGGCCCAGGTGGCGTTCGAGGAGACCCGCAACGATCGGACGGCGATCATCGTCACGGAGCTGCCCTACCAGGTGAACAAGGCGGCGCTGCTGGAGAAGATCGCCGACCTGGTCAAGGACAAGAAGCTCGACGGCATCTCCGACCTGCGCGACGAATCGGACCGCGACGGGATGCGGATGTACATCGAGGTCAAGCGGGACGCGAACCCGCACAAGGTGCTGAACAACCTGTTCAAGCACACCCCGATGCAGACGGCGTTCAACCTCAACATGCTGGCCCTGGTCGACGGCCAGCCCCAGACCCTGCCGCTCAAGAGCGTGCTCCGGGCACTACACCGAGCACCGCCGCGAGATCGTCCGCCGGCGCACCGAGTTCGACCTCGAGAAGGCCCGGGCGCGGGCCCACATCCTCGAGGGCCTCAAGATCGCGCTCGACAACCTCGACGCGGTCATCCGGACGATCCGGGAGTCGGCCGACGTCGAGACCGCCCGCAACAACCTCATGAGCCGGTTCGGGCTCTCCGAAGCACAGGCGCAGGCGATCCTCGACATGCGGCTGGCCCGCCTGGCCGCGCTCGAGCGCAAGAAGATCGAGGACGAGTACCTCTCGATCATCCAGCTGATCGCCGAGCTCGAGGACATCCTGGCCAACCCGGCTCGCGTGCTCGCGATCATCAAGGACGAGCTGGCCGAGCTGAAGCGCAAGTACGCGGGCGAGCGGCGAACCCGGGTCGTGGACGACTCCAACCGCGAGATGACCGACGAGGACCTGATCGCCGACGAGGACGTCGTGGTCACGATCAGCCGGCGCGGCTACATCAAGCGCCAGCCGGTGGCGACCTACCGTCGCCAGCACCGGGGCGGCAAGGGGATCATCGGCCATGTCACCCGCGAGGAGGACGCCGTCGAGCACCTGCTCGCCGCCAACACGCACGACTGGGCGCTGTTCTTCACCAACCGCGGCCGGGTGTTCTCGGCCAAGGTCCACGCGATCCCCGACGCCTCGCGCCAGGCGAAGGGCATGGCGATCATCAACCTGCCCGGCGTCCAGGTGGAATCCGGCGAGGTCCCGATGGCGACCATCTGCCTGCCCAACTTCGAGCCCGGGCACTACCTGGTCATGGCGACCCGCAACGGGATCATCAAGAAGACGCCGCTGGAGCAGTTCGAGCGCGTACGCTCCACGGGGATCCGTGCGATCACGATCAGCGAGAGTGACGAGCTGGCCTGGGTCGCGTGTCCTCGGGCGACGATGACGTGATCATCGCCACCGCCCAGGGGATGCTCGCCCGCTTCTCCGAGGGCGAGGTCCGGCCGATGGGCCGCGACGCCGCCGGCGTGATCGGCATCCGCCTCGCCCGCCGGGGCGACGCCGTGATCGCGATGAGCGTGGTCGACCCGACCGCCGACCTGCTGGTGCTGACCGAGACCGGCTACGGCAAGCGCGTGGCCCTGACCGAGTTCCGACGCAAGCACCGCGGCGGCCAGGGCGTCCGGCTGATCGCGCTCGAGGGCCGCAAGACCGGGCTCGTCGCGGCCGTCCAGCAGGTGACCCCGGAGGACGAGGAGCTGCTGCTGATCTCGGCCCACGGCCAGGTCATCCGGACCGAGACGAGCACGATCAACCGCTACTCCTCGGGAGCGCGGGGCGTGATCGTCATGCGGCTGGCCGGCGAGGACCGGGTGGTCGCGATCGCCGCGTTCCGCCCGGGGCTGGCGGAGCGAGGGGTCATCGGCGACAATGACGACCCCCAGCCCGACGGCGGCCCCGGACGGTACGGGACAGGATCGCTCGTCGTGACCGCCTTCGGCGTACGGGAGGCCGGCGTGTACGCGGACCAGTTCGAGATCTACCACGGCAACGCCAACCCCGAGCTCGCGCGGAAAATCGCGCACTGGCTGAACACGGAGCCCGGCCAGGCCGAGGTGTTCCAGTTCGCCAACGAGAACATCTTCGTCCGCATCCTGGACAACGTCCGCGAGAAGGACGTGTTCCTGGTCCAGCCCACCTCTCGCCCCGTCAACCAGTCGATCATGGAGCTGCTGATCATGATCGACGCGTTCAAGCGCGCGTCGGCCGGCCGGATCACGGCCGTCGTCCCGTACTACGCGTACGGCCGGTCGGACAAGAAGGACCAGCCGCGGGTCCCGATCACCGCCCGGCTGATCGCGGACATGATGTCGCGTCGCCGGGGCCGACCGGCTGCTGACGATGGACCTCCACCAGGGCCAGATCCAGGGGTTCTTCAACATTCCCGGTCGACGAGCTGACCGCGGTCCACATGCTCAGCCGGCTACTTCATCGACAAGCACCTCGACGAGTGCGTCGTCGTCACCGACCTCGGCTTCGCCAAGCGCGCGCGTGCGTTCGCGGAGCTCATCGACGCGCCGCTCGCGATCGTCGAGAAGCGGCGCCACGGCAACCTCGACCGGGCCGAGGTGATCAACGTCATCGGCGAGGTACGGGGCCGGCGCGCGATCATCGTCGACGACGAGATCGACACCGCGGGCACCCTGATCGAGATCACCCGCGCCCTCGAGCGCGAGGCGGTGACCGAGATCTACGCCTGCGCCACCCACGGCGATCCTGTCCGATCCCGCCGTCGAGCGGATCGCGAACTCGAGCCTCCGCGAGCTGGTCATCACCGACAGCGTCCCGCTGCCGGCATCGAAGCACATCCCCAAGATCAGCGTCCTGTCGGTCGCGCCGCTCATCGGCGAGGCCATCAAGCGCATCCACCGTGGCGAATCGGTCGGCGCCCTGTTCTCGTCCGAGGTCTCGTTCACCCAGGAGATGCTCCTGTGGGAGGACGGCCTGGCCGGCCAGGGCCCCGGTCCGTCGACGGACGATGGCGCCGACGGCAGTCCGAGGGGCCGGCACCGGACGCAGACGACGTACCATCAGCGCTGCCGGCTCGGGCCGGCGCCTGATCAGCCAGACCCGCGGAGACCCATGAGCCTGCAGCTGCACCGACCCGACGGCAAGGGCGGCCTCGAGGTCCGGTCCGTCACCGACGAGAACTGGCGGAACCAGCTCCGATCCACGCGCTGGGGCGCGTCGCTCAAGGGTGGCCGTCTGCCCCGGCTCGCCAACACGGAGATGAACCCGACCTCGAGCCTGCGCGCAGTCGCGTTCTGGGTCGTGCTGAGCCTGATCTCGTTCGCCGTGATCCTGGTGGGATACGGCATCGGCTACTTCCGGTTCTAGATCGCACCCGGCGGCACCGAGGACCGTGGAACCGGAGCCGCCTGCCGCGCGTCCCGGAGGAACCATGCAGCGGGTTCTGATCGTCAGCGGCGTCCTGGGCATCGGAACTGCGGTCGTGTTCGGGCTCGCGGCCCTCACCGCCACCCTGTTTCCCAACGGGACAACCGTGGCCGGCGGCTGGAACGGCGCGATGATCGACCAGGGATGGGCGGGCGGCAAGGGTGGTCCGGTCCCGATGCCGATCGGCCCGGATACCGTGGGCAGTGGGTCCACGATCGTGGTGCCCGACCCCAGCCCCGTGCCCGACCCGTCCTGAGCGCGGCCGGCCCCCCACCTGACCCACGTCCCGCGGGCGCGTGGGGGCCGCGACCGAGACGGCGCCTCGGGGGGCCGTGACCGGGACGTCGCCTCGGGGGGCCGTGACCGGGACGGCCGCCCGCTCACCCTATACTCAGCCGGCCATGCGCTTCCTCTCCCGATTCTTCGACAGCAACGACCGCGAGCTGGCGCGACTCCAGCCCCTGGTCGATCGCACCAACGAGCTCGAGCCGGAGTATGAGGCGCTGTCCGACGCCGAGATCCGGGAGCGGGTGGACCTGATCCGGGCGGACATCCAGGAGGCGGCCGAGCCCGAGGAGCCGTCGGAGGACGAGCTCCAGCATCACGACCTCGAGCGGCGCGCAGACCTCGCGAAAGCCCGCCGCAAGCGGGACAACGAGCGCCTCCAGGCGGCGCTCGACGACGTCATCCCCGAGTTCTTCGCCGCGGCGCGCGAGGCGATGAAGCGGACGCTCGGAATGCGCCACTTCGACGTCCAGCTGATGGGCGGCATCGTGCTCCACCAGGGGAAGATCGCCGAGATGCGGACGGGCGAGGGCAAGACGTTCGTGCCCACGCTCGCGCTGGCCCTCAACGGCCTTTCGGGCCGAGGCGCGCACCTGGTCACGGTCAACGATTACCTGGCGCGGCGCGATGCCCAGTGGATGGGGCCCGTGTACCACTACCTCGGGCTGTCGCTGGGGGTGATCACCCACGACACGTCGTACCTGTTCGAGCCCGGGTTCCCGACCACCGACGAGCGCCTGATCAACCTGCGGCCGGTGAGCCGGCGGGAGGCGTACGCGGCCGACATCACCTACGGCACCAACAACGAGTTCGGGTTCGACTACCTGCGCGACAACATGGTTGACCAGCTGGAGGGCCGGGTCCAGCGCGAGCGGGCGTTCGCGATCGTGGACGAGGTGGACAACATCCTGATCGACGAGGCGCGGACGCCGCTGATCATCTCGGGCCAGGCCGAGGAGTCGGCCGACCTCTACTTCACGTTCGCCCGACTGGTGCCGCGCCTCAAGCCTCGCCCCGAGGGCGAGGAAGAGGGCGGCGACTATTTCATCGACCTCAAAGACAAGGCCGTCTCGCCGACCGAGGTGGGCATCGAGAAGATCGAGCAGCTGCTGGGCATCGAGAACCTGTACGACGCCGACCCGCGCCTCGCGCGCCACTTCGACTCGGCGCTCAAGGCGCACGCGCTGTACAAGCGGGACCGTGACTACATCGTCGAGGACGGCGAGATCGTCATCGTCGACGAGTTCACCGGGCGCAAGATGCCCGGCCGTCGGTGGAGCGAAGGCCTGCACCAGGCGATCGAGGCCAAGGAGGGACTGCGGGTCCAGCGCGAGTCCCGGACGCTGGCCACGATTACCTTCCAGAACTACTTCCGGCTGTACGACAAGCTGTCCGGCATGACCGGCACGGCGCTCACGGAGGCCGAGGAGTTCCACAAGATCTACGGGCTCGAGGTGGTCGCCATCCCCACCCACCGGCCGATGATCCGCGAGGACTTCTCGGACCTCGTGTTCAAGAACGAGACCAGCAAGTTCAACGCGGTGATCGACGAGATCGAGGAGATGACCCGAGCTGGGCGCCCGGTGCTGGTGGGCACGGTGTCGGTCGAGAAGTCGGAGGTGCTGAGCACGCTGCTCAAGCGCCGGGGCATCCCGCACGAGACCCTCAACGCGAAGTTCCACGAGCGCGAGGCCGGGGTGGTCGCGCAGGCCGGTCATTCGAGCGCGGTCACGATCGCCACCAACATGGCCGGCCGGGGTACGGACATCAAGCTCGGCGGCGACCCGGCCGGGCTCGCGTCCGAGATCCTGCACAAGCGCGGCCTCAACCCGGCCGAGGTGGACGCGCCCACGTACGATGCCGCCCTGGCCGAGGCCAGGGTGGTCACCGACGAGGACCACGAGCGGGTGGTGGCCGCGGGGGGCCTCCACATCATCGGCACCGAGCGCCACGACAGCCGCCGGATCGACAACCAGCTCCGGGGTCGATCCGGCCGCCAGGGCGACCCGGGCTCCACCCGCTTCTACCTCTCGCTCGACGACGACCTCATGAAGCGGTTCGCGTCGGAGCGGGTCGCCTCGCTGATGGAGCGGCTGGGGCTCGAGGACGACGTGGCCATCGAGTCCGGCCTCGTGTCCAAGACGATCGAGAGCGCCCAGAGCCGCGTCGAGGGCTTCAACTTCGACATCCGCAAGCGGGTGGTCGAGTTCGACGACGTCATCAACAAGCAGCGCGAGACGATCTACGCGGAGCGGGACAAGGTCCTGCGCAACGAGGACCTGACCGAGACGGTCCAGTCGTTCCTGGACGCCGAGATGGACGTGCTGGGCGACCAGTTCGCCGGCGACGCCTCGCCCGGCGAGTGGAACCTCGAGGGTCTGTCGGCCGCCCTCCACGCCATGGGGCTGGACGGTGCCGGCACCTCCGAGGCGGACCTCGACGAGGCGGCCGCCAGCCACGAGGACCTCGTTGCCCACCTGCACGATCTCGCCGACGCGCGGCTCGCGGCGCGCGAGGAGGAGCACGGCGAGGAGGTCTGGTCCCAGGTCGAGCGGTTCGTCCTGCTGCGCACGATCGACAGCCTGTGGGTGGAGCACCTGACCGAGCTCGACGACATGCGCCGGGGGATCGGGCTGCGCGGCTACGCCCAGCAGGATCCGCTCAACGAGTTCCGGCGCGAGGCGTTCCGGCTGTACCAGGAGCTGCGTGACCTGATCCGTCGCCAGGTGGCCTCGACCATCTTCCGGGTGACCGTGCGTCGCGAGCCCGCGACCGTGCCTCTGGCGGGGCCGGGACAACCGCTCCGGCCTGGCGACCAGGCCGCCGGTGAGGCGGCGACGAACGGCACCAACGGCACGCAACCGGCTCGCGCGCAGCCACCGGCGGCCCGCGCGCCCCTGGCGGCCGGCCAGGCGGCGATGCGGCGGCCCGATGCAGCCCCGATCAGCGGGCTGCCGGCCGACCCGATGCGCACCGCGCGCGAGGCACCGGGGGACGCGGCCGCGCGCGGCGGGACGGTCCGCAGCGGGTTCACGCCATCGGGCGGCCGGATCGGCCGCAACGATCCCTGCTGGTGCGGGTCGGGCCAGAAGTACAAGAAGTGTCACGGGGCCTGACGCCGGACAGGACGCGGGATCTCGTGCGCCTGCTCGTGGCCTCGGGCGTTGCGCTGGCGCTGGTCGCCGCCGTCGCCGCGTTCCGCATCTGGCAGCAGGGCGAGCTCGACGAGCGCCGGCCGGTCGACGCGATCGTCGTGCTGGGCGCCGCCCAGTACGACGGCCGGCCGTCGCCGGTGTTCGCCGCGCGCCTCGATCACGCGATACAGCTGTGGCGGTCCGACATCGCGACCTCGTTCGTGGTGACGGGCGGCAAGCTGCCCGGCGATCGAACCACCGAGGCCGCCGTCGCGCGCCAGTACGCGCTGGACCACGGCGTCCCGGCAGCCGCGATCTTCGGCGAGAACGAGGCCCATAACACACTCGAGTCGCTGCGCTCGGTGGCCGCCGAGATGCGGCTGCGCGGCCAGACGTCCGCGGTGTTCGTCTCGGATCCCACCCACATGCTGCGGGTGCTGCGGATCGCCCACGACCTGGGCATCGAGGCGTACGGGTCGGCGACCCGGACGTCGCCGGTCCAGCAGGATCTCGGGCGCCGGCTGTCGGCGACGCTCCACGAGCTAGGTGCGCTCGCCGTGTACTTCGTCACAGGCGGCACACCCGCCGTGGAGCAGCCGGGTGGCTGAGGGGTAGCCGCAGTAGCCGATTCGGGTGTGGCGCCCATCTTTTCCGCGGTCCAAACCCGGTTCTCCCTCTTGGAATGCGTTGGGCCCTCTCCTATACTCGGCCTCAGTTCTTCGTCACCCAGGGACCGGCGCCCCCGCCCCATCTCGTGCCCCCGAGCCCCGGCGCCTCGTCCCGAACCGTCACGCCCGATCGACGAGCGAAGGACGAGAGAGAGGGAGCATGAAGCAGGCTGAGGAAGCCCAGTTCGTGGATCTGATCGCTTGCGAACGGGATTGCCGGACCTGCAGCTATGCGGCCGCGCTCGACTGTGACGGCAATTGCGGCGTCTGCCCCCACAACGGCTACTGTCCCTGCGTGAACCCCGTCGTCGCCCGGAGCAAGACCGCCCTGCGGCTCATCGAGCTCCGTCCGATCCTGCTCCAGGACCTCCAGGTGCGCGGCTAATGGACGCCTCGTCCATCCGCGACCTGGCCGAGCGGATCCGGTCGACCTCGGGGCGTCTTTGACCTCGCCACCAAGGAGGCGCGCGTCGCCGATCTCGACGCGCGAGCCAGCGAGCCCACCTTCTGGGAGGACCAGCGCGCCGCCCAGAAGGTGCTGCGCGAGGCGGAGGGCCTGCGCGGGGAAGCGACGCTGTGGCGGTCGCTGGAGAAGCGGGCGGAGGACCTGGTGGAGCTGGTCGGGCTGCTCGAGGCGTCGCCCGACGCGGACACCAAGGCCGACGTCGAGCGCGAGGCGGACGGCCTGCGGAGGGAGTTCGAGCGCGAGCGGACGCTGCTGCTGTTCTCCGGCGAGTACGACGCCAAGAACGCGGTCCTGACGATCAGCGCCGGCGCGGGCGGCACCGAGGCCACCGATTGGGCGGACATGCTCCTCCGCATGTACCTGCGCTGGGCGGAGCGCCACCGGTTCCGGACGGAGGTGGTCGACTCGACCGAGGGCGAGCAGGCCGGGATCAAGAGCGCGACCGTGACCATCGACGGTCGCTTCGCCTACGGCTGGCTGCGCCCGGAGCGGGGCGTCCACCGCCTGGTGCGGATCAGCCCCTATGACGCCCAGAAGCGCCGCCAGACGACCTTCGCCCTGATCGAGGTCATGCCCGAGGCAGACGAGGATGTCGAGATCGAGCTCAACTGGGACGAGATCCGCGTGGATACCTTCCGCAGCTCGGGCGCCGGCGGCCAGCACGTCCAGAAGACCGAGTCGGCAATCCGGCTGACGCACCTGCCGACGGGCATCGTGGTGACCTGCCAGAACGAGCGCTCGGCCACCCAGAACCGCGAGGTCGCGATCCGCGTCCTGAAGTCGCGCCTCCTGGAGCTCGAGCTCGAGAAACGGGAGGAGGAGCTCCGCCGCCTGCGGGGCGAGCATGTGACGGCCGGCTGGGGCAACCAGATCCGGTCGTACGTGCTGCATCCCTACCAGATGGTCAAGGACCTCCGCTCGGGCTACGAGACCTCGAACACCGGGGCGGTGCTCGATGGCGACCTCGATCCGTTCATGCAGGCGGAGCTCGAGCGGGTCGCGACCGGCCGCCCGCCGAGCGCCGAGGCGGAGGACGATTGAGCGTGCCGCGGCCGCACGGCGCGGCGGCGGTGAGCTACCGGCCGGGCCGGGACGCGGACCTCGACGCCTGCACCCGGATCTGGAGGGCCTGCGTCGACGGCTACCTGGTCCCGCTCAACCAGCCGGCGCTCCAGGGCGACCTGGGGCATCTCCGGCGCCTGCTCGCCCACCTGCTGGCGACCGACCCCGAGCGGTTCTGGGTCGCCATCCGACCGGGCACCGTCCCGGGCGCCGGCACCGTCGCGGACGCCGGCCGGAGCGGCCGGCACCCGGACGAGACGGTGGTCGGGTTCGCGTCCGCGTCGGTCCGCGAGGGGCTGTGGTTCCTCGCGATGCTGTTCGTCGATCCCGCCCGGCAGGCCGACGGGATCGGCAAGGCGCTCCTGGATCGGGCCCAGGCCGGACGTGATGTCGACCCGGGGGGACCGGCGGTGCCCGGCCCCGATGGACCCCTGGACAGCGGGATCCACACCTGGGGCATGTGCACCGACTCCGCCCAGCCGATCTCGAACGCGCTATATGCGCGGCGGGGCATGATCCCCCGGATCCCCGTCTGGCGGTTGACCGGCGAGGTTCGCCGCTGGACCGCGCTGCCCGCGCCGGCACCCGGTCTCGAGGCGGTGCCGTTCGAGTCCATCGAGGCGGAGGCCGATGGCGCCAACCGCCTCGCCGCCACGCTCGATGCCCTGGACCGCGAACTGGTCGGTGCCGCTCACCCGGTGGACCACGGCTACCTGCGCCGCGACGGCCGCGCGGGGTACCTGCTGCGGGAGCGGGCGGGTCGCGTCCTGGGCTACGCGTACGGATCGAGCGTGGGACGGCTGGGCCCCGTTGCCGCGATCGATCCCGCGCTCCACCCGGTCCTGCTGGGCATCGCGATCCGGCAGGTCCCAGCGCTGGGGGCTGTCGGCGCCTGGGTCCCCGGCACCGCCGACCTCGCGCTGCGGGCGCTGCTCGACGCGGGCCTGAGGCTCGATCGGTTCCCGGGGCTGATCTGCTGGTCCCGGACCGGGCATCCGTTCGAGCGCTACCTGCCGATCTCGCTGGCGCTCGTCTGACGCTCGCCCGACCCACCGCCGAGATCATGGCACCCATCGCCGGCCGCCATCGCTGCGGGTGGCCGCGGGGGTTTGCCGGTCTCGGCATCGGGTGCTAGCCTCGCCACGACGTGGCTCCCCCGACCGTGCCCGCGGACGGAGCCGACGCCCCCGCTCGGGGCACCGGCCCCCGTTTCGACCCTCCGTCACCGAGCAGACCCATGAGCGTGTCCCAGAGCCCGTCGCCGTCGCTGCTCGCGCGGATGACCCGTCGCGCGCCCGCGACGCACACGGACCAGGCCGTCGTGGTGCTGCACGACGTCACCATGCGCTATCCCAACGGCAAGGAGGCGCTGCGCGACATCGACCTCGTGGTCCCGGAGGGCGACTTCGTGTTCCTGGTCGGGCCGTCCGGCGCCGGCAAGTCGACGATCATCAAGCTGCTCATCCGGGACGAGCTGCCCACCCACGGCGATGTGGTCGTCGACGGCTACGACCTCGCCCGGATCGGGCGCCGCCAGGTCCCGCGGATACGCCGCAAGATCGGCACGGTGTTCCAGGACTTCAAGCTGCTGCCGCGCAAGAGCGTCTGGGAAAACGTCGCGTTCGCGCTCGAGGTCACCGGTACGCCGGGACGCCAGATCCGGCCCGCGGTGGATCGGGTGCTTGCCCTGGTCGGGCTCACCGGCCAGGCCGCCCAGCTGCCGACCCAGCTGTCGGGAGGCGAGCAGCAGCGCACGGCGATCGCCCGGGCGCTCGTCCACGATCCGCGGATCATCATCGCCGACGAGCCAACGGGCAATCTCGACGGCGTGATCAGCTGGGAGATCATCCAGCTCCTGCTGCGGATCAACGAGCTTGGCGTGACCATCCTGATGGCGACCCACGACGCGGAGGTCGTCACCGCCCTGCGCAAGCGCGTCGTGGCCCTCGAGGACGGCCGGATCATCCGCGACGAGACCGGTGCGACGTACCACCGCGAGGACTGATCCGTGATCCCGTTCGTGCTGTTCTCGCTGCGCCGGGCCTGGCAGGGGTTCTGGCGCAACGCGTTGATGAGCCTCGCGGCCACGCTCACGATGGTTCTGATGCTCCTGCTGCTGGCCGGGTTCTTCGTCCTCCAGAACGTGCTCCTCGCGAGCCTGTCGTTCGTGGAGCAGAAGGTCGAGGTGGTCGCGTACATCGAGACCAACACCACCCAGGACCAGGTCGACGACCTGGTGGCCAGAATGGGCGCGATGCCCGAGGTCGCCTCGGTCGAGTACGTGTCGCGGGAAGAGGCGCTGCAGCGGTTCCGGGAGACGCAGGCGGCCCAGGGCCGCGAGGACCTCACCAAGTTCCTCGACTCCAACCCCTTGTACGCCAGCATCAACGTCAAGCTCCGGCACCCGTCGGACCTGGACACCGTCACCTCGGCCCTCCGGGAGGAGCCCATCGTCCGCAACGTCCTCAACATCGAAGCCCTGGTGGACCGCGTGGTGACCGTCACCACGTTCGTGCGCACGGCCGGGGTGGCGATGGTCGCGATCGTCGGCGTGATCGTGCTGTTCATCATCGTGAACACGATCCGGCTCGCGGTCGTCGCGCGCGCCGAGGAGATCGAGATCATGCGGCTCGTCGGGGCCTCGGACGCGTTCATCCGGTGGCCGTTCGTGTTCGAGGGGGCGCTGGTCGGGCTGCTCGGCGCGTTGATCACGCTCGGCCTGCTCGCCGCCGGATCGGAGCCGCTGTCGCAGGCGATGGTCGGGTTCTTCAACGTCCTCCCCCTGCAGCTCGGGTCGGTGGGTCGGGACACGGCGGTGCTGGTCCTGGCCACCGGGCTGGGGCTGGGCGTGCTCGGCTCGTGGGTGTCGGTCCGGACCTACCTGATCCGCTGAGGGCGGGCTTCCCCGCCACGACGCAGGAGACACGGAGCGCGCGACGCCCCGAAATCGGTGCCGGCGGTACGCTGTCGGCCCATCGTCCCGCTCGTCGAACTCCGGAAGCTCGCTGATGTCGACCGAACCCACCCCGCCCCAGGCCGCGAGTCCCGATCCGGGGCGGACGTCCGACCGCTACGCATCCCATCCGGCGCCGGAGGCGCCTGCCGAGACGGTCCCGGCCCGCGATCCGCTCGCCGTCGCGCCGGGTGCCCCCCTGGGCGATGGCCCGGGCGGGTCGCGGCCGGCGTCGACACGCCGCACCGGCGTGCTCGTGGTCGCCGTCGCGATCGCGGCCGTGCTCGCCGGCACGTCCCTGTTCTTCTCGGGCTGGACGCTGGGCCGGCAGGCGGCGCTGACCCCGGGCACGCCGGCGACCGAGGCCGACGCGTTCCAGCCCTTCTGGGACACCTACCACGCCATCAGCAACCGGTACGCGGGCGGCAGCGTGGATCGCAAGGCCCTGATCGAGGGCGCGATCAAGGGGATGGTCGGGGCCCTTGGCGACCCCTACTCGCAGTACATGACGTCGGACGAGTTCAAGGCATCCCTCCAGGGCATCGCCGGTCAGTTCGAGGGGATCGGAGCGACGATCGGGACGGTGGACGCGGGCGGAGCAAGTTCGAACTGCACCACGCTCGCGCCCGGCTGCCGGCTCGTGATCGTGGCCCCGTTGCCGGGTTCGCCCGCGGAGCAGGCAGGCCTGCTGCCGGGCGACGTGATCCAGGCGGTGGACGGTGCCGTGCTCGACGGCCTCACGCTCGACCAGGCGCGCGACCGGATCCGGGGACCGCGTGGCACGACCGTGCACCTGAAGATCGTGCGCGGCTCGACAGCCGCGCTCGAGGTGGACGTGGTGCGGGCGGTGATCGTCCAGCCCGAGGTCCAGACCAAGGACCTCGCCGCCGACGGCACCGTCGGGTACATCCGGCTGGCCGGGTTCTCGGACAACGCGGCGACCCAGTTCGACAGGGCGGTGCAGCAGGACGTCGTCGCCGGCAAGCGCAAGCTGATCCTCGACCTGCGTGGCAACCCGGGCGGGTTCGTGACCGCGGCGCGCAACATCGCCAGCCAGTTCCTGGGCGACGGCACGATCTTCTGGCAGGAGGACGCGACCGGCGGGCTTACCGAGACGGTCGCCATCCCGGGCGGTTCGGCCACCAGCCCAGCGATCCGGCTGGTCGTGCTGGTGGACGGCGGATCGGCCTCGGCGTCCGAGATCGTCGCCGGCGCCCTCCACGATCGGGGCCGCGCGACGCTGGTCGGGACCAGGACCTTCGGCAAGGGCACGATCCAGCAGTGGACCCAGCTGGAGAACGACAGCGGCGGGTTCCGGCTCACCATCGCCAAGTGGCTCACGCCCGACAAGACCTGGGTCCACGGCACGGGGATCACCCCCGATGTCGTGGTGACGGCGTCCGCCACGCGGCCCGGCGAGGATCCCGTCCTCGATGCCGCCCTCAGGGTGCTCGACGGTGCCGCGGGTGCCAGTGTCCTGCGAGCGGCGGCCTGATCGAGGCGCCGGAGGCCCTCGGACCGAACCGCTTGCGCCATCGCCGGACATCGGGTACGTTCCCCTCGAACGAAAGGAGGTGATGTGCAGTGACAGACAGCGGTAGTTGCTGCACCACCTCGGCGGAGATCGTCGCCTAGAGACGATCCCGACCGGGTGGTCGGTAGCAATGCGAACGCCGGTCCGGCAACGGGCCGGCGTTCGTGCGTCCGGGACCCCGCGTCCGGGACCTCGCGTCCTGTACGCGGGCGAGACTGTCGGGCCGTGCCGCCCACGCGTGCGACACTGGCCACCGCAGACCCACCAGGAGGAGCCCGTCGATGGGCGGAACGATCGCGCAGAACCGCCGGGCGCGACACGAGTACCACGTCGAGGACGTGATCGAGGCCGGCATCGTGCTGCGCGGGACCGAGATCAAGAGCATCCGCGCGGGCAGGGTCAGCCTGGCCGACGCCTATGCGCGGATCGAGCAGGACGAGGCCTGGATCGTGGGCCTCCACATCGCCCCGTGGGAATCGGCCGACGTGCGCTTCAACCACGAGCCGAAGCGCCAGCGCAAGCTCCTGCTCCATCGCGCGGAGATCGACCAGCTGTTGGGCAGGACGAAGGCCAAGGGCCTCACCCTGGTTCCCCTGCGGCTGTACATCACCGACCAGGGCAAGGCGAAGCTCGAGCTCGGGCTGGCGCGGGGCAAGCAGACCTGGGACCGGCGGCGCGAGATCGCCGAGCGCGACGCGCGACGCGAGACGGAGCGGGCGGTCGCCGAGGCGCACCGCCGCTAGGAGGGGTACGGACGACGGATGCGGCTCGCGCGGATGATCCAGGCGGTGGACGCCCATGCGGCCGGTGAGCCGGGGCGGGTGATCGTGGGCGGGGTCCTGGACGTCCCGGGCGGAACCATGCTCGACAAGATGCGCCACCTCGCCCAGCACGGCGATGGCCTGCGACGCCTGATGCTCCGCGAACCACGCGGCTACCCGGCGCTGTGCGCCAACGTGGTGCTCCCGCCCACGCGACCCGAGGCGGATGCCGGGTACGTGATCATGGAGCAGGTCGAGTACCCGGGGATGTCGGGCACCAACACGATGTGCGTCGCCACCGTGCTCCTCGAGACCGGCATGCTGCCCATGCGCGAGCCGGTCACGGAGCTCACGCTCGAGGCCCCCGCCGGCCTGATCCGCATTCGTGCGACCTGCTCGGGCGGCAAGGTCACCGGCGTCACGTTCCGTAACGTCCCTTCATTCGCGGCCCAGCTCGACGCTGCGGTCGAGGTGCCGCAGCTGGGCACGGTGGTCGTCGACGTCGCCTACGGCGGCATGTTCTACGTCATCGCCGACGCCGACCCGCTGGGGTTCCGGCTCACGCCCGACGAGGGCCGCGACATCACCCGGGTCAGCGAGATGATCAAGGCCGCCGCGCGCGAGCAGCTGCCCGTGGTGCATCCCGAGCAGCCCGCGTTCGCCGGGATCACGATCAGCCAACTCTCGGGACGGGCACATGATCCCCGGAACTCGCGCCGCAACGTGGTCACGGTCTCGACCGGTGAGCTCGACTGGTCGAGGCCTGCCACCTGGACCGGGGTGATCGACCGGTCGCCGTGCGGCACCGGGACCAGCGCGAAGATGGCGGCGCTCCATGCCCGGGGTGCGCTCTCGGTGGGAGACGAGTTCCGCCACGAGGGCATCCTCGGGACGGTGTTCACGGGCCGGGTCGAGGCCACGGCGCAGGTGGGCGATCGGGCGGCGATCGTCCCGTCGATCACCGGCAGCGCGTGGATCACCGGGTTCGCGAGCTACGTGGTGGACCCCTCGGATCCCTACCCCGAGGGGTTCACCGTCGGCGATCTCTGGTAGTGGTCTTCCGGACATGGACCGGGCGCCGCCGTGCGGCGGCGCCCGGTTGCACCAGATGGAGGGTCAGGGTCAGCGCGGCGTCGAGACGTCGCGATCCGCCTCGCGCGACCGGTCGTCCGCGTCGTCCATGGTGCCGCGGAGATCGTCGCCCGCGTTGCCGAGGTCCTTGCGGATCTCGTCGCCGGCGTTGGCGACCTTATCCGAGAGGTCCTCACCGTCGCGCTTGCGCCACGCCTCCTTGGCGTCGGTCTCGACTTCGCGATAGGCCTTCTTGGCGTCGTCCATGTGCGTGTCTCCTCGCTTGGATGGGCCGGTGGTCCGACCTCCCGGCCACGGTGCGGGAGCGCCGGTTGCGGGTGGGCACCCGCGGATCCGGAAAAGGGTTGCGGCGTCGTTGCGCGGTCGCTCCCGGCCCCGGGGGCCTGCGCCGAACCGCCGCCGTCAGACCGTCCGGCGCCCGGACAGCAGCTGGAGGACGAACACCACCAGGGCGATGACCAGTAGCAGGTGGATGAAGCCGCCCCCGATGGAGCCGATGAGCCCCAGCAACCACAGGACGAGCAGGATGGCGATGATGGCCCAGAGCATGGTGAGCACCTCGTTCAGGCGGGCCGCCGCGCTGCGGGCGGGGCGAGGCACGCAATCCCACCCTAGTTGGACAGCTCGGCCCGGCAGGTACCGCGGGGCCGCGGATGGCTTGCATCTCTCTAGCAGAGCCGCCCACCGCGGGCGGCGGCCGCCGAGCCCCGGGCACGAGCCGCCCGCCCCGGGCGGGAGCCTGCAGCTCCCGCTTGTGGCACCGGTCAGCGGAGCAGGTATCTCCGGCTGAGGGGCACTTCCGTGACCGGCGCCACCGCGAGCCGTCGCCCGCCCAGGGCCACCTCGCCCGTCCGCAGGTCGATGTCCACGGCCGCGGTTGCCCGGTTGGACCACAGCGATTCCCGCGTCAGGCCGCGCACGCCGGACACCGGGACCAGGGATCGGGCGGTCTCGAGGCGGTCCCGGAGCGCGGTGGCATCGGCCGCTGCCGACACGAACGTCACCGAGACGCGACGCGCGGCCTCCGGCATCGCACCCCAGTCCGCCTGGCTGCGGGTCGGCTCGGCGCGTTCCAGCGAGGCGTTCCCATCACCCAGCGGTCCCCAGGCCGGGAAGCCGCCCTTGAACACCCACTCGGGCTTGACGCCGAAGAAACCGGGCTTCCACAGCACGAGGTCCGCCAGCCGGCCCGGCCGGAGCGACCCGACGTGATCGGCGACGCCGTGAGTGATGGCCGGCTCGATCGTCACCTTGGCGAGATAGCGGAGGACGCGCGCGGTGTCGTCACGGTCATCGGGATCGAGCAGCCCCGGATCCTCGGGCAGCCCGGCAACGCCATCGGCCGCCGGGCTCCGACGCCAGCCCTTCATCACGTGCGCGAGCTGGAAGGTTCGCCGGACTGTCTCGCCGATCCGTCCCATCCCCTGGGAATCGGAGTTGACGATGCCGATGGCACCCAGCTCGTGGAGCGGACCCTCGGCCGCCATCCGGGCCTCCAGCACCCGTTCGCGCACGAGCACGAGGTCGCCCGGCAGGCCCCAGGAGAGACCGTGGTTGAGCACGGTCATGGGCACATGCTCCTGCGCGGCATGGACGCCGAACGGGACCGTCGGCGTCGTCGACGAGCACAGGACCGAGCGCTCCCGGACCAGGCCCAGCAGGTCCGGCAGGTGGCCGCCACCGGTGCCCTCGACGTGGTAGGCGTGGACGGTCCGCCCCGCGATCGCGGCCACCGTGTCCTCGAGCTCCGCGGACTCGTGGAGGCCGTCGGTATGCAGGCTGACGGTGAGGTCGCGGGCGTCAGCGTATCCCAGCACGTGGTCGATCAGCTCCGGGTACGCGCCGTTGTCCTCGTGGATCTTGAACCCCAGCGCACCCGCCTCGACCAGGGCGTCCAGGTGCGCGTCCTCCTCGGCCCGCGCCCCGGCCTGCATGCCCACGTTGAGCGGCCAGCCTTCGAACGCCGCCAGCGTCCGTTCCATGGCAAACGGCGGCTCCTCGAAGCCGGCGGTGATCAGCGTCGTGACGCCGCTCGACAGGGCCGCGGGCAGCAGGTGCGGCCCGATGGTGTGGACGTGGGTGTCCACGGCACCCGGTGTCACGATCAGCCCGTAGGCCATGAACGCTTTCGTGTGGGGACCGATGACGAGGTCGATGCCGTCGCTGATCCCGGGGCTGCCGCCGCGCCCGATGCCGGCGATCCGGCCGTCCTTGATCCCGATGTCGGCCTTGACCACGCCGATCGTGGGATCGACCACCAGCGCGCCGGCGATCAGGATGTCGAGCTCCGACGGTGCGGCGGCGCCGTCCCACTGGGCCATCCGGCTCCGCAGGTTCCGGGCATAGCCCCACACGGGCTCGTCGCCGCGCGCCGTCCGATCTTCCCCGGCGCGGACCCACAGGTCGGTGTCGCCCAGGCGAATGCGATCGCCGGTCGTTGGACCGTACCGGATGCGGTAGGCCTCGGCGGACAGCCGGGTCATGGTGCGTCCCGGTGGGCGCCCGCGAACCGCACCAGGCGCACGACCTTCGTCTCACCCGGCTCCCAGCCCTCCCAGCCTCCTGCAGGCAGGTCCAGGTGGAACCCGCGTGCGGCCACGCGATCCAGCTCGAGGCGCCGGTTCACGCGGTGGAAGGGGTAGTGGGACGAGACGCGGATCCGGCGGCTCGATCGGCTGGTCACGCGGAGCGCGAGCGTCTCGCGACCGGCGTTGAGCTCGACCTCCGCGGGGTCGCCGATGAGCAGGGCGCCCGGGCCGAGCGGATCCGCGGGTTCGCCGCGACCGAGCGGATCGACCAGGGCGATCAGCCGGGCCCCGTCGCCCATCAGGACCTCGAGCCGGACCTCGTCCAGCAGCTCCCGTACGCCGTCGAGCACCTGGTCCGGCGCGACGGCGGCCCGACCGGCCGCCTCGACCTCCGCGTACGTGCCGCCGGCCCGCGCCACCTCCAGCATCGTGTCGCAGATGATCGCGACGGCCTCCGGGTGGTTGAGGGCCAGCCCGGCGGCACGACGCCGGCGGGCGAGCTCGGCGGCGCCGAAGATGAGCAGGCGTTCCTCTTCCCACGGGATCAGGCGCATCACGCGATGGTAGCGGCGCCGGCGGCCAGCGGGCGGTATCGGAGGAGCGTCCCGACCTCGCGCCCGGGCCACTCAGCGCCGCTGGGCGATGGCGGCGCCCACGGCCAGCAGGGCACCCAGGAGCAGGGTTCGGACCAGCAGCATGGCGGCCGAGATGGCCAGCGGGTGCGGCATCGATGCCGATCCTACGCGGATGGCCCAGCCGGTGCCAGGGCGCCGTGCGCGGCCGGATGCCACAACGGCGGACCGGTGCTAGGATTTGGCCCCCGAACGACGGTTCGGTCCTGTGGGGATGCGTGGTTTCGACAGGGTCTGGCTGTCAGGGAACGCGAGCCGAGGTGCCGTCAGGCCTCGCTAAACAGGCGGCAAATCGAAGTAACTGCCAACAAGCAGCCTGCTCTCGCCCTCGCCGCTTAGGCGGTAAGGTGAGCGTGGAAGCGGCCTCCCCTCCGCGGGCCGTGGAAGCGTCATGCAGCGGAGGTGCGACCCAGGTGAGCGCCACGTAGCCCGGGGACAAGCCCGATCTAGGGGCACGTGACTGGGCCGGACGGAAGCCTGCCGATGGGCGTCCGACCGGCTGACGAAAACCATCGGACACGCTCGTAGTGGTTCCTGGCGAAGGGTTCTGGACGGGGAGTTCGACTCTCCCCCATCTCCACCAAACTCACGGCTGCCGCGATCCGGCAGGCGGTGGCGGCGACGGTCGCCACGCGTCAACGTCGCCCGTCCAGTGCAGTGACGGTCGGGGCTGCCCTCGTCCGTCACTGCTTGCCCGAGGAAGGGTTCCCGACGGACTCGGGAGGCAGGTGCGTCGGAGGCCGATCCGGCTACCCTTGGCGGATCGCAAGAGCGAGATGGGCAGACTGGTGATCCTTCCCAAGATCCGGGACCCGCGGTTCATCACCGTGCGTCGCGGCGGGACCCTCCAGGACGACGATCATCGTCTTCTCGCGTTGTGGGCCGCTGACTGCGCGGAGCACGTGTTGCCCCTGTTCGAGCAGGCACAGCCGAAGGACGACCGTCCACGTCGGGCGATCGACCTCGGGCGGGCCTGGGCGCGGGGTGCGATCGCGTGGGCAGAGGCCCGCGCGGCGGCCGGCCATGCCAACGCCGCGGCCAGAGACCTGGGTGGGGCAGCACGGCATGCTGCGTACGCTGCCGGCCAGGCCGCGGCGGTGGGCCATGTGGCGGCCCACGAGCTCGGAGCCGCGGCCTACGCGATCAGGGCCGCGCGGGCGGCAGCGCCTGAAGACGACCGCGAAGCGGCCGGCCGCCTGGAGTGCCGGTGGCAACGCGCCCAACTCCCCCACCAGATCCGGGATCTGGTGCTCGACGACCAGCGGCTGCGCAACGAGCTGTGCTGGTTCGCGTTCGACTGCTGACACGGCTCCCTCTGGCCGGTCATAAGGTAGGCGACGGACGCGAGAGTGGCGCCGAGCGCCGCTGCAGCGCCACCAGCTGGGGGTTGCGCCCGATCGTCGGCGATGAGTTGCGGACCGGGACGGCGTCTACCCCAGGGGGGCCAGGCTGGGAGCATCGCCCTGGATCAGCAGCGCATCGTGGTCGACGTGGGCGGCCTCCACGACCCGGATATCGGGACCGTGGATGCGCTCGCGCGCCTGCAGCTCGCCGCGCTCAGGTCCGGGCGCAGGCTGGTGCTGTGCCATGCGCCCGCCGGCCTCCGCGCGCTGCTGGTCCTGGCAGGGCTCGAGGAGGCGCTCCCGTGCGAGCCCGATCCCGGCTACGCCTCCAGGCGCGGCGGCAGTCCGAACAGCGGGAAGTAGCGCGCGGTATCGAGGAAGAAGGTGACCGCCGCGATCCGCTCGCCCGATATCTCGACGACCTGGAGCGCCCAGGGCTCCAAGCCGGGACCCTCCGCAGCGGGCTTGTACTGCCCGTAGGCGGGCATCCCGTTGGCCGTGGTGGCCACGAGGCGGGACCCCCGGCAGCCGATGCCCGGGCCGAGGCACCAGGTGCGGATGTCCTCGTGGGTCTGCAGCCACAGCGCATACGGCGGCATGTTCCACGCCGCATCCTCCGCGAGCAGCGCCGTCAGGCGGTCCATGTCATACCGCTCGAAGGCATCCACGTAGCGGGCGAGCAGCGCCCGCGTCGCGTCGTCGATGGGTTCGGGCGAGGCCGACGGGTCCACGTTGGCCGAGGCCAGGGTCGCGCGCGCCCGCTGAAGAGCGCTGTTCACCGACGCGACGCTCGTCTCGAGCAGCTCGGCCACCTCGCTTGCCTGCCAGCGGAGCACCTCGCGCAGGATCAGGACCGCCCGCTGGCGGGCCGGCAGCCGCTGGAGGGCGGCCACGAACGCGAGCCGGACGGACTCGCGGGCGATCGCCACGTCGGCCGGGTCACCGGCCGCGGGCAGCACACGCTCGTCGGGCACCGGCTCGATCCAGGTGACCTCGGGCAGCGGGTCGCCCAGCAGCCGGGCATCGGCGATGCCGGCCGGGCCGAGGTCCATGGGCCGGGCGCGGCGCTGGCGACTGCTCAGCATGTCGAGGCAGACGTTGGTCGCGATGCGGTACAGCCACGAGCGCAGCGACGACCGGCCCTCGAACCGGTCCGCGCTCCGCCAGGCCCGGATGAAGGTCTCCTGGACCGCGTCCTCGGCCTCGAATGCCGACCCCAGCATGCGGTAGGCGTACGCCGTGAGCTCCTGGCGGTGGAGCTCGAGCTGACGGTCGATGGACGCGGGAGCGGGCGCGCCGATGGTCGTCACATGGTTCATCGACGCATGGTACGGTCGGGCGCCTCAGACCGCTTCGACGGACGGCGCCACCGATGAGTTCTCCGGGACGCCGCCGTCAGTTTCGTGTCCACCGCAACCTGGAGAACCCGACATGCACAGCGTCCCCACGACCATCCTCCCGATCGATCGCCTCCGCGCGGAGGTCGCGGGCCGCCTGATCACGCCGGCCGATCCCGACTACGATGCCGCGCGCACCGTTGCGGCGGGCGGGATCGATCGCCGCCCGGCGCTGATCGTCCGGCCTGCCAGCGACAACGACGTCGTCCGGGTCATCGCCCTCGCGCGCGAGACCGGCGTCGAGCTTGCCGTCCGCAGCGGCGGCCACAGCGGGGCCGGGCACGGCGTGACCGACGGCGGCGTCGTCCTCGACCTATCGGCGATGAAGCGCCTCGACATCGACGTCGAGGGTCGCACGGCGTGGGCCGAGGCCGGGCTCACGGCCGGCGAGGTGACGCGTGCCGCCGCCGAGCATGGTCTCGCGATCGGGTTCGGCGACACGGCCTCGGTCGGGATCGGCGGCATCACCCTGGGCGGCGGCATCGGGTTCCTGGTGCGCAAGCACGGCCTGACCATCGACTCCCTGCTCGCGGCCGACGTGGTGACCGCCGCGGGCGAGCGCCTGCGCGTGGACGGGTCGTCTCACCCCGACCTGTTCTGGGCGATCCGGGGTGGAGGCGGCAATTTCGGCGTGGTGACCCGGTTCCACTACCGGCTCCACCCGCTGCCAGGCATCGTGGGCGGGATGCTGTTCCTGCCGGCAACCCCGGACGTCGTGGCCGGGTTCATGGCGGCCGCCCAGGCCGCACCGGACGAGCTCTCGACGATCGCGAACGTGATGCCCGCACTGCCGATGCCGTTCATCCCGGCGGCGGACCACGGACGGCTGATCGTGATGGCGTTCCTGACCTTTGCCGGCGAGACGGAGGCGGGCACCCGGGCGGTCGCGCCGTTCCGGGCGCTCGCCACCCCGATCGCGGACATGGTCCGCCCGATGACCTACCCGGAGATGTATCCGCCCGAGGGCCCGCAGGGGGCCGAGGGCGAGCACCCGATCGCGCTGGGCCATGTCCAGTTCCTGGACCGGTTCGACCGCGCCACCGCGGGCGAGGTCGTTGACCGCCTCGAGGCATCGGATGCCCCGGTCCGGGTCGCGCAGCTTCGGGTGCTGGGCGGGGCGATGGCGCGGGTCCCGTCAGAGGCGACGGCGTTCGCGCACCGGCAGCGCCGGATCATGGCGGTCGTCGCGGCGTTCACCGACGGCACGCCCGGGGACCGCGAGCGCCGCCAGGCGTGGGTCGACGAGTTCGCCGAGGCGATCCGGCAGGACGACGGCAGCGCCTACGTCAACTTCCTCAACGACGAGGGTCCGGGCCGCGTCCGGGAAGCGTACCCCGGGCGTACCTGGGACCGGTTGGTGGCCGTCAAGCGCCGCTACGACCCGGGCAACCTGTTCCGCCTGAACCACAACGTCCCGCCCGCTTAGCGATGGGCGGGCCGGGGCTTCAGCGGTGCCGCACGGCCGTGACGTACCAGCTGTGGGGCATGCCCGGCATCGACACCGGGATCACCGGCAGTCTCCAGCGCCCGTAGCTCGCATCCGGCGCGCCCGGCTGCGTGAGGCTCGCGGTCCAGCCACGCGCCTCGAGAAAGGCGACCGGGTCCTCCATCGAGCCGATCCGGACAGCGACGCCACGACGCTCCCGGGCCCGATCAGGCGCCCGGCGTCGACCCCGGCGTCCAGCGCGCGCGCCGCATCCTCGGCGACCTGCAGCTGCGGGTCGTTCGCGCCACTTCGCAGCTGCTGGGCTGTGGCATAGGCGATCCCGCACGCAACGGTCAGGACGATGGCGGCTGGCAGGGCGCGGGCGACGAGGCGACGAACGTGCACGGGCTTGGTCCTCCGGCTCGGGATCATCGGACGGTCGCTGCTTGCCCGCTGCCACGCGGCCGGCGTGCGACGATGCCACGACGCGCCTGGGAAGCCGTCAGGCGCCCTGGACGGCGGGTTCGGTCGACGCCGGGTTTACGTCGCCCAGCGCGACGTAGAGCTCCTCCTCCTGGGCCATGTGCAGCCGGAGGATGGCGTCCAGGCCGTACAGCACCCGACGCAGGTCAGTCAGGTCCTCGGGACCGGGTCCCTCGACCGGGATCTCCGCCACCAGCCGGTCCGTGAACCGGACGAGGTGGAAGATCTCGGTGTGCGTGCGGTGCAGCGCGGCGGTGACATCGTCGTTGCCCACCGCCCGGGCGAGCATCGGGAACACCTCACGGTCCTCGAGCTCCTCGTGCGGGACCAGGGTCCCGATCAGGAAGTCTCGAACGTGCCCTAGCTCGGCCCCCGCGTCGGGTGCCGGCATCGTCCCCAGTCGGTCGGCGAGGGCACGGATCCGGGCAATCGGCGCGGCGAGCTCGCGATGCTCGCTTCGCAGATGCGCGCCGAGCTCGGTCCAGCCGGGCACGCTCGGCACCCGCTCCAGCCCGCCGGCCAGGGCGCGCAATGCGTTGAGGATGACCACGACGTCGATCGCCTCCTGGATCACGGCTCCCGCGACCGGCGGCAGGGCGCCCGTCGTGGCGACCAGCATCGCCGCCAGCGACAGGCCCATGCCTGCGATCACGCTCTGCAGCGCGATCGTGCGCGACCGTGCGGCGATCCGGATCGCCTCTGGCAGCCGATCGAGGCGATCGACGGTGATGACGAGATCCGCCGCCTCGGAGCTGGCGGTCGCGCCGCGGGCCCCCATCGCGACCCCGACGTCGGCCGCCGCGAGCGCCGGCGCGTCGTTGATCCCGTCGCCGACCATGACCAGGATCCCGTCGGTCTCGGCTCGCTCCTCGGCCACCGCGTCGACCTTGTCGGCGGGCGAGCGCTCGGCGAGCACGGCGTCGGCGCCGATCGCGGCCGCCACCATGTCCGCCACCCCGTAGTGGTCCCCGGTGACCATCACCACGCGGCGAACGCCGGCTCGGCGCAGGCTGCGGATCACCCTGGGGGTCTCGGGGCGGATCGGATCGTCGAGCACGAGCGCCCCGATGAGATCGCCGTCGGCGGCGATGTAGACGCCGGTCGCCCCCTCGATGGTGACCCGTCGGCGGACGTCGCGGGCCCATGCCGGCAGGGCCAACCCGGCCGTTGCGTACGCCGCCGTGCCGACCCGGAGCTCGACGCCGTCAACGAGGCCCGTGATCCCTGCGCCGGGGATCTCGGCGACATCCTGCGGCAGGCAGAGTGTGACGCCGCGTTCCCGGGCGCCGCCGACGATCGAGGCGGCCAGCACGTGGGGCGAAACCTGCTCCAGCGAGGCGGCGAGGCGCAGGACCTCGCTTGCGCCGTGCCCCGGCGCGACCGCGACGTCCGCGAGGTGGGGCCGGCCGGCCGTCAGGGTGCCCGTCTTGTCGAACAGCACGGTGCGGGACCGGGCGATGGCCTCGAGCGCACCGCCGCCCTTGACGATGATCCCCCGCTTTGCCGATCGGCTGATACCGGCGACGATCGCGATCGGAGCGGCCAGCAGCAGCGGGCACGGCGTCGCGACCACCAGCACCGAGAGGGCCCGCACCGGGTCGCCCGACACCGCCCACGCCGCGCCCGAGATGAGCAGCGTCAGCGGCACGAACAGCAGCGCGTAGCGGTCGGCCAGCCGGACGAACGGCGCCTTGGACGACTGGGCCTCCTCCACGAGGCGGACGATGCCCGCATAGGTGCTCCGCTCGGCGGTGGCGGTCGCGATCAGGTCGAAGGGCGCGCCGGCGTTGACCGTGCCCGAGCTGACCGGGTCGCCTGCCTCGCGATTGGCCAGCCGCGCCTCCCCGGTCAGGGCCGACTCGTCGAGCACGGCCGCCGTGCCGAAGACCGAGCCATCGACCGGCACCACCTCGCCGGGCTTGACCAGCAGCCGGTCGCCGACCGCGACCTCACCGATCGCCCGGTCGACGATCGCCCCGGCCTCGTGGCGGTGCACGGTGCGCGGCGCGCGTGAGATGAGCGCCGACAGCTCCCGGTGGGCTCGTCCCGCGGCGAAGCGCTCGAGCCAGTCGCCGGTGGCCAGCATCACCGCGATCACCGAGGCGGCGAGCGACTCGCCGAACAGCAGGGCTCCGGCGATGGCCAGCACGGCGATCACGTCCACGCCCGCTTCGCGCCTCAGCAGGTCACGCACGATCGCGGCGGCCAGCCACGCCCCCACCACCACGGCGGGGACGGTCCACGCCCTCCACGCGAGGTCGTGGCTGCCGGCGGCGGCGGCCAGCAGGCCCAGGGCGAGGCCGCCCACGGTCAGCGGCAGCAGCGCCCGCTCGACCAGGCGCGCCAGCGTTTCCCCGACCCGGCTCATCCGTGCTGCCTCGTCCCCGGGACGCCGGCCAGCAGCTCGTCCGTCCAGGCGCCTACGCCGTGCCAGATCCGGTCCACGCCTGCCTCGCGGAACGTGGCAGGCGGGGTGGTCGCCCCCACCGCCACGAACCGGGTGCCCGCGGCCCGGGCCATCTCGAGATCGATCACCGTGTCGCCGACGTAGACGGCCTCGTCCGGTGCGACCCCCAGGTCACGCAGGGCGCGAAGCAGCGCCTCGGGGTGAGGCTTGCCGTTGCGCACGTCGTCGGAGAACAGGGCCGCCTCGAACACACGCTCGAGGTTGAGGCGGGGGAGGTTGGGCTCCACCACGCCCCGCGTCGACGCCGTGACCAGTCCGAGCCGGACCCCGTGCCGCCGCAGGCGGCGGAGCGCGCCCCGCGCCCAGGGCAGGGCGCGGGGGCGCCCGCGCTGCATCTCCTCCGTCCAGCGCGCGGCGACCTTGTCCCAGTCCGCCCGGGGCACGCCCAGCTCCCGGTACGAGCGCCGCCAGTCGGGCGTGTAGCGCTCGCGAAACCAGGTGCGATCGAGCTGGATGCCCAGCTCCCCCAGGACCTTGACGTTCGCCCGGTAGATCAGGGGCAGGGAATCGACCAGGGTCCCGTCCCAGTCGAACAGGGCGGCGGCGGGAAGGTCGAGCCTGGACGACATCCCCCAGATCCTAGGCCAGCCATCGGTGGGCCGAGGTGACGAACGGCCCCCGATCCACGGTCGGGACCGCCCGCTCAGCCCCGGACGCCCAGGTCGATCGGCATCGGCGTGGGCGTGGGCGGGCTGTCGGAAACGGACGCCGCGGAGCGGCGCGAGCGCCGCGCGCCCCAGGCTAGGGCGAGGGCGCTGGGGCCGACCAGCACCACCCCGGTGATCACCGCGTCATGGACGGCGACGGTCCGCCACACGTCCATGCCGTCAACCAGGTAGTCCCCGGCGGGCCCACCGACAGGACGCAGGCCCCGCGACGCTCATCCCGCCGCGACGTTGCGCGGAAGCACGACGACCCGCCGGTTCGGCTCCTCGCCGATCGACTGCGTGGCGACGCCCGTACGATCGCGCAGCGCGAGGTGGACCCACCGTCGCTCGAGCGCGGGCATCGGCTCGAGCTGGAGCATCTTGCCCGTCTCGAGCACGCGATCGGCGGCGCGGCTGGCGAGATCCACGAGCTGGCGCTCGCGGCGGCCGCGGTAGTCCTCGACGTCCACCAGGACCCGCGTCCACTGGCCCGTGCGCCGCGACAGCATCAGGTTGACGAGGTGCTGGAGCGCCGAAAGGCGCTCGCCCTTGCGTCCGATGAGCGACCCGAGCGCCTCCCGGTCCGCGCCCTCGCCGACCACGTTCAGGCGACTGGTCTCGCCCTCTCGGATCTCGACGGTTGCGCCGGTGAACCCGAGGTGGCCCATCAGCGTCTCGAGGATCTCCTTGCCGGCGGCGAGCGCCTCGGGCGTGGCCTCGGCAGCCTCGAGCTCCGCTCGCTCCATCGCCAGCGAGCCGCGTGCGGTGGCGACCTGGGCGACCTCGGCCGCGGACAGCTCCGAGCTGCCTCGGGCGGGGTGCTCCTCGCGCCGCGGGCGGTCGTCGCGGCGCGGCGGCCGGTCCTCTACGCTTCCTTAGATCATGTGAATATCTGTTATGCAAAATCCAAACAATTTTCTTTTTCGTAATTTTTGCAATAAAAAGAAACACAGAAAATAATAGTATCTGTAAATTTCCATATCTTCTCATAGATAGATTTTCAATCCAATTGAATAGATATATGTCGACTTTATATAGGTATTTGAAAAAATCAAGAACCCCCATTTTGTTGAAATAAGTGTTTGCAACTGAGTTCTTAACTGATAATGATGAGATGAAATTAATAATATAGGGATTAGGGGTCGCACCACCCTTATATTCAATTCTTGGATAAAAATAAATTTTAAACATCAGAAATTAAATAATATAAATATTGTGAAAATATTATCCTTCCACTAACGAAAGAATAACTTTTTTAAAATTATTAGCGACAAGATTTGAATTATGATTTTTTTCTGCAATATGTATAGCGTTTTGTGCAATTTGCTCTCTATGTACCTTGTCATCAATTAAATGTTTGATTGCCTTAGATATCTCAATTATACTCTTTTGGGTTATTAGTTGAGCAAAATTATGTTCGAGGGCATATTTTACGATTGCGGTTACCTCGGGAGCGAAAATGATAATAGGAGTACCACTGATCATATATTCAGGGGCTTTAGTTGGCATCGAATATTTAATATATTTTATGGATTTCGGAGAAAAATCATAAGGTAAAAGAAGGAAATCGGCCTCTGAAAATGATTTTGGCAAATCATTATATGAAACAAAATCTTTATGAATTGTATTCTTATATTTTTCAATCCACAATGGTTTATCCCTGGTTTGTAAAATAAATTTTACAGATATATCCTGTTCCTCATTTACTTTTTGTACTGCTTTAGCAAACAATTCTAATGATGAATCAATTCCCAAACCTATCCTGCCAGCATATAAGATTGTTGGATTGTCATTTATATCATAATTGGTTCTTTGGTATTTATTCCAAAAATTAACATTAATTGGGTTATGAAATGTAATGAAGTTTTTATTATATCTTCTTTGATATTCATAAGCCATCTCATCACTAATACTTATCAGAACTGTTGCCTTATCGAATAATCCTCTTAATTCCAAATCGATCTTTTTTTGCCAATATTTCTTAAAGAGTCCGCTTTCGCTGATTGTAGATGGCCAATCATCCATCATATGAAAAGCTAATGGTTTATTCAGATAAGCCTGAACCGAAAGACAAAACAAGATACCATCTCTTGTTGCAGTTTGAGCATAAATAATATCAGGATTATAAACATCTAACCATTTACAATAATCTGCAGACAGTTCTGTTTTTTTAATAAAGTGAAAGATGCCGAGATATCAAGCACCGGGAAAAAAAAATTCATAATTACATTTACCCTTAATTTCGATTTTGAAATAGTTAGATTCTGAATTTTTTTTTCATCAAGGTTAGAATCCCGGATTTATATTTCCTTTGCAGGTAATTGAATGGGAAAGACCATTTGTATTCTTTCATGGCCAAGCTGATAGTAAGTATTACAAACTTCAGTATCGATATTGTCTAAAAGTAAGTAGCCTAAACAAGTAACAGCTAACTTATCTCTATCCCATCCATTAAAAAGGTTTGACAATGTAATGCCGCCACCAGTATCATTGTTAAATGGTTGTCCTAAAATTAAAACCTTGGGTAAAGCCATAATATCAATCCTGATTTTAAAAACATATAATTTACTTTCACAACTTCTCTATTATTCCTTTGAGAATATGCTTTTAATAGTAATTTCAGATGTATTTCTTATCTCTTTAGAATAACAGATGCCTATAGATATCCAAACCAATAAATAATTCAAAGTAAAAGTATTGACTGTTACTCCATATAAAGAAATCAGCCAAATGAGAATCCAGAAACCAGCAGCTTTTGACAGGAGATTTTTGGAATAAAAAAGTCCTTTTACCATAGCAGGTACTGCAATAAGAAGCAGCAATGCGATACTTAGAATTCCTCCTTTTAAAATGATATTTAAATAA
>CAVUJW010000018.1:0-28387 GCA_963741915.1 uncultured Chloroflexia bacterium | reverse complement strand
GATCGCTCGCTCGCCCGGCCGACGGACGCTCCGTCGCTGGCGCACCAGGCCGCCGCCGGTCCGGCCTCGCCTCCGGCCGAGGCACCCCTGCTCGCGCCCGAGGAGCTGCCCCGCCACGTGGCGATCATCATGGACGGCAACCGGCGCTGGGCCCGGGCCCACGGCAAGTCGGACTACGAGGGCCATGCGGCCGGGGTCGAGGCGATCCGGGGGCTGCTCCAGCACGCCGTGCGGCGCGGCGTGCCGATGCTCACCCTGTACGCGTTCAGCCGCGAGAACTGGGCGCGCTCGGATGACGAGGTGGCCGGCCTGTTCGAGCTGCTCGGCCAGGCGATCCGCGACGAGACCGACGAGCTGCGGGCCCAGGGCGTGCGGGTGCGGCTGCTCGGCCGGCTGGAGGAGCTGCCGGACGAGACGCGGGCGTCGATCAGCGAGGCCCTCGACCGCACCGCCGGCGGGGTGCGCCTCCAGCTCAACATCGCCTGGAACTATGCGGGGCGGACCGAGATCGTCGACGCATTCCGGCGGATCGCCCTCAGCGGCATGGCCGCCGACCAGATCGACGAGCAGACGGTCAGCGATGCCCTGTACACCGCCGGCCTGCCCGATCCCGACCTGGTCATCCGGACCGGCGGCGAGCAGCGCATCAGCAACTTCCTGATCTGGCAGTCGGCGTACGCGGAGCTCGTGTTCAGCGACCACCTGTGGCCCGACTTCGGGCCCCAGGCGCTGGACGAGGCCCTGGTCGAGTTCGCCAGCCGGACCCGCCGGTTCGGACGCTAGCGCCCCGTGCTCCGGACCCGGGCGCTGTCCGCGCTCGTACTCGTCCCGCCGCTGATCCTGGCGCTGCTGATCGGGATGCCGGCGCTGGCCGCCGTGTTCGTCCTGGTCGCCGCGCTGGGCGGGCTGGAGGTGTTCCGCCTGCTCCGAGCGGCCGGCTATCCATCGATGGCGCTGTTCGGGACCGCCCTGGCGATCGCGCTGGTGCTCGAGGCCGCGGTCCACCCGGCGGGCGACAAGGGCCTCGCGCTGATCGCCGTCGGGGTGGTGCTGTCCGGCGTCGGCGCGTTTCTGCGACCCGATCCGCGCGACGGCCTCGCGGCCTGGTTCGCGACGGTGTTCGGGGCGGTCTACGTCGGCCTGATCGCGTTCGTGCTCCAGGTCGCGGCCTCCGCCCCGCCGGTTCCCGACGGGTCCGTGCTCGCGGTGCTGGGTCCGGAGCGCGGCTGGGTCCTGCTGCTGGTGCTCGGCGTCTGGAGCTACGACACCGGCGCCTATCTCGTGGGCCGCCAGCTCGGGCGGCACCGCTTCCTGACCCACATCTCGCCGTCCAAGACCGTCGAGGGCGTGGTCGGTGGCCTGGTCGCGACGACCGTCGTGACCGCGGCCATGCTGGCCGGCCTGGGCCAGGCCGCCGCCGGCGCCGTCCTGCTGGGACCGCTGCTCGGGCTGGCGGCCCAGGGGGGCGACCTGGCGGAGTCGATGCTCAAGCGGGCGGCCGGCGCCAAGGACTCCGGGTCCCTGATCCCCGGTCACGGGGGCATCCTCGACCGGATCGACTCGTTCCTGTTCGCGGGGCCCGTGGTGGCGCTGTATGTCCTCGCCCTCGGCCGCTGACCGCGGGCGCCTGGGCGTCGCGCTGCTGGGATCCACCGGCAGCATCGGACGCCAGGCGCTCGAGGTGCTGGTGGGCCATCCCGATCGCTTCCGGGTCGTCGCCATCGCGGCCGGCCGGAACGTCTCCGAGCTGGGCGAGCAGGCCCACCGGCTGCGGCCGGCCGTGGTGGCGGTGGCCGCCGGCGACGCGCGCCTCGAGCTACCCCGGGGGACGAGCCGGGTCGCCGGGCCCGACGCGCTGGAGGTGATCGCGACGCGTGACGACGTCGATCTCGTGCTGGTGGGCACGGGCGGCGTCGTGTCGCTCCGCCCGGTGCTGGCCGCGCTGCGCGCGGGCAAGATCGTGGCGACCGCCAACAAGGAGACGCTCGTCGCCGGCGGCCACCTCGTGATGCGAGAGGCCACGGACCTGGCGGCAGCCCGCGCCGCCGTGGACGCCGGTGATCCGCTGGCGAGCCCGCTCGCCTGGCTGCGCCCGATCGACTCCGAGCACTCTGCGATCTGGCAGTGCCTGGCGGGCGAGCCGCGGACGGCGATCGCCCGCCTGGTGCTCACCGCGTCCGGCGGGCCGTTCCTCGAATCAGGCCAGGACGCGCTCGCGTCGGCCACCCCCGAGCTCGCCCTCCGCCATCCCACGTGGTCGATGGGCGCCAAGATCACGATCGACTCCGCCACGCTGGCCAACAAGGGCCTGGAGGTCATCGAGGCACACTGGCTGTACGATGTCGACTACGACGCGATCGACGTCGTCGTCCATCCCCAGAGCGTCGTCCATTCCGCCGTCCTGTTTGTCGACGGCTCGCTGAAGGCCCAGCTGGGCACCCCCGACATGCGTCTTCCCATCCAGTACGCGCTGACCTATCCGGAGCGCCTGCCGTCCCCCGTGGTCCCACCGGACCTGGTGGCCGCGGCACGGCTCGACTTCCGGGCGCCCGACGAAACCCGCTTCCCGGCCCTGCGGATCGCGCGCGAGGCCGGCCGGACGGGCAGCCGTGCCTCGGCCGCCCTGATCGCCGCCGACGAGGTTGCCGTCGCCCGGTTCCTGGCCGGCACGCTCGACTTCCCGGGCATCCCGCGGCTGCTGGAGGCGGCCGTCACCCGGTTCGGCGAAGGTCCGGACCAGGCGCCCGACATCGACGCGCTGATCGCGCTCGACCGCGAGGTCCGGGCGGCCTACGCTTCGGGCCCGATCCCAGGCGGCACATGATCGCGATCGGCCAGTCGGCGGTCACGATCGCCGTCTTCCTCGTCGTCCTGGGGACGCTCGTGCTCGTCCACGAGGTGGGCCACTTCGTCACCGCGCGCCTCGCGCGGGTCAAGGTGCTGGAGTTCGGGATCGGGTTCCCGCCGCGCGCGACGGTCCTCGGCCGGGGCAGGCCGTCCCCGTACGAGCTCGAACGGCCGCCACGCCCCGACCCCGCGCTGCCGTCGGGGATCGAGCCCGGCACCCCCGAGGCCGAGGCGTTCCTCGTCCAGGCCCGCCAGGGCATGGATGCACCCGGGGGCACCCTGTACACCCTCAACTGGCTGCCGATCGGCGGGTTCGTCAAGCTGGAGGGCGAGGATGGCGACGAGGACGATGACCCGCACTCGTTCAGCCGGGCGGGGCTCGTCCGGAAGCTCGTGATCCTGGTCGCGGGCGTGGCCATGAACCTGGTGCTCTCGTTCGCGATCTTCACCGGCATCGCGCTCACGGGCGAGCCCGGGCTCGGGATCCGCATCGGCGAGGTCGTGCAGGGCTCGCCGGCGGCCGAGGTCGGGCTCCGGGTGGGCGACACGCTGGTGTCGGTCAACGGGACGCGCTACTCGGCGTTCGGCAACGCGACCGCGATCGACGACCTGCGGTCGAACGCCGGCCGGCCGGTGACCATCGGCATCGAGCACGCGGACGGGACCAAGGTCCAGCTGCCGGTCACCCTCCGGGTGCCCACGACCCAGCAGCAGGGCGCCCTCGGGATCGGCCTGCTGTCCGGTGTCCAGGCGGGGACGATCGACTACGCGCCCGGCGACGCGGTGTCGCTCGGCGTGCGGCGCACGGGCGAGGCGTTCGGCATGATCCTGGGCGGCCTCGGGAAGCTGGGCCGATCGATCGTGACCAACCCCACGACGGCGCCTCCGGCGGCGGGACCGGTCGGGATCGCGGTCCAGCTGGGCGACGTCCTGTGGTCGCTTGGCCCGCTGTATGTCCTGTACATGGCCGGCCTGCTGTCGGCCAACCTCGCCCTCGTCAACATCCTGCCGTTCCCGCCGCTCGACGGGGGCCGGATGCTGGTCATCGTGCTCAAGGCGATCCCGCGCTACGGCGCCCGGATCTCCGTGCGCGCGGAGCGGCTCACGTACGCGATCGGCTTCGTGGCGCTGTTCACGTTCCTGATCTGGATCACCGTGTTCGACGTTGCGCGCCAGGTCGGTGGCGGCACGCCGTGACCGCGCTCGACGGGCAGCGACCGGTCCGCCGCCCGACGGTCTCGGTCGACGTCGGAGGCGTCCTGGTCGGCTCGGCGCATCCGGTCGTGGTCCAGTCGATGACCAACACGGACACGGCCGACCCCGATGCGACGGCGATCCAGGTCGCCCGGCTGGCCCACGCCGGCAGCCAGCTGGTGCGGGTCACCGTCAACACCGAGGAGGCTGCCGCCGCGGTCCCCGCGATGATGCGCAAGCTGCGCGACAACCTGGGCGTCGACGTCCCCGTCATCGGCGACTTCCACTACAACGGGCACAAGCTGCTGGTGGACTACCCGGAGATGGCCGCGGCGCTCGCGAAGTACCGGATCAACCCGGGCAACGTGGGCACCCGGCACCACGACCTGAACTTCCAGACGATCGTCCGGGTGGCCGTGGACAACGACAAGCCGGTCCGGATCGGGGTCAACTGGGGGTCGCTCGACCAGCAGCTGCTGACCGACCTCATGGAGGCGAACGCGAAGGCGACGCAGCCGCGTGACGCGCGTGCCGTGATGATCGACGCGATGGTCGAGTCCGCGATGCGCTCCGCGGAGCTGGCCGAGGAGACGGGCCTGCCCCACGACCGGATCATCCTGTCGGCCAAGGTCTCGGGCGTGCGCGACCTCGTGGACACGTACCACCGGCTGGCGCCGCGGTCGGACTACCCGCTCCATCTCGGGCTGACCGAGGCGGGCATGGCGATGAAGGGGATCGTGGCCTCGACCGCGGGCCTGGCGATCCTGCTCAACGAGGGCATCGGGGACACGATCCGGGTGTCGCTCACCCCCGAGCCGGGGGCGGGACGCGAGCTGGAGGTGGAGGTCGCCCAGCAGGTCCTCCAGTCGATGGGCCTGCGCTCGTTCCTGCCCCAGGTGTCCGCCTGCCCGGGCTGCGGGCGGACGACATCCACGTTCTTCCAGGAGATGGCCCGGGACATCACCGACCACCTCAGGCGCCGGATGCCCGAGTGGCGTGACACCCACCCCGGGGTCGAGGAGCTCAAGGTCGCGGTGATGGGCTGCGTGGTCAACGGTCCCGGCGAGTCCAAGCACGCCGACATCGGGATCAGCCTGCCCGGCACGTTCGAGGCGCCGGTGGCGCCGGTGTTCGTCGACGGGAAGCTGGACCGGACGCTTCGCGGTGACCGGATCGTCGAGGAGTTCATCGAGCTGCTCGAGGGCTACGTCGAGCGCCGGTACGGCGGGGCTCCCGCGGCGGTCGCCGGCCGCTGATCCCGGGCTCGCCGCGGCTGACCGGGAGCGCCTCCTCGCGCGTGAGCGGTCCACGGGCCCGGGTGTATACTCCCCGCCAACAACGCGGGCCGCCTCCAGGACGTGGGTGACCAACCCACGTTTCTTCGTGTCGGGGGCAAGCCGGCCGCCATCGAGCCAGAGACAGGGAGGCACATGATGAGTCGTGACTTCGTCGGTGCCCTCCTCCAGCTCAATGCCGAGAAGCAGGTCCCCCAGGAGGCCCTGATCCGGGCCGTCGAGGAGGGGATCCAGGCCGCCTACCGGCGGGTCGCCGGCGAGGAGGACATCTTCGTCAGCGTCGAGCCCGCGACGGGCGAGATCCGGGTGTTCCGTGGCCGGTACGTCGTCAACGAGGTCGAGGACCCGATGGTCGAGGTGACCGTCGACGAGGCACGCGCCACGCACCCCGATGCCAAGCCGGGCGACGTGATCGAGCTCGAGCAGCTCGACGGCGAGCACTTCGGCCGGATCGGCGCCCAGACCGCGAAGCAGATCATCCTGCAGCGGATGCGCGAGGTCGAGCGTGACCAGGTGTTCGACCAGTTCGCCAATCGCGAGGGCGACCTGCTCACCGGATCGGTCAGCCGGGTCGAGCCGCGCGCGATCATCCTCGACGTCGGCAAGGGCGTCGAGGCCGTCCTGGCCGACCAGCGAGCAGAGCCCGCTCGAGCACTACCGGATCGGCCAGCCGGTCAAGGCCTACGTGCTCGAGGTCCGACGCTCCGCCCGCGGACCCCAGATCATGGTCGTCGCGCACCCACAAGGGGTTCCTGCGCCGCCTGTTCGAGCTCGAGGTCCCCGAGATCCACGCCGGCACGGTCGAGATCAAGGCGATCGCGCGCGAGGCGGGCAGCCGCTCCAAGGTGGCGGTCGCCTCGCGGCAGGAGGGCCTCGACCCGGTCGGCGCGACGGTCGGCCAGCGCGGCGCCCGCGTGCAGGCCGTGGTCGCCGAGCTGGCGCGGCGAGAAGATCGACGTGATCCCGTGGAACGAGGACCCGTCAGTGTTCGTGGCCAACGCGCTGTCGCCCGCCCAGGTCCTGGGCGTGCGCATCGACGAGGAGCACCGGATCGCCAACGTGACGGTGCCCGAGCGGATGCTCTCGCTCGCCATCGGCCGCGAAGGGCAGAACGCCCGCCTGGCGGCGCGGCTCACCGGCTGGCGGATCGACATCCGGAGCGATGTCGCCGGCGGACGCTGCCGACGGCCCGAGCCCCGCGACCGCGCCCGAGGCGCCGCCTGCGTACCCGAAGCCGCGCCGGCCCGAGTCGCGGTGCCGCGACCCGAGCTCGCCGCGGCCGCACCGGCGCCCGGTGGCGACGGCGCCCGCGCCCGCTGCGACGGCCCCGAGCCGCTCGCCCAAGGCACAGCCCAAGGCGCCGCCACCCAGGGCGGCGGCCAAGGCCAGCAATTGCGCCGAGCCACGGCGCACCGAGCCGAGCGCCGGCCGAGGCGCCCGGCCGAGGTGGCCAGCGCACGCCACAAGCGGCGAACGCGGGCGAAGGCCTCCGAGGAGGTGTCGTCGTAGGCCCGGCGGCGGCCGCTCGATCCCGGTCCGCCACGCCGCGCCGCGCTGCCCGACGCGCACGCTGCGTGGCCTGCCGTACGCGCGGGCCAAGCGCGACCTGGTGCGGGTCGTCCGCGCGCCGCGACGGGGCGGTCGCGATCGACCCGACCGGGCCGCGCGCCCGGCCGGGGCGCGTACCTGTGCCGGGATGCCGCCTGCTGGACCAGGCCGCCGCGCAGCGTCACGCGCTGGAGCACGCGCTCGGGTGCCGCGCTGCCCGGCACGTGGCCGGCCCGGCTGGTCGCCGGCCGCGGACGACCCGGCGGACCCCGCCGACTCAGCCAAGCATCCGAATCGCGCCGTCGCCATCGAGCGACGGCGCCACCACCGACACACCGAAGGAGGAGCCCATGGCCAGGAGTAGGAGCGGCACGCGCGGCCGTCGCGGCCCTCGCAAGCCCCAGCGCCGCACCGGCGGCTTCACGCCCGGCGCCGTCTCGGTCGTCGATCCGAGCGAGCGAGGCGCCGATCGAGCTGCCGTCGACGATCACCGTCAAGGATCTCGCGGACCTGCTGGGCGTCAGCCCGGCGGACATCATCCGCGAGCTGATCAAGAGCGGCATCTTCGCCACCATCAACCAGCTCATCGACCGCGACACGGCGTCGCTCGTCGCCGAGCGAGCTCGGCTACGAGGTCGCCGAGGCGGTCGCCGCGTCCGCGACGACGCGAGGACGAGGAGGGCAGCGGACCGCCCGCCGAGGCGGCCAAGGAGGTCCTGTTCGAGGAGGCGGACGACCCGGCCGACCTCGTCGATCGTGCGCCGATCGTGACCGTCATGGGCCACGTCGACCACGGCAAGACGAGCCTGCTCGACGCGATCCGCTCGACCACGGTGGCCGCCGGCGAGCGCGGCGGCATCACGCAGCACATCGGCGCGTCCGAGGTCACCACCAAGGACGGCAAGCGGGTCGTGTTCCTCGACACCCCGGGCCACGAGGCGTTCACCTCGATGCGCGCCCGCGGCGCGCGGGTCACCGACATCGCGGTGATCGTGGTGGCGGCCGACGATGGCGTGATGCCCCAGACCCTGGAGGCGATCAGCCACGCCAAGGCGGCCAAGGTGCCGCTGGTCATCGCGATGAACAAGATCGACAAGCCGGACGCGAACCCCGACCGGGTCAGGACCGAGCTGGCCGAGGCCGGCGTCGTCGTCGAGGACTACGGCGGCGACACGCCGATGGTCCCGGTGTCGGCCAAGACCCGCGTCGGCATCGACGAGCTGCTCGAGATGATCCTGCTGGTCGCCGACCTCCAGGAGCTCAAGGCGAACCCCAAGCGCGACGCCATCGGGCACGGTCATCGAGGCCCAGCTCGACAAGGGTCGCGGCCCGGTTGCGACCACTGTCGTCCAGACCGGCACGCTGCGCGTCGGCGACGTGGTCGTGGTCGGCAACACGTTCGGCAAGATCCGGGCGCTCGAGAACGCCGCCGGCAAGCGGATCTCCAAGGCCGGCCCGGCAAGCGCCGTCGTGATCCTCGGCCTGGCCGACGTGCCCGAGGCCGGCGACGTCCTGCGCGTGGTCGCCGACGAGAAGGTCGCCCGCGCGCCGGTCGAGGCGCGCAAGAACGAGCAGGCTGCCCGCGAAGGCGGTGCCGGCGCCGGTCCGCGCCACGCTCGAGGACCTGTACAGCCAGATCCAGGCCGGGCAGGCCAAGGAGCTGCGGATCATCCTCAAGGCGGACGTGTCCGGCTCGCTGGGCGCGATCACGCACGCCCTGCGAGCAGCTCGGCTCGGACGAGGTCAAGATCAACGTCCTGCTCGAGGCGGCGGGCGACATCACCGACAACGACATCATGCTCGCCGCGGCGTCGAACGCGATCGTCGTCGGGTTCAACACCGGGATCACCGACACGGCCCGACGTGCCGCCGAGACCGAGGGCGTCGACGTCCGGCAGTACGACATCATCTACAAGCTGACCGACGACATCGACGCGGCGCTCAAGGGCATGCTCGAGCCGGAGATCGTGGAGGTCGTCGAGGGTCGCGCCGAGGTCCGCCAGATCTTCCGGGTCGGCAAGAGCACCGTCATCGCCGGCTGCTACGTCACCGACGGGCGCATCGTGCGCAACGGCGGCGCCCGTGTCTGGCGCGGCGGCAAGGTGATCGCGACCGACCGGATCGACTCGCTCCGGCGGTTCCGCGACGACGTCCGCGAGGTCGCCCAGAACTTCGAGTGCGGCATCGGCCTGGCCGGGTTCAACGACCTGGTCGAGGGCGACGTCATCGAGTGCTTCACGAGCCAGGCCAGAGCCGGGTCGCCGCCTAGCGATGCGCCTGGCTGAGGCACGCAGGCCGCCTCGGCGTCGAGCCGGTGACCGCATGAGCCGCAGGTCGACCGATGAGCCAGCGCACGGAGCGCGTCGACGAGCTGCTGCGGCAGGAGATCGGCGCGCTGCTTGCCAAGGAGCTCGCGGACCCGCGGATCGGGTTCGCGACCATCACCGACGTGGAGACGACGCCCGACCTTCGCCACGCGAAGGTCTGGGTCAGCGTGATCGGCGAGCAAGGCCGATCGCGCTGAGACGCTGCGCGCGCTGCGAGGCGCTCGATGCGGCTTCGTCCGCCACGAGCTCGGCCGGCGGCTGCGCATCCGGCGGATCCCGGAGCTGCACGTCCACGCTCGACGACTCGGCCGAGCGGGGCACGCGGGTGCTCCACGTCCTCCAGGAGCTCGAGGCGGGACGTCGATCCCGAGGAGATCGCCCCGATCGACGAGTCGCTGCCCACGCCGGTCCGCCGGCTGCCGCACGAGGGCGATGCCGCGGACGCCGGAGGCCGCCGCTGGCCCGCGATGGCGACGCAGCCCGCCGCGGCACGCGTCGCGCCCGCACGCCGCGACGGGCCGGCGCGCCGGACGCGGCCGGACGGGGGCAGCCGCCGGGTGCCGAACGCCGCGCCGCGCCGGCGCGACCGGCGGCCGAGCCGCCGGGAGCGCGCGGTTGAGCCGCGGCGGTGGACCTCGCGACGCCTGGCCCGCGACGCCGTCCCGGAGCGCCGTGCTCGCCCGCGCTGCGTCGAGCACGGCACGTGCTGGCCGTCGGCCACGAGAACCCCGACGCCGACACGTTGGGGCGAGCATCGGGCCTGGCGCTCATCGCGGAGGCGCTCGGCGGCCGGGCGACCGTCGTGATGCTCCGACCCGGTCCCGCCGCTGTACGCGCTTCATGCCGGGCGTCGACCGGGTCCGGACCGATCCCCGACCCGACGAGCCCTACGACCTGCTGGTCCTGTCCGACTGCGCGACGCCGGACCGGGTCGGGCGACGTGGCCACGCGCCACCCGGCGCTGTTCGCGGCGCTGCCCCGGGTCGATCATCGACCACCATGCGTCGAACGACGCAGTCGGCGACGGCCGACTGGATCGACCCGGGGGCCGCCGCGACGTGCGAGCTGGTGGCGCTGCTCGCCGTCCGGCTCGGGATCCCGCTCGATGCCTGGCGATGGGGCGCTGGCCACGCGTGCTGATGGCCGGCATCGTCATGGACACCGCGACGTTCGCCCACCCGAACGCGACGCCGCGCACGCTCGCCGTGTCGGCCGCGCTGGTCGAGGCGGGCGCGCCGCTGTCCGACATCTCGCGCCGGCTGTACCGGACCAAGCCCGACGCCCAGCTGCGGCTGTTCGGCCGCGTGCTGGACCGTCTCCGGACCTCGCCCGACCGGACGGGTGCATGTGGTCCACGCTGCGCCGGGCGGACCTCGACGCGACGGGCGCCCTGCCGGCGCACTCGGAGGGGATCATCGACCTGCTCGCCCAGTCGGAGACCGCCGAGGTCTCGATGCTGCTCAAGGAGCAGCCGGACGGGACCACGCGCCTGTGCGTCCGGACCAGGCCGGGCGGCGTCGACGCGACGGTCCTGACCGGCACGTTCGGGCGGTGGCGGCCATGCGCGCGCGGCCGGGGCGACCATCGAGGCGCCGCTCGACGAGGCGATCCGGCCAGGCGCGCGAGGTCGCCGAGCGGCTGGCGGCCGAGGTCCGCCGGTGAGGCCGGAACCCGCGATCCACGAGCCCGCGCGACCGCGAGCGGGCGGGCTGGACGGCGTGCTGGTCGTCGCCAAGCCCTCGGGCCCGACGTCGCACGACGTGGTGGGCCTGGTCCGGCGCCTGTCGTCCACCCGGCGGGTCGGCCACGGCGGAACGCTCGACCCCTTCGCCGCCGGCGTGCTGCCGGTGTTCCTGGGCCGTGCCACCCGGCTCGTCGAGTACCACCTGCGGCGCGCACAAGCGCTACCGGGCGACGATCTGCTTCGGCGCGACCTCCACCACCGACGACATCGACGGCGAGCGGACCCCGGTCGACGGGCCGCCGGTCGACGCGGGCCGCCGTCGAATCGGCGCTGGCCGGCGATGACGCGGACCGATCCGCCAGGTGCCGCCGGCGTACAGCGCCGTACAGGTCGGCGGCCGGCGCGCCTACCAGATGGCCCGGGCCGGCGAGGCCGTGGAGCTGCGCGCCGCGCGACGGTCGACGATCCACGCGCTTCGACGCTGGTCGAGTGGGACGGCATCGGACCCCGCTCGGCCGGTCGCGGTCGTCGACGTCGACCTGCTCCGCCGGCACCTACGTCCGGGCCCTGGCTCGCGACCTCGGCGCCCGCGCTGGGGAGCGGGGCGTACCTGGGCGCCCTGGTGCGCACCGCGTCGGGCGCGTTCCGGCTCGAGGATGCCGTGACCTACGAGGCGCTGCGCGACGGTGCCGCCGACGGCCCGGCCGGCATCGCACGGCTGCTGCGGCCGATCGACGCCGGCCTCGAGGACCTGCCGCACGCGCCGGTCACCGACGACGAGATCCGCGCGCCTGGGGGAGGGGCTGGCCACGGCGCCCGCGACGCCGCTGGCGGTTCGTGACGCGCCGCTCGTGCTCGCCGTCGCGGCCCGACGGTCGCGATCGCCGCCGTGTGCCGGGCGGTCGCGCGGCGCGCTGCACCCCGCGCAAGGTGCTCGCCGCGCGCCCCGCCGACGCGGGCCGCCCGGTGCGCCGGGCGGCCCGCAGGCGGGAGCCGCCTGACCGTGGACGTCGTCGCCGGGCTCGAGCACCTCGACCAGCTCGACGCAGCCCGTGTTCGTCGTCGTCGGCGTGTTCGATGGTCTCCACCTCGGCCACGCCTACCTGCTGCGCCACCTGGTCGCCGAGGCGCGCCGCGCGCCGCGCCCGGCCCGTGGTGATCACGTTCGACCACCATCCCGACGAGATCCTGACCGGCAACGCCGCCGCCGCTGCTGTGCGACCCCGACGAGCGGCTCGATCGCCTGGCCGCCGCGGGCGTGGACACGACCGTCGTCGTCCACTTCGACCAGCGGCTGCGCGAGACGACCTACGACGCGTTCGTGGCCATGATCGCCGACCGGGCGCCGATGGCGGGCTTCCTGATGACGCCCGATGCGGCCTTCGGCTACCAGCGGGCCGGCACGCCGGCGGCCCTCGCCGCGCTCGGCTCGCGGCTGGGGTTCGAGGTCGTGGTCGTCCCCCGTCCGGCTCGACGGCCGACCGGTGCGCAGCTCCGAGGTGCGGGCGGCCATCGCGGCCGGGGACCTCGCGACCGCGGCGCGGCTGCTCGGTCGGGCCACTGCGTGGTCGGCGAGGCCACGGCCACCGCGGACGGGAGTCCTGGTCGCGGTTCCCGGCTGCCCGTGGCGCTTCCGCCCGACGGCGAGCTACTCGCGTCCGCGGACGGCGAGTGCCGGCCCGGCGCGGGCGCGACGGACCGGGCCGGGCAGCGCCCGGGCCTCGGCGCGCCGGGACCGCGCATCCGCGCGTCCGGCACCGCGGGCCGGGTGGTCGATCCCGGGGCCCTGCGATCCAGGGTCCGGCACGCGTCGCGTCCGTGCTTGAGCGGAGTCGCGCGGTCAGGTATGTGATATCGTCTTACAAACTCGTTGGCGCGTTCACCTGGCGGCCGGGTGGTCGACGCAGACCGCGAGTCGCCGGCGAGCAGAGGAGGATCCATCGTGGACGAGGCGTTCTTCACCGATGTGCCGGGCGCCGATCGGGTTCGGGGGTCTGGAGTCGACCGATCCGCTGACGTTCAAGGTCTACCAGCCCGACCGCCTCGTGCTCGGCAAGCGGATGGAGGACCACCTCCGGCCGGGGGTCTGCTTCTGGCACTCGTTCGCCTGGGACGGCCGGGACATGTTCGGCATCGGCACCCTGGATCGTCCCTGGCTCGACGCCGCCGACGCGATGGCCGGGGCGCGGGCCAGGATGGCCGCCGCGTTCGAGTTCTTCACCAAGCTCGGCACGCCGTTCTACTGCTTCCACGACCGGGACGTGGCGCCCGAGGGCGACTCGTTCGCCGAGTTCCGGGACAACCTCGACGCGCTGACCGACGACGCGCTGGGCTACCAGGAGCGGACCGGCGTCGCGCCTGCTGTGGGGCACGGCCAACCTGTTCACCCACCCGCGCTACCAGGCCGGCGCCGCGACCAACCCCGATCCTGAGGTGTTCGCCTACGCCGCGGCCCAGGTCAAGCACATGCTCGAGGTCACCCAGCGCCTGGGCGGCGCAGAACTACGTGCTGTGGGGCGGCCGCGAGGGCTACGACACCCTGCTCAACACGGACCTCCGGCGGGAGCAGGCGCAGCTCGCCCGGTTCCTGCACCTGGTCGCCGAGCACAAGGCGAAGATCGGGTTCGAGGGCCAGCTGCTGATCGAGCCCAAGCCGCAGGAGCCGACCAAGCACCAGTACGACTACGACGTCGCGACCGTGCACGGCTTCCTCGTCCGCAACGGCCTCGAGGGCGAGTACAAGGTCAACATCGAGGCCAACCACGCCACGCTCGCCGGCCACAGCTTCCACCACGAGGTCGCGTTCGCCGCCGCCAACGGGGTCCTGGGCAGCATCGACGCCAACCGCGGCGACCCCCAGAACGGCTGGGACACCGACCAGTTCCCGAACTCGGTCGACGACCTGGCCCTGCCGATCTACGAGATCCTGCGCAGCGGCGGCCTGGCGCCGCGGCGGCTTCAACTTCGACGCCAAGCTGCGCCGCCAGAGCACAGACCGGACCGACCTGTTCCATGCCCACATCGGCGGCCTGGACACCCTCGCGCGGGCGCTGCTGGTGGCCGCCGACATGGTGGAGCACGGCGACCCTCGAGGCACTGCGCGAGGCGCGCTACGCGGGCTGGTCCGGCGACCTCGGCCGTGCGATCCTCGACGGCCGCGAGTCGCTCGCCTCGCTGGAGGCGGAGGGTCGCCTCGGGCGCGATCGACCCGCGGCCGCGTGTCGGGCCACCAGGAGCTGCTCGAGAACGTCGTCAACCACCACCGTCTGGCGCGCCGGCTGATCCCCGATGGGCGTCGTCGCTCGGGATCGACGTCTCGACCACGGCCACCAAGGCCGTCCTCGTCGACGCAGGCGGCGCGGTCCTGGGGATCGGTACGTCCGAATACCGGTCTCGACGCCCCGGCCGCTGTGGAGCGAGCAGGACCCGGCGCTGTGGTGGGACGGTGCGATCGATGCGATCCGCCAGGTGCTCGCGGCGGCCGGCATCGAACCGGCCGCGGTCGAGGCGGTCGGGCTGACCGGGCAGATGCACGGCCTGGTGGTGCTCGACGCCGACGGCCGCGGTCCTCCGACCCGCGATCCTGTGGAACGACCAGCGCACCGCCGCCGAGTGCGACGGCGATCCGCGCCGCGGTCGGGCCGCGAGCGCCTCGTCGAGATCACCGGCAACGACGCGCTGACCGGGTTCACGGCGCCCAAGCTGGTGTGGGTGCGCGACCACGAGCCCGAGGTCTGGCGGCGGATCGCCCATGTGCTGCTGCCCAAGGACTACGTCCGGCTCCGCCTCACCGGCGAGCACGCGATGGACAAGGCCGACGGCGTCGGGCACCATCCTGTTCGACCTCGCGGCCCGCGACTGGTCGCGCGAGGTGACGGCCGACGCTGGGCATCGACCCGGCCTGGCTGCCGCGCGACCTTCGAGGGCCCCGAGGTGACCGGCCGGATCACCCCGGCCGCCGCCGCCGCCACGCGGGCTCGCGAGCCGGCACGCCGGTCGTGGCGGGCGGCGGCGACCAGGCCGCCAACGCGGTCGGCGTGGGGGCGGTGGTGCCCGGGACGCGTGGCGCTCTCGCTCGGCACGTCGGGCGTGGTGTTCGCGACCACGGACCGGCCGCTGTACGAGCCGGCGGGCGGGTCCACGCCTTCTGCCATGCGGTGCCCGGCCGGTGGCACATGATGTCGGTGATGCTCTCGGCCGCGGGCAGCCTGCGCTGGTTCCGCGACGCGCGTCGCGCCCGGGCGTCGAGTTCGGCGACCTGGTGGCGGCCGCCGGCGGCCGTGCCGGCCGGCAGCGACGGGCTGCTGTTCCTGCCCTACCTGTCGGGCGAGCGGAGCCCGCATCCCGATCCGCTGGCCCGCGGCGCGTTCGTCGGGCTGACCCTCGCCCACGACCGGCGCCACCTCACGCGGGCGGTGCTCGAGGGCGTCGCGTTCGGGCTGCGCGACGGGCTGGACCTGATGGTCGAGGCCGGGATGCCGGCGCCGACCGAGATCCGCGCCTCCGGCGGCGGCACCGCCAGCCCGCTGTGGCGCCAGGTCCTCGCCGACATCCTCGACGCGGAGATCGCGACGGTCAGCACCACCGAGGGCGCGGCCTATGGCGCCGCGCTGCTGGCCGCGGTGGGCGGCGGCTGGTTCACCGAGCGTCGAGGCGATCGCCGAGGCGCTGGTCAGGGCGACGCCCGTGGCCTCGCCCGGGCCCGGACGTCGCGCGCTACCGGGCGCTCCACGCGATCTACCGCGACCTGTACCCGGCCCTGGCCCCGTCGTTCCACGCCGGCTCTCGACCGCGCGGGACGCGGCGATCGGGCGCCGCTCCGAGCGGCCACGCCGGAGCGCCGGCGTCAGTGGATGATCGTCTCGATGTCGGTCTCGGTCGACCTCGTCGGGGAGCTTGCCCATGATGATCATCCCGAGCACCTCGTCCTTGGTGACCTCGTCCTTGTTGACGGTCCCGACGAGCTTGCCCGTGGCCATGACGCTGATCCGATCCGCCAGGTCGAACACGTCGTGGATGTCGTGGCTGATCAGGAAGATCGCCGATGCCCTCCTCCTTGAGCTGGCGCGACTAGCTCCCGCACCTGGGCCGTCTCGGCTGGGCCGAGCGCCGCCGTGGGCTCGTCCATGATCAGGATCCGGGCGTTGAAGTGGATGGCCCGCGCGATGGCGACCGACTGGCGCTGGCCGCCGGACAGCGACTTCACCGGCGTCTTGAAGTTCTTGAACTTCGGGTTGAGGCGGCCCATCACGGTTGCGGGTCGCCGCTTCCATCGCCGCGTCATCGAGCGAGCCGAACCGCGTCGCGCAGCTCGCGGCCCAGGAACACGTTCGCGGCCGCGTCGACGTTGTCGGCGAGCGCCAGCGTCTGGTAGATCGTCTCGATGCCCAGGGCCTTGGCGTCCCGGGGGTTCGTGATCGTGACCGGCTTGCCGTCGAGCAGGATCTCGCCCGGAATCGGCCGGGTGGGCGCCCGACAGCACGCGCATGAGGGTCGACTTGCCGGCGCCGTTGCCACCGACGAGGCCGACGACCTCGCCTTCATGCAGGTCGATGCTCACGCCCTCGACGGCGTGGACGCCACCGAAGGCGACGTAGATGTCGCTGCATCTCGACGAGCGGGTCCCACGGGACGCTCTCGGGCCTCGCGAAGGTGCGCAGGTGCGGTGGTCATCGGTCCTCCTCCGCCTCAGGCCGACCGCGCGCCGGTTGTACGAGTCGAACCCGACCGCGGCGACGAGCACGACGCCCGACCACGATGTCCTGGGTCGGCGAGTCGACGTTGAGCAGCAGCATGCCGGACCGCAGCGACTGCATCACGACCGCGCCCAGGATCGCGCCCGGGATCGTCCCGATGCCGCCGGCGAACGACGTTCCGCCGATGACCGCGGCGGCGATCACGTACAGCTCGTTCTGGACCCCGAGGTTCGTGACGGCGGCGTTGAGCCGGGCCGTCTGGACCACGGCGCTGATGGCGGCCAGGATCCCCATCAGCACGAAGGTCATCATGATCGTCCGGCGGATGTTGATGCCGCCGAGCTCGGCCGCGTCGGGGTTGCCGCCGATCGCGTAGACGTAGCGGCCGAAGCGGCGGCGCGTGGCGAGGTACGTCATCACCAGCCCCACGCCGAGCATGATCAGGACCGGGATACGCGATGCCGACCGGGATGGTGAGCGCCTCGGGCATCGAGCCCGCGGCTGCGCTTCGGGCAAGCTCCTCGGGCCACAGGTAGCTGTTGGCGACCGCAGACGGCGCCGAGCACGGCGCCGCAACCGACGATCCGCCAGCAACGGTCTCCGCCCAGATCGGCACGCACCGGGAAGTCGTACGCCGCCGGCGGCGCCGTCCCGACCATAATGCAGTACGATGATGCCCGCGCAGGCGAGCAATCCGACCAGCCAGCTCAGCACGTCGCCCAGCGAGCCCTTAGGCCCGCCGCCGAGCAGCTGGAAGGTCTGCGTCGAGCGGCGCGAGCGTCTGGCCCTGCACGTAGCGGAAGATCAGGCCGCGCCAGACGAGCAGCCCGCCCAGGGTGACGATGAACGACGGCACCCCGACGTAGGCGACGACGACGCCCTGGATTCCGCCGACGATGGCGCCCAGCGCGACCCCGACCAGGATCGCGATGATCCAGACGTACGGGCTCGTCGTAGCTCGACCCCGAGGGCCTTGGGCAGCATACTCGACCTGGATCATCGCCATCGTGTAGCCGAGGAAGCCCAGCATCGATCCCACGGACAGGTCGATGTTGCGGGACACGATGATCAGCACCATGCCTGTCGCCATGATGGCGATCGACGCGCTCTGGACCGAGAGGTTCCACAGGTTCCGCGGGCGTGATGAAGTTCCCGTTCGAGAGAACGTTGAAGAAGATCCAGATGACGGCCAGGGCCCCGATCATGCCCAGCAGCCGCGTGTCGAGCTCGAGCGCGGACAGGTAGGACCGCAGCGAGCCGCCTGGTCGCTGTTGCGCGGCGGGCTCGAGTGCTTCCGTGGCCTCGGTCATCGTGGCGCCTCTCCGTGTGCGCGCGACTAGGGGCGCGCTCGGCGCCGCGGGTGGTCCGCGGCGCCGAGCGTGGTCAATGGACGCGGTCGGCCGTTACGGGCAACCGCTGACGGTGCCGGCCGGGACGCCCTTGCAGAGCGTCGCCTGGTCGATCCAGCCGGCATCCAGGACCGTCTTGAGGTTGTCCTTGGTGATCGGCTGCGGCTGCAGGAAGATCGAGGTCATGTCGTTTCCGCCGGGGCTCTGTGAACTGCACCGACGCCGGACGACGTTCTTGATGTTGGGGTCCTTGCATAGCGCGATGGCAGCCTTGCCGGCCGCCTCGCCCAGCATCCGGGAGTCCTTCCAGACGTCGACGGTCTGGGTGCCGAGGGCGACCCGGTTGAGGGCGGCAGCGTCGCCGTCCTGGCCGGACACCGGCACCTTGCCGGCGAGGCCCTGGGCGGCCAGCGCGGCTACGACGCCGCCGGCCATGCCGTCGTTCTCGGACCAGACCGCGTCGACCGTCGTTGTTGTTCGCGGTCAGGAACTGCTCCATCTCCTTCTGGGCGTTGGACGGATCCCAGTTGTCGGTGTAGGTCTCGCCGACGATCTTGATGTCGCCGCTGTCGACGGCGCCGCTCGATGACCTCATCGATGCCGGCGCGGAGGAAGTCGGCGTTCGCGTCGGCCGTGTTGCCCTTGATGATCGACGTAGTTGCCCTTCGGCACGACGTCGAAGACCGCCTGGGCCTGCATCTTGCCGACGAGCTTGTTGTCGAAGGTGATGTACAGCGCGCCGGGGTCCTCGATCAGCCGGTCGTAGGCGACGACCGGCATGCCCTGGCGTCAGGGCACTCTGCACGGCCGGCTTGATGGCCGTGCCGTCCTGGGCCAGGATGATCACGACCTTGGCGCCCTGCGAGATCAGGTTCTCGACGTTGGTCAGCTGCTTCTCGGCCGACGACTTGGCGTCGTTCGAGATGTACTTGGCGCCGGCGGCGTCGAGCGCGCCCTTGATGGCGGGCTCGTCCCACTTGGCCCAGCGCTCCTCCTGGTAGTTGTTCCAGGACACGCCGACCGTGCAGTCGGCGGCCGTGCCACCACCACCACCGCCACCGCTCGGGGCGGGGGTCGCACTGCTCGAACAGGCGGCGACCAGAACGGCCGAGACGCCCGCGAGCGCAGCGAACCTGCAAATCTGCATCCGTTTCCTCCTCCAGTGACGACCTTCGTCGAACCGACGAACGGTTCGTCGACCTCAATACGGCTGGTTGCGCCGCAAGGCTACATCGGAAGGCATACCCCTTTCGTGGCGGGTCGGCCAGTCGGCCGGCCGTCGTGTGCACCAACCGTGCGTGAGGCGCCATGCCAGGCGCTCGCGCTGTGGACGACGCTGTCGCGCGCGGTGAACCACGCTGCCGGATCAGCGAGCAGGGGCTCGAACGCGAGCTCCGCTGCACCGCGCAGGGGGGCATCGACGCCGAGCGTGGCCGGGACGATGCGCACGAGGCCGCCCGGGGCGGGCAGGACCCGGCGCGACAGCTCCGTGTCCATCGCCTCGCGGACGAAGGGATGGATCCGGCCGAGCATCGCCCCCAGGATGATCAGCCGGGGATTGAGGATGTTGACGAGCCCCGCGAGCCCGATCCCCAGCCAGCGACCGACGTGAGCCAGCGCGGCCAGCGCGGTCGAATCGCCCGCGGCCGCGAGGGCAAGCACGGCGTCCACGCCGGCTGCACCGGAGGTCGTGGGCCGGCCGGCGAGGGCAAGCAGGGCTCCCTCGCCGATCTCGGTCTCCCAGCACCCGGTCGAGCCGCACCGGCACCTGCGACCCTCGGGGTTCAGCGGCACGTGGCCGATCTCGCCACCGTAGCCGGCGGCGCCCATGAGCGGCAGCCCGCCGACGATGGCTCCGCCACCCACGCCGACCTCACCCGAGACGTAGAGCACGTCGTCGATCCCGACCGCCGCACCACGCCGGTGCTCCGCGAGGACGCCCAGGTCCGCGTCGTTGGCGACGGACACCGGCACGCCGATCGGGAGCGCTTCGGCAAGCCGCGCCCCGAGCGGGGCGTCGCGCCACCCGAGGTTGGGGGCCATCGACACGAGGCCGTCGTCACGGCGGACCACGCCGGCCACCGCGACGCCGATGCCGACGATCGGGAGGTCGGTCCAGGCGTGCAGCCGATCGGCGAGGTCGACCAGGCGGGCGACCACGTCGTCGACCGCCCGGTGGCGCCGCGGCAGGTCGACCCGCACCTGGGCCAGCGTCTCGCCGCCCAGGCCGACCACCGCCGCCGCGACGGAGTCGACGAGAACCTCCAGCGCGAGCACGACCGCGCGGTCAGGGACGACGCGGACGAGCGGCGAGGGGCGGCCGGGGGTGCCCAGGCGGACCGCCGGATCCTCGGTGACCAGGCCGGCGCCGGCCAGCTCCTGCACGAGGCCCCGGATTGCGCTCCGGGTGAGCCCGGTGGCGGCCACGAGCTCGGACCGGGACATCGGGCCGCGCTCGTGCAGGTCGCGCACGATCGCGCTCAGGTTCGACCGGCGAACCGTCTCGCTGCGCTGGCCAAGGTCAACCCGACCGGGTCGCAAGGTTTGTGTTCCTTTCTTGCAAACTTGTGCCAGACTGGTACACGGGAACCGTCCGTGTCAAGTCGGAGCGAGCGTCGCGCCCTGCGGGCCGGCCGCTCGAGCAGGAGGAGAGCCGTGCCGAGCGTGCGCTGGGGGATCCTGTCGACCGCCGACATCGGTGTCGACCAAGATCGATCCCGGGCATGCGCAGGGCCGCGGGATGCGAGGTGCTGGCGATCGCGTCGCGCGATGCCTCGCGCGCGCCGGGTCGTCGCCGCTGAGCTCGGGATCCCGCGCGCCTACGGCTCGTACGAGGCGCTGCTCGCCGACCCGGACGTCGACGCCGTGTACATCCCGCTCCCCAACCACCTCCACCGGGCGTGGACGATCGCCGCCGCCCGGGCCGGCAAGCACGTCCTGTGCGAGAAGCCGCTGGCGCTGACGGCGGCCGATGCCGAGGCGATGGTCGACGCGTGCCGCGACGCCGGCGTGGTGCTCATGGAGGCGTTCATGTACCGCCTCCACCCGTCGTGGGTGGCCGTGCGCGAGCTGGTCGCCTCGGGCCGCATCGGCCGGTTGCGCGCCGTGGACTCCTGGTTCTCGTACTTCAACGACGACCCGGCCAACATCCGCAACATCCTCGAGGCGGGCGGCGGTGCGCTGTACGACATCGGCTGCTACAACGTCAACCTGTCGCGGATGCTGTTCGGGACCGAGCCGTCGCGGGTGGAGGCGGCGGTGGAGCGCGACCCCGTCTCCGGCGTGGACGTCGCTGACCAGCGGCGCTCCTGGTGTTCGACCAGGGCGTGGCGACGTTCACCTGCGCCACGCGCACCGAGCCGGACCAGCGCGTCCACATCTACGGGTCCAGCGGGCCGGATCTCGATCGAGATCCCGTTCAACATCCCGCCCGACCGCCCGACGACGTGTCACCTGACCGCGGGTGGCGACCCGCCCGTGGACCCGGCCACCGAGGTCCTGACCTTCGACACGGCCGACCCGTACGCGGTCGAGGCCGAGCGGTTCGCCGCCTGCGTGACCTCCGGGGGGCCGGTGCCGGTGCCCCCCGAGGACGCGGTCGCGAACCTGCGGGTGATCGAGCGCCTGTTCGCCGCCGGTGCCACCGCCCCGCGCCCGTCCGGGGGCGCACCGGCAGCCTGACCTGGAGGACACCGACACGTGATGGATCCCAGCCCCGGCGGGGCGTCCCCGGGTCGCACGGCCCGGCGGCTGGCTGCCGCTGGCCGTCCTCGCCGTCGCCGCCGTGGCGGTCATCGCGGCCGGGCTCGCGGTCACCCGGCCCTGGGCCACCGGGCGCGCCTGCCCGCCGATCGCGCAGCACCCGGAATGGTCCCTCGCGCGCCGGTGGGACGAAGCCCTGCTGGACGCGATCCGGCGCGCGCTGCCCGCGCCCACCGTCCACGCCCGGAACCTGTTCCACACCTCGGTCGCGATGTGGGACGCCTGGGCGGCGTACGACCCGACGGCGGACGGCTACCTGGTCCACGGAGAAGCACCAGGCGTCGGACGTCGACGGCCGCACGCGAGGAGGCGATGAGCTACGCCGCCTACCGGCTCCTCAACGAGCGCTACATCAAGGCCGTGGGCGGTGACGTCTCGCTGTCCGAGTTCGCCGACCTGATGGACGCACTGTGCTACCCGGTCGGACGTTACCACGACCGAGGGCGACGCGCCCGCGGCGGTCGGCAACCGGATCGCCGCGGCGATCATCGCCTACGGGAAGACCGACGGCTCGAACGAGGACGGCGGCTATGCGGCGACCGACTACCAGCCGGTCAACCCGCCGCTCGCGGTCGCCGGCATCCGGAACCTCCATGGCCGACCCGAACCGCTGGCAGCCGCTCCGGATCGAGCACATGATCTCGCAGAACGGGATCCCCGTGACCAACGGCGTCCAGCAGGCGGTCGGTCCGCACTGGGGCCACGTGACGGGGTTCGCGCTGCCGCCGGACACCGTCAGCCGGGACGCCCGATCGATCCCGGGCCGCCGCCGCGGCTGGGCGACCCGGCGACCGACCAGGCGTTCAAGGACCAGGCGGTGGAGGTGATCCGCTACAGCAGCATGCTCGATCCCGACCGACGGGCACGATGATCGACATCTCGCCGGGCGCGCTGGGCGGCAACACGCTGGGCGCCAACGACGGCACCGGCCACCCGATCAACCCGATCACCGGGCAGCCCTACGGGCCCGACGTGGTGCTGCGAGGGCGACTTCGGCCGGGTGATGGCCGAGTTCTGGGCCGACGGCCCGAGCTCCGAGACGCCGCCGGGCACTGGAACGTGCTCGCCAACCTGGTGTCCGACGAGCTGGCCCCGGACCTCCGGATCGGCGGCAGGGGCGACCCGGTGGACCGCCTCGCAGTGGGACGTCAAGCTGTACCTCGCGATCAACGGCGCGGTGCACGACGCCGCGATCGCGGCCTGGGGCCTCAAGGGCTACTACGACTCGGCGCGGCCGATCTCGATGATCCGGTACATGGGCGGCCACGGGCAGTCGAGCGATCCGCGCTGCCGTGCCTACGACCCCGAGGGACTGCCGCTGGTCCCGGGCCTGATCGAGCTGATCACCGCCGGGACGACGGCGCCCGGCAGCGGCACGCCGCGCTCGCCGGCCACGAGGGCGAGATCGCCATCCGGTCGTGGGCGCGGCAACCCCGACGGACCCCAAGACCGAGATCGGCGGCGTGGCCTGGATCCTCGCCGTCGAGACTGGGTGCCGTACCAGCTGCCGACGTTCGTCACGCCCGTCGTTCCCGGGCTACGTCTCGGGCCACAGCACGTTCAGCCGGGCCGCGGCGGAGGTGCTGGTCGGGTTCACGGGCAGCGAGTACTTTCCCGGCGGCATGAGCGGCTACACGATCAAGGCCGGGTCGCTCAAGTTCGAGCACGGCCCGACCGACCGACATCCAGCTCGAGTGGGCGACGTACTACGACGCCTCCGACCAGGCGGGCCAGTCGCGGCTGTGGGGAGGCATCCACGTCGAGGCGGACGACTTCACCGGCCGCCGGATCGGCTTCGCCTGCGGCAAGGCGGCGTGGGCGCTGGCCCAGCGCTACTTCGACGGCACGGCGCCCTCGTGACGGTCCGCGCCCGGCCGCGCCGGAGGGTCCCATGGACCGCGTCCTCGCACGGACGGTGACCCGGTGACCCGGCGAACGCGCAGCGTCGGGGCAGCGGTCGTGATCATCGCGCTCGTCCTGATCGGCGCCCTGGGGGCGAGCCGAGCCCTGCTGGGCGATGCCACGGCCGGCGCGCTCGGGGCGCCGCGGTTCGTCGACGAGACCGTCGCGTCGGGGCTGGACCACCGCCTAGACGACGGCTATACCGCGAGCATCGGGGGTGGTGTCGCGGTGCTCGACTGCGACGACGACGGCTCTCCCGGACCTCTACCTTGCGGGTGGTGCCAACCCGGCTGCCCTGTACCGGAACGTCAGCGCGGTGGGCGGTCCGCTCCGGTTCAGGGCCATCGAGGATCCGCTCCTCGACGCGGTGGACGTAACGGTGCCTACCCGATCGACATCGACGGCGACGGCCACGTCGACCTGGCCGTCCTTCGCGTCGGCGGCATCGACCTGCTGCGGGGGCTCGGTGACTGCCGGTTCGAGCGCGCCAACGACGCCTGGTCGTTCGCCGGTCCCGGTGGCTGGGCGACGGCGTTCAGCGCGACCTGGGAGGCTTCCGACCGGATGCCGACGCTGGCGATCGGCAAGTACCTGAGGCTTGACGCCTCCGGTGAGCCGACCTTCGAATGCGATCGCAACGTCCTGTTCCGTCCCGCCACGACCGGGACCGGCTTTGGCCCGGCGATCCCGCTCGATCCCGGCTACTGCGCGCTGTCGATGCTGTTCAGCGACTGGGATGGGTCCGGTCGGCGCGACCTGCGGGTCAGCAACGATCGGCAGTACTACGACTTCGAGCACGGCGAGGAGCAGCTGTGGCGGATGCTGCCGGACCGGCAGCCCCGGCTGTACGGCGCCGGGCGACGGCTGGGTGCAGATGCAGATCTGGGGCATGGGGATCGCGAGCCAGGACGTGACCGGGGACGGCCTGCCCGAGGTCTACCTGACCAGCCAGGGCGACAACAAGCTCCAGACGCTGCTGGCCGGACCGACCCAACCGACCTATCGCGACATCGCGCTCAAGCGCGGGGTGATCGGCACCCACCCGTTCGCGGGTGACGACGCGCTGCCGTCGACGGCCTGGCACCCGGAGTTCGAGGACGTGAACAACGACGGCTTCACCGACCTGTTCGTGTCCAAGGGCAACGTCAACCAGCAGCCCGACTACGCGCAGCGCGATCCGAGCAACCTGTTCATCGGGCAGCCTGACGGAACCTTCGTCGAGGGCGCCCAGCAGGCGGGGATCCTGAGCTACGACCGGGGCCGTGGCGCCGCGCTGGCCGACTTCAACCTGGATGGGCTGCTGGACCTCGTGGAGATGAACCTCGGCGCTCCGGTGCGGCTCTGGCGCAACGTCGGCACCGGGACCGTCGACGCCCCGCAGGCGATGGGCACCTGGCTGGCCCTGCGTTTCGGGCAGCCGGGCGGGAACCGTGGCGCCGTCGGCGCCCGGTGTCGAGATTCGCGTGGGCGACACGGTCCAGCGACGAGAGCTCACCATCGGCGGCGGGCATATCGGCGGCCAGCTCGGCTGGACGCACGTCGGCCTGGGATCGGCGGACAGCGCGCAGGTCCGCGTCACCTGGCCCGACGGCGTGCAGGGCCCGTGGCTGACCGTCGCGGCGGACCAGCTCCTCGACATCGAGCGCGGCGCGACCGAGGCCCAGCCCTGGACGCCGTCGAGCCCCTGAGGGACCGGGCGAGGTGGGTACACAGGTTTGCCCGATCCGAGCGTGCCTGCTATCCTCCGCCGGTCGAAGAACAGGAATACAGTCACGCCATCGTTCGTGTCGGAGGATCGAGTGCCGCTCGCGCGGGAGAAGAAGCAAGAGGTCATCGGGACGTACGCCGTCAAGGACGGCGACACCGGCTCCCCGGAGGTCCAGATCGCGCTCCTGACGGAACGGATCCGGGACCTGACGGAGCACCTCCGGCGCTTCCCGAAGGACAACCATTCGCGTCGCGGCCTCCTCAAGCTCGTGGGTCAGCGCCGGCGCCTTCTCGCGTACCTCGTGAAGAAGGACGCCACGCGCTACCGGGCCGTCATCGGCTCGCTCGGGCTGCGCCGCTAGGACACGCCGTTCCGGCCCCGGGTCAAGCCCGGGGTCGATCGTGTCCGGCATCTCCGCCAGCCCGGCCTAACCGGCCGCAGGTCGCTCCGCCCCGCACGACCAAGGAGGTCGTTCACCCGTGCCCACCCCTACCACGCTCGCGATCGAGTTCGGCGGCCGTACGCTCACGCTCGAGACCGGCCGGCTCGCCGGCAATGCCGGCGGCGCCGTCACCGCTCGCTACGGCGACTCCATGGTCCTCGGGACCGCGAACCGGTCCGAGCCTCGCCCCGGCCTCGACTTCTTCCCGCTCACCGTGGACTTCGAGGAGCGGATGTACGCGGCCGGCAAGATCCCCGGCGGCTTCATCAAGCGCGAGGGCCGCGCGTCCGAGGCCGCGACCCTTGCCGCACGCCTCACCGACCGGCCGATCCGCCCGTTGTTCCCCGAGGGGTACAAGGACGACATCCAGATCGTCATCACCACCCTCTCGACGGACCAGGAGAACGAGCTCGACGTGCTGGGCACGATCGCCGCGTCCGCCGCGCTGACGATCAGCGAGATCCCGTTCCAGGGCCCGATCGGGGCGGTGCACGTCGGCCGGATCGACGGCGAGTTCGTGCTCAACCCGACGATCAGCCAGCTCGCCGACTCCGAGCTCGATCTCGTCGTCTCTGGCACCCGCGACGCGATCATGATGGTCGAGGCCGGCGTGAAGATCCTGCCCGAGGACGTCATGGCCGAGGCGATCATGTTCGCCCACCGGTCGATCGCCCCGCTCATCGACCTCCAGGAGGAGCTGCGCGCGAAGGTTGGCAAGCCCAAGCGCGTGCCGTACCTCGAGCCGCTGACCGACTCGGTGCTCAAGTTCGCCGAGCTGGCGAAGGCGGGTGGCGAGCTCGTCGTCGTGGACGTCGAGACCACCGGCACCGACCCCAAGATGGCCGACCTCATCGAGGTCGCCGCCGTCCGCGTCAAGGGTGGCAAGATCACCGACCGCTGGTCCACGTTCGTGAACCCCGGCCGGCCGATCGTCGGCAACCAGATGCACGGCATCACGGACAAGGACGTCAAGGGTGCCCTCAGCCCGGCGGAAGCCGCGCGCAAGGCGCTGGACTTCGTGGGCGACGCGCCTCTGGTCGGTCACTCGGTGGGCTTCGACATCGCGTTCCTCGAGGAGGCCCTCGGTGACGGCACGCGCATCGAGCAGGGCCGCTACCTGGACACCCTGGTCATCGCCCGCGAGGGGTACCCGGAGATCGAGAACTACAAGCTGGCCACGCTGGCCGGCTTCTTCGGCATCGAGCTGAAGCAGAGCCACCGGGCGCTTCCGGACGCCGAGGCCACCGCAGACCTGCTGATCTGGTTCGGCAACGACCTCCCCGCCCGCATCGCCGCACTGCGCCAGGACATCGCCGCCTCGGTCCGCGCAACCCGCAAGGACAAGGACGAGGCCGCGAAGCTGCTGGAGGCGGCCCGCCGCACCGCGCGCGTGAGCAAGAGCCTGTTCAACCTGGTCCAGAAGAAGGTGGTGCGCGAGCTCGTCCTGGCCGAGGGCGTCCGCATGGACGGCCGGGCCACCGACGAGATCCGCTCGATCTCGGTCGAGGTCGGCCTGCTCCCGCGGGCCCACGGCTCCGGCCTGTTCACCCGCGGCCAGACCCAGGCCCTGACGGTCGCGACGCTCGGTGCGTCCTCGGACGTCCAGCGCATCGACACGATCAGCCCCGAGACCGAGCGGCGGTACCTCCACCACTACAACTTCCCGCCCTACAGCACGGGCGAGAACAAACCGATGCGCGGTCCCTCGCGGCGCGACATCGGGCACGGCAACCTCGCCGGTCGCGCGCTGCTGCCGGTGCTGCCGAGCCAGGAGGAGTTCCCATACGTGATCCGGCTCGTGTCGGAGGTCGTGTCGGGCAACGGTTCCACGTCGATGGCCTCCACCTGTGGCTCGACCCTCGCGCTGATGGACGCGGGCGTGCCGATCAAGGCGCCGGTGGCGGGCGCGGCGATGGGCCTCGTCCTCGACGCCGAGACCGGCAACTTCGTGGTCCTCACCGACATCCTGGGCAAGGAGGACTCGATCGGGGACATGGACTTCAAGGTGACCGGGACCTCGGAGGGCATCACCGCCCTCCAGATGGACATCAAGGTCAAGGGCATCGACGAGCGGGTGATCCGCGAGGGGCTCAAGCAGGCCCTCGCCGCCCGCCTGTTCATCCTGGACAAGATGACCGCGGTCCTGCCGTCGGCGCGCGAGGAGATGTCCGACTTCGCGCCCCGGATCATCACGATCAAGATCAACCCCGAGAAGATCCGCGAGATCATCGGCAAGGGTGGCTCGATGATCCGCAAGATCCAGGAGGAGACCCAGACGGAGATCAACGTCGAGGACGACGGGACCGTGGAGATCGCGGCCGTCTCCGGCGAGAACTCGCGCAAGGCGATCCAGTGGATCGAGAGCCTGACCCGCGAGGTCGAGGTCGGTGCCCTGTACCTGGGCACGGTCACCCGGCTGATGACGTTCGGCGCGTTCGTCGAGATCCTGCCGGGCAAGGAAGGCCTGGTCCGGATCGGCGAGCTGGCCGACTACCACGTGCCGTCCGTGGAGGACGTCGTGTCGGTGGGCGACGAGGTCATGGTGGTGGTCACCGAGATCGACCGCCAGGGACGGGTCAACCTGTCGCGCAAGGCGGCGATGCAGCGGCATCTCGCCAGGTAGGCGTCATCGG
>CAVUJW010000017.1:0-158649 GCA_963741915.1 uncultured Chloroflexia bacterium | reverse complement strand
CTGTCGACCACCCACATCGCCGAGGCGCAGCGGCTGGACCTGCCCGCCTGGGCGCGCGCGGTGATCCCCGGGCCGGGCGCGTCGCCGCTGCTCTACTCGGGCCTGCTCGGCGGACGCCCGGCCGCGGTGCTCGCGTTCGAGCCGCGCCGCTCCGACCTGCCGCTCCAGGTCGCGTTCCCGGTGCTGATGGCGAACCTCGCCGGCGAGCTCCTGGGCGGCTCCCAGTCTCCGGCCGACGCGGTCGCCCCCGGCACGCCGGTGACGCTCGCCATCCCCGCCGGGGCGCGCGGGGTCCGGGTGGAGCGGCCCGACGGATCCGTGGACGAGCTGGTGGCGCCCACCGGGGACGCGGCGGCGGTGACCTTCGCGCGCACCGACCTGCTGGGCGTGTACAGCGTGACCGGGATCACCGATGCGGGCGCGACGCCCGCGCCCACGAGGACCGGCGGCGGCTCCCCGGCGGCCACGGACGCGCCGGTCGCCACGGCCGGGCCATCGGGCGCGGCCGCAGCGGGTGCGTCCCCGGTCGGGACGTTCCGGCCCGCCGATCCGTCGGCACCGGTCAGGTTCGCCGTCGACCTGCTCGACGTGGGCGAGTCCAACATCGCGCCCGGGGACGGCTCGTCCCTGACCGTGCTCGGCGCGCCGGCGGCCAGCCCGACCACGGGCGCCGGCCCGGCTGCCGCGCGCCCGAACTCGCGCGACGAGCTGTGGGTCCCGGTCGTGCTGGTCGCGCTGATCGTGCTCACGATCGAGTGGCTGGTCTACGAGCGTGACACCCTCGCGCGGCTGCGGCGTGCGCTCGGCGCGCGGCTGCGACCCGGCCGGGCCGGGGGACGGGGCGCCTGATGGGCATCGCCTTCGACGCCCCGATGGCCCTGGCCTTGCTGCCCATCCTGGTGGCGATCGTGGTCGGGCTGCACGTCGCATCGCGGCGACGGATGGGGGTCGGCCGCCGGCGCGCGGCCCTGGGTGTCCGGGTCCTGCTGCTGTCGGCGCTGGTCGGCGCCCTGGCGGGCATCCAGCTGGTGCTGCCCGTCGACCGGCTGGCCGTCGTCTACGTCACCGACCTCTCGGACTCGGTCGGGACGGCCGGCCGCGAGGAGGCCCTTGCCTATATCCGGGAGTCGCTCGCGGCCCGGCACGGCGAGGACGTCGCGGGGATCGTCGCGTTCGGCGGGGACGCGCTGGTCGAGCGCCTGCCGTCCGACCTGGCCGAGATCGACCGCCTCGCCTCGACGCCGGTCCGCGGCGCGACCGACGTCGGCGCCGCCCTGCGGCTCGCGTCGGCGCTGTTCCCCGACGACGCCCAGAAGCGGATCGTGCTCCTCTCGGACGGCAACGACACCACCGGCTCCGGCCAGGTCGAGGCTGCGCTGGCCGCCGCCCGGGGGATCCAGGTCGAGACGGTGGTCACCGGGCTCGCCGGCACCGACGAGGTCCTCGTGGACCGGCTGACGTCGCCGTCCACGGCGCGCCTGGGCGAGTCGATCGACGTCACCGGGACCGTCACCTCGACCGCCGCCCAGCCGGCCACCGTCCGGCTGTTCGTGAACGGCGACCTGGCAGCGACGAAGCCCGTCGACCTGCAGCCGGGACAGCAGTCCGTGACCTTCTCGTTCACGCCGAAGGAGGCGGGGTTCCTGCGCTTCCGGATGGTCGTGGAGGCCGCGCGCGACACGTTCAACCAGAACGACCGGGCGGACGCGAACACGATCGTCAAGGGCGAGCCACGGGTGCTCGTGGTCAAGGGCGACGAGACCGTGGCGGCCGACCTGGTCACGGCCCTGCAGACCGAGCGCGAGACCGTGGACACGATCATCCCCGAGGCGCTGCCGTCCGACCTCGCGGGCCTCGCCGACTACGACTCGATCGTGCTCGTGGACGTGCCCCGGATCCGCCTCACGGACCAGGCGATGACCGCGCTCCAGGTCTACGTGCGCGATCTCGGCCGCGGCCTGGTCATGGTCGGCGGGCCGCGCAGCTACGGCGCCGGCGGCTACACCGACACGCCGCTCGAGGCCACGCTGCCGGTCGACATGGGCGTCCGCGATCGCCAGAAGCAGCCCGACGTGGCGCTGGTCGTGGTGATCGACAAGTCGGGCTCGATGGATGCCTGCCACTGCAACAGCTTCAACGGTGGCATGAACGGCACCACCGCGGGCATCGCCGGCGTCAAGAAGGTCGACATCGGCAAGGAGGCGATCCTGCGCGCCGCCTCCGCGCTCACGGCGCAGGACGAGCTGGGCGTGGTGGCGTTCGATTCGACCGCGCACTGGGTGGTCCAGACCGCGCCGCTGGGCGGGCTGCAGGACCTCCAGGCGCGCATCGCGGGCATCACCGCCCAACGGCCAGACCAACATCTTCTCGGGGCTGGACCAGGCCGTGGCGTCGTTGGAGCAGGCAACGGCCACCCGGCGCCACATCATCCTGCTCACCGACGGCTGGTCCACCAGCGGCCAGTACGCCGACATCCTGGCGCGCATGAAGGCCGACGGGATCACGCTGTCCACGGTGGGTGCCGGGGGTGGCGCCAACCCGTTCCTGGAGCAGCTGGCGAAGCAGGGCGGCGGCCGGTTCTACGCCGCGACCAACCCGGCGTCGATCCCGGACATCTTCCTCAAGGAGACCCAGCAGGTCTCGGGCCAGCAGATCGTCGAGGAGCCCTTCTATCCGATCCTGACCTCGGGCTCGCCGATCCTGCGCGGGTTCGACAGCGGCTTTCCCCAGCTGCTGGGCTACAACGGCACGACCGCCAAGCCGGCCGCGCAGACGGTGCTGGTCACCGACCGCGACGACCCCCTGCTCGCCCAGTGGCAGTACGGACTCGGCCGGGCCGTCGCCTGGACCTCCGATTCGACCGGGCGCTGGGCGAAGAGCTGGGTCGGCTGGCAGGGGTTCTCGAAGTTCTTCAGCCAGCTGGTCGGCTGGACGTTCCCGGGCGAGGAGAGCGGAGGCATCGAGGCGGCGTTCGTCGACCGAGGGGGGCGCACCTTCCTGCGCGTCGAGAGCGTCAACAGCGACGGCTCGGCACGCGACTTCTACGCGACGTCGGCGGCGATGATCGGACCGGACCTCGAGCCCGTGACGGTCGACCTCAACCAGGTCGCACCCGGCGTCTACGAGGCTCCGGTCGCCTCGCTCCAGAGCGGCGCCTACGCGGTCCGGGTCACGCAGACGCGTCCGGGGGCGTCGGCGCTCGGTCGGACGCTGGGGCTGGTCGCCCCGACCCCGGCCGAGTACCGGCAGCTGGGGGCGAACCTGCCGTTGCTGGCGGCGATCCGTGCCGCCACGGGCGGGACGGCCGTCGAGAAGCCGGCCGACGTCTGGATCCACAGCCTTGCCACCACCGGCCGGTTCACCGACCTGTGGCCGTGGCTGCTCGTCCTGGCACTCCTGCTGTGGCCGCTCGACATCGCCCTGCGACGGGTGTCCATCGGCCGTCGTGAGCTCGCCGACGGTCGGCGCCGGGTCGTCGAGCTGGTCCGGCGCCGCCGCGTGGCCGCGCGGACACGGCAGGTCGAGGGCATGCTCGCCGCCCGGGACCGGGCCGGGGCCGCTGGTGCCCGATCCGCCATCCTGCGCGAGGCGGCGGGGAGATCCGCGGCGTTCGAGGTGCCGGAGCCGATGCCCGAGACTTCCGACGCGTCATCGGCGGACGCCCCGCCGTCCGCGCCGCAGCCGCCGCCGGTGCCCGACGGCGACAAGACGCTGGCCCGGCTGCGCGAGGCCAAGCGTCGCGGCCGTGGCTGAGCCCAGGCGGGGTGCGAATACCCCGCGCGCGGGGGCCGGCCCATCTGCAACGATGGGCGCACTCGAGGGGGAGCAGCCGCGAACCCCCTCACCAGGGAGGGACGCGCTGATGGCGATCGATAGCACCGTACGCCGCACTCGCCGGGCCGTGCTCGGCGCCGCGCTGGGAGGCGCCGCGGCGGCGGCCGCCCATGGACTGATCGCCGCGTCCCCGGCGCTCGCCGACACGGGCGACGGCGCCCTGCTCGGCGTGGACAACCAGTCCGATGCTCCGACCGCGTTCGAGAACACCACCGACCTGGATCCATCGCTGAAGGGCCAGCACGCCGCGGCCGGGATGGGGGTCCTCGGCTGGAGCGCCCAGGGTGCCGGGGTCTACGGATCCGCGGGCCCCGACGCCGTGTCGAGCTCGAACGTGACCGAGTCGGGGGTCTACGGGTATGCCAACGTGTCGGGCGCATCCACCGGCGTGTGGGGCGATTCGTTCGCGGGGACCGGGGTCTTCGGCAGCGGGGCGTTCGGTCTCTACGGCTGGGGCTACTACGGCGTGGTCGGGGACGCGGACGTGACCGGGGTCGGCGTGTACGGCTGGGTCGGCGGCGCCGTCGCGCCGGCTCCGCCGGGTGGCGTCGCGGTGTACGCGCGGGCGGAGACGACGAGCCAGACCGCGCTCCAGGTGGCGGGCAAGGTCAAGTTCGATCGCGCCGGCAAGACGTACCTGAGCGCGTCCCAGAGGTCCAGGACGATCAGCAAGAGCGGGGTCACGTCGAACTCGTACGTGGTCGCCACGCTCCAGACCAGCGTCTCGGGCGTGTACGTCCGGGCGGTCGTGCCCTCGAGCGGGAAGTTCACCATCTACCTGTCCAAGGCGGCCGGCAAGCGGGTCTACGTCGGCTACCTGGTGATCAACTAGGCGCCCGGCATGAGCTGGCCGAGGCGCAACGTCAACCGGTCCCTCCCGGGCATCGAGCCCGCCGACCGGGCGGCCCACTGGGCGGCCCACGCCGCGGCGCTGCGGTCGCGGCGGCCGCCCGACATCAAGCCCCTCGAGCGACCCGCATGGACGCCTCGCAGCGCCAACCTCGGGCCCAGGGCGGCACCCAGGCCGGCGCCCTGACCCAACATCCGGTCGGGGCGGCCGGCGGGGACCGGTGCTAGCCTCCATCGCGTGGCACCCTCCCCCGTCGGCCGCGGCCGCGCACGTCATCGTTGCCGGCTGGCCGCGGGCGTGGTCGCCCTGGCGCTGTCGATGGTGGTCGCTGCCTGCGGGACCATCTCGACCAGCCCGCCACCCGCCACCCCGACCGACTTCGCCGGGCTGACCGGCCGGCTGAACGTCGCGCAGATCAAGGTCAGCAACTGGGTGTCGGGCGACGCGGGCTGCCACGACCCGGACCTCGTCCCGGCCTCGATCAGCTTCGACGCGATGGGGCTCGACCAGGCCCAGCCGGTGAAGCTGTACCTGTACGTCTTCCGCGACCGGGCCGCGTTCGAGCGCCACCGTGCCCAGGTAGGTCCCTGCGCGCAGTCGTACGTGACGGACCCGCAGGCGTTCCAGGAGATCGAGCAGTCGCCCTACGTCGTGGCCGGGCAGGGTCCGTGGGGCAGCGCGTTCGAGGCGGCGCTCCGGGCGACGCTGGCGGCGGCGGCGGGCACCGGCGGCTGACAGCACCCGCCGCCGGCACCTCGCCCGGCCGCGCGGGGGGTCCTGGTCGGGTACTGTCCGGGACCCGACCCAGGGGCACCCGACCCCACCGGTACCGGGAGATGCCTCCCAGCGTGGCATGACGTCCGGGCGGTCGAAGCGGTGCGTTCGCGCGCCGATCCTCGGCCCATGGACCTCAGCCCGCGCAGGCGCCGCGCCCTCTCGACCGTCCTCGCCTTCGTGCTCGCCATCGAGTCGGTCTCGGCCGTCGCCGCGGCGGCCTCGGTGGCCGTGGCCGACGACCCCGGCCAGGCCGCGCCCGTCGCCCCGGTCGCGGTGCGCGACACGACCGGCCACGACCCGGAGCCCGCCGCGGCCACCAACCGGGCCACGACGGCCGGCGTTGCGCGGGCGCGGCGCCCGGACCCGTCCACCGACGCGCCTGCCACCGCGACCCCGTCCGGCTCCTCGCGCGCGGGGGCATCGCGGCCGAACGCGTCGGCGGCGCGCGCCACCACCGACCGCTCGAGGGGGTCGGGGACCGCGAGGACCGTCCGGTACCACGGGCGCAACCACGTGTGGATCCCGTCCATGGGGATCGATCGCTCGGTGGCCTGGTTCCCGTGCACCCGCAAGCGGCCTCCCGACAACCTCGTCTATCGCTGGGGCTGCGCGGGCAGCAACAACGTCTACCTCCTGGGCCACGCCTACTCGGTGTTCAAGCCGCTCCACGACAGCTACGTCCGGGGCCGGCTGCGGGCAGGCCTCAGGGCCTACTACGCCGACGCCAGGGGCAAGGTGCACACGTACCGCGTCACCTGGTGGAAGGTGACCGCGCCGACGACCTCCGCGAGCTGGGCCTGGGCACCGCAGCACAAGCCGTCGATGACGCTCCAGACGTGCGTCGGCAACAACAGCGCCTACCGCCTGATGGTCCGGCTGGTCGAGGTTCGCCGCTGATCCACCGCCGGTGTCGGGAACGGTCGTGCGGGCCTCAGACCACCCGCAGGCCGAGGATCCGGCGCGCGATGACCAGGCGCTGGATCTCGCTGGTACCCTCGCCGATCTCGGTCAGCTTGGCGTCGCGCAGGAAGCGCTCCACCTTGTAATCCTCGATGTAGCCGTAGCCGCCATGGACCTGGATCGCGGCGTTGGTCACCCGCGACGACACCTCGGACGCGAACAGCTTCGCCTGTGCGGCCGCCAGGCCGAAGTCGCGATCCCGATCCTTGAGCCAGGCGGCGCGGTAGACGAGCGCCCGGGCCGCCTCGATCTCGGTCGCCATGTCCGCGATCCGGAACGCGACGCCCTCGAAGGTGCCGATCGGGCGGCCGAACTGCTCCCGCTCCCTGGCGTACGGGATCGCGGCGTCGAGCGCCGCCTGGGCCAGGCCGAGGGCAAGCGCCGCGATCGAGATCCGGCCACCGTCCAGCACGCGCAGGAAGGCCCGGAACCCGCCGCCCTCGGGGCCCAGCAGGTTGCCGGACGGCACCCGCACGCCGTCGAGCAGCAGCTCCCCGGTGGCGGACGCGTGGAGGCCCATCTTCTGCTCCAGGCGGCCCACCGAGAACCCGGGGGTGTCGGCCGGCACGATGAACGCCGAGATCGCGCCCGAGCCGTCGGTGTGCGACCCCGTGCGCGCGGTGACGATGTACAGCCCGGCCTGGCCCGCGTTGGTGATGAACCGCTTGTGGCCGTCGATGACCCAGGTGCCGCCGTCGGGGCCAGGCTCGCGGCGGGCAACCGTCCGGGTGCCGCCGGCGTCCGATCCCGCGCCCGGTTCCGTGAGCCCGTACGCGCCGAGCATCCGGCCCGACGCCAGCGGCGGCAGGTACCGGTCCCGCTGGTCGTCGCTGCCGGCCACCAGGAGCGGGCCGCAGCCCAGGCTCGTGTGCGCGGCGACGATCAGGCCCAGCGATCCCCAGACGCGCCCGATCTCCTCCACCGCGATCGCGTAGCTGAGGGTGTCCATGCCGGCGCCGCCCCAGCGCTCCGGGACGTTGATGCCCAGCCAGCCCAGCTCACCGATCCGGCGCACGATGTCCGACGGGAAGCGCCGGGCACGCTCGTGCTCGTCCACGAGCGGCGCCACCTCGTCGGTCATGAACTCGCGGATGGTGTCGCGGAGGAGGACGTGGTCGGGCGACAGGTCGAGGTCCATCCGGGGAGCGTAGCGTACGGCGGTCCGAGCCGACCGGACGGCCGGCGCGGTTCTTGCTAGCCTCTGGGCTGGATGTCCGACCCCGCGCCGCACGGTTCGATCCCGCCCAGCTCCGCGGACACGGGCGCGTCGCCGCCCGCGCTGCGGCGCGCGATCCTGCTCCACCTGCGCCGGGTCGGACCGTCCGCGCCCGACGCCATCGCCAGGGCGCTGGGCGCCAGCCGGAGCGGGGTGGCCCAGCAGTTGCGCGCGCTGGACAGCGCCGGCCTGGTGAGCCGGACCTCGATGCGCCACGGCGTGGGCCGCCCACGGCACCTGTACGACGTCACGGCCGATGCCCAGGACCTGTTCCCGTCCGACTACGACGGCCTCGCGTCCGGCCTCCTCGCCGCCATCCTCGCGGTGGGCGGCGACAGCCTGGTCGAGGACGTGTTCGCCGCCCGTCGCCGCCAGGCGCGGTCGTGGCTGGTCGGCGAGCTGCGAGCCGCGCTGCCGGAGGACGCCCCGCTGGGCGACCGCGTGGTCGAGCTCGCCCGCTGCCAGGACGCGCTCGGGTACCTCGCCGAGGTCCGTGTCGACGGCGGCGGCATCCGGCTGATCCAGCACAACTGCGCGGTGCTCGACGTCGCCCGCGCCGCGCCGGCGGCGTGCCGGGCCGAGCTCGACCTGTACCGCGAGGTCCTGGGCGCGGACGTCGTCCGGGAGCGCCACATCGCGAGCGGCGATCGCTGCTGCGAGTACCGGGTCAGCCCCCGCGACACCCGACCGCGGAGCTAGCCCTCTTCGCGCTCCACGACCTCGCGCCGGGCGGGCTGGCGGACGGGCCGCGGCACGTCGGACACGTTGCGCACGAACGAGGCCGCCAGCGAGGTCGCGGCGATCTGCTCCTGCTGGTCGAGCGCCAGGATGCCCAGCCGGCCGAGCGTGGCGAGCTCGTCGCGGATGTACGTCTTGAGCATCTCCGGACCGTCGGTGCTGATCGTGTAGCGGACGCCGTTGCGGTGGAGCTGGTCGAAGATCCAGCGGAACTCGTCCCAGCCGGAGACCACGCCCGTGTTGAGGTTCGAGGTGGGGCAGATCTCGAGCACGATGCCTCGCTCGCGGAGCATCGCCATCGTCCGCGGGTCGTAGGCCGCCTTGACGCCGTGGCCGATCCGGTCGGGCTCGAGCAGCTCGATCACCCGGGCCACCTCGTCGACCGGGCCGGACTCCCCGGTGTGGACCGTGATCCCGAGCCCGTACTGGCGAGCCCGGCGGAACACCCGCCGGTAGTCGGCGACCCGGAACGTCGCCGATTCCGGTCCCGCGATGTCGATCCCCACCACGCCCCGGTCACGCCACGTGATCGCCTTCTCGGCGATGATCTCGTTGAGGTCGATCGGGAACGCGCGGTCGAGGCAGAAGATCAGCCCGGGCTTCACCGGGTACTCGAGGGTGGCGCGGTCCATGCCCCGCACCGCGGCGGCGATGATGTGGTCGAGGTCCTGCTCGCCGCCCCGGTTCCGCTTCATGGGGTTGAAGCGCAGCTCGGTGGTGGTGACGTTGTTCTTGCGGTAGGCGCCGCCGATCACCTCGTACACGGCACGCTCGACGGCGATCGGGCTCGACTGGATCAGCTCCGTCCAGTGGAACAGCTGCAGGTAGGCGTCGAAGCTCTTGGTGCGCCGGGGATGGACCGTGATCAGGTCGCGGAACTCCCAGTAGTCGCGGGTCGGCAGCTTGATCCCCTGGGCGTGGGCGATGGACCACATGATGGCCGGCGTTACGGCTGCGCCGAGGTGGCAGTGGAGCTCCGCGAGCGGGGTCTTGCGACTGAGGGTGGACGCCATGAACGAAGGATAGCGGCCAACGGTCCCGGCGATCGGGACCATCGACGGCTCACATGCCCTTGCCGACCCGGCTATCGTTCGCGCGGGCCACAGGGCCGCGTTCTCGATGCGGCGGGCTCCGTCCGGACACGAGGAGATGACGACATGACCCGGGGATCCGACCCGAACCGAGGGGGCCGACGCCGGCGCCTCGGGGCGCTGATGGCGCTCACCGCGCTGGTCGTCGCGGCGTGCGGTGGCACGGCCACCCCTGCGCCGACCGACCCGTACGCGATCGCGACCAGGGCGTTCGACGCCTCCATGGACCTGGTCAAGCTGCAGCTGGGCGTCCAGGCCACCGGCGGCACGGCCATCTCGATCGACCCCGGGGCGATCGAGATCGTGCTCGACGCCAAGGCCGGCAAGGGCAGCCTCCACCTGTCGCTGCCGGTCTCCGCGCTCGGCTCCGACGCCGCCACGCTTCAGCAGGTGGGCGTGACCGGCGACACCCTGGACCTCGACGTGCTGTTCGACGGCACCACGCTGTTCGCCAAGAGCCCGCTGGCCGCCACCCTGCTGCCGCTCCTGATGGCTCAATCCGGCCAGACGGTCCCGGGTGACCTGACCGGCTGGCTGAAGCTGGGCACCGCCGACGACTTCGCCGGCCTCGCCGGCAGCCTCGGTGGCCTGGTGCCCACGCCCGCGCCCTCGGCCTCGACCACCGACCTCGGGGCGCTCGATGCCGCGCAGCTCAAGTCCGACCTCGAGGCCTCGGGCGTCGTCCTCACCTACGCCGGCAGCGAGAGCCGCAACGGCGTCGATGCCGATCACCTGACCGCGACGATCGACTTCACCAAGCTCGCCTCCGGGCCGATGGCCAAGGACATCCCGGCAGCCCAGCTGGGCCAGCTGGAGAGCCTGGCGGGCACGGGCACGCTGACGGCCGACGTATGGCTGGACAAGGGCTCGGGCCGGCTGGCGGAGCTGGACGTGCACATCGCGGGCTCCGACGGGTCGAACACCGACCTGACGCTCCTCGTGAGCGTCCCTTCCGGGGCCTCGTTCGACGCGCCGGCGGGCGCCACCGACGTGCCGGTCGTGCCGCTGCTCACGACCCTGCTGCAGACCTTCGGCGGTTCGTTCCTGCCTCAGCCCTAGGACGCGGCGCCCGCCATCGGGCGCTCGGGCTCAGCTCGCCGCCGGCACCACGCGACCCTCCCCGTCGAGGGTCGCCCGCCGGCGGAGGGCCCGGTCCGCCGCGCCCGGGACCTGGTCGCGCGCGTGGTAGCTGGAGCGCACGAGCGGGCCGGACTCGACGTGGCGGAAGCCCATCGCCATCGCCTCGGCCTTCATGTCGGCGAATTCGTCCGGATGGTAGTAGCGGACGAGCGGCAGGTGATCCTGGGTCGGGCGCAGGTACTGGCCGATGGTGAGGATGTCGCAGTCGACCTCGCGCAGCGCGGTGAAGCACTCGGTCAGCTCGTCGCGGGTCTCGCCCAGGCCGACCATGAGCGAGCTCTTGGTGTGCACCGCGGTGCCGTACTCGGTCGCGTAGGCCTTGGCCCGCTCGAGCACGCCCAGCGAGCGATCCCAGCGGGCCCGCTTGCGCACCGGCTGCTGCAGCCGGCGCACCGTCTCGAGGTTGTGGTTGAGGATGTCGGGCCCGGCCGCCATCACCGTCCGCAGCGGTGCCTCCGCGCCGTTGAAGTCCGGGATCAGGACCTCGACGCCCATGCCCGGGCTCCGCCGGCGGCACTCGCGGATGGTCGCGGCGAAGGCTCCGGCGCCACCGTCGGGCAGGTCGTCGCGAGCGACGCTGGTGACCACGACGTGGTCGAGGTTCATGCCCGCGATCGCCTCGGCGACCCGGCGCGGCTCGTCGTCGTCGAACCAGGTGGGCCGGCCGGTCTTGATCGCGCAGAAGCCGCAGGCGCGGGTGCACACGTCGCCCAGGATCATCACGGTCGCCGTGCGCTGCTCCCAGCACTCCCCGATGTTGGGGCAGCGGGCCTCCTCGCACACGGTGTTGAGGTTGAGGCCCCGGAGCAGCCCCTTGAGGTCCTGGTAGTTGTCCCCCGAGGCGAGCCGCGACTTGATCCACTCGGGGTGGCGGCGCAGGGGGCGGGCGCCGTCGGCGGCCGGCTCGAACGCGCCGCCGCCGATGGCGATCGAGATCTCGGCCGGCGACGCGTGGGTGCCGTGACCGGGGTTGGGTTCGAAGATCGGGAGCTCGCGGGCCATGGCGTCAGTAGATCGCCGTCTCGGGCCCGACCCCTTCGAGCCAGGCCTTGATGTCGCGCAGCAGCGCGGAGCCGCCGGCGCCGTCGTTGGCACGGTGATCGACCGCGAGCACCATGTTCATGATCGGGCGGATGGCGATGACGTCGCCATCGTCCGTGCTCACGACGACGGGGCGCTTGGTGATCGCCTCCATGGTCACGATGCCCACTTCGGGCACGTTGAGGATCGGCATCACGAGGTTGGTGCCGAGGTACCCGGTGTTGTCGACGGTGAACGTGCCGCCGCCGAAGTCGTCGAGTCGGAGCTTGTTGGCGCGGGCCCGGACCGCGACGTCGTTGATCGCCATGTTGAGCCCGTGGATCGAGAGCTGGTCGGCATCCCGGATGACGGGCACGATCAGGCCGTCGTCGACCGCCACCGCGACCCCGACATTGATCCGGCGCTTGGCCAGCAGGCCCTGCTCGGTCCAGTGGGCGTTGAACGTCGGGTGGCGCTTGAGCGCCTCGGCGGCGGCCTTGACCACGAACGGGACGTAGCTCAGCGAGAACCCCTCCTTGGCCTGGTACGCCCGCTTGGTCCGCTCGCGGAGGGCGACCAGGCGCGAGGCGTCGATCTCCATCTGGACGTACGCGTGCGGTGCCTGGAGGGCCCGGGTCATCTGGGCCGCGATGCCCTTGCGCATCTGGGTCATCGGGACGAGGACCTCGTCCGCGCCCGCCGGGAAGGTGACGCCGGTGCCCGCGCCTGCCGGCGCACCGGGGGAGGTCGCAGATGGCGCGGCCGCGGCCGGAGCCGGGGCCGCGGAGGCCGGGGTCGGGGTCGGGGCCGGGGCCGTAGCCGGGGCCGTAGCGGGCGAGGCGCCCGTGCGCATCGCCTCGACCACCGCGAGCACATCTTCGCGCGTGATCCGGCCGCCTCCGCCCGTCCCTACCACCTGGGCGGCCTCGAGGCCGTGCTCCCGCAGGAGGCGTCGGACTGCCGGGGTCATCCGGGCACCGGCGTCGCCGACCTCGGGAGGCTCCGCGACGGCCGTGGTCGCGGCGGGCCTCGGCCCCGCCAGGACAGGCTGCGGCTCGGCCACGGGGCGCTCGTCGGATCCCGCCGGCCCGTGCGCAGGCTCGAACGTGGGGGCCGCCGGCGCGGCCTGGGGCGCCACGGAGGGAGCCTGGGGGGTGGCCGCCGGGGGGGTCGCCGCCGGGGTGGTCGCCGTCGCGGCGCCATCCTCGGTCGTCTCGATGACCGCGATCTCGGCGTTGTTGGGGACGGTGTCGCCCTCCTGGACCAGGATCTCGCGTAGCACGCCGGCGAACGGGGACGGCACCTCGGCGTTCACCTTGTCGGTGATCACCTCGAGCAGCGGCTCGTACTTCTCAACGGTGTCGCCCGGCTGCTTGAGCCAGCGCCCGATCGTGCCTTCAGCCACGCTCTCGCCGAGCTGGGGCATCGTCACCTTGGCCACGGGTCCAGTTCCTCCGGTGGGGCGCTGCGGGGAGGCGCGCGAGTTCGTCGCCCTAGTGTTGCGCATCCTGGGGGTCCATGCCCAATCTGCAGCAGGCGTCAGCCCCGTCCGTCGGCCGCCGGCCGGTCGCCGCGCAGCCAGACCGCCACGCTCGAGGGTCGGAGCGTGTCGCGTGCCGTCTCCCGAACGTCGGCCAGGATCATGGGCAGGTCGACCCGATCCCGCTGGCGGGAGGCGAACGCCTCGGTCGTCCGGGCGGCATCCACCCTGGCCCGGTCGAAGCGCCGGTCGACCGCGTCCTGGACGAGCCGCCGGATCGGCTGGAAGGCACCGAACGCGGCCAGGGTCGAGGCGGCCACCGCGAGCGTGCTGGCGGACGTGACGTCCGCGAGCACGGCCTGCAGGGCGAGGTTGCCCACCGTGAACACCAGGACCAGCGTCACCGTGACCACCACGTAGGTGATCGTCCGGCTGATCAGGTGGTCGATGTCGTACAGCCGATAGCGCAGGATCGCGAGGGTCACGGCAGCCGGGATGAGGGCCAAGGCCACGGGCCCCAGCACGGACAGCAGGGCGGATTCCATCCCCACGAACCCCGGCAGGACCGTCACGCCGGCAAGCACCATGGCGGCGAGCATCCACTTGAGCTGCTGCCGTTCGTCCCCGCGACCTCGCCGGAAGCGGATCACGATCGAGACGACGCCCATGATCGCGCCGACCATCATCACCACGACCGCGAGCGCGGCCCCCGCCGCGCGGATCCACTCCGGGAGCAACGGGATGCCCAGCGGGTTGGGCGGCATCCCCGGGTCGCTCCGTCCGGGTCCCAGGATCGTCGCCGCCGTGGACACGGCGAGCAGGGCCGTGACCAGCGCCACGGGAGCTCGCCATCCGGGTCCCGGCAGCCGCCCGTCGGGGAACAGCATGGGCAGGAACGCGAGCAGGAGCACGGTGAACACGACGAGCCCCGCGATCGCGATCGTGCCGGCGGCTCCGGCCAGCGCCGGCATCGTGTCGGTCGTGAGGGCCACGATGCCGAAGCCCACGAACGGGGTCGTGCCGAAGGGCGGGGCGAGCAGGAACAGCCAGCCGACGGCGTGACCCGGGCGCAGGCGCACGAGCAGCCAGCCGAGCGACGCGAACCACAGCAGCACCGGGACGAGCTCGACGACCGAGAGGGCGACGCCATCGCCGATGTCGCCGTCAATGACCTCCGGGAGGTACAGCCACGCCACGGCGCCGCCGCAGGCGAGCGACAGCAGCCATGCAACGCCGGCAGCCAGGAGCTCGGCACCCGACGCACGCGGGTCGCCTTGAGCCTGAGCGGTCTGGATCACCGCGGGTGCGGCCATGTGACGAATCTCCACCGATCGCGTTCCGGAAGCGTTACGGGGGCACCGGGCCGGCCAGATCATGACGCCTCCCGGCCGCCGGCCACGCTACCGTTCCGGGCGATGATCGAAACGACCTGGGACCGGATCGCCGCTCTCCGGCTGCAGCGTCAGCACCTGGCCGAGCGCGCCCCGCGCGACGCGTGGCTGGACGTCGTGCGCGACCATGTCGCGATCCAGGCGCAGGTGATGGGCTCGGCCGAGCTGGCGCTGAACGCCCGCGTCGACGGCCTGCGCCGCTCCGACATCCGGGATGCCCTGTGGGTGCACCGCCGTCTGGTGAAGACCTGGGCGATGCGCGGGACGCTCCACCTCGTCGCCGCCGACGAGCTGCCCGAGCTGGTGGCTGGCCTGGGGACGCGGATCAACTGGCTGCGACCGGTGTGGCTGCGCTACTTCGAGGTCACGGCCGAGGAGATGCTCGCCCTCCAGGACGCGATCGGCGAGACGCTCAGCGGCCGGCCGATGACCCGCGCCGATCTTGCCGCCGAGCTCGCCCGGCGCCTGGGCAACGAGGCGTTCGCGGAGCGGGTGACGTCGAGCTGGGGCACGTTCCTCAAGCCGGCCGCGGGCCGCGGGCTGCTGTGCTTCGGACCCGACGAGGGCCGCAACGTGACCTTCGTGAAGCCGTCCGCATGGCTGCACCTGGACATGCCGGAGCCCACGATCGAGGCGGTCGGTGTCGTGATCGACCGACATCTGGCCGCCTTCCCCGGCAGCTCGCGGGGCGAGCTGGCCCGCTGGTGGGGCGTCCAGGGCGGCGCGCCGCTGCGCAAGCCGCTGGCCGCGCTGGGCGACCGGATCACCGAGGTGCTGGCCGAGGGCACGAGGGTCGTCGTCCGGCTCGAGGATGTCGACGAGCTGGCACGGATCGAGCCGTCCGGCGATGTCCGATTGCTCGCCGGCTTCGACCCGTACACGCTGTCGGTGCAGAAGGAAGCCGAGTCCCTGCTCCCGATGTCGCGCCGCCCGCTCGTGTCACGCACCGCCGGCTGGATCAGCCCCGTGCTGCTGGTAGGTGGACGCGTCGAGGGGACCTGGAGCCACGAGCTCCGCAAGGGCGGGATCCGGGTCGAGGTCCGGCCCTGGCGCGCCCTCTCCCGGGACGAGCGACGCCGGGTCGGGGACGAGGTGGACCGGGTCGGGAGGTTCCTCGACGCGAAGGTGACGCTCGAGGTCGCGGACCCGGCGAGGACCGGATCGTCCGCTCAGGCCTCCGCCATGTAGCGCTCGTACGCGCGGGCCACGAGCGCCGTGAGCTCCGCCAGCAGCCCGTCGTCGATCGAGCTGAACGTGAACGTCGCCTTGCCCGTGAGGTGGCGCGCGAGCTCCGGGGACATCCCGTCACGCAGCTCCGGCCAGGCGTGGACGAGGAGCAGGTAGAACCCCACGTGACGGGTCGCGGGCTTGACGAACGCGAACCACTGGTGGGCGTTGGCGCCCCGGCGGCGAAGCGTCGGGATGTTGTAGATCGTCGCGCTCTCGAGGCGGTCCCGGTAGGGGTCGAGGATCGCCGCCAGCCTGCCCTCGATCGCGGCCAGCTGCCCGGACGCGGAAGCGGCGGCCAACGTCAGTACGCCGCGAGCTTGCGGATCGCGTCCGCGATCTTGAGCGGGCTGAGCATGAACCAGTCCTCGAGCACGTGGTTGTAGGGCACGCCGGGGACGTCGGGGCCCGCGATCCGCGACACCGGCCCGTCGAGGTAGTCGAACGCCTCCTCGGCCACGATCGCCGCGATCTCGGCACCGTATCCGCCGAACCGGTTGTCCTCGTAGGCGATCAGGCACTTGCCCGTCTTGCGCACCGAGGACACCACGGCGTCGCGGTCCAGCGGCCGCAGGGTGCGCAGGTCCATCACCTCCACGTCGATCCCCTCGGCCGCCACGCGTTCGGCCGCCTCGAGGGCGTAGATCGTCATCAGCCCGTAGGTCACGAGGGTGACCTGGCGTCCCGGCCGGCGGATCACGGCCCGGCCCAGCGGCACCGCGTACTCGCCTTCAGGGACGTCGCCGCGCACGCTGCGGTACATCTTCTTGTGCTCGAAGAACAGCACCGGGTCGTCGTCGCGGATCGCCGTCCGCAGCAGGCCCTTGGCGTCGTAGGGCGTGGAGGGGATGACGACCTTGAGCCCCGGCACGTGGGTGAAGAACGCCTCGACCGACTGGCTGTGGTACAAGGCGCCGTGGACGCCGCCGCCGTACGGCGCCCGGATGACCATCGGCACCGTGAACCCGTTGTTCGAGCGATATCGCAGCCGGGCCGCCTCGGACACGATCTGGTTGAACGCCGGGTGGATGAAGTCCGCGAACTGGATCTCCGCCACCGGGCGCAGGCCGTTGAGCGCGGCGCCGATCGATGCGCCCACGATCATCGACTCGGTGAGCGGGGTGTCGATGACCCGGTCGTCGCCGAACTCGGCCCACAGCCCGTCGGTGGCCAGGAACACGCCGCCCTTCTTGCCCACGTCCTCGCCCAGGACCACGACGCTCCCGTCGCGCCGCATCTCCTCGGACAGGCCATCGCGGATCGCCTCGATGAACGTCCGGATCGCCATCAGCCGCGGCCTCCGGGCGGCCCGTCCGTCGCCGGCGAGCCGGTGCCGGCCGCCGGATGCCACGGCGGCGGCGTCTCGCCCGGCCAGTGCTGCGCGTAGACCCAGTCCGTCGCGGTCGCCGGATCGGGGTCGGGCTCCGCCTCCGCGAAGTCGGTTGCGTCGTCGACCGCCGCCTTGATCTCGGCCCTGAGTGACGCCTCGCCCTCGTCCGTGAGCACGCCCGCGTCGCGCAGCTGCGCGCGGAAGATGGGCAGCGGGTCGAGCGCCTTGCCCTCGGCCAGGTCGTCGGCCGAGCGGTACTTGGTCTGCTGGTCGTCCGACGAGTGCGCCGTCAGCCGGGTCACCTTGGCCTCGATCAGCGTCGGACCGCCGCCCGATCGGGCGCGCCCCACGGCCTCCTGCCCTGCCCGGTAGCAGGCAAGCACGTCGGTTCCGTCCACCACGACGCCCGGGATGCCGTACCCGGACGCCCGGTCCGCGACATCCCGGACCGAGAGCTCCTTCTCGGCGGGCACGCTGATCGCGTAGCCGTTGTTCTCCACGATGAACACGAACGGCAGCCGGTGGATCGCGGCGAAGTTCAGACCCTCGTGGACGTCGCCCTGGTTCGAGCTCCCCTCGCCCATGATCGCGACGGCCACCTGGTCGATGCCCCGGATCTTGGCCGCCAGCGCGATCCCCACCGCGTGCAGGATCTGGGTCGCGACGGGCGACGACACCGACACGATGTGATGCGACGGGTCCCCGTAGTGGCCCGGCATCTGGCGGCCGCCTGACGAGGGGTCGATGCCCTTCGCGTACTGGGCGAGCATCAGGTCACGGGCGCTCATCCCGAACGCGAGGCAGGTGGCGATCGAGCGGTAGAACGGCGCGATCCAGTCGTGGCCCTTGCGCAGCGGCCAGGCGAGCCCGACCTGCGCGCCCTCGTGGCCCTGGCCGCTGATCACGAACGGGATCCGGCCGGCGCGGTTCAGGATCCACATCCGCTCGTCCACGGCGCGGGCGAGCGCGACCGTCCGGTACATGGCGAGCAGGTCGGCGTCGGTCAGCCCGACCGAGGCGGCGAGGGGGCTCGTCGCGGCGTCGCCGCTGCGATCGGTCACCGTCATCGCATCCTCCGTGCGCCGGGCCCGTCGACCGGCCGCGCCGGCCGCACCGCACCGGCTAGAAGTTGATCGCCCTTCCGTCGACCGCCATCGCGGTCTCGGCCATGATCTCGGAGTAGGTCGGGTGGGCGTGGGTTGCGGGGCCGATCTCCCACGGCGCGGCCTCGAGGGTGAGGGCGAGGGACGCCTCGGCGATCAGGTCGGTGGCATGGGGGCCGATCAGGTGGACGCCCAGCGTCTCGTCGGTCTCGCGGTGGCCGATGATCTTGGCGAAGCCCTCGTAGTCGCCGCCGATGATCGCCTTGCCCATAGCCTGGAACGGGACCTTCGCGATCTTGACCGGCAGGCCGCGCTCCTCGCACTGCTGCTCGGTCAGCCCCACCGACGCGATCTCCGGCCGGCAGTAGGTGGCACGGGGCTGCTTCAGGTAGTCCATCGGATGGACGTCCGTCTCGCCGGCGATCGTGTGGGCGGCGATCATCCCCTCGTGCGCCGCGGTGTGGGCAAGCATCAGGCCGCCGACGATGTCGCCGATCGCGTACAGGTGCGGCTCGCGCGTCCGCATGTGGCCGTCGACCTTGACGATCCCCCGGTCGACCTCGGCGCTCGTCGTGTCCAGCCCCACGTCCTCGACGTTGGTGGCGCGGCCGGCGGCGACCAGCAGCATCTCGGCCTCGATCTCGGTTGCGTCCTTGCCCTCGGGACCGACGGTGAGCCGCACGCCGTCCTTGCCCGCGACCACGGACCCGGCGTCGAAGCGAGCGTTGGTCATGACCTTGATCCCGCGCCGGGTGAACGTCCGTTCCAGCTCCTTGGACACGTCCCGGTCCTCGAGCGGCACGATCGCCGGCAGGTACTCGAGCAGGGTCACCTTGGCGCCCAGGTCGTGGTACAGCGAGGCGAACTCGACGCCGACCGCGCCTGCGCCGACGACGATGAGGCTGGCCGGCATGGTGTCCATGCGCAGGACGTCGTCCGAGGTGACGATCCGCGTCCCGTCGGGCTCGATCCCGGGCAGGCTCTTGACGCGGGAGCCGGTCGCGAGGATCACGTCGGTCGCGTTGAGGACCCGCTCGCCGCCCGTGCCCGGCGTGCCGTCCTCGCCGGCCATCCGGACCCGGACCTTGGTCGCGCCCTCGAGCCGGCCGCGGCCCTGGACCCAGGTCACGTCGTACTTCTTGACCAGGCTCTGGACGCCCTTCCACATCCGGGTGACCACCTGGTCCCGGCGCTTGGCCATCTGGGCGTAGTCGACGGTGGTGTCGCCCGCCAGCCGCAGGCCGAAGTCGCCGGCATGGCGGAGCCGCTCGTTGAAGGCGGCCGATTCGAGCAGCGCCTTGGTCGGGATGCAGCCCCGGTGAAGGCAGGTGCCGCCGAGCTTGTCCTCGTCGACCAGCGCCACCTTGAGCCCCAGCTGCGAGGCGCGGAACGCCGCGGCGTAGCCGCCGGTGCCCGCGCCGAGGACGACGAGATCGAAATCGTTGGACGAGCCGACGGCCATCGGTCAGGGGGTCTCCGCTGGGTTCGCGCAGTGCCCGCGATGGGCGTCGCGGCGTGCATGGCAGGAACGGGACATCGGGATCGATCGTACTACGGGCTCTCCGCCGAGGCGTCCCGGGTGCGGGCCCGATCCGCCCGAACGTACCGCGCGGCTGGGGCTCGCCGATCGGCCCGGCGCGCCAGAGCGTGCCGAGGGCGCCAGAGCGTCCCCGGGGTCGGTCCCGGGGGCGCCCGGTGGGCGCCAGGGGGCGCCCGGTGGGCGCCAGAAAGGTGCCAGACAGAACCGCGGAATTCTGTTGGGCGGACCATCGCTCCTCACCATGGCCGTTACAGAACCAGGGGGTTCTGATAGAGGGTCGCAGAGGGCAGCAGGCTTGCCGAGCAGAACCCCCAGCGCATATCCGGTGGAAAGCGGTGGCGATTCGGAGGACGTGCTGCAGCGCGCCGGCGGCGACCGAGCGGCAACCCGGCGGCGCGCCCGGCGGCGCGCCGGCTGGAGTCGGGCCCCGGCCGGACCCCGCAGTGGCGGCTGGACCCCGCAGTGGCGGCCGGACCCCGCAGTGGCGGCCGGACCCCGCAGTGGCGGCCGGACCCCGCAGTGGCGGCCGGACCCCGCAGTGGCGGCTGGACCCCGCAGTGGCGGCTGGACCCCGCAGTGGCGGCTGGACCCCGCAGTGGCGGCCGGATCGCGCAGTGCTAGATTCCGGCGAACAGCCGGTCCGAGCCGGCGTCCCCGGGTAGCGCGGAGTGCGATGAACGCAGGCGAGATCGTCATCGCCGTCGCCCTCGCCCTGCTGTCCTACGCGGCGGGCTCGATCCCGTTCGGCGTGGTCGTGGCCAAGGCGACCGGCGCCACCGATCCGCGGACGCTCGGCAGCGGCCGCACCGGGGGCACCAACGCGCTGCGGGCGATGGGCCGGCGGCGCGCCCTCGTGGTGGTGACGGGCGACGTGCTCAAGGGCACGATCCCCGTGCTGGTTGCCCGCGTCGCGACCGGCAGCTCGGCGGTCGAGGTGCTGTGCGGGATCGCCGCGATCCTCGGCTCCACCCGCTCGATGTTCGTGGGCTTCCGGGGCGGCCGGGGCGTCGGGACGAGCGTGGGCACGATGCTGGTGATCTTCCCGCCCGCGATCCTGGTCGGCGCGCCCGTGTTCGTGATCGTGATCCTGATCACGCGCTACGTGTCGCTGGGCTCGCTGCTGTCCACCGCGGCGGGCGCGCTGCTGGTCGCCATCTGGTGGCTGGCTGCCAACGGGACCGTGCCGGTCGCCTATCCCCTGTACGCCACCCTCGGTGCCGGCCTGGTCTGGCTCGCCCATGCCGACAACATCGACCGGCTGATCCACGGCACCGAGCGCAGGTTCGACTTGGATCTCCTGTCCCGCGACTGATCGGCGGCCCGTTAACGCGAAGACCGGGCCGCGGCGTCCGCGACCCGGTCGTCAAGGCTGCCGTCAGCCGCCGCGCATCGTGCGGAAGCAGTCCGAGCAATAGACAGGCTTGCCATTGGTGGGACGGAACGGGACGCGGGCCTCCTTGCCGCAGCTGGAGCAGGTCGCCGAGAACATCTCGCGCGGCCCGCTGCTGCGGTTGCCGAAGCCCCCGCCGCCACCGCCACCGTACCCGCCGGCAGAGTAGCCGCCACCACCGGCGTACCCGGAGTCGTAGCCGCTCGTGTACGAGCCGCCACCGTACCCGCTGTCGCCACCCGAGCGCGCTGCCTTGCGGCTGGCGCGGCACGAGGGGCACCGGCGGGGCTCCGAGAATCCCTTCTCGGCGTAGAAGGCCTGTTCGCGCTCCGTGAATGCGAACTCCATTCCGCAGTCGGAACAGGTCAGGGTCTTGTCGGCCACGTGCCGATCTCCTCCAAACGTCGCCGCCTCTTGCCCGGGTCCTCGAGTTGATGCCGGAGGAGACCAAGTGTCGAACGTGCGATCAGGTGTGTGCGTGCATGGCGATCCGTGCACGCGCGGAGTGTACGGGCAAACCGCAACCGTGGCGATACCCATTTCGTCCCATGCTTCCGGGACGCACGGGCTGACGCGGCTCAGGCCCCCGGGGCTGCCCAGCCCTTCGACCGCTCGACCGCCCGATGCCAGCCGCGGAGCAGCTCGGCCCGGCGTGCGGCAGGCATGGCGGGCGCGAACCGGCGATCCACGGCGCGGATCGCCGCCAGCTCGCCGGTGGAGCCCCAGACGCCGGTGGCGAGACCCGCCAGCGAGGCCGCGCCCCAGGCCGTCGTCTCGGTCACCCGTGGTCGCTCTACGGGGATCCCCAGGATGTCGGCCTGGAAGCGGAGCAGCTCGTCGTTGCGCGACGCGCCGCCGTCGACGCGAAGGGTCTCCAGGGGGGCGCCGCGGTCCGCGATCATCGCCTCCGCCACGTCATGCACCTGGTATGCGATCGATTCGATGGTCGCCCGGGCGATCTCGGGCAGCCCGGTGCCCCGGGTGAGCCCGATCAGCAGGCCGCGTGCATGAGGATCCCAGTGCGGGGCGCCCAGGCCCACGAATGCCGGCACGAAGTAGACCCCACCGGTGTCGTCGACCCCCGCCATCAGCTGCTCGACCTCGGACGCGGCGTTCACCGCCCGCAGCCCGTCACGCAGCCACTGGACGGCGGCTCCGGCGATGAACACCGAGCCCTCGAGCGCATAGGTCACCGGGCCCCCGTCGCCCAGCCGCCACAGGACCGTCGAGAGCAACCCGTGCCCGGACGCGACCGGGCGGTCGCCGACGTTGGCCAGCAGGAACGCGCCGGTGCCGTACGTATTCTTCGCCTCGCCCGGCACAAAGCACGCCTGGCCGAACATCGCCGCCTGCTGGTCGCCCGCGACGCCCGCGATCGGGATCGGGCGACCGAAGATCGAAGGGTCCGTCTCAGCCCACACCGCGGACGACGGGCGCACCTCCGGCAGCATCGGGCGCGGGACCTCCATGAGGCGCACCAGGTCGTCGTCCCAGTCCAGGGTGCGGATGTCGAGCAGCAGCGTCCGCGACGCGTTGGAGACGTCGGTGGCATGGACCCGGCCACCGGTCAGCCGCCAGGTGAGCCACGCATCGACGGTCCCGAACGCGAGCTCGCCCCGTCCCGCCCGCCCGCCCAGCTCCCCCTCGCGCAGGATGTGCCGGATCTTGGGTCCCGAGAAGTAGGCGTCGAGCGGCAGCCCGGTGCGCTCGCGGACGAACGGCTCGTGACCGGCCGCGCGCAGCTGGTCGCAGAAGGGCGCGGTGATCCGGCTCTGCCACACGATCGCCGGCGCGACCGGGCGACCCGACGCCCGGTCCCAGACGAGCGTTGTCTCGCGCTGGTTGGTGATCCCGATCGCGGTCACGTTGGCGGCGCCGCCCACGGCGTCGATCACCTCGCGCGCCACCCGGAGCTGGCTGGACCAGATGTCCTCCGGATCGTGGGTGACGTGGCCGGGCGACGGGAAGCCCTGGGGGAACTCGCGCTGGGCAGCGGCGACCGGGGTCCCGCGGCGATCGAACGCGATCGCGCGCGACGAGGTGGTGCCCTGGTCGAGGGCGAGGACGACCGGTTCGTCGGGCATCGAGGCTTCCTCCGTGGCTGGCCGGCGACTCCGTCAGGCGGCCGGCGGCACGTCGTACTCGCGGTGGGCGGTCTCCAGATAGCGGGCGACCTCGGCGGCCCGACGGGCCTCGTCCCAGCCCAGGCAGGCGGCCATCAGCTCGGCCACGCGGGGGGCGATCGCGGCGCCCCGGTCGGCGAGCTCGACTGCCAGCCGCATCCGGCGCGCCAGCACGTCGTCGAGCGACATCGCCAGCTCTCGCTCGACGGCCCAGGCCACCTCCGCCTCGAGGAACGGGAAGCCGTCCACGAGCGGTCCATCCAGCGCCCGCTCCCGGCCCAGGGCGAGCACGGCCTCCGCCTCGGTGCCGTGGCGGTCCACGAGGCTGCGCGCCTGGCCTGCGTCGAGGCCGTTCGCGGCCGCGAGCCGTGCCGCCAGGCGGTCGAGGTCGGCGCGCGAGGCGGCGCCGATGATCGGCAGGTCCGCGGTCGCGCTGTGGAGCGAGGCTGCCGTGTCGCCCAGCGCCGCGTCGACAGCCCGTGCGGCCATGGCGCGGTAGGTCGTGTACTTCCCGCCGCTGACGCGAACCAGCCCGCCGGCCTCGACGCTGATCTTGTGGCCGCGCGAGACCTTGACCGTGGAGCTCGCCTCGGAGGGGGCGATCAGCGGTCGCAGCCCCGCGAACGTGCCCACGATGTCGTCACGGGACAGCTCGAGGTCCATCGCCCCGTTGAGCGTGCCGAGGATCTCGTCCACCTCCGCGGAGCTCGCCGAGGGCCGGTCGACCTGCTCGTGGTACGGCTTGTCGGTGGTGCCCACGATCCAGTGGCGTGGCCACGGGACGAGGAACGCGACGCGGCCGGGGATGCGGAGGGTCATGCCGCCCCGGGCCGGGATCCGCTCGCGGGCGATCACGATGTGGCTGCCGCGCGACGGGAGCACCGAGAACGAAGCGGCGCCGAACGGCCGGTCCGGCTGGGCGTTCCAGACCCCGGTCGCGTCGAGCACGCGGGTCGCCCGGGCGTCGAGCGCGGCGCCGGTCAGCCCGTCCACCAGCGTTGCGCCGGCGATCGCGTCGCCCTCGTGGATCGCACCGGTGGCGGTGACCCGGGTGACCGCCAGCGCACCCATCCGCTGGGCGGTACGCACGATGGCCAGGGTGAGCCGGGCGTCGTCCTCCATCGCGTCGTGGTACACGATCGCCCCGCGCAGGCCCTCGGGGCGCAGGTGCGGCGCCCAGTCCAGCGCCGTGCGCCTCGACACGTGCCGGTGGAAGCCGCCGGTCCGGGCGGAGCCGAGCAGGTCGTACATCGTCATCCCGGCGCCGTAGAACGCGCGGACGACGGCCGGCGAGCCGTACAGCGGGAACAGGAAGTCCTCGAGCCGGACAAGGTGGGGCGCATTGCGCAGCAGCCGGGCGCGCTCGGCCAGCGACTCGCGCACGATCCCGAACTGGAACTGCTCGAGATAGCGGAGACCACCGTGGATGAGGCGCGACGAGCGCGACGACGTGCCCACCGCGATGTCATCGCGCTCGACCAGCGCCACACGCAGCCCGCGGCTCGCGGCGTCGAGCAGGGCGCCCGCGCCCACGATCCCGCCCCCGACGATCAGCAGGTCCCACGGCTCGTTCGCCAGGCGCTCGAGGTCGTGACCGCGACGGGCGAGCGGCGGCATGGACGCGGGCGACGCGGGCGACGCGGGCGGTGGCGTGGACGCCGGCGAGACGAGCGGCTGGTCGGTCACCTGGACCTCAGATCGGGGGCGTGCGCAGGATGCGCCACAGGACGTATGCCGTGCCCAGCACGAGGACCAGGATCAGCAGCGGCGTATGGAACACGATCGCCTGGCCCTGGGCGGGCAGGACCGCGGTGAGCGCCGCCGCCGCGAGGACCAGCACGACGACGACGGCGGCGACCAGCACGACCTCCCGGATGCCCGGCTGGCGGACGTCAGCCACGGTCCACCTCGGCCGGGATGCCGATCGGCGCGACCAGGATCCTTCCGGCAAGGGCGCGTCCGCGTCGGGTCTGGAGCCCGGTCTTGGGCCGATGGAAGGTGACAGTGAGGTCGGCCCGGACGACCGGGTCGGACGCGTCGCCCGAGGTGAGGTCGACCGCGGTCGGCGTGTCGACGGCGAGCACCGGGACGCCGGCCTCGCGCGCACGTCGGATGACCTCGACCGCCGATCTGACGGGCTCCCGGAGCTGCCCCCGCACGCCCGTGCCCAGCAGGGCGTCGACGATGACCCCCGCCCGGTCGATCCCCTGGCCGAGGATGGCCAGGTCGCGGGCGGCCGGGGCGTGGACCCGGATCACGCCGCGCAACCCGTCGAGGCGATCCCAGTTCCGGGCGGCATCGGGCGTGCCGGGCCGCTCGTCGGTCGCGACCAGCGCGGCAATCACCGTCATCCCCCACCCTGCGAGGTGCCGGGCCGCGACGAACCCGTCACCGCCGTTGTTGCCCGGCCCCGCCAGGACCAGCACCTGCCGTTCCTCGCGACCGTTGCGGACGGCCAGCGCCCTGGCCGCCGCGGCGACGGCGGTCCCCGCGTGCTCCATGAGCACCTGGCCCGGGACGCCCCCGGCCTGGGCCTTGCGGTCGGTGCCGGTCATCGCCTCGGCCGAGATCGCGCTCCGCGCGGCAGCCCCGGCCCAGCGCTGGGCGAGCTCGTCGAGCGAGAGCGCTGCGAGCTCGGGGTCGTCCGCGGGCAGCGGCGTCGTTCCGGTGGGCATCGGCTACAGGGTACCGGGCCGCGGCCGCCACGGGACAGGACCGATCCACCCCAACGTCCGGGATCGGGTGGCAGGCGAGCCGTCCTGTCGCTGCAACGTCTGCCGGATGATCTCGCGTCCGCCGGCAACGGCAGCAGGCCAATGCTCCATCGTGAGCGGCGCGGAGCCGCGGACAGCCAGGGACGAGCCACATGGGCGACGGGACAGCTGGATCGGATGCCGGGGGCCTTGCCTGCCGGTGCTGCGGTGGTGACCGCCGGCTGATCGTGGGCGATGGCCCCAGCGTGTGCCGGATCTGCGTCATGGGCTGGTCGAGCCTCGCCGGACGCATCATGAGCGGCGACTGGGTGGTCGAGCCGTCGGGCCGGCACCTCGGCCATGTCGGCGATGCGTTCCCCACGGTGGGTTGCGACGACTGCCGCCCGTCGCTGCGGCCGAAGGCCGCGCGACCGTGGGGCGGGCCGGCCGGGTCGACGGGCATCGGCCCGCTCGACGGGTTCCTCCCGTAACGGGCACCGGTCGATGGTCGATGGCGCGCTCCTCCTGTTCGGGCTCATCGTCGGGCTGACGTTTGCGGCGCATGGCTGCCGGAATGCGTACGGCTGGTGGGGCGGACCGGGGATGCAGGGATGGCAGGGCCAGGTGGCGGCGATGGGGTTCCGCCCGCCGGGGCTGTTCGCGACCGCGTCGATCACGGCCGAGCTAGTCGGCGGCCTGGCGCTCGCGATCGGGCTGCTCACGCCGCTCGCCGCGGCGCTGCTGGTCGCCCAGAGCCTGGTGATCGTGCTCGCGATCCACTGGCCGAACGGCTTCTGGAACGCCGACCGGGGCATCGAGTACCCACTCGTGCTGGCGGGGGGCGTCGTGGCGCTGGGGCTCGCGGGGCGGGGCCTGGTGAGCGTCGACGGCGTGATCGGGTTCGCCCCGCCGCCGAGCGTGGTCATCGCGCTGCTGCTGGTGGGCATGGTCGCGGGCGCCATCGCCAGCAACGTGCCGCGACCCGTTCGCGACCGCCGACCGGCCGACCAGCGCCCGGCCGACGAGTCCGGCGGCCAGGCCTAGCGAGCGACTGCGCCGAGGCCTGGCGAGCAACGGCGGCCAGGGTCCAGGCAGCGACGACCGTCAGCGCACCGTGACGGCGACCCGCTGGACGTGGTTGACGCCCATCCCCTGGTGGTTCCAGGGCTGGTCCAGCGGCTGGACGTTGCCGGCCGCATCGGTGGCCCGGCATGCCAGCTCGTGCTCCCCGGTCGTTGCCGTCCAGTCGAACGACCAGCGGCGCCAGGCGAAGTCGCCCTGCACCGGCGCGAGCTCGGCGTCCGACCAGGCGCCATCCACCCCGACCTCGACCCGGGTCACGGGCGCCACCCCGGACCAGGCGCGCCCCTCCAGCCGGACCCGTCCCGCGTCGAGATATCGATGGCGGGTGAAGAAGTCGGGGATGCCGGGCGGGACCAGGAGCCCCCGCACCCGCTGGCGCGCGACGGGCTCGCCGGGGTCATCGGCGTCGCGCTGGTAGCGGTACGCCTCGGCCTGCTGGAAGCCCGCGAAGGGCTCGGTGACGGCCTCGATCGCGGTCAGCCACTTGACGCTGGTCATGCCGTACCAGCCCGGCACGAGCAGGCGGACCGGGAACCCGTGCTGGGGCTCCAGCGGCCGACCGTTCATCTCGTACGCGAGCATGACCTCGGGACGTCGGACCTCGTCGATGGCGAGCGATCGCCCGTAGGCCTGCTCGACGTCGCCCTGGATCCCGCGATCGGCGCCGTGGAACACGACCTCGACCGCATCCTCGGCCAGGCCTGCCTCCTCGAGGATCGGCCACAGCGGGGTGCCACTCCACTCCGCGGTTCCGATCGCCTCGGTCAGCCAGGGGACGCTCTGGGGCCGCGGGGTCAGCCGCGCCCGGCCGTTGCCCGCGCATTCCATGGTCACCGGGAGCGTGACCCGGGGCCGTGACCGCAGGTCGTTCATCGCCAGCCGCAGGCGACGCCGGACGGCACCCTCCACCGCGACCGTCCACGAGGCGTCATCGGCCGCCGGGATGTCCCAGTGGATGACGAGGTAGTGGAGCCCGGTCGGCGTGACGTCGTGGCGCATGGCCTCCAACGGCATGCCACGGTTGCGGAACGCAAGCTCCAGCTCGTCGAAGGTCAGGGGACCGTCGGTCGGGTCGGCCGAATGGCCGCCGGCCGGGGCGGGGGACGCCGTCGAGGTCATGGCCCGAGGATCCCGCACGCGTCAAGCCTCCCGTCGCGATGTTCGGCCGCCCAGGACGCGAACGCGCGCTTCAGATGACGGCGGCGATCAGCTCGGCCGCGTGCCGGGCGCCGCCGGCGGTGACCGGCCGGGCCCGAGCCGGGCGATCGATCTCCTCTGCCATGGCCGTCGCGATGTCCGCGGGTGCGCTCGCGCCGTACTCCATCGCGCGCCCCGCGCCATACCGCTCCAGCCGGTGGCGCACGTGGCGCCGCTGCTCGAAGTGGTTGCGCAGCGGGAAGTACAGGAACGGCACGCGAGCGGCGGCCAGCTCCATCGTCGTCGTGAGGCCCCCCTGCACGACCGCGAGGTCGCACACCGCGAGATGTCGGTACAGCTCCGGCACGTAGCCGCGCACCTCGACGCCCGCCGGCGCGCCGAGCGACCCGGGCTCGATGCGGGGCCCGGTCACCGCGACCATGCGCAGGCCGGGGATCCGGCGCCTGGCCTCGGGGAACGCCGCCACCACCCGCCGCAGCAGGGCCTCGCCCACGCCCGAGCCACCCACGGTCACGATCGCCACCCGCTCGTCGGGGTGGTAGCCGAGCTCGCGCCGGATCTCCTCGCGTCGTTCGATCAGGGGCGCGGGATCGAACCCGGTCACATACCCGCTGAACTCGTAGTGGCGCTCGGTCCAGTCGCGGATGCCGGGCAGCCCGGGCCCGAACGTGTCGGGCACGATGTCGTCGGGATCGCCCACGAAGATCGCCCGATCGCGGATCCGCGGGAAGCGCTCCACGTGCTCGATCATCTCGGCGTTGTAGTCCGCGGTCAGGAACGCCTCGCGCTCGCCGCCGTCGGGCATCGGCAGCCAGCCGACGAAGTCGGTCATCCACGCGAACGCCGTGCGCTTGAGCTCCGGGTTCTCGTGCAGGAAGTGGTCCACGTCCCACGACTCGTCACCGATCACCAGGTCGTACTCGTCGCCGGCGACCGCGTCATGGAACACCATGAAGTTGGCGACCAGGATCTCGTCCATCCGGCGGATCGCCTGGAAGGCGTTGAGATCGTGCTCGGCAGACTCCGCGACGAAGTGCGCGGACTCGCTGGCGAGATCCCGGCTGAGGGGATGGATCCGCTCACCCCGGGCCTCGAGCACCGTCGTGACCGGATGCTGCGCCAGCCAGTCGATCTCGAGGTCCGGATGGAGCGTCCGCAGCTCGTCCGCGATCGCGATGTCCCGCTGGGCGTGGCCCAGGCCAATGGGCGACGAGAGGTAGAGCGCCCGCCGGCGGCGGGACAGCGCCCGCGTCCACGTCCGGGTCGCCGGGCGGGCGGGGAGCGACGACAGGTCCCAGGCGGCGGTCATTGGATGCCTCCACGCAGCGCTGCGACGAACTCCCGAATCAGCAGGTTTGCGAGCACCGGGTGGCGGCCGGGGATCATGTGGTCCGCGCCGTTCACGAGCACGAGGCGGGCGCCGGTCAGCTCGGCCAGCCGCTCCGCGCGCGCGTACGGCTGGCAGTGATCCTCGATGCCGTGGACGATGAGCATGGGGCAGCGGACCTGGCGGCATGTCGCCTCGATCGCGTCCCTGTCCATCTCGAACGGGGCCCCCGCGTCGGCGAGCATCGCGTCCACCGAGCCCTCCAGCGCCCAGCCCACCGCATCCTCGATCGCCTTGGTCGAATGGGGCTCGGTCGTGATCGCCTCGAAGAAGAACTGGGCGAACCGCGGATACTGCCCTTGCGCCCAGGCGTGACGGTTGACCAGCGCCCAGCCCTCGTAGGCCGGTAGCTCATCCTCGAACGAGCACTCGAGCCGGAAGGGGTGCGGCGGGGAGAGGCGCGGCACGCCGACGCCGAAGGCGATGATGCCGAGAACGCGCTCGCGCTGTTCCGCCGCCAGCCGGATGGCCCGCCACACGCCGTCGCTGCACAGGCCAACGAGGACCGCCGCCGGCGTGTCGGTGCCATCCATCACGGCCTCGATGTCGCCCATGTACGACCGGTCCTCGTACGCCGCGGGATCGGCGGGCCGGTCCGAGCGACCGTTCCCTCGTCCGTCGAACGTGACCACGCGGTGATGCCGGGCCAGGTAGTGGAGCTGCCCTTTCCATTGTCGGGAGTGGATGATGGGCGACGAGGGGAGCAGCACGACCGTCGGATCGCCGGAGCCAAAGACCTCCCACGCGATCCGCGTGCCGTCGGGCCGCACGGCGACGCCCGTCCGGATGGGATCGATGGCGCGGGTCCCGTCGGACGGCCGCGGCACCGCACGACGATCGACGGTGGCCATGGAATCCTCCTCCCTGCTCACGCCTGACGTCCGCGGACGGCGTCGACGAAGGCGCGGATCGCGAGGTTTGTGCGCACCGGCTCCCTGGCCTGGACGAGGTGCCCGCTGCCCTCGAACGTCACCAGCTGCCCGCCGGCCAGCTCGGCCAGCGCCGCGCCATGCTCGTGGCGCACGATGTCGTCGTCCGAGCCGTGGAGCACCAGGACCGGGCACCGAATCGCGCGGGCGAGGTCGATCAGCGCGTCGCGGCCCCCGAGCCCGGGCGCATCCTCGGTGAGCAGCAGCGTCTCCGCATCGGTCTCGAGGGCCCAGCCCACGCAATCCTCGATCGGCTTGGTGGAATGCGGCTCGGGCAGGCACCGGGCGAAGAAGAACTCGAGGAAGCCCGGGTAGTCGCGGCGCCAGTAGTGGCGGTTGTACTTGTCCCAGCCCTCGTAGCGCTCGAGCTCGTCGTCGAACGATGCCGCGGACGCGGCCCGGGCGGGGTCAGGCGGCGCCAGCGACAGCGCGGGCCCGATGAACACGGCCCCCGCGACCAGCTCCGGGTGGCGAGCCGCGAGCGCGAGGGCCCACAGCGCGCCCATCGACAGCGAGACCAGCACGACGTCGCGGGTGTGCGTCGCATCCAGCACCGCGAGGGCGTCGTCCGCGAACGCCTCCGCGGCGTAGGCGGCGACGCTGGCGGGCCGATCGGAGCGCCCGTTGCCGCGCCCATCGAAGGTGACCACGCGATGGTCGCGGGCAAGGAACGGGATCTGGGCCTTCCACACCCGCGAGTGGACGATCGACCACGTGGGCAGGAGCAGGATTGTGGGGTCCGTACCGGGTCCGGGCGCCGGGTCGCCGTAGCGATCCCACGCGATCCGGACGCCGTCGCGATCGACGAACCCGCTCTCGTCGGGCTGCCGGGCCCGCGACCGATGAAGGGCGATGGGTGGGGACGCAATGGCCATCGTCGGTCGATTCTCCTCCCCGTGTCACCCGCCGCCGTCGATGGGGCCGACCTCGATCGCGCCGCCGTCGAGCGCGTCGCCGTCGAGCGCGTCGCCGTCGACCTCGAACGCCCGGATCAGCGCCCCGACCTTGCGCAGGGCGCTGCGGCTGGGCAGCTGCTGCTCGTCGACGCCCAGCAGCAGCATCGGCTCGATCCCGATGAACGGCAGGCCCATGAGCGCGCCGACCTCCTCGGCCGAGAACGGCCCGAGGCTGCCGCGACGGGTCCCGACGCGCCGCGCGACGTCGGCCAGCAGGCCGAACCATCCGGCGAGCAGCTCGCGGACGGCGCCCGCGACCGCCGGGTCGGACCAGCCCGCCGCGATCATCTCCTGGAGCACCCTGACGTAGCCCGAGCGCAGGTCGTCATCGAGGTAGTCGCACGCCTGCTCCCACTGGCGCCACAGCGGCTGCGGGCCCGCGTACATGGTTCGCTGGCGCTCGAGCAGCCGCTCGTTCTCGGCCGCCAGGATCCGGAGCACGAGCTGCTGCTTCGAGCCGAAGTGGTAGTGGATCTGGCTGAGCGGCACGCCGGCCGCCTCGGCGACGCGGCGGGTGGACAGGCGGGCATAGCCGTCCTCGAGCAGGCAGGCACGGGCCGCCGCCAGGATGGCCGAGGGGGCATCCCGCGGCCTGGCCGGGGCTGGGTCCGTCGCGTCCTCGCCGGGCGAGCCCGGCTCACCGGCGGAGCGCTCCGACACGGCGCCGCCCGATCCACGCGATGCGCGCCATGCCCGACTCACCCTCGCAGGATACCCGTGGCCACTCGGTCCCCCGGCCGTCAGCTCGACAGGATGGTGCCACCGGCCAGCAGCAGCACCACGCCCAGCGGCCTGCCCAGCCGGCGCCCGCCGGGCACGTTCTTCTCGATCGCCATCAGCACGCCCACGCCCAGCATCCAGGCGAGGTTGCCCATCCCCAGCGCGAACAGGACGAGCATCAGCGACCAGCAGCACCCGACGCAGTAGGCCGCGTGGCGGAGCCCGATGTCGACGGCCTCGCGCGCCGGGTGCACGCCCCGCCAGTGGCTCATGACGAACAGCAGCGGCGAGCGACACGCGTCGAGGCAGCGGTACTTGAGCGGCGAGAACTGGTAGGCCCCGGCCGCGAGCAGCGTGACCGCGACGACCTCGTTGGGGTGGTCGGTCAGCCATGGCACGGCGTCGACCAGCGCGTGGATCCCGGCGTCCATGACGAACAGCCCGAACCCGACGGCGGTCCAGCCGGCAACGTAGGCGCCGACCAGCAGCCCCGTGAGGCGGCCGGGATGTTCCCGGCGGCCGACGATCGCCCGGAACATGGCCACCAGCGGCAGGCTGGTCGGCAGCATCATCGCGATCGTCATCAGCAGCCAGCCCAGGACGAACAGGCCCACGGTCAGGCCCGTGAGGCCGTCGTCCTCGAGGTTGCGGTGGTCGAGGTAGCGGGCCACCGGCGACGCGCTCCAGGCCCACAGGGCAGCCCAGGAGGTCACGATCACGCCGGCGAGCAGCGCCAGCAGGAGCCGGCCGCCGCGCGTCGCGGGGCGCGAAGGACGCCGCACCCCGCTCCACGGGAGCGGCGGCAGACGGAGGGACGCCGTCATGTCGCTGGCTCCGTCAGGCCGCGAACCGGAAATGGCCCTGGATCGCGTTGTGGTCGCGCAGGTCCGTCACGTCGGGCAGGCCGTGCCGCGAGCCATCGCGGGTGAACTGGATGCCTCTCGACACGTAGGCCGGCGACCCGGGGATCGTGCTGAACACCGTTTCCTGGAGCACGGTCGGCTTGCCCGGTCGCGCCCTACGAGCGGCTCGAGCTCGGCCTCCGCGACGCTCGCCGATCCGCAGGTGACCCTTGCCACCCTGGACCGTGAACGTGATCGGCGCCCGCTCGACCGCGACCACCTCGCCGATGAGCGCCGGCGAGGTCGGCGATCGGGCCGCCGGCCTGGCCCGTGAACACCTTGAGCAGCGCCGCCTGCTGCTCGTCGGTCGCCCGTTCGTCGACCAGCACCGCGGCCTTCCACGACTTGGGGGTCAGGACGTTGCCCGGGATGTGGACCGACAGCGCGAGCGTCAGGCCGGACACGTCTGTCCCGTCGATGGTCCCCTTGTCGATCCCCCAGGCGAGCGCCGAATCGCACGTGCCGCCGTCCGGATCCCGCCCGACCCAGCAGGGGCAGATCACCTCGCAGGTGCACACCTCGAGCAGCCTGCCTTCGATCTCGTAGGCCATGGGACGCCTCCGCAGCTGGTGCGCGGACCTCGGTCGGGACGCCGGCGTTCGCGCGGTCTTGGTTTGCCCATTCGGTCGATCGACCGACCGAACAGATGCGGATGATCCCTCGGCCGTCGAGGCCTGTCAAGGGGGTTCATCGCGGGGGTTCATCGCGGCGTTCCGGAGGACAGCAACGTGCCTTGGCCTGCGGCCCACCGGCCACGGCCCCACCGGCCCACCGGCCCACCGGCCCACGGCCCACTGCCCATCCGCCCATAAGCCCATCGGCCCATCGGCCCACGGCCCGGCGTCGCGAGCCACGTGAGGAGCCCGGGGCCGCGCGAGAAGTGCCGGCCGCCAGGATCCTCGTCAGCTACGCCTGGTACGAGTGTTGTCCGGCCTGACGAGCCCGACTGTCGCCACCTACGCGCCCCAGGCGTGGGTGGCGCCGATTCGGCCGCCAGTGGGGCGGATCCCGCTGGATTGCACTCGCCTGGGGCGTGAATGACAGTAGAGCGCCTGTCGACTGCACGGAGAGCACCTGGCGACCGCCTGTCGGCGACGCCCACCCGGGCGAGGCGCCCGGCGACGACCAGACCCGGGCGACGCGGCTCGACCGTCTGGGCGCCGCGGGTCGCCCGGCCCCCTACCTCGGCAGGCGGCCCTCCGGGACGCCTGCCACATCGCGATGCTCGAGCAGGCCGTCCGAGACGAGAGCGGCCAGCGCATCGCGGACGGCCGCCCGGTCGTGGACGCCGATCGGCTCGCCGTAGGCGGCCCAGTCGCCATCCGGCATGTCGCGAGCCCGGGCGAGGATGCGACCGCGCAGCCAGCGCGTGGTCGACGGGAACGGCAGCGCCCGCCCGCGGCGCGGAGGGCTCGACGGCGGATCGACCGCCTCTGAGCCAGCGACGCCTGCGAGATACCGGCACCACGGGGCAGCGGGACACCCATCGCACCGGGGACGCCGCGGTCGGCACGGTCCGGCACCGAGGTCCATCAGCGCGTGGGTCCAGTCCCCTGCCCGACCCACCGGCACGACGGCATCGGCGAGCGATTGCAGGGCCGCGGGCGGGATCGCCGCCGGATCGCCCGCGACGATCCGGCCCAGGACCCGACGGACGTTGGTGTCGACCGGACCGACCGGGAGCCCGAACGCGATGGCCAGGACGGCGCGTGCCGTGTACGGGCCCACGCCCGGCAGCGCCACCAGCGCCTCGACCCTTTCGGGAACGCGGCCCGCATGCTCGTCGACGATCGCCCTCGCTGCCCGCTGCAGGCTGATCGCGCGCCGGTTGTAGCCGAGGCCTGCCCACGACCGGAGCACCTCGGAGGTCGGAGCCGCAGCCAGCGCTTCGACCGTCGGGAACCGGGCCATCCACGCCGTCCAGGCTTCGGCCGCCCGCGCCGCCTGCGTCTGCTGCGCCATCAGCTCCGAGACCAGGACCGCGTACGGGTCTCGCGTCACGCGAAACGCGAGCGAGCGTCCCCCGGCCTCGTACCAGGCAAGCACGGCGTTGCGCAGCGCGGGCGGGACGGCGTCGGCGGCGACGGGAGCGGCGGCCACCTCCCTACGATACGGGCCAGGAGGCGTTCGTTGGCGATGCGGTTCGGGGCGGCGTTCTGGACCCAGCGGATGGGCTGGCCCGAGCTGCGTGACGGGGTCCGGCGGGCGGAGGCCGCCGGGTTCGACGACCTGTGGATCGACGACCACCTGCTGACCGACGAGGGTGACTGGCGGGATCCCAAGCTCGAGGCCTGGTCCACGCTGGCCGCCGTCGCCGCCGTCACGACCCGCCCACGACTGGGGCTGATGGTCGCGGCCAACACGCTGCGCAACCCGGGCATGACCGCGAAGCTGGCGACGACCCTCGACCACGTCTCGCAGGGTCGCGCGATCCTGGGTCTCGGCAGCGGGTGGTACGAGCGCGAGCACGAGGCATTCGGGTTCGACTTCGGCGCCGGGTTCGGCGAGCGCCTCGATCGGCTGGAGGAATCGGTCTCGCTGATCCGGCGCCTGCTCGACGGCGAGCAGGTCACGCACGATGGGCGGTTCTACCGGTTCCACGAGGCAGTCTGCGCCCCGCGCCCGGTCCAGCCGCGGCTGCCGATCCTGATCGGCGGCTCGGGGCCGCGCAAGACGCTGCCGCTGGTCGCCCGCCACGCCGACCTGTGGAACATGTACGGCACGCCGGAGCAGGTCGCGGCCGCCGACGCCGTGCTGCGACGGGCGTGCGAGGCGGTGGGCCGCGATCCGAGCACGATCGAGCGGACGGTCAACCTCAACGTGATCATCCGGGAGGACCGCGAGGCCGCGGCGCGCGCCTGGGCCGGCTGGCGCGACGCGCACATGCCCCAGGAGGGCGAGGGTGCCCTGGACGTCGGGGGGACGCTGGCGGAGGTCGCCGGCGCGCTCGACCGATATCGGGCGGTCGGGTTCGACCACCCGGTGCTCATCTTCCGCACCCCGTTCGACGTCGAGACCATGGACCGGCTCCCGGAGCTGCGCGCGGCGCTGGGGTAGCGGGCGTGGACCGCCGGGTCAGGCGACCGCGATCGAGGCCACGGGCTGCGGGGCGGGTGCGGTCGAAACTCCATCCGGAGCCGACAGGCGTTCGCGGACCGTCGCGGCGGCCTTGAGCCCCTGGGTCACGCAGTCAGGCAGGCCGACGCCCCGGTACGACGCCCCGGTGGTGACGACGGCCGGCCACGCGGCGACCGCCGACTCGATGGCGGCCACGCGCCGCAGGTGACCGACCGTGTAGCGCGGCATCGCCGCCTCGTGCCGGGCCACCCGTACGAGTCGCGGCGGGCGCGCGATCCGGAGCGTGCGCTCGGCGTCGGCGCGGGCCGCGGCCACCAGGTCATCGTCGCGGAGGGACACCCAGGCACCATCGTCGCGGACGAACATCCGGAGCAGCACTGTATCCGCCGGCGCCCGGCCGGGCCATTTCTGGGACGACCACGTGCAGGCGGCGATCGCCCCGCCCTCGGACGCCGGGACGAGGTAGCCGTGGCCGACCATCTCCCGGCCCACGTCGGCACGGTCATACGCCAGCGTGACCAGGATGCTGGTCCCGTGCGGGATCCCCAGCAGAGCCCGCGACGCGGCCGGCAGCTCGTCATCGAGCGCCGCCGCGGCGACCGGTGCCGGCACCGCCAGCACCACGGCGTCGTACCGTCGCCCGCTCCCGTCGCCGAACCTGGCGTCGACGAGGGCACCGGCACGGGACAGGGACCGGACGGCGACACCCGTGCGCACATCGACGCCCGCGCCGTCCAGCGAGGCGGCGAGCGTGTCGGTGAGGACGTCCATGCCGCCCCGGAGCGACACGAACACGCCCAGGGGCTTCGGACCGGGCATCGTCCCGGCCGACCTGGCCGCGGCAGCCGACCTGGCCTCGGCAGCCGACCTGGTCGCGGTGGCACGCGCGGCGGCTGCCCGGCGCATGGCACGCCCATCGGCCAGGCCTGCGAACAGCAGGCTTCGATGGTCGCGCTCGGCTGTCCGGAGCTGCGGGACCACCGCGTCCAGCGACAGCTCGTCGATCGGCGTGCCGTACACCCCACCCACCAGCGGCCCGGCCAGGCGCTCCACCAGGGGGTCGCCCAGCCGCCTGCGGAGGAACGTGCCCACGGCGACGTCCTCGCCGTCCAGCAGCCGCGGCCAGAGGACGTCCTTCGCCATCCGGACCTTCTCGGGCACCGAGAACAGGCGCGTCCGGACGAAGGGCACCACCCGCGTCGGCAGGACGAGCCCGAGGCCCTCGGGCATCGGCACCAGGTCGCCCCGATGGCGGATGTAGACGGCGCGGGGATCTTGCGTCCCAGTCAGCTCGTCGCCCAGCCCGAGCTCCCTCGCCAGCATGACGGCCGCCGGTCGCGTGGCCAGGAACGAATCCGGGCCGCGTTCGATGACCAGGTCCTCGATGCGCTCGGTCGAGACCTTGCCGCCCAGGCGCTCGCCGGCCTCGACGAGCGTCACCGGCACGCCGCTGCGGGCGAGCGCCCGCGCCGCGGTGAGCCCGGTGATGCCGCCACCGACGACGAGGACGGACACGACGGCTCGGGTTCAGCCGGGCGTGGGGGCTGCCGCCGCGGCCACGGGCATCCCGTAGGCGGGGACGGAGCCGGTCGGGACGTAGGGGCAGAGCGGGTCGGCCTCGAGGGCATCGCCCGTCCACGCGAACGCGCGTGCCCGGGAGCCGCCGCAGACGCGGGCGAACTCGCACCGGCCGCAGCGACCCTTGAAGCTCTCCGGGTTCCGCAGGCCGCGCATCACGGGGTGGGCCCGGTAGAGATCCACGATGCTCTCGGTCCGGACGTTGCCCAGCGGGATCGGCAGGAAGCCGGACGGGTGGACGGTCCCCTCGTGGCTCACGAACACGATCCCGTTGCCGTCGCGGATCCCGAATCCCCGGCCGACAGGCGTCGCCGCGATCGCGTGGGGATCCATGCCGGCCGCCTCCATCTCGCGGATCGCGAGCCGCCGGTAGTGGGTCGCCTCGGTCGTCTTGACCTGGAACGGCGCCACCTTCGACAGCCCCCACAGCCACTGGTGGAGCTTCTCGGACTCGCCCGCGCTGACCTCCCGGAGCGCGGTTCCCCGCCCCACCGAGATCAGCATGAACAGCGCCCAGCGCATGATGTCCATGCCCTTGAGCAGCTCGTAGACGGCAGGCAGGTCGGCCAGCGTCTCGTCGGTGACGAGCGTGTTGACCTGGATCGGGAGCCCGGCGGCCCGGGCCCAGCGGGCCGCCTGGAGGGTCGTCTCGAACGTTCCCGGGACACCCCGGAACCCGTCGTGGCGCGCGGCGTCGGAGCCGTCGAGGCTGAGCGAGATGTTCTGGATCCCGGCCTCGTGCAGCGAGCACAGGACCTCGGGGGTGAGCAGGCTGGTGGCGGCCGGCGCCAGCGAGCAGCCGATGCCGCGGGCGGTGGCGCCGCGCACGAGGTCGTGCAGATCGGGCCGGTTGAGGGGGTCGCCACCCGTGAACACGACGTGGGGGAACGGCCGGCCGAAGCGCACGATCTCGTCCAGCAGCCGGTAGCCCTCGTCCGTCGTCAGCTCGAGCGGGTTGCGCTCGGAGATCGCCGAGGCGCGGCAGTGGCGGCAGGCGAGCCCGCAGGCGAGCGTGGTCTCCCAGTACACGAGCATCGGCGCGCGGTCGTAGACGTAGCCCTCGGCCCGCACGGCGCCCACGCCGGTGATGCCGCCAGGGTGGCCCCCGGGGTGCCCGCCCGGGTGCGCCCCCGGATGCTGGGGGGTCAGGGTCGTCATGTCGGGTCTCCTCCGGCCGCCGAGGCGACCGCCACGGGGCCAAGCGCCGCGGCCGCGATGTCGGCCAGGCCGGCGATGAACGTCGGGTCGGTGTTCATGGAACGGGCGCGCTCGAGGTGGACGCCGGCCTCGAGGGCGACGGCCTGGGCCTCGATGTCGATGTCGTAGAGCACCTCGAGGTGGTCGGCCACGAACCCGACCGGGCGGACAAGCAGCTCGGTCACCCCTTCGGCGGCCAGGCGCCGGATCTCCTCGAGGATGTCCGGGCCGAGCCACGGCTCGCCGGTGCGCCCGGCGCTCTGGAACGAGAACTCGTAGCGGTCCAGGCCCAGCGCCTCGGCGACCAGCCGCGCCGTCGTGGCCAGCTCCTCGGGGTACGGGTCGCCCGCGGCCAGCACCCGTGCCGGCAGGCTGTGGGCCGTGAACATGACCCGGACCCGCGACCGATCGGGGAACCGGTCGAGCGCCTCCCGGGTGGTCTGGGCGAGCGCCTCGATGAACCGCGGCTGGTCGTGCCACGAGATGACGTGCTCGACCGACGGCGCCTCGGCGCCGAGCGATGCCAGCGCCTCGTTGACCGCGCGCCGGTAGCCCGCGGCGTTCGACGACGCCTGCGGCGCGAGGGCGATGGCGACGAACCGGCCGATCCCGTCAGCGGCCATCCCCCTGACGACGTCGCCGATCCGCGGGTCGATGTGGCGCATCCCGGCATACACCGACAGCGGGACCCCCCGCGAGGCAAGCTCGGCCTGGACCGCCGCGCGTTGCGCCTCGACGATCCGCGACAGGGGCGATCCGCCGCCGATCGCCCGGTACCGGCCGACCAGCTCCTGGAGCAGGTGGTCCGGCGGCGGGCTGCCACGCCGGATGTCCGTGTAGTAGGCACCGATCTGGTCCAGCCGGTCCGGGCTGCCATAGGCCATGAGCAGGACGCCATTGCGGGTCATCGGGACGAGGCTCCATGAGCGTGAACGAGGTCGACGAGGCGGGCGAGGTGGTCAGGATCGGTGGCCGGAAGCACGCCGTGCCCGAGGTTGAACACGTGGCCCGGGCGGCCGCCGTTCTGATCGAGGACCCACCGGGCGCCCTCCTCGATGGCGTCCCACGGACCGAGCAGGAGCACAGGATCGAGGTTGCCCTGGACCGCGCGGTCGCCGACCCGGGAACGGCCCTCCGCGAGGGCGATCCGCCAGTCGAGCCCGATCACGTCACCCCCGGCCGACGCCTGGAGGTGCAGGATGCCCGCCGTGTTCACGCCGAAGTGAATGGTCGGGACGCCGAGACCGGCGAGGCCGTCGAACAGCCGCGTCATCCACGGCAGCAGCCGCCGCTCGTAGTCGTGCGGGCTGAGGCACCCGACCCAGGAGTCGAACACCTGGACGGCCTCGGCGCCGGCGGCCACCTGCGCCCGGAGGTAGCGGAGCGTGGTCTCGACCAGGACGTCGAGCAGCGCAGCCCACGTCTCCGGCTGGGCGTGCATCAGCCGCTTGGTGCGGACGAAGTCGCGCGACGGGCCGCCCTCGACCAGGTAGCAGGCGAGGGTGAACGGCGCGCCCGCGAACCCGATCAGCGGCACCGGCGACTCGCGCCTGACCAGCCCGACCGCCTCCAGCAGCGGGGCGACCGCGGCGGCCGGCTCGAACGGCCGCAGTGCCATGACATCCTCGAGCGATCGAACGGGGTGCTCGATGACCGGGCCGACGCCCTCGCGGATGTCGAACGCGATCCCCAGCCCCGCGAACGGGGTCGTGATGTCGGCGAACAGGATCGCCGCGTCGACGCCGAGCCGGTGCACCGGCTGCAGCGTCACCTCGGCGCACAGCGCCGCATCGCGCGTGATCTCGAGCAGCGTCGCGCGCTCCCGGATCCGGCGGTACTCGGGCAGCGACCGGCCCGCCTGGCGCATGAACCAGACCGGCGTGGCATCGACCGGCAGGCCGCGGGCGGCGCGCAGGAACCGGGCATCCGGGCGCGCGGGCGCGCCGGGGGACGGCGCCTGGGCGAGCGGCGGCGTCGTCATGCGGCCAGCGCCCCGCGGGCGGCCGCCAGCGTCTGGGCGATCTCCGGCTCGCCGTGGGCGGCCGAGATGAACCACGCCTCGAACGGCGAGGGTGCCAGCAGCACGCCAGCATCCAGCATCGACCCGAAGAACCGCGCGTACGAATCGCGGTCGGCGGCCAGCGCCTGGGCGCCGTTGAGCGGGACGCCGGACCGGAAGAACAGCGTGAGCAGCGAGCCGACCCGGGAGATCGCGACCTCGCGCCCCGTTTCGGCGGCGGCCGCGCGCAGGCCGAACTCGAGGGCCGCCCCGGTCTGCTCGAGCCGTGCGTACAGGTCCTCGGTCAGCTGGTCCAGCGTTGCGACCCCCGCGGCCATGGCCAGGGGATGCCCGGACAGGGTCCCGGCCTGGTACACGTCACCATCGGGCGCGACCCGGGCCATCAGGTCAGCCCGCCCGCCGTAGGCACCGACGGGCAGCCCGCCCCCGATGATCTTGCCCAGCGTTGTCAGGTCGGGGCTGATCCCGAATCTCGCCTGGGCGCCGCCGCGGGCAACCCGGAACCCGGTGATCACCTCGTCGAAGATCAGCAGCGCCCCGTTGGCCGCGGTCAGCTCCCGCAGCGCCTCGAGGAAGCCGGCAACCGGCGCGATGACGCCCACGTTTGCGGCCACGGGCTCGACGATGATCGCGGCTACGCGATCGGGGTGGGTGCGGAACGCCCCGGCCACGGCATCGACGTCGTTGTACGGGATGACCACCGTGCCGGCAGCCGTCGCCGCGGTCACGCCAGCGGACCCCGGCATCGACAGCGTGGCGAGCCCGGACCCCGCCTCGACCAGCAGGCTGTCGCCGTGACCGTGGTAGCCGCCGGCGAACTTGACGACCAGGTCGCGCCCGGTGGCACCGCGGGCGAGCCGGATGGCGCTCATCACGGCCTCGGTGCCAGACGACACGAACCGCATCCGCTCCATCGACGGCATGGCCGACCGGATCCGCTCGCCCAGCGCGACCTCGCCCGGGCCGGTGGCACCCAGCGCGAACCCGGCGAGCGCGGCCTCGCGCACGGCCTCGATGACGGCCGGCGCGCCGTGGCCCAGGATCGCGGGACCCCAGGCGCCGATGTAGTCGAGGTACCAGGTGCCGTCGGCGTCGCGCACCCGCGGTCCCTCGCCGCGATCGAGGATGAGAGGCGGACGCCCGACCGAGCGGAACGCCCGCACCGGGCTGTTGACGCCGCCCGGGAACAGGGTGGCCGCTCGCTCGCGGAGATCCGCCTGCCGGGTTCCGGTCGTCGCGCTTGTCATCTCAGGCCTCCCGCGCCCAGGTCGCGAGGTCGGCGGCCGCGTACGTGATCACGAACCCGGCGCCCGCGCGCAGGATCGAGGTGACGCTCTCGGTCAGGGCGCGCCGCCGGTCCAGCCAGCCGCGCTCGGCGGCCGCCTCGATGGCCGCGAACTCGCCGCTGACCTGGTAGGCGCCGATCGGGACGTCGAACCGCGACCGGGCTGCGGCGAGGATGTCCAGCGACGGCAGGGCCGGCTTGACCAGCAGCATGTCCGCGCCCTCGTCGAGGTCGATCGCCATCTCGCGCATCGACTCCCGGCCGTTGGCCGGGTCCATCTGGTAGCCGCGCCGATCGCCGAACGAGGGGCTGGAACCGGCGGCGTCGCGGAACGGGCCGTAGAACGCCGACGCGGTCTTGGCCGCGTAGGCCAGGATGGCGGCGTCCGGGGCGCCCGCCGCGTCGAGCCCGCGGCGGATGGCCGCCACCTGGCCGTCCATCATCCCGCTGGGGGCGACGATGTCCGCCCCGGCCTCCGCCTGCGAGGCCGCGGTCCGGGCATAGAGCTCGATCGTGGCGTCGTTGTCGACCCGGCCGTCGGCCGTCAGCGGCCCGCAGTGACCGTGATCGGTGTACTCGCACAGGCAGGTGTCCGCGATCAGGACGAGGTCAAGATCCGCGTCGCGCAGCCGGCGCAGCGTCTCCTGGACGATGCCGTCCCGGATCCAGCCGCCCGTGCCGACAGCGTCCTTGTCGGCCGGGAGCCCGAACAGGATGAGGCCTCCGACCCCCAGCGCGGCCATCGCCCGCGCGTCGCGCTCGGCCTCGTCGGGCGTCACCCGCTCCACGCCGGGCATCGAGCCGACGGGCTCACGGCGCCCGCGGCCCGGGAACACGAACAGCGGCGCCACCAGCTGTCGCGGGTGGATCCGCGTCTCGCGCACGAACGCGCGCAGCGCCTCGGTGCGGCGAGTCCGCCGCAGACGGTGGGCCGGATCCGGCCGGACGCCCTGGGTCGGGTCGGCAGCGGGCGAGTCGATGACGAGGCTCATCGGGATCCTCCGAGGGCTGGCTGGCAGCGGTTCCGGCCGGCCGTCCGCTCCGGGCGTCGGGGCAGGCCGGGCGCGAGGCCGAGCGAGGCGGCGACGAATCGGGCGAGCGCCGGCGCACCGGGCGCCGGCGCGGTCAGGACCGTGGCAAAGCCGAGCGAGCGGGCAGCCTCGGCGGTCGGCTCGCCGATGGCGACGACGGGGGTGGCCAGCAGCAGGTCGCGCGCGGTCTCGTCCGGCGCGAGTGCGAGCAGCCCACGGGCGGTCGAGCCGCTGGTGAGCACGAGGACGTCGACCGGCCCGTCGTCCAGGGCGGCGGCGAGCAGCGTTCGCGAAGCGTCGGGCGCCTCGACGCGTGCGGTAGGCGACGACCTCGGTCACGTCGGCGCCGCGACGCCGGAGCGCCGCGGGCAGGATCGGGCTCCGCAATGTCGGCCGCGTGGCAGCAGCACCCGCGTCGCGGGGCTCGAGGGGCAGCTCGAGCGGCGAGGCGCGGTCGCGTCGGCCGCCGAGGGCAGGAACGGGGCCGGCAGGCCCGGGACCGCGAGCGCGTGGCCGGTGGCGTCGCCCACCGCGGCCCAGCGCCGTGCGGCCGGGGCGACGCCGGTCCGATCGACGGCGCCAGCGCGGCCTCCGCGGCGGTCGACGCTGGTCACGACGACCCAGTCGCCGTCGCGCGGTCGCCGCGAACGCGGCGTCGAGCAGGGCCGCCCGAGCCGGGCACGGTCTCGATCGCGGGCACGTGGACGGCTCGATCCCCTCGACGTGGAGGGCGTCGAGCAGGGCCCCGGCGCGGCCCGCCGGCCGGGCGACGAGCGCCCGCGGCCGGTGCCGCAGGTCGATGATGCGGGCAGCGAGCCGCTCGGCGAGCGCGCGACGCCCGGTGACGGGCGCCGTGCCGCGGACCCAGGCCACCGGTCGCGGCCGCGATGGCACGCCGGCTGGGCCGGCATCCAGTTCGCGCGCCGCGCCGGCGATCAGGGCGAGCCGTCCCTCGCGCACCCGTCCGAGTGCGCCGATCGGCGACCGGCAGCCGCCGCCGGTCGCGCCGCAGCAGCGCCCGCTCCGCCTCGACGGCGGCCCGTGTCGCGGGATCGTCCAGCCGCCCCACCGCCTCGATCGCCTCCGCATCGTCGGCCCGGACCTGCAGCGCGAGCGCCCCCTGCCCCGGGGCGGAGGGCGACCGAGCTCGGGGCAGGATCTCGTCGATCCGGTCGGCGAGGCCCAGCCGGGTCAGCCCGGCGACCGCGAGCACCAGGGCGTCGCTGTCGCCGCGATCGAGCTTGGCCAGGCGCGTGTCCACGTTGCCGTGCAGCGGGTGGATCCTGAGATCGGGGCGCATCGGCGCGCAGGAACGCCGTCCGGCGCGGGCTGTCGGTGCCGACGCGTGCGCCCTCGGGCAGCGTCGCGAGCGTCGTGCCGCGGGCCCGGCAGACCAGCGCGTCGCGCGGATCCTCGCGCGGCGGGTAGGCGGCGATCGACGAGACCCGGGTGCTCGTCGGTGGGCACGTCCTTGGCGGAGTGGACCGCCAGGTCCACGCGGCCGTCGAGCAGCGCCGCCACGATCCGGCCCGACGAAGGCGCCCTCGCCCCAGGCCGTGTCGACCGGCCGGTCGTCGCCCTCGGTCCGGATGATCTGCGATCTCGGTCCGGACCCCGGCGTCCGCGAGCCGGGCGGCGACCCAGTTCGCCTGGACCAGCGCCAGCGCGCTGCCCCGGGTGCCGATGCGGAGGGTGCGGGTCATGGGACGCGCTCTCCCGCTACAGCGAGAACAGGGCGCGGGCCGCCCGCTCCAGGTCGCCGGTCGCGTCCTCGCGGAGCGTGACCAGCGGGGCGTGCAGCAGTCCCGCCACGAGGCGATGGCTCATCTGCATCGACCAGCTCCCGCTCGTGGGCCGGGAGATCCACCCGCCGGAACAGCCGCTCGAGCTCCTCGGCGCGACGCTCCTCGGCAAGCTCGCTGAGGGCCTGGATGGCCGGGACCGACGACCGCGCGAGGACCCAGCCGGTGAAGGTCGCCTCGGCGTCGTCCAGCAGGCGCTCGAAGCGGCGGCGGAGGCGTGCCCGGAGAGCATCCTGGGGCTCCCGGGCAAGGTCGTCGATCGAGGTGTAGCGCTCACGCAGCTGCTCCCGCAGCTCCGGGCTCACCGCCGGCGGCGAGGACAGGTCGACCACCGGGATCCGCGCGGCGAGCAGCCGCGTCGCGAGCCGCCGGGCGACAGCGGCCAGCGCCCCGACGATCGCCAGGATCACGGCGTCCGCGTCGGGCAGGGCGGCAGCGGGCCCGAACGGCACGACATCGCCGCCCGCCTCCCGGGCAAGCGCGGCGGCACGATCCGCGGCTCCGATTGGCGACCAGCACCCGGGCGCCATGGCGGGCTCCCGAGAGCACGACCAGCCGGGCCATCCGGCCGGCACCCACGACCAGCACGCGCCGGCCGGCCAGCGGGCCCGTGATCGGCAGGATGCGGTCCACGACGACGTCGGCCAGGGAGCGCGGCGGCACCTCGCGCCACGAGCGCGTCTCGCGGCCGAGGTGCAGGGCGACCTGGAACAGCCGCTCGAGGACCGGGTCGAGCGCCGTGGACCGGGGGCCTGGCCGAGCCGACGTCGACCGGGCACTGCTCGGCCGCCGGGAGGTGGCGGTCGGACAGGCATTCGCGGAGCTGGTGGAGGATCTGGTCCTCGCCCACGACCACGCTGTCGAGGCCGGCCGCGACCGAGAACAGGTGGCGGGCCGCGGCTGCGCCCTCGTACCGGCGACCTCCAGCCGGCAGCTCGGGCAGCCGACAGCGGCCGGCCGCCCGTCGGCCGGGCTGGCCGGCGACGTAGAGCTCGACCCGGTGGCAGGTTCGGAGCAGGATCGCCCGCGGATCATGACCCAGCGTGGGCAGCGGCGTCGGCGAACGCCTCGCGCGCCTCGCTCGGGACCTCGCGAGCATGGGCGACGAGGGCCACGAGCCCGAGCTCGGGCTATCCTCGGGGACGCGTTGGTCACGAGTCGCTCCGCAGTGGTCGAGAGGTGGGACGTCCTCGCGGGCGGACGCGACGCGTCGCTGCCGTGGGCGGCGCCCTCCCAGCCGCGAAGCGTGGCGAGCAGCAGCTCATCGAGCGCCGCGGTCGCATCCGCCATCAGCGGGTGGCGGCGGCCGCGTCCAGCTCGCGCCGGCGGGCGAGCGCACCCAGCTCGGCGAGGAAGGGGCGCCGGAAGCGGAGGAACAGGTCGGCGGTCGTGACCGACGCCAGCCCCTCGCGGCCGCCGAGCCGGCCGTACTCGGTGCAGGCGTCCTCGGCTTCGGCGAGATGCGCCTCGCGCCGGCGCGGCTCCTCGTCGTCGAGCGCGGCCAGCAGCGCGGCCACGATCCCCCGCCCGTAGCCCCGGAACCGCTCGCGCTGGACCTGTCCAGCTCCGCGACCCACGGGATGCGGCCGGGCGTGGCCTCCGCGGCGCGCCGGTAGCCACGGGCCATCCGGCCCGGGGTCTCGCCCAGCTCGGCGAGCGACGGCCTGACCGTGGCCGGGCGGTCGGGCAGGAGCGCCTCGAGGCCGACCCGCGAGAAGCGACGGTGGCCGCCCGGCGTGATGAAGGTCCGGACCATGCCGGTATCGCTCCAGCGGCGGATCGTCGACGGCGAGACGCCGAGCAGCCGGCAGGCCTCCGTCAGCGTCACCCAGCCGGGGTCCTTGATGCCGACCCGCGCTCGCATCGCTGCCGAAAACCTCCCAAATCTACCAATAGTGATCGAAGGTCCCGCCATCTTAGCGCTGGATCCGGATGCTGGCATTAGGGCCATCTGGCCCGGCTGATTCCCAAACGGCCCGGGCCCTGCCTGGGACGGAGAGTTGCCTGCATGCGGGGAATCTGGGCAAATCTCCGAGAGGCGCGCACCATCTCGTCGCCGCCCGGCCGTCACTTGCCGCCGGACCTGGGCCGCAGGTCCCGACCACCTCGGGCTGTTGGTCCCTTCCGCGGCCCGCGAACGGACGGCCTACTGGCGTCATGACCGTGTCGCGTCCCGTTCCCTGTCCGTGCCCCTGCGCAGCGTCCCGACCGGCCAGCACCGGATCGTGCTCGCGATCAGGGGCCCGGCTAGCGACGAGCTCGCGCGCGAGGGTCTCCTGCCCGGGACCGAGATCACCGTCGTCTCGCGCTCGCCCCTGGGTGGCCCGCTGGTGGTCGAGGTCGCTGGGGCCCGCCTCGCGATCTCGGCCGACGTCGCGGCGCAGGTGTGGACCGGGTCACCCGACGACGAGCCCGAGCCCGACTGATGGACACGATCGCCAGAGAACAGGCGGCCCGTGACCCGTCACCCACGACCGGCGCCATCGTTTCGGCGGACCGGGGAGACCTCCCGGTCATCGCCCTCGTCGGCCGGCCCAACGTCGGCAAGTCGACGTTCCTGGCTCGCGCCAGCGGCCGCTTCGTCGAGACGGCCAACGCTCCCGGCACCACCGTCGCGCTCGAGCGCCGGCGCAGTCACGGCCGGGGGCCGGGCCGCATGGCTCGTGGACCTGCCCGGCACCCGCTCGCTGGACGACGACCCGCTCGGCGACGACCCGTTCTGGCAGCTGCTGCTCGGACGCCGCGCCCGACGCCGTCCTGGTCGTGGCCGACGCCGGCCGGATCGGCCGCCACCTGCCGCTCGTGCTCGCGTGCCGCGACCTCGGGCCTCCCGATCGTGGTCGCCGCGAACCTGGCCGACGAGGCGGAACGCCGCGGCGTCGCGGTCGACGCGGGCCGGCTGGCCCAGCTGCTGGCCGTTCCCGTCCACGAGACCTGCGGCCGGTCCGGAAGTGGCGTCGACGCCGCCTGGCCGACGCTGTCCGGCGCGCGCTGCAACGACGCGCCGTCGCCGCGGGTGAGCGGTCCCCGCCGATCGACCATTCCCGCGTCGGGCTATCCGTTCCAGGTGGAGCGCCGGCTGACCGAGCTTGGGTCCGTCCTCGCCCTCGAGCCGCGATCGCTGGGCGCGGCGGCGGTCCTCGAGCCGCTCCAGGCCGGCGTGCTCGGCCGGCGGATCTCGCCCCGCGGTGGCGCGTCGATCCGGATCGCGACCGAGCTCGAGCCGCTGCGCTGGGCGCTGGCAGCCGGATGGGTGGCGCAGGTCGAGCGCAGGACGGGGCAGGAGGAGCCGCTCGCCGACCGGCTCGCGCGCTGGTCCACGTCGCCGTGGCCCGGGCGTCCCGCTGTTCCTCGCGGTCAGCGCCGCTGCCTTCCTTGCCGTGATCCTCGTCGGCGGGCTGGCTGCCGGGCGTGCTGACGGCGGCATGGGCGGCGACCGTGTCACCGCTCCTCGGCGCGCTGGTCCCCGCGATCGTCCCGCGTGCCGGTGGTCGCGAGCGCCATCCTGTGGGCGCTCGACGGCGGGCTGCTGGCCATGCTATCCGTCGGCATCCCCTACGTCCTGACGTTCTACCTGCTGCTGGCGGCGCTCGAGGACTCCGGCTACCTCACCAGTGCCGCCGTGCTCATGGACCGGGTGTTCGGGACGCTCGGACTGCCCGGGCGGATGGCGATCCCGCTGCTGGCGGCCGCCGGGCTGCAACGTCCCGGCGATCTACGGGACGCGCGTGCTGCGCACCCGCCGCGAGCGGGTGCTGGGATCGTTCCTGGTGACGCTCACCCCGTGCTCGGCGCGGTCGGCGGTGGTGATCGCGGCGCTGGCGCCGTTCGCCGGCATCCCCGCCGCGATCGCCGCGTTCGCGGTGGTCGGCCTCGTGACCGTCGGTGCCGGCCTGGGCGCGAATGCCCTGATCCCGGGCCGCCAGCCGTCGCTCGTGCTCGAGCTGGCACCCTTGCGCCGGCCGGTGCCGCGCCATGTCGCCGCCAAGGCCTGGTTCCGCTTCCGGTCGTTCGTGGTCACGGCCACGCCGATCATGCTGGTCGGTTCGCTGGTTCTGGGGATCGTGTACGAGGCGGGTGCCTGGCAGGGCATCGCCGCGGCCATCGGGCCGGCCGTCGGGCACTGGCTGGGCCTGCCGGCGATCGCCGGCGTCGCGCTCGCGTTCGCCTTCCTGCGCAAGGAGCTCGCGCTCCAGCTGCTGCTCGTGTTCGCCGCCGTGCAGCTTGGCCACGCGGCGTCGCTGGGCGAGCTGATGAGCCCGGCTCAGCTGTTCGTCTACGCGGTCGTCGCGAGCGTTTCGATCCCGTGCATCGCCACCCTCGCGGCGCTCCGATGCGGAGCTCGGGGCGCGCGCCGCGGCCGGGATCAGCGCCGCGACGCTGCTGCTCGCGCTGGGCGTGGGCGGCGTGCTCGCCCGGCTGCTCGGCATCGCATAGCCGGCCGGTCCGACCGCGCGCGCGGACCGAGGGGTCAGATCCCCGTGTTGATCGTGATGTGCTTGACGGTCGTGTAGTCCTCGAGCGCGTACTTCGAGCCATCCTTGCCGTAGCCCGACTCCTTGACGCCGCCGTGCGGGGTCTCCGATGCGAGCGTGAAGTGCTCGTTGATCCACACGGTGCCGAACTGGAGCCGGCGGGCGACGCGCATCGCCTTGCCGATCGAGCCCGTGAACACCGATGACGCAAGCCCGAACTTGACGTCGTTCGCCCAACGGCACCGCCTGCTCCTCGTCCGAGAAGCGCTGGACCGTGACCACCGGACCGAACACCTCGTCCTGGACGATCTCGCTCCGCTGGTCCGGGTTGGCGATGACCGTGGGCTCGAAGTAGGCACCCGGCCGGTCGGGCCGATGGCCGCCAAGCACCAGTTCGGCCTTGGCCTCGAGCGCGCGGTTGACCATGCCCTCGACCTTGTCGGCCTGGGCCTGCGCGATCAGCGAGCCCATGTCCAGGTCGTCGGCGTCGGCAGGGTTGCCCCACTTGATCGTCTTCACCTGGTCGGCCAGGGCGGCGATGAGCGGCTCGTAGACCCTGGGGCCGGCGATCACGCGGCAGGCCGCGGTGCAATCCTGGCCGCTGTTCCAGTAGCCGGCCGACTTGAGGATCTCGGCCGCGAGGTCGACGTCGGCATCGTCGAACACGATGACCGGGGCCTTGCCGCCAAGCTCGAGGTGGAGCCGCTTGACCGTCCCGGCCGCGATCTCGGCGACGTGCCTGCCGGTGACCGTGTCGCCGGTGATCGACACCATGCGGACCCTGGGGTGCCCGACCAGCAGGTCGCCCATCGCGCCGCCCGATCCGGACAGCACGTTGAGCACGCCCGCGGGCAGCTCGTCGGCGACGAGCTCCGCGAAGCGCAGCGCCGACAGCGGGGTCCGGGCGGAGGGCTTGAGCACGACCGTGTTGCCGGTCGCAAGCGCCGGCCCGAGCTTCCAGGCCGCCATGTACAGCGGGTAGTTCCAGGGAGCGATCGACGCGACCACCCCGACCGGGTCGCGCCGGACCATCGAGGTGTGACCCTCGAGGTACTCCGTGACGGCCAGGCCCTCAAGGACGCGGCAGGCGCCGGCGAAGAAGCGGAACAGGTCGGTCGACACCGCCATCTCGTCGATGGCGACCTGGGTGGGCTTGCCCGTCTGGCGCGACTCCAGGCGGCCCAGCTCGTCGGCGTTCGCCTCGAGCAGGTCGGCGACCTTGAGCAGCGCCAGGCTGCGGTTCTGGGGCGTCGTCAGGGACCAGGTCTCGAAGGCCTCAGCGGCCGCGTCGACCGCCCGGTTCACGTCCTCCTGTCCGGAGGCGGGCACCTTCGCGACGACCTCGCCCGTGGCCGGGTTCTCGACGTCGAGCGTGGCGCCCGAGGCAGCGTCGACCCACAGGCCGCCGATGAACTGCTGGTAGGTCTTGACGGGGTTGAGCGTCTCGGTCACTGGGAGCCTCCATCGCACGCAAGGGCGCGCCTGCCGCGAGTTCGAAGGGGTGGTGGTCCCGATTGTGCGCCATGCCCGTGCTCCGTTCCACCCGCTACCCGCCCCGCGCGACGCTGTGGATCCGCGATCAGCAGATCCGCGATCACTGGCGCTGCATGCGCAAACGGCCGCGTGCGCGCCCGAGTCCGCGCCCGCGCTGACGTCCCCGTTCACGCCCCGTGTTCACGCCCCGTGTTCACGCCCCGTTCACACCCCGTGTTCACTCCCCGTTCACGCCCCGTTCACGCCCCCGTTCGCGGCCCCGCGTTGGCGGCTCGTTCACGCCCCGTTCACGCCCCCACCGGATAGAAGCCTGGGGTTCTGTTCGGCGCCGGACCCACTCGTCGCGAGCCGATAGCAGAACCCTGCGGTTCTGATGGGCGCCCAATCGCGGCCGTGCCGGGCCCGAACATTCGCTGCCGGTTGTGGATGGTGGGGCTCGACGGCGACCGGCGGCGACCGGCGGCGACCGGCGGCGTCAGCGCTCGCCGCCCGGCCGGCGGCGCGCGGGTGGGCGGCCTATCGGCCGCGTCCACCGTCGGACGCGGCGCGCTCGACGAGCCGTGCCAGCAGCGCCGAGGCCGCCGCGATCAACGGACCGCCACGGGAGTCGGAGGACAGCGCGTGGATCGAACCTGCGCCGACGTGGATGCCGCCCGGCGTCAGGACCGAGATCATCGCTCCGCCGATCCCGGGCGGTCCCGGTCGAGGCCCGTCGACGGGGCCGGTGATACGGACGACCTCGACGGCGGCGTCGAGCAGGCCCCGGACGCTCGTTCCGACGGCCTCGTCGGGCACCTCCCACACGATCGCTGCACCGGAGTGGTTGAGGTAGCGCGCGGACCCATCGGCGAAGCCCGCCAGCGTGTCGAGCCCCTCGTCGGGGTGCATGTCCACCACCACCCCCAGCACGTCCGCCGCGTGCGGGCCCGGGTCGACCCCGGCCCATCGCGCGAGGGCCCACGCCTGCAGCGCCAGCCTCGCCTCGCGATCGGCGTAGGGAAGGCGCCCGAGGGCTGACGCTGCCGCCACCGGGTCGTGCGCCTCCGCAGCGTCCGCGAGGTCGACGATTGGCGCCGTCGCCGCTCCGCCGCGGGCGAACACCTGGCGGGCCCGGCCCGGGGTCAGGTCGGCGAACATCAGCTCCCGCAGCTCGGCGTGGGAGGATGCGCCGCCGGCGCCGCGGCCGGCCATGCCCGGCACCCCCGCGACCTACCGGGTCACGGGGGCGTGGGTCGTCGCCACGCGTTCGATCAGGTCAGCGGCACGGACCGTCCCGGTCGCGGCCTGCATCCGGGCGGCGATCTCGCCCATCCGCTCCCGCAGTGCGACGTCCGCCAGCAGCCCGTCGATCGCCCGCAGCAGCTCCTCGTCGCGGAAGCCGTAGGTCGAGCAGTCGCCGCCCGAACCCCGTCTCGTCCACGCGCTGCGCGTTGTCGACCTGGTCCCAGAACAGCGGCAGCACGACCATCGGCTTGCCGTTGTGGAAGCACTCGACGACGGTGTTGTTGCCGCCGTGTGTCAGCACCAGGTCGACCCGCGGCAGCACGGCCGGCTGGGGCAGGAACGACTCGCCGGTCATGTTGTCGTGGAGTTGGATCTGGTCGGCCAGCGGCCCCTTGGACACGATCACGCGGTGGTCGCGTCCGGCCCAGCAGGTCGACCAGCCGCTGCATCAGCTCGACGTCGGCCGAGCCCAGCGACCCGAGCGACAGGTAGATGAGCGCTCCGGGGCGTTCCGCGAGGTGCTCGCGGCAGCTCCCAGGCCCCGTCCGTTGCCCGGACCGTCGAGTCCAGCCGGTGCCACGTCGGGCCGAGCGGCGGTGGCACGCGGGTAGTCGGCCTCGACCGGGTAGGCGTAGAGGTTGAGGAACGGGGACTCGTGCATGAAGTCCAGACCCGGGCGCAGTTCGCAAGGCCGCCCGCGCCGTGGTCGCGGCAGAAGGCGTCGAACTCGTGCCCACATGTCGGCGTGGACTCGCTCGTACTCCGCGAGGAACGCGGGCCACGGCTCCGGGTCGGCGGCCGCATAGCCCGACGAGAACGGGGCGACCGCTGGTCCCGATCTCGGCCGGGTTGCAGGACACGATCCGGACCCACGGCCGCGCCGGTCGCCATGACCGCGGGGAACGAGCACGACGTTGTCCTCGACGACGGCGTCGGGCTCGAGCTCGCCGATGATCTCCTCGAGCCGCGGGTTGACGTACTTCGCGCCGTCGATCAGCGCCTGCCACGTGGGCTGGATGAACTCGCCGATCTGCTCGAGCGTGCGACTTGCGGAACACCGGCGCGGTGTCGCGGATGAAGTCGATCCAGAACTGGCCCGGGACCTCGGGCTCCGCCGGCGGTGGGCCCAGTCGCATCAATCGCTCCTCGAACCCCTTCGCCTCGAGGTTGCCGGCGAACGATTCCTCGACGATGAACACGACGCGGTGCCCGCGCCGCCGGAGGACGTCGCCGATCCCGACGCAGTTGTTGGTCGGCCCGTATGCCCCCTCCGGGAAGAACACGATCGTCCGGCCGGCGGCCACCCTCGCACCTCTCGCGCCCCTGCTCGTTCGGTCGTTCGCCGGGCCGATGATCGCACGCGGCACAGGTCGCGAACGGGTCGTTGCGAGCCCGGCCGCTCAGCACCGCGCGCCGGCCGTACCGCCCCGCACGACCCCCGTCCCCCGCGCCCGGCGAAGGCGGCATCCCCCTCGTCCCGCACCCCGCCGATGGCCTTGATGCCTGGGAGGAATGGCAGGCGACACATCCCGGCCGGACCTGGCCCGGCCGGCGGCCGTGCTGCGCACGGCATGCCCCACAGGCATGAACTGAACGGGAGGACGCGGCCAGTGGGCAGGCCGGCCCCTTCGCGCGTGAGAGATCCCGACCGGCGATGCCTGGTGCGCATGAACCGCGGTCCGAAGCAGCGTGGCCCGGCCGTCACGGGAGTTCGCGCGGTCACGACCTGGCCGGCGAAGCCGCGCCGCGATGAGACGGCGCCAGGCTCGGGCGCGAGGTCATGACCGAACCTGCATTCGGCCCCCTGTCCGACCTGACGGCCCATCCGGATCGGACGGGATGGCCCGTGCCGCACCGGTCTCGCAAGGCCAGACTCGTCACGGTCCGCTGGTCGGTCGCGGTACCTGGGGTTCCCGGGAGGACGAAGCGCACATGACATTGACCGTCGCCGGGCTGCGCAAGCGGTTCGGTGAGACACAGGCGCTGGATGGCGTGTCGCTCGAGGTCAAGCCCGGCGAGGTGTTCGGGTTCCTGGGCGCCAACGGAGCAGGCAAGACGACCACGATGCGGATCGTCCTCGGGCTGCTCCGGGCGGACGAGGGCACGGTCACCTGGAACGGGCGGCCCGCTCGATCCTGGCCGCGCCGCACCTGGGGCTACATGCCGGAGGAGCGAGGCCTCTACCTGCGGATGCCGGTCATCGACCAGCTCGTCTACTTCGCCTCCCTCTATGGCGTCCCGCGGGCGAAGGCCCGGTCTGACGCCCTCACCTGGCTGGCCAGGTTCCGGATCCCGGAGTACGCGGACCGGCGCGCCGAGACCCTGTCCAAGGGCAACCAGCAGAAGGTCCAGTACATCGCGACGATCCTCCACGATCCGGATGTGCTCGTGATGGACGAGCCCTTCTCGGGGCTCGATCCCGTCAACGTGGCCCTGCTCAAGGCCGCCTTTCTCGAGATGCGGGAGCAGGGCAAGACGACGATCTTCAGCACCCACCAGCTCGACCAGGCGGAGGAGCTGTGCGACTCGGTCGCGATCGTGGACCACGGCCGCGTCGTGACCGCCGGGACGACCCGCGAGGTCAAGCGCTCGACCGGCCACCAGGTGGTCCGCGTCGCGACCGCGGGCGAAGCCGCGGACGCATGGCTGCGCCAGCTCCCGCACGTGACGGTGACCCGGGACGGCCGGGACTACACGGAGCTCCTCGTCGACGACGGCGCGAACCCCCAGACGGTCCTGGCCGCCGCGATCGCCCACGGCGAGGACGTGCTCCGGTTCGAGGTGGCGGACTCGTCGCTGGAGGAGGTGTTCGTGGAACGCGTCGGGGCCATCGACACGCACGAACGGACGCTGGCGGCTGCCGGCGAGGTCGGCGCATGAGCACCTGGACCAACGTCGGGACGATCGCGCGGCGCGAGTACGGCGTCCGGGTCCGGACGAAGAGCTTCCTGTTCGGCACAGCCCTGCTGGTGCTGGGCGTGGTCGCCATCGCCTTGCTGCCGGTGATCATCCGGGTCCTGGACCGCATGGACGAGACCCGGATCGCCGTGGTCGCCGACTCGGACACCCTGGCGTCCACGGCCGCGTTCACCCTCGACCAGGTGCTCAACGCGCCGGCCGACACGGCGACCGGCAACGGCCACAAGGCGTACCGGGTGAGCGTCGTCGTCGGGGCAGACATCGCCCGGGGCGCGGTCATGGCGGGTGACTACGGTGCCGCGTTGGTGATCGGGCGCGCGCCAGGCGGCGCCCTGGACTTCGTGCTCTACACCAACGACGCCGCGACCGGGCGCACGGCAATCCTGATCCGCCAGGGCGCGAACGCGCTCGCGATCAGCGACCGGCTCAGCCGGGCGGGCGTCGCCCCCGCCGATCAGGCCGGCATGTTCGGCCCCGCCGAGCTCCGGGTGAGCTGGCCCGATCCGACCCGGACCGACGCCCCGAAGGACACGCTCGCCGCCGTCGGCCAGGACATGCTCGGGTTCGGGATGACGCTCCTGATCTTCATGATCATCGTGATGTACGGCAACTGGATCGCGATGAGCGTGGTCGAGGAGAAGTCGTCACGGGTCATGGAAGTGGTGCTCAACGCGGCGACGCCGTTCCAGCTGCTGGCCGGCAAAGTGCTGGGCGTGGGGGCCGTGGCGTTCACCCAGTACGGCGCGGTGGTCGTCGCAGGCCTGCTGGCCCTGGCCCTCCAGGACCCGATCTCGTCGCTGGCGCTGGGCATCACCTCCGGGGCCTCGGCGCTGCCCACCGGCCTCACGCCGGGCCTGCTGCTGGCGTTCGGCGTGTACGGCGTGCTCGGCTTCCTGCTCTACGCGTCGTTGTACGCCGCGGCCGGGTCGCTGGTCAGCCGGATCGAGGACGTGAACGCGGCGGTGATGCCCATGACCTTCCTGTCGATGGGCGGCTACTTCGTCGGAGCCTACGCGGCGATGGGCCTGCTCGACATCGGGTCGGGCATGATCACCATCCTGTCGCAGATCCCGTTCTTCAGCCCGTTCATGATGCTCGGCCGGGTGGCCATCGGGGCCGAGGAGCCGTGGGAGCTCGTGCTCTCGATCTCGCTCCTGTGCGTGGCGATCCTGGTCGCCGTCTGGGTCGCCGCCCGGATCTACGCGGCCGGCGTGCTGCTCTACGGACAGCGCCCCGGGGCCCGAACCGTGTGGCGGCTGCTGCGCGAGGGCATGTAGCGAGGGCCTGCGACGCCGGCGTTCGCGCCTGGGCTCGCCCCGCACCGGATTCGGCGGCGGGCCGCGGCTCCCGGCGGGGGGTCTCCACCTACGCCCAACCCCCGGGAGTGTGCGCGGCGCCAGTCGATCACCCGCCCCGAGATCGTGACCGAGGGCTCTGGCGACGCGGAGACCCACGAGACGATCGTGTGGCGGGCGCGACTCACCGACGCACACGCGCGCAGGCAGGATGTGTTCTTCCCGGTCTCGGAGTGGCTCCCGGCGTTCGTGCTCACGCTCGCGGTCGAGATCCCGATCGTGCTGCTGCTGCTGCGCGGCGTGGAGCCCGACCTGCCGCGGATGGCCGTCCTCGTGGCGTTCGCAAACCTGGCCACGCACCCGTCGGTGTGGTTCGTGTTCACCCAGCTGTTCCTGGCGGGAACGGTCGAGTATGTCATCGCGGCCGAGGGCTGGGCCGTCGCGATCGAGGGCCTGTTCTACGCGCTGGTCGTCCGCGGGATCACGGTTCGTCAGGCGATCGTCGTCACTGTCGTCGCGAACGCGGCGTCCTTTGCGGTTGGCCGGCTGGTCGGGGCGCCGGTGTTCGAGCTCTTCGGGTGAACGTCGAGAGCGTCCCGGTGAGGGTGCTGCGATGGGCGCATCAATCCGTTCCTCCGTCCCGCATCGTTCCGGGCACCGGCACGGATCCCCGTACCTCGCACTCGCGCTGACGGTCGCGCTCGCGCTCGCCTCCGGGTGCGCGACCGCCACGCCGTCGCCGTCGCCGTCGCCGACCGTCGCGACGCCGACACCCACCGCCGCCGCCACGTCGACGGCCAGCGCCGGACCCGGGACGGCGCCCCCGACCGTCGCTCCGACGCCCGCGGCGACCCGCGTCAGGCCCCACTGGGAGTCCGCGGGCACGATGGCGCTCGCGCGTCAGCACACCCACGCGCTGCTGCTGGGCGACGGCCGCGTCCTGGTGGTCGGAGACGACCGCTGGAGCGACGAGCGCTATCGCTCCTACCTGCAGGCCGTGGACACCTCGGTCATCGCGGAGCTGTGGGATCCCGCTTCCGGCAAGTGGCGGACCACCGAACCGCTGCCCAAGCCGCGAGCCGGGCTCGCGGCCGTCACCCTGCGCGACGGACGCGCGCTGGTGGCCGGCGGTGCGAACCAGGACTGCGAGTCGTACTCCAGCGCCTACCTCTTTGACCCCGCGAAGGAGAAGTGGTCGAAGACCGGCCTCATGCGCACGGCCAGGACCCAGCCCGCGGCCGCGGTGCTGCGGGACGGCCGGGTGCTGGTCGCGGGCGGCTACTTCAGCCGCGGCTGCCAGGACTGGCAGGACATGTATGGGTTTGATCCGCCGCCGGCGTCGCCGGATGTCGTCCTCGCCGCGTACCAGTCGCGGATCGATGACCCGGCGTCGTCCCGGCCGAGATTCGACGACGTCGATCCCGGCCCGCTCGGTCGTGGCCTGGCGACCGCCGAGCTGTTTGACCCCAAGACCGGTACCTGGTCCGACACGGGCTCGATGCGAATGGTGCGGGCGGGGGCCTCAGCGGTGACGCTGGGCGATGGGCGGGTGCTCGTCTGGGGCGGTGCCGGGGAGTATGGCGACAGCGATGCCGCGGTTCGCGCGGAGATCTACGACCCGGCGACCGGGCGCTTCTCCTGGACCGAACCCTTGCCGGCGCTCGACCGATCCGTGTTCAAGGAGCTGGGGCTCAAGGTCCCGAACGGCTCCCCGGACCCGATCCAGTGGTGGAACGCCGGGGGCGAGCTGTTACAGGTGTCGGGCGGCAGTGCGCTCCTCGTGGGCGTCGAGCAGTGGTGGGGCTCGTACTCCATCAGCAGGTCGTTCCGGTTCCGACCGGCAAAAGGGACCTGGACCGAGGTGGGCGGACCCCTCGCGGCCAAGTTGTACACGGAGCCGGCGAAGACCTACGGGACGCGGGCCCTGAACGGCATCCTCGCCCCGCTGCGCGACGGACACGTCCTGGTGGCGAGGGACAACGGCAAGGTCGAGCTGTTCGATCCGGGCTCGGGCAAGTGGTCGAAGGCGCCATCGATGCCGGGCGACCGGCACACCGGCGAGACGGCCACGCTACCGGACGGATCGGTGCTGCTCGTCCCCGTCGGGCAGGGCTATGCGAAAGCCTTCCGGTTCGTCCCCGGCAACTGACCGAATCGCTCGTCGGGGCGCCAGGCTGCGCTTCGCCCCGGCAGGCGCTTCTCTCGGACACCGCCACGCTCGACCGTCATCCCCACGACCCGATCGCCAGCGCGATCGCGAGGATCGCGACCCCGCCCGCGGCCACCGCGCCGTCGAGCCACGTCCATCCCACCTCGCGGTAGCGCGTCCTCGGCCCGGATCCGAAGGCCCGCGCGTCCATCGCCAGCGCGAGCCGGTCTCCGTGGCGGATCGCGAGCACCAGCAGCCCGACCAGGATCCGCGGGTGCCAGCTCCCCCGAAGGCCCCGGATCCGGCGCGCCTGGCGGAGGGTCGTGAGCTGCCCGGCGAGCCGGGGGATCGCCTGGTAGGCGGCCAGCGCCCCGTACCCGAACCGCTCGGGGACCCGCGCCTGCTGGACGAGGCCGTCGACGAGGCGCGTCGAGTCGGTCGTCTGCCCGAAGACGACCCCAACGGCGGCGATCGCCACCACGCGCAGCCCGAGCCCGGCGCCCGCCTGGACGGCCGCCCAGGTCACGTGGAACGGGCCGAGCACCACGGCGACGGGCAGCGACGGATCCGCGTTCGAGCCCGAGAACAGCGCGTTGAACACGCCGATCCCGATGGCCGCCGGCCACAACGGCGCAAGCGCGGCGAGCAGCTTCTCGCCGGGGACCGACCCGAACCGGACCCCGCATGCCAGGACCGCGAGCGTCACGAAGACCGGCGGCACGATGTCGAGCGTCAGCGCCAGCCCGATCAGGAGCACCAGAGCGACGGCCAGCTTGGTCACGGGGCTTGCCCGGCCGAGCGGGCTCAGCAGCTGTCGCTCCGACGGCTCGATCCGCGACGTGATCACGCGACGACCTCGCCCGCGGGCGGCAGGTCGTCGGCCATCTCGACGGCGACGACCCGTCCGGCCTCGAGCCGCACGACGCGGCTCGCGAAGGCGGCGACAAACCGCTCGTCGTGGGTCGCGGCGAGCACCGCCGCCCCCGCGTCGACGCGAGCGGCGAGGATCTCGAGCAGCGCCTCGTGGCCGCGCCGGTCCTGGCCGAACGTGGGCTCGTCGAGGACGATGAGCCGCGGGTGCCGAACGAGCGCCGTCGCGAGCGAGAGGCGCCGCTGCTCGCCGCCCGACAGCGTGTACGGGCTCCGGTCGCCGAACGTCGCGAGCGGCAGGTCGATGCGGTCCATCAGCGCCTCGGCCTCGCGGCGGCCGTCGGCATCGAGCCCGAGCATGACCTCGTCGCGGACCCGGAGCGTCACGAACTGCTGCTCGGGATCCTGGAACACGTAGGCGGCGTGTCGGACGAGCTCGCCGGGCGGGAGCCGGGCCGGGTCGAGCCCGGCCAGCCGGACCGCGCCCGCCGCCGGGCGCAGCAGGCCCACCAGCAGCCGGCCGAGGGTGGACTTGCCGGAACCGTTGGTGCCCACCAGCGCGACGCGTTCGCCAGCCGTCAGGGCGAGGTCCACGTCGCGGACGACGGGGACACCGGGCTGATAGGCGAAGGACATCCCACGCGCCGTCTCCACGACGGGAGCGGACGCCGACGCCGCGGCGGATGCAGTCGACAACGCCGCGGCCGATGCGGACGACGAGGCCGCGTCCGGAGCCGGGGACAGCTCGATCCGCTCCGGTGGCTCGTCCGGCAGCCACGCCCCGGCCGCGACCAGCCGGCCGCGCGACCGCGCGAGCACCTCGGCGGGTGGTCCGACGTCGATCGGGGTGCCATCTGGACCGAGCGCCAGCACCAGGTCGGCCAGCGGCCAGGCGATGTCCACGCGGTGCTCGACCAGCACGATCGTGACCGCCCTGGCCCCGCGCAGCGCCGCCAGCCGGGCGGCAAAGGCGCGCGCCGCCGGGGGATCGAGGTTCGCGGTCGGCTCGTCGAGGACGAGGATGCGGGGGTTCGGCGCGAGCGCACCGGCGAGCGCGAGGCGCTGCTGCTGGCCGCCCGACAGGTGCGCCGTCCGGCGCCGGCCGAGGCCGTCGAGCCCGACCTCCGAAATCGCGTCGGGCACGCGCCGGCGCATCGCGTCGCGCGGCCACGCGCGGCTCTCGAGACCGAACGCGACGTCGTCCTCGACGCGCTCCATGACGAGCTGGCTCTCCGGGTCCTGGAACACGAGCCCGACCCGGGCCGCCAGCTCGGCGCCGCTTGCAGCCGGGGCCTCGAGCCCGTCGACGCGTAGGCTTCCCCGCCACTCCCCGGCGAACTCTCGAGGGACGAGGCCGGCCACGGCCAGGGCCAGCGTGCTCTTGCCCGAGCCCGACGGCCCGACCACGAGCAGGCAGGCTCCGCGCTCGAGCTCGAAGGAGACCTCGGCGAAGGCCGGGGCCGGCCGGCCCGCGAACCGGAACGACGCGCCGTCTGCGCGGATGGACCCGGGCTCACGGGCGCCTCGCTCAGTCGTCAGCCGGGAACCCCTCGAGGACGCCGGCCTGGCGCAGCGCCCGCACCAGCAGCACCGAGCCGCCGGCCACGATCACCACGGCGGAGATGCCCATCATCGCCCCGCGGACCAGCTGCACCTCGAGCGAGGCGTCGGCGTAGTAGAGCGCCCAGTCGTGGATCCACGCGCCGGCCGCCGCGGCCACCGCCGCGACCCCCAGCACGGGGAACGACCAGGCCCGGTACAGGGTGAACGCGAACACCAGCTCCGCCGCCGCGCCCTGGACGAAACCGGACAGCAGCGTGTCCGGCCCCCACTGGCTGCCGATCAACGTCGAGACGCCGGCCGCGACCATCTCCGCGAACAGCGCGGCGCCGGGCCGGCGCACGATCAGTGGCGCCAGCACCGCCGGCACCAGCCACACCGCGTACAGGAGGTCCTTCGCGGGCGGCGCGAACACGAACAGCGCGTCGAACCCGCTCCACGCGAGGCCCCATGCCCAGAACACCACGCCGAACGTCACGCCGATGATCGCGGCCACGACGATGTCGCGCGTTCGCCATCGGGTCAGGTCGGCTGGGTCCCAGCCCGGTTTCGACACCACGGTCGCCATCGAACTCTCAAGCCTCCACGTCGCACGAACGCCGCCCCCGGTGCCGGGGACGGCGTCGACGCGTGCGGGCCTGCTTCCTACACCGGTACGAACCGGATCAGGTTCCGCGGGTCTGTGGCCAGGGCCACACTCTCAGCGCTGCTCGCGCTCCCCGGAGGCGACTCTTCGGTTGTCGGGCGAGTCTACACCCGGGCCGCGCCGAGCTCGCCCGGCAGACCCACGAGAGCGGGGCGCCTCGCCTCGAGCCAGGCACCGACCTCGGCCAGCACCGCCGGATGCTGGTACTCGTGGTGAGTCTCGTGGCGCAACCCCGGGTGGACGTGGCGGGTGACGTTGCCCTTGCCGGCCAGGATCGCCGAGGCGGAGACCGGGATGATCGGGTCGTCAGAGCCGTGGAACACGTACGTCGGCACCGGCATCGTGTCCACGGCCTGGATCGCCGCTCGCACGCGAGCCTGTTCCAGGAACGCCTCGTGGCCGAAGTGGACGGTCGACGCGCCGACCCGCAACGGGTCCCGCGCATAGGCGTCGCGGATGGCAGGGTCGTGCGACAGGCCGTCGCCCAGCGGCCCGTTGGACACGCGCATCCGGGGCACGATCCCGTTGAGCGCGCCCGCCAGCTTCCGCTTCCAGCCCGGCATCTCGACGTCGAGCGCCGGCGAGGACAGGACCAGCAGGTCGGGGAGCGGCCGCGCGACCGGCGACAGCACGTAGCCGCAGGCGATGAGGCCGCCCAGCGAGTGACCCCACACGATGAGGGGCAGCGACGGCTGCTCGGCGCGCAGCGCGAGCACCCGCTCCTGGAGGTCGTCGTGGAGCCGGCTCCAATGGTCGACGTACGCCCTGGGACCCGCCGACCCTCCGAACCCGCGGTGGTCGTAGCCGTGGACGTCGACCCCGTCCGCCGTGAGCGCGGCGGCGACGGTGGGGTAGCGTCCGGCGTGCTCGCCCAGCCCGTGCACGATCAGGGCCATCGCCCACGGATCCGCCGGCGGCGTCCAGTGCAGCGTCCGCAGCAGCGTTCCGTCGGCCATCCGGGTCGTCGACTCCGAGGGCCTGAAGGCATCGGCCTCCGCGGCCCCCGCAGCAGCACCCGCCCCGTCGGCCGCCGACGGACCCATCGCCGCCGCCGCCGCTTCGGCCTCCTCCGCCTCCGCCTGATGATCGATCATCGATGACCTCCTGATGGAGACAGCGTATCCCGTCGCCCGTCACGCCGCTACCATCCGCCGATGACCGCGTCGTGGACCGAGATCGGCGACCGCGTGTTCGTGCGCCGCTACCGGTTCTTCGACCAGGACATCGTGGCGGTGCTGGGGGGCGAGGCGGCGCTGCTGGTCGACACGCGCAGCACCGCCCGCCAGGCGCGCGAGGTGGTGGACGACCTGCGGGAGCTCGGCGCCCCCCGCGTGGGGCTCGTGGTCAACACGCACGGCCATTACGATCACGCCTTCGGCAACTCCGTCTTCCGACCCGCGGTGATCTGGGGCCACGAGCGGTGTCGCGTGATGCTCGAGCGGACCGGCGAGGCGCAGCGGGCGGCGGCTGCGGCCGAGACTCCAGCCCTGGCCGCCGACCTGGCGGAGGTCGTGATCGACCCACCGGACCGGACGTTCCCGGAGCGGGCGACGCTCGACGTCGGCGGCCGCGCGGTCGAGCTCGCCTACCTCGGACGGGGGCACACCGACAACGACATCGTGGTCCGGGTCCCGGATGCCGACGTGGTGTGCGCCGGAGACCTGCTCGAGAATGGCGCCCCGCCCTACTTCGGCGACGGCTTCCCGATCGACTGGCCGGGCACCGCGCACGCGCTGCTCGCGCTGGTGGGCGAACGAACGGTCGTCGTCCCCGGCCATGGCGAGCCGGCGGCCAGGGCATTCCTCGAGACGTCGATCGCTGCGTTCGAGGCCATCGCATCGCTGGTCAGCCGGGTCCATGCGGGCGAGATCTCGTTCGATGATGCGCTGGTCGCCGCCCCCTACCCGCTCGCGGCAGCCCGCGAACCGATCGAGCGTGGGTTGGCGCAGCTGCGCGGCGAGCTGGGCTGAGGCGGAGCGGTCGGATGGGGGCCGCCGCCGTCAGGACGGGACGCGGACGACCCAGCGACCGCGGGCCTGCCCCGCGACGATCGCGTCCAACGCGGGCTCCAGGCCATCGAGATCGATCTCCGTCGTCCCGCCCTCGATGCCCCGCGGTCGCAGGTCCGCCGCCAGCCGGCGCCATAAGGCACGGCGCGGCTCGATCGGCATGTTGGCGCTGTCCATCCCGAGCAGCGCCACGCCGCGCAGGATGAACGGGAGAACGGTGGCCTTGAGCTCCGCGCCGCCCGCATTCCCCGATGACGCCACCGCGCCGCCGATCCGGAGCGTGCGGAGCACGTAGGGCAGGGTTGGAGCGCCGACCGTGTCCACCGCCCCCGCCCAGCGCGCCGATTCGAGCGGCCGTCCGGGCGCCGTGACCTCGTCCCGGTCCAGGAAGCCGTCCGCCCCGAGCGCGCGCAGCCGGTCGCGCTCCATGGGCTTGCCGGTGGCGGCCCAGACCTCGTGCCCCCGCGCCGCGAGGATGGCCACCGCAGCCGAGCCCACTCCGCCCGAGGCGCCGGTCACCAGCACCGGGCCATCGCCGGCCCGCAGCCCGTGTCGCTCGAGCGCGTCCACGCTCATCGCGGCGGTGAACCCGGCCGTGCCGATCTCCATCGCCTCGCGCGCCGTCAGCCCGTCGGGCAGCGCCACCACCCAGCCGGCCGGCAGCCGCGCCAGCTGTGCGTATCCGCCGTGGCGCGCGGTCCCGATCTCGTACCCGTTGGCGAGCACGGCCGTGCCCACGGCGAACCCCGGGTCCGCGGATGCGACCACGACCCCCGCGAGATCGATCCCGGGGACCAGCGGGTAGGCTCGCGCGACCCGGCCATCCTCGTGCGCGGCGAGCCCGTCCTTGAAGTTGACCCCGGTCCACTCGACCCGGACCGTGACCTCGCCCGGCGGCAGGTCGTCCGGCGCCATGGCGCGCAGCCCACGGGAGAACGGCCCGCCCTGCGGGCGGTCCACGACGAAGGCGCGGAACGAGGCGGGCAGGTCGGTCATGGGCCGATCTTAGGCCGCGCGGCTCTTAGGCCGCGCTGCCGGCACCGCCGGGTCGGTTCCGCGACGCACCACCGAAAGCTGGCAGCCTCGAACGACTTCACGGCGAGCTCACAGCAAACTCTCAGCCACCAGGGGTGAGATACCACCATGCACGCCGCGCCCGCCGGCCCCGCGCACATCCTCGTCGTGGATGACGAGCCCGCGATCACCGACCTGCTCGCCACCGCGCTGCGCTACATGGGCTACCAGGTCACGACCGTCGCCTCGGGACTGGCCGCGCTCGACGCCGCGGCAACGGCCGCGCCGGACCTCGTGGTCCTCGACGTCCTGCTGCCCGACATCGACGGCTTCGAGGTCTGCCGCCGGCTGCGGGCGGCCCGCGATTTCGTGCCGGTCATCTTCCTCTCGGCACGCGACGCGGAGGACGACCGGATCACGGGGTTCGTGCGCGGCGGTGACGACTACGTCACCAAGCCGTTCTCGCTCGAGGAGCTGACGCTGCGGATCGGCGCCCTCCTGCGTCGTGTCCGGGGCGGCGAGACCGGGGAGACGGCCCGCCTGCGGTACCGGGACCTCGAGATGGACGAGGACCGCCACCAGGTGTGGCGATCCGGCCGCGAAGTCCAGCTGTCCCCGACCGAGTTCCGGCTGCTCCGCTACTTCCTGCTCAACCCCGAGCGCGTGCTGTCGAAGCAGCAGATCCTCGACCACGTCTGGCAGTACGACTTCAACGGCGAGGACAACGTCGTCGAGACCTACGTGAGCTACCTGCGCCGCAAGCTCGACGACACCGATCCGCGGCTGCTGCGGACCGTCCGCGGGTTCGGTTACGTGCTGCGCGCCGACGGCCCGCCCGGATGAGCCTGCGCGCGCGGTTGCTGGCGTCGCTGGCCGCGATGCTCGCGGTGGCGCTGGTCCTGGCCGGGGTCCTGCTGGTCGGCCTCACCCGGGCGAGCCTCGTGGATCGCGTGGACGGTGAGCTCCAGGCCGTGGTCTCGACCACCAGCCGGCTCCAGCGCCTGGCGGACCTGAGCGCCGCCGACAGCGAGGCCGGACGACGGTTGGCGGTGATGCGCCTCGATCGCCAGGGCAGCGTGGTCAGGGCCTTCCCGTCCGGGTTCGCCAGCGACCCGGATCCGCTGCCGGCCCTCCCGCCCTACCCCGACGGCATCCCGGCGACCGCGTACGGGCAGATCGTGGAGCGACCCTCAACCGACGGCTCCATGCGTTACCGCGTGCTGACCGAGCAGGCCCGGCCCAACCTGATCGTCGCGATCGCCGCCCCGCTGTCGGGGGTGGAGGCCGTCACCGGCGGGCTGGTCCGGACGATGGTCGTGGTGGGGCTGCTGGCGCTCGCCCTGCTGCTCGCGGTCGCCTGGGTGGTCGTCCGGCGCGACCTGCTGCCGCTCGAGCGGATCGCGCGCACGGCCGAGGCGATCGCGGGGGGCGACCTGTCCCACCGCGCGGGCGTGCCACACGACGACACGGAGGTCGGTCGCCTGGGCGCCGCGTTCGACGCCATGCTCGACCAGATCGAGGCGAGCTTCGGCGAGCAGCAGGCCGCGCTCGAGGCCAAGGCGCGCAGCGAGGATCGGCTGCGGCGGTTCGTGGGCGACGCCTCGCATGAGCTGCGGACGCCGCTCACCGCGGTGCGCGGCTACGCGGACCTGTACCGGGCCGGCGGCCTGACTGACCCGGCCGAGCTGGCCACGGCCATGGACCGGATCGCGACCGAGAGCCGGCGCATGGGTAAGCTGGTGGACGACCTCCTGACGCTGGCGCGGCTCGACCAGGGGCGCCCGATCCGGCGCGACCCGGTGGACCTGTCGCGGATCGCGGAGGACACCGTCGCGGACGAGCAGGCCCTCGACCCGGGGCGTCCGATCGTGGGCGCGATCGAGCCCGGCGTGGTCGTGGAGGGCGACGAGGACCGGATCCGACAGGTCATCGGCAACCTCGTGGCCAACGTCCGGGTCCACACGCCGGCCGCAAGCCCGTTCGAAGTGCTCGTCCGGGCGGCTCCGGGGGCGGACCTCGCTGGCGTCGCCGAGGTGCGCGTCGTGGATCACGGGCGGGGCATCTCGGCGGACCACGGCGCCAGCGTGTTCGATCGCTTCTACCGGGCGGATCCTGGTCGCTCGCGGGACAACGGCGGCACCGGCCTCGGCCTCTCGATCGCGGCCTCGATCGTGGCCGCCCACGGCGGCCGCATCTGGCACGAGCCGACGCCCGGCGGCGGCGCGACGTTCGGCGTCCAGCTCCCGCTCACAGCGAAGTCACAGCCTGTCCCCGGCACGGATTCAGCCGCCGGCGCCAGCATCTGAGCCATTCCAGCGGCGCGTCCGTCATGGCACGCCACACCCGGAGGTATCTCGTGAAGCTGAGCAAGACCCTCGTGCTCCCCATCGCCGGGCTCCTCGTCACCCTCGGCGCGGGGGCCGTCCTGGCCACGACCGGCATGCCCGTTCCGCGCGCGGGCGCCGCGGTCGTCCCTGCAGCCGCCACGCCGACACCCACCCCCTCGCCCGCGACCAGGCCCCTCGCCGTCGGCTCCGTCACCGCCGGCGTCCTCGACGACCTGGTCGCCAAGGGCACCATCACGGCCGCGCAGAAGAGCGCGATCCTCGATGCGCTGCAGGCCAAGCGGGACAGCATCAAGGCCGATCGCCAGGCAGCCCGCGACGCCGCGCGCCAGCAGCTCCAGCAGATCCGAGGCTTCCTGTCCGACGGGCAGATCACCCAGGAGGAGCTGGACCAGCTGCCGGCGGACAGCCCGCTGCGCCAGATGACGTCCCTCTTGGACGACGGCAAGATCACCATCGATGAGCTGCGCTCCGTCGGCCGGGGCCTGCTCAGGGACCTCGCCGGGGCCGGCGCCCGCGGCCGCGGTAACGGCATGTTCCGCGGTGGGTTCGGCCTGCCGAACCTCGCCCCGTCTCCGGCACCCTCGGCGGCCACCGGCGGCTGATCGACGCGTCCGACGCGTCCGACGCGATCTGCATGGCCCGCCGGGCCCCGGCGACTCGGTCGTTCCGGCACCTTCGGCGACGCGGCGTCCGCCCCGGGCTCCGGGTCCGCCCGGGCTCGCGTCCGCCGTGGCTGCTCGTCCGCCCTTGGCTCCGCGTCCGCCCCGGGGCTCCGGGTCCGCCGCCGGGCTCGCGCCCGCCGCCGGGCTCGGGTCCGCCGTGGCTGCTCAGCCTGCCCCAGATATTCGCCAGGGGTTCTGCTCGGCGGCCGGAGCGCGCCAATCTCGCGGCTTGTAGAACTCCTGGGTCATGCAACAGGCAGGAATTCGACGCGCACAGCCCGCGTAACAGTAGCGGGGACGCATATCTGGGGGGACGGCCAGGACCATGGGGCGACAGGACGGGGCCATCGGTCGACCGGACGCGACGGCGATGGCGACCGGACGGCGCGGGCGATGGCGACCGGACGGCGCGGGCGAGGGCGGCCCGACGGCGAGGGCGAGGGCTGGCCGGTCGGCGAGGGCGAGCGCGGTGGTCGGGGCCGGGAGCCGCGCATTGCGTTTCGGTTGCGGCCGGCCGAGGGGGTTGACGGCGGGGGGACCGTTCCTCCATCCTTCGCGACCTGATGAGCCACACCACGGTCAGCTGGTCGATGTGCATGCGTGGGCGGCCCCGTCGTTCGGAGGACGGGCGCCGAGCTTCCCCGCGCTGACCAGCAGCGAGTGACAGCGGGGATCTCGGAGCCGAGGTCCCGGGGCCGCGAACCACGAGGGTTCGCGGCTCTTCTGTTCTCCGGCCACGACGACGGGTAGCCGCCGAGACCGACCCCCCAGGGCCCTCGACGACCGATCCGCCACTCGTACGGCAACCGGAGAACAAGCGACATGAGCTTCAACCCCAGCGCCCTGGGCGCCCTGCGCGCCGAGACCCAGGCCCTCCACGCCGGCCAGGTCCCGGACCCGACCACCAACTCCCGCGCGGTGCCGATCTACGCGACGACGTCGTACGTGTTCGACGACGCGGCGCACGCCGCGCGCCTGTTCGGGCTCCAGGAGTTCGGCAACATCTACACCCGGATCATGAACCCCACGACCGGCGTGTTCGAGGAGCGCGTCGCCGCGCTCGAGGGGGGCGTCGCAGCCCTCGGCCTCGCGTCGGGCCAGGCGGCCGAGACGCTGACGATCCTCAACCTCGCGCGCGCCGGCCAGAACATCGTCAGCAGCTCCAGCCTCTACGGGGGCACGTACAACCTGTTCCACTACACCCTGCCCAGGCTGGGCATCACGGTGAGGTTCGTCGACGGCTCCGACCCCGCGAACTACGCCACGGTGATCGACGACGACACCCGCGCGCTGTACCTCGAGACGATCGGCAACCCGCGCCTCGACGTGGCGGACATCCGCGCCGTGGCCGACGTCGCCCACGCGTACGGGATCCCGCTCATCGTCGACAACACGTTCGCCCCGCTGATCTCGAGGCCGATCGAGCTGGGCGCGGACATCGTGCTGCACTCCGCCACCAAGTGGATCGGCGGCCACGGCACAGTGATCGGCGGTGTGGTCGTGGACTCGGGCAAGTTCGACTGGGCCGCCTCGCCCCGGTTCCACGAGGACTTCGTGGCGCCCGACCCCTCGTACCACGGCGTGTCCTACACGCAGGCCTTCGGGCCGCTGGCGTTCATCCTCAAGCTGCGGGTCCAGGGCCTGCGGGACATCGGACCGGCGCTGAGCCCGTTCAACGCGTTCCAGCTGATCCAGGGGCTCGAGACGCTGCCGCTGCGCATCGAGCGCCACAGCCAGAACGCGCTCGCGGTGGCCGAATGGCTCCAGGACCGCCCCGAGATCGAGTGGGTCAGCTACCCGGGCCTTCCGTCGCACCCCACCCACGAGGTTGCCAGGCGCACGCTCACCGGCGGCTTCGGCGGGATCATCACGTTCGGCATCAAGGGCGGGGTCGAGGCAGGCAGGCGCCTGATCGACAGCGTGAAGCTGTTCAGCCTGCTCGCGAACGTCGGCGACGCGAAGTCGCTGATCATCCACCCGGCCAGCACCACCCACCAGCAGCTGAACGACGAGGAGCAGATCGCGAGCGGCGTGACGCCCGACCTGATCCGGCTCTCGGTGGGCATCGAGCACATCGACGATATCCTCGCCGACCTCGACCAGGCGCTGCGCGCCGCGACCGGACCCTCGGCCGAGCGCGAGCTCGTGACGGCCTGAGGCCCCGGTCATGGCGCCAACCACCGAACGGCGTCCCGGCACTCCCCGGTTCCCCCGCCACCCGCTGGGAACCGGGGAGGTCATCGCCGTCGACCTCGGGCCGCTCCCGCTCGAGGGCGGCCCTCCCCTGCCGCTCAGGCTCGCCTACCGGCACGACGGCCCCGGGCCGGATGCGCCGCAGGTGCTCGTCATCCACGCGCTCACCGGCTCGGCGGATGCCGCCGGCGACTGGTGGGCACCGCTCATCGGACCCGGGCTCGCGTTCGATACCAGCCGGGTCGGCGTCCTGTGCGCCAACCTCGTCGGCGGTCGCTACGGATCCACCGGGCCGACGTCCGTCGACCCGGCGACCGGCGTGCCCTATGGCCGTGCCTTCCCGGCGGTCTCGGCTCGCGACGAGGCCCGGGCGCTGTGGACGCTCGCAGACGCGCTGGGCATCGAGCGCTTCGCGCTGGTGGGCGGCGGGTCACTGGGGGGGATGATCGCGCTCGAGGTGGCCCTGGGGCGGCCCGACCGGGTGGCCCACGTGGTGCCGATCGCGGCGCCCGCGGCGACCGGGGCGATGGCGATCGCCTGGAACCACATCCAGCTCGAGCTCATCGACCGCCTGGGCACCGAGGGCCTCGCCTTCGCCCGCCAGCTCGCGATGACCAGCTACCGGTCGGAGGCCGACTTCGACCAGCGGTTCGGCCGGGCGCGCGAGGCCGACGGCCGGTTCTCCATCTCCTCGTACCTCGACCACCAGGGGCACAAGCTCGTCGACCGCTTCGATCCCGACACCTATCGCGCCCTGGTGCGGGTCATGGACGGCCACGACGTGGGACGCGACCGGGGCGGCGTGCTGCCGGCGTTGCGCCTCCTGGCCACCGGTGGCACCGGACTGACCGGGATCGGAATCGAGGGCGACATCCTGTACGGCCCGGCCCAGGTCCGGACGCTGGTCGAGGCGGCCGCCGCGGCCGGGGTCGACGCCACGTACCGGGAGCTGGCGTCGATCAAGGGCCACGACGCCTTCCTCACCGAGTGGGGCCAGCTGACGAGCCTCCTGGGCGAGGCGCTCGCGGACGGCGTCGGCCGGCTGGGGGCGTCCGGCACGGAGGCGGTCACGGCCGACGTGGCCTGAGGGTCGGGGCGTCGGACCTCGCATCGGACGTCGCCTCGGCGACGGCCTGCTCGATGTAGGCGCTGACCGGGCGGGGATCGATGCCCAGCGCCCGGAGCGCGCGGTCGGACACGGGCGCCGGGCGGCTGTCGGCGCGGAGGCCCATGCCCAGCACCGACGCGAGCTCGGGCTTCGGACCCCGCAGCAGCGACGCGCCCAGGCGGAGCGCCAGCCGCGGCACGTGGCGGCGCCGGATGGGTCGGCCGGAATGGCGCTCGAACAGGTCCGCTGCCTGGTTGCGGGTGAGCGCCTCGGGGCCGCCGAACTCGGCGACCGCGGGCGGATCGGGAATGGTCGCCAGCCTGACCGCCCCCTCGGCCACGTCGTCCATCGACACGTACGCCGTCGGCGCATCGCCCCGGCCGAAGATGATCACCTGCCCCGCCTGCCAGTCGAACCGACGCTCAGGACCGAACCACTGCTCCTGGTAGGCATCGGGCCGCACGATCACCGAGCGCATCGGGCTGCGGCCGAGGAGCGCCTCGGTCGCGAGCTTCGCCTGCGCGAACGGGGTCTGCGACTCGAGGATGCCGGCCGGGAACGAGAAGAACACGAAGCGACGGACGCCCGCCGCCTCGGCCGCCTCGACGAGGTTGCGGTTCCCGTCCCGGTCGACCGTGGCAATCGACACGTCCTTGCGGCCGGCCATCAGGCGGTCGAGGCTGTGCGCGGTCGTGATCACCGTCGTGACTCCGGCGGTCGCGCGATCGAGGCTGCCCCGATCACGCAGGTCGCCTCGGACCACCTCGGCGCCCAGCGTCTCGAGCGAGGTGGCGTCGGTCCCGGGCCGCACCAGGGCCCGGAAGCGGAGGCCGTGCGCGGCGAGGCGGCCCGCGATTCGGCCCCCGAGCGCCCCGGTACCGCCGACGAGGAGGATGAGATCGCTGGTCGCCACGGGTACGCGCCTCCCGCTGGGTGCCCGGTCGACGGCGCGGCCGGGCTCGGTCCGATGGGTCCGAGACTACCTCCGGCGCAGCCTCCCAACATCGGGTGAACCCCTACGCTCCAAGGGAGCCGCGGGCAGCCCGAATGCGCCGAACAGCTCGGGCCCGAAGGTCGTGATCTCCGCGATGGCGCCGTCGCGGATGCGAAGGACGTCGAGCTTGAACGCGCGGAACACCGTGTCGCCCGGCACCCGGAGGTAGCTTGCCGCCGTGGGCATCCGGTTGGCGGACGTGGCCACGAGGTGCCACTCGCCCATCGCCATCGCGTCGCCCAGCAGCGGCGCGATCGTGTCGCGGCCCTCGTACAGGTAGGGATGCGGCGGCATCGTGATCCGCAGGTCGCGGGCGGCGATCGAGACCGCGAGCGCGGCGTCGCCCCGCTCGTGGGCATCGATGAACTGCGACAGCAGCTCCCGCCGTCTCGGCCGCGTGCCAGCCCAGCACGTCACGCGCGATCAGCGTCGCCCGCTGACGTGGCGGCAGGGCCTGGAGCGCGGCGAGGAACACGAGCGAGATCGTCTCCCGCTCGACGGCCACGGCGTCGGGCTGCTCATCGCTCGGCGCCGCAGGGCCGGCCGTGGTCACCTCATCGAGCAACGCGTCCGGGTAGGGCTGGAGCCACGGCAGGTCGCGGAATGTCTCGGCACTGGCCGCCCGACGCCTGCGAGCGCGGAGCATGTCCAGGCAAACGTTGGTCGCGATCCGGTACAGCCAGGCGCGAACGTTCGAGGAGCCATCGAACGACGCCCACGCCCGCCAGGCGCGGAGCATCGTCTCCTGGACGGCGTCCTCGGCGTCGTCGAACGAGGCGAGCATCCGGTAGCAGTGGACGTGGAGCTCGCGCCGGTGGCGCTCGCCAGCGGCGGCGAAGGCCGGATCCTCTCCGGGCCTCGCGCTGTCGATCTCGTCTCGCCCGGCGTTCACGCCAGCCATTGTCGCGGCAACCGCGACGTCACGCGCCGGTCGCGTCGTGGGCAGGCTGGGTCGCCTTCGTTCGGTCGACCTCCTGCACCAGCCACGTGTTCCCGTCCGGGTCCTGGAACGAGGCGAACGAGTTGTAGTTGCTGCGATCCGGGGCGAGGCCCTGCTCCTGCCCCCGGGGGCCGAAGTGGAAGAAGTCGCTGATCTCGACGCCGCGGCCGGCGAGCTCGGCCCGGGCAGTCTCGATGTCGGGCACGATCACGTGCAGCCCGTAGATCGAGCCTGCCTTCATCGGGGTGTCGTTCATCAGCGCGATCGCACAGCCGGAGCCGGGCGGGGTCAGCTGCACGACGCGGGTGTCCTCGCCCACCTGTACGTCGACGAGCTCGACGAACCCCGCCCGGTCCACGTAGAACCGCTTGGCACGATCGATGTCGGAAACGGGCACGACGATGAGCTCGAGCGTCCAGTCCACGGTTCGTTCTCCATTCGGCGGCGTCGGTCTCCAGTCTCGCCGACGCTCTGCCCCATGCAACGACGGGGGTCGCGAAACCTCATCGCTGGATCGATGAGCGGCGGGCGCGGGTGACGGGGGCACGCGGTAGCCGCGCGATACAGGCAGCTCGGCCGATGTGCGGTTCAGACAGTCAACACTGCTCGGCCAGCCGGTAGACCTGCGCGGCAGTGCCGCCCATGATCGCTGCGCGCTCGTCCGCGGCGAGGGCGCCGATCAGCGCCTCCAGCGCCTCGAGATGGGCGGCATACGAGCTGGCGAGCAGGCACACGGGCCAGTCGCTCCCGAACAGCAACCGGTCGGCGCCGAACGCCTCGAGCGCCACCTCGAGCGCCGGCCACAGCTCCTCAGGCGTCCACCGTGGGCCGGCGGCGGTCGTCAGGCCGGAGATCTTGGCCACGACGTTGGGCCGCCGGGCGGCCGCCGAGACCTGATCGCGCCACGATTCCCAGCCCGGGGCTCGGTATGGCGGCTTGGCGAGGTGATCGATCACGAGGGTCAGATCCGGCACCGCGTCCGCAAGCGCGGGCACATGGCGCAGGTGGTCCGGAAAGACGGCGACGACGTCGAACGCCAGGCCCCGGCTGGCGACCTCGCGCAGCCCGGCCGCAACCGTTGGGCGGAGCAGCCAGTCGGGGTCCGGCTCGCGGTGGATCAGATGGCGAACCCCCCGCAGCGCGCGATCGGCGCGTTCGTCGAGCGCGCTCACGGTCTCGACCGGATCGTCCAGCGGCACCCAGCCTACGACGCCGCGCACCCATGGCTGGGTGGCCGCGACCGCGAGCATCGAGTCCGTGTCCGCGAGGGTGTTGACCGTCTGGACGATGACGGTCCCTTCAATCGCGCCCTCGATCAGGAGCGGCGCCAGATCCGTGGCGGTGAAGGTCCGGTAGATCGAGCCATCGTCGGGCGTCGGCCAGTCATAGCCACCACTGTCGATGTCCCACAGGTGGTGATGGGCGTCGATCCGTGGTGGGTCCTGCCGGCGTGCGAGCGCGCTGGCGCGCGACTCGTCCGTCATCGGCCCCGGTCTGCCTGCTCGCTCGGTGCGGTCGCCCGCTCATCGATCCCGACGTCGGTCTCGCCCCGATCCTCGAAGCCATCGCGAAACCACGACTCGGTCGTTGCGACGTGCACCAGGGCTGCGGCCTCGGCGCGCGCCGGGTCATGCGCTCGAAGGGCACGCAGGATCTCATGGTGCTGGGCGAGCGTCCGCGTGCGCGCGTCCTCATCGAGGACGCCGCGCCACGCACGAGCGCGGATGGTTCGGCTCGAGACGGCGTTGAGCATGGACGCCAGCGTCGCGTTTCCGGAGGACTCGGCCACCAGGCGGTGGAACTCCGCGTCGTGCCGGATCCGCTCGGCCTCCGTGCCGGCCCCACGCATCCGCTCGAGGTACCCGGCCAGGCTGTCCGCCGTGGCCTCATCCATGCGCGCGGCGGCAAGTGCCGTGGCCGCCGGCTCGAGAATGCGCCGGACGCCGATCAGCTCCAGCGAGAACCCCTCCTCGATCAGGTCCATGGCGGCGCCGATCCCGCCCAGCAGCAGGTCCGGACGCAGGCTGGTCACGAACGTCCCGTCGCCGCGCCGGACGTCGAGCACGCGCGCCGTGACGAGCGCGCGCACCGCCTCCCGGACGGTGTTGCGCGATGCGCCCAGCTCGGCCGCCAGCTCCAATTCGGGCGGCAGACGGGAGCCCGGCCCGATCTGGCCCGAGGTGATCTGGTCCTTGATCCGCTGGATGACCGTCTCGGTCAGCGGCGCAGCCATGCCGACTCCGTGCCCGTAGCCAACCTCCGATCGGTGCAGAATAATCCCACTAAACATCGGATGTCTATGCCGTTAGGATGCAGCGCCATGACCGGCCGGAGCGTCCTCTGTGGAGTAGACATAGGACATCCTATGTATCCGCCGAGGGCGCCCTCACGGCCCCGGGGCCCGCGGTGGGCACGGCCGTGACGGGGCCGCACCTGGACACGCCGGCGTCGACCGGCGTCGACCGCCCGCGGCCAGGGCGCCTGGATCGCCACGGCCTGCTTCGCCTGTCGCTCGCGCTGTTCCGGTTTGGTCCGTTCATCGGCCTGCTCGGGCTGATCGTCGCGCTCTCATTCCTGTCGCCCGTGTTCGCCACCACGCGCAATGCCGGCAACGTCCTCGCGCAGACCGCGGTCATCGCCATCCTTTCGCTCGGCCAGCTGCTGGTCATCCTCACCCGCGGCATCGACCTGAGCGTGGGCTCGACGCTCGCCCTGTCGTCCGTTGTCGGTGCGCTCGTGTTCGAGACGGTTTCGTCGGGCCCCCTGGTCGTGATCGCGATCCTCGCCACCGGGCTGGCGGTCGGGCTCGTCAACGGGCTCGTCTACGTGCGGGGCCGACTGCCTCATCCGTTCGTGATCACGCTCGCGATGCTGAGCATCGCGCGAGGTCTCGCGCTGTGGCTGTCGGGCGGCCAGCCCATCCAGGGAATGCCTGACATCGTCGACCGGCTGGGCGGGACGTCAATCGGGTGGCTGCCCGTCTCCGCGTTCGTCGTTGTCACCCTGGCGGTGGTCATCGCCGTGCTGCTCGGGCGCGTCGTGTGGGGACGCTGGATCTACGCCACGGGCGGCAACCCGGAGGGGGCGCGACGGGCAGGCATCCCCGTCGACGGCGTGCTGATCTCCGTGTACGCCTTGTCGGGTCTGGCGGCGGGCATCGCCGGTCTCATCACCGCCGGGCGGCTGGACGGCGGCTCGCCCACCTTCGGCCAGCTCGCGGAGCTGGATTCGATCGCAGCCGTCGTGATCGGCGGTGCGAGCTTCCTCGGTGGCAGGGGCACGGTCTCCAACGCGCTCGTCGGTGCGTTCACGATCGGCGTGATTCGCAACGGGATGAACCTGCTCAACGTCGACGCGTTCCTCCAGCCGATCGTGATCGGCGTCGTGATCGTGCTGGCCGTCGAGTCCGACGTCGTCCGCGGCCACCTTGAGGAGCGCTTCCGCGTCGCGGAGGCCGCTCGCTCATGACGATCGAGCGTCCTGTGGCATCTGGCCGCACCGAGCGGCCGTCCCCTCCCGCGCTCGAGGTGCGCGAGGCAACCAAGCGGTTCGGCGCCGTGCTGGCGCTCGACGCGGTCTCGCTCGCTGTGTGGCACGGAGAGGTGCTCGCCCTGCTGGGCGACAACGGGGCGGGCAAGTCGACGCTCATCAAGTGCATCAGCGGTGTGCATCGCCTCGATGCGGGCGCGATCGAGATGGACGGGCAGCCGGTATCGATCAGCTCACCCGCCGATGCACGGGCGCTGGGGATCGAGACCGTCTACCAGGATCTGGCACTGTTCGACAACCTCGATCCGGCCGCCAACTTCTACGCGGGGCGCGAGCTGGCCCATGGCGGCTTCCTGCCGCGCGGCCTGCGATGGCTCCGCCGGCAGGACATGGCGTCGGCGACCGCGGACGTGCTGGGCCGGCTGCAGGTCGTGCTCAGCGACGGGCGGGCCCCGGTCGGCCTCATGTCGGGTGGCCAGCGGCAGGCGATCGCCGTTGCCCGGGCTGCCGCGTTCGCGACCCGCGTGGTGATCCTCGATGAGCCCACGGCCGCGCTCGGACTGCGGGAATCGCGCCGGGTGCTCGACCTGATCGTCCGACTCCGCGACGAGGGCCACGCGGTCGTGGTCATCTCGCACGCCATGGATCACGTCCTGGAGGTCGCGGATCGCGCCGTGATCCTGCGGCGCGGGCAGACCGTCGGCGAGGTCGACGCGCTCCGCGAGAACCAGCACCAGATCGTGTCGCTGATCGTGGGAGGTGAGGCCTGAGCCAGCGATGACGGCCGGCCCGCCTCCGGCGTCCTCAGGCGGGATTGGGTGAGCAACACGAGGAGGAGTGACAGTGATGATCACGCGCAGGGCGGCAACGTCCCTCGCCGTGCTGGTGCTGGCCCTGGCGGCCTGCTCCAGCAGTGGGGCGCCGACCGCGGCCCCGGCGACCGCAGCGCCGACCGCCGCACCCGACACCATGGCCCCCAGCTCGCCGAGCTCGGCCGCCGACAAGATCAAGGTCGGGTTCATCACCAAGTTCCCGGTCGACTTCTACGACACCATGGTTGACGCGGTGAAGGCCTGGAACCAGGACAACCCGAACGTCGAGGTGCTGTTCGCGCAGGGCGCGAGCGGGACGGACGATGCGGGCGAGATCGCGGCCGTCGAGTCGTTCATGTCGCAGGGCGTGCAGGGCATTGCGATCACGCCGACCAGCCCGAACCTCCAGACCGAGCTGCAGAAGGCGGTCGACGCGGGGATCAAGGTGGTCCTGATCGACAACGACATCCCGGACTGGAGCGGCAAGACATCGGTGGTCGCGACCGACAACCTCGCCGGGGGCAAGCTCGCCGGGAGCTGGCTCGCCGACCACCTGCCGGCTGGTGCAACGCTCGCGGTCCTGCAGGGCGTGCTCGGCAACCCGTCGCTGGATGCTCGCGTGACCGGCATGCTCGACTCGCTGGGCAGCGCGGCGACGGTCGTGGCCAAGGCACCAACCGACTGCGATCAGACCAAGGGCCTCAACGCGACGCAGGACATCCTCACCGCACACCCCGACGTTCAGGCCATCTACGGCGCCTGCGGACCGCCGATCCTGGGCGCCCTCCAGGCCATCAAGAACGCCAGCGTTCCCGATGGCCAGATCACGGTGATCGGCTTCGACGCCGCCCCCGGCGAGATCGACGCGATCGTCGCCGGCCAGGAGGCCGGATCCGTCGCGCAGTTCCCGGCCAAGATGGGCTCCCTGGGCGTCCAGACGCTGGTCGATGCCATCTCCGGCAAGGCCGTCGATGCCAACGTCGACACCGGCACCGAGATGGTCACCAAGGACAACGCGAACCAGTTCAAGTAGGTCCCCCGAAGGTGACCTGGGCTGCGGTCCGGCGGGTCTCCGCCCGCCCGCGCCCCCAAGGGTGACCGAGCGTGCTCGGTCACCCCAATCCCTCCCAGGAGTCCGCCGCGTGCCAACGACCATCACCCGGGTCTCAGCCCTTGATGTGCGGTTCCCGACCTCGGTCGCGCTCGATGGGTCAGATGCGATGACCACGGCCCCCGACTACTCGGCCGCCTACGTCATTCTCCGGACCGACCATCCGGACGGTCTGGAGGGCCATGGCCTGGCGTTCACCAGCGGACGTGGCAACGAGCTGTGCGTCGCGGCCATCGAGGCGCTCGCCCCGCTGGTAGCGGACGGCACCCTCGAGTCGTTCACGGCGGATCTCGGTGAGTTCTGGTCGCGGATGGTGGGTGACAGCCAGCTTCGGTGGGTGGGCCCCGAGAAGGGCGTGATCCACCTCGCCACGGCGGCGATCGTGAACGCGGTCTGGGACCTGTACGCCAAGACCGAGGGCAAGCCCCTGTGGCAGCTCCTCGCGGACATGACGCCGGAGCAGGTCGTCCGTTGCATCCCGTTCCGCTACATCAGCGACGTGCTGTCGCCCGAGGAGGCGCTCGAGCTGCTGCGCCGCCAGGCGCCGGCGAAGGCCCGCCGGGAGGCGGAGATCCGGGCGGCCGGCTATCCCGCCTACACGACCTCGACCGGCTGGCTGGGCTACGACGACGACAAGCTCCGCCGGCTGTGCCGATCGAGCGTCGCCGCCGGCTGGACACACTTCAAGCTCAAGGTGGGGCGGGACCGGGCCGAGGACGTCCGGCGCGCCACCATCGTGCGCGAGGAGATCGGGCCGGACCGCGTGCTCATGGTGGACGCCAACCAGGTCTGGGGCGTCGACGAGGCGATCGACTGGATGCATGAGCTCGCGCCGATGCGCCCGTTGTGGATCGAGGAGCCGACCAGCCCCGACGACATCCTGGGCCACGCGCGGATCGCGCGCGCGCTCGAGCCCCTAGGCATTCGGGTCGCGACCGGCGAGCACTGCCACAATCGCGTGATGTGGAAGCAGCTCCTGCAGGCTCGGGCGGTCGACTTCTGCCAGATAGACGCGTGCCGGCTGGGTGGCGTCAACGAGGTGCTCGCGGTCCTGCTCATGGCGGCCAAGTTCGGCGTGCCGGTGTGCCCGCATGCTGGTGGCGTCGGCCTGTGCGAGTACGTCCAGCACCTGGCGGTGTTTGACTACGTCGCGGTCAGCGGCACGCTCGACGAGCGCATCCTCGAGTACGTCGATCACCTCCACGAGCACTTCCTCCACCCGGTCGAGGTCCGGGGAGGCCGCTATCAGGTGCCGACGGCGCCCGGCTACACGATCGAGATGAAGCCCGAGTCGCTGGCGGCCTACGCGTTCCCCAACGGTCCGTTCTGGGCGACGCGGCAGGCGGCGACCGAAGCGCTCGCAGGGCGCTCGGGCGAGCGATGAGCGGGCGCCTCGCGGGCAAGGTGGCCCTCATCACCGGGGCAGGCTCGGGCATCGGACGCGCGACCGCCCGGCTGTTCGCCGCGGAGGGTGCGTCGATCGCCGTCGCCGACGTCGATCCCGCCGCGGCCAGGGAGACCGTGGAGCTCATCGAAGCTGATGCCGCGGCGACCACGCAGGGCCCGGAGTCCTCGGAGTCGCCGGAGTCGCGCGAGCCGCAGGCGCCGCTCGCGCGGCCATTCGCCGCCGACGTCACCAGCCTCGCCCAGACCGAAGCCCTGGCCGCCGCGGTCGTGGACGCCTGGGGCCGGATCGACGTCCTGTTCAACAACGCTGGCATCGCCGGCGTCGGCACGGTCGAGGAAACGTCGCTCGAGCTGTGGGAGCGGGTCATGGCCGTGAACGCGCGGGGCGTGTTCCTGGTGGCCCGGGCGGTCCTGCCGATCATGGTCGCCGCGGGCACTGGATCGATCATCAACATGTCCTCGACGATCGCCGAGATCGGCCTCGCCCGACGCGCGTCGTATGCCGCATCGAAGGGTGCCGTGCTCGCGCTGACCCGCCAGATGCAGGCCGACTACGCGCCCCATGGGATCCGGGTCAACGCGCTGCTGCCGGGCACCATCCACACCCCGTTCGTGGACCGCTATCTCGCGGACAGCTACGATGATCCGGCGGCCGGCCTGGAGGTCCTCCGGCGGCGGCAGCTCACGGGCGATCTCGGGCGGCCGGAGGACGTCGCGGCGGCGGCACTGTTCCTCGCCTCCGACGAGGCGCGCTTCGTCCTGGGCTCGGGCCTGTTCGTCGACGGCGGCGTGCGGGGGGCGAAGTGAGCCCGAGGGGTGGACGATGCGCCTGCTGACGCATGCGGTCGCCGGCGAGGAGCGGCTCGCGGTCGAAGCGGGCCAGGCGGGCGCGGTCGATGTCGAGGACCTGCTGGCGGACGGCGCGTGGACCATGTCGCGCCTCCTCGCGGACGCGCCACGAACGCTCGAGCGCCTGCGCACCGCGCTTGACCGCGACCCGGGCCGGTCGGGGCGTCCAATCGAGACGTTGCGGCGCCACGCGCCGGTGACCCGGCCCGGCAAGATCGTGGCCGTGGGGCGCAACTACCGCGAGCATGCCGCCGAGGAGGCCGCAGGGCTGCCCGAGGCGCCGCTCCTGTTCGCCAAGTTCCCGAGCTCGATCGTCGGCGACGGGGCCACGATCACGTGGTCGTCGGCCCTCGCGGCCGAAGTGGACTACGAGGCCGAGCTGGCGCTCGTCATCGGCCGGCCCGCGCGCAACGTCGCCGTGGATCGTGCCCTCGAGCATGTCCTCGGGTACACCTGCCTCAACGATGTCTCGGCACGCGACCTGCAGGTGCGCGACGGACAGTGGACGCGGGCGAAGAGCCTGGACACGTTCTGTCCGATGGGACCGTGGGTCGTGACCGCCGACGAGATCGCGGATCCGGGCGCCCTGCGAGTGCAGTGTCGGGTCAACGGGGAGGCGCGGCAGAACGCCCCAACCGCGGACCTCGTCCACGACGTCGCGGAGCTCATCGCCTACTGCTCCCGGTCGTTCACCCTGCACCCTGGCGACGTCATCGCGACGGGAACACCGGGCGGCGTCGGGGCGTTCCGGAACCCGCCGATCTTCCTCGCCGACGGCGACGTGGTCGAGGTCGAGATCGACGGCACCGGGACGCTTCGCAACCGCTGCGCCGTGGTTGCCTGACGATGGCGCGAGCCGCCCGGCGACCGGCGGACGCCCGGCAACCGGCTGCCGAGCCGGAGCGTGCCCGCACGCAGGCTGCCGAGCCGGCCTGGGCGCCGCGCCGGCGCCTCCCGCGCTGGAAGGATCTCCAGCCCTACCTGCGGACCGGACCCCTACGCCTGTCCCCGGTCGAGCGGCGGCTGGCCGCCGCGGCCACGATCGCGGACCTGCGCCTGGCGGCGCGCCGGGTGACGCCGCGGGCGGTGTTCGACTATGTCGACGGGGCAGCAGAGACCGAGGCGAGCCTGCGCCGCTCCCGGGCTGCGTTCGCCCGCATCGAGCTCGTCCCGCGCGTCCTGCGCGACGTGTCGTCCGTCGACACGTCCACCACCATCCTCGGAAGGCGGGCGGAGCTGCCGCTCGTGTTCGCGCCGACCGGCTTCACGCGCCTCATGCACCACGAGGGCGAACCCGCCGTTGCCAGGGTCGCGGGCCGCACCGGCATCCCCTATGCGCTCTCGACGCTCGGCACCACCTCGCCCGAGGCCGTCGCCGCTGCCGCGCCGGGCACCGACAAGTGGTTCCAGCTCTACCTGTGGAGCGACCGCGCGGCCGGCGTGGAGCTGGTCCGGCGAGCCCGGTCCGCCGGCTTCCGGGCCCTCGTGCTGACCGTCGACACGCCGGTCGCCGGGGCGCGCATCCGCGACGTCCACAACGGCCTCACGATCCCGCCCACGCTCTCTATGCGGACCGTGCTCGACATCGCCCGCCATCCGGGCTGGTGGCTCAATCTGCTCACCACCGATCCCCTCCGATTCGCCGCCTTCAGCGAGACCGGGGGCACCGTCGCGGACCTCATCGACCGTGTGTTCGACCCGACCATCACGGTCGACGACCTCGAGTGGATCCGAGCGGAGTGGCATGGTCCGATCGTGGTCAAGGGCATCCAGACGGCCGACGACGCCCGGATGGTCGTCGAGGCCGGCGCCGATGCGGTCGTGGTCTCGAACCACGGCGGGCGTCAGCTCGACCGGGCACCGACCCCGCTCGAGCAGCTGCCGGCGGTCGCGGCCGCCGTCGGCGATCGGGCCGAGGTGTACGTCGACGGCGGCGTCATGAGCGGCGCCGACGTCATCGCCGCCGTGGCGCTGGGTGCCCGTGCCGTGCTCGTCGGGCGCGCCTACCTCTACGGCCTGATGGCGGGGGGCGAGCGAGGGGTCCAGCGGGCGGCCGACCTGCTTCGGACCGAGGCTGTCCGCACCATGCGCCTGCTCGGCGTCAACCGGGTCGCCGATCTCGGACCGGACCAGGTCCGCCTGCGTCCGGCACGCGACTAGGCCTCGCCGGAGGGCGGGGCCGCCGGGCAGCCGCAGAGCGGGCAGCCGCAGGGCTTGTGCCGCTGGCGACAATGTCTCCGCTCGAACGCTGGAGGTGGGATGTGCTTGCTCCCTGGGCCGTTCTCCTGTGCAAGTTCAACGACGACGCCACCGAACCTCACCCGGTCGACTGGTACGAGCGCCTGTTCACGGCCGCCGGGACGGGGTCGGAGAACATGGTCGACTTCTTTCGGGACATGTCCCACGGCAACGTCGACATCGGCGGCTCCAAGGTGTTCGGCTGGCTGACCATCCCGCATCCGCGGTCCGACTACGCCGGCAGCGGCGCCAACGATGCCGGTCGCCAGCAGCTGATCCAGTGGGCGCGCGACGCCGCCGCGGCCAAGAAGATCGACCTCACGCCGTTCTTCAGGCCGATGGTCGTGATGAACGTCGCGACCGATCTGTTCGGCGGCGGGGCGGGAGCGGTGTCGTCCCCCGACAACACGGTGCCCAGCCTGCTGGGCCAGGAGATGGGTCACGGCTTCGGCCTGGCCCACTCCCGCATCGACGGCTCGACCACCGACTACATGGATCCGTGGGACATCATGTCCACCGCCGGACCCTACGAGGCGTCGCACCCGACATGGGTCGACGTCGGGCCGGGCATGAACGCCGCGAACATGGACGGCCGTGGGTGGCTGGACGGATCACGGGTCTGGTCGGGCTCCGCCGGGACGATCCAGCTCCGGCCGCTCCATCGACGCGACCTCAACGGCTGGCTGTGCGCGCGGGTCGGCGAGTTCTACGTCGAGCTCCGGGTCCGCGACCGCTGGGACCGGGCCATCCCGTCGCCGACGGTCCTGGTGCACCGCTTCGAGGACAACCACTCGTACCTCATGCGGGGGACGAGCGGCAGCGCGGCCCTCGGTCCCAACGATCGGTTCGAGCAGGGCAGCAGCTCGATGCCGTGGGAGCGGTGGGTCAGCGTCGCCGTCGACGACATCGACCCGAATGCGCAGGTCGCCACGGTCTCGCTGATCGATCGCGCCGCCGACCGGCCACCGGTCGCGGGACCGGGCGAGATCTTCGGGGGCATCGCCCACGACGGCGGCGGCTGGATCTTCGTCAACGGTCACATCCATCGCGTGCCACCGCGATCGCCCGTGCTGGAGCTGCTCGAGCAGCTGTCCCAGGTCCAGTCGTCGCTGTCCATCGCCCGGACAACCGAGCGCACGACCCAGGTCCAGGCGACCTATCGGCGGCTGGCCGCCACGATCGCCGGACGCTTCGAGGATGAGGACCACCTCGAGTCCCCGCCGCTCGACCCGTTCGACGGCCGGTTCGACGGCTTCGAGGACCGGGAGGGCCGGATGCTCGAACGCCGTTGACCGCGGGGCGCGACAAGCGGCGGCGACAAGCGGCGGCGCCCGGTGCGTGCGGTAGAATGCGCGGGCGCTCGCTGGCGCGTGGCTCAACGGTAGAGCACCTGACTCTGGATCAGGGGGTTCCAGGTTCGAATCCTGGCGCGCCAGCCAATCCCCCTTGCTCCGGCCGCGGTCGCCCCTGCCCCGGCCCCGGGGTGCAGGCTCCCGCTCGGCCGCTACCCCCCGGGCGAACCGGCACCCGCTCGTACAGCCGGCGCGCCCACAGGTAGCCGCCGGCCGAGATCACCAGGCACCACGCGACGGCGACCAGCCCGCTGTCGCCGAGCGGCGCGCCGAACAGCAGGCCGCGCAGCGTCTCGATGATCGGCGTGAACGGCTGGTGCTCCGCGAACCACTGCAGCGGTCCGGGCATCGACGCCGTGGGCACGAACCCCGAGCTCAGGAACGGCAGGAAGGTCAGGATCATCGGCAGGTTGCTGGCGGTCTCGACGCTGTCGCTCACCAGGCCCAGCGCCACCGACAGCCAGGAGACGGCGAACGCGGTCAGCAGCAGCAGGCCGCCGGCGGCGAGCCAGTCCAGCGGGCCGGTCGTCGGGCGGAACCCGATCACCAGGGCGACCGCGACCACGATGACGGTCGCGAGCGCCGCCTGTACGACGGATCCCAGCACGTGCCCCAGGAGCACGGACGCCCGCGCGATGTCCATCGTGCGGAAGCGCGCGATGATCCCCTGGGTCATGTCCATGGCCACCACGATCGCCGTCCCCTGCCCCACGCCGGCCACGGTCATGAGCAGGATCCCGGGCACGACGTAGGCGATGTACGCGCTGCGATCGGCTGCGGAACCGACCGGCAGGGCCACGGCACCCACGCCCAGCCCGGCGCCCAGCGTCCCGCCGAACACGTACACGAACAGCAGCAGGAGCACGACCGGGATCCCGGCGATGAACATCGTGAGCGACGGGTAGCGGCGCATCCTGCGCAGGCTTCGCCGGAACATCGTCCCGGCATCGTGGAGCAGATAGGCGGTCATGGGATCCGGGCCTCCTGGCCGTCGCGGCGGCCGGTGAGTGACAGGAACACATCGTCGAGGTCGGCGGATCGGACCGAGAGCCCATCGACCTCGATCGACTCCGCCTCCAACCGGGCCAGCAGGGCGCGCACCGAGTGGACGCCGCCGTCGCTCGGCACCTGGAGCGCGAGCCCGTTGTCGTCGCGCGCGCCGTCGGCCGGTGCCAGCACCCGGTCGGCATGGTCGAGGGCGTCCACGCTCCCGAACTCGAGCCGGACGTGACCGCCTGGGACCAGCCGCTTGAGCTCGGCCGGCGTGCCCTGAGCGACCACGCGGCCGCCGTCGAGCAGCGCGATCCGGTTGGCGAGCCGGTCGGCCTCCTCCAGGTACTGCGTGGTCAGGAAGATCGTGACCCCGCGCCCGACGAGCTCGCGGACGATGTCCCACATCACCCGCCGGCTGCGGGGATCGAGACCCGTGGTGGGCTCGTCGAGGAAGATGATCCGGGGCTCGCCCACCAGCGTCATCGCAAGGTCCAGCCGCCGGCGCATGCCACCGGACCAGGTCGAAGCGGGCTTCGCCGCCGCGTCCGCGATGTCGAACCGTTCGAGCAGCTCGGCCACCCGACGCCGCCCCGGCTCGCGGCCGAGATGGCACAGATCCGCCATCAGGCGCAGGTTCTCCTCGCCGGTGAACTGCGGGTCGACCGCGGACACCTGGCCCGTGAGCCCGATCATCTCCCGTACCCCGTCGGGATCGCGGGCGACGTCGAGGCCCCCGATCCGGACCTCCCCCGCGTCGGCCGAGATCAGGGTCGAGAGGATGTGGACCGCGGTCGTCTTGCCCGCGCCGTTGGGGCCCAGCAGCGCGAACACCGTGCCCTCGGCGACGTCGAGGTCGATGCCGTCGAGCACGACCTGGGTGCCGAACGACTTGCGGAGGCCGCGAGCCTCGATCGCGAGGGGCCTGTTCGCGGGGGCCGGCTGCGCGGTCATCGCGCACCTCCGGCGAGGCGCGAGCGGTGCCGCCCCGGGTCAGATATCCAGCTCCTCCACGGTCGGCTGGCGGGCCGACCGCTCGACCATCTCGAACAGCTCGGGCGGGATCTTGTCGCGGAGCTCGTCCAGCGTCTCGATGACGTCGAGCGTCGACTCGCGCGGGGCGCTGCCGTAGCGCACGTTGCCGATGCCGACCCAGCCTCGCCAGCCTGCCGGCTTGCCCTGGGCATCGACGGCCCACCATTCGGGGCTGCGCTCCACGTGGAGGACGAACTTGCCCGTGCGGCCGCGATAGACATGGTAGGCCGCGGCGCGGCTTTCGCTGGTGTCGACCCACTCGCCGACCAGGACACCGGTGAAGCGAACCTTGCGACCGCTGCCCAGACCGACCCGGACGGTGATCTCGTCGAAGCCCTCGCGCAGGCCCTCCTCCACGTCGACGTAGCGTTTGAGCGCGCTCGAGATCGCTGCCGACAGGTTGCCGCCGGCGAGCTCCTGCGCTCGTTGGTAGAGGGAGAGGTCCCCGTCAGAGACGTAGATCGTCTTGTTCGGCACGGCCACATCGTAACCTTCGTCCTTTGCGGATGTTATACGTAGGAGTATACGTACACTTCCGTAGGACGCAAGGGGCTGAAGGGCGCCGCCCGACCCGGCGCGCTATGATCGATGGCGGTCGCTGATGCGTGGCTCACGGTGTGCGTCCGGCGCTGAGCCGGAAGGACCGCGGTTCGACTCCCCGGCGCGTCAGCCAACTCCCCCGGGGAGTGTGGTGCGCCCTCGCGTGAGTCGCGACTCCCCCTCGAACCGGTAGCAGGAGCCGCCGCATGAGCAGCGAGCCCGACGCCCCCTCCGCCGGCCCCGACCGGTCCGACTTCATCCGTGACATCGTCGCCGCGGACCTCGCGGCCCGGCGCATCGCCGCCCCCGTCACCCGCTTCCCGCCCGAGCCCAACGGCTACCTCCACATCGGCCACGCCAAGTCGATCGCTCTCAACTTCGGCATCGCGGCCGAGTTCGGCGGCACCTGCAACCTCCGGTTCGACGACACCAACCCCGTCAAGGAGGAGCAGGAGTATCTGGACGCGATCCAGGCGGACATCCGATGGCTGGGCTACGACTGGGGCGAGCACCTGTACCACGCGTCCGACTACTTCGAGCAGCTGTACGCCTGGGCGACCCACCTCATCGAGCACGGCGACGCGTTTGTGGACGATCTGTCCGCGGACGAGATCCGCGAGACGCGCGGCACGCTCACCGAGCCGGGCAGCAATTCGCCGTTCCGGGACCGCGCCGTGGACGAGAACCTGGACCTGTTCGCGCGGATGCGCGCGGGCGAGTTCCCCAACGGCGCTCGGGTCCTGCGAGCGAAGATCGACATGGCCAGCCCCAACATCAACCTGCGCGATCCCGTGCTGTACCGGATCGTGCACGCGGCGCACCCGCGCACCGGCGACGCCTGGTGCATCTACCCCACCTACGACTTCGCCCACGGCCAGTCCGACGCCATCGAGGGCGTGACCCATTCGATCTGCACCCTCGAGTTCGAGGTCCATCGGCCGCTGTACGACTGGCTGATCGAGCACCTGCCGGTACCCGCGGTCCCCCACCAGTACGAGTTCGCGCGGCTCAACCTCACCTACACCGTGCTGTCCAAGCGGGTGCTGCTGCGCCTGGTCAACGAGGGCCACGTGCGCGGCTGGGACGATCCCCGAATGCCGACGATCAGCGGGCTGCGCCGGCGGGGCTTCCCGGCCGCGGGCATCCGCGAGTTCGCGACGATGATCGGCGTGTCCAAGGCAGACAGCGTCCACGAGATCGGGCTGCTGGAGCATGCCGTGCGCAGCGTGCTCAACCGGACCGCGCCGCGACGGTTCGGGGTGCTGGACCCGCTCAAGGTGGTGATCACCAACTGGCCCGAGGATCGCGTCGAGATCATGGAGGTCGTCAACAACCCCGAGGACCCGTCCGCCGGCGAGCGGCCGGTGGCGTTCGGCCGGGAGCTGTGGATCGAGCGCGACGACTTCATGGAGGCGCCGGTCCCCAGGTTCTTCCGCCTCGCGCCCGGGCGCGAGGTCCGGCTGCGGAACGCGTACTTCGTCACGTGCCAAGAGGTTGTCAAGGACGGCGCCGGCCGCGTGGTGGAGCTGCGGTGCACGTACGACCCGGAGACCCGCGGCGGCGATGCGCCCGACGGCCGCAAGGTCAAGGCGACCCTCCACTGGGTGTCTGCGTCGCATGCCGTTCCCGCCGAGGTGCGGCTGTACGACCACCTGTTCAGCCGGCCCGACCCGGGCGCGGACGGCGACCTGTTCGCGGACCTCAACCCGGCGTCCGAGACGATCATCCCGGGCGCGATGCTGGAGCCGTCGCTGGCGGACACGACCCTGGGGGAAACCGTGCAGTTCGAGCGCCTGGGCTACTTCACGCCGGACACGGACTCACGACCCGGGGCACTGGTGTTCAACCGGGCGCTGACCCTCAAGGACACCTGGGCGAAGGTGCAGGCGCGGGGGTAGGGTCGACGACGTAGGTGGCCGCCAGCGTCTCGATCTCCGCCTGCTCGTCGAGGGTGAAGTCGCCCATGGAATGACGACCAGCGGGCCATCGCCCCAGTCCACGATCGCGCGCTGCTCGTCGGTGAGCTCCGGGCCCTGGACTGCTGCTACGGCCGTGGGCCTCGGCCGGGTTGCCATCATCCGCCTTCCGCGCCGAACGCCACCAGCTGACGGTATTCGTCCTCGGTCCACCCGGTGCGCGGATCGGGCGACACGATGAGCGTCCGCGCCGCACGGGTCGCGGCCCAGCCGGCCGCGTCCGGACCGGGGTCGTCGTCGAGCCAGGCGAGCGCGCGGTCCTCCGCGTACCTGCGCACCGCCGGCAGCTTCCATGTCCAGCCATCGTCCGTCCGCTCTCGGAATTCGATGTACGGCAGCTCGGGCGGAGCGCCGATCGCCGGACCGATGAGCGTGTTCGAGGCCGCCTCCCAGGTGCTCACCCAGGCGAGCTCGAACCGGTCGGCCAGGTCGTGCAGCCACTCGCCGTGGATGCGCCGCAGCAGCACCTGCTGCCCGGCGATCACGTGCTCGGTGTAGCCCTCGGGCATCAGGTCACCCGCGCGGACGAACGGGTTGAGCACCCCGTCGATGTCCACCAGGAGGAGCGGCTTCTGGTCGGGCTCCCGCTCCTCGATCACTCGCGCGATGCCGTCCATGCCACGAGGAGTGCGGCTGCCATCGAACGGCTCCCCCTTCTCGAGTGGTGGCGCCCCGGTCGGATCCCCCTGGCTCGGCCGAGGCATCACGATCGTGTGCGTGCCGTGTGCCACCTTGGCTGACACGATCGGTGCCAGGTGGCACCAGGATCGGAAGCCCATCATCGCGCAATCGGCATCCGGCCGGCGGGCGCCAGGACTCACGAACGGGGGAACGCTTCACCTTCGCTCGTATGCTGTCCGCGTGGACGGCAAGCGGACGCCCGCCTGGTGGCCGGCGCGGATCCTGCTCGCGACCGGCATCGCCTCGGTGGTCATCGGCCTGATCCTGATGGTGTTGTTGCTGGCTTTCTCCGACCTCACGCTCGATGAGCGCTCCGGTGCCGGCATCGCAGCGCTCGGCGGGGCATTCGTCGTGATGGTGGGCGGGTTGGTCTGGATGATCCGCATCTTCCGTGGCCCGAGCGACGAGCCGCCGCCCTGGCGCTACCGGAGCAAGTAACCTCGTCGTCAGTCGACACCGTCGGGCATGAGCGCAGGACCCGGCGTTCATCGTCGGCGCCGACGCGACGGGATTGCACTTCCGGCTGAAGGCGGGCACGGCGGCCCGCTCGCTTCGGACTATGCGCGGGAAACGTTCGTCGAGCCGAGCTTCAGGAACCGCGGGGGCTTGGCCCTCGCGTCGCGGGGCGCCGGACCGCCCCAGATCAGGACATCGGGGTCGAAGTCCAGGTCGCCTGGCCAGGTCAGGGTGCCGGCCTCGACCGAAACGGCCCGGAACTGGGAATAGTCGCGCCGAAGCGGCTCGAACACCGGACCCCAGATGAGCCCATCGAGATCCCGCTCGACAACATCGCCGTTCGTGAGCGCGAGGCGCACCCGGTAGCCGTCCAGCGGCGTCGCGCGCCGAATCCGCAACATGTCCGGATCCTATCTCAGCGGGGCGATCTTCTTGAGCGGGAGGTGTTGCTGGGCAAGCCTCCAGTCCTCATCAAGCGCCTCCTTGTGCGCAGTGGCCCATTCGACGACGAGCTTCATCGCTCGCGGCGGCAGTCTGCCGGCCATGACCGACAGGTCCTCGATCCTGATCTCGGCCTCAGCGCTCCCGTAGATCGCATGGAAGTGCGGATCCGGGTGGTCAGCGTAGTAGACGTAGATGACGATCCCATAGAACTCGCATATGCGCGGCATCGGGCACCTCTCGCCATGTGCCCGGACCGGCCTGAAGGCTACGCGCCCTCACTTATCCGAAGCTCACGCGCCGACGGCCTCCGCGCATACTGCTCACATGCTGGGGGACGCCGACCGGCGGATCAGGCTCGCGGTCTTCGACTGGCTGACGCGGCAGCGGGAGGATCTGGGCGAGGCGCTGCCGCGCGACCTGCTCGTCAACTTCACGCTCGATGGGGTCCGGATCCCGCTCCTGGGCCCGCAGGGCATCTTCAAGCCCGCGGTGTGCGAGCTCCCGATCTCGATTGCGACCATCGTGGGCGGCCCCTACGACGACGCCTTCGACAACGCGAGCGGCTCCCTCGAGTACGCGTACCGTGGCACCGATCCGGCAACGGCCCCAATGCATCGGGACAACGTTGGCCTGCGGCGTGCGATGCGCGAACGCGTGCCGCTCGTGTACTTCGTGGCGATCGCGCCTGGCCGGTACGTCGCGCAGTACCCGGTGTTCATCGTGGGCGACGATGCGAAGGGCCTCCACTTCCGGGTGCAGGTCGAGGACATGAGCGCGGCGCTCGCCGCGGCCGTCGAGGCGCCGTACGAGGACCCGCAGATACAGGCTCGCCGTGCATACGTCACGCGCACCGTGCGCCAGCGCGTGCACCAGGCGGCGTTCCGCGAGCGGGTCGTGCGCGCCTACCAGGAACGCTGCGCCCTGTGCAGCCTGCGCTACCAGGAGCTGCTCGACGCCGCGCACATCACGCCCGACCGCGACGCCGACTCGGAGCCGGTCGTGAGCAACGGCGTCGCGCTGTGCAAGCTCCACCACGCGGCGTTCGATCGCTTCTTCTTCGCGATCCGGCCCGACTACACGGTCGAGGTGCGCGCCTCGATCCTGGGCGAGCACGACGGCCCGATGCTGGTGGTCGGCCTCCAGCAGATCCACGACCGCCGGATCCTGCTGCCGCGTCGCCACGTCGACCTCCCCGACCAGGATCGACTTGCCCGCCGCTACGCGGAGTTCCTGCGGACCGCGTGAGCGCACCCTCTTGGAGGTCGTCCGTGCGGGCCTCGACGACCATCACGTTCGCCCGCTGCACGAGGTCGATCAGCGCATCGACGACGCCCCGCTGCTCGACGCGTATTGGGTCCGACTCCCGGCGCGCGACGATCGTCGGAATTGGCCATAGTGGGACCATGGCCGTACGCACCGTCATCGAACGCGGGCCCAAGGGGAAGCGGTTCGTCGCGTTCAGCCTCGACTGGCCCGGCTGGAGCCGGGGAGGGCGGTCGGCCGAGGACGCCCTGGCGACGCTCGAGGCCTATCGGGCGCGCTACCGGCCGATCGCCGAGCTGGCCGGCATGGCCCGTGAGTTCGATGCGGGGGGGCCGCTCGAGATCGTGGAGGACAGGGTCGGGACCGGCTCCACCGACTTCTGGGGGATCTCCTTCTCACCCTCATCAACCGAGCAGGGCCCGATGGGTGCGCCGGAGCTCGAGCGAGGGATCACCCTGCTGCAGGCGTGCTGGGCGTTACTTCGACGGCGTCGCGGCCCGCGTCTCGCCGGAGATGCGCAAGGGCCCGCGCGGGGGCGGGCGCGATCGCGACCGGATCATCCGCCACACCATCCGCACCGAGAGCGAGGACTTCGCGAAGCAGGTGGGGATCCGGATCCCGGAGGAAGGGGCGCTCAGCCCGGACGGGCTGCGCCGGCACCGGGAGGCCTACCCCGCGGCGATGCGCGCGTACAACGCGGGCGAGGTGACGCGGCGCATGCGGTCATGGACGCTGCCGTTCCTCATCCGCCACTCGGCCTACCACACGCTCGACCACGCGTGGGAGATGGAGGACAAGGACCTGTTTGCCGAGCACGGGGCCGGGGCCGAGCCGGCCCGCTGACGCGCGACCCGCCCCGCGAGCGGGGAGCGCTCAGTCGCCCGCCGCAGGATCCAGGATCGACAGCTGGTCGAACGCTGACCGGTGGAAGCCGCGATCGCGGGTCAGCAGCCGGTCGGCCTGCTCGACCGCGTGGGCGCCCACGAGGAAATCCGCGATGACGCGGTCGCGCGGGCCACCGGCACGTCGGTACGCTCGCCACGAATCGCCGGCCCGCGAGGCGGCATCGACGGAGAGCGGATCGAAGGCAACGGGGATCGCGTCCAGCGCACGGCGCGCCACCGATGCATCGACGAAGGCCGCGGCCACCTCCGCCCACACGACGTCGCAGGCGACCAGGGGTCCGTCGACCAGGCATGATCGCAGGGCGGCCAGCGACCGTCCCGCGTGCTCGGGATCGTTCGCGAACACGTCCAGCAGCACGTTGCTGTCGACCGCGGTGATCACCCGTTGACCGCTCCCGGCCCCCGGGTCTCGTCGACATACGCGTCCACGCCCGCCGGCAGGTCGATGATCCCCACCAGGTCATCGAGGTGATCCGCGCGAACCATCTTCGTGCCGACGAGCCGGCCCTCGAGCTCCTCGAAGTCGAGCACCGTGCCCGCGCGCAGGCCGAGCCGATCGCGGAGGCGTTTCGGGATCGTGACCTGGCCCTTCTCGCTGACGGTCGTTTTCATACCGACAGCGTAGGAATGTAAAGAGACAGCGTCAAGCTGGGCGCACCACCGGCCGCAGGTCGCCTTCAGACGTGGGGCGCGACGTCCTCCGCGAGCGCCTGCATCAGCTCGGTCTGCGCCCCCAGCTCGAGCAAGGGGAGGTGGCTGCGGGCAACCAGCTCCACCGGGACGCCGGCCTGGCGGCGGATCTCCTGCAGCGCCTCGATCAGCTCGTCGGGCGTGCCCGCGAACGTCGAGCGGCCGTGCACCAGGTCGTCGTCGGTGCCGGGGAATGGCGGCGCGGCGGGCGGCGGCAGCGACCGCGTCGCTGATGCCTCCATGTCCGAGTACTTCCACTGCATCGCCCACAGCGCCTCGCGATACCGGCGCAGCGCCTCCTCGCGTGACGGGCCCGGCAGCAGGATCGAGTAGTGGATGAACCGGAGCGTCGCCGGATCGCGGCCGATCCGCTCGCACTCGTCGAGCGCCCAGCGCACCTGCTGCACGAAATTGTCTGCGGGGGCGTTGGCGAACAGGCCGTCGGCCAGGCGAGCCGCGCGGCGGATGGCCGCCTCGGCGCTGCCGCCGACGAGCACCGGGATCTTCGCGGAGGGTCGCGGCCGGACGCCGAGCGTGGGCAGCCCGAACACCGCGCCCTCGTGGGTGAACGGCTCGCCGCTCCACGCCTGCGGCAGGATGCGCAGGATCTCGTCCATCGCCGCCCCGCGGCGGCGGGTGTCGGCACCCAGGCCCGCGAACTCGACCTCGGACCAGCCGAGGCCGAGGCCGAGGATCAGCCGGCCATGGCTGAGCAGCTGGACGGTCGCCGCGTCCTCGGCCAGGCGCAGTGGGTGGTGCATCGGCGCGAGGATGACGCCGGTCCCGATCTCGATCCGCGAGGTGGCCTGCGCGATCGCGGCCGAGACGACCAGCAGCGAGGGCATGTACCCGTCGTCCACGAAGTGGTGCTCGGTGGTCCACACCGAGCTGAACCCGAGCCGTTCCGCCTCGACCGCCAGCCGGATGGTCTCGTCGTAGGCACGCGTCCAGTCCGTCTCGCCCGGTCGGAGCTGGGCGCTCAGCAATCCGAATCCAAGTCCCATGGCCTCGACTCTAGCAGCGACCGGTCGAACGGGCTTCCGGCCTCGCGGACCATGCAACCCCCGCGTCGGCTACCGTGTTTGGGATACCGATGGACACGTCGACACAGCCGATGACCACGTTCGAGACCGTGCTCGGACGGTGTGCCGTGCGCTGGAGCGAGCGCGGGATCACGCGGGTGCTGTTGCCCTCGCGTTCACGGCCGCTGGCGCCCGCGATCGATAACGGCGCACGGGTGCCGCCATTCGTCCGGTCGGCGATCGAGGGCATGACGAACGTGCTGGCCGGCGGGTTTGCCGACCTGCGCGAGGTCCTGCTCGACGAGCGCGGGATCGACGAGCTCCGCCGTGCGGTCCATGCCGCCACGCAAGAGATCGCGCCCGGCACGACGCGCAGCTACGGCCAGGTCGCCCGCGCCATCGGCCGGCCCCACGCCGCGCGGGAGGTCGGCGCCGCGCTGGCGCGGAACCCGTTCCCGATCATCGTGCCCTGCCACCGGGTCGTGGCGGCAAACGGCGCGCTCACCGGGTTCTCGGGACCGGGCGGCCTCGCCACGAAGCGGCGGATGCTCGAGCTGGAGGGCGCGCCCGGGTACGGCCAGCAGGTCCTGTTCGGCTGAAGCCCGGGCGCCGCCGAGCCCTGCCGTCCCAGCCGGCGTCGAACGACCGACCAGAGGGTGCGATCCTGTGCACATGGGTGAGATCGGGCGGCTGGGGCGGATCGAGGTCGTGTGCGGCCCGATGTTCGCGGGCAAGACGGAGGAGCTGTTGCGGCGCGTCCGGCGCGCCGTGATCGCCGGCCGGCGCGTGGTCGTGTTCAACCATGCCCTGGACACGCGCCACGGCACCGATCGACTGGCGTCGCACGTTGGGCTCGACTTCCCGTCGGTCGCCGCGAGCGATCCCGCCGCGATCGAGGCTCTCGTGCCCGAGGGGACCGACGTCGTGGCCGTCGACGAGGCGCAGTTCTTCGGGCCCGGGCTGCTGCCTGTCGCCGGCCGGCTCGCGGCGCGCGGATCGGTGGTCATCATCGCCGGGCTCGACGTCACGTTCGACGGCCGCCCGTTCGAGCCGCTGCCCTCGCTGATGGCGCTCGCGGAGCGGGTGGACAAGCTGACCGCGATCTGCACGATGTGTGGCGAGGAGGCGGTGTTCCACGTCAAGGTCGGCGCCACGGCGGCGGGCGCCGAGGACCTGGTCGCGGCCAACGTCGGCGGCACCGAGACGTACCAGGCGCGCTGTCGACGCCACTTCGACCCGCGCGACACCGGTTCCTAGCACCGACCGCGTTCAGCCGCCAGCTGCCGATGCGTACCGGGCCGCCAGCACCCGCAGCTGCTCCACCAGCTCCGGCGGCTCGCTGACCGCGAAGTCCGCCCCGAACAGGCCGAGGTAGACCGCGAGCTCCTCGATGCGGTCCGAGCCCATCGTCACGACGCACGAGCCGGCGTCGAGCGGCGTGATGGTGCCGACCCACCGCCCGAACCGCTCCTCGATCCGCGCGGCCGGCGCCTGGACCACGACCCGCGCCTGGTGCCGCCGCGCCTCCGTCGGGACGCCGCGCGCGACGAGCGCCTCCACCTCGGCGTCCGTCAGCTCGCGGGGCGAGAAGCGCGGGCCGGGTGACATGCCCTCCCGGATACGGTCGACACGGAAGGTGCGCCAGTCCTCACGGTCGAGGTCCCACGCGACGAGGTACCAGCGCTGGCCGGCATTGACGATGCGGTGCGGCTCGACGCGCCGTTGCGACGCGGTCTGGCGCCGGTCGGAGTAGTCGAACCGCAGGCGCAGGTGCTCGCGGCACAGCCTCGCGAGCTCGGTGAGCATCGCCGGGTCCACGGTGGGGCCGCTCCCCCGCCGCACGTGGACCGTCACCCGCTGGAGCGTGCTGACCTGGCGCCGGAGCCGGGGCGGGAGAACCTGCTCCAGCTTCGCGAGCGCGCGCAGCGAGGTCTCCTCGATGCCGGTCACGGCGCCGCCGGTCGCGGTCCGCAGGCCGATGGCCACCGCGACCGCCTCGTCGTCCTCGAGCAGCAGCGGCGGCATCGAGGCACCCGCCTCGAGCCGGTACCCGCCCACGGACCCGCGCGTGGCGTGGACCGGGTAGCCCAGGGCGCGCAGGCGCTCGATGTCGTTGCGGATGGTGCGCGGGCTCACCTCGAGCCGCGACGCCAGCTCCGAGCCGGTCCAGTCGCGGGGGGTCTGGAGCAGCGACAGCAGTCGCAGGAGGCGTGACGACGTTCCCATCTCGACACGAAATCTAGCAGTTCATTAGGAACGAATTCGGCCTAATCGAGCGATAGGGTTGGGGCATCCCACGGCAAGCAGCAGAAGGAGAACGGGTTGTCCAACCAGGCGATGCAGGCAGGGTTCGGATCGGCGGATCGCCCGCCGGTCGAGCTCCCCCACCCCGTCCGCATGCGCGTCCTCGGCGCGGTCATGGTCGGCGTGTTCCTCGCCGCCCTCGACCAGACCGTCGTCGGGACCGCCCTGCCGAGGATCATCACCGACCTCGGCGGCAACGGCCTCTACACGTGGGCGTTCACCGCCTACCTCCTGACCTCGACCATCAGCGGGCCGCTGTACGGCAAGCTGTCCGACCTGGTCGGCCGCCGTCCGGTGCTCCTGTTCGGCATCGGCGTGTTCATGGCCGGCTCGCTGCTGTCCGGGCTGTCGCACGAGATGTGGCAGCTGGTCGGCGCCCGAGGCGTCCAGGGCCTGGGTGCCGGCGCCCTGTTCCCGACGGCGATGGCCGTCATCGGCGACCTGTTCGCGCCATCGGAGCGCGGCCGCTACCAGGGCCTGTTCGGCGCGGTGTTCGGGCTGTCGTCGCTGGTCGGCCCGGCCATCGGCGGCCTGTTCACCGACACCATCGGCTGGCCGTTCGTGTTCTTGTTCAACCTGCCGGTCGGGGCCCTCGTCCTCCTGACCGTGCGGCGCTACCTGCCCCTCTACCACGCCGGCGGCAACCGGCCCCGGATCGACTACGCGGGTGCCACCCTGTTCGCGTCGGCCCTCGTCCCGATCCTCGTCGGCCTGACCAACAAGCAGTCGGCGGACTGGGCCGATCCCGCCGTCGGTGGGCTGATCGGGCTCGGCGCGCTGATCATGGTCGCGTTCCTGTGGGTCGAAACGCGCGCGGCCGAGCCGATCGTGCCGCTGGGCCTGTTCCGCAACCGCTCGTTCACGGTGTCCGTGGCCTCGGTGTTCCTGGCCGCGTCGGGGTTCTTCACGGCCGTCGTGTTCCTGCCCCGCTGGTTCCAGGTCGTCGGCGGGTCGTCGGCCACGGTCTCCGGATACCAGATGCTGCCGCTCCTGGGCGGCGTCATCCTGAGCGCGACCGCGGCAGGCCAGATCGTGAGCCGGACCGGCCGCTACCGAACGCTGGTGTTCGGTGCCCTGGTCGTGCTGGCCGCCGGTCTCGCGCTGCTCACCCAGCTCCGCGCCGACACGCCGCTGCCGGTCCTGTGGGCGTGGATGTTCCTGACCGGTCTCGGCGTCGGACCGATGTTCGCGGTGTTCCCGCTGATCGTGCAGAACAACGTCCCGATCACCCAGCTTGGGACCGCGTCCAGCAACCTGTCGTTCTTCCAGCAGGTCGGCGGCACGGTGGGCCTCGCGATCACGGGCACCATCTTCGCGTCGTCGCTGACCCGAGAGGTGCCGGGCGCGATCGCCGGGGCCGGGGTGCCGCCGCAGGTGGGCCAGGCGCTCGCCTCGGGCGGCGGGCTCGATGCGATCACGAGCGTCGGCAATCTCGGCGCCGCGCTGCTGGCCGCGCTGCCGTTCGACGTGCGGGGCCTGGTCGAGCCGTACCTGCCCACGATCGTCGGGGCGATCCACGAGGCGTTCTCGCTCGCGACCGCAAGCACGTTCGCGATCGGGATCGGAACCTCCCTCCTCGCGGCCGGGCTGGTGCTGCTGCTGCGCGAAGCGCCCGCGGCCGCGCGCGCCTCCGCGTGGGACGCGGCGTCGGACGAGGCCGCGATCAGCGAGGGCGAGATGAACGCCGCCTGAGGGTCCGACCGTGATCGGTGCCGGGGTGTCCGCCGACACCCCGGCGCTTCACGTCCTGGACTTGGCCCAGGCGTGAACCGGAGCACGACCCGGAGCAGCTCGCCGGCGGTCAGCCGGCGAACGGTATGGGGAGGGAACCGCGGACGCCGGGACGACAGCGAAAGAGGCCACCGGCCAGCGGCTCGCGAGCCAGGTCCGCCGGCCCGAAGTCCTCGTGGGCGGACGTGATATAGAGGTCCTCGAGGTCCTCCCCACCGAACGCGCAACTGCTCACCTGGGAGACCGGCAGGTCAATCTGCCCCAGGATCCCGCCGTCGGGCGCCACGCGAACGAGGCAGCCCGCACCCCACCGCGCGACCCACAGGCAGCCCTCGGCGTCCACGGTCATCCCGTCGGGCACGCTCCCGTCATCCGGAAATCGCACGAGCGTGCGGCCCTCACCCATGGCGCCTGTGGACGTGTCGTAAGCGTGGGTTCGGACTTCGAGCCACTCGGAGTCCAGGAAGTACATCACGGTGCCGTCGAGGCTCCATCCGAGGCCGTTCGGGATTGCCAGCCCCGAAAGGTGCTGGCTGACCGCGAGGTCGGCGTCGATACGCAACAGGGCCCCCTCGCCCGGAGCGCCATCCGCCGTCATCCGCCCGACCCAGAAGCGGCCCGCAGGGTCGCACTTGCCGTCGTTGCAGCGCAGCGGACGATGGCCCGCGGAGAACGGCAGCACGGTCTCGAGACCCTCCTGGGCGGGATCGAGAACCGCCAGCCGGTCGGCGAGAGCCGCGAGGATCGTGCCGTCCCGACGCAGGGCCACGGCACCGACGGCGGAGCCGACGGGAATGCTCCGGTCGGCACCTATCCGCGGTTCGTAGCAATGGACCACCCCAGCCGTGATGTCGACCCACCACAGCACGCCCCGGTCGGCGTCCCACACCGGGCCCTCGCCCACCTCGGCACCAGCGTCGATGACGAGCTCCAGGGTCGCCTGCCCCTGGGTCGACGTCATGCCTCACCTCCTGGCCAGGCTTCGCGATGGCAACGCCCCGGTCGGACCCGTTGCTCGTCAGAGCTCGTAGATGCGGGCGAGGATCGCCCCGTCCACCATGACATGCGTCCCGCTGATGAACGACGAATCGTCAGATGCCAGGAAGACCGCCACCTTGGCGATCTCGTCCGTAGAAGCGATGCGCCGCATCGGGTACTCGTGCTCGACCCGGCCGCGGAACGCCACCGGGTCCGGATGGGCTTCGAAGTAGACCTGGTTGAGCTCGGTGTCGACATCTCCGGGGCAGATCGCGTTGCACCGGATCCCATCAGGCCCGTAGGTGACCGCGATGTTGCGGGTGAGTCCCAGCAGCCCTGCCTTCGTGGCGCCGTACACGGGGAGCAATGGGTCGGCGACCCATCCCAGCACCGACGACATGTTGACGATGGCGCCGGCCTTGCGCGCGACCATGCCGGGCAGGACCTCGCGGCAGAACAGGAACGCGCCCAGCAGGTTGACGTTCACGACGGCGTGGAAGTCGTCCACGGTTACGTCGGTCAGCTGGGCCTCCTTCTGGATGGCGGCGTTGTTGACGAGGATGTCGACGTGGCCCTGCTGGTCGAGGACCGACCGCACGACCCGGCGAACGTCCGACTCCTGCGAGATGTCGCCGGCCAGGAACTGCATCCGGCCCCCGTCGGCGGCGACCTCGCGAGCAACCTGCTCGCCCGCATCGGCGTTGACATCGACGCCGGTCACGATCGCCCCCTCCGCTGCGTACCGTCGGGCGATGGCACTGCCGATTCCACGAGCGGTACCGGTCACGATCGCGACCTTGTCCTCGAGGCGACCCATCTCCTACTCCTCGCCGCTCACGCGGCCGTCGAACGCGACATCGCCGACCGACCGGAGGCCCTCGAAGGCGATGAAGCGGACCTCGGTCTCCAGCGTCTCGCCTGGCTCCAGCCGGCGTTGCAGCCCAGCCTCGATCACCTTGTCCAACGGAGCCGGATACGCCGTCCATGCTTCGAATGCTGCCGTGTAGACACCTCGCCAACCGCCGTAGACCGACCACAGCCAGACGACCGGGAACACCTCCTTATCGAACGCCATCGCGAAACCGGATCGCGAATCCGGGTCGGTCACGGCCAGCCACCCGTCGCGCAGCCGCGTCAGATAGTGCTGCTCGACGGCTGGCGGATCCGGCGGCCGGGCCATGCTCAGGTCCAGCACGCCACCACCCCGTTGGGGGAGGTCTGGCCAGGCGTACCAGGTGCCGTCCGGGGTGTCGACGCCGCTGCCCCCCTCGAACAAGGCCTGCTCCGCCGGTGCCTGGATCCGGCTGCCGGGCCTCACAGCAAGGCCAGGGTGGATGCCCCACATGAAGTCGAACGGCTCGTAGCCGACGTTGGTCAGGAGGTGTCGCGACCGGACAAATGACTCGTCCGGTCGAAGCTCCATCCAGCGATCGATACGGAGGGGGGTGATGATCCCTCCAGCAGAAAGATGGACACGCGCCACGTCAGGCCCCGGGTTCTCGACCTCGTAGCGCCAGGGCTGGGACCAGAACTCGCCGAGGAACGGCAGTTTCTCGCCGCCGATGACGCACGCGTGCCCGGTGGGTGCGACCTCGTCAATCCCCCCGGTCCACCAGTCGTCGACGTTAGCCCCGAACACCGGTGGCCGGACGTCGAAGCGCGGATGATGGTAGAGGAGGTCGCGGCCGGCCCGCTTGGAGCTGAACTCCCAGACCTTGGCCCCATGCCCGGGGAGGACCGTCACCCGCAAACGGCTGTTCTCGAGGACGACGGCGGTAAAGCCGCGCAAGGTCCACGCATCCGACGCTGTGGCGGCGGGTTCGAGTCCGGCGAAGCGCGCGTCCATCGGTCGCTAGGCCTCGCTGACGTTCTCGTCGAAGACGAGAGCCTGCTGCTTGAGCAGCTCAGGCCTGCGTTGTCGAATGACGACGACGTAGACGATCCCGACCACGGCAACCAGCAGGCAGAACCAGATGATCGCCTGGCCGGTCCGCCAGTCTTCAACGTTCCAGAGACTCTCGAAGAACGCCTTGTACAGGACCCAGGCATCGACGATCAGACCGATGACCGGGGCGACGACGTTGGTCAGGATGTTGCGCTTCGCAGGCGCGATCCTCACGAAGTACAGAATGTTGGCAAGGTTGACGAACAGGTAAGTCACGAGGGCGAAGAACGCAATCGATCCGGCCCACCACACGAACGAGGCAACGAAGTTCCCGTCGAGCCAGAACGGCCAGACGATGGTCGCGAACAGTGAGATCCCGAACACGAGGTGAGTCGCGGTCCAGGGCGTCTGGTACTTGGGGTGAAGTCTTCCGAAGGCAAGCGGCAGCGTCCCTTCGCGGCCCATTGCGTACAAGACGCGGGTGGCCCCGATCGAGCATGCGATGAACACGCCGGTCGTCGCCGTAAATGCGGTCAGGATCACCAGGATCTCGCCGCCGCCCCAGTACTGCTTGGCGATCGGCGTGACCGGCGTGACACCCGACGAAACGAGGTCGTTGACCTGGCTCATTGGAACCGCGATGCTGAGGCCCCAGGTCCCGAACACCCAGAAGGCCGCCACCCCGAGGAGCGCAGCGATGGTGGCGCGCGGGATCAGCGTCCGCGGGGAGTGCGTCTCCTCGGCCACGGTGCTGATGACGTCGAAACCCGTGTAGGACAGGACCATGATGATCAGCGCCAGCCCGATGTCCTTCGCCCCACCGAGCTGTCCCGGATCAAACGGGGCGAAGCTGAGGTTCCCCTCCCCGGCCTTGGTCAGGATGATCGTCAGCGCCAGGGCGCCCGCGACCAGGCTCTCGATCGCGATCAGGATCACGGTTCCCCGGATCGACACCTGGATGCCGCGGTAGACGATCAATGCCGAGACGGCCGTCACGAGCAGGACACCCGCGACGCCACCGATGTACGGGTCCACCCCATTGATGCCGACGAACGTGAGCAGCTCGTTGAAGTACAGGCCGAACAGGTAGGGCTGGAGGATCACGGCAACGATGTAGTAGCCGATCAGGATCCAGCCGATGAAGATGCCTGCCGACGGCGTGAGCGATCGCCATAGCCACGTGTAGGCGCTGCCCGATGAGGGCATCACGCGGGCGATCGATGCATAGCTGATCGCGGTCGGCAGCGCGATCAGCAGGCCAAGGATGAAGATCAGGGGTGCGATCACCCCGATGTCCTGGGCCAATGGCCCCCAGTTGCCGTAGAGACCCAGCGCGGGCGACATCATGATCGCCCCGAGGGTTGCCGCTCCCACGAGGCCCACGGCACCACGCCGCAGGGTTGTCGTGGAGCTCGACGTTGCCGCCTGTTGGCTCATCCCATCGTCCCTCTGCCTACGGACGCTCTCCCGAGCGTGCCTGTCTCCCTCATCGATGGCGGACCAACCCGATCCATCTCTGGGCGGGCGCCCTCGTCCGCGGTGCCGCGGGCGTGTCGCTCTGCGGCGTGCACCAAAGCTGCAAGGTTGTCCGTCGCTCCTCCTTCTGGCTGTGGGTCGGCTGGTCTTCGTCAGGTCGATCGCAGGTGGCGCACGGCGTCCTCGACCCCGTTCAGGGCATCCTCGAGATCCGACCTCGTGTGGGCGGCCGACAAGCCGTGATGCCAGGCGAAGTGGAAGTAGACGCCGCGCTCGAGGGCGGCCGCGTAGAACGCGAGCTCTCGCTTGCGGTCCACCTGACCGGCGACGTGGCGGTAGTCGATCGGGGGACCGTCGAGCCCGAACAGCAGGCTGAACCGGGCGCCGAGCGCCTGCACCCGGACGGGTTCGCCAAGGCGGTCGAAGATCGCCTGCAGCTCCGGGTAGAAGAAGGACTCCAGCTCGGCGAGCCGCTCGTAGAACCCCTGCGCCGAGATCACGTCGAGGAACGCAGTCGCGGCCATGACCGGGATGAGATGCGCGTTGAACGTGCCGCTGTGCACGGCCGGCCCGAGCGGGGCGACGGCCTTCATCACTTCGCGCCGCCCCGCGAACGCGCTCAGCACGGTGCCGCCGCCCAGGCACTTGCCGAGCGTGCACATGTCAGGGGTGATGCCCGACCACGCCTGGATGCCGCCGGGTCCGGTCCGGAAACCTGACAGGATCTCGTCGAAGATGAGGACGATCCCGTGGCGGGCTGTCAGCTCGCGCACGCCGGCGAGGTAGCCGAGCTTCCGGAAGGATGGTTCCGGAGTTGTAGTTGACGGGCTCCATGATCACGGCCGCGATCTCTGAGCCGACCTTGTCGACCACGTGCTCGAGTGCGTCGAGGTCATTCCACGGCAGCACGATCACGTCCGCGATGCCGGCCGGTGGCATCCCAGCGCTCTGGGCGACCGGGATTGGAGCCGACGCCGGTCCTGCCTCGGCCACCGGCCGGGCCACATGCTGTAGCCGAGGACATCGCTGTAGCCGTGGAAGTGGCCCTCGAACTTGACGACCCGCTGGCGACCGGTGAACGCCCGCGCCGTCCGCACGGCGTGCCAGGTGGTCTCCGTCCCAGTGCTCGTGAAGCGGACGAGCTCGGCCGACGGCACCAGCTCCGCGATCCGACGCGCGAGGATGCCCTGGTGCTCGGTCTCGAAGGCGCAAAGGATGCCCAGGTCGAGCGCCTCCTCGATCGCACGCCTGACGGCCCGGTCACCGTGCCCGAGCAGGGCGGCCCCGAAGGAGGTGTTCAGGTCGATGTACGTGCGTCCATCGACGTCGACCACCCGGCTGCCCTCTCCGCGCAGCGCCATGAACGGCCGGCCGAGGGCCGGATGCAGCCGAGCCGCGGCCGAAACGCCTCCGGGCAGCACGTCCTGCGCGCGGCTGAACAGCTCCTGCGCCCGAGGCGTCTCAGCGCGGTGCGGCGCCGTCACGGTCCGTTCCTGGAGTGAACGCGTCCATTTGGCCTGGGCCCGGCGGCGGAGCGGCGACGAATTGCTGTCGCTGTCGACCCAGCCCGGTGATGCCGAGCTCGACCACGTCACCGGCACGCAGATACGGTTGTCCGAGAGTCCCCATTGCGACGCCCGGAGGGGTCCCCGTATTGATGATGTCGCCTGGGTCCAGGACCATGAACTGGCTCAGGTACCGCACGATCGCCCCGACGCCGAAGACCATCCGGCGCGTCGAGCCTGTCTGGCGCCTCACCCCATTGACGTCAAGCCAGAGCTCGAGGTCGCCGGTGTCGACGACCTCGTCCGCCGTGACCAGCCACGGCCCGGCAGGGTTGAACGTCTCGCACGACTTGCCCTTGACCCACTGGCCGCCCCGTTCGAGCTGGAATTCACGCTCGGAGACATCGTTGCAGACCATGTAGCCTGCGATCGACGCGAGCGCCTCGTCCTCGGACGCGAGATATCGGCAGGTGCGCCCGATGACCACGCCCAGCTCGACCTCCCAGTCTGTCTTGGTCGAGCCTCGCGGTATGCGAACGTCATCGTTGGGTCCGACCAGGGTGTTGCTCGCCTTGAAGAAGACGACCGGCTCCGTGGGAATCGAGGCGCCGGGTTTCCGCGGCGTGGTCCGCGTAGTTCAGGCCGATGCAGACGATCTTGCCCGGGCGCGCGACCGGAGCCCCGACTCGTACGGACGGCATAGGCATGGACGAAGCGGCCCGAGCCCGGGTCGATCGGCGGACCGACTCGATCCCCTCGCCAGCAAAGAACGCAGGGTCGAAGTCGTCGACAAGATCGGAGACGGCGAGCACGCGCGCGTCGTCGAGCTGGACGTGCGGTCGCTCGCCACCCGCCGGTCCGAGTCGCATGAGCTTCATGACCCGCGGCTCTCGACGGGGCACCGTACCGGCCCGGCGCTGACCACGGCGGCACTCCCCCCGGATGGTTCATGCCCCATGCGCGAGCCCTCCCGAGATCAACGCGGCCGCCTGGGCGACCTTCCGACCAATCTCCGCCAGCCGGACATCGTCGCAACGCGCCCGTGGCATCGAGACGCTCAGCGCTCCGATCGCTTGCCCCGCGATGAAGATCGGGGCGGCGACGCAGACCACGCCGACGGCGGCCTCCTCCCGATCGATCGCGAACCCGCGGTCGCCGCTGGCCATGACCGTTCGGAACTCGCGAATGGTGCGCGGCGTGTGTTCCGTGAACGCCTCCAGCGGCTCCGGGCCCAGCATCGAATCGAGCTGTGCGGGGTCGAGATGCGGGGCGATCGCGCGGCCCAGGGCGGTCGCGTGCATCGGCGCGATCGATCCTGGTCCCTCGGCCACCCGGAATGGCGAAGGACTCTCGAGGACCTCGACGTACACGAGATTCGAGCCCCGCACGAGCGCCAGGTTGACCGTCTCCCCCGTTTGGGAACGAAGCTCGAGCATGAGTGGTCGGGCCGCCACGCGGACCTCGAGCGAGGCGATGATCCGCAGGGCCCAGCGAATGGCTGCCGGCCCCGCCTGGTATCCACCCTGCGGTAGCTGCTCGACGGCCTCGGCGGCCTGCAGGGTCGCGAGGAGGCGGAACGCGGTCGATTTCGACACCCCCGCGGCGCTCGTCGCATCGGCAAGCGAGAGCGGTTGCTGGTCGGCCATCGCCGAGAGGATGGCCAGCGCCTTGGTGACCGCCGCGATCTCGTAGCGAGTGGGGTGCGCGGGTGGATTCGCGGCCGTCATCTGCACCATCGGGTCGGTTGGTCCTCTCGCCGTGCTCGTAGGGCATTGACCTCGGAATCGGCTGCCGGTTAACATGCCGCCGGGATCCGCAAATTGCAACCATGGTTTTGATGACCGAAACTGGTGTGGACCACGTGACGCAACCCCGCAACGCCATCAGCCGATCTGCCTTTCCGAGATCTGCCGAGCTCCTGGCGTCCGCCAAACGGGTGATCCCGGGCGGGGTGACATCGGCGATCAGGGCCGGCGCCCTACCGCACCCGCTGTACCTCGAGCGTGGAGATGGCGCGTACGTCTGGGACGCAGACGGCCACCGCTACGTCGACTACGCGCTCGGGTACGGGCCGCTCATCCTGGGACACGCTCCGGCACTCCTGCGCGAGCGGCTACGAACGCAACTCGAACGCGGGACCACGTTCGGCTCGCAGTCCAGGCTGGAGATCGAGGTCGCGGAGCTCGTGCTCGAGCTCGTCCCCGGCTCCGAGCAGGTGATCTTCAGCACGACCGGGACGGAGGCGGTCGCGAGCGCCCTGCGGGTCGCGCGAGCGGCAACCGGGCGCTGGAAGATCGTTCGATTCGAGGGTCACTACCACGGCTGGTTCGATGGGATCCTGGCGGGCGCCGCTCGAGGCCCCGAGCCCGGGACCAACCCTGTCCCTGGCAGTGCGGGCATCCCGCCAGGCGCACAGGAGGATCTCCTCGTCGCGCCGTGGAACGACCTTGGCGCCGCTCGAGCGCTGATGGACTCCCACCGTGGCGAGGTCGCGGCAATCATCCTCGAGCCCCTGCTCGTCAACGGCGGACTGATCCATCCCGTTCCGGGGTTCCTGGCCGGGTTGCGCGCACTCGCAACCGAGCACGGAGCCTTGCTCATCTTCGACGAGGTGATCACCGGGTTCCGGATCGCCCCCGGTGGGGCGCAGGAGCTCTATGGCATCGGCGCCGACCTGGCGGTGTTCGGCAAGGCAATGGCTGCCGGCATCGCGGTGAGCGCCGTCGCCGGGCGACGGGACGTGCTCGAGGTCGTCGGCCGCGGCGAGGTTGTCCATAACGGCACGTTCAACGGGAACGTGCTGGCACTCGCGGCCGCCGCTGCGACCTTGCGTTTCCTGCGCGATGAGCGGGCAACGGTCTATCCGCTGCTCGACTCGCTCGGCACCCGGCTGGCTGACGGCCTGCGCGGCATCGGAGCGCCCCTTGCTGTCCGAGGACTCGGACCGATCGTTCACACCGCGATCGGCGAACCGGCTGAGGTGCGGTCGGTCCGGGACAGGGCCGCGGGCGATCCGGCGCTCCACGCGGCGTTCGTCGCGCAGCTGCTGCCGCTCGGGGTCCACGCAACCCCGCGAGGGCTGTGGTACGTATCCATCGCCCATACCGAGGAGGACATCGACCAGACGGTCGCGGCGGCACGGGCCGCGCTCGAAGCTGCGACTCGCGTTGCCTAGACCCGCTCGCGCCGTCCGGGGCAAGCAGTGTGAGTTGGTGGCGCTCCACGACGACCCGGAGGCGAGCACGCACGGTCCACTTGGGCCAATGAGAGGAGCGATCCCGGCATGAAGGTCGTCGACATCCAAGCGACGCCGGTCACGGTGCCGGCGGTTGCCCCGTGGCGTTGGAGCATGGGCGTTGAGACAGGAACGACCCGCACGGTCATCGAGCTCATCACCGACGAGGGCGTGATCGGCATCGGTGAGACGTACGGAGGCTCCGCGACCGTGCATGCGCTGGAGGTCGTCAAGCCGTTCGTCGTGGGTTTGGATCCACTGAAGACCGGGGTCCTGCAACACCGGCTCGGCGTGTTCAGCATCGGCTACGAGACGAGCGTTCCCGCGGCGGTCCGTGCCGGCATCGAGATGGCGTGCATGGATGCCGCCGGGAAGGCGCTTGGATTGCCGGTCTGTACGCTGCTGGGTGGCGCCGTACGAGAACGGGTCGAGGTCGCGGCGTACCTGTTCTACATGTATGGCTCAGCCACGACTGGGATGCGGCCGGTCGACTCCCCAGAACGGATCCTGGAGCGAACCGAGGAGCTCGTGGCTCGCCACGGCTTCCGGGCCGTGAAGCTCAAAGGTGGCGTCTACCCTCCCGCCGAGGAGCTCAGGGCGCTGCAGCTCATTCGCGACCGGTTCCCCGGCGCTGGCCTGGTCTGGGACCCCAACGCCGCATGGTCGGTCGAGACGACCATCCGGATCGGCCAACGACTCATTCGCGAGGGGATCGATCTCCAATGGCTCGAGGATCCATGCCCCGAGATCGAGGGGATGAGCCAGGCACGTCGGTGGGTGCCGATCCCGTTCGCCACCAACATGGCCGTCGTGAGCCGCGAGCAGATCGCGCCTGCAGTCCGGCTGGGCGGCATCGACGTGATCCTGGCCGATGTCCACTACTGGGGCGGTTTTCGTGCCAACCAGATGGTCGCCGCGATCTGCGAGGCCTTCCGCCTCGGGCTGGGCATGCACAGCGATCGTGAGCTCGGCATCTCGACCGCGGCCATGGTTCACCTAGCGGCCGCCCTTCCGCAACTCGCCTACCCGATCGACAGCCATTACCCCGATCAGGTTGATGACGTCATTACAGAGCCCTGGGTGTTCCGGGACGGTCACCTCGCCGTTCCGACCACGCCGGGGCTCGGCGTCGAGCTCGATCGCGACAAGCTTGGCTACTACCACGATCTCTACGAACGGCAACCGGAGGTCAACGAATTCTTCGATCCCGACCGGCCCGGCTGGGTGCCCTCGCTGCCCCTGTTCTGACCGGGGCAGTCGTTTGCCGCTCAGCGATAGGCGCCTTCGACGGCATCCGCCTCCGCGCGCAGCAGCCTGGGCAGCAGCGCCACGCGCCGGCCCTCGCGGATCAACGGCCCGAGGCGCTGGGCATCGACGACGTCGCCCGGCTCGTGCGTTGTCCACCGCGCCAGCCTGGCGTCGCCCCCGAGCTGCCGTTCGGGATCGCGCATGTGGACGCCGTACACGAACCCCAGGTGGACGTGCTCAGCCTGGATCATGATCCAGGCGAAGTAGGCAGACCGGCGGCCCTCGTGCGCGTCGAGCCCGAGGATCCGCCAGCCGGCCCGCACGCCTTCGGTCACGTCGGGCGAGGCGTGCCTGACGGCGCGCCGCAGCGCCTGGGCCAGGTCGACGATCGGCGGTGGATACCCGTCGAGCAGCGCGTCGGGCGGGATGCGATCGGCCATCGCACGCATCGTCGCTCGCATGCCGGTCAGCGGCCGTCAACATCTGCGGCCATCGCTATCGCACGACTGGCTCCACCTGCTCTCCTCCAACCTCAATGTCCTCGTGGCAACGTTGGCGATCGCACTCGGTGTGGTTGCGACGGCGGGGCCGTCTGGGCAACTCCACGATCGACGAACCAGGCATCGCCGAGGGGATCCCGGGACGCGCGGGCGCGGCGCGGGAACCTCCAGGCAGCGCCCGCGCCGGCCCGTCTCGACTCGCTACGGTGTGATGCTGACTGAGTCGACGATCGCCTGAGCGGCCGCCTGGTGCTGGGCCGGAGTCCCGGCGCAGTCCGCGACGACGATCAGGACCCGTGTCCCTGCCACGTCGAGGATCCTGAGATGCCAGCGGTTGCTCGGGCCCTGGGCGTACAGGTCGCTTCCGTCGAAGTCCGGGCCGAAGGCGAAGTACCTGGAGGTCCCAGCCACCTTGTCGCAGGTCGAGATGTCGGACGGGAGCCGGAGGTCCAGCTGCTTGACCCGGTAGCCACCCGGCAGCTCCCGATCCACCCTCTCGCCTCGGCTGGCGTCCATCGGGGACGCGTTCCGACTCTACTGGTCGACGGCTAGCGGCCAGCGTTCAAACTTCGCCGCCACCGACCCGTAGTTCGCCGCCCGTGCGACGGCGCCGGCCTTGTTCGCGGTCAGCTTGGAGGACGAGGTCGCGCCCGGTCGACTGTCGTTGCCGCGTTCAACGAGTACGCGGGGCCGAAGCAGATCCGCGTCCGGCAGTCCAGGGTCACGAGGCGCCCGAGCAGGAGCACGAGGTCGAGGGCCTCGCATTCCTCGAGTCGATCGGGCTGGCGCCGTAGGGTCGCCGGCCCGCAGCTCGCCGGCGCGCTTGCCAGCGATCCGAAAGGAACGCCGGATTGATGCTCCGGCGCGACGATCCAACCGGCACAATCGCAGCCAGCGCGCGGCGGAGCACGAAGAGGACGCGTCCCATGGAGATCACGAGCAGCGGTCAGGGCGACAGCGCGCTCAAGCGGGCGTCCGACGCGGCGCAGGCCGCCGGCCCCGTGCCCGGGGTGCCGGCGCTCGAGCCGGCCGGCGAGCCGAAATCGCAGCGCCCCGCGGAGATCACCCCCGGAACCCTCGGCATCGTGTTCGTCCATGGGATCGGCTCGCAGCTGCGGGGCGAGACGCTCCTCCAGTGGTCGAGCCCGATCGTCCGGGCTGTCTCAACCTGGGCCCGGACCAGCCCTGGGGTCATCCCGGGCGACGAGGCCGACGTGGTCGTTAGGTCGGAGGTCGACTTCGCCGGCGACAGCATGCCGTACGTGACCGTCCGGGTCCCCGGGGTCGAGCCCGCCGGCGGGGACGGGGTGCTCGAGCCGCAGACGTGGGTGATGACCGAGGCGTGGTGGGCCCAGCGCGTCTCACCGCCGCCGCTCGGAACGATGATCGACTGGTGCGGGCCGGAAGGAGCGGTCGCCCGCGTCGTCGAGCGGATCATCGCCCACCTCGGTGGCGGCCAGGGGGGCCGGTTCCGGGACCGGATCATCGACGCCCTCAGCAAGATCGGCTTCGGGCTGTTCCTGTCGACGGCGTGCACGCTCCTGCTCCTGCTCTACGCCGTCGCTCGCGCGCTCGCGGGGGTCATCCCGATCCCGTCGATCCAGGAGGCGTTGACGAAGATCCAGCTGGACACGCTGCTGACGAAGTGGTGGGGCGAGGTCTACCTGCTCCTCGACGACCCGATCCAGTCCGCAAACATCCGTGGCCGGCTCAACCAGATGATCGGTGCCTTGCGCGAGTTCGGATGCGAGCGGATCGCCGTGATCGCCCACTCGGGCGGGACGATCGTGTCGTACATGGCCCTGTCCGATCCTGCCTACGAGACGCGCGCGGACACGCTGATCACGCACGGCGAGGCGATCGGGATGGGCCGGTTCATCGCCGCCGACCCGCGCCTCTCCGGCCAGACGCTGCGGCTCGGCGGCGGCCCGACCGAACCCGGTCGCTGGGCCGACTTCTGGGCAACCCACGATCCCGCGCCGTGCGGCCAGCTCCCGCCGGAGTTCACGCAGACCGACGACGCGGTCGTCGACGCGCCCGGGTGGCCCGGCAACGAGGATCGGCGCGCGGTCCGGGTCTGGAACCGTCGGAGCGTCCTCGACGACCACGGGACCTACTGGGATAACGACGAGGAGTTCGTGTACCCGGTGCTCGCCGAGCTCGAGGCCGCCGGCCGACCGGTTGCGGCGTCGCGGTTCCGGCCGTCTACCCTCCCCGGCGGGGACTCGTGGGTTCGTCTGCGCTGGCAGCGGGTCGCGATGCTCACGCTGTGGATCCGGACCCTGTTCGTCGTGCCGCTTCTGGCCGCGGTCGGGGCGTTCGCGCTCGGCGACGTCCGGATGGTCGACCGCCTCCGGGATCTCGCCTACGGCCTCGTCGGGGCGGTCCCGGGCGTGGGCGGCGCCGCCGAGGGGATCGTCGGGTTCCGGCTGGCCTCGCCCGCGCACGAGGTCGTCGATGCGGTCGGGCTCCTGGCGATCGGGATGATCGTGCTCGCGGCGCTGGTCCACGCCGCGCTGCCGATCGGCCAGTCCGGGGTCTGGCCGAGGGAGTCGTGGGTCCGCTCCGCCGTCTGGGTGCTGGACTCGGCGCCGGGAATCCTCGTCATCGCCGTGATGCTGATGGGCGTCCTCGCGTTCGGCGGCTGGTTCCGCGGCCATGGCTTCGATCGGCGGCTGCCGTTCCTCGTCGTCGGCACGGTCGTGGCGCTCGGCCTCGTCGCGGTCGCGCTCGCCTGGCCCCGGTCACGACCCGTGGAAGCGATCCATGCGCGCGCCGAGCGCTCGCCGGCGTGGGTCGCAGCGGGTCTCCTGTTCATCGTCGTCGCCGTCATCCTGTCGATCGCCTACGCCCTGATCGCCGACGAGGGGATCCGGAGCTGGGTGGCTGGGACGGTCGCCGCGTTCGTGCTGTTCCAGGCGCTCGGCGCCGTTGGCCGGTGGCGTTGGCGGGTCTGGGACGAGCGCGAGCGCGAGGCGTTCCGCGCGCGCATGGCGCAACCGCCCCGCCGCGGCTGGCCGTTCATTCAGGTCGCCCTGCTCGGGATCAGCGCGCTGCTCGGCGGCGCGACGATCCTGCTCGACTGGGATTTCGGTGTGACGGTCACGATCCTCGTGGTGGGGATCCTGGTGGTGGTGTCGGTCCTGCGCGATGCGGCGCTGCGGGCGACGCCGGTGTCGAACGAGCCGGTCGTCGCGGAAACGGCCTGAACCGGGCGCGATTGACGCCACCGCCCAGCGCGTGCGCTCACGGGCTGCATCCGCGCGCCCAACACCCGTCGAGCGCGCCGGCACGGGGCGGTCGATCGCCTACGCCAGCTGCGCGATCTGGATGAGGTTGCCGCAGGTGTCGTCGAAGACGGCCGTCGTGACGCCGCCCATCGCGGTCGGCTCCTGGGTGAATCGGACGCCCTTCGATCGGAGGCGATCGAACTCCGCCCGAACATAGTCGACCGCGAATGACGTGGCCGGGATCCCGTCCTCGACCAGGGCATCCCTGAACGGCCTGACGGCTCGATGGTCGGATGGCTCGAGCAGCAGCTCGGTTCCATCGGGCTGTTCCGGCGACACGACCGTCAGCCACGAGGCATCGCCGAGCGGGATGTCCGTCTTCTTCCTGAAGCCGAGGGTGTTGGTGTAGAAGTCGAGTGCCTTCCTCTGGTCGTCAACGAAGATGCTCGTGACGTAGATCCGCATTCGGACGCTCCTCTTCGTTCAGTCTCGGATGGGCCAGCGATCGGTGATGTCCTTCAGGGGCGCGGTGTCGAGGTAGTGGAACTTGTACCGGCCGTCGCGCCTGACCCGAACCAGGCCGGCGCCCTCGAGCACCTCGAGATGTTGTGAGATCGCCTGGCGCGTCGAGTCGATCCCGTGCTTCACCAACAGGCGGGCGCAGAGCTCGAACAGGGTCTGACCGTCACGGTCGGCCAGCTCATCGAGGATGGTCCGCCTGGTGGGATCGGCAAGGGCCTTGAACACGTCCAGGACGTCAGCATAGGCAAGTGGATACTTGCATGTCAAGCTCGAGGTCGGCGCCCGTCCGCGGCGCTCCTCTACTTGTGTACGTTCGGCAGGACCACCCGCCGATCGCGCTTGGAGGCCGCTCGCGTGGCCATGAGCAGTGCCTCCGCCTGACGGATGTACCGAGTCGCTCGCACGGAGCGGTAGAAGGAGAGCGCCTTCTCCAGCTGTGCCTCCCCCTCCTTGTGGCGGCCCTGCTCGACCAGCTGCTGCGCGGCTCGCACGCGCGCACGCGCCTCCTGCTCGAGGACACCCATCGCCGCGAAGGCGTCCGCAGCCTCATCGAACCGGTCCGCGAGAATGAGCTCGCCGGCAATTCTCCAGCCGCTGGTTGCCGGCATCCGAGCGAGGGCAGCCTCCAGCTCGCGAGGCCGCCCGAAGGCGTCGGCGTTCCACACGAGGTCCGGGCTCACGAACCGGACACGGCCCGGGTGGTACGAGAGCGCTTCCTCGCTGAGCGTCAGCGCCTCCTCGGGACGATCCAGCTCGAGGTAGATCGCCGCGGCAGCGGCGAGCACCTCAGGAGCGATGTCCGGGCGACCCACGTACCGAGCGTGCGCCACCGCCTTCTCGCAATCGGCGAGAGCGCCTTCCACGTCGTCGCGCGCGAGCCGGATCGTTGCGCGGAAGGCACGCTGATCAGACTCGTCCGCATGAGCTGCGCCGGCTTCACACTCGGCGATGAACTCGTCGGCAAAGGGCACCACCTTGTCCCACTCGCCGCGCCAGAACGCGATGTCCGACCTGTATGCCCTGAGCCTGCGGAGTCGTGGGCGGTTGCCCAGCTGCTGCGCCGTCCGCTCTGCCTCGGCGAGCAGATGGTCATGCCGTCCGAGCTCGCCTCTGACAAGCATCACCGCGGCGAGATCCGTGTAGCCCTGTTCGACGGTGGTCAGCGAGCCGCGGGCCAGCGCGAGCTCGAGACCGTGCTCGATGTCGGCAACGCCGGCAGGGTCGCCGGCCCGGAACCGTGCAAAGCCAACGGTCATGAGCGCAGCGGGCCGGAGCTCCGGAACGCCGACCCTTTCGGCGACGGCGAGCGCTTCCCGGCCCGCTCGGATCGCCTCGACGTTCTGCCACAGAGCACCACGCAGGAATGCGACGTGGGCGAGGACGCGCGCCTTGGCGGGAGAGGCGGCGCGCCCGCGCACGAGCGTCGCCGCGCGTTCCAGGTGCCGCTCGTGCTCTTCGTGACCGCCTACGAGCCACGACATCTCGGCCAGTTGCGCCTCCGTCTCCGCGGCGGCTTCCAGCTCGCCGGATGCAAGCAGCGCCTCGCACGCGCTCGCGAGCATCTCCTCCTGTCGGGAGTCGCCCGCCTCGTGGAGTGCCGACGCGTACCCGAACAGGAGCCGCGGCCGCTCGCGGTCTTGCTTGGGACAGAGCTCGAGCGCCCGCTCGAAGTAGCGGGCTGCGGCGGCCGACGCGTTGAGGGCGATTGCGCGATCGCCTGCCGCTCGCAGTGCTGCGCGCGCACGCGCCGCGGCCTCGACCGAGTCCTCGCCAGTGGCGGCCCTGAGCTCGTAAGCGCACGTGTAGTGGTGGGCGAGCGCCTCCGCGTTGTCCTGCGGCCGCCCGAGCGCCTCGATCCACTCCGCCGCTCCTTGATGCTTCCTCGCCCGCTCCACTCGCGTGGTCTGTGCGTAGGCGACGTCGCGGAGCAGGACATGGCAGAACGCCCACTCGGCGCCCTCGGCAACAGGCGAGCGCGCAGAGCGCTGCAGGAACTGCTTCCGCTCAAGCTCCCGCAACCGTGCGTCGACCGAGGGCTGATCCGTGCCCTGCAGCGCGGCCACGCCGGGAGCGGTGAAGACCTCACCGAGGACGGCTGCATCCTGGAGCAGGCCCTTCTCTCCTACCGGCAGCAGATCGAGACGGGCGGCGATCATTCCCTGCACGGTTTCGGGCAAAGGCGGCTCGCTCGTCTCGGCGTGTTCCTCCAGCCCGCGCGCGTATTGCTCGGCGTAGAAGGGATTGCCGCCCACCTTCTTCATGAGGACCGACCTCGCCTCGTCCGTTGCGGGCTGGCGATGCGACAGCGCCGCGAGCAGTCGCGAGCTGTCGCTGTCGGAGAGCGGCCTCAGCGAGAGCGTAAACGCATTGGGCTTGCCGCCCGCCCATTGCGGACGGCGGTCGAGGAGCTCGGGCCTCGCCGTCGCCAGGATCAGGAGCGGCACGTTGCTGACCCACTCCGCCAGCCCGTCGACGAAGTCGAGCAGCGTCTCGTCCGCCCACTGCAGGTCTTCGAACACGAGCACGAGCGGACGGTCGTCGGCCAGCCCCTCCAGGAAGCGCCGCCACCCCGCAAACGCCTCGTCGCGGTCCGTGGCGCTATTCACGTCGGCGATCCCGACCAGCGGGCGCAGCTGCCGCGCGACCCACTCCGCCTCCGGACCCTGTCCCAGCAGGGTCTTCACGGCCTGTTCAGTCTTCCCTTCCACCGCTGCAACGGTGTCGTTCGCGAGCGCCCCTACGTGCCCCCTGACGATCTCCACCAGCGCCCAGACGCTGATGCCGTCGCCGTACGGAAGCGATCGACCCTGATACCACCTGGTCGCCGGGCCGCGCTCGGCGCCGACGGCCCGCCGGAGCTCCTCGATGAGCCGGCTCTTGCCGATCCCCGGCACGCCCACCAGCGTCACGAGCTCCGGAGTGCGCTGCGCCCGCACTCGCGCCAGCGTGGCGACGAGCAGCTCCAGCTCGCGGTCACGCCCGATCAGCGGTGCCCGCCGCCGGTCGTCGGCCGCAGCCCCAAGGGGGGACAGCACGGCCATCGCCTCCCAGGTGCGCAATGGCCCCGTCTTCCCCCTCGCCCTCCTGGGCTTTCGATCGCGATACGCGATGGCATGGCTGGTCGCGCCGAATGTGCGATCGCCAACAAGGATGCCGTTCACCGGTGCACCGGCCGCCAACCGGACAGCGGTGTTGACGACGTCACCGGCGGCGGTGCCTTCGCCGGCGCTCGGGCCGCCGAGCCGAACGAGCGCCTCACCAGTCGTGACCGCGATCCGCACGTCGAGGAGCTCGCCCTTCGCCCAGTCGCGGATCATCAGCGCCGCCCTGACCGCACGCTCGGGATCGTCTTCGTGCGCACGCGGCACACCGAAGACCGCCATGGCCACCCCGCCGGCGAACTCCTCGGCCGTGCCGCCGTGGCGCTCGATCTCCGCTCGCACCGGCGCCCAGTAGCGATCCTGGAGCGCGCGAACCTCTTCCGGGTCCAGGCGCTCCGCCCGCGCAGTGAATCCCAGCAGGTCGGCAACCAGCACGCTCACGACCTTGCGCTCCTCGCGGGGCGGAGGAGCGGGGGTGGCAGATGACACGAGTAGCTCGGGTTCGGTCTCCGGCTTTCCGGGTCGCTGGAGCGCGAGCGACGCATCCTGCCGCAGGATCGCCTGCTCCAGGTCCTTCAGCTCCTGGCCCGGCTCGAGTCCCAGCTCGTCGATGAGCGTGCGCCGCGCGTCCTGGTAGACACGCAACGCTTCCACCTGGCGCCCCGAGTGATAGAGGGCGAGCATCAGCTGCGCCCGCAGGCCCTCCCGGTAGGGGTGCCGGGCGACGATCGTCTCAAGCTCACCGACGAGCTCGCGGTCGCGACCGAGCGCCAGGTCCGCCTCGAGCCGCTGCTCGAGCGCGGCGATCCGCTGCTCCTCCAGCCGCGCGCCGGCGGACATGGCAAAGGGCTCGGACTGCAGGTCGGCAAGCGCGGCACCGCGCCACAGGCCGAGCCCGAGGCGCAGCAGCGCCGCCGCAACCTCCGGCCGTCCCCCCGCCAGCGCCTCCCGCCCCTCGCCGACCAGCCGATCGAACCGGTTCGCATCCACCTGGTCCGGCTCGACCCGCAGGCGGTAGCCGTAGGTCTCGCGGACCAGCGCACCCCCGGCGCCGGCCGATCCGAGCAGCGTTCTCAGCCGTGACAGGTAGACGTGCAGCGCCGACTCGACTGTCGCCGGAGCTGCCTCCCCCCACAGCTCCTCGATCAGCCGGTCACGCGATACGGGCTCGTTCGCATGGACCACCAGGAGCCCGAGCAACGCTCGCTGCTTCCGGCTCCCCAGTGGCAAGGCGCGCCCGTCCGCGCTCACCTCGAGCGGGCCCAGGATCCGGAACTCGATCGGCATCGCCGTCTCCCCCGGGGACGGTAGCACGGCGTTAAGTCGGAGTTAAGCCCCCGTTTGCGATGCCTTTTGAGCCGAGGCGCACGCTCGCATGAGGATCCCGCAGGGATCCTCGAGCCGATCAGAGGGGAGCGATACGCATGCGCAGACTGAGTCTTCTCGCTGGCCTCGCCCTGGCGGTCAGCATCCTCCTTCCGGGGAGCGCGCTGGCCGCCGTGGGCGGCAGCGACCTGCCGGTCATCGGCTCACACGCCGGCAACTGCACCGAGAGCGTCGCGACGTTGCAGGGACACTGCGTCACGACCGGGCCGATCAGCCACTTCGGCCTGACGACGATGGAGCAGGATTTCCAGTCCAGCGGGCTCGCGACGGGGTCCACCCTCGCCGGCACCTGGATGCTGACGGTCGCGAACGGCGACCAGCTGTTCGGGACGTTCACCGCCAGCTTCTCCACCGCCGACGGCGTCCACTCCGTGACCGAGGGAACGTGGGTGTCGAGCGGCGGCACGGGGCGCCTTGCCGACGCCAGCCTGACCATCGACGCGACGGCCATGCTCACCATGGTCTCGGTCGAGGGGGTGATCGCGACGTTTGCCGGCGAGGTGACGCTCGTTGGGCGACTGAGCTACTGATCGGGAGTTGCACTCTGAAGACAAGGAGGCTCTCCCTCAACGGGCAGGCGAACAAGGCTCGCAATCCGCGGGCCTTGTTCAGTGGATGCGCCGCGGATGCCGTCGATCAGCCGGGGCGTCGCCGGCGATATTCGCGCGTCTTGAGGCGGTTGCCGCACACTGCCATCGAGCACCAGCGTCCTGTGCGAGGTCTTGAGCGGTCGTAGAAGACCCAACGGCAATCGGGCGCCATGCACATCTTCAGCCGCGCCCACGCCTCACGCCCGGCCGGACCGACCGCCGGCGCGAGCGCCGACGCCAGGACACCACGAACGCCGGAGCCGGCGCCCTCGATGCCAAGGTCGCCGGCGACGTCGATCGAGAACCGAACGGGGAGCTCCGGGCTCAGCTCCCGGATCGCGCGACGGGCGTCGTCGCGTCGAGCCGGATCGGTGTTTGCCGCCGCGAGGAGCCGCACCGCCTCTCGGACACGATGGACGAGACGCAGATCCCCGTCGGTGACGGTACCGATCGACGCGTACCGGAAGCGAAGCCAGGCCTCGAGTTCGGACCGAGTGCCGAGCAGGTCGCGGGCATCCGACCGCAGCGCATGCGGGTAGAACAGGCGCTCGTCGCGGCTGTTGGCGAGGTCGAATGCGAAGGCGATCTCGTCGGGTACACCCTCGTAGCTGGCCCATTCGCCGTGCGGGTGACCCGTGAAGTCAGCGTCGGGAGCAGCCGTCACCGGTATTCCTTCTTTACTGGTTGCACGAATCTCACGACACCAGTATAGTGCCTTTACTGGTCATCGTACAAGGCAAGCCGCATGCTCTCACCCGATCCGCGACTCGCCGCTTTGCGGCTCTGTGAACTCCGCCGAGAGGCCGACAACGAACGCCTCGCCTCGCTCGCCGCGACCCACCGTGGCGCCCCAGCCGGCGCTCTTTCGCAATTCGTCCTCGGGCTGGCGGCTCGGGGTCGCTCGCTCGTCAGGCGGCCGCGGCCCCGGACCGTGTCGCCTGCTTCCCCTCACCCGGTTGGCGCCGCCCAGTTCGTGGCGCCCCGACTCGACCAGAAGGGCTGTCGATGAAATACGTCGTGACCTACGAGTCCGCCGAAGATGTCCTGACGAGGGCGCCCAAGCACTACGCCGCCCATGCCGCTCGCGCGCATGACTTCCACGCTCGCGGCCAGCTGCTGATGATCGGCGTCTTCGAGGACGCCCAGGCTGACGGCGCCCTGGGGATCTTTCCCACTCGGCGGGCCGCCGAGGAGTTCGTCCGGAACGACCCCTTCGTCGTGCACGGGGTGGTGCGGGCCTGGCACATCCGCGGGTGGAATGAAGTCCTCGAGCCGGAACCCATGCAGGCAACGGAGGCAGAGGCATGATCCTCTACACGCTGCTGTCGCGATCGGGCAGCCGGCTCGCGTCGGTCGTGATCGGCTGCGTCGTCATCCTCACCGGCGTGTACTTCCTGCTCCGCAACGCGTTCGGCCTGGCGGTGCCGCCGATCGACTGGGACCTCGTGTGGCCCGTTGTCGTGATCGCATCGGGCATCGCGATCGTCTCCAAGGCGGCAGCGTCGCATACGGCTGGCCACCTCAGCGAAGGGCCCGAAGTGGAAAGCAGACCCGAGCAGGAGCAGTCGCTGCAGGCCCGCCCGGAAGCGGAGCCCTGACAATGTCTCACCGAGTCGAGCGTCGGGTGCGCTGACCGCTGTCTGTCTCGATCACGTGTTGCGTGACCCGCCGGGCTCCCGAAGGGAATGCGAATGCGGTCGTCGCAAGGAAGGATCCGCCGGTGTCGGTCGAACGAAACAAGGCATCGTCACGACTGCTGTACGAGGAGGTTTTCGGACGCGGCAACTTCGACGCAGCGGATGAGATCCTCGACGCCAGCTGCGTAACGCACGGCCCGGGAACCCCGGCGGCCACGGGCACCGAGGGCATCAAGCGCCAGGCGCAGATCCTCCGGACCGCATTCCCAGACCTCCGGCCGGTCTGTCAGGCGCAGATCGCCGAAGGGGACCAGGTTGCGACGCGCTGGACGAGCACGGGAACCCATACGGGTCCCATGACCGTCCCGGGCGGGATCTCCGAGCCCAGGGGCGAACCGATCGAGTTCGACGAGATTCGCATCGATCGCTTCGTCGACGGGCACATCGTGAAATCGTGGTTCATCCCGGACCGATTGGGGCTGTGGCAGCAGCTCGGACTACTCTGAGGCCGACGGGGTCAGGCGCGATCGCCGCGGTCAGGGGCGGCGGACGGACACCGGGGTCAGGAACCGGCAGCGGACCGGCAGCTCGGCAACCGGTCCGGTCACGGCGAGCGTCGCCGACAGCGGACGGTCGTCCGACGACGTCCCGGCCCATAGCGTCACCGTGCCCGGCTCGACGATGCGCCGGTATTCGACGCCCGTGTGGGCGAGCTGCTCGGAGTGCAGCGTGAACCGGACATCCGCGCTCGCACCCGGGTCCAGCGAGACCCGGACGAACCCGCACAGCTCGAGCACCGGGCGAGCGACGTCGGCCTCCTCGTCGCGCATGTAGAGCTGGACGACCTCGTCACCGGGTCGCTCCCCGACGTTGGCCACCCGGACACCGACGCCGACCTCGTCGTCGCAGGTCGCGATCGACGGCCGGTCGAGAACTGAGGTCGGACAGCTCGAAGGTCGTGTAGGAGCGGCCGAAGCCGAACGACCACAGCGGCCCGGCCGGCCCGTCGACGTGATCGCCACGCGGGTTCGACCGCCCGCCCGACGGATGGTGGCGATAGTGGAGCGGCACCTGCCCGACGTCCCGCGGCATCGACACCGGCAGCTTCCCCCCGGGGGGCTCGTCGCCCACGAGCACGTCCACCAGCGCATCGGGTCCTGCGTCGCCCGGGACCCACGCGAGCAGGACAGCCGCGCAGTGACGGGCAGCCCATTCGAGCGCGAGCGGACGGCCGCTCACGAGCACCAGCACGACGGGCGTCCCGGTCGCCACCACGGCTTCGAGCAGCTCCTGCTGGCGCCCGAGCAGGCCCAGGCCGCGGCGGTCACGGAACTCGCCCGTGGTGGAATCGTCGGTGAGCCCGGACCGCTCGCCGAGCACCACGACCGCGACGTCGGCCTGCCTCGCGGCGTCGACGGCACCCGCCAGCTCATCGTCCCGTCCCGCGCGGATGCCGGTCCCGCGCGCGTAGCGCACGGCGTCGGACCCGAACCGGTCCCGGAAGGCGTCCAGGATCGTGCGCCGGCCGGCGAGCTCATCCTCCAGCGACAGCGACCCGTGCGCCTGCACGCCGAACATCGGCTGGTTGGCGATCTCGAGCAGGGTCTCGACGTGAAGCAGGTGGCTGTAGTCACCCAGCAGGTCGCGCGCGCTGTCCGCGATCGGTCCGATGAGCGCCAGCCGGCCGGGAGGCCCTGCCAGCGGCAGGATCCCGTCGTTCTCGAGCAGGACCATGGATCGGGCGGCGAGCCGGCGACCCAGCCGTCGCTCATCGCGCGCGAGGCGATCGAGCATGGCCTCCGAGGGCACCGGCACGTAGGGCTGCTCGAACAGGCCGAGCTGCACCTTGGCGGTCAGCACGCGGATGACGGCGGCGTCGAGCTGTGCCTCGTCGACGCGGCCGTCCGCGATCGCCTCGGCCAGCGGCTCCGCGTACGCGAGGCTCCGCGGCAGCTCGAGGTCGACACCGGCCGCTAGCGCCATGCCGGCGGCGGTGCCGAGCTCGGGCGTCAGCCGGTGATGCCCCTGGAGCTGCTCGATCCCCATATAGTCCGAGGCGACCAGGCCGTCGAAGCCCCACTCGACCCGGAGCAGGTCGACCAGCAGCTCGCGCGAGGCGTGGCACGGGACACCGTCGACGTCCGAGTACGCGGGCATGACGCTCGCGAGATCCGCCTCTCGGATCGCCGCCTCGAACGGCAGCAGCTGCTCATCGCGCAGCTCGCGCCAGCCGGCGTGGACGGGCGCCATGTTGAGCCCGCCTTCGGCCAGGCCGTGGCCGACCATGTGCTTGCCCGTCGCGAGCACGCCGTCCGCCCGCGATGGGCCCTGGATGCCGCGGACATAGGCGACGCCCATGGCCGCGGCCAGGTACGGGTCCTCGCCGTACGTCTCCTCGATCCTGCCCCAGCGCGGGTCGCGGGTGACGTCGAGCACCGGGGCAAGGGCATGCCGGGCACCCATGGCGAGCATCCGCCGGCAGATCGTGCCCGCGATCTCCTCGACCAGGGCCTGGTCGAAGCTGGCGGCGGCCCCGATCGACTGCTGGAACACGGGGGCATCGCGGGCCAGCAGCCCGTGGAGCGTCTCCTCGTGGAGGATCGCCGGGATGCCCAGGCGCGTCTCCTCGACCAGGAAGCGCTGGATCTCGTTGCCGATCCGCGCCGCCTCGGCCAGCGGCAGGTTGGTGGCGCCGGCGACCCGCGTGATCTCCCCCAGGCCCTGCCCGAGCAGCAGCCGGAGCCGCTCATGGTCGAGGCCCCCGCCGGGCACGATCTGGAACCCCCAGACCGACCCCAGCTGGGCGATCTTCTCACCGAGCGTCATCCGGCCCAGCAGGTCGGCGACCCGCTCCTCGATGCTGAGCGACGGATCGAGATGGCGGGCGTCGGTCGTCATCAGCCCTTCACCGATCCGGCCGTCAGGCCGCTGACGAGCTGGCGCTCTGCGAACGCGTAGAACGCGATCGCCGGCAGGATCGCGATCACCGTGAACGCGAGGACCCGTGCCTGATCCTGACCGTACTGAGTCGAGAAGTTCATGACCCCGAGGGGCAGCGTCCACTGGTCTGCGCCGTTGAGCAGGATCAGCGGCAGCAGGAACTGGTTCCAGGTCATGACGGTGGCCAGGATGCTCACCGTCGCCAGCGCCGGTCGCGCCAGCGGCAGGAGCACGCGCCAGAAGAACGCGAACGAGCTGCAGCCGTCGATCCGGGCGGCGTCCTCGAGCTCGCGCGGGATGCTCCGGAAGAACGGGCGCAGGATCACGATCGTGAGCGGCAGCGCGAACGCGGCCTCCGGCAGCGCCACGCCGAGCAGGTTGCCGTTGAGGCCGATCTCCCGGATGAGGATGTACAGGGGCAGGATCGCCACCGCCGACGGGAACAGCAGGCCCAGCACGAACAGCGTGAACATGGCCTCGCGGCCGCGGAACGCGAACCTCGCGAACACGAACGCGGCCAACGAGGCGAAGGTCACGGTCACGCCAACCGCCACGACGGCCACGATGAGGCTGTTGGCCGCCTCCCGCCAGAAGGTCCCGGCGTCGTTCCCGAACAACACGCTGCCGTAGTTCGTGAACACCCACGGGTCGGGCACGATCGCCACCGGGTTGGCGACCAGCTGCCCGTTGGTCTTGAACCCGCCCAGGATCGCGTACAGGATCGGCACCAGGATCGTCATCGCGACCATCAACAGCACGACCCAGGCCGTGGTGCCGAGGATCGACGGCGCCACGGTGATCCGCAGGCGGCGCGCGGTGCGCGTGAGCGTGGAGGCCTGAGTCGCCATCGGGTCAGCCCGCCGACATCGTGAGCGCGCCTTCCGTGTCGCGGCGGAGGACGAACCGCTGGTAGGCGAGCGCGACGATGAGCCCGAACAGGAACAGGATCACGGCCTGGGCGCTGCCGTAGCCCATCTGGGTGGACTTGAACCCCGCCCTGAACATCGAGATCGCCATCGTGTTCGATGCGTGCAGCGGGCCCCCGCCGGTCATCACCCACACCATGTCGAACAGCTGCAGGGCGCCGATCATCGACAGGAACACCGACACCCGGAGGGTGGGGCCGAGCAGCGGCAGGGTGACGTACCGGAAGACCTGCCGGCGGCCGGCACCGTCGATCAGGGCCGCCTCCTCGATCTCATGGGGGATGCCCTGGAGGCCGGCGAGCAACAGCACCATGTGGAAGCCGAAGTACTTCCACGAGATGATCACGAACAGCGTGAACATCACCAGCGTGTCGTCGCCCAGCCAGTCCTGGACCCAGCCGCCGAGGCCAGCCGAGGTGAGCGCGGAATTGACCAGCGAGCCGGGCTGGAGCATGAGCCGGAACACGATCCCGGTGATCGCTTCCGAGAGCACGTAGGGCAGGAAGAACAGCAGCCGGAACACCGCACGTCCGGGAAAGCGGCGGTTGAGCAGCACCGCGAGCCCGAGCGAGAACGGGATCTGCAGCCCGAGCGAGAGGACGACGATCAGGAGGTTGTTCGCGATCGCCGTTCGGAACGCGTCGTTGGCCAGCGCGACCTGGTAGTTCTTGATGCCGATGAAGTCGGTCAGCGGCTCCAGGCCGTTCCACTTGTACAGGCTGAAGTGCGTGGCCTGGACCACGGGGACGATGACGAACACCACGTACAGGGCGAGCGCGGGCAGCAGGAACAGGCCGATCGTGAGCCGGGTCGAGATCCCTCTCGACCGTCCTCGCGCTCGGGGCAACGCTGCTGCCATCGCCGTCCTGTCCACCCGCTTCGTGATGAGCGGGCCGGCTGGGCCGGCCCGCTCGGTGGAACGAGTCTAGGGGTCGCCGACCCGCGTGCTCACGCTACTGGGTCGCCGCCGCGTCGCTGATCGCCTGGCACACCTTGTCGGGTGTCGACTGGCCCAGGAACAGCGCGATCGTCGCGTCGTTGATGGCCTGCCCCATCGCCGGCGAGGTTGCCTGGTCGAGGTAGAGCTGCATGAACGTGGCCTGGTCGCGGCCGGCGGCCACGGCCTGCAGGTTGGGGTCGGTGACGCTGTCGCTGGTGCCGACCACCGGCGACAGGCCGACGTTGTCGCTGTTGAGCTTGTTCGCGTTGTCGGCGCTCTCGAAGAACTTGAGGAAGTCGAGGGCCTCGGGCGGCGCGTCCTTGCCCACGGCGATGCCGTTGCCGCCACCCACGCCGTCGGTCGGCGCACCCGCGCCGCCGGCGACCGACGGGAACGGGAACCAGCCGAGCTTGTCGCCCAGGCCCTGCTTGTCGGCGCTCTGGTCCATCTCGACCGACGGTGCCCACTGGCCCATCAGCTCCATCGCGGCCTTGCCGTTGCCCACCGAGGCCGCCTCGTCGTTGTACGTCGCCGACTTGTAGCCGGGCTGGTACGGGTCGAGGGCGTTGAGGTCGAGCACGGCCTGGCCGGCCTTCGTGCAGGCATCCGTGTTCCAGTCGCCACTCTGGATCATCTGCTGGAGAGCGTCTCCTCCACCGATCCGGAGCAGCAGGTACGTCCACAGGTGCATGGACGGCCATTCGTCCTTGCCGGCGATCGCCAGCGGCGCGGTGCCCGCGGCCTTGAGCTTGCCCACGTCGGCGAGGAAGTCAGCCCAGGTCGCGGGCGGGGCCGAGATGCCGGCCTTCGAGAACAGGTCCTTGTTGTACCAGAACCCGATCATGCCCATGTCCCACGGCACGCCGTACTGCTTGCCGTTGTACGCGTAGATGCTCAGCGCGCCCGGGTTGATGGTGTCCTTCCAGGACGCGATGTCGGACGTGATGTCCTTGAGCATCCCGGCGTCGGCCTGCGCGGCCATGATGCCGCCGCCCCAGGACTGGAACAGATCCGGCACCTGGCCCGACTGCATCTGCGTGGCGAGCTTGGTCTTGAACGCCTCGTTCTCGAGGACGGTGATGTTGATCGTGACGTTGGGGTGCATCGCGGTGTACGCATTCGCGATGTCCTGGAAGTCGGTCTTGCCCGGATCGCCGGTGGTGATGTGCCACCACTCGATGGTCGCCGGGGCCATGGCCTCCGACGACGGCGATTTGGGGGCCGTGCTGGCCTGCGTCGTCGGGGCCGTGGTTGGCGGCGCGGCGCTCGGGCTGGGGCTGGCGCTGCTGCTGCACGCGCCCAGGATGATGGCCAGGACCGCGACCAGGCCACCCAGCCGCCGTTGCGATGTCATCCGTCCTCCTCCTGACACTACGCTGCTCCTCCCGTGCCCGGGCACCTTCTCGCGCCGCGAGCGGGTTCCTGCGCCGGCCAGTCGCAGAGTGCCACCGGTCCGGGCGCGCCTTGAGCCGGATCGAGCTGCCGTCGGGACCCACGGCGCGTCCGTGGATGGGGCGGTGCTGATCGCGTTGACGTGGGACGCGAGGGCCACGGGCGATCCCGGCTCGCGGGGGAGGAGACACCCAACGAAACGGGATCGCCGCGGCGCTTCGCAAGAGCCGGATGTGGACGCGCAAGAGCAGTCGCCGGGGCCCACGCTCGTCGGTGCACGGCCGCGACCGGCATCGCCTCCTCCACTTCGAAACTTTCGGGCGTATGGGCGATTGCTTTCGGCGACTCTAGGTCTTCGGCACGACAGAGTCAAGGCCCCGGGATCGCTTCGTGAACTCCGCGGATCACCGTCCGGGTGATCGAAAGTTTCCGCTAGACTGGGTCACGTGGCTACCATCCCTGCGGCCCGCCGCACGCCGCCGGACCGGTCAATGACGATCGCGCACATCGCTCGCCAGGCGGGCGTGTCGGTGCCGACCGTATCCAAGGTCATCAACGGGCGCGCCGACGTCGCCCCCGAGACGCGGCAGCGCATCGAGGCCGTGATCCGCGAGCACGGCTACCAGCGGTCGAGCCGCGCGGCGCGCTCGACGCCGCTGATCGAGCTCATGTTCCACGAGCTCGCGAGCGAGTGGGCCCTCCAGATCATCATGGGCGTGGAGCAGGTCGTCTCCGAGCACGGCCTCACCCTGGTGCTCTCGGAGATGCAGGGCCGGACGACGCCCGGGCGGGGCTGGATGGACAGCGTCCTCGCACGGCGGCCGACCGGCGTCATCGCGGTCCTGTCGGACATCAATGACGACCTCCGTTCGCAGCTCCGGAGCCGTGGCATCCCGCTGGTGGTCGTCGATCCCACCGGCGAGCCGCTCCACGACACCCCGTCGGTGGGGGCCACCAACTGGAGCGGCGGGCTCGCGGCCACGCGCCACCTCCTCGGGCTCGGGCACCGGCGGATCGGCGTGATCGCGGGACCCGAGCAGATCCTGTGCAGCCGGGCGCGGCTCGACGGCTACCGGGCGGCGATGGATGCGGCCGGCGTGGCGATCGATCCGGAGCTCATCCGTTACGGCAACTTCCACGTGGAGGAGGGCATCCGCGAGGGCCGCGCGCTGCTCGAGATGCCCGACCCGCCCACGGCGATCTTCGCCTGCAACGACCTGCAGGCGCTGGGCGTGTACCAGGCCGTCCGCGAGGCACGGCTCCACATTCCCGACGATCTCAGCGTCGTCGGCTTCGACGATCTGCCGGTGGCCCCCTGGGTCGGTCCGCCGCTCACGACCGTGCGCCAGCCGCTGGTGCAGATGGCCGTGGCCGCGACGCGGCTGCTGCTCCGGCTGGCCCGGGGCGAGCAGCCATCGCAGACAAGGGTCGAGCTGGCGACCGAGCTGATCGTCCGCGAGAGCACCGCGCCGCCGCGCCATTGACGCCGACCGGGGCGCGCGCCGTGCGTCAGGCGGACGGCGGCTCGAGGCCGATCCGCGCCAGGAAGTCCAGCTGCTCGACCCGGTGCTGCGCCTCGCCCGCGTCGTGGCCGTTGTACGGCCACACCCGGATCTCGGCCGGCCCGCCATATTCGTTGAACGCGGCGAACACCGTGGACGGCGGCGTGATCTCGTCCTCGAGCCCAACTGCGAACAGGGCCGGGGCGGTGGCCCGGGCCGCCAGGTGGCGGCCGTCGAAGTAGTCGAGCGTCGCGAACACGCGCGCTTCATGGCTCCGGTTCACGCGCAGGAATTGGCGGATCTCGTCGTAGGGCGACGCGTCGGTGATCTCGAGCGCCCGGCGGAAGTGGCACAGGAAGGGCGTGTCCACGAGGGCCGCGGCAGGGTTGGCGAGCGCGGCGGCAGCGATGGCGAGGCCGCCGCCCTGGCTGGCTCCCGCGACGATGACGCGGGTGGCATCGACGATCGGATGCGCCCGGGCGGCGTCAACCGCGAGGACCGCGTCGGTCATGAGCCGTCGGTAGTAGTAGGTGGCGGGATCGAGGATGCCCCGGGTCATGACGCCTGCTGCCTGCGGCCCTGTGCCGCTCGGCTCGATGTCGGACGTGTCGCCACCGAGCCAGCCGCCTCCCTGCCCGCGGGAGTCCATCACCAGGTGCGCGTAGCCCGCCGACGCCCACAGCAGCCAGTCCAGGGCGAGCCCGCGACCGCCGCCATAGCCCACGAACTCCACGACCGCCGGCAGCGGCCCGCCGGCGCCCCGCGGCCAGAGCAGCCAGCCACGGATGGGCTGACCGAGGTACCCCGAGAAGGTCACGTCGGCGACCTCGACCGTCCGCAGCCGCGCGTCATGGGCGCGGAACACCGGCGGCCCGCCGAGCCGGCGGCTGGCATCCAGGGTCTCCGCCCAGAACCGGTCCAGGTCGGGGGGCTCGGACCGCGGCGGACGGTACCCGCGCAGCTCGTCGAGCGGGAGGTCGAACTGCGCCATCTGGGGGTCCTCCATGGCATGGGTGCCGGGACCCCCAGCCCTGGCCGGCACCGACCGTGACTTGCAGCGGTGGGGCGGCCTCGCCTCGGTGCCCGAAGCGGCAACCTACGGTCGCGGCCCGGCGCGTGTCAAGAACGACGACCCGAGGCGGTTGCGGGTCAGGTGCCGAAACTTTCGACCGCCTGGGGGCCCGGGGGATCCACGTTCAGCGGCCGCCCCGGGTTCTCGACCCACGGCCGGATCCGGACGCCGTCCCAGGACGTAGATGGAGGTGGCAGCGCGTTCAATGTCGCAGCGCTGACTCGACAATCACGAGGTACACCATGCGCCCCAACGCGCTCCTTGCCGCCATTGCGCTGGCGATCTCCATCCTGGTGGCCGCCTGCGGCAGCGGGGGCACCAGCCCTTCGGCCGCCCCCGCCACGACCGCACCGCCGTCCAGTGCGCCGGCGTCCAGCGCGCCATCGCCCGCAACCGGGGCGACGACCGTCAACGCGACCGCCGTGGGCAGCCGCGGGACGGTCCTCGTCGACGCCGCCACCGGGATGACCCTGTACACGTTCGCCAAGGACGTGCCGGACAGCGGCAAGAGCAATTGCTCCGGTGGCTGCCTGACGACGTGGCCGGCGCTGACCGTGCCGGACGGCAGCACGCCCAGCGGCGGTGCGGGCGTCTCGGGCAAGCTCGACACGATCACTCGGGCCGACGACGGGACGCACCAGGTGACGTACAACGGCCTGCCCCTCTACTTCTTCTCGGGCGACGCGGCGCCCGGCAATTCCAACGGCGTGTACACGAGCTGGGACACGGTCAAGCCGTGACCCGGACAAGTCACGGGAAGGAGACCCGAATGCGACGACGTGACGTCCTGGTGATGGCGCGGCCTGTACTCGGCAGGGCGATCGTGCTGCTCCTGCCGCTCCTGATCGCTGCCTGCAAGGCCGGCGGCGGTTCGGGGCCCGGCTACTGACCCCCGATGACCGACGGCCGCGCGGACCCGGTCAGCGCTTCCCTTCCTCCCGGTGGTGCGTCTCCGCCAGCGCGTCGAGCTCGACGGGCTTGAGCTGCCCGGGCGAGGCTTCGGCCACGCGAGCCCGCGTCGTCGCGCGCAGCGTGGCCGTACGAGTTCCGTGCTCGAGGGCGGCGCGCTCGCCGACCACCGCTCCGGGACCGATCTCGGCCACCTCGCGGCCGTCCACCTCGACCACGAACATGCCATCGAGGACGAGATAGACCTGGCTGGCCGTTTCGCCCTGCGACATCAGCAGCTCGCCGGCCTTGAGGGTGCGGATGGCAGGCTTCGCTCCCGCGTGCATGATCTGACCGGACAGCTGCCGCTCGATCGCGGATTCGACCGCGCTCACGACCGCGGGCGAGTCGGCCGCGCCCCACGGCGTCTGGTCGCCGTAGGAGCTGCTGAACCACTCGTTGAAGTCCACGACGCCGGACTTCTGGACGAGCCGGCCCTCGTCGTCGTAGATCCAGTGCCTCGGGAACGGGCTGGCGCCCTGGAGCCGGTACGCCGATGAGCCGTCGACATTGATGGTCAGCTCCAGGGTCGTCCATGCAAGCGACGGCCAGAACTGGGCATAGGGCTTGCGACGCACCGGCCTCGGCGCCGGCAGGCCCATCCGTCCACCCACGGTCTGGACGAAGCGGACGGAGGTCGGCCCGACCTCGGGCTCCTGCTGGATGTCGGGCATGTGGAGGGCCGGGAACCGGATCGCCGCGGGTCCCAGCCGGACGGTCGTGGCCCCGATGTGACCGCCGCCCAGGTAGCCCTGGCCGACGATCCGGCCGTCCTCGACCTCGATGAAGGCCCGGAGCTCGTTGGCCTCGCGGAAGCGATCGGTCCGCCGCAGCTCCTCGAGATCGACCAGCTGGTCGGGCGGCGGCTGGTCGTAGTGGGTGACCCCCAGCTCGAACGGGATCTTCGTAAGGCCCTCGATCGCCTCCGAGGGGATCCACGAGACCGCGGTGACGCTCGACTCATGCCGCGTGCGTGCCATCTGCAACCGTTCCTTCCCGACGGGGTCCTGGATCGGATCCACGGCCGATCGCGCGCCCGGCGCGGAGCGGAGCCTACCAGCGAGTCGCGGCTTCGATGATCCCGGGATCGCCCCGCGGGCCGCCGACTCCAAGGTAGGGGGCGCGACCGGACGACTTGGAGGGTGCACACACGCACCTGCCACTGGTAGCGTGCGGCCAGGCGGTGAGAGCCGTCCCAGCCAGGCGGCTGGCCCGAAAAAGGCAAACCCGGGGTGACCCGGGGACGCAAAGCCACGGGACTCGCGTCAGCGAGCCAGCCGGGCTGCCGAAGTCAGGAGGTTGGTGTGGCTCGAGGCCACCCGCGCCTCGACGCGCTGATGCGCGTCTGTGCCGTCGCTGCGCTCGCCATCGCGGGCCTCGCGTCGGTCCGTCCGATCTAGCCCGCTGCGGGCTCGCGCCCGCTCCGCGGATGACGACGCCCCGTTCCCGGGGCACGCCGGCCCACAGGCCGGTCCCGAGGATCGGGGCGTCGGCGTGTTTCGGGGCGGAGGGCGGCTACGGCCCGCCGCTCGGGTTCCCTCCGTAACGATCTCGGAATGGACAGGCGCAACGATCCCTCACGCAAGCGTCCAGCCCCACAAGCACAGCGAGAGGAAGGTTCCGATGCGTCGTCTTGCCCTCCTGGCCGGCCTCGGCCTGGCCCTGGCCCTCACAACACCGGTCGCGGCCGGCACCCACCAGACCGTCACCGAGACCGACCATGTCCACGGCGCCTTCACGGAGCCGATGTTCGACGTCAATCCGTGCACCGGTGTCGCGATCACGAGCTTCGATGCGGTCGGCAACGTCGTCGACCACGTGACCTACTTCCTCGAGAACGGCCAGATGACCGAGGTCTGGGCGACGTTCACCGAGACCGGCAAGGTGAGCATCACCGACGCCAACGACGTGACCTACGTCGGGCACTTCACGGCCTGGGGCAACCTCAACCTCAACGAGCGCAACACGAACGACACGTTCACGCTGTCGTTCCGCGCCGCCGGGTCCGACGGCTCCAGCCTGATCGGGCATGAGGTCACCCACTTCGCACTCAACGCGAACGGGCGGGTCACGGTGGACTTCGACCGGATGAGCCTCGACTGCGGCTAGCGAACCGCGTCCACCAGGACGATCTCGGTGCGCCGGTGCACCCGGACTGCCAGGAGCCATTGCGGTTGGCCCGGGCACGGCGCATGGTCGGTGCGAAGCCTCGGCGATGGATCGGACCCTCTCCAGGGGCCGGTGACAGGAGCGCCGGGGCTTCGCCATGGGCCCTCACGAGCGGGCTGCGCGGTTGCGGATGTCCCGGGGAGCGCGCATGCTCGCCACCAGATGACCGACCCTGCCGAGGCCCATCCGTCTCCTCATCGTCGACGACCACGAGGTCGTCCGCCAGGGCCTGATCGCGCATCTCGATCGCCGCCCGCCGTTCGAGGTCGTCGCGCAGGCGGGAACCTGCGCCGAGGCGTTGACGCAGGCTCGCCGCTACGTCCCGGATCTCGTCCTCATGGACATCAGCCTGCCCGACGGATCGGGGATCGAAGCCTGTCGGCTGATCCATGACGAGTTCCCATCGATGCCCGTCGTGTTCCTCACCAGCTCTCCCGACGACCTCGACGTGTTCGACGCGATCATCGCCGGGGCCCGCGGCTACGTGCTCAAGCAGGCCCGGAGCGCGGAGCTCATGCGCACGCTGGAGGCCGTCGCCCGCGGCGAGTCGATGATCGACCCGGCGGTGACCGGGATGGTCCTCGAACGGGTCCGTCAGATCGCGAACGGGACCGATCCCGACAACGCGATCGACCTCACGGCCCGCGAGCGGGAGATCCTGCCGCTGCTCGCGGAAGGTCGGACGAACCGCGAGATCGCCGCGGCCGTCTTCCTGTCCGACAAGACCGTCAAGAACTACGTCAGCGCCATCCTCGGCAAGCTGAACCTCGAGCGGCGGGCGCAGATCTCCGCCTACGTCGCGCGACGCGGGCCCGAGCGCGCTCGCCGCGAGGCCAGTCCGCGACAGGGCGGGTCGACCTAGGTGGCTGGTGTGAAATGCACGTTCTGACCGGCTGACGGGCGGGCAGGGCGCAGCTACGATTCTTCCGGCAGGAGCTGCCCGAGCTGATCGCCAGGAGCACACCCAATGTCGCAGGGATCCGCACCCCGCCAGGCCGACCTGTTCCGCGACACGAGCTCGTTCGTCGAACCGTTGGTGCGCCCGGACTCGATCCATGCCCTGCTCCACCGGGAGTGCCACGAGCTCTTCCCCGACACGCTGTTCGCCGACCTGTTCGCGGATGTCGGCCGGCGCTCGGTGCCGCCGCTGGTGGTCGCGGTGGTGATGGTCCTCCAGCGCCTGGAGGGCCTGAGTGACCGCGAGGCGGTCGAGCGGTTCACGTTCGATGCCGCTGGAAGTCGCCGGTGGCGGCCTGCCGTTCGATGCCCCGGGCTTCGCCCACACGGTGCTCGTCGACATGCGGGCACGCCTCGCCCGCTCGGACCGTGCGGAGCGGATCTTCGAGCGCACGCTCGAGGTCGCCCGTGCGGCCGGGCTCGTGGGTCCGACGGGTGCTCGACTCGACCCCGCTGTACGACGCGGTCGCGACCATGGACACCGTCACCCTGTGCGCAGCGCGATCCGCCAGACGCTGGCGGCGGCCGGCGAGCGCGAGCCAGCGCTGCGCGCGGTCCTCCGCCGTGACGACGACTACCGCACGGGCGGCAAGCCCGCCGCCGACTGGGACGACGCCGCGGCCCGGGCGGCCCTCGTCGATGCCCTTGCCCGGGACGGGGAGGCCGTGCTCGCAGCGCTCGAGGACGAGCCGCTGTCGCCGCCGCTCGCCGAGGCCGCCACGCTGCTCGCGACCGTCCTCGGCCAGGACCTCGAAGACGGCCCGGACGGCCGGATCCGGATCGCCCGGCGGGTTGCCCCGGACCGCGTGATCAGCACGGTCGATCCCGACACCCGCCACGGCCACAAGACCGAGGCCCGCGGGTTCGACGGGTACAAGGGCCACGTCGCGCTCGACCCCGATGCCGAGCTCGTCACCGCGACCGCGGTCACGGCGGGCAACGCGGGCGACGCGTCGGTCGTGCAAGAACTGCTCGCCGACGAGCTGGCGGCGGCCGCACCAGCCGCTCCGCCGATCGTGTACGGCGACGCGGCGTACGGGACGGGCCCGACCCTCGAGGCGCTCGACGAGGCTGGTGCCGTCAGCCGCCTCAAGGTCCAGCCCGCGACCGGCGTGCCCGGCCACTTCACCAAGGACGACTTCGCCATCGATCTCGACGCCGGGTCTGTCACCTGCCCGGCGGGCCAGGTCGCCCGGCTCACTCGCCATGGCCGCGGCGAGTGGCAGGCTCGCTTCCGGTCCGCCTGCGCCATGTGCCCACTGGCCGCCCAGTGCACCACGTCTGCGGGCGGGCGCTCGATCGAGATCGGTCCCCACGAAGCACACCTCGCGACTGGCCGCACCGCGAGCCGCGATCCCGCCTGGCTGGCCGACTACCGGGCGACCCGGCCCAAGGTCGAGCGCAAGCTCGCCCACCTCATGCGGCGGAGACACGGCGGCCGGCGGGCACGGGTCCGGGGCACCCCGAAGGTCGCCGCTGACTTCGCCCTTCTCGCCGCCGCGGTCAACCTCGCACGGCTCGCGGTCCTCGGCCTCAGCGGGAACGGCGGGACCTGGGCAGCCGCCAAGGCCGGCTGACGTCAGGGAGCGACGGGCCTCCCGCCCATTACCCGCAGGTCGGTCGTGCTGAGCCGGGACCTGCGATCTCCAGACCCGGGATCCCGCGCTGGAACCGGGCGTTCCTCCCGCTGCGCCCGTGCCCGCCCGTCAGCCGGTCAGAACGTGCGTTTCACACCAGCCACCTAGCCTTCGCCCCACGTCCTGGGGACCGATGAGTCGTCGCCTTCCGGGCCGTCTCTCCTGTGGCGCCGGCGAACGATGGCCGGCGCCTCCGCCTCCTCCATGGGTACGGCCGCCAACCTGGGCCGGCCGGGGGGTTCGCCCGCCAGGGGCCGCCGGATCAACCGAGGTTCCCAATCCGGCCGGTGAGCGGGGTCACGCTGCGTATCATTGGCGACCGTCATGGCGGCGCGACCCGAGAGCCCGAGCCAGTCCGTCCCTGCGGTCCCGTCGGCACACGGCGCGACCGGCCGGGCGGTCACGCTCGGCGGCGTCAGCTATCCGCTCGTGCTGCCGAACCTCCGCGATCCGCGCCTGCACGTCGCGGCTGTGATCATCAGCATCCACGTCCTGGGCCAGGTCGCGCTGCACTTCCGCGTCAGCGTCACCCAGATCCTGGCGGCGATCCTCACCTGCGCCGTGATCGAGCTCGCGATCACCTTCCGGCAGACGCGCAAGATCGTCTGGCCCGCCAGCGCGATGCTCACCGGCTGGGGCGTCGCCCTCATCCTGCGCGTAGTCGGAACGCCTCCCGACCACCCCTGGACGACCTACGCCTGGTAGGCCTTCGCGATCATCGCCGGCCCGTCGCTGCTTACCAAGTACGTCATCAGCTAGCGCGGCTCGCACGTTTTCAACCCGTCGAACCTGGGACTGGTCGTCGCCTTCGTGCTGCTCGGCTCGCACGCATGTCGAGCCGCTCGACTTCTGGTGGGCACCGATCAACGGCCCGGGCATGATCGCCGCGTACGCGGTGATCCTCGGCGGCGGCATGCTCATCACCCGCCGGCTGCACCTGCTGGTCATGGCCGCCGTGTTCTGGATCGCGCTCGCGGCCGGCATCGGCGCTGCTGGCCGCTTCGGGGCACTGCATGACGGCGAACTGGGCCTTCGCGCCCGTCTGCGGCCTCGACGTTCTGGCGCGTGATCGTCACCTCGCCCGAGGTGCTGATCTTCCTCTTCTTCATGATCACCGACCCCAAGACCGTGCCCGCGGCGCGCGTCGGCCGCGTCGTCTTCGGCTCCTTGTCGCCGCCGCGTCAACGCTCCTCATGGCGCCGAGACCGACGAGTTCGGCGCCAAGGTCGGCCTGCTCGCGGGACTGGTCGCCATGTGCGCGGTCCGTCCCGTCCTGGACCGGCTGCTGCCCGAGCCACGCTCCGCGGCGGACGACATCCGGCGTTTCGCGACCCGGCTGGCCACAGGTGGCGGGCCCGGCCCCGGCGTCGTACGTGGTGCCATCCGGGTAACCATCGCCGGGTTCGCGCTGCTCGCCATCGGGGCGGGCATCGTCCTCGCGGGGAGCCCGGCCCGCGGGCTCGTCCTGCCCGACGCAGCCGAGGTGCTCGGTCGGGCACCGCACCAGGTCGACCCCGCGACGCTGCCCGCGTTCACCGTCGGACGGGACGTGGCCGACTGGGACCAGCAGATCGCCGGACCGGGCATGCAGGCCATCGTCCTGACCCTGGCCGAGAACCTCGATCTCGAGAGCCAGGCGCTGCTCCGGCACGATCCGTCGATCCTGACGGCCGTCGATCACGGGGACCGGCTGCGCCAGATGCAGGGCCGGCTGCGTGACGCGATCGCCACCGGGACGACCGTCATCGATCGCTACCAGTTCGATTCGCTCCACGTGACGCTCCTGGTGCCGTTCGGGATGCAGACCGGGCTGAGCCTCGGGTTCGCCGGACGCGGGACGGTGGTCCGGGAGACCTACGATGCGAGCGGCAACCTCCAGGGCCAGCAGAGATCCCCGTTCGAGCTGACGTTCGCGATGCGGCGGGCAACGGGCGCACGCTGGCTCAACGTTGCGGTGCTGACGGTGCCGCCGAGCGGCTGATTCGCGAGATGATGACGGCGGCGCGGCTGGTCTGGCCTGTGCTGACCTCGTGAACGGCGGTCTCCGGGCACCGCGGCCTCCGGGCGCCGCGGTCTCCGGGATGCGTCCTGCATGGCCGCGACCCAGCAGCGGGTCGCCGGGTCACCGCCCGCAAGGTCGCCCTTCGCCGGCCCAGCCGTCGCGCGGCCCGGCCGCACCTTCCGTTGTCGCCGCCGCTCTCGGGCCGGCTCAGGCCCTCCGGACAACCCTCCGGCCGCTCCTTCCGATGTCGCCGCCTCCCGGCCGCTCGCCCCCGTCCCGGCCGCCCGCCGCCCGCCCGTGTTCACCTACGCCCCAGGCGAGTGGTGTCCGACGTTCGGGCCGGGATCCCCGTCAGGTACGCCCCAGGTGCGTGCCCGAGGGGGAAGCGGGCGAACCGGACGGCCCGGGCGTGGATAGCACCACGCCCAGGCGTAGGTGGCGAAGGGCAGCGGCCTCCCCGGGGTGCGTGGCGAAGGCGAGGCGCTCACCCAGGCGTCCATGGCGAACGGGAGGGCGGGCCGCCGCGCGCCACCCGCCACGTCGAAAAGCGTTACGGCTGCCGACTCGTCGAACGTCATGGGACGGCCTGACCACTCGGGTATTCCGGGCCGCTCGGGAGCACCGTAGGCTGCGCTCGATGTTGGAGCTGGTGGACTTCTACCGTGTCCTGGGCGTCGATCCCGGGTCGGATGCCGACGCGATCCGATCGGCCTACCGCACCCTTGCGCGGCTGTACCACCCGGACAGGCCCGGTGGCTCGCACGCGCGGATGGTGCGCCTGAACCGCGCCTGGGCGGTGGTCGGGAACGAGCAGGCGCGAAAGACCTACGACCGCGGGCGGCTGGTCGTCGCACCACCCGCCCGACCCGCGGCGAGCACGGTCCCGGACTGGATGCCGACCCAGGGACAGCCGGTCGGGCCGCGGTCGGGGACGGTGCTCGACTTCGGCCGGTACGCGGGCTGGTCATTCGGCCAGATCGCCCGCCAGGACCCCGACTTTCTCGAGTGGCTCGCGCGGACCCCGATCGGCCGGCCGTACCGCTCGGAGATCGAGTCGCTGCTCGCGCAGCGGTCCGCGGCGACATCGACGGCAACTGCAACTCGAGAGCGGCCCCGAAGCCGGCGGTTTGGCCGCCGGTAGGTCCCACCGGTCTTGTCGAGGGCGTCCGGGCGTCGCCTGGTCGGGGGGCCTGGTGCACACGGGCACCGCGGATTCGCGGACCGGTCGCACCCTGTGCGACCGGCCGCACCCCCGGTGCGGACCGTTCCGCACCGTTGGGCTAGAGTGGGGCACCCGTGTGGGTGGAGGCGACGACGCGCGGTTCCCATTCCCGGCCGCCTGAGCCGCGCAGAGCCACTGGCGAGCCCGACCACCTACCCATCGCACCCTCGGAGGATCCGCCATGGATTCCGCGCCCCCGCGACTCCTCGCGCCCCTCGCTCGCTCGTCAAACCGTCCGACGTCGTCGGCGTTGGCTCGCCGGGCCCTGGGGCGGGTCGCCGGTGCCGCCGTCACGGCCATGATGGCCGCCGTCCTGTTCGGCGCAGCGCCCGTCGCGGCGGCCGGACCGTCACGACTGTACGTGTCGCCTGCGGGCAGCGACGGGGGTGCGTGCTCCTGGGCGGCGCCTTGCCAGACCATCGGCCACACCGTCGGCGTCGCGGCACCCGGCTCCACGATCGTCGTGCGTGCCGGCACATACCACGAGGCCGTCGTCATCCCGAAGCGCCTGCGGCTGGTCGGCCACAACGCCGTCATCGACGCGGACGGGATCCTCGCCAGCGTCCCCGGACCGCTCGCGGATGCCGGGATCGTCGGCTGGGGCGTGCTGATCGTGGGCCCCGATTCGGCGGGCACCGTGTTCCGGGGGTTCACGGTCCAGAACGCGCCCGCTGAGGGCATCCTGGCGGCACTCACCTCGAGGGTCAGGATCAACCACAACGAGCTGCGCCACAACGACCAGGGGGCCTCGACCACGTTCGATCCGGCGCCGTTCGAGTGCCAGGCGCAGGGCCAGGTGCCCGGCGATTGCGGCGAGGCGCTCCACCTGTTGAGCGTCGCCCACGCTCGGGTGACGTGGAACAACGTCCATGACAACGTGGGCGGCATCCTGCTGTCCGACGAGGCCGGCCCGAACCACGGCAACTTCGTCGCGTTCAACACTTCCCGCAACAATCTCGAGGACTGCGGGATCACGCTGCCGTCGCACAACCCGGCGGCCACGACCGACCCGAGCCAGGGCGGCGTCTACGGCAACACGATCTACCACAACTGGTCGATCGGGAACGGCGGCGCCGGCGTCGGCATGTTCGCGGCCGGCCCCGGGATGGCGTCCTACAACAACCGGGTGATCGGCAACGTCCTGCGCGACAACGGCGAGGCGGGGATCGCGATCCACTCGCACACGCCGAACCAGAACGTGTCCGGCAACGTGATCATCGCCAACGTGATCTCGGGCAACGGCTTCGATCCCGACTTCCAGTCGGCCGACCCGGCCGGGCCGCACGACACCGGGATCGCGCTCGGCAGCGTGTCGGTCCCGGTCAACGTGACCGTGATCGCCAACCGGATCTCCAACGAGTACTGGGGCATCTACCGCTCGGGCACGATCCACGCCCGCGGCCTGCGGACCAATCACTTCGCGAGCTCGGTGCAGCACCGCTACAACTGAGCAACCGACCAGACCATCCGGCGGTCCCGTCCCCGGCTCGGGAACGGGACCGCCGCGCATTTCCGGATCGCGAGCCCGCTGCCCGACCCTCAGGCGGCGGGCTCTCTTCGACCACGGATGGCCAGCGCGATCACCGCGAGCAGGACGACCGCCTGGCTCGCCTTGATCAACAGGCCCCAGGGCTCGATCGGGGGCGTCCGGACGTCGGCGACCGCGAAGTAGCCAACGATGACGACGACCTGCAGCGCTCCCACGGCGACCCACAGCGGGCGCGAACGGAACCGCAGCAGCAGCGCCGCCACGATCGCGAACGTTCCACCGGCCATCGCGCCGAACGAGAACAGGTCCGTGGCTTCGCCGGACGCGGCCGTTCCCACCGACAGCACGCCGGCGCCGATCAGCAGGTAGAGCACGGCGGCCGCTGCTGCCGCGGCCGCTGCCAGGTAGCGAACGCGGTCGATGCCGCGGGGTCGAAGCACGTTCGTCGCCATCGTCGCCCTCCGTGGCCGGCGCACCACTCCCGCCCCTGTCGGGCATCCACTCCGGCACGACCAGCCGATACGGTAGGGTCGGTCCGCCGCGCATCCACGGGTAGAGCCGAAGGACGACGGTCCGCTCGCCACTGGTCGTCTCTCACGGGCGCCAGCGGCGGCCCGGACGCGACGTACGCTGCGCGTACACTCCGCCGTGGCCCCGACGTCGCTTATGGCCGCGTCAAACCAGGTCGCCCAGCCCACCATCCCGTCCCGGAGCGATGCCTTCGATGCCCTCCGTCGCGCCGTCCGGCGCTCCGCCTGGCGCGCCCGTCCGGCAGGACGTGGCGCGGTACGCGGGCTACGCCACCTTCGTGCTGATCGGCTGGAGCGGTCTGCTGGTCCCGTCGCTCGTTCGGTCGCTGGAACGGGACCTCCAGCAGACCGACGCCGGGATCGGGGTCTTCTACTTCCTGTACGCGACGGGCTACACGCTGGGCTCGTTCGGCGGGGGCGTCGTGACCGAGCGCCTGGGCCGGCGGCGCGTGCTTGGAGCGGCGGTGGCCGTCCATGCCCTCGGCCTGATGGCCCTGGCCGCGTCGCCCGGCTGGACCGCGTTCCTGGTGGTCGCGGGACCCGCCGGGCTGGGGGCGGGGGCGCTCGATGGCGGCACCAACGGCCTGTTCCTCGACCTGTTCGCGACCGGGCGCGGACGGGCGCTCAACAACCTCCACCTGTTCTTCGGCATCGGGGCCCTTGCCTCCCCGATCGCGATCGGGCTGCTGATCGAGGCCGGCCTGGGCTGGCGCGTGATCATCGGGGCCACCGGGCTGGTGGCGCTGCCGCTGGTCGTGGTGATCGCCGGCATGCGCGTGCCGACCGGCCGGCGGGCCACGGCGGTGCCCGACGCCCAGCGCCCGATGCCACCGGCGCCGGGCGACCGCTGGCGCAACCGTCTGCCGGTTGCCCTGCTGGCGATCGCGATCGGGACGTACGTGGCGGCCGAGGTGGGCGTGTCCAACTGGCTGGTCCGGTTCCTCGAATCGGCACCGCTGGTCGTCGCCACCGGCAGCCTGTCCGCGTTCTGGGCCGGCCTTGCGATCGGCCGCCTGGTCTCGGCGCGGATCTCGGACCGGTTCGATCACGCCCGGTTTGCCGCGGCCGCGGCGGCACTCTCGGCGGCGGCGCTGGTCGGCGCGGTGCTCGTCCCGTGGCTGCCCGTCTCGATCGGGCTGTTCGCACTGGTGGGGTTCGCGTTCGGGCCGATCTTCCCGATGATCATCGCGCTGGGTGGCGAGCGGTACCCGGAGCGGTCGGCGGCCATCAGCGGGTTGCTGGTCGGCCTGGCGGTCGTGGGCGGGATCGTCTACCCGCCCGCGATGGGCTTCATCTCGGTGTCCTTCGGGCTTGCCGTGGCGATGCTGGGCGCGGCGGCGCTGACCGGGGTGTGCGTGGTCGCGCTGCTGCTCGTCGGCGAGCCCGCGAACCGGACGACGACGGCACCGGCGAGCTGAATCAGGCGCGCGGCGGCCCCGCCTCGGTGATCGCGAGGAGGTCGGCGACCGAGCCGCGCATCGGCGACACGCTCTCGAGCCACCAGGTCGCCCCCACCGACGCGTAGTCGGCCGGCGTGAAGCCGCCGAGACCGGTCTGGCCGAACACGGCGATGTCGAACGGCAGCTCGCCCAGCCCGGCCGCCGCGCGCTCCGTGCGGGCCAGCGCAACCCCCTCGGCGAGCACGTCCGGCGGCACCCCCAGCGAGACGCCGTCGGCCGCGACCGAGACCGCGATCCAGCCGTCCCAGCGCGCCGCCCGGCGGATGCCACCGGGGCGCAGGGCTCCCAGCCACATCGGCGGGCGCGGCTCGCGCGCCGGGCGCGGCCCGATCGCGACGCCGTCCATGACGTAGCCCGGGCCGTCGTGCGTCACCGTTTCCCCGCGGAGCAGCCGGTCCACGAGCCCCGCCGCCTCGTCCATCAGCGCGATGCGACCGCGTGCCTCGTACGGCTCGCCGAACCTGGTGTAGTCGGGCGGGTCACCGCCGGCGCCGAACCCCAGCACCAGGCGTCCGCCACTGAGCCGGTCGAGCGTCGCCGCGGCCTGGGCCACCAGCTGCGGCCGACGCCGTGGCAGGGCGATGACGGACGAGATCAGCTGGATCCGCTCCGTGCCCGCCGCAACCCCGGCCAGGGCGACGAACGGGTCCGCCGCGACCGTGCCCAACGCGGGGCCCAACACGTCCCAGGTGCTGAACCCGTCCCAACCGGCCACCTCGGCCGCGCGGCCCAGCCGGACCAGCTCGAGCGGGTCGGCGAGCTCGCCCAGCGGGGCAACGTCGAGGGCGAAGCGCATCACGAACTCCAGCGACGCGGGGTGAACGCGACGGAGTATGCACGAGGGCACCGCCTGCCCGGTCACGCTGCTGCTCCCTGGCGCCCAAGGCACCCGCGCAGATCCGGACGGCCGTCGTTTCGGCCCGTGAGCGGTCCCACAATGCGTCCGTGATCGCCAGGCTGCCCGTTCCGATCATGCGAGACCCCGCCTTCGCGCGCCTGTGGTTCATCCAGGCGTCGACGCAGGTGGGCGGCAACATGGCGCTCTACGCGCTGACGATCCTGGTCTTCAACACCACGCGGTCCAACACGGCCGTCAGCGCCCTCGTCATGTCGTTCCTGATCCCGGCGATCCTGCTTTCTGCCGCGGCCGGCGTGCTCGTCGACCGGCTCAACGTCCGCCTTGCGCTGATCGTACCGAACACGATCCGGACCCTGCTGACCCCCGGGCTGGCGCTGGCCGGTGCGAACGTCGCCCTGCTCCTGGTCCTCAACCTGGGGATCAGCCTGACCACGGTGATGCTGACCCCGGCCGAGGCGTCCATGATCCCGCGGATCGTGCCCAAGCCCCAGCTCGAGATGGCGATGGGGGTGTTCAACCTGACGCTTCAGGCGTCGTTCGCGGTGGGGTTCGCGTTCCTGGGGCCGCTGCTGGTGGCGATCGCCGGGCCATCGGCGACGCTGGGGGTCGTGACCGCCTTCTACGTCGCGGCGACCATCGCGACGCTCGGCCTGCCGTCGGCGCCGCCGGTGGCCATCGAGCCGGGCATCGCGCGGCAGGCGTTCCGGGAACCCTTCCGCCAGCTCCGTGAAGGATTTGCCGCGATCGGCGGCAACCGCGAGGTGAGCCGGCCACTGCTCCACCTGGCCTCGTCGGCGGCGCTGGTGGGGGTGATCGGCGTCCTCGGCCCGAACCTGGCCCTGTCGCTGGGGCTCGACCCTAAGGACCTGATCGTGATCGTCCTGCCCCTGGGGCTGGGGGTCGTGGCCGGGGTCGGCGGCCTGCGCTGGTTCGGCGGCGGCCTGTCCCGGCGACGGGCCGCCGAGACGGGCCTGATCGCGCTCGGGCTGCTCGCCGCCGGGATCTCCGCGGCCGGGCCCGTCGGGCGGGCAGTGGGCCTGCCGGTCATCCCGCCGGTGGTCGTCCTGGCCTTCTTCGCCGGCGCCGCCTATGCCGCCACGACCGTCTCGGCCCAGACCGCGCTGTTCGAGAACATGCCGGCGGCCATCCGCGGACGCATCTTCGGGGTCCTGGCTTCGATCGTGAGCGCGGCGAGCCTGTTCGCCGTCCTGATCGCGGGACCGCTCGCGGACTCGATCTCCGCTCGTGTCGTGATCGCGATGACGGCCGCCGGGGTCGTCGTGCTGGCCGCCTGGTCGGCGGTTGCGTTCGGCGGGCGGCCGAGGACCGACCGGGGGGCGCCGGCAGGCCGGTAGCACCGCGCCTGCCGGATGGGCGGTGGACACGTCCCTGCCCCGCACCGCCCGAATGAGCGTCTACCGACGGGCCAAACGCCCTCCGATGCGGGGGCCCTCCGGGCCAACCCAGTGACGGAGGGGCCACTCGGACGGGTCCGAACGGCCGCCCCCCTGGGCGTCGTTCGGGGCGCACACTAGCCGTGGACCCAGGGGCCAGGAGCGGCCCGCGTGGTCTCGCGCCCCTTTCGCCACCCACGAAACCGGGTGACCCGCGCCACCCGAAAGGATGCAACTGACCTATGAACCAGCAGTGGGAGTGCCTCGACGGCAACGAGGCGGCCGCGCGCGTCGCCTACGCCGTGAGCGAGGTCATCTCGATCTACCCGATCACCCCGGCCTCGCCGATGGCCGAGTACTGCGACGACTGGTCGGCGCGCCCGCAAGCCGAACCTGTGGGGCAGGTGCCCGAGGTGGTCGAGATGCAGTCCGAGGCCGGCGCCGCGGGCGCCCTGCACGGGGCCCTCCAGAAGGGCGCCTGGCGACGACGTTCACCGCGTCGCAGGGCCTGCTGCTGATGATCCCGAACATGTTCAAGATCGCCGGCGAGCTGACGCCGGCGGTGATCCACGTCGCGGCGCGCACGATCGCGACGCACGCGCTGTCGATCTTCGGCGACCACAGCGACGTGATGCACGCGCGGGCGACCGGCTTCGCGATGCTCGCCTCGGCGTCGGTGCAGGAGGCCCACGACATGGCGCTGGTCGCCCACGCGGCGACGCTCCGGGCGCGGGTGCCGTTCCTCCACTTCTTCGACGGCTTCCGCACCTCCCACGAGGTCAACAAGATCGCGCTGCTCGATCGGCGACGACGCATGCGCGCGCTGGTCCGCGAGGACGACGTGCTGGCATTCCGCCGCCGCGGCCTGACGCCCGAGTCGCCGGTCGTCCGTGGCACCGCGCAGAACCCGGACGTCTTCTTCCAGGCGCGCGAGGCGTGCAACCCGTACCACGACGCCGTGCCGGGCATCGTGCAGGAGGTCATGGACGAGTTGGCCGAGCGCACCGGGCGCCGCTACCACCTGGTCGACTACACGGCGCGCCGGACGCCGAGCGCGTGGTCGTCGTCATGGGCTCCGCCACGGGCGCCGTCGTCGAGACGGTCGCAGACGCTGGTCGCCGCGGGCGAGAAGGTGGGCATGCTCCAGGTCCGCCTGTTCCACCCGTTCCCGGCGGCGCAGGTCGTCGCCGCGCTGCCGTCCACGGTCCGCTCGATCGCGGTGCTCGACCGGACCAAGGAGCCCGGCGCCGTCGGCGAGCCGCTGTACCTCGAGCTCGTGTCGGCGATCACCGAGGCGATGGACGGCGACACGCCGCCGTTCGAGGCGATGCCCCGCGTCATCGGCGGCCGCTACGGCCTGTCCTCCAAGGAGTTCACGCCGTCGATGGTCAAGCCCATGTTCGACGAGCTGGCCAGCGCGAAGCCGAAGCGCCACTTCACGGTCGGCATCTACGACGACGTCACCAACCTGAGCCTGCCGATCGACCGCGAGTTCCGCGTCCCGCGGCCGGCGGGCGAGGTCCAGGCGCTGTTCTAGGGCCTCGGCTCCGACGGCACGGTGGGCGCCAACAAGGCGTCGGTCAAGATCATCGGCGAGGGCACCGACCTGTTCGCGCAGGGCTACTTCGTCTACGACTCGAAGAAGTCGGGCGGCGTCACCGCCTCGCACCTGCGCTTCGGGCCGCAGCCGATCCGGTCCTCGTACCTCCTCGACCAGGCCGACTTCGTCGCCTGCCACCAGTTCGGCCTGCTGCTCAGCCAGCCGGTCCTCGCCGCCGCCAAGCCCGGCGCGACCTTCCTGCTCAACTCGCCCTACCCGCCCGACGAGGTGTGGGAGCCCTGCCGGTCGGCGTCCAGCGCGAGCTCGTCGACAAGCAGATCGACCTGTGGGTCATCGACGCGTTCGCGGTCGCCGCCGAGACCGGCATGGGCAACCGGATCAACACGATCATGCAGCCGTGCTTCTTCCAGCTCGCCGGGGTGCTGCCGGCCGGACGAGGCGATCGCGCGGATCAAGGCCAACGTCGAGAAGACGTACGGCAAGCGCGGCGAGGCCGTCGTCCAGCGCAACTACGCGGCCATCGACCGGTCGCTCGAGCGGATGGTGCGCGTGCCGCTCGGCCCGGTCAGCGGCCGCGAGCTGCCGCCGCTGGTCCCGCTGACGGCGCCCGACTTCGTCCAGCGCGTGACCGCGCGGATGATGGCCGGCGAGGGCGACCTGCTGCCGGTCAGCGCGCTGCCGGTCGACGGCACGTTCCCGCCGGCACGACGCAGTACGAGAAGCGCGCCATCGCCCAGACGATCCCGGTCTGGGACGCGTCGATCTGCATCGACTGCGGCAAGTGCGCGATGGTCTGCCCGCACGCGACGATCCGGATGAAGGTCTTCCCCGAGTACGCCGTCGCCGACGCGCCGGCAGGGTTCATGAGCAAGGAGTTCAAGTCGCGCGAGCTGCCCGGCCACCGGCTCACGATCCAGGTCGCGCCCGACGACTGCACCGGCTGCGGCGTGTGCGTCGACATCTGCCCGGCCAAGAGCAAGACCGACGTCGCCCACAAGTCGATCAACATGGAGCCGCTGCTCGAGCACCAGGACGTGGAGCGCGAGCGCTGGGACTACTTCCAGTCCATCGCCCCGCTCGACCGGAGCCTCATCCCGCACGACACCGTCAAGGGCGCGGCTGCTCGAGCCGCTGTTCGAGTTCTCCGGCGCCTGCGCCGGCTGCGGCGAGACGCCCTACATCCGCCTGGTCACCCAGCTGTTCGGCGATCGGATGATCGTCGCCAACGCGACCGGCTGCTCGTCGATCTACGGCGCCAACCTGCCGACCACGCCGTGGACCGTCAACGCCGACGGGCGCGGTCCCGCCTGGACCAACTCGCTGTTCGAGGACAACGCCGAGTTCGGGCTCGGCATGCGGCTCGCGCTCGACGCCCAGACGTCCCAGGCCCGCGAGCTGCTCGAGGAGCTCGCGCCGGTCGTCGGCGAGGGGCTCGCGGGGGAGATCCTCGACAGCCAGCCAGGACACGGAGCCCGAGATCGCCGACCAGCGCGAGCGCGTCGCGCGGCTGCGCGAGGCGCTCGCCTCGGTCGACGGCGAGCACGCGGAGGCGGCGCGCCGCCTCGAGGCGCTCGCCAACAACCTCGTCCGCCAGGGCATCTGGATCATCGGCGGCGACGGCTGGGCGTACGACATCGGCTTCGGCGGCCTGGACCAGGTCCTCAGCTCGGGCCGCAACGTCAACATCCTCGTCCTCGACACGGAGGTCTACTCCAACACCGGCGGCCAGGCGTCCAAGGCCACGCCGCGCGGCGCGGTCGCGAAGTTCGCGGCGGCCGGCAAGCCGACCGGCAAGAAGGACCTGGGCGCGATCGCCCGCTCCTACGGCAACGTCTTCGTGGCCCAGGTCTCGATGGGCGCCAACGACGCCCAGACGATCAAGGCGCTGCTCGAGGCCGACGCGTGGCCCGGGCCGTCGCTCGTCATCGCCTACTCGACCTGCATCGCCCACGGCATCGACATGTCGAAGTCGATGAGCCACAAGAAGGACGCGGTCCGCAGCGGCTACTGGCCGCTCTACCGCTTCCAGCCGAGCGAGGTCGAGGACGGCGTGCCGTTCAAGCTCGACTCGGCCAAGCCGTCCATCCCGATCAGCCAGTTCGTGGCCGACGAGACGCGGTTCGCGATCCTGCAGCGGACGAACCCGGAGCGGGCGGCCGAGCTGGCCGAGCTGGCCCAGGCCGACGCCGACGAGCGCTGGCGCTACTACGAGCAGCTGGCCGGCATCCACCGGAGCGTGCCGCACCTGACCACCACGAGCGCGAGACCGCCCGGCGGGAACGGGACCGGCGAGCGCGGCCGTCGCGCGGCCGGCGGGCAACGGGAAGGGAGACCAGGCGTGACCGTCGACCTGCGCACCCGCTACCTGGGCCTCGACCTTCGCTCGCCGCTCGTCGCGTCGTCCTCGCCGCTCACCGGGGAGATCGCGTCGGCGCGACGGCTGGAGGCGGCCGGCGCGGCGGCGATCGTGCTGCCGTCGCTGTTCGAGGAGGAGATCCTCAACGAGGAGATCCAGCTCAACGCGCTCGCTCGAGGCAGGGCACCGAGCAGTTCGCCGAGGCGCTCGACTACTTCCCGGCGATCGACGTCGTTGCCGGGCGTCGGCGACCGCTACCTGTCGACCGCCTCGAGCAGATGAAGGCGGCGCTCTCGATCCCGGTCATCGCGAGCCTCAACGCGACCACGCATCGGCGGCTGGGTGCGCTACGCCCGCCTGATGCAGGACGCCGGCGCCGATGCGCTCGAGCTCAACCTGTACCACGTCGTGGCCGACCCGGCGATGACCGCCGCCGACCGCGAGGAGGCCGACCTCGAGCTGATCGCGGCCGTCCGCGTCGGCCGTGACGATCCCGCTCGCCGTCAAGCTCAGCCCGTACTACACGGCGATGGCCGGCTTCGCCGCCGCGTGCCCGGGCCGCCGGCGCGGACGGCCTCGTCCTGTTCAACCGCTTCTACCAGCCCGACCTCGACCTCGACAGCCTCGACGTCGTCGCCCGCGTCGAGCTCAGCCACCCCGACGACCTGCGGCTGCCGATGCGCTGGATCGCGCATCCTGCGGCCGCAGCTGGGGTCCGAGGTCTCGCTCGCCGCCACGTCCGGCGTCCACTCGGGCGACCGACGCGGTGAAGGGGCTGATGGTCGGCGCGGACGTCGCGATGATGACCTCCGCGCTGCTGCGCCACGGCCCGGAGCACGTGCGGACGGTCGACCGACGAGCTGGCGGCCTGGCTGGACGAGCACGAGTACGAGTCGGTCGCCCAGCTGCGCGGCAGCGCCAGCGCAGGCGTCGGTCGAGGACCCGTCGGCCTTCGAGCGCGGCAACTACATGACCGCGCTGCGCTCCTGGGCGACGCCGCCGGAGCTCGTGCCCGCCTGATCAGGTCGTCGCCCGGGGCGCTGATCCGGCCCATCCGGCCCGGATAGAACCGCAGGGTTCTGTTCGGCGGGGTGCGAGGCGGAATCCGGGCATTTGCAGAACGAGGGAGTTCTGTTACGTCGTCAATGGCGCCCCCGAAGCCACCTAACAGAACCGGGGGCGCATATCTGGCGGGGCAACACCCGCCTGGCCGGCGGTCCGGCCGGCCGTCCGGCCGGCAGGGCTGTGGCGGACCGCGCTGCCCGCCCGGAAGCGCCGATCCGGGACGGCCCGCCGCGTCGACGGCTCGCCGGCCCTCAGCGGCCCGCCGCGTCGACGGCTCGCCGGCCCTCAGCGGCCCGCCGCGTCGACCTGGGTCGCCGGCCCTCAGCGGCCCGCCGCGTCCACCAGGTCGCGCAGCTCACCGAGCCGGGTGTCGCGCTCGGCCGCGAACCGCTCGATCGCGGCCAGGATGTGCGAGGCGGCCAGGTGTGCCTCGTCGGCCACCTCGTCCACGCTGCCGCCGGTCCGCCAGCGGTCGTCCCAGTCGGGTGACAGCGAGTACGCCCGGGCGCCGGGTGCCTGGACCCAGTCGGCCATCAGCTTGAACGCGCCGTTGGTGATCGCCATGGCATCCAGGCGATCGGCAGCCGAGAGGGTCGCCTCGCGGTAGGCGGCATCCTGGCCGGCGAACAGCTGTGGGCTGATCGCCGCGACGACCTTCACGTTGAGCCGGCGCGCATCGAGCTCGGGCAGCACCGACACGAGGTTGGCGGTCGTGATCGTGCCCCGCACGACGACCGTGCCCATCCGCGGCAGGTCGGACCGGTACGGCCGCAGGACGTACGCCCCACGCGCGGCCTCGAAGTGCGACGGCATGCCCAGCGCCTCGCGGTCCGGGACGGTCACCGGCGGCCGGGTCAGGTGGAGCGCGACGATCGGCACGTCCGTCGCCAAGGCCGCCCCCAGCACCACCGGGACCTCGTTGAACTCCCACGGGTGGAGGTCGATGACCGCGCCCTCGGGGAACAGCTGCGTCACGCCGGGAGCGAACACCCCGAAGTGCGTCCGGGAGTCCTCGGCCGTCTCCGGCCCCGAGTGACCGGCCACCCACAGCACCTTGCCCAGCCGCAGCTCGGTGTCCTGGGCGAGCTGGCTGAACAGCCGCAGCGGACCGTACTTGAGGTAGCTGAACGAGGCATACGTGGAGCACGCGCCCCAGAAGCCGTCGAACGAGGTGAACGGATCAGGCGGCCAGGTTGACCGAGGCGAGGCCGGCCATGATCCCGGCGTTGGTGAACTCGGTGATCTCCTGGGGCAGGACGGCGCCCTGGGGGTTGCTGTCACGCTCGTACCAGCCGGCAGCCCGGCAGCTCACCGGAGTCCTTGCCGAAGCCCGCGATGTTGGTGGACTCGGCGAGGTCGGCCGAGGCGACGACGAACAGCGGCCGGCCGTGCTCGCGCCTCGCGAACGCGTTGACCCACGCTCCCCAGGTGCCCAGCGCGGCCCGGTTGGGCGACCTGCTCCCCGGGCGCCTTGTACATCGCCGCCGGGTACGAGCGGAAGTCCGTGATCCGCGGATCCTCGAAGATGGCCGCCGAGGGAGCGTCGCCGAGGGTCACCCCGGGGATCTCGTCCGGCACGCCGGCCGCCACCGCCACCAGCCGGTCGGACAGCCAGGTCACCAGCTCGGGGTCGCGACGCAGCACCGAGACCGCCACGCGCAGGTTGGCCCCGGCCTGGGCATAGCGTGCCGCAGCGTCATCCGGCAGCGGCGCGTCGACGCCCTCGTATGCCACGCCGTAGGCGTCCATGAACTCGCGCCGGACCGCCCAGAACTCGGGGCTGTTGGCCGGATGCGGCGTCCCGTGGCTCTTGGCGTCGAGCTTGCCGTAGCCGCGGCCCTTGCGGGTCCGGAACCAGGCGGCGGTCGGGACACGGTCGGGGTTGGCGCCGTGGACAGCCTCGAGCACCGTCCGCGTGACCGGGCCCCACTCCATGCCATCGTGCGTGCCCAGCACCCGCCAGCCGTGCGGCGCGAACCAGTCCTCCGGGGTGCCGTGGATGACCGTCGAAGCCGCACGCTCGTCGATCCCGAAGTCGTTCCAGTCGACCAGGAACACGAGGTTGGACAGGCCCGAGGCCCCAGGCCGAGTTGAGCGTCTCGTGCGTGGCACCCGGGGTGAGGCCGCCCTCGCCCTCGACCACGAACACCTTGACCTCGCGGGCCCCGGCCATCCTGAGCGCCAGCGCCTGGCCCGCCGCGTGCGGCATCCCGTGCCCCGACGGTCCGGTGTTGGCCTTGAACAGCAGCGTCTTGCCGGCCATCTCCGCGTGCCCCGGCAGCCCGCCGCGCCGGCGGAGCGTCAGCAGGTCCTCCCAGGTCAGCGCCCACCGACCGCCGTCGGGAAACGCGAACCGTGGGTCGCCGTCCCGCTCGTGGCGGGCGCGAAGCCCCTCGTTGAGCACGGCCAGCGTCGCATACACGATCGGGACGGTGTGCCCAGCGGACAGCACGAACCGGTCCGCGTAGCGCAGCCACGGGCGGCGGACGTCCCAGCGCATCGCGCCCGACAGCATCGTCGCCAGGAGCATGTGCGCCTTGGAGCGCGACCCGCCGGGATGGCCCGACTGACGGTAGTTGAGGGCGAGGTCGAGGCACTCGTCGACCACGTCCAGCAGCGCCTGGTAGCGCGGGAAGTCGGCCTCCGCGGCCGCGTACAGCGAGTCGACGGGGTCGAGCATGGCGGTCATCGGGTCGTCCGTCCCCGCTCAGCGGCCGGCCGCGACGGGCTCCAGGACCGCGCGCATCTTCTCGATCGCCCGCGCCAGCTGCTCGCGGCTGGTCGCGTACGACAGCCGGATGTGGTTGGCGCCGACCCCGCCGAAGGCCGTCCCGGACAGGACCGACACCCCGGCCTCGTCCAGCAGCAGCTTCGCCAGCTCGTCGCCGGTGCGGCCGGTCCCGGTGACGTCCGGGAACACGTAGAACGCCCCCTGGCGGACGGAGGCAGCTGACCCCGGGCAGGCTGTTGAGGCCGTCCACGACCAGGTCCCGTCGGGCGCGGAACTCGGCGACCATCGCGTCCACCGCGTCCTGCGGCCCCGTGAGCGCCTCGACCGCCCCGACCTGGGCGAACGTGGTCGCCGAGCTGATCGTGTTGATGATCAGGCGACCGAAGGCGAACGCCAGCGATTCGGGCACGATCGCGTAGCCCAGGCGCCAGCCGGTCATGGCGTAAGTCTTGGAGAAGCCATCGAGCACGATCGTGCGGTCCGCCATCCCCGGCAGGGTGGCGATCGAGACGTGCTCCCCGTCGTACAGGATCCGGCTGTAGATCTCGTCCGAGAGGACCACGAGATCCCGCTCACGGGCGACGGCCGCGATCCGCTCCAAGTCGTCGCGCGTGAGCACGCCGCCGGTGGGGTTGGCCGGCGAGTTGATGACGATCAGGCGCGTGCGCGGCGTGACCAGCGAGATCAGCTCGTCCACGTCGAGCCGGAAGTCGTTCGCCTGGCGGATGGGGATCGGTACCGCGGTCGCGCCCACGAACCGGGTGACCGACGCATAGATCGGGTAGCCCGGATCGGGCACGATCACCTCGTCGCCGGGGTCGACCAGGGCCATGATCGCGTAGTACATGACGCCCTTGCCGCCGACGGTCACGAACACCCGGTCGTGCGCGACCTCGAGACCACGTCGTGCGCTGAAGTCGGCGGCGATCGCGGTGCGCAGCTCGGGGATGCCGGCGAACGGCGCATAGTGGGTGGCGCCGGCGTCGAGGGCGCGCTTGGCCGCGTTGCGGACGTTGTCCGGAGTGTCGAAGTCGGGTTCGCCGATCTCGAGGTGGATCACCTCGCGCCCGGTCGCCTCCACGGCCCGGGCCCGCGCGGCGGCCTCGAACGCCGTCTCGGTGCCGATGTGGTCCATGCGCGTCGCGAGCCGCATGCCGTTCGCTCCTTCCGCCGTGCTGCTTGCCGGCTGTCCGCCGGGCGTCCAGGATCACCGGGGTTGAAGGCACGATGGACGTCCGGATCGCGCAGGTCAAGCGCATGTGTCTACCGCGATTGCTAAGCCGTGCTACTCCATCGCCGGCCGGTAGCCAAGCCCGAACCGCTCCAGCTCGGCGAGCATCGCGCCCACGGCCGGGTGCGCTCGGCGCTCGGGCCTGAACGCCGCGTAGACCGTCCGGACGAGAGGCGGGCGGGTCACGCTCACGTGCGCCTCGGCCGGTCGATCGTGGAGCGCGAGGCCGGGCAGGATCGCTACGCCCAACCCGGCAGCGACCAGGGCGAGGATCACGCCGTAGTCCTTGCAGTGCGACCGGATGTGCGGCTCGAAGCCTGCCCTGGAGCAGGCCCGGGCGACGACCTGGAAGATCGTGCTCGCCTCGGTGTCCATGATCCACGGCTCGCCGGCCAGCGACGCCAGGGGAACGCCGCCGCCCGACGGCGTCCGACCCGGCGGGAACGCGACGTACAGCGGGTCGCGCAGCAGCCGCACGGTCTCGATGTCGGGCACGCGGATCCGGCTCAGGTCGTCGTACTCGTCGACGACCGCGAGGTCGATCTCATCCATCCGGAGCGCGAGCAGGCTCTCCCCGGTTTCGAGGTCGCGGAACGTCAGGCGCAGGTCGGGGTGGCGGGCACCCAGCCCGGCCAGGACGCTGGGCATCATCGCCCGGGCGGCGGTGGGGAAGGCGGCGACCCGCAGCGTGCCGGTGATCGTTTCGCGGCTGGCCGCCAGCTCGGCTTCCGCGGCGGCGATCGCGGCCGTGATCGCGTCCGCGTGACGGACCAGCATCTGGCCGGCGTCGGTGAGGCGAACCAGGCGTCCATGGGGCTCGAGCAGCGGTACGCCGGCCTCCTGCTCCAGCAGCTTGAGCTGCTGCGAGACCGCCGAGGGGGTGACGCTCATCGCCGACGCCGCGGCCTTGATCGTCCCCCGCCGGGCCACCTCGCGCAGCAGCTGGAGGCGCCAGATCCCGAGCACGCCGTGGCTCGAGCTCGCTCAGCCGGCCCGGAGGGCTGCCAGGAACGGCGCCACCCGTTCCACGGTGCGGCGGGTCAGCGCCGGCAGCGGGCTCGGGTCGTCGGCATCGCCGGCGTACAGGGTCACGTGCCGGATCCCCGTCCCGCGGATTGCACGCAGGGTCGTGGCCACGTCGCCGGGCGAGCCGGCGAGCCAGCCCGAGCGCGCCTCCGCCGTGCCGTCGGGCCGCAGGGCGAGGCGCGCCCAGCCCGTGACCTCGAGCGTGCCCGGGTCGCGGCCCACCGCGCCGCACGCGCGGGCGACGTCCTCGACCACCGTCGCGGCATCGGCCGCTCCCGACAGCGGGACATTCACGTTGACCGCGTCGGCGTGCCGGGCGGCGATCGCCATCGTCCGCTCCCCCCGGGCTGCCGCCCAGACCGGGATCCGGGCCCGTGGCCCGCGCGGCAGGACGTCGGCGTCGCGGGTCCGGTAGAACTCGCCATCGAACGTCACCGGCGCCGCATGCAGCATGCGGGTCACGACCTCCACCGCCTCCGCATGGCGCGCGACGTGATGATCCGCGTCGAAGCCGAACGCGGCCCAGCTGGCATCCGTCGCCGGGACGCCGCTGCCCAGCCCGAGCACCAGGCGCCCCCCGCTGACCTTGTCGAGCGTGGCCGCCATCCTGGCCAGCAGGGCGGGGTTGCGGAACCCGGTGCAGGCGACGAACGGCCCGACCTCGATCCGGGACGTCGCCTCGGCGACCGCGGTCAGGATCGTCCAGCATTCCCAGAACCCAACCCGCCGGTCGCGGACCTCGCGCTGGAGGTGATCCGCCACCCACACCGTGTCCACGTCCAGTGCCTCGAGGTCGAGGGCGACCTGGCGGATGTCCGCCCAGGATGCCGACGCGCCGCCTCGGAGCGGCCAGGTCGGGAGGCTGAAGCCGATCTGCGGGGCGGATCCGGCGCTCATGCTCATCGGGGATGACTCTACGCCACCCCGGGACGGCCCCCCGCCCCCCGGCGAGCAATCAGCGCGAGCGGCGGTCCGCGTTGGCCAGGATCGCGTCGTGGACGTACTGCGCGAGGCCCTGCTCGAGGGCCTCGTAGCTCGCGGTGAACCGAGGGTCGGCGACGTACATCTCGGCCAGGCCCCGGTGCATCTCGTACGAGCACGGGTAGTACGCCTCGTCGATGCTCCGGCGATGCGCCTCGGCGGCCTCCATCGCGGCCTCGCCGTCGGGCGGCTGGCCGGCTCGCATCGCGGCCACGAACCGATCGTTGACGGCGGCGGCCACGGCCTTGAGCCCGACCCAGTCGGCCTTCGTGTAGCGTGCGGTCCGGCGTGCCGACTCCCGGTAGGCATCCGTGTCGCCCCAGCGCTCCCTGACCTCGTCGGCGTGCGCGTCCGGGTCGAACGACCCGAACACCTCGAGCCGCTCCTCCGGCGTGAGATCGAATTCCCATCTGGCGTGCCTCCATCGCTCTGGCCACGGCCTCCGACAGCGCCCGCAGCCGCTCGATCCGGCCCTGCAGCAGCGCGTGCTGGCGGCGCAGGTGGTCGAGGGCGTCGATCCCGTCGTCGGCCATGGCGTCCCGGATCTGGTCGAGCCCGAACGCGAGCTCTCGGTAGAACAGGATCCGCTGCAGCCGCTCCACGTCCGCGTCCGAGTACCGGCGGTAGCCGGCGTCGGAACGCCCCGTCGGGGTGAGCAGCCCGATCTGGTCGTAGTGGTGCAACGTCCGGACGGTCACCCCCGCGAGGCGGGCAACCGTCCCGACCGTCAGCGTGCCGGGTGCGTCCATGCCGGCACTCTAGACCCTGACGTTGCGTGAGGGTCAAGGGCCGGGTGGGGCGCGCCACTCCCCACGCGACCGCGCTCAGCTCGGGGCGGCCAGGTCCCGCCGCGGGAAGCGCCACAGCCCCCAGGCGGCCGCGGCGACCAGCACCGCCGCGAGGACCACCAGGTCCACCGGCGTCGCCCGACCGGCAAGCACCTCGAGCGGACGCAGGTAGTGGAACAGCGAGTACGGCTGGAGCGGTGCGGCGTCGGGCCACAGCGTGCCCAGGATCTCCAGCACGTAGCTCACCAGCACCACGGCGATCGCGATCCCGATCGCGGGCGTGAGCCGATCGAACGAGGCGGAGACGGCCAGCGACAGCCCGCCGAGGGCGCCCAGCAGGAGCAGCATGTTGACGGCCAGGAAGGCGAGCTGGCCGACGTCGAGCCGGCCCACCAGCCCGCAGGCGGCAGAGCCGCCCAGAGTGCCCACCAGCCAGCCGGCCGTCGTGATCGCCGAGAACGCGAGGATCGACACCAGCAGGGTCAGGAACACCGAGCCGCGCGAGACGGGTCGCGAGAGCAACACCTCGAGCGTGCCGCGCTGGCGCTCGCCGGCGATTGCTGCCGCCGCGAAGCCCACCGGGTAGACGACCTGCAGCGCAAGGGCGATCGGGTGGATGGCGCCCAGCGCGATGGCCCCGTCAAGGCTGAACGGATCCGCCCCCAGCAGGCGCAGGAAGGCATCCGGGATGACGCCCGTCCGGAGGATCACCTCGAGCGCCTGCCCGAAGGTGGCATAGATCACGGGCATGATCCAGGCCCAGGCGCCCAGCGCGAGCGCGATCAGCGCGACGCGGGCCCGATGGGTCCGCCAGGTGTGCCGCAGCAGCGGTCCGTTGATCACGTTCGAGGACCCGGCGGCGCGGTCGAGGCCGGGGGCTCGGGACCCGCGGCGTCCGCGATCTCGCCGGCGGCCTCCGCGGCCTCCTCGCCGGCGTACAGCTCCAGGAATGCCTCCTCGAGTCGAGCCGGTTCGATCGTCAGGTCGGTCACCGGTGCGCCGTCGATCGCGGCCAGGAACGGCCGCGGGTCGCCGTCCAGGGCGCAGGTGAGGCGGTCGCCGTCCACCGACAGCTCGCTCACGCCGGCGACGGCCGAGAGGTCGGGGGCGGGGCCCGACAGCCGCATCTCCACCCGCCGCTTGCGCCGCGCGAGCAGCGTCCCGACATCCTCCAGCGCGACCAGCCGGCCCGCACGCACGATCGCGACCCGATCGCACACCCGCTCGACCTCGGACAGCACGTGCGACGAGAAGAAGACGGTGCGCCCGGACTGCCGGACCTCGTCCAGCACCGCGTAGAACGCGCGCTGCATCAGCGGGTCCAGGCCCTCGGACGGCTCGTCGAGGATGGCGAGCTCCGGATCGTGCTGGAGCGCTTGGACGATGCCGATCTTCTGGCGCATCCCGCGCGAGTAGTCGCGGATCGGGCGGCGCAGGATCCGCGCGCTGAGCTCCAGCCGGTCGCACAACGCGGCCCGCCGGACCGGCGGCCGGCGCGAGAGCTCGGCGAGGTAGTCCAGGTGCTGTTCCCCGGTCAGCCCGTCGTACAGAGCGATGCCGCCCGGGAGATAGCCCACCCGGGCACGGATCTCGACCGATTCGCGCTCGCTGTCGAGGCCGAGCACGGTGGCCCGGCCGGCGGTCGGATGGAGGAAGCCGAGCAGGAGCCGGATGAGCGTGCTCTTGCCGGCGCCGTTCGGCCCCAGGAACCCGAAGATCTCCCCCTCGCGGACATCGAGCGTCACCTCGTCCAGCGCCCGGAGGCGTGAGCCGGGCCGCCCGGGCCGCCCGGGCCGGCCGCGGCGCCAGGCGCGCCCGGTGAGGTAGTGCTTGGTCAGGCCCGTTGTCGTGATCGCGCTCACGGTTCGAAGGCTATCCGGGCGTCGAGCCCCCCGCTTGGCCTGCGCCCGGCACCATGCCCCGGGCGGGCCGCACCCGGTACGATCGACCCGTGCTGTTCCGTGCCGACCCCTGGCTCCACGTCATTGCCGGCTGCATGTCCTCGGGCAAGACCGATGAGCTGCTGCGCCTGCTTCGTCGCGCCGAGATCGCGCGGCGCCGGATCCTGCTCGTTCGCCCCGACGTCGACGACCGGACCCCCGCGGAGTACGCGGAAAGCCGGAGTCATGCGCGCTACCCGAGCGTCCTCGTCCCGCGCGGCGAGCCGGTCCGGATCCTGTCCCTCGCCCGGGAACGCGACGTGGACCTGGTCGGGATCGAGGAGGCCCAATTCTTCGACGACAGCCTCGTGCCGGCCGCCGAGACGTTGCGCCAGAGCGGCCGGCACGTGATCGCCAGCGGTCTCAACACGGACTTCGCCGGGCGCCCGTTCGGTCCGATGCCCGAGCTGCTTGCCCTGGCCGACGAGATCACGATGCTCACCGCGATCTGCGTCGTGTGCGGCGAGACCGCGACCCGCACCCAGCGCCTGGTGGGCGGCCGCCCCGCGGCGATCGACGATCCGCTGATCGTCATCGGCGGGTTCGAGGGCCCGGCGGTGGAGACCTACGAGGCCCGCTGCCTCCGGCACCACGAGATCGCCCCCGCCCGCTCGGCCCGCGGCGTCCTCGCCAACGACGGCTGATTCTCCACAGGTTGTCCACGTCCGCCCCGATTGGTGGACAACTCCCCCGCGAATCGGCCGAACTTCGTGGACAAGCGCATTGCCGGGCTACCGGTGCGCCCGATATCGTTCGGTCTGCCCGAAGGGGCCGGTGGCACCGACGCCGGACCGGTGAGCAATCATCGGACCGGGTCCCCGAGCCGCCGCCACGATGGCCGCAAGGCTGACGAGGTGGTTGGAGACCGGGGCCGCCGCGACAAGGCCGAGCTTGCTCGGCGGGGTCGTGGGCGTGACGGTGCGGTACGGTTCCTTCGGGCGCTTTCGTGTGCGCCGCGTGCTCCGGATCGTCATGCCCAAGCTGTCCGCCGGCCTGCTCCTCTACCGCCGATCCCATGACGAGGTCGAGGTCCTGATCGCCCACCCGGGGGGACCGGTATGGGCGCGACGGGACACCGGCGCCTGGTCGTTGCCCAAGGGCGCCGCCAACGATGGCGAGGGCCTGCTCGAGGCAGCACGCCGCGAGTTCCTCGAGGAGACCGGCCACGCAGCGCCGGACGGACCACCCACCGACCTGGGCGAGGTGCGCATGCGTTCAGGCAAGACGGTGCGGGCCTGGGCGGTGGAGGGCGACCTCGACCCCGGCGGCCTGCGGAGCATGGAGGTCGACGTCGAGTGGCCACCGCGCTCCGGGGTCTTCCACCGCGTGCCCGAGATTGACCGCGTGACCTGGGCGCGACCGACCGAGGCTCGCCGCCGGCTGAACCCGGCACAGGCGGAGTTCGTCGACCGGCTCCTGCGCGCCCTGGCCCGCGCCTGAGCCCAACCCGGGTGACGCTCGGGCATCCCGCCGGCACGCAGCCGCGGGCGTAGATTTGCCCGGTGAAGGAGGCGATGGACGAGCTCCCCGGGCGGGTCGACGTGGCGGTCGTCGGGGCCGGCATCGTCGGCCTGGCGACGGCGCTCCGGCTGCTGGAGGCGCGCCCCGCGCTGCGGGTCGCGGTCCTCGAGCGCGAGGATCGCGTCGCGGCCCACCAGACCGGGCACAACAGCGGGGTCGTGCACGCTGGCCTGTACTACGCCCCCGGGTCGAGCAAGGCCCTGCTGTGCCGGGAGGGAAAGGCCCTGCTCGAGCGGTACTGCGAGGCGCGCGGGATCCCGCTCGAGCACCCCGGCAAGCTGGTGGTCGCGCTCGACGAGTCCGAGCTGCCCGCGCTGTCGGCGCTGCGCGAGCGCGGGCTCGCCAACGGGGTCGATGGGCTGGAGGAGGTGGGCCCGAGCGGATCCGCGACCTGGAGCCGAACGCGGCCGGGATCCGCGCCCTGTGGAGCCCTCGGACGGGGATCGTCGACTTCGCCCGCGTGGCCCGCGCCTACGCCGACGACGTCCGCGCC
>CAVUJW010000016.1:0-177220 GCA_963741915.1 uncultured Chloroflexia bacterium | reverse complement strand
CGTCACCTCGTCGATCCGCACCGGTCGGCCCTCGCGCCATGACCGGTTGGCGGCGACCGCCAGCCGGAGCGTCTCGAGCGCATCATCGGGGCCCGGGCGCGACCGGCCGCCCGGCGCCCAGGTCCTCGAAGAACGCCTCCAGCTCGCGCCGATAGGCGACCTCGAACCGGTCCGGGAAGCTCTCGTACAGGTCGCCCTCCCAGCCGAAGTCCCGGGAGATCGTCGCCGGCGTCTTCTGGCCGCCATCGATCACGACCTTCGCCTTGGCGCCGGCCACCTCGGTCCGGATGTCGTAGCCCCATGCCGAGTGGCGCGAGGTCTCGAGCACGCCCAGGGCGCCGTTGCGGAACTTGAGCACCGTCAGCGAGGTGTCCCAGTCGTTCGCCTGCGCGAAGCGGTCGTCGAACAGGACCGACGCCCAGGCGTGGACCTCCTCCACCTCGCCCACCAGGAACCGGGCGAGGTCCAGGTCATGGACGGACATGTCGAGGAACGAGCCACCACACGACAGCAGGTACTCGACCGGCGGCGGGAACGTGTCGCGCGACAGCGCTCGGAACTGCTCGATGCGGCCCAGCTCGCCCTTGTCGATCAGCGCCTTGGCGCGCACGTAGCCCGGGTCGAAACGGCGCATGAAGCCCAGCTGGACCGGGATGTCCACCTCGCGCCACAGGTCGACGATCCGGGCGGTCTCGGCGATCTCCTGCGCGATCGGCTTCTCGCTCCAGACCGCCTTGCCGGCGCGCAGGGCCGTCTCGATCAGCGGTGCGTGGGTGTCGGTCGGGGTCGAGATGACGACCGCTTCCACGTCCGGGTCGAGGATGGCCTCGACCGGATCGGTCGCCGCGCGGCGCGCCCCGGCCAGGCTGCGGCCGACGGCGGCGTTGTCCGGGTTGGGGTCGGCCACCACGACGATCCGCGCGTTGGGGATGGCCGCCATGTTGCGGACGTGGGTCTGGCCCATCCGGCCCGCCCCGAGGAACGCCACCCCGATGCTGTCCGGGTCGCGCGGCTTGAAGTTGCTCATCGAATCTCCCTGGGTGCCTGGATCAGGCGGATGTGTGGGCCGCCAGCGTCCGGCGAACCCGGTCCGCGACGCGGTCCGCGGTCAGGCCAAACCGCTCGAGCAACCATGCGTTGGGGGCCGACTCGCCCCACTCGTCCTCGATGCCGATGGCCTCGACACGGCGCGGGTTGGAACGGCTCACGATCTGGGCGACGAGGCTGCCCAGCCCGCCGATGACGGTGTGCTCCTCGGTGCTCACCACGAGCGGCACGGCGGCCGCGGCATCGGCGATCGCGGCGGCGTCGACCGGCTTGAGGCACGGGACGTGGAGGACGCCGGCCTCGATGCCGTCGGCCGCGAGGAGCTCGGCGGCCGCGAGGGTCCGTGCGCTCTGCTGGCCGGTCGAGACCAGCAGGACGTCGCGCCCGTCGCGCAGGCGGAGCACGCGCCCGGGCACGAACGCGTAGTCGGGCGGCACGATGTCCGGCCCGCCCTCCCGGCCCAGCCGCAGGTACACCGGGCCGGGCGTCGCGGTCGCCCAGCGGACCATGGCGGCGCACTCGGTCGCATCGCCCGGTGCCAGCACGGTCATGCCGGGCATCGCGCGCATGATCGTCAGGTCCTCGACGTCGAGGTGCGTCTTGCCCGTGAACCCCGTCTGGACGCCGGCGTACGCGGCGCCGATCTTGACGTTGGCCTGGGTCTGGGCAACCGCCATCCGGACCTGGTCGACGGCGCGGTGGGTGAAGAACACCGCGAACGACGACAGCCACGGGACGAAGCCCATCGACGCCAGGCCGACGGCGGTGCCCACCATGCCCTGCTCCGCGATCCCCATCTCGTAGAACCGGTCCGGGTGGGCCCGCGCGAACCGGTCGGCACGGGTGGAGCTGGCGAGGTCGCCGTCGAGGACGAGGACGCGGGGGTCGTCCGCGGCCAGCTCGATCAGGGTGTCGGCCCAGACGTCGCGCAGCGCCCGGCTCACGGCTGGACCTCGCCCAGCTCGGCGCGCGCCGCGGCCGCCTCGTCCGCGGTGGCCACCCGGCTGTGCCACTCGGTCACGCCGGCGGTGAAGCTGAAGCCCCGGCCCTTGACGGTGGTGGCCAGGATCGCCGTCGGGACGTCGCCGGCCCCGGTCGACCGGGCGTCCTCGCAGGCGGCGAGGATCTGGTCGAAGTCGTGGCCGTCGATCTCCAGCACGCGCCAGCCGAAGGCCTCGAACGCCTGCCGCACCGCCACCCCGCCCAACGGGTCGCGCCGGTCGCCACGGTGCCGCTCCCCGGGCCGCAGCGGCCAGCCGTACTGCTGGAGGCCGTTGCGGTCCACGATCGCGGTGAGGTTGCCCAGGCCGTACTTCGCGGCCACGGGGATCGATTCCCAGACCTGGCCCTCCTGCATCTCGCCGTCGCCGAGCAGCACCCAGGTGTGGCTGTCCAGGCCCAGCCGGCGGGCGCCCATGGCCATCCCGACGCCGATCGAGAGGCCCTGGCCCAGCGAGCCCGTGGACGTGTCGAGCCCGGGGAGCCGGGTCATGTCGGGATGACCCTGCAGCCGCGACCCCGCCGCATCGAACGTCTGGAGCTCCTCGATCGGGAGGTACCCGCGGAGGGCCATGGCCACGTACAGCCCGATCGCGCTGTGGCCCTTGGACAGGACGAACCGGTCACGCTCCGGCCAGTCCGGCCTCGCGGGATCGATGCGGAGCACGCGGAAGTAGAGCGCGACGAGGAGGTCCATCGCGGACAGCGGCCCACCCACGTGCCCGGCACCCGCCCGGGCAACGCTCTCGATCACCAGCAGCCGCCCGCGCCTCGCGAGCGCCTCGAGATCGGGGTGGCCGCCCGCCGTGGGGTCGCCGGCGCCCCCGGCCCGGTCGGTCATCAGGCGGGCGCGGCGACGGTCAGCAGCCGCTCGAGGTACTCGCGGTTGGCTCGCGCGGTCCGGGTCGGGTCGCCCGGCGCCGTGTCCTGCTCGATCACGTACCAGCCGTCGTAGCCGGCGACCCGGAGCGCCTCGACCACCTCGGGGATGCGGGCGATGCCCTCCCCCAGCGGCGGGAAGATGTAGGCGGCCAGCGCCCGCCCGAAGCTCCAGCCCTCCGCCCTTGCCTTCGCGAGCACCGCGCCGTCGACGTCCTTGATGTGGACGTGCCTCACGCGGTTGGCATAGCTCGGCAGCATGTCGATGGCGGCACCGCCGCCGTACGCGAGGTGGCCGATGTCGAGGCACCAGCCCACCAGCGCCGGGTCCGTCTCGTCCAGCAGGCGGGCCGTCTCGGCCGGCGTCTCGACATAGGTGCCGACGTGGTTGTGGAACACCAGCTCCATGCCCAGCGGCCCGAGGCGCCGCCCGAGCTCGTGGAGGCCCTCGGCCAGGTTCCGCCACTGCCCGTCGGTGAGGCCGCGCGACTCGTCCACGTGCCCCGCCTCGCCGCGCCGCCGGTCGTCGCCGGCCTCGGCGGCGATCAGGCGGGTGCCGCCGTTGACGGCCAGGAACCGGGCGATGCCCATGGCGCGCTCGAGCTCGGGCTCCAGCCGGTCGGCGTCGCGGAAGCCCAGGCCCACGAACGCGCCGACCAGGTCCAGGCCGCGCGAGCGGAGGTCGTTGCCCAGGACCTCGGGGTCGGTCGGCATCGACGGACCCCACTCGGTGGCGTCGTAGCCGGCCTCCACGAAGTGGTCCATGGCCTCGCCGTACGGGATCCAGGGGAAGACATCGGGGATGTCGGGGTTGTTCCAGTTGACGACCGCGGTCGCGATCCTCATGCCAGCTCCTCGCGCTGCAGCGCCACGGCCTGCTCGTACCGGGCGCGCGCCTGGGTGACCGTCTCCGACGAGCTCACCTCGGCCGGCGGGACGTCCCACCAGCCTTCGTAGCCGGGGGCGCGCTTGTCCGGGGACACGTAGACGTGGATGACCGTCGGCCGGTCGGCGGTCCGCGCCGCGGCGATGGCGTCGCGGATCTCCTGCTCGGTCCGCGCGGTGACGCCGATCGCGCCCATGGCCTCGGCGTGCTTGGCGAAGTCGACCGGGATGTAGCCGCCGGTGAGCCGCCCGGTGCCCGGCTCGCGGAACCGCAGCTCGTTGCCGAACTGCGGCACGCCGACGCTCCAGGCGAGGTCCTTGATGCACTGGTAGCCGTGGTTGTCGAACACGATGACCGTGAACACGAGGCCTTCCGCGACCGCGGTCACGATCTCGGAGTTGAGCATCAGGTACGTGCCGTCGCCGATCGCGACCACGACCTCGCGCCCGGGCTCGGCCATCTTGACGCCCAGGCCGGCCGGGATCTCGTAGCCCATGCACGAGTACCCGTACTCGAGGTGGTAGGCCTTGGAGTCCTCGGGCCGCCACAGCTTGAGCAGGTCGCCCGGCAGGCTGCCGGCGGCGCAGATCACGGTGGCGTGGCCGCCGACCGCGTCGTTGACGATGCCGATCACCTCGGGCTGGGCGAGGTCGGCGGTCTCGCCGTTGGGCGTGCGGTGGTAGACGACGCGCGCGTCCCACTCCTCCTTGAGATCGCCGATGCGGTCCCGGTAGGCCTGGTCGGTGCCCGCGTAGCCGGCCGCCCGCAGTGACGCCGTCAGCGCCGTGAGCGCCTCGCGCGCGTCGGCGACCATCGGCACCGCGCGCAGCTTGATGGCATCGAAGCCGTTGACGTTGATGCCCACGAACGTGGCGTCGGGGTTCTCGAAGATCGTCTTGGAGGCGGTCACGAAGTCGCCCAGCCGGCACCCGATCGAGATCACCAGGTCGGCCGCCTTCGCCAGCCGGTTCGCGGCGAGGCCGCCGTTGGCGCCCACCGGCCCCACGTTCAGCGGGTGGTTCCAGGGCAGCACGCCCTTGCCGGCCTGGCTCTCGCTGACCGGGATCCCGAACGCGGTCGCGAGCTCGTCGAGGGCCGCCTCGGCGCCCGAGTAGATCGCGCCGCCGCCGGCCACGATCAGCGGCTGCTTCGCCGCCCGCACGAGCGCCGTCACCTCGGCCAGGACGTCGGGCTCCGGCTGCGGCCGGCGGATCCGCCACACGCGCCGCTCGAAGAACCGCTCCGGCCAGTCGTAGACCTCGGACTGGACGTCCTCGGGAAGCGAGATCGTCACCGCGCCCGTGTCCGCCGGATCGGTCAGCACGCGGAAGGCCTCGGGCAGGCTCGACAGGAGCTGCTCGGGGCGCGAGATGCGGTCGAAGTAGCGCGACACCGGCCGGAACGCGTCGGACGCGGACACGTCGTGCTCGATCGGGTGCTCGACCTGCTGCAGGACCGGGTCCGGCAGGCGGTTGGCGAAGTAGTCCGAGGGGAACAGCAGCACGGGCAGCCGGTTCACGGTCGCCTGGGCCGCGCCGGTGACCATGTTCGTCGCGCCGGGCCCGATGGAGCTGATGCAGGCGAACGTCTGGAGCCGGTTCTTGTGCTTCGCGTACGCCGACGCGAGGTGGACCTGCGCCTGCTCGTTCTGCGGCCGGTAGTAGGGCATCTCGCACTCGTCGCCGAGCTCCTCGAGCGCCTGGCCGAGGCCGGCCACGTTGCCGTGCCCGAAGATGCCCCAGACCCCGGCGATGAACCGGCTCTGGACGCCGTCCCGCTCCACGTACTGCTGGGCCATGAACTTGACGATGGCCTGTCCGACCGTCAGGCGAACTGTGCTCAACGGGGGCCTCCGCTCGCTGCTGTGCTGCCGGCGCGGAACCGGGCGACGCCCGTCAAACGGCTGGACGGCGGTACCGGGTAAGCGCTTACACTCGATGACATGCCCAATGTAATCTGCGACCGTTTACATTCCTCGCGATGCGGCGTGCCAGAGTCGCAGGAATCCCGGGACGGGGCCCGGCGCACGCGGAAGACTTCGGCATGACGCCGGCGGACGCTGGGGATCCGGCAACGCCGGGACCGGCACCGCGCCGACCGCCGCGCCCCGGCGCCGGAGGGCCAGGCGGCCCCGGCCGGGCCGGCCGGCGACTCGACGATCGAGGACGTCGCTGCCCGCGCCGGCGTCTCGATCGCGACGGTCTCGCGCGTGCTGACCAACGCCAAGGCCGTCCGACCCGAGACGCGGCGGCGCGTGATCCAGGCGGTCGAAGCGCTCGGCTACCGGCCGTCAGGCCCCGCTCGCGCCCTCGCCCGGCGCCGCACCCACACCCTGGGCCTGATCATGACCGACCTGCCCAACCGTTCTACGCCGAACTGACCCGAGCGTCGAGACAGCGGCCCAGGCGCATGGGCTCACGTGGTCCTGGCCAACGGCGCGGGTGACACGCAGCGCGAGGCCGGCTATCTGGACCTCCTGGCCGAGCGGCGCGTAGACGGGATCCTGGTCGCCTCCTGGGGCATCACGGACGCCACGTGGGCTGGCTCCATGCGGGCTCCGGTCGAGGTCGTCCTGGTGTCCTGCGAGGCGCCCGGTGCCCCGCTGCCCGCGATCCTGGCCGCGAGCCGCGAGGGGCAAGCTGGCCGCGAGCACCTGCTTCGCCTGGGCCATCGTCGGCTGGCCGAGATCACCGGCCCGCCGCACAGCGCGGCCGCGCCCGATCGGCACCCCGGCGTGCTGGATGCCCTTCGCGCAGCCGGGATCCCGGCCCGCGCGCTCGCGGTTGCCCACTGCGACGGCTGCTTCGAGTCGGGCGAGCGGGCAACGGCGGAGCTGCTGTCGCGCTCGCCGCGACCGACCGCGGTCATCTGCTACAACGACCTCGTGGCGGCCGGCGCGCTTCGGGCGGCCGAGTCGCGGGCCTTGCGGTACCCCGCGACCTGAGCGTGATCGGGTTCGACGACGTCCCTCTCGCCCGCATGGTCGAACCCGCGCTGACCACCATCGCCCAGCCGGTGGCCGAGATGGGGACCTGGGCGGTGGAGCGCATCGTCGCCGCGCTCACCAGCACCTCGGGCGGTCCCGACGGGAATGGGCCGGTCGAGGTGCGGATGCCCTGCCGGCTGGTCGTCCGCGAGAGCACGGCGCCGCCGCCCGAGGTCTAGGCACGCACCGCGGGCGGGATGCGGAGGACGACCGCCAGTCCGACGAGCAGCATCGCCAGCACGATCAGCCACGCGCCGACCACGCCCACCGCCCCGACCGCCAGCCCCAGGCCGAGCGGCGCCGAGAAGATCGCCACGCCCGACGCCGCCGTCAGGCGCGCGCTCGCGCGGACCGGCGATCCGGGCGCGTGCGCGATGGCGAGGCTCGCGCCCAGCGGGTAGGCGGGCGAGATGCCGAGCCCCCCGAGCAGCAGCCCCAGCCCGGCCAGCGCCGGCCCCGCCGCGAGCAGCGTCAGCAGCGCGCCCGTGACGGCGAGGGCGGTCGCGACGCGCAGCAGCGGCAGCCGGCGCTGCTCGGTCGCCAGCCCGGTCGAGAGCGCGAGCCGGCCGCCGACCATGCCGGCGACGTACAGGGATGCGAGCCCGGTCGCCGCGATGTCGCCGATGCCTGCGCGCACGGCCACCACCTGCGATGCCCAGACCACGAACGAGAACTCGGCGCCGATCGAGAGGGTCAGGAACATCCAGCTCTTCCAGTACTCGGGGGGCAGGCGCCGCTCGGGGTCGGTGCCGGCACCGGGCCGGTCGCGAGCGGGCGACGCTGGCAGCGTGATCACCAGCCCCACCAGGAACGGGACCGGCACCAGCAGCCCGATCCACCAGCCCACGCCGGTCGCCGCGCTGGCCAGCACCAGCGGTCCGGCCAGCGCCCCGGCGACCGCGAACAGGTTTGCCCGCATCAGCCGCGTGCCGCCCTGGCGCCCCTCGCCCAGGGCGCTGTTGACGTGGACCAGTGTGCCGCCGAGCGAGACCCCGAACAGGACGGCCCCGACCAGGATGGGCAGGATCGTGACCGGGATGGCCAGCAGGACCGCGGACAGGGCCATCAGCCCGGCCCACCCCCGGATCGCGATCCTCGGCCCGACGCGGGCGTTGGCGAGCCCGGTCAGGGCGCTCGCCCCCACCAGCCCCAGCGCCATCGCCGAGTTGGGCAGGGCCGCGACCGAGGGCGCCGCGTGCAGGTCGTCGCGGATGAACGGCGTGATGAACCCGACCGCGTAGACCAGGTACCCCTCGCAGGCCATCAACAGGTAGGCCGTGAAGGTCAGGGCACCCACCGGGATGTCGTCTCCAGTCGGAGCAGCCGCCGGATCACGCCGGGCGTGAACGCGGACGGGTAGAGTAATCGCTTACATGATGCCGCACGACCGGCGGTCCGGGCGGCGCGGCGGCTCGCCGTCGAAGGGAGCTCGCGCATGGACGGGATGTTCGACTTGTCCGGCCAGGTCGCCCTGGTCACGGGTGCGTCACGCGGGATCGGGCGGGACCTTGCCCGCTCGCTGGCCGGCGCGGGGGCGACGGTGCTCGCGGGAGTTCGTGACGCGGACGGCGACCCGGGCGGTGGCGCCGACCCGGCCATCCGGCCGCTGGTGATGGACGTCCGCGACATCGCCGGAACGCGCTCGGCGATCGATGGCGCCGTGGCCGAGCTGGGCCGCCTGGACATCCTCGTCAACAACGCCGGGATCGGCGCGGAGCACGATCCGCTCGACGTCACCGAGGCGGACTGGGACGCGCTGGCCGAGGTGAACCTCAAGGGTGCGTTCTTCACCACCCAGGCGGCCGCACGGCACATGGTGGCTCGCGGCTACGGGCGGGTGATCATGATCAGCTCGCAGGCCAGCCTGGTCGGCCTGCCGCGGTCCGCCGTGTACTGCGCGACCAAGGCCGGGCTCAACGGTCTCGTCCGGGCGTTGGCCATCGAGTGGGGCGCGCGCGGCGTGACGGTCAACGCGGTCGCCCCGACCTGGATCTACACGCCGGGCACCGCCGACCGGCTCGACGACCCGGCCTTTCGCCAGAGCGTCCTGGACCGGATCCCGGCCGGCCGGATCGGCGCGCCCGACGACGTGGCGGCGGCCGTGGTGTACCTGGCCTCGCCCGCGGCGGGCCTCGTGACCGGTTCGGTGCTGTCCGTGGACGGCGGGTGGACCGCGTGGTGAAACCGCGCGGCCGGCGGCCTACGCGGGCGGCGGCGCGGATGCCGGGTCGGTGACCCCGGACGACTGGAGCTGGTCGAGCTCGCGTGACAGGTCGTCCAGCTCCTGTCCGCCGCCCATCAGGCCCAGCAGCTCGTTGATGCCCACCTCGCCCCGCTTGAACACGCCCAGGCTCTTGCCGTGGCTCAGGATCGTGAACTTGTCCCCCACCGGCAGCGCGTGCTGCACGTTGTGGGTGATGAAGATGACGGCGAGGCCGCGTGCCCGGGCCCGGACGATGTGGCGCAGCACGATGGCCGCCTGCTTGACCCCGAGCGCCGACGTCGGCTCGTCGAGGATCAGCACGCGAGCGCCGAAGTACTCCGCCCGGGCGATCGCCAGCGTCTGGCGCTCGCCGCCGGACAGCGTCCCGACCAGCTGGGCCGTGTCGCGGACATCGATCCCGATCTCGCGCATGTGCTCCCGGGAGATGCGATCCGCATAGCCCATGTCGAATCGCCGCAACGGGCCCACCCCCTGGGTCGGCTCGTTGCCCAGGAAGAAGTTCCGAGAGATGCTCATCAGGGGCAGGACCGCGAGGTCCTGGAACACGGTGGCGATCCCGCGGGCCTGCGCCGCGCGCGGCGACGACAGGGTCACCGGCTGCCCGTCCATGTACAGCGAGCCCTCATCGGGCTGGTACACGCCCGACAGGGTCTTGATCAGGCTCGACTTGCCGGCGCCGTTGTCCCCCAGGAGGCAGTTGACCTCGCCGGCCTTGACCGAGAGCGACACGTCCTTGAGGGCGATCACGCGCCCGAAGAACTTCGACACGCCCCGGGCTTCGAGGACGGGGGCGTCCGAACCCGCAGCCTGCGGGGCGGCCTGGGTTGTCGGTTCGGTCGTCATGATCGGGACCCCGAGGCGCGGCGCAGGATGAAGTTGTTCACCAGGGCGGCGATGAGCAGGAGGGCGCCGAGGACGAACGCGTACCAGTCGGAGTTGAACCCCGGCACGAAGAAGATGCCGAGCTGGGTCACGCCCAGGATGAACGCGCCGAACGCGGAGCCGAGCGCGGAGCCGTAGCCGCCGGTCAGCAGCGTCCCGCCGATGACCGCAGTGATGATCGCCTCGAACTCCTTCCCGGTGCCGCGCAGGACATCGGCGTTGCCGACGCTCAGGACCTGGATGCACGCGAACAGCGCGGCCGACGCCGCGGTCGCCATGAACAGCAGGATCTTGACCCGGTTCACGGGCACGCCGATGTTGCGCGAGGCCTCCTTCGATCCGCCGACCGCGAAGATCCAGTTCCCGAACCTCGTCCGGAGCAGGATCCAGGTCGACACGCCGACGACGGCCATCCACCACAGGAGCTCGATCTTGAAGTCGCCCCCTTCCACGGTGAACAGGACAGCGTTGAACAGGTTGGTGAGCGGGTCGCCCTTCGCGGCATCGCCCACGCCGCTGACGATCGTCTGGCCGTTGGTGACTAGCCTGGTCATGGCGAGGCCCGCGCCCCGGAGCATGTACAGCGAGCCCAGGGTCACGATGAACGACGGGAGGCCGGTCCGGACCACGATGTAGCCGTTGGCGGCGCCGACGGCCAGGGCGAAGCCGAACGTGATCACGAGCCCGAGCCACAACGGCAGGCCGTACTGGGTGATCGAGAGGCCGAGGATGAGGCCCGCGCAGCCGACCATCGAGCCGATCGACAGGTCGAACTCGCCCGCGATCATCAGCAGCGCGACGGTGGCGCCGAGGATCCCGACCTGGGCGGCGACCTCGATGTAGGCCGCGAACCCCTGCCAGGACATGAACCCCTTGCCGACCGTGAAGCCGGTCAGGGCCCAGAACACCAGGAAGATGAGGATCGCCCCGACGATCGACCCGAACTCGGGCCTGGTCAGCAGCTGGCGAACGGGGCTGGCCCGGCGCAGCCGCTGCGCCTCGGAGGCAGTGCCGTTGACCGTCGTCATGGGCGTCCCTCAGGGCCCCCGTCAGGACCGCCCAGGGTGGGCGGCCCTGACGAGTTCGGTTACGCGTAAGGCTAGCGGGTGGTACCCGTGTTTGCCTGCACCGTTGCGACGTTGTCCTTGGTCACGAAGCCCGGGCCGGTCGCGACCGGCTGGCCGCCACCCGGCATCAGGCCGTAGAGCTTGTACAGGGTGAGGAACGTGATCGGCAGGTACCCCTGGAGGTACTGCTGCTGGTCAATCGCGAACAGCATGGAGCCGTCGGAGATCGCGGCCAGGACGTCCTTCGACAGGTCGAAGGTGCCGACCTTGATCGAGCTGTTGCCCATCTGCTTCAGGGCGGCGATGGTCGGGGTCGAGCCGGTCGGGCCGAGGGCCATCACGGTGTCGATCGTCGGGTCGGCCGTGAGGGCCGCGGCGATCTTCTGCTGGGCGGTCGTCGGATCCTTCAGGTCGACCTGGAGGACGGTCGACTTGCCCGGGGCAAACCCTTCGGCGAAGCCGTTGCAGCGGGCGTCGAGGCCGGCGTTGCCGACCTCCTGGTTGACGCAGATCGCGTTCTTGCCGCCGGCATCCTTCATCCGCACGCCGGCCGCGTTGCCTGCCTGGGCCTCATCCTGTCCGACGTGGGTCAGGATGCCCAGCTTCGCGTACGCGTCGGAGCCGGAGTTCGCGGAGATCACGGGGATGCCCGCGGAGATGCACTTGGTGACGCTCGGGCCGAGCGCCGTGGCGTCCGGAAGCGAGATGACGAGGCCGGACGGCTTCTTGGCGCAGGCGGCGTCGATGAGCTGCGCCATCTTCACCATGTCGAAGGTGTCGGGGGCGCTGTAGTTGACGCTGACGCCCATGTCCTTGCCGGCCTGCTCGACGCCGTTCTTGAAGATGGACCAGAACGGGTCTGATGCCTGGCCGTGCGTCACGACCTCGATGCTGATGCCGGCGCGGTCGCCGGACCCCCCACCGCCGCTGGGCGCCGGGGTGGCCGTGCTGGACGAGCAGGCGGACGCGACGATCGCGATCGCCGCCAGGCCGATCGCCCATTTGCTGAACTTCATGTGGCCTCCTCCAATGGTCGCGCTGGGCCGTGCATCGACCCGGTCGCTCGAATGCCTCGCGGTAGGCCGGCGCTGTTTGCAGCGCCAGTCAACGCCTCGCGGCACCAGTGATGAACGCCCTCCTTTCGCTTTGGATCCCCGGTGGGACGGCCGCGATCCAGTCTCGACGCCGACCCACCGTTCCGTGCCCGCGGGCCCGGTGCGCCACGCCGCTGCGGACTCGCCGCCGGTGCGTGGTGCGCTGCGGATCACCCGCTTACGGTAACCGATTACATGCGCCGAGGTCCACTACTCTAGCCGACCGCGATGGCGGACGGCAACCCCGTTGCCGGGCTCCGGCGCGCTTGACGATCGGGTGCGGCTCCGGTACCGTGCGCAATCGATTACTCGCCGGGTCGGACCAGCTCGCCCGCCCCGCGCCGGGCAGGGTGTTGAGGCAAGGATGAGCGGCTCGAAGGTCTCGCCTGATCCGGTCCGCACCGAGCGCCCATCCCCCCCCACCATCCGCGACGTCGCGCTGCGGGCCGGTGTCTCGACCGCGACGGTCAGCCGCGTCCTGGCCGGCATCGGGAACCCCCGACCCAGCACCTCGGACGCGGTGATGGACGCGGTGGCCGCCCTGGACTACCGGCCGTCCGGCGTGGCGCGGTCGTTGCGGATGAAGCGGACGCGGACCCTGGGGCTGATCATCACCGACATCCAGAACCCGTTCTTCCCGGAGCTGGTGCGAGCAGCCGACCTTGCCGCCCGCGGGCTCGACTACTCCATCCTGCTGGGCAGCGCCGCGTATGACGAGCACCGGGCAATGCACTACCTGAGCCTGATGGTCGATCGCCGGGTGGACGGCCTGATCATCGCCTCGAGCCAGGTGTCGGACGAGAGCCTCAAGTGGCTGCTGGCCTCGCCGGTGCCGGCGGTCGTGGTCAACGCCGAGACCCACGAGCTGCCGGTCCCCGTGATCACCAGCGACAACGCCGGTGGCGCCCGCCTGGCCGTGGAGCACCTGGTCGCGCTCGGCCACCGCCGGATCGCGTACATCCGCGGCCCGGCCACGTACACCGCCGACGCGCCGCGCCAGGCCGGGTTCCGGGCAGCGTGCGAGGCCGCCGGCCTGTCGCCCGCCGACACGCCCGAGGTAGACGGGGACGGGCAGTTCGAGGGCGGCGAGCAGGCGATGACCGAGCTGCTGGGCCGGCGACGCGACCTGACGGCCGTCGTCGGCTACAACGACATCACCGCGATCGGGGCGCTGCGCGCGCTGCGGGCGGCGCGCGTCCGGGTGCCCGAGGACATGAGCGTGATCGGGATCGACGACATCGCCGCAGCGGCGTGGGTCGTCCCTGCGCTCACGACGGTCGCCCAGCAGAAGGGCGAGATGGGCCGGCTCGCCGTGGAGCGGCTGGTGGCCGCGATCGAGGACCCGGAACACGCGGTCGCCCCCGACACCGTCCACCTGCCGATGGTGCTGCGGGACCGGGAATCCACCGGACCGGCGTCTGGCTCCGTGGCGGTCGCGGCGCCCGGCTCGGGCGAGGCGGCGTTCCCCGGCTCGGCACCCAGCTCGGGCGCGGCGGCGGCACGCGGCTCGGGCGCGGGCTCGACGAGATGATCAGCGTGATCGCGGCCGGCGCGCCCGGCGCACCCGCATGTTGGGGCGCCCGGGAAACCGGAGGCGTCGCACGCATCACAGAAGCCAGCAGACGGTCGTGGGGTTCCCCCAGTCGGGAGCCCGCGGCCGGCGAGGAGTGAGCGCGGCCATGGTTCGCATCGCCAATGCACCCTGCTCGTGGGGCGTGATCGAAGGGATCGAGGGTGAACGCGGCGGCTACCGCCGGGTCATCGACGAGATGCACGAGACGGGCTACGTCGGCACCGAGCTCGGTGACTGGGGCTTCATGCCCACCGATCCCGACCGGTTGCGCAGCGAGCTCGACAGCCGGGGTCTCGCCCTGGTGGGCTCCTGGGTGAGCGTCAACCTCGAGGACCGTACGAGGCACGACGCGTCGGCCGACGACGCCGTGCGCACCGCGCAGCAGCTGTGCCGGGTCGGTGGCCCCGAGGCCGTGGTCGTGCTGGGCAACGACCCCTACGGCAACCCGCGCCGAACGAGGATCGCGGGCCGGGTGACGCCGGCCGATGCGATGTCCGGCGAGCAATGGGCCGTGTTCGCGGACGGCGCCAACCACGTCGCCCGCCGGGTCATGGACGAGGCCGGGATCCGGACCGTCGTCCACCAGCACATCGGGACGCTGATCGAGACCGAGGCCGAGGCGCGGCGGCTGTTCGACATGACCGATCCGAGCGTGCTCGGCCTGTGCCTCGACACTGGGCACTGGACGTTCGGGGCGGGCGGCGACCCGGTCGCGGCCGTGCGCGAGTTCCGCGACCGCGTGTGGCACGTCCACTTCAAGGACGTCGATCCCGTGCTGATGGAGGCCTCACGCGCCAACGCGTGGGACGGACCCGAGTCGGTGGGTCACGGCGTGTTCTGCGAGCTGGGCAAGGGCTGCGTGGACTTCCCGGGCATGCTGGGAGCGCTCGACGAGATCGGCTATCGCGGCTGGGTGGTCGTGGAGCAGGACGTGCTGCCGGGGATGGGCAACCCGAAGGAGAGCGCCCGCCGAAACCGCGAGTACCTGCGCTCGATCGGCGCATGAGGGCGATCAGGGCCCGGTGATCCGGGGCCGACCGGGGTTCCTCGCGGCGCTCTCCGTCTTGCTCGGCCCTCGCCCAACCTGCGCCGCTCGCTGGGAGAGCAGCGGAGCGGCCGGTGCTCGCTGGGAGAGCACGGCAGCGGTTCCGGTGCCCGGGAACCGCCGGATCGCTCGCTGGGAGAGCAGCGGAACCGTTGCTGCTCGCTGGGAGAGCACGGCAGCGGTTCCGGTGCCCGGGAACCGCCGGATCGCTCGCTGGGAGAGCAGCGGAACCGTTGCTGCTCGCTGGGAGAGCACTGCAGCGGTTCCGGTGCCCGGGAACCGCCGGATCGCTCGCTGGGAGAGCAGCAGCGGCCGGCCGAGGGCCGGCCGCTGGACTCGGGCCGCGGCCGGCCGGGGGCCGGCCGCCGAACCGTCAGGACCGCTACGCGTTGCCCGGGAAGACCAGGGACAGCGGCCCTTCCTTGCCCGGCTCGGGCCAGCGCTCGGTGACCATCTTCTGCTGGGTGAAGAAGCGGATCCCGTCCTCGCCCCGCATCGCCAGGTCGCCGATCGCGGAGTCCTTGGCGCCCGAGAAGCTCATGTAGCCGGCGGGCACCGGGATCGGCACGTTGACGCCGATCATGGGGACCTCGACCTCGAGCTTGAACCGCCGGGCGGCGCCGCCGTTGGTCGTGAAGATGGCCGTGCCGTTGGCGTACTTGTGGCCGTTAACGAGGCGCATGGCCTCGTCGAAGGTGTCGGCGTGGACGATGCCGAACACGGGACCGAAGATCTCCTCCTGGTAGATCTTCATGTCCGGGGTGACGTGATCGAACAGCGACACGCCCAGGAAGAAGCCGTCGCCGTCGGGGCTGTCGAACGTCCGGCCGTCCACGACCAGCTCCGCGCCCTCGGACTCGCCGACGCCGATCCAGTCGATGATCGACGCGCGGTGCTCGGCCGAGTAGATCGGGCCCATGTCCACGCCCGGCTCCATGCCGTCGCCGACCTTGAGCCTGGCGATCCGCTCCAGGATCTTGGGGCGCAGCCGCTCGCCGGTGTCCCCCACCGCGACCAGCAGCGTCTGGGCCATGCACCGCTCGCCGGCAGAGCCGAAGCCGGCCGCGACCGCGCTGTCCGCGACCATGTCCATGTCGGCGTCGGGCAGCACGACCATCGCGTTCTTGGCCGAGGTGTAGGACCCGACCCGCTTGCCGCGCCGGGTGCCCTCCTCGTACACGTATCGCCCGACGGCGGTCGAGCCCACGAACTGGATCGCCCGGACGTCCTCGTGCTCGACGATCGCCTTGACCGCCTCACGGCCGCCATACACGACGTTGAACACGCCGTCGGGGAGCCCCGCCTGCTTCCACAGCTCGGCCTGCAGCTGGCTTGCGCCCGGGGTGTGGGAGGACGGCTTCCAGACCACCGTGTTGCCGCACATCATCGCGATCGGGTAGATCCACATCGGGACCATCACCGGGAAGTTGAACGGTGTCACCGCGGCCGTCACGCCCAGCGGACCGCGCAACGTGAACGCGTCCACCTTGGTCGACACGTTGGGCGTCATCATCCCGGCCAGGTGGACCGGGAGGCCGCACGCGAAGTCGACCGTCTCCAGCCCGCGCAGCACCTCGGCGAGGGCGTCGGGGAAGGTCTTGCCGTGGTCGCGCGTGATCAGCGCGGCCAACGCCTCGCGGTGCTCGTACACCAGGTTCCGATAGGCGAAGAAGGTGTTCGAGCGCGCGATCAGGGGCAGGTCGCGCCAGGCCGGGAACGCCCGGGCGGCCGCGGCCACCGCCGCGTCGACCTCGGCCTGGCCGCCGCGCGGCACGCGTGCGATGACCTTGCCGGTCGCGGGGTTGTAGATCGGGCCGGTGTGCTCGGGCAGGACCTCGACGGCCGTTCCGTCGATCCAGTGCGAGAGGATCGGCAGCGTCGCCGCCAGGCCGGGTGTCTCGATGGCCATTGATATGCCTCCAACGCTTGCAGTGTGCCGGGCTCCGCCGGCCGGGACGCGGGCCGCCAGCCGGGCCGGAGTTGCCGTCAGCCGCTTGATCCACGCCGGCGCATATGCGAGGATGTAATCGGTTACGCGCCGTCGGTCCAAGCCTATCACCGCGGCCGGACGTGTCAACGGCACGCGACGTCCCAGCCGGACCTGCCAGGGCGCGTCCGGCGATCACAGGAGGACATCAAGGTGACCGCTGTTTCGAGCCTTCCGGGGCTGCCCCTCGCCGACAGCCCGCTGGGCCGGACGATCGCGGAGACGCCCACCGACATCTGGAATGACTCGTGCGCGATCGACGAGCTGGAGTACGCGCTCAGCTACGGCGCGGTCGGCGCGACGGCCAACCCGACGATCGTGGTCGACGTGTGGAACAAGGAGCCCGCCTTCTGGCGCGGGCGGGTTGCCTCGCTGGCCCGGGAACGACCCACGGCGACGGTCGCCGAGCTCGGCTGGGCCATCGTCGAGGAGATGTCGATCCGCGGCGCGAAGCTGCTCGAGCCGGTGTTCGATGCCCAGGCCGGCCGGCAGGGCCGGCTGTCGGTCCAGACCGATCCCACCCTGTTCCGCACCCCCGACCGGATGGTCGAACAGGCCGTCCACTTCTCGACCATCGCGCCCAACATCATCGTCAAGCTGCCGGCCACCGCGGCCGGCGTCGGGGCGATCGAGGAGGCCACCTACCGCGGCGTGAGCGTCAACGTGACCGTGAGCTTCACGGTCGCCCAGGCGCTGGCCACGGCCGAGGCGATCGAGCGCGGCCTGCGCCGGCGCGACGCCGAGGGCCTGGACACGGCCCGCATGGGCCCGGTGGTGACGCTGATGGTCGGCCGGATCGAGGACTGGCTGAAGGTCGTCATCGATCGCGACGCGATCACGCTCCAGCCGGATGCGCTGCCGTGGAGCGGCGTCGCAGTGTTCAAGCGCGCCTACGGGCTGTTCCGCGAGCGCGGCTACCGGGCTCGCCTCCTGGGCGCGGCGATCCGGCACCAGTACCACTGGTCGGAGTTCATCGGCGGTGACGTCGTGATCACGCTGCCGGCAGCCTGGCAGCGCCGGTTCAACGCCTCGTCGGTCGAGGTCAGGTCGCGGATCGACGAACCTGTCCGACCCGAGCTCATCGCCGAGCTCGCATCCCACGTGCCCGACTTCGTCCGCGCCTACGAGCCCGACGGCCTCGCGGTCGCCGAGTTCGATTCCTTCGGGGCGACGGCCCGCACCCTGCGCTCGTTCATCGCCTCCTATCACGAGCTTCAGCACCAGGTCACCGAGGCGCTCATCCCCAACCCGGACAAGCGCGGCTGACGACCATGAACGCGCCCGCCTCCCTGTACCGCCCCAGCGGGTCGACGGCCTCGGGCGGCTGGAGCCTCGCGATCACGCCCGAGGATGCCGGCTGGGGGTACACCGGCCTCCGGATTGCGGACCTTGCCCCCGGTGGCCGGATCGCGTTCCAGACCGGCGGGGACGAGGCGATCGTCCTGCCGCTTGCGGGCGCCGTCCGGGTCACCTGCGATGGCGAGGCCTTCGATCTCGCCGGCCGGGCGGGGGTGTTCGCGGGACCGAGCGACTTCGCCTACGTCCCGCGCGACGCCTCGGTCGTGCTCGACAGCCACGACGGCGGCCGGTTCGCGGTGACGATGGCCCGTGCCGAGCGCCGACTGGCGTTCCGCTACGGGGATGTCGCCTCCGTGCCGGTGGAGCTGCGGGGCGCGGGCGCGTGCTCCCGTGAGGTGCGCAACTTTGCCTCGCCGACAGCGTTCGAGGCCCAGCGACTGATCGCGGTCGAGGTCATCACGCCCGGTGGCAACTGGTCCTCGTATCCGCCCCACAAGCACGACGAGGAGCGGCCGGGCGAGGCCGTGCTCGAGGAGATCTACTACTACGAGATCGCGCCCGGCCCCGCGGGTCCCGGCATGGGCTACCAGCGGGTGTACGGGACCGCCGAGCGGCCGCTCGACGTGCTGGTCGAGGTGCGCGACCGGGACACCGTGCTGATCCCCCACGGCTGGCACGGCCCGGCGATGGCCGTTCCCGGGTACGACATGTACTACCTCAACGTGATGGCCGGTCCGGGACCCGAGCGCGCCTGGCGGATCACCGACGACCCGGCCCACGCCTGGGTCCGGGACACCTGGGCCGCGCAGGCCGTCGATCCGCGCCTTGCCGGGCGCGCACGCGATCGGGCCTGAGCGCCGTTCGGTCCTCATCCGCCCCGGGTTCGTGGCCGCCTGTCGCGGCCGCCGGCGGCCGGTTGCCGCCGCGCGTGGAATCGAACGGTCGCGCGGAGGAGGAGGCACCGCGCGACCGTTCGGCGGATGAACACGACCGGGCCCGATCGGGTCGCAATCGATTACAAGGTAATCCTGCCGTCCCTGGTCGAACGCGTCAAGCCCCGGCCCCGCGGGAACAAGTCAGCGATAAGCGGCTGCGCCGATGCTGTCGACGATGAGCAGCCGGCATGTGGCCACCGACGATGCGCGCCTGCGCGCGGGGCAGATCCGCGCCCGGCTCGGAGCCGAGATCCGGCTTGCACGCGTCGGGTCCGGCCTGAGCCAGACCGCGGCCGGCGCCGCGGCTGCCATGTCCCACGCACAGTGGAGCCGGATCGAGCGTGGCGCCCTCGGTGGGCTGACGCTGGACCAGGCATGCCGGGCCGCGGCGGCCGTCGGTCTCGCGCTGAGCGTGAAGGCCTATCCGGACGGCGACCCCGTGCGCGATGCGGCGCAGCTCGCCCTTCTCGAGCGGCTCCACGCGAGGCTGCCGGATGGCTGTCGATGGTGGACCGAGGTGCCGCTCCCGATCCCCGGCGACCGCCGTGCATGGGACGCGCTGATCGAGCTCCGAGGGCGACGCGCCGGCTGCGAGGCCGAGACGCGACTGTCCGACCTCCAGGCGCTCGAGCGCCGTCTAGCGCTCAAGCTCCGCGATGGCGGTGTGGACGTCCTGCTCCTGCTTGTCGCCGACACGGCCAACAACCGACGGGTGATCAACCTCCATCGGGAGGCCCTCCGCGGTCTGCTGCCGATCGATGGGCGAGAGGTCTTCGCGAACCTCCGCGCGGGGCGCCTGCCCGAGTCGAGCGGTCTGGTCATCCTCTGAGGGCGACCGTTCGGCGCCACCCGGTCCTCGTCCTCGCCGTTTGCGGCGCCCCCCGCTCGCGTGGCGGTGCGGCTCGGCCGCTCGGGCGCTGGGGCGCTTTCGCGCGCCTGGGCTGCTCGCGTGGCGTTGCGGCTCGGCCGCTCGCCCCATGGGAGCCTGGGCTGCTCGCGTGGCGAGCACTCCAGCGGATATCGCCTCTGCCGCGCGGCCGTGAATTGCGATTTCGCTCGCCTGGAGAGCAGGCCGGCGGACATCGACGTCGCCGTTCGCGATCCTGCTCGCCGGGGGAGCAGCGAGGCGGGAAAACCGCCGCAGTGCTCGCCCGGAGAGCAGCGGGGCCGGGATCGCGCCGGGGGCTGCGATGGAGCAGCAGGGCTGATGACGCTGGGTCAGGCGCGGCGCACCTTCCCGTCGGCGGTCCGCACCCGCTGGAGCATGCTCGACGCGAAGTACCGCTGCTTGCGGTCCAGCTCGGGCATCGGGGCCGCGTAGGCCGGCATGTCCTGGCGGAGCCCGGCGACGATCTCGCGCAGCTCGGCGTCGGAGCCGGCGTACGCGGCGACCCGCCGGCGGACGTCCTCGAGCACGCGGCCGGCGTCGTCGAACCGGCCCTCGCGGTTGAGCCGGACGGCCTCCTGCCGGGCGCGCTCGGCGAACAGCCGGGCGACGACCCGATCCACCTCCCGGTCGCGTGGCTGGGCGTCGTTCGCGGCGTGATCGGCATAGGACCAGGCCACGGTGACCGGGTCGAGCGCGGGCCGGGCGCGATCGAAGGCGCCGTCGCGGTCGCCGACCCGGACGTGGACCCCGACCTCGTGCCCGACCTCCCCGTAGTCGAACGTCACCCGGAGCACGATCGAGAGCACCTGGCCCGAGACCATGTCGCCGAGGTACACGAACGTGCGGCCGCCGCGCGCTTCGACGCGGAACGGGGACAGCGCCTCGACCCGGACCGACCCGGGCAGGGTCAGCTCGAGCACCACCTCCCGGGCCACGACCTCGAGCGTCTCCCCGACCTCGCTCGTGATGTGGTCCCGCATCTGGGCCACGTCGCCGATGAAGTAGAAGTGGCCGCCGCCGGCATCGGCCATGCCCTGGAGCAGGGCCTCGTCGAAGTCGATGCCCACGCCGAAGGTGCTGGTCGTGACGCCACGCCGTCGCAGGTCATAGGCGGTCGCGGTCAGCTCGTCGCGGTCCGTGACGCCGACGTTGGCCAGGCCGTCGGTGAGGAGCAGCACCCGATTCACGCCCTGGGCCTGAAGGTGGCTCGCGACCTGCTCGCAGCCGGCCAGCCATCCACCGTGGAGGTTGGTCGTGCTCCGGGCCTCGACCGGGCGCAGCCGGTCCGCGGCAGTCCGCCGGGCGTCCGCGGTGGCCTCGGCGGCCGCGATCACCACGTCGACCTCGTTGTCGTAGGTCACGACCGCGAACCGGTCGGGGGCGTCGAGGCGGTGGACGGCCTCGAGCGTCGCCTGCTTGGCGAGCCCCAGCTTGTCCTGGCCTCCCATCGAGCCCGACCGGTCGAGCACGAAGCCGAGGTTGACCGGGGGCCGCCGCCGGAGCGGATCGGGGGCGACGGTGGGGGCGACGAGGTCCACGAGCAGGAACCGCTCGCTCCGGCCGTGGGCGCGGATCAGTCGGCGGTCCGGACGGATGTCGAGGCGAGGGTCGATCAGCGGGAGCTCGGGCGGCAACGGGAGGGACGGGGTGTCGGCGGGCATGGCGGGGCCTCCTTCTCGGGGCGGTATCGAGGCCCGGATGGGGCGGGTCTCAAGGGCCGGCGTTCGGTGCCGGCCGGCTCAGGCTTCGTCGTCGAACAGCTCGCGAGCGATCCGGACGAGCCGCTCGACGCGCTTGTTGGCGTGCCGGTCCAGGGGCCGGCGGACATGGATCTCGACGTCGGGGGTGATCGCGAGCCGCTCCCAGGTGGAGCGGTCGGGGCCCGGCCGCGGGCCGGGCGACACGGCGGGGGTCGCTGGCGGCATGGCGCGGTGCACCACGATCGAGGGTTCGGGTGCGGTCAGCGGCGAAGGGTGGGACGGCATCGGCGATGGGTCGGCCGGCGCGGGGGCCGCAGGCGACGATGCCGGCCAGTCGCGCACCGGGAACCCGTCGGGCACGCTCGGCTCGAAGGTCCCGGCGGGCCGTGACCCGGGCCCGTCCTGGAATCGCGGCGCGATCCCCGCCCTGGCCATGAGCTGGCGCACGAACGCGAGCGTCTCGCCGCCGGAGACCTCGGGCGCCGGCGGTGAATTGTCGATCGCGGCGACGGCCGCCTCGAGCGCACCGTCGTCCATCCCCTCCAGCCGGATCCGGATCTCGGCCAGCGGCAGGTGATCTCGCTGCAGCCGGCGGATCAGCCGCAGCCGGAGCAGGTGGCCCTCGCCGTAGCGGGTCGCCGGGCCGGCCGGCTCGGGCGAGGGCAGCAGGCCCTGGTGCAGGTAGTAGCGGATCGTGCGCGGCGTCACGTCAGCGAGCCGCGCCAGGTCGGCCAGGGTGTACGGGTCGTCGGGCATGGGACAATCATGCCACTGCTACGTTCGACTGTCAAGATACATCGTGATCGATCGGGCGGTTTGGCCGGGCTCGCCGTGGCATCTGGATCTTCGCGCGACGAGCTGGGGCGGGTACGGTCGAGGGACCGCCAGCGGAGGATCCCGACGTGCCCACCTCGCCCCGGCCGATCACCATCGGCTTTCCCCGGATGCACAAGGAGCCGGCCGAGCGACGGGACTTCCTGCCGCCGCTGATCGGGATGCTGGTGGGCCTGGGCGCCGAGGTGTACGTGGAGTCCGGGATCGGATCCGGGATGGGCTACTCCGACATGGACTACCTCCTGGGACCCAGCGTCCACGCCACGGACGAGGAGACCACCTACCGGCAGGATGTCGTGGTGGTCCTGCGGGCCCCCGAGGGCCGGTACGAGCTGATGCGCAAGGGCGCGGTCCTGGTGTCGATGCTCCACTTCCCCACCCGGCCGGCCCGAGTGCGGATGCTCCGGGAGCTTGGCCTCGAGGCCATCTCGCTCGACACCATCGTCAACGACGAGGGGAAGCGGCTGGTCGAGAACCTGCGGAGCGTGTCCTGGAACGGCGTCGCGTCGGCGTTCCAGGCCCTCGAGCGCCAGTGGCCCGCGCTGATCGTCCCGGGCCGGCCGCCGGTGCGGGTGACGATCATGGGCGCGGGCCAGATCGGCAAGCACGCGGTGGAGTTCGCGACCAAGTACGGCGACGACGCCCGCAACGAGGCGTTCATCCGGAGCGGGCTGCCCGGGGTCGAGGTCGTGACCACGGGCCGCAACCTCACCCGGGACCAGGAGTACCTCCGCGCGCGGCTGACGGTGACCGACATCCTGGTCGACGCCACGCAGCGCCACGACCCCTCGCTGCCGCTGATCCGCAACGAGTGGCTGGCCCTGATGCCCGCCCACGGCGTGATCTGCGACCTGGTCGTCGACCCGTACCTGCTCGATGCCCAGCCCAGGGTGGTCCGCGGGATCGAGGGGATCCCGCAGGGCAGCCTCGACCAATGGGAGTTCCTGCCCGGCGATCCGGCCTGGGACGAGCTGCCGCCCGAGGTCCCCCACGACATGCGGCGCACGGTGGTGTCGTGCTATTCGTGGCCCGGCGTCCGGCCCGAGCCGTGCATGCACGTCTACGGTTCGCAGCTCGCGCCGCTGCTGGGCGAGCTGGTGCGCGTGGGCATGGACGGCCTGGCGGAGGCCGACTCGTTCCATGGCCGGGCCCTGTGGCGGGCGAGCCTGCGCCACTGGCTTGAGCAGGCTCCGGGGTCGGCGCACTGGCTCGAGCCCGAGGCGGCTCACGAGCTGGCGGTGACCGCGACCGGCAGCGGGTAGCGGGGCCCGGGGCCGGGAGGGCTCCTGCACCGCGATCGCCGTTCCGCGGGGCTTGCCTGGATCTGTCACCCTCGGGGGCATGTCAGCGACGTCCCCGCGCCCCGCCGTCCCTCGCGCCGGCCTGGCCGCCGTGCTCGCGCTCGCGGCCGCGATCCTGGTCCCGGCCGCCGCGCCGCTGGCGGTGGCCGCGGCCGAGCCCGACTTCCCAGCCAGCATGAGCGGCTACCACAACTATCCCGAGATGGTGGCCGAGATCAAGCAGGCCGCCGCCGACTATCCGGACATCGTCCAGGTGTTCTCGATCGGCAAGAGCTACCAGGGCCGGGACATCTGGGCGGCCAAGGTCAGCGACAACGTGGCCACCGACGAGGACGAGCCCGAGGTGCTGATCGACGCGCTCCATCACGCCCGGGAGCACCTGACGACGGAGCAGGCGCTGGCCATCCTGCGCTGGCTGACCACGGGCTACGGGTCGGACACGACGGTGACGCGCCTGGTGGACACGCGCGAGACCTTCATCATCTTCGCGCTCAACCCCGACGGCATGCGCTACGACCTGACCGGCGATCCGTTCCGCGCCTGGCGCAAGAACCGCCAGAAGACGAGCGCGGGCAGCGCGATCTACACCGACCTCAACCGCAACTACGCCTACCGCTTCGGCTGCTGCAACGGCTCGTCGGGCAGGCGCTCGTCGATCACCTACCGCGGGCCGCACGCGTTCTCCGCGCCCGAGACGCGCGCGCTGCGCGACTTCGTCGACAGCCGGGTGATCGGCGGCGTCCAGCAGATCCGGACCCACATCACGCTCCACACCAACGGCGAGCTGATCCTGTGGCCGTTCGGCTACACGAGGCGCAACGTGCCGCCCGACATGACGGCGCTCGACCACAACACCTTCGTCTCGATGGGCCGTGCGATGGGCGCCCTCAACGGCTACACCGCCGAGCAGTCGTCGGACCTGTACATCACCGATGGCGACCAGATCGACTGGCTGTACGCGGTCCACCGCATCTTCAGCTACACGTTCGAGCTGTACCCGACCGAGAAGGCGACCGTGTGGGCGGACCACTACCCGGACGATTCGAAGATCGGGCCCCAGACCGATCGCAACCGGTCCGCGATCCTGCTGCTCATCGACCGCGCCGGCTGTCCCTACGCCTCGCTTGGCACGAGCTACGCGACAGCCGACTGCGGGCCCCTGTACGACGACCTCGAGGTGAACCGCGGATGGCGCCGGAACCCCGATCACACCGACACCGCGCTCCGTGGCGCGTGGCAGGTCGCCAACCCGCAGACGACCAGCTCGCACGGGACCAAGCAGGCGGGCGCCACGGTCTCCGGGCAGCAGGACCTGGTGACCGGGGCGTCGGCCGGCGGGTCGGTCTCGGCCAACGACGTCGATCGCGGCACGACCACGATTCGCAGCCGCGCGATCCCGCTGCCGGCCGACCCGGCCGGCTACGGCAACCTGACCTTCCACTGGTACCTCGCGCACTCGTCGACGTCGAGCGCGGCCGACTGGCTGCGGGTGATGGTCGAGGCCGAGGACGGCACCCGGAGCGTCGTGTTCGCTCGCTCGGGCACGCCGCGCGACGTCGACGCGACCTGGAGGTCGGCGTCCGTGTCGCTGGCCGACTGGGCGGGCCAGACGATCCACCTCGTCGTTGCCGCGCGCGACGGGGCCAGCGGCAACCTGCTCGAGGCCGGGATCGACGACATCCGGATCCGGCAGCCCTGACGCGTCCTCGGTGCCAGCGGATCCCTGACCCGGCCACGGCGCGGTCGCACGCTCAGGGCAGGGGCGCCACCCGCGCGACGGCATCGCCCAGCACCACCAGCCCGGCGACCCCGAGCAGCGCGCCGAGACCGAGCACGAGCGCGGCCCCGACCCAGCGGCCCTGCCCGCGGGCCATCACCCCTGAGCCGGCGTGCCGTCCGCCCAGCAGGTCGCCCCATGCGATCACGGTCCAGATCGCGCCCAGCGGGCTGGCCACGGCGGTCGCGAGCCCGGTGGCCAGCGCGCCCACCAGCCGGTCCCCGGCGAACACGGCGACCTGCGAGCTGCCCCAGGTGCCGATCCCGGAGCACAGGCCGACCACGAGCGTGGTGGCGAACAGCATGATCGCGTGACCCCGGGTGAGCTGCCACGTGCGGCGGAGGCCGGCCACGACGCCGGCTCGCTCGATGACCAGGACCGGGATCACGAGCGATAGCCGGATCCCGATCACGACCAGCCCGACCACGCCGGCGAGGACCAGGATCGCCAGCACCACGATGCCCGCGGTCGCGGCGACCTGGTACAGGACCACGACCGCGACGGTCACGGCGACCGCAGCGACGGACAGCGCCGCGAGCATCAGCAGCCACAGCCCGATGACCCGGGGTGCCGCACGGATCGCCCCGCCGACCGCGTCCGACACGCCGGTCGCGAGGCCGCTCCACAGGCGGTCCGCGGCGACGACGCAGGCCACGCCGGAGATGCCCGAGCACAGCAGCGCCAGCAGGAACACGACCAGGTATTGGCCGCCGTCGCCCAGGACGGCCCCGGGATCCACGATCCGGTTCGCCGCCCCCGTCCCGTAGCCCGACAGCGAGGCGGGTGTCGCGAGGACCTGGAGCATGCCGCCCAGGCCGGCGGGCAGGGCCAGGGCGAGGAACAGCGACCACTCCCGGCCGAACGTGTCGAAGGTGCGACCGAGGATCGACCCGACGTCGAGCCGCGGACCCGGCCGACCGGCGTCGGGCGGCAGCCAGCCGAGGCCCGGGGGACGGACATCGGGTGGCGGGGGCGGCGGCGGCGGCGGCGGCGGGGGCGGCGGCGGCGGGCCCGGAGGCGGTGGATCCGGTGCCGGCCGGGGGTCGGGACGGACGGTGGGCGCGCCCTCGCCCCGGTCGCTCGTCTGGTCGTGGGCCATGGTCCCCTTCTGCGCTTCGCACGAGTATGCGGGGAATCCCGCAACCCGCACGGCCCGCCAGCCCTGCGGCGGGGCCTTCGCTGCGCGCCGGCATCGCGCTAGGCTGCAGGCTGTGGGTACGCTGCCGATCCGGGTCGTCCTCGTCGACGACCATCCGGCCATCCTCGACGCCGTGGGGGCGGCCGTGCGGGGCGCCCCCGATCTCGCGCTCGCCGGCACCGCCCGGTCGCTGGGCGAGGCGCGATCGCTGCTGGCCGGCCCGGTCGCGGGGGCGGTGGACGTGGTCGTCAGCGACGTCCAGCTCGCGGGCGAGGCCGAGGGCCTGCGGCTGCTCGAGGCCCTGGGCGGCGAGGGACCCGCGGTCCTGCTCCTGTCGTCGTTCGACCAGCCGCCGCTGATCCGGACCGCGTTCGAGCGGGGAGCCGCGGGCTACCTGCTCAAGACGAGCGAGGTGGCCGAGATCCTCGACGCGATCCGGAGCGTGGCGGCCGGCGGGACCGCGTTCTCGGCGTCGATGCTGCGCGCGATCCGGAGCGCCCCGCGCCGGCCTTCGGACCGCGAGATCGAGGTCCTCGCGCTGGTCTGCGAGGGGGCGTCCAACGACGAGATCGGCGCCCGCCTGGGCGTCACCGAGAAGACCGTGGAGAGCCACCTGCGCCGGTTGTTCGACCGCTACGCCGTCCTGTCGCGCACCGAGCTCGCCGTGCTCGCCCTGCGCGAGGGGTGGGTTCCCGAGCGACCACGCGCGTGAGCCGGGCGCTCCGGCTGTCCGCGATCGCGAGCACCGCGATCGGGGCCGTCGCCATCGCCTTGCGCGTGGTCGATCCGTACGGGCTCCCCGGGCCGTCGGTCTCGGCCCTGGTCCCGATCCTGTGGGGGCTGGGAGCGCTGGTGGTGCTCGGGCTCGTCCACGCCTGGGCGCCGACGCTCGGCTGGGCGGCCGCCATCGTCGCGTCCAGCGCCGGCGCGCTCGCGGTGGTGGGGTTCTCCGACGAGGTTCGTCTGCGCACGGGCGTCGACCCCGGACCCTGGCTCGGGCTGGCGGTGGTGGCGGCGGTCCTCCTGCCACCGGTGGTCGCGGCCGCCTACGCGGTCTCGGGCCGGCAACGCCGGTCCGGCGTCCTGGTGGCGGCGTGGCTGGTGGTTGGGGTGCTCACCGTGGCACTGGCGGCCAGGGCCGCGGCCCGGTCGCTCGGCGGGGAGATGGACACCAGCGTGCCCGAGTGGCTGTGGCTGGGCGTCATCGCGCTGCTCTCGGCGATCGGGCTCGTGCGCGACCTCGGACCCGCGTTCGGCCGCACCCGCGACCGGCTGGCCGCGGGCGAGGTGGACGGCTCGGGGGCCCGGGCCGCGCTGCCCGCGCTGCGGGTGTTCGTCGACGAGGTCGTGCCCGGGCGGGCGGCCGGACGCGCCGAGGCGGTCGAGACCGAGCGCGGTCGTCTCGCGGCCGACCTCCACGCCGAGGTCCTGCCGTCGCTTCGCCGGGCGCTCGCCGAGGCCGAGGCCGGCGGGACGGTCGAGCGGCTGGCGGCGGACCTGCGCACGGCCGTCGACGAGGTCGAGGCGCTGCTGGTCGCGCGCCGGTCCATCGTGCTCGACGAGATGGGGCTGCTGGCCGGCGTCGAATGGCTGGCCGAACGCGTGGAGGACCGCTCCACGGTGCGGGTGGAGATCGCCGTCGAGGGCACGAGCGGCGACGGCAACGCGGGCGCGAGGCCGCCCCGGGATGTCGAGCGGGCAGCGTTCCGGGTTGCCCAGCTGGCCCTCGACAACGTCATCCGCCACGCCCCCGGGAGCCATGCGCAGGTGACGGTTGCCGTCCAGGCGACCGCGGTCCGGCTCCGGATCGAGGACGACGGCGAGGGTCCCGCGGTGGACGAGCCGGCCGCGGCGCGCAGCGGCCGGCGGGGGATCGCGGACATGCGCGCGGAGGCGCGTGCCTGCGGCGCCGGCATCGAGATCGGGCGTGCCGAGGTCCGGGGGACGGTGGTGACCTTTCGCTGGCCGGAAACGGCTCGCTGATCAAGTAGCCTCGCGGCAGGCGGGCGGCAGGCGCGCGAGCAGGCGCGCGAGCAGGAGGCGGCATGGGCGACATCGGGGCGCTCCGGGGCGTGTGGAACATCGTGCCCACGCCGTTCACCCCCGACCAGGCGCTGGACGTCGAGTCGATCCGGGGCCTGGTCGGGTTCGTGCGGGCAACGGGCGTGGACGGGATGACGATCCTGGGCGTGCTGGGCGAGGCGGGCCGGCTCGGCGACGCCGAGCGATCGACGGTGATCGGCGCCGTCCTCGAGGCGGCCGCCGGTGACCTCCCGGTGTGCATCGGGGTCAGCCACGCAGCCACGGACCGGGCGATCGCCTACGCCCGCGAGGCCCAGGCCGCCGGCGCGCATTCGGTGATGCTCGCGCCACCGCCCATCCCCCGCCCCACCGACGCCGCGCTGCGCCGCCACTTCCTGGCGGTCGCGGCGGCGGTCTCGCTGCCGATCGTCGTCCAGGACCACCCGGCGAGCTCGGGCGTGACGATGTCGGTCGAGTTCCTGCTCGCCCTCGCGGCCGAGGCCCCGCAGTGCCGGGTGATCAAGCTCGAGGAGGAGCCGACCCCGCCCAAGGCCGGGCGCCTGGTCGCCGGCTCGCCCGACGTCATCGTCCTGGGCGGCCTCGGCGGGGAGATGCTGCTCGAGGAGCTGCGCCGGGGCAGCCATGGGACGATGACCGGCTTCGGGTTCCCGGAGATCCTGGTCGCCATCGTCCGCCGCTGGTCGCGGGGCGACCACGAGGGTGCCGCCGCGATCTTCGATCGATACGCGACGCTGATCCGGTTCGAGAACCAGGCGCTGCTCAACCTGCCGATCCGCAAGCTCGTCTACCAGCGGCGCGGGGCGATCGCGCACGCCACCGTGCGGGCTCCGGGCGTCGCGGCCGATGCCGGCACCGTTGCCGACCTCGACGACCTGCTGCGCAGGACCGGCCTCGACGAGGAGCTCCGACCGGGCGCGCTCCTGGAACGGCTGACCGGCGCCTGACGGCCGGCGCCCGGCGCACGGCGGCCGGGCAGCGGGCCGAGCGGCCCTTGCTGGCCCACCGCACGTCACGTCGACAACGGGCCGATGGGAAACGGTGGCGCGCCGGCCGCGGCCCTTGACGGCGCGTGATATTGGCGCGACGCTCACCACAATCCGCCGGGGGGAGAACACCCGGCCGCACAGGGACATCCAAGCGACCGATGACAGCCCAACACCACGCGTCCCAGGCGTGGCGACGTCCCACTCCATGAAGCTCCCGCGCGTCGAGCGCTCCGAGCTCCTCCTGCGCATCGTGTTCGTCGCCCTCGCGGCGAGCACGATCGTCGTCGCCTTCATGCCGGCGATCCACGGCCATATCGTGGCGCCCGCGTTGGACCTCGTCCTGGACACGGTCGCGGTCGTCATCTCCGGCAGCGTCGCGGTCCTCGCCTGGGTGCGCTTCCGCGAGCGCCGGGAGCCGATCGCGGCGTTCCAGGCGGCGGCGTTCCTGCCGCTCACGATCGCCTACGTGGCCGCGATCTCGGTGACGGTCGCCCGCGACGCCGCCAATGGCGCCCGTCCGGTCGTGGCAGGCGAGCAGGAGTACGTGTTCGCCCTTGCCCGGGTGCTGACCGCCGTCCTGCTGGTCGCGGCGGGCGTCCCGATCGTTGCCCGTGCCGGGATCCGGCGCCCGTTCGTGCTGATCACGGCCCCGGCCGTGCTCATGGTGGTGACCGTCTGGCTCCTGTACGGGCAGGGCCTCCCCGGGCTGCCGGCCCTGGTGACCGCCGGGCTCAACGATCCAGCCGGCCTGCCGACCATCACCCCCTTCGGCACGGCGCTGCAGCTGGTGGTCGCGACGCTGTTCCTGGCTGCGGCCTGGTCGATGCGCCGCCTGCGCCGGCGGTCGGGCTCGATCGCGGACGCCTACGTCGCCCTGGGCCTGCTGTTCGCCGGGTTCGCCGAGATCCACTGGATCCTGTACCCGAGCAGCCACCCGGCCCAGGTGTCGACGGCGGACATCCTGCGGCTCGCCTGGTTCGCGTCGCTGTTCCTGGGCATCGAGGCGGAGGCCCGGGACATGCTCGCCCGCCTCAGGCGGGCCAACGCCCAGCTGGCGCGGCTGCGCGATGCGGACGTGGAGCGCGCCGAGCTCGAGGAGCGGGCCAGGCTGGCCCGCGAGCTGCACGATGGCGTCGCCCAGGACCTGTGGCTGGCCAAGCTCAAGACGACGGAGGCGGCCTCGATGGAGCTTCCGGTGCCAGCCGGCCAGCTGCTGGCGGAGGCGGGCGCGGCGATCGAGAACGGCCTGGTCGAGGCGCGCCAGGCGGTCATGGCGCTGCGCATGGCGGCGTCGGCGGGGAACTCGTTCGGCGACCTGATGACGCAGTACGTCGAGGACTTCGAGGACCGCTTCGGGCTGCGGGTCGAGCTCGACGTGAGCGGTGATGCGTCCGCGCTCAACCCGCGCACCCGGGCCGAGCTGCTCAGGATCGCCCAGGAGGCCCTGGTGAACGTCCGCCAGCACGCCGACGCCACGGTCGTCCGGGTCCGCTTCGCCGTCCAGGACGGATGCGTGACCCTGGGCGTGGTCGACAACGGCTGCGGGTTCGACCCCACCCGGACCGGAGCCGATTCCTATGGCCTGTCCTCGATGCGCGAGCGCGCGCTGCTGGTCGGTGGCCGGCTCGAGATCGCATCGAAGCCGGGCGGCGGGACCCGGATCACGCTGGTCGTGCCCATCGACCCGACCGCGTTGGCGACCCGGGAGTAGCGGGACGATGGCCACGGCGCCCGCGCGTGTCATGATCGTGGACGACCACCCGCTGGTGCGCTCCGCCGTCGCGCGCGCCGTCGTCCTCGCCGGCCTCGAGATGGTGGGTGAGGCCGCGACCGCCGAGGAGGCGTTGACGCTCGCCCCGGAGCTGCGGCCGGACGTGGTGCTGGTCGACATCACCATGCCCGGGATGTCGGGCGTGCACCTCGTCCGGGAGCTCAGCCCCAGGATGCCCGAAACGCGGTTCGTGATGCTGTCGGTGTCCGCGTCCGAGCGCGACGTCGTGGATGCCATCCGCAACGGAGCGCGCGGCTACCTGACCAAGGACATCACCCCGGAGGCGCTGGTGCGCTCCATCCACGCCGTCCGGGACGGCGAGCTCGCCATGCCGCGCCGGCTCGCCACCCGCCTCGTCGACCGCCTGGTCCGCGGCGGGGGGCCACCGCTGCCAGCCGACCCGGACGATCCCCGCGAGCCGCTCAGCGCGCGCGAGCTGGACGTGCTGCGCCTGCTTGCCGACGGCCTGACGGATCGCGAGATCGCGGGGGCGCTGACGATCTCCCGGCGGACGGTCGAGACCCACGTCAGCAGCATCCTGCGCAAGCTCGGCGTGCGCAATCGCGCCGAGGCCGCCCGCGAGTACCGGCGCGGCATCTGAGGCTGTCCGACCCGGTCAGAACCCGGGAGCGCCCAGGCGCCGCCGTACGGCGGCGATCTTCACCCGGAGCAGGCGCGGATGCTCGACGTCGAGCTGCAGGCCGATCCCGTCGCCAAGCATCAGCAGCAGCCGCGTGTCGCTGGCCACGATGGCCTCGCGAATGTCCGCGACGTCGTACGCGATCCGGTGGCGCCCGACGTGGAGCAGCCGGCAGCTGGTCAGGTACAGGGCCCCCGGCAGCCCCGCCGTGCATGGGGCCGCCGCCTGGCGGCGCTCGAGGACGGCCTGCCGCCGCACGGCGACCACCCATTCGCCCGGGAGCAGCGCCGCGGCGATGCACGTGTCGGGATCCAGCCGGGGCAGCGGGCCGTCCCGCAATTGGCGTCGTGCAGCCCCGGCCTCGGTCTCGTCCAGGCCGTCGCTCGCTACCGTGCCGGTGACGGGAGGCAACACGTCGACCGCGGTGTCGGTCCGCCGGCGACGAGCGTCCCCGCCGGCAGGCTCGGGCAGGTGTCGCTGCGGCGGGCCGCCCTCGCGTTCCATGCGCCGACGATAGCCCTTGGGCGAGGCGGAGGTGTGCGGGATACCACGGACCGGGCTACGGAATCAGGGCTCCGTAACCGGGCCGACCCACGGATCGCCGGAATCCGTGATCGGGTCCGTGTCGTCCCTGATGGCCCCAGCCCCCGACATGGCTACGGTCCGGTCCATCGGTCACTGCGGCTTCGTCCCGGCTCGCAGCCCATGGCCCGGGTGTGTCGGCAGGTCGCTGCACGCGAGGGCGCGTCGCGTCGGGAGCTCCGGCGCAAGGAGATGCCATGACGAGGAAGCTGGTGGCCCTGCTGGCCATGCTCGTTCTGGGCCTGTCGATGGCGGCGCCCGCCGTCGCGGTGCCCCGCCCGGCCAAGGTGGCCGGGACCGCGGCGCCGCCCCCGGCGATGCCGGCCAGCCCCACGGACGAAGCCAAGGTCCCGCACTACTTTGGGCCGTACCCGAACTGGGCCCAGAGCCCGATGACATTGCCCGACGCGGTCGTCACCATCACCGGCTCCGGTACGGGAGCGACGGCCGAGGCGACGGTCGGCGCGAACGGCGCCATCACCGGGATCACCGTCACCAACGGTGGCCAGGGGTACGGCAACGCGAAGGTCGACATCACCGGGTCGGGGACCGGCGCAGCGGCTAGCGCGACGGTCGTCAAGAAGGGCGCCGTCGTCTCCGTCACCGTGAACACTCCGGGTGCCGGCTACACGGCACCGACGGTGTCGTTCAGCGGGAATGGTGGTGCCGCGGCGACGGCCTACGGCGGCGTTGACGCCGTCGGTGTCTCGGTCAACGGCGCCAATTACAGCTTCCCGACGGTGGACTTCGACCTGCCGGATAACCCGGCAGGCATTCAGGCACAGGGCCATGCCGTGTGCGCAGACCCGTACCCTGACTGCACGGGGGCGCCCGACATGGGCCTGCTGGCAGTCACGGGCGTTGTCGTCGACGACGCCGGGTCCGGCTACGCGACCGCGCCGGGAGTCACGGTTCGTGACGGGACCGTGTTCGACCCGATCAACCCACCGCACCGGTTTCATCCCGGTCAGCGCGACCGCGACCCTGAAGGTCCTGTCGATCGTCGTCGACAACCCCGGGGCCGGACTACACCGCCGCGCCGACCGTGACGATCGCTGACCCGACCGGGACCGGCGCCACCGCGACCGCGGCGATCGACAATGGCGTCGTCTCCGCCATCACGGTCACGAAGCCGGGCTCCGGCTACACCACCGCGGGTGGCATCAAGAAGTTCGTCGACACCCTGCCGGGCCTCGGCGCGGCGGGGGTGAACAACCTCGGCCAGTACATCCCGGTCGCCGTGCCGGACACGACCACGTTCCCGGGCACCGACTACTACGTCATCGCGGTCGTGCAGACACGCGAGCAGATGAGCTCGTCGCTCCCGGGCAGCGGCCTTGGCACAGGAACGCTGCTCCGCGAGTACGTCCAGCTGTCAACCGGCAACGTGCCCGGCAAGCAGGTGCCGCTCGTGACGGCGAAGCTCGACGGGACGACGACGCCCACCCTGATGCCGGACGGGATCACCCAGGCCATCGGCGTCGACGACCCGCATTACCTCGGCCCGACGATCGTCGCGCAGAAGGATCGCGCGGTCCGGATCACCTTCTACAACCTGCTCCCGACGGGCAGCGACGGCGACCTGTTCCTGCCCACCGACTCGAGCCTGATGGGCTCGGGCATGGCACCCGGAGCCATGGGCGACCCCGTCGTCGACGATGGCACCGTCATGGACGGGGTGCGCAACCCGGCCTGCTCCGAGTATCCGAAGAACTCCAGCCTCTGCTTCCAGGATCCGCGCGCGACGCTGCACCTTCATGGCGGGATCACGCCCTGGATCAGTGACGGCACGCCGCACCAGTGGATCACGCCGGCCAACGAGACCACCTCGTGGCCGCAGGGCGTGGCCGTCCAGAGCGTTCCCGACATGGTCGGGCAAGCGGCTGCCAATGCCGGGATCCCGGATTGCTCGGCGCCCACCGACGGCTGCCAGACGTTCTACTACACCAACCAGCAGTCGGCGCGGCTGATGTTCTACCACGACCATGCGTGGGGCATCACCCGGCTCAACGTGTACGCCGGCGAGGCCGCCGGGTACGTGATCACCGACCCGACCGAGCAGAAGCTGTTCGGCCCCAGCGGCACCTACGCCGACATGGGCGAGGGCATCCCGCTCGTCATCCAGGACCGCACCTTCGTCCCGAGCGCTGCCCAGCTCGCCGGGCAGGACCCGACCTGGGACGCCTCGCGCTGGGGCGGCATGGGCAACCTCTGGTACCACCACGTCTACATGCCGGCCCAGAACCCCGGCGACCCGAGCGGCATGAGCGCCTACGGGCGCTGGATGTACGGGCCCTGGTTCTGGCCGCCGGCCGTCCCGCAGCACGGGCCGATCGCCAACCCGTACTACGGCAAGGATCCGGCGACGAACTTCACGACGGACCTGGCGGTGCCGTGCAACCTCGACGACCCGTCGACGTGGCAGTACCAGGTCGAGCCGTTCTGCGAGCCGCAGCTGATCCCCGGTACGCCCAACATCAGCGTCGGCATGGAGCAGTTCAACGACACGCCGATCATCAACGGCACGGCCTACCCGACCACGACGCTCGACCCGAAGGCGTACCGGTTCCGCATCCTGAACGCGGCCAACGACCGCTTCTGGAACCTGTCCTGGTACGTGGCCGACAGCACGGGCACCGAGGTCGCCCTCAAGGCGTCCGAGGTCGCCGCGGCCCAGACCGACATCAACATCGTCCCCACGCCCGACGAGACGCTGAGCCCCAAGGGTCCCGACTGGATCCAGGTCGGCTCCGAGGGCGGCTTCCTGCCGGCCCCGGCCGTCGTTCCCGCCCAGCCGACGACCTGGATCACGGACCCCACGCGCTTCGACGTCGGCAATGTGGACAAGCACTCGATGCTGCTCGCCCCCGCCGAGCGGTCGGACGTGATCGTCGACTTCAGCAAGTTCGCGGGCAAGACGCTCATCCTGTACAACGACGCGCCCGCCGCCTTCCCGGCCCGCGTCGCGAGCTACGACTACTACACCGGCGGCCCGGACACGGGCGCAGGCGTGGTCCTGCCCGGCTACGGCCCGAACACGCGGACCGTCATGCAGGTCAAGATCGCGGCCAACCCGCAGGCCGCCGCGTTCAACCTGACGGCGCTCAACAACGCCTTCAAGCACCACGCGGACGGCAGCGGCGTGTTCGAGTCCGGCCAGCACCCGATCATCGTCGGGCAGGCCGCCTACAACTCCGCGTACGGCACGAACTTTGCCGCCAGCGGTAACTGCACCGACCCGAACGGCACTAACAAGTGCGACGGGCTCGCCCGGATCAACCAGCAGGGCGGCGACCTGTTCCGGTTCGACAACCTCAAGAACTCGAACCCGCAGCTCAAGATCCCGCTCCAGCCCAAGGCGCTCCACGACGAGATGAACTCGGCGGCCTTCGACGAGTTCGGCCGGATGACGGCCAACCTGGGTCTCGAGGCGGTGCCGGCGACGCCGGCCGGCCAGAACATCCTGCTCTACCCGTACATCGCACCGCCCACCGAGGTCATCGACGGCACCAACCTGCCCAAGGACGATCTCAACGTCCAGCCGATCAGCGACGGCAGCGATGGGACCCAGATCTGGAAGATCACCCACAACGGCGTGGACACCCACCCGATCCACTTCCACCTGTACGACGTGCAGATCCTCAACCGGGTCACCTGGGACAACATCATCATCCCGACCGAGGCATCAGAGCTCGGTTGGAAGGACACGATCCGGGTCAGTCCGCTCGAGGACACGATCGTTGCCCTGCGGCCGGTCGTGCCGAAGCTGCCGTTCGAGGTCCCGAACAGCGTCCGGCCCCTCAACCCGATGATGGAGCTGGGTGCGAATCTCGACCCGCTGGGGCTGATCGTTGACCCCTCGGGCAACGTGACGACCCTCAATAACGCGCTCGTCAACTTCGGTTGGGAGTACGTCTATCACTGCCACATCCTGAGCCACGAAGAGATGGACATGATGCGGCCGGTCCTGCTGGCGATCCCGCCGCTCGCGCCGACCGTCGCATCGTTCGACCAGAACACCAACACGCTGACCTTCAACGACAACTCGATCACCGAGACGTCGTTCATCGTCGAGAAGTCTGGTGATGGCATCACGTGGACGATCCTCGCGACCATCGCCTCGCCGCTCGACCAGCCGAACGTCCACGAGACCCGCACCGTGATCGATGCGGCATTTGACGCGACGGTCGCCAACTTCTATCGGGTCCGAGCCCTCAACACGGTCGGCTACGGTGGCGCGTATCCGAGCGTGACCGCCGAATCCGTCTCGGCCCCGTTCCTGGTTGGCGAAACGCTGCCGACCACGACGGTCCTCACGAGCGATGTCAACCCGTCGATCTTCGGCACGAACGTGACCTTCACGGCCACGGTCGACCCGGCGGCGGCCACCGGCAACGTTCAGTTCAACATCGACGGCACCAACGTCGGTGCGCCCGTGGCCCTGGTCGCCGGTGTCGCGACGTATTCGACGAGCGCCCTGGCGGTTGGCAGCCACACCGTTACTGCCACCTATGGCGGCTCGATCGCCTATGCAGGGAGCATCAGCAATTCGCTGATCCAGGTCGTCGATCAGGCGACCTCGACAACGACCCTCGCCAGCAGCCTCAACCCGTCGCCCCTGGCGACGAGCGTGACCTTCACGGCCACGGTCGCCCCCGCGACGGCCACGGGGACGGTCGTGTTCAACATCGACGGCACGGACGTCGCTTCGACGGCGCTTGCCGCTGGGACCGCGACGTTCACGACCAATAGCCTTGCGGCGGGGGACCACCCCGTCATCGCGACCTACGGTGGCGATGGCAACTTCTCGGGCAGCGTAAGCGCGACCCTGACGCAGACCGTCAACCAGTTGGCGGCCACGAATACCGCCCTGACCAGCAGCCTCAGCCCGACCGTCTATGGGCAGAGCGTGACCTTCACGGCCACGGTCAGCCCCGTCGTCGCGGGATCGACTCCGACCGGCTCGGTGCAGTTCAGCATCGATGCCGTCGACGTCGGGGCACCGGTCGCCTTGAGCGGCACAGGCGTGGCGACGTTCACCACAACCGCCCTGGCGGCAGGCAGCCACTCCGTGGTTGCCACGTACAGTGGCTCGCTCGCCTACGCGACCAGCAGCGCTACGTTGGCGCAGGTCGTGAACAAGGCTGCGACCACGACCACGGCCCAGACGAGCGACAACAACGGCCGAGTCGGCAATCAGATCCAGCTCCGGTCGACCACCAGGGTGGTGGCCCCGGGAGTGGGTGTCCCCACCGGCACGGTCACGTTCACGCTCAGCAACAGCAAGGTCATCGGGACGGCCCCCGTCAGTCCGACGGGCGTCGCCACCCTGAACTGGACCCCAGCCCTTGCGGACGTTGGGACGTGGACCGTCACGGCCACCTATGGCGGTGACGCCAACTTCGTCGGAAGCTTTGGCACCATCAAGAACCAGCGAGTCCGGTGATCCATCATCGGCCAACCCGTGTCCACCACCCATAACCGCAAGTGAATCCTGAGCTGAGGCGGCACGACGTGCCGCCTCAGCTTCGACGGGTCTCGCGGAACGCAGCTGTGAGGTCCATCCACGAGACCCGATGCGGTTTCACGCGCCGAACCCGGGCGAGGGCCGTTGCCCTCCCCGGGTCGGCATCCATCCCCGAACCTCCAGGGACCGCGTCCGTCGCCGTGACGACCGTTCCCGACAGCGCGAGGACGAGCATGCGCTCAACCCCCCGCACCACGAGCCCCCGCCCGCTGCCTCGACGATCGCTGAACCGCATCGTCCGGGCGACCCTGGTCGCCCTCCTCGCCGGTGTCCTCGCGACGCTGGGTGCGTTCGCCCCGGCGCTGGCCGCCGCGCCCGTGCCCAAGGTGGTGCTGGTGGTCGGCCCGGTGGGCTCGCTCACCGCCCGCTACCGGGCGCTCGCCGACGCGGCGGCCGCCGAGGCGACCGCGGCCGGCGCCGAGGTGGTCAAGGTCTACTCCCCCGACGCCACCTGGCCCGCCGTGCGGGCGGCCGCCCGGGGCGCCTCGATCCTGGTCTACCTGGGCCACGGCAACGGCTTCCCGTCGCGCTACCGCGACGCCCTCTACCCGCCCACCCAGGACGGCTTCGGGCTCAACCCGGTCGCGGGCGTCGACGACACCGCCCACCAGTACTTCGGCGAGGCGGCGGTCGAGGACCTCGCCCTGGCGCCCGACGCGGTGGTCCTGCTCCACCACCTGTGCTACGCGTCGGGCAACACCGAGCCCGGGCTGAGCGAGGGCACGCGCGAGGACGCGATCGCGCGGGTCGACAACTTCGCCGCGGGGTTCATCCGGGCGGGCGCGGGCGCGGTCGTCGCCGAGGCGCACCTGGGGCCCGCGTACTACGTCCGGGCGCTGCTCCGCAGCCGCGCCGCGGTGGACCGGATCTGGGCCGGCTCGCCGAGCGCCAAGGGCCACGCGTTCGCGGTCGCCAGCCGCCGCTCGGCGGGCTACACCGAACAGCTCGACCCCGACCGGCGCGGCGGCGGCTACTACCGCTCGCTGGTGTCGCGCTCGCTGACCGCGGCCGCGGTCCGCGCGGGGGCCACCGGGTCCGTCGGCGCGGCGGCCCTGCGGCCGCCGGCCGAGCCCAGCCTCGCGGGCCGCGGGCTGCGCTTCGGGACCCTCGCCCTGCGCAGCCTGCCGATCGCGACCACCACCACCCGGCTCACCCTGCCGCTCGCGGGCGGTGCCGCCGGCGCGGTCCCCGCGGGGGCCGAGGTGGGCGTCCGCTGGGACCCGCTGCTGCTCGACCCGGCGCCCGTCCCGGACCCCTCGCCCGCGGCCTCGCCCGACCCGTCGGCCACGCCCGATCCCGCGGCCACGCCCACGCCGCCGCCCGAGCCGCCCGAGGTCGACCTCGTCGCCCCCGAGCAGCTGGGCACGGTGGTCACGGTCGGCGCCGCCGCCCGCGGCGCCCGGGGCCTGGCGGTCAAGGTGACCTATCCCGCGGCACCCGGGCTGTACCGCCTGGTGGCCACCCTCCACGCCCCCTCGGGCGTCGCCTACGACGCCGCCACCCAGGCGCTGCTCACGCCGGTCCTGGTGCGGGTGGGCGGCCCGGTCGCGGTCGCCTACGGGGCCCCGGGCTCGCTCGCGCTCGGCGCGGGGGCCGGCGCCTCGCTCGCGGTCCGGGTGGTCAACGCGGGGTCGGAGGCGTGGGACCAGGCGGCCGATGCGCCGCCCGCCGGCGGCGGCGAGGCGATCCTGTCCTGGCTGCGCACCGCGCGCCTGCCGGCCGACCTCGTGGCGACCTGGGTGTCCCCGGCCGGGCTGCCGGTGCCCGACCCGGTCCCGGTCGTGCTCGACCCCGCGGTCGCGGCCCCGGGCGGCGCGGTCAGCGTGACGGTCCCGCTGGTGGCGCCCGCGGTCGCGGGCGACTACCTGCTGCTGCTCGACGTGGCCTCGCCCGCCCACGGCTCGCTGACCGCGCTGGGCAACGCGCCCGGCCTGGTGCGGGTCTCGGTGACGGGCACGGCGCCCGCGCCCGCGGCGTCCGGGACCCCCGGGCCGGGTGCCTCCGGCGCGGCACCGTAGGGCCCCTCGGGCGACGATTGACGTAGCGGGGGCTGGACGCGCGCCCGGTGCCGGCAACGTGACGTGACGGCAACCTCGTGCCATGGCCACGTCGTCCCCGTCCCCCGACCGTTCCGTCTCCGCTGCCGATCTCGGCATCCTGCTCCTGCTGGGTGCCGTGTGGGGCGGTGCCTTCCTGTTCCTCCGGATCGCCGCGCCGCAGGTCGGACCGCTGTGGGCGGCCGAGATCCGGATCGGCCTCGCGGCGATCGTCCTCGTCGCCGTCGCCGGTCGCCGGACCTGGGCGGCGGCCCGTGGCCGCATGGGCGCCATCGCGATCGTGGGCATCACGTTCTCGGCGGTCCCGTTCTCGTTGCTCGCCTTCGCGTCGCTCACCCTGCCGGCCGGGTTCGCTGCCCTGCTGAACGCCGCGACGCCCATGTTCACCGCCCTGCTCGGCATCGCCGCCCTCGGCCAGCCCCTGTCGCGCCGGCTGGTGAGCGGGCTAGCGATCGGCATGGTCGCGGTCCTCGGCCTCGTGGGCTGGTTGCCGCTGCCCGCCGGTCCGGGCACGCTCCTCGCGGTCGCCGCCGCGCTGGGTGCCTCCGCCAGCTATGCCGTCGCCGGCACGTTCGTGCGTCGCGCGCTCCCTGACCTCGGCGGTCTCGAGATGGCAACCGGGCAGCTCGTCTCGGGCGCCGTGGTGCTCCTCCCGTTGGCGGTCGCGAGCGGCAGCCCGGGGACGCCGACACCGGGCGCGGTGGCCGCGCTGGTCGCGGTGGCCCTCGTCTCCACGGCCCTTGCCTGGCCGCTGTTCTTCCGCGTCCTCGCCCGGACCACGCCGACGGCCGCGAGCACGGTCACGTTCATCGTCCCGGCCTTCGGGATCGCCTGGGGCGCCCTGGTGCTGGGCGAGCCGATCGGACCCGGGCTGATCGTCGGCTTCGCACTGATCCTGGTGAGCCTCGTGCAGGTGCTGGGAATCCCCGTCGCCGACCTCCTCGGGCGAGCGGGGCGGTCGGCCCGTCGCGGCGCCCGGCCCGTCCCGGCTGGCTGAGGCGACCTTCGGCAGCCGGAGGCGACCGGCCGTCGTCGGCCCGGCCTGCCTAGGGCAGCGAGCGGATCATCCCGCCGTCCACCGCGACCACCTGGCCGGTCACGTACCCGGCCGCCGGTGACAGCAGGAACGCACCGACCCGGCCGATCTCGGCCGGGTCCCCGTACCGGCCCAGGGGGATCGTGGCGATCGACCGGCGCGCGATCTCCTCGACGCTCACCGCGGCTTCCTCGGCCCGCTGGCCGTCGAGGCGCGCGACCCGCTCGGTCGCGATCCTGCCCGGCGCGAGGCCGTTGATCCGGATCGGCGCGAGCTCGGCGGTGAGCGTCTTGATCAGCCCCACCAGCCCGGGCCGCAGCACGTTGGAGGTCACCAGCGCCGGGATCGGCTCGCGGACCGACGACGACAGCACGACCAGGATCGACGGCTCGCGGCCCGCGCGCAGGTGGGGCAGCGCGGCGCGGACCAGCCGCAGGGCGGACCACAGCGTGCCCGCGATCGCCTGCTCCCATTGCGCCTCGTCGATGCTCTCGAACGTGCCGGCGGGCGGGCCGCCGCTGTTGACGACCAGGAGGTCGAGACCGCCCAGCCGTTCGACCGCCGCCGCCACCGCTCCCGCGGGGCCGTCGGGCAGCGACAGGTCGGCGACGATCGCGACGCCGCCCAGGCGCGCCGCCTCGGCTTCCACGCGAGGCTCGGTCCGGCCCAGCAGTGCGACCCGGGCGCCCTCCGCCGCCAGCGCCGACGCGATCCCGGCACCAATCCCCGAGGCGCCGCCGCCCACCAGCGCCCGCCGTCCGTCAAGGCCCAGATCCATCCGATCGCCTCCGTTAGCTGCCCGCACAGGGTACCGGCTGGGCTACGCTCAGGGGCAGGCCGGCATCCAGGAAGCCCAGCCGGTCCGGAGGCCCCATTGACCAATACCGAGCCCGCCGGCCTGCTGCCGGTCGAGCTGTTCGTGCTGCTGGTGGTCGTGGCGACCGCGGTCGCGCTCGTCGCCCGTCGCTCGGCGCTGCCCTACACGGTGGCGCTGGTGCTGGCCGGGCTCGGGATCTCGGTGCTGTTCCCGTCCACCCAGGTGGGGATCACGCCCGAGCTGATCCTGGCGGTGCTGCTGCCGGGGCTGGTGTTCGAGGCCGCCTACAAGATCGACCTGGGCGAGCTGCGCCGGTCGTTCGGCGCCGTCGCGGTCCTGGCCGCGCCGGGCGTCCTGATCACGGCGGGCGTCGTCGCTGTGACCGTGTCGACCGTGACCGGGCTCGACTTCTCACGGGCGTTCCTGCTGGGCGCCATGATCTCGGCGACGGACCCGGTCGCAGTGGTGTCGCTGTTCAAGCGGCTCCATGCGCCGCGGCGGCTGGCGACCGTGGTGGAGTCCGAGAGCCTGCTCAACGACGGCACCGGCGTCGTGCTGTTCGCCATCGCCTTGCGGGCGATCAGCGAGCCCGTCAGCATCGCCGACGGCGCGCTGTCGTTCGTGCTCACGGTGGTGGTCAGCGCGGTCATCGGGGTGATCGCCGGCACCGTGGCCGAGCGGCTGATGCACCTGGCTGACGACCACCTGATCGAGATCGCGATCTCGGTGGTCGCGGCCTACGGGACGTACCTCGTCGCGGACCGGATCCACGAGTCCGGGATCATCGCCACCGTCGTGGTGGGCCTCGTGCTGGGCAGCGAGGGCGGCGCCCACGGCCTCAGCCGGCGGACGCGCGAGGCGCTGGACATCACGTGGGAGTTCGTCGCGTTCCTGCTGACCGCGCTGACCTTCCTGCTGATGGGCCTCGCGATCAGCCCCGACCTCCTGGACCGGGCGGCACCGGTCATCGTCGCCGGGTTCGTCGCGATCACCGCCGCCCGGGCGCTCGTCGTGTACGGCGTGATCGGGTTCGGCGGACGCGTCCTGCCGCGGGCGACGGCGGCCCCCGTGGGATACCTCCACGTGATGTTCTGGGCAGGGCTGCGGGGCGCGGTCGCGATCGCCCTCGCCCTCGCCCTGCCGACCTCGCTCATCGACCGGGACCTGTTGCAGGGCGCGGTCTACGGCGTGGTGCTGATCACGCTCCTCGTCCAGGGCACCACGGCCGGCCTCGTGGTCCGTCGGTCCGGGATCCTGCGTCAGCCGCCGGCCTGATCGCCCTTCGGCTCAGATCCCGCGGACCGGGCCAGGTCGGCGACCTGCTGCTCGAGCTGCGCCGCCTCCTGCTCGATCTCGGGCTGGGCACCCATCCACAGCCCGGCGATGGCCGCGCCCAGCGCGGCGACGCCGAGCCGGCGGGGCACCCGGATCCCGAGCAGGCCGTCGACCGAGAGGCGACCCGGCCCGCCGAGCGCGAGCCCGGCGAGCACCGCCGCGTTGGTCATCGGCAGCTCCGCCCCGCCGGCGCTCACCCAGATCGGCTTGCCTCGGTGGACCTTCGCCCAGGCCATCGTCATCGCCGCGATCCCGGCGATCGGGCCCAGCGGGTTCAGGAACCCGAGCGCGGTCAGGATGCCGCCGCCGAGCTCGGATCCGCCGGCCAGCGGCGCCCAGGCCGTGCCGGGGCGGAGCCGGAGCGTCTCGAGCCAGCCTGCGGTCCGATCGAGGCCCTGGCCGCCGAACCAGCCGAACAGCTTCTGACCGCCGTGACCGGCCAGGAGCCCGCCCACGGTCAGACGGACGATGAGGACACCGACGGATCGCATGGACAGGCACCTCGTGCAGCGGGTCGTGATCGGATCGCGCGGTACGGATCAGGACTCGGGCGCCGAGCGGCATCCCGGTCGAACCGACGGTACGGCGATCCGCGTCCCGCGCGCACCGGCGCGCCGGGCCGCGAGCGTTGCGGATGCGTTGCGGCCCGACGCGGCCGATCGGGACCCGTCGGCCGCAACCGAACCGTAACCGCCTCGGTGCCGGTGCGGTGTCGTCGCCGGAGCCCGGCGGGCGCACGATTCTGACCGGCGTCACGTTCCCTGCCGCCGTTCCGCGGATCCGGTCCCGGTCCACCGCCATCGCGGCCTGCCGGTCCCATCGAACGGGAGGACACCCCACCATGACCTATCCCGCCTACGACACCAGCCACCTCGCCGACGCGCTCGACAGCCGCGGCGGCCCGATCACCTGCCAGGCCTGCGGCTGTCGCCTGCAGCGTGCCGCCGACGGCCAGGAAGCCTGGTTCCACTTCGCCCCCATCGGCGGGCGCGATGCGCGCGGCTGCCGGATCGCCTGCGCCGACGCGGCGCACGATTCGCGGGGCCGGGCGGCCGTCGCCGCCTGACGAACCGTCCGGGCGACGGCCCCGGCGCCCACCACCTCGCGACGGCCCCGGCTACGCCCCGGGGCCGTTTCGATTCCGGGCTCAGGCGGGCTCGTCGGCCTCGATCCGGTAGCCGACCGAGCGGACCGCCACGATCCGGGGTCCGCCCGCCGCCTCGAGCTTGGAGCGCAGGCGCGCGAGATGGGGCTTGAGCCACAGCAGGTCGGGGTCGGGCTCGGCGGGCCAGCCCGCGCGCGCGAGCCGGTGGTGGGCGACCAGGTCGCCGCCCGCCCGGACCAGCGCCTCGAGCAGCCGGAACTCGGTCGGCGTGAGGCTGAGCGCGATGGCCCCAACGTGGGCCTCGTGGCGTGCCGGCTCGAGCGTCAGCGAGCCCGGCGCTGAGCACGCCCGACGGCCCATCGCCCAGCCCGCCCACGCGGCCCGTCCCGGCCTGGTCCACGCGCCGCATGACGGCCGCGATCCGGGCAAGCAGCTCCTGCTTGCCGAACGGCTTGACCAGGTAGTCGTCCGCGCCGATGCCGAGCGCCTTGACCTTGGCCGCCTCGGCGCTCTCGCCGGACACGACCAGGACCGGCACGTTGCCCGTGGCGCGCAGCTGTCCGATGACCGTGAACCCGTCCGGCCCCGGCATGGCGAGGTCGAGGAGCACCAGATCGGGCCGCTCCTCGCGGAACCGCTTGACCGCCGTCAGGCCGTCGTAGGCCGTGATCACCTGGTGGCCCTCGGTCCCCACCAGGGCCGTGATCGCCCCGACCATCGCCGGGTCGTCGTCGACCACCAGGATCCGCAGGGGTCTCGTGCCGATCACCTCGTCCTCACCAGCCTTTCCGTCAGACGGCCACGGCCGCCGGCAGCGCCAGCACGAAGCGCGCGCCACCCGCAGGGGCGGGCTCGCACCACAGCCGGGCGCCCATCGATTCGGCGAGCCGTCGCGCCGCATACAGGCCGATGCCCGACCCGCGCGCCGTCGACGTCTCCCGCCGCGCATAGGGTTCGAAGATCCGGTCTCGCCACTCGGGCGGGATGCCCGGCCCCTCGTCGGTGACGGCGAGCCGGACGATCCCCTCGACCAGCGTCCACTCGATCCCGACGCGGGTGTCGGGCGGGGCGTACTTGACCGCGTTCTCGAGCAGGTGCTCGAGCACCTGGCGAAGCCGCCCGCGGTCTGCCATCACGTGCATCGGCCGCGACCGGGCCACCGCCGCGCGGTGACGGTGGAGCATCGGCTCGAGCTCGTCCAGCAGCTCGCTCACGATCGTGCCCAGGTCGACGGCCTGGAGCTCGGGCGGCTGGTCGGGCACGATCCGGACCGACTCGAGGATCGAATCCACGAGGCGGTCGAGGCGTTCGATCTGCTCGAGCGTCCCCTGGTGCCACGCCGCCCGCGTCTCGCGGCGGCGTGGGTCGCGCGACGACCGACCGTCGAGCGGCGGCTCGTCGGCCAGCAGGTCGGTGTAGGCCCGGACGACCGCCAGCGGGGTGCGCAATTCGTGGGTGACCAGCGCGATCAGCTCGTTCCGCGCCTGGTCGAGCGCCTTGAGCCGGGCCACCTGCACCTCGGCCTCGCGCTGGAGCCGGCCCTTCTCGACGATCCCGGCCAGCAGGTCGGCGATGGCCGACAGCTGCGCCACGTCCGACGGCGCGAACTCCCGGTGCTCCTCGGTCTGGACGTTGAGCACGCCCACGACCTGGTCGTGCCAGGTGAGCGGCACGGACAGCATCGACGCGACGAAGCGGCGCTGGTCGATCCCGCGCACCCACAGGAAGCGGGGATCCGCGCGGACGTCGGGGATGACCATCGCCTCCCGCGTCGCTGCGACGTGCCCCGTGATCCCCTCCCCGAACGGGACCACGGCCCGGCCGATCTGGTACCGGTCGAGCCCGTTGGTGGCGGCGAGGGTCAGTCGGCGTCCCGTCGCGGTCGAGCAGGTACAGCGAGGACACGCTCGCGCCGAGCGCGTCGCGCGTGCCGTCGACGACGGTCTCGAGCAGCTCCTCCCAGGTCCGGGCGGTGGTGACCAGCCGCAGCAGCTCGTGGAGGAACCGCAGCTCGGCGACCGGGCCGGGGCCCGGCCGGCGCGACACCGTCGCGGAGCCGGGCGCAGACCGGCCGGTCGTCGTGCGTCGCCATCGGCATCACCATACAAGGCTAGGTCGTTCCGTCACCCGGATCGGTTGCGGCCGGGTACCGGCCCGGTGCCCCTGCAGTCGAACCGTAACCCGGCCCGGCTGGCGGCGGCGGCCTCGTTCCGCCATCCTTAGGCCGTGGCCCGCCGTGCTGCCCGATCCGGCCGGCGAATGCGTCCCCGGCGCGGGAGGCCCGGTTCCCGGCCGTCGCCGCCGAGCCGCCCGGCCCCGGGCTCGGCCGCGCCCGGAACCCGCTGGCGCAGCGAGGTCCGGCTGCTCGGCTCGCTGCTGGGCCAGGTCATCGCCGAGCAGGCCGGCCCCGAGCTGTTCACGCTGGTGGAGCGGATCCGGCGTCGGACGATCGCGCTCCGCCGCGGCGACCCGGCGACGGCCTCGAGCCCGATGCGGAGCGCGAGCGGCTGGGCGACGGAGATCGCCGGCCTCGACCTCGACCACGCGGCCGCGGTCGCCCGGGCGTTCACCCTGTACTTCCAGCTGGTCAACCTGGCCGAGGAGCGGCAGCGGATCCGGATGCTCCGCATCCGGGCGCGCAGCGGCCCGCGGGCGGCCGATCGACGACTCGGTGGGCGACGCGTCGAGCGCCTGGGCGTCGACCGGGCCGACGCTCGAGGCGACGCTCGGCCGCGATCGATCGTCCACCCGGTGCTGACCGCGCATCCGACCGAGGCCCGCCGGCGGACGCTGCTGATCGCGCTGCGCCGCGTCCGCCGCCTGCTGGACGCGCTCGACGACCCGCTGACCACGCCCGACGAGGACGCCGACCTGCGCCGCCGGCTGCGCGAGGAGATCACGATCCTGTGGCACACGGCGGACGTGCGCTCGATCGCGCCCACGCCGCTGGACGAGGTCCGGTCGGAGCTGGCGATGTTCGACGAGACGCTGTTCACCGTCGTCCCCCGCTTCCAGCGCGCGCTGGACCGGGCGCTCGACCGGGCGCTGGACCGGCCGGGCGACGGACCTCGGGCGTCGGCCGGTGCCCTCGCCGGCCGCCGCCACGCCTGCCGGCGACGCCGGGCAGACCGGCACCCGGCCCGCCGGGCGCGCCGGCCGTGCTGCGGCTGGGATCGTGGATCGGCGCCGACCGCGACGGCCACCCGGGCGTGACCGCCGACGTCACGCTCCAGGCGGCGCGGCTCCAGGCCGACCACCTCCTGCGCGGCTACGAGGCGGTGGCCACGCCGGCTGATGCAGAACGTCGCCGCCCGGGTCGCGCCGGCGCGGCTCGACCGCGGCCTGGGCAGCGCGCTCGCGCGCGACGCCGAGGAGCTGCCCGATACGGTCCGCCAGCTCCGGCGCCGCTTCCCCGACGAACCGTACCGCCAGCGCCTGGGCACGATCGCCGAGCGCCTTCGGCGGACCCGGGCCGACGCTCACCGGCGAGGTCGCGCCGCGCGCCGGCGGCTACCCCGACGCCGCCGCGCTCGACGCCGAGCTCGGCGGTGCTCCAGCAGGCGCTGGTCGCCGACGGCCTGGACGCGGGTCGCCTGGGGCGAGCTGGCCGACCTGCGCTGGCAGCTCGCGACCTTCGGGTTCCACCTCGCCTCGCTCGAGGTCCGCCAGCACGCCGAGGTCCACCGGCAGCGCTGGTCGCGGCGCTGCGGGCCGGCGCCGGCCCGGACACCGAGGTGTCGCCGGGCGTGCGCCCTGGCCGAGGTCCTCGCCACGTTCCGCGCGATCGCCCGGCTCCAGGCGCGCTTCGGGTCGAGGCCTGCCGTCGATACGTCATCTCCTTCACGTCCGCCGCCGACGACGTCGCGACCGTGCTCGAGCTTGCCCGGCTGGCGGCGGTGCCCGAGCCGTTCGGCCGGCCGGTGCCGGGCCTGGCCGACCTGCCTGCCGGCGCGCCCCGTCCTCGACGTCGTGCCCCTGCTCGAATCGGCCGATGCGCTGTCCGGCGCGGCGGCGCTGCTCGAAGCGCTGCTCGACGACCCGGCGTACCGGGCCCACCTCGGCGAGCGCGGGCGATCGCCAGGAGGTGATGCTCGGCTACTCGGACTCGTCCAAGGAGAGCGGGTTCCTGGCCGCCAACTGGCTGCTCTACCGGAGCGCAGGAGGCGCTGGTCACGCGTCGCCCGCCGGCACGGCATCACGCTGACCCTGTTCCACGGGCGCGGCGGCGCCGTCGGGCGCGGCGGCGGCCCTGCCAATCGGGCGATCCTGGCCCAGGCCCCGGGCTCGGTCGACGGACGGCTCAAGTTCACCGAGCAGGGCGAGGTCATCGCCGCCCACTACGCCGACGTCGACGATCGCCCAGCGCCACCTGGAGCAGGTCGACCGCCGCCGCGCTGCTGGCCTCGACCGCCGGAGCACGAGCGAGCGGTGGCGGAAGCGGCGCGACCTGGGCCGGGCGACGATGACCGAGCTGACGGCGATCTCGCGCACCGCCTACCGGGCGCTGGTGGAACGGCACGCGTTCGCGGCTTCTTCCGCGCGGCCACGCCGATCGACCTGATCCCGGGCCTCGGCCTCGGATCGCGGCCCGCGTCCGGCGCCGGACCGGCCCGGCGTCCCGATGCCGTGGCGGGTCCCGACGTCACCGGCGATCGCGACGTGCCGGCGATCGGACGTCACCGGCGATCGTGACGGGATCGCGGCTGCGCGCGATCCCGTGGGTGTTCGCGCTGGTCCCAGGCCCGCGCCAACCTGCCCGGCTGGTACGGGCTGGGCACCGCCCTCGAGGCGGTCACTGCCCGCGGCGGCCGCGAGGTCGTGGACCACCTGGCGACGCTCTACCGGCGCTGGCCGTTCTTCGCCTCGGTCCTCGACAACGCGGAGCTGTCGCTGGCCAAGGCCGACCTCGGCATCTTCCGCCGCTACGCGGAGCTCGCGACCGGCGCCGAGGCGATCGCGATCCGCGGCATGATCGAGGCGGAGTACGCCCGTTCGGTGCGGCTGCTGCTCCTGGTCACCGGCCACGATCGGCTGCTCGCCGGGCACCCACGCTCGAGCGCGCGATCGAGCTGCGCAACCCGTACGTGGACGCGCTGTCGTTGATCCAGGTCGAGCTGCTGGGGCGCCTGCGGCGGCCCGACATCGATGCCGGCGAGGCGGCCGCGACCCGGGCCGTGATCGGGGCCACGATCAACGGCATCGCGGCCGGGCTCCAGAACACCGGCTGATCGGGCATCGTTGTCGCGGGCAGGGCCAAGCCTGCCGGGAGCACCGGGAGCGACGTCGATGCACGAGATCCAGGCCGCCGTCATCGAGCGCGCGGGGGTCGCGACCAGCATCGAGACCCTCCGGCTCGCCGATCCCGGACCGGGCGAGGTTCTGGTCCGGATGACGGCGTCCGGCGTGTGCCACTCCGACCTGCACGTGCGCGACGGCCACTGGGAGCGGCCCGGCCCGATCGTCATGGGCCACGAGGGCGCGGGGGTCGTCGCGGCGGTCGGTGCCGGCCTCGACCCCGGGGTGATCGGGCGGCCGGTTGCGCTCAGCTGGTACGCGCCGTGCCTGCGCTGTCGCGAGTGCCAGCGCGGACGCCAGTGGCTGTGCACCGGGTCGCCGTCGCTTCGTCATTGCCAGGCCGACGGCACGACCCGCCTGTCGCGGTCCGATGGGTCGCCGGTCCTCGCCTACCTCTCGATCGGCACCATGGCCAGCGCGGAGGTCGTGCCGGCATCGGCGGTCGTGCCCCTGCCCGACGGCGTTCCGCCCGAGGTCGCCGCGCTCATCGGGTGTGCCGTGTCGACGGGTGTCGGGGCGGTAGTGCAAGACGGCGGCCGTCCCGGCCGGATCGACCGTGGCCGTCATCGGCCTCGGGGGCGTGGGGCTGTCGTGCGTGATGGGCGCCGCGTTGGCGGGCGCCCGCCGGATCATCGCCGTGGACGTCAGCCGCCCCAAGATCGACCTCGCCGGTGCGCTGGGCGCGACGCACTGGGTCCATGCCGCGCCCGCGGACCCCGACGCGGTCATCGAGGGCATCCGGGTCCGCGGCCGGGGACGGCGGCCCGGACTTCGTGTTCGAGGCGATCGGGCTGCCGTCCACGATCGAGCAGGCGATCGCCGTGCTGCCGCCCGGCGGCACCGCCGTCCTGGTGGGCCTGACCCGGTTCGGCCAGCGCGCGAGCTTGGAAACCTTCCCGTTCGTGGACGGCGGACGGCGGATCATCGGCTCGAACTACGGCTCGGCGGTGGCCGCGGTCGATTTCCCGCGCTACGCCGAGGCGTACCTCGCGGGCCGGCTGCCGATCGACCGCCTGATCGACCGGCGCCTGCCGCTGTCGGAGCTCGAGCCCGCGTTCGACCGGCTGCGCGCGGGCGAGGTCGCGCGCCAGGTGATCGTGTTCGACACCTGATCGAGCCGCAGCGAACCGGCCACAAGGCTCCGGGCACCGTCAGCCGCCGCCGGCTCAGCCACCGCACGCTCAGCTGGCCGGCGGCTCGGCCGCCGCACGCTCAACCGCCGGCGGCCCGCCATGAGCGGTAGACCGGCGGCCAGGCATCCGGATCGCCGCGCTCGCCGAGCACCACGTGCTCGATCCCGAGCTCGAACAGCCCGTCTTCGCCGGCGACCGTGAACGGCCAGGCCGCGATCGCCGCCGCGCGCAGCGTCGGGTCGGCCACGGCCGAGGCCCGGCCGCGGACGAGCAGCTCGTGCGGCGCGGCCGGGTCCTGGTGGGCGTGCAGCGCGTAGCGTCCGTCGGCCGCGAGGTCGCCCGCCTTCGCCGATCCCGCCAGCACCGCCGTCAGGAGGTGGCCCTCGACGATCCGGACGTACACCGGGTGGATGCGCGGCAGGCCGTCGTCCCGGATCGTCGCCAGCAGGCCCTCCCCAATTCCCGACCGCTCGAGCAGCCGCCGTGCCTCGGCGGCCAGCTCGGGCGCGGCGGCGGCAAAGCCGTCCCAGGTGGTCACCGGAGGCGCCAGCCGAGATCGCGCTGCAGGTGCTCGTCGCGGAAGCTCTCGCGACTGTCGATGCCGAAGGTCGCGGCGACGACCGCGAAGATCGCGAGCACGACCGCGATGACGAGGATGGTGTCGAGGATGTCCATGACGGGGCGCTCCATCGGTGCGGGTTGGGGTGCGTTCAATGGGTCCATCGTGCCGCATGACCGGTCCTCTGATAAGGTCCGGTGCGATGGCAAGAGTCAGGACCAGTTCCGGTCTCGAGCTGCTGCTGCCGCTGGACCGCGACTCGACGGTCCCGCTGCACCGGCAGCTGGAGCTCGCGCTTCGGGGAGCGATTCGCGACGGGCGGCTCGAGGCCGGCGGGCTGCTGCCGTCCAGCCGCGGCCTGGCGGCACAGCTGGGGGTGTCGCGCGGGATCATCGTCGAGGCGTACGAGCAGCTGCTCGCGGAGGGCTACCTCGCCAGCCGGCCGGGCGGCGCGACCCGCGTGGCCCGCACCGCGGGGCGGCCGTCGCGACCGGCCGCGGTCCTCGAGCCCGATGCGTACGCGTTCGACTTCCGACCCGGGCGACCCGACGTGACCGCGTTCCCGCGCGCCACCTGGCTCCGGTCCCTGCGCCGTGCGCTGACCGATGCGCCCAGCGAGCGCCTGGGGTACCTCGCCGGGTCTGGCGTGCCCGAGCTCCGCATGGCGCTGGCAAGCTACCTCAACCGCGTCCGGGGCACGGCCGCGGATCCCGCCGACGTCGTCATCGCCGCCGGCTTCGCCCAGGCCCTCGGCCTGATCGTGCGCGTGCTGCGCGCCCGCGGCGCCCGGCGGGTGGCCGTCGAGGATCCCTCGGATCCCGACTATCGGGCAACGATCGGGGAGGCGGGCCTCGACGCCGTAGGGGTTCCCGTCGACGCGTCCGGCCTGGTGGTCGACCGGCTGCGCGACGCACGCGCCGATGCGGTCGTCGTGACGGCCGCCCACCAGTACCCGACGGGGGTGGTCATGACCCCCGAGCGCCGTGCGGCGCTGGTCGCCTGGGCCGAGCGGCAGCGGGCGTTCATCATCGAGGACGACTACGACGCCGAGTTCCGCTACGACCGCGAGCCCATCGGGGCCATCCAGGGCCTGGCCCCCGATCGCGTCATCTACACCGGGACGGCGAGCAAGGTGCTCGCGCCCGGCCTCCGGCTCGGCTGGATCGTCCCGCCCCCGGACCTCGTCGACGCCCTGACGGCCGCCAAGCAGCGCGCCGACATGGGCTCGGCCGCCCTCGACCAGCTCGCGTTCGCCGACCTCCTCGACCACGGCGAGCTCGATCACCACCTGCGCCGGATGCGCCCGGTCTACCGCGACCGCCGCGACGCCCTCCTGGACGCGCTCGCCCGCCAACTGCCCGAGCTCCGGCCGACCGGTGCCGCCGCCGGGCTCCACGTGCTTGCCTGGTTACCGGGGGACGTCGACGAGGACGCCCTGATCGCGGCCGCGGCGGGGGCCGGCATCGCCGTGGGCGGGCTGACACCGCGACGGATCGCCCCGGGTCCCGCCGGGCTGATCTTCGGGTACGGGGCCATCGCGGAGGGGTCGATCCAGCCGGGTGTCGAACGACTGGCGGGCATCCTCGAGGGCGTGCGCGCTCATTCACGGGCCGGCTGACCCGACGCGCCGTCGCCCGCGGGTAGCCCGCTGGCCACCCGGGAGCTGGTCGCTCGCGGCCCGATCGACTGCGCGCCGTCATGCGGCATGGCTCGCCACGCGCACTCGATGCCGTGACGATGGGGCGACCGCCGGCTCGGCCAGGTAGAGCAGGCCGGCGAAGGCCTCCGTGTGCGCGGCCAGCCGCTCGCGAAGCGTCCTTCCGCGATGCGGATAGGCGCGGCCGAAGGTCTGGGCATGGTCCGCGACGCGGCGTCGAGCGGTCGTCGAATTGGGCAGTACCAAGAGCTTCGAGACAACCCGCGGCACAAACCCGAACCGCTCACGGACGATCTCGGGGGCAAGCCGCACCTTGGTGTCGTGGCGGCGCAACGTCTCCTCGATGCCGTGGATCCCGCTCTTCACCTCCACGACGACCACCGATCCCGTCGCCTCGTCCAGGCCGAGGACATCGATGGATCCACGTTCACCGAACCTCGAGAACGACACCTCGACGTGCACCGTCCAGCCGAGCGCCGTGAGGCGTCGGGCGATCCGCTCGACCAGTCGGGCATGGGCCCGGTCCATCAGCCGGTCGATCTCGCCGCCCCGCCAGCGCACCGACACCACGAGCTCGCCGCCGACGGTGTCGAACAGCGCCACCAGTCGCTCGAACGACACCGCGGCCAGACGCCCCCGCTCCACCCGCGACACCGCGCTCTGGCTGATCCCGGCGCGCTCGCCGAGGTCGCACTGGCGCAGGCCTTCGCGGTGGCGCAGGGCACGGAGGTGGCGACCGATCGCGACCGGAGTCATGGGCCGATCATGATCCCGGCCGCTTATCCGGGGCTCAATCGCTCGCCAGGTCGCGGTGCTGCTCGCCAGGTTGCGGTGCCCGGTCGCGGTGCCCGCCAGGTCGCGGTGCCCGCCAGGTCGCGGTGCTGCTCGCCAGGTTGCGGTGCCCGGTCGCGGTGCCCGCCAGGTCGCGGTGCCCGCCAGGTCGCGGTGCTGCTCGCGAGGTTGCGGTGCCCGGTCGCGGTGCCCGCCAGGCATATCCGCACCGGGCTCCCGGTATCTTGCGCCAGTTAGAACGCCTGGGTTCTGTTCGGTGACGCGCGGCAGCCAAGTCCGGGCCTTGCAGAACCCGGTAGTTCTACAAACGGGCTCGCGGCCTCACCCCTGCCGCCGAACAGAACCGGGAGCGAATATCTGGGGAAGCCGCAACTGAGGGCGGCGACGGGGTCGGCGGCCGGGACCGGGAACCGCGAGCCGCGGCGACGAGGGCTGCGAACGGCGACGGGGTCGGCGGGCGGGACCGGGAACCGCGAGCCGCGGCGACGGGATGGTAACGGGATCGGCGGCGACGGGGTCGGCGGCCGGGACCGGGAACCGCGAGCCGCGGCGACGGGATGGTAACGGGATCGGCGGCGACGGGGTCGGCGGCCGGGACCGGGAACCGCGAGCCGCGGCGACGACGAAATCGGCGGCGACGGGGTCGGCGGGCGGGACCGGGAACCGCGAGCCGCGGCGACGACGAAATCGCGAGCCGCCGCGGCGACGGAACCGCGAGCAGCCGCGCCAAGGATCTGGTCCTACGCCGGTGGCTCTGGCTTCTCGATCGGCGGACCAGCGGGGACCCCGTGATCAGCCGCGTCGACCGTCCCCGGGTCAGGAACGACCACGCCCAGCGGACCGAGACGACGATCCGGTTTGCGAACCCGATGAGGTACACGATGTGGATCCCGAGCCACAGGAGCCAGGCCGTGAACCCGCCCTGGCGTCCGAACGGGCCCATCCACGGGATGTCGGTCACGCCCCGCAGGCGCCCGATGACCGCGACGTCGCCATGGTCTGCTGTACCGGAACGGCTTGACGGGTCGGCCGTCCAACCGAGCGAGCACCGCCTTGCGCCGCGTAGCGCCCGCCCTGGATCCCGCCCTGGGCGACGCCGGGCGTCGGGCGGTCGCGCTTCCACGGCTGGACCGCGGCGTCGCCGACGACGAAGATCTCCGGGTGGCCGGGGACGGTGAGGTCGCGCCCGACCCGGATGCGCCCGCTGCGGTCGGTCTCGGCACCGGTGGCCGCGGCGACCTTGCGCGCCGAACGACGCTGCGAGCACGCCCGCGGCCCACAGCACCGTGCGCGACCGGATCTCCTCCGGGGGTCCCGGCGTCGGGCTCCACGTGGACGCACTGGTCGTCGATGCCGACGACCCGCGTCTTCGTGCGCACGACCACGCCCAGGCGCTCGAGCTGGCCCTTGGCGGAGGCGGACCGATCGGGCGGATACGTGGGCAGGATGCGGTCGAGCGCCTCGACCAGGTAGATCCGCGCGTCCTGCGAGCGGATCGAGCGGAAGTCGGCGCGCAGCGTGTCGTTGGCGATCTCGCCCAGGGCGCCGGCCAGCTCCACGCCCGTCGGCCCGCCGCCGACGATCACGAACGTCATCCACGCCTCGCGCTGGACCGGGTCCGCCTCCCGCTCGGCGGCCTCGAAGGCGATCAGGATCCGGCGGCGCATGTCGATCGCGTCGTCGATCGTCTTGAGGCCCTGGGCGTACGGCGCCCACTCGTCGTGACCGAAATAGGAGTGATGGGCGCCGGTCGCCACGATGAGGGTGTCGTATGGGATCGGGCCGCCGTCCGACAGGATCACCTCGCGCTTGTCGGCATCGATGTCCGACCGCCTCGCCCAGCAGCACCGTCGTGTTCCGCTGGTTGCGAAAGATCGAGCGCAGGGGCTGCGCGATCTCGCCCGGAGAGAGGGCGCCGGTCGCGACCTGGTACAGCATCGGCTGGAACAGGTGGTGGTTGCGGCGGTCGACGAGGGTGACGTCGACGCGGTCCCCGCCCTTACGCAGGTTGCGGGTGGCGTACAGCCCGGCGAACCCGCCACCGATGACGACCACCCGGTGCGCGGCCGGGGACACCGGCCGGGGACGCTCAGCCATGCCGTCATGCTACCGGCCGCGACAACCGGCAGCGAGGCTCAGACGCCCGAGGCGCTAGGCGCCCCGAGGCGCCCGGGAGCCCGGTGGGCGCCCACTCCCTCGTCCACGCCCACCGGATATGACGTGGCGGTTCTGTTCGGCGGCGCCCGAACCGGATTTGTCGCCCTATCAGAACGCCCCGGTTCTACTAGCCCCATCCGGCGCACCGTGGCCGCGCCGAACAGAACCCTGGGCTTCTATCCGGCGGATCTGGCGGGTCTGGCGGCGGACGCGCGGAGCCCGTGGGTCCGGACGCGCGGAGCCCGTGGGTCCGGCCGCGCGGGTGCGGCGGATCTGGCGAGTCTGGCGGCGGACGCGCGGAGCCCCTGGGTCCGGCCGCGCGGGTGCGGCGGATCTGGCGGCGACGCGAGGAGCCCGTGGGTTCGGTGGGTTCGGTGGGTTCGTTCGGTCCATGGCCGGGCGGCCCGATAGCTACGGAACGGACACCGATTGCGTCGCGAGCGCCCCCCGATCGTCCCCCACCGCGTCGAGCACGATCGTGTAGTCCATGCCCGGGGTCAGGCAGCCCACCCCCACCGTGCCTGCCGGCGACGGGCCGTCCGCCTCGAGCACGCCGTCGAGCGTGACCCCGCCGGACCCGGTCCCGGTCTCGGACGGGAACGCCCGCACGATGACGCCGGTGGCATCGATCCCGGCCAGCGTGTACGTGACCGATGCCTGGGTGCAGGTCGCGGGCGGCGGCGCCGCATCGCCCAGGTCGAGGCAGTACTGGGTGCCGCCGAAGCCCGCCTGCTCCAGGCAGGTCGACCCGCCCAGCTGGGCGATCGGGATCATCGGCTGGGCGTACCCGCCGGGCGCGAGGTGCAGGTAGGGCGAGATCCCCGTCCCCAGCGCGATCCTGGGCGACGCGACCGATGCCAGCGAGACCTCGAACTGCTGCACGCCATCGCCCGTAGTGAACGAGCCGATCGGGCTGGAGCCGGCGCTCAGGCCGCTGCCGGCGACCGCCTGGAACTGGTACGTGGTCGCGGCATGGACGTCTAGGCCGGCCAGCAGCACCGTCTTGCCGAACAGGGTGAGCGAGGTCATCGACGATGCCGTCAGGACGCTTGCCGGGCTGGCGCCCACCACCCAGTACTTCACCGCGGCGGTGGTGGGTGGGTCGACCGTGAAGCCGACGACGGCGACGTCCGGGCGATCGGAGTCGACGAACAGGACGCTGACCGTGGGACCGGGCGGCAGCTGGAGCAGCGGTGGCGAGCCGATGTCGAAGATCGCCTCGATGCCGGTCGGGCAGCCGGCGGGTGGCGGCTCGAGCAGGCAGATGTCGAGCAGCGGGTGGAGGATCTGCCCGCCCAGCCCGCCGTGACCCACCGGCGGTGACTCGGGTGCCAGCTGGACGGTGAGGTCACCGGCATCGAACGGATGGAGGATCGGACCCACCGGGGATCCGCCCGAGCCGGGCGTGGCGGTGGGTGACGGCGAGACGCTGGCGGACGGCGAGACGCTGGGCGCCGTCGAGCCGCTGGGCACGGGCGTCGGGGTCGCGGACGGGCCGTTGCCGCCGGTGTCGGGCGGGATCGGGAGCACGTCCGGGCCCACCACATCGGGCGGCACGCCACCCGGCGGGTAGCCCCACATCGCGACGACCCGCCCGCCACCCCACGACAGCGCGAAGTCGTCGACCACCGACGCCGGCCACCAGTCGCCCTGGTAGCCGTACTTCGGCCGCCCGATGGGATCGATGACGTAGTAGGCCTCGGGGATCCCCCGCTTCGCGTTGCCGGGGTAGTAGCCGTCGAGGTAGATCGCGTGGCCGCCGGTGAAGTCCTTCTGGAGCCGAAGGCCCGGCGGGATCTTCGAGTAGTTGCCCTGGATCACGGCGCCGTAGCCCGACGCCAGCAGGTTCTTGAGCGTGGCGGTCTTGATCAGGCCGTGCGGGAACGTGACCCCGTAGCCGCGCCAAAGCGCCGTCGCGAGGTCGCTGATCCCGGTGCCGCCATCCTGGTCGTCCTGGAGCGTGCGCAGGATCGAGCCGTTGGTGACGATGCCGTAGCCCAGCCTGGCGAGCATGGCTCCCGACGCGAGCGTGCAGTTGGAGCCCTGGAACGGCCCGCCGTCGAACTGAGTCACCGGCGGCACGCGCGGGAAGCCGGCGGGCTTGACCACCGCCGGCGGCTGGCCGCCGCCCAGCAGCGCGTCGGCGGCGGCCGAGAGGTCCTCGGGGCTGAGCGTCGCGACCGGGGCCGGGTCGCCGCTCGGCTGCTCGTTGAAGGCGACGGGGACGCCCGGTCCGGCCGGCGTGTCCGGACCCTGGAGCATGTACTGCGGGGCCTCGCTCGCGGTCGACGTGGGGGCATGGTTGCTGGTCGCCGCCACGACGACGGTCGCCCCCACGAACCCGACGGACGCCGTGACGAGGAACACGGCGATCTTGGCCAGGATCGCGCCGACAGCGCTCACGTCAGCACTTGACGTTCATGGTGATGGTCTGGCTCTTGCCGGACTTGCCCTTGGAGTCCTTGGCCGTGACCCACACGGGCATCGGGCCTGTCCCCCACGTCTGGTCAATGTCCAGCGTGCTCGTATACGTGCTTCCCGAGCGATTAGTCATGTACGTCGTCTGTTCTGGGATCACGGCGCCCACCGGGTCCGGCGGGTCGTAATGGAGGATGACGCTGCGCTGGGCAATGCCATCGGGATCGGTCACCTTGATCGAGATAGCCGCTGACGTCGACAGGCTACACGTGCCTCTCGGCCGCATCACATCGGTCGGCTTGACGATGAAGGTCGAGAACTTCGGAGCTGTGTTCGGCTTCGGCGTGGGCTTGGGGGTCGGCTTGGGCGTGGGCCTGGGCGTGGGCTTGGGGGTTGGCTTTGGCGTCGGCCGCGGGGTCGGTCTGGGTGTAGGCCGCGGCGTGGGCTTCGGTGTTGGTTTGGGCGTCGCGGTCGGCACGGGGGTCGGGGTGGGCGACGGCGGGTTGTTCTGGATCGCCGTCAGCGACTCGCCCGGACCGAGCGAGGGCGAGGCGCCCGCGAACTCCGGCACGCACGTCGCCACCGGCAGCGTCGAGAGCGCCTTGTCGAACGTCAGGGGCAACACCTGGACCCAGGCCTCGGAGCGGCCCGGCAGCGGGAAGTGGACCCGGGCCCAGGTGCCGTCGTCCGAGCGGCCGGTGACCAGCAGGCGCTGGCCGCCGGGCACCGTCAGCAGCGCCGGGCCGATGTTGGGGCAGGGATAGAGCGCGAGCTCGCCGCGGCTGGTGGCCGACGATCCCGAGAACGCCCCGCCGGCGGCGCCGCCCGAGATCGCGCCGACGATCAGGCCGCCCGCGACGATGGCCGCGGCGACCTGGGGACCTCCAAGGCCCCCGACGGCCTTGCCCAGCGCGGCACCCAGCGTGCTCACGTCGCTCCCCGAGCCTGCAGGCGGAACGCTGCCTGCGTCGCAGCGGACTGTACGGCGTTGCCCGTCATCGCGTCATCCACCCGGAATACCCAGGACGGAGATCTCGCTGACGGCGGCGTCATCGAACGGGGTGCCGGCGATGGACGTCTTGACCGAGGGATACGTGGTGACGATGGTGATCCGGACCGAGGTCGCGCCGGACCGGCCGCCGAGGTCGATCCGCTGGGCCCTGGTCGTGTCCTTGAGGTGGAACGCGATCGCCTCGCCGCCGTCGACGCTGACCTGGATGTCCTTGAGGCGAAGGTTGCCCTGGTACAGCGGGGTCGAGGCCTGGTAGCCGTTGCGGATCACGAGCGTGTCGGCGCGGGCCGGTTCGAAGGTGACCTCGATCCACTGGCCCTGCTCCTTGGCGCTCCCCTCCTGCCAGCTGGTCTTGAGGTCACCGTCGATCGCCTTCTCCGGCTGGAACTTGGCCCGGTCGCCCACGACCGACGAGGCCATGGCCCCGGTGAGCGTCAGCTTCACGGCCTTGGGCGCCTGCGTCGGTGCCGAGGTCGTGCCGCCACCCGCGACGCCCGATGCCCCGGCCGACGGCGCGAGGCTCCCGGCGCCGCTGGGTCCGGACGTCGCCCCCGACGCGGGACCCTTGCCGGCCAGCATCGGTCCGACCACGACGATCCCGACGCCGACCAGGATGCCGATCAGCCCGACGGCGAGGATCCACATCGGGAAGCCTCCCGACCCCGGCTTGTCGCGAACGGCCGGGCGGCCGCCCGGCGACGACACGGGGTGGATCGGTGTCGGGGTGGCCGCCACGGCGGCCGCGATCATGTCCGGTGACGGCTCCGCGATCCGCGACGCGGCCGCGAGGGTCGTCCCGCACGACTGGCAGAACGTCCGCGATGCCGGGTTCGCGATCCCGCACGACGGGCAGCGGACGAGGTCGCCCCCACCATCCGGGGCGCCGGACGCGGAGACCGAGGCGCCGGGCGCCGTGGGTGCGTGCGAAGGCATGGGCGCCACGCGCGTGGGGAGCGTCGCGGGGGGCTCGACCGGCGTCAACGGCATGGACGGGGTCACCGGGGTGACCGGCGCGGGCGTGACCGGCGCGGGCGTGACCGGCGTGCCCGCCGCCCCGGACGTCGCGGGATCGCCCGCGACCTGTCCCTCCCACTCGAGGAACGCGCCGCACGAGCCGCAGAACTGGTCGCCCGGCGTGTTCGCGAAGCCGCAGCGCTTGCACAGGATCGTCGTGTGGTCGGTCATCGGCGGGGTCAGCCTCGGAACAGGAGCATCAGCGGCAGGTCGATGAACTGGCGCAGGAACAGGAACCCGGGCGGCGTCACCGAGCCCGGGGCGACGAGCATCCGCACCGACACCGGCGGGAACGAGGTGCCATCGACGGCCTCAGCGACCAGGTCGCGCCGCCCGGTCACGTCACCGTGGAACACGAGGACCTGGACCCGGAAGCGACCCTTCGCGTCCGCCTTGACCGCGCGCAGCCTGGGCGTGATCCCGATGCTCCAGCGCAGCCGGACCGAGGTCCGGGGCGGGAAGCCGGAACCCGTCGCCACGACCACGATGCCGGGGGATCCCACGTCCGGGTCGAGCACCAGGCGCGCCCGGGAGCCGGTCCCGCGCAGGCGCGCCGTGCGAGGCGAGCCGGTGAAGCTGTCCGGCACCTGGAGCGTCGCCGTCCGCGACCCGGGCCGCCTGGGCGTGAACTCGACCGAGACCGTGCACGCCTCCCCCCGATGCAGCGTCCGGCCGTCGCAGCCGTCCGCCACGACCCGGAAGTCCTTGCGCTCGCTGCCGCTGATCCTCGACCTGGACACCCGGAGCGGGCTCCACCCCGTGTTCGCGAGCACCGCGGCACTCGGGAGCGCCGACGTGCCAACGGCCCTCGACCCGAGGTCGAGCACGGGCGGGTTGAGCACGGGCGCGGGCGGGAAGTCACGCAGGAAGACGTCCGCGAACGACTGCCGGTCGCCGGCGACCAGGAGGTTCGACAGCGACGCGAAGGCGACGTAGCGGCCGTTCCCGCCGACGGTCGGGAGGTCGCTGAGGCTGCCGCCCGGACCACCCTTGGTCGACACGGACACGAGGATCGTCTCGCCGGCGTCGACGTCGCGCTCGTAGACCTCGCTGGTGCGCACGTCCAGCGCGGCGAGGTGCGCTTCTGCCAGGCCGGTCGTCGCATCGACGAGGTCGGGCGCGGCCGAGGCGAACGCCACCATCCGCCCGTCGCGCGAGATCGCGGCGTCGCCGCTGCTGCCGCCGCCGGGCGCGCCCGTGGGCGTCACCGACACGAGCACGGTGGTCCCGGTCTGGCGGTCGCGGCGGAACACGTCCGCGAACTGCGTGTCGTCCCCCGGCGCGAGGTTGGACGCCGTGGCCTCGAACGCGACGTAGCGGCCGTCCGACGAGATCGAGGGGTGGCTCGCCGTCCCGTTCGCCGCGCCCCCGTCGGGCGGAGTGCTGATCCGCTCGGTGCGTCCGGCGGCGATGTCGCGCAGGTATACCTGCGAGCCCCGGCCCGTGTTCTCGGGCACGACCGAGTCGCCGCCGTCCGACGCGAAGGCCACCAGGTTGCCGTTCCCGGAGATCGTGGGCGACGTGCTCGACCCGGAGGTCGTCCGTCCGCCGGAGCCGATCGAGACCAGGATCGTCCGTTTCGTGGTCCGGTCGTACCGGAACACGTCGGCGTTGGCCTGGCCGTCCTCCCGCGCGAGCACCGGGTTCTGCGACGTGAAGGCGATGTACCGGCCGTTGGTCGAGACCGACGGCTGGCTGCTGCGATCGGCCGTCGTCCCCTTGAGCGTCCGTCCGACGAGCTCAGTGCGGCCGGTCCGGCGGTCCCACGCCGCCACCAGCGTCCCGGTCACCACCACCACCTCCGTCAGCGTGGCCGGCGGCTGGTAGGTGAAGGCGACGACGTTGCCGTCGGCCGAGATCGACGGCTCGCTCGCGAACCCCGAGGAGAAGCCGGCGGGCGGCGGCAGCCGGATGGTGGAGCCGGAACGTCGATCGCGGACGAAGACCGCACGACTCGCGACCTTGGTCGCGGACCCGGCGACGAGGTTCGTCGCGGCCGACGTGAACGCCACGTAGCGGCCGTCGGCCGAGATCGACGGGTCCGTCGATCCGGCGTTCGCGAACCCGCCGCCGCGGCGCTGCGAGACCAGGGTCGTGGTCCCGGGCGGCGGCGGCAACGAGGCGGCGGGCGGCGGCGCCTGCCCCTGTGCCGGGAGCGGGTCGGCGGGCGACGCGGTCGCGGGCGCGGGCGTCACCAGCACCAGGGCGAGGGCCACGGCGGTGAGCGCCCCGGAGGGCCTCAGGGCCGCAGGTATCCGGAGTAGAAGACGGCTGGATCGCACGTCCCGGAGCTCGTACAGCTGAGCGACAGGTTGAGGCTGTCAGCCGGACCGATCACGATCGGGGTGACGAAGTGGAGGTCGTAGTCCCGGAAGTTCTCGAGGCGCAGCTGGAGCAGGCTGACGTTGTTGCGCAGGATCACCAGCGCGCCCTCGGCTCCGTTGGGGTTGGAGAACACGAAGTCGGTCAGGAACAGCGTGCCCTTGGGCACGAACGTCCGGGTCTTCGCGTCGAGATGCCCGTCGACCGGGTTGCCCAGGCCCGGGATCACCACCCCCGGGGTCCCCGTCGGGGCCGCGGTCGGGCTCTCTCCCGGTGCCGCGCTGGAGCCGCCGCCACCACCACCGCCGCCGCCGGTCGCGGCCGGGGTCGGGGTCGCCCCGCCGCCGCCACCGTTGGCCGGCATCGTGGGCAGCCCGGCCGCGCCGAGCGCGCTGTTGACGTCGGCCTTGAGGCTCGCGAGCGGTGAGGCGACGGCCTCGGACGCCGCCGTCTGGATCGTGGGCTTGAGCAGGAACAGCCAGGCGATGACGAGCAGCACGAGGAGCCCGATCAGCAGCAGCAGCGCCTTGAGGAACCAGGGCGGCAGCACCGACTCCTGGAGCAGCGTGCCGTCGAGGGTGATCGGCGTGCCCCCCTCCGGGCGGACGAACAGCTGGAACGCCCGCGTCTTGGGCTGCCCGCGCCAGAACCGCTTGACCGGGCTCACCCGGACCCTGGCGAAGCCGGCCATGCCGGGATCGACGACCACCGCGGGCGGGCGGATGTCGAACCGGAGCAGCCGGTCGGCATCCGTGCCCTCGAGCTCCGCGCTCAGGCGGGCGTTGCCGCGGTTGTCGATGGCGACGTCATGGCCGGCGGATCGCGAGCCGCGCGACGTCCGCGGCACCAGCTCGGCGAATGGCTCCTGGAAGCTGCCGACGGTGACCGACCCCTCCTCGACCGCGGAGCCGGCGGGATCCTCGTGCGACCGGGCCCGGATCCCGAACGGGACGAGCCCCGAGGGGGTGGTGGCCGCGCGGGGCGGCCGGAACACGACCTTGGCCGAGCCCTCGCCACCCGGAAACAGCGACAGGGAGGCGGGCTCGGCGGCGGCCCAGCCCGCGGAATCGCCGAGGACGTCGAGCGAGAACTCGTCGACGACGGTGCCCGTGTTCCTGACCTTGACCTCGACCGAGGCCTCCTGTCCCGGCGCGACCTCCAGGGCAGGCGTGACAAGCGTGACGGAAGCTCCCACGCGCGGAGTGTAACCGCGGGTCGGGGCGCCGAACAGGCTGTGCCGCGGTGCGCGAGCGGCCCCGGGACGGACGCGTGATCGGGCAGCGGGCGATGCCCGTTAAGTCCACGTTGACTGGACGCACACTGCCCGGAGGTAGCGTCCGCGGCACGTTCCCGGGCAACCGCGTCCGTTCCCGATGGCGGGACCCCGGGGCCGCAGGGGAGACCATCGATGGTTGCCGAACCGATCCCGTTCAAGGCCCCCATCCCCGTCGCGGTGCGGGCGGCCGACCCGCTGTCACGGGCCGGGATCACCAGCCAGCTCCGCCGGGCCCAGGGGTTCGTGGTCGCGGCGGATGAGGATCCGCCCGATGACGCCGTGGCGCTGGTCGTCGCCGAGGATGTCGACCCGGAGGTGCTGGGCGAGATGCGCGCGCTGCGCGGGCGAGGGGTGCGCCGGATCGTGCTGCTCGTGTCCCGGGTGGACGACCGGACGCTGCTCGCCGCGGCCGAGGCCGGGGTGACGGGCGTGATCCGCCGGAGCGAGGCGACCGCGGGCAACCTCGCGGCCGCGATCCGCTCGGCGGCGGCCGGCGAGGGCACGCTGCCCCCGGACCTGCTGGGCCGGCTGCTGCGCCAGGTCGGGCACCTGCAGCGCCAGGTGCTGTCGCCGCGCGGCCTGACGTTCTCCGGGCTGACCGAGCGCGAGGTCGCCGTGGTGCGGCTGCTCGCCGACGGCTTCGACACCACCGAGATCGCCCACCGGCTGTTCTACTCGGAGCGCACGGTCAAGAACATCATCCACGACATCACGTCGCGGCTCGAGCTGCGCAACCGGACCCACGCCGTGGCGTACGCGATCCGCGAGGGCCTGATCTGACGACACGATGGCGGCGGGCCGCCACGCGAGGGGCCGTCAGGCCTGCTCCTCCTCCTGCTCGTCCTCGGCCTGGCGCTGGACGGACGGCCGGCCGGCCGCAGGATCCTCCTCGAGCTGGGCGGTGACGCCGGAGGCCGCGGCAGGGGCCGGCGCGCGGGACGTCTGGACCGAGGACAGGACCTGGTCGGCGGTGTGGTCGGCGGCCCGCTCGAAGCGGTCGGCCGGGTCGCTCACCCGGATGCCGCCCGGGGCGTCGGTGCCGTCCACGGGACCCTGGGACTGCTGCACGACGTGGGCCAGCTCGTGCGCGATGGTCCGCTGGCCGGTGGGCGTCGAGGGGTTGAACTGGCCGCTGCGGAACACGATGTCCGAGCCCACCGTGTAGGCGTTGGCCCCGACCGACTCCGCCGACCGCGAGGCGCGCTCGTCGGTATGGAGGCGCACGTCGTCGAACGACGTCCCGAACGCCGACTCCATGGTCGAGCGGGTGCCCGCGTCGAGCGGCGTGCCGCCGCCCGACCCGATGACGTCGTGCACCGGCGAGGGGCGGTCCTCGTCCGCGCCGAGGAGCTGGACGACGCCCGCGTTGCCTGCCGTGCGCTGGAGGCGCATCAGGGCCGTGGCGTCGAGCGCCGGGGAGCGAGCCGGCGGTGCCGAGCCGGCCAAACCGGTCTCGTGACTGGGCCCGGTCGCCGGGTCGGCCTCGGGCCGGGGGGTGCGACGCGTCGGTTCCAGCTCGAAGTCGCGCATCAACGGGTCCTCCTGCGGCAGCCCACAGCATCCACCACCATCGGGGCCGTCGCAATCCCACGTGATGGGACCGCCCGGAAGTCTGCCCCAATGGGCATGGGGGCTCCGGGGGCCCGCGCGTAGCATCGGCCCCGTGCCTGCCCACGCGCGCGACCGGTCGGACGGCGCCGGGCGCGGGGCACGGGCGACGCCGTCGTCCGCTCGCCCCGGCCCGCGGCGCGATCCCGCGCTGGGCGACGCTCCGCATCACGATGCCCGGGTGCCGGTCACGGGTGGGCCGCTGCCGGCCGCCGGCGGGCCGATGACGCCGGGCACCCTGGCGGCGATCCAGTCGCAGGCCGGCAACCGCGCCACGGTCCAGGCGCTCCGGGCGGGCGCGGTGATCCAGCGCGAGCTGTCCGTGGGCCAGGCCGAGCGGATCGCCCGCCAGCTCGAGGATGCGATGGCGGGCTGGGGCACGGACGAGGAGGCGATCTACGGCGCCCTGTCGGGGCGCACGCCGACCGACTACCAGGCGATCAAGGAAGCGTACGCCCACCTGTTCGACCACAAGGATCTCGACGCGGAGCTCGCCGACGAGCTGAACGACTCGGAGATGGCCAAGGTCAAACGCCAGCTCGCGGGCGCGCGCGAGGCGTCCGGCCTGCCGGCCGCGGACCGGAAGGCCGCCCAGGCGGAGCGGGGAAGGTCGATCGCCCAGCAGCTCAAGGACGCGATGGCCGGCTGGGGCACCGAGGAGGACCAGATCTACAACGCGCTCGAAGGGCGCAGCAAGGACGAGATCGACGAGATCCGCCGCCAGTACTACGACCTCACCGGGCACTCGCTGGAGCGCGACATCCGCGACGAGATGAGCGGCTCCGAGCTGGCTCGGGCGCTGGCCCTGATCAACTCGGGCAACTCCGGGTCGTTCCGGAACGAGGTCAGCGAATACCTGACCGAGGGCCTCAACGCGGGCGCCGAAGGGATCTGGGACTGGGAGATCGTCGACGGCAAGTTCCTCGTCCACGTCGATGTCAACTTCCGGCCGGACGAGGGCGTGCCCTTCAACCTGGGCACGTTCCAGGCCCAGATCGCGAACGTGTGGAACCGGTTCGCGCTGCTCGACGGTGCCGGCACCGAGCTGCCGGTGCTGTTCGACCTCAAGAACCAGGCGGGCGCCGAGCGCACGGTCAAGGTGACCCAGAACGCGAACCCCGGCGTCTATGCCGATCCCGACCGGGCCTACTCGGACAAGTGGTACCCGGTCATGCCGGATACGGTTGCGCCCCACGAGTTCGGGCACCTGGTCGGTCTCGCCGACGAGTACGAGCGGACGGCCGAGGACTACCGCTCCGTCACGGGCGAGGCGATCCCGGAGACGCACAACGAGTCCGGCTCGACCGCGAAGGAGATCGCCGCGGACCTGCACAAGGCGCTGTACGACAACGAGAAGGCCCAGCGGGCGCCGGCGGCGACGGCGGTCTGCGAGTCGGCCGGCCTGATGGTCGGGGGCGCCGCCCGGCAGGGCACCTTCGCCCAGGCGGTGATGAAGGCCTACGACGACGAGTACTCGGGCTGGTTCTCCAAGACCCTGATCGAGGCGATCCGCGACCGCTGCCAGCCGGGCTCGTTCTGGCAGCTCCTGTGGACGTTCTCGTTCGAGAGCGACACGATCATGGGCAACATGTCCGACCACACCCATCCCGTCGCGCCACGCCACCTGGCGCCGGTCCTCCAGGTCGTCCGCCAGCGCTATCCGGACAAGACCTGGAGCCTGAAGCTGCTGCGATGACCGAGCTCGTGTACCGCCGGCTGTCGGTGTCGCCGCCGCCCGTGCGGGAGCAGGTGACGCTGGCGGCCGGCGGTCGAATTCGAGGTCTGGCGGTCGAACGGACCCGCGGTGGGCCGGTTCGCCGGCGCCGCCGGGGCGGCGGACCGGATCGCGTCGCTGGCCGACGCCGCGCTCGCGGTGGACGCGCCCCACGGAGGCACCGTCCCGGCGGACGGTCTGTACGAGCTGATCGAGGTCGGGGCGACGACCATGAGCGCCCCCGTGGACGCGGCGCTCGACGGACCCTGGGAGCGGCTGCGAGCCGCGTGCCGGGATGTGCTGGACGAGCCCGGCGACCCGGTGGCGGCCATCGCGCTGCTCGTCGACGAGGGCGGCCGGCTCCGGCTCGTGCACCGCGGCCACGACCGGATCCGGGTGGGCCTGGGCGGGGTCGTGAGCGTGATGACGACCTACCGGGCCGATGGCTCGACGCCCAGCGTCTCGCGCCGGACGGCCGACGGCATCGTCGACGGCGGGCCGGGCTGGCAGCTGCCGATCGACCTCGACCCGCCGGACGCGGCCGACGGAAGGGTGGTCGCATCTGTCGCGTTCACGCTCGACGACGGCGGCGTCTGGATCCCCGTGCGGTGCGAGATGGTGGCTCCGGCCTGACGCTCGGCTCGCGCCGGCCGTGCCGCCTCGGGATGCCTGGGCGCCGGCCCGTCAGGTCGCGATCAGCGGGAAGTACTCGCCGAACTCGGCCTCGACCATCAGCCGGCCGAGCTTGCGGTACTCGCGCTCCGTCGCCCGGATCAGGTCGGACATGCCGACCGGCCGGTCGCCGGCGGCCGCGAGGTAGGCCGCGGCCACGCAGATGTTCCGGATGTCGCCGCCGCTGAGCTTGAACCGGCGGGCGAGGAAGGCGAGGTCGATGTCGGCCGCCCGGGGCACCGCGTCGGGCAGGTTGCGCTGCCACAGGGCGAGCCGGTCCGCCTCCTCGGGCATCGCGAAGTCCACGATCGCGTCCAGGCGACGGGTGAACGCCTCGTCCACGTTGGCCCGCAGGTTGGTGGTCAGGATCGCGATGCCGTCGAACAGCTCCATGCGCTGGAGCAGGTAGGCGACCTCGACGTTGGCGTAGCGGTCGCGCGCATCCTTCACCTCGGACCGCTTGCCGAACAGCGCATCGGCCTCGTCGAACAAGAGCACCCCGTTCACGCGGTCGGCCTCGGTGAAGATCCGGTCCAGGTTCTTCTCGGTCTCGCCGATGTACTTGTCCACCACCGTCGACAGGTCGATCACGTACAGCTCGAAGCCGAGGTCCCCGGCAAGCACCTCGGCCGACATCGTCTTGCCGGTCCCGGAGTCGCCGGCGAACAGGGCCGTGATCCCCAGCGCGCGGCCGGACCGGCGGCCGATCCCCCACTCGCCGATCACCCGGTCCCGGTGGCGAGCCCGGGCCGTGATCTCGCGCAGGTGGTCGGCGACGGCACCCGGCAGGATCAGGTCGTCCCAGCCGTAGGCGGGCTCGATCCGGCGGGCCAGCCGCTCCAGGCCCGCCGCGTTCTGGCCCCGGGCGCCGGACGCGATGTCCTCGACCGTCATCATCCGGCCGGCCGCGGCGGAGGCATGGTGGGCGGCCCGGGCCGCGCGCGCGATCTGCTCGGGTGCCAGGCGGAACGCCAGCGTCACCTGGGCCGGGTCGAACGCGGCCGGCGCGCGATCCGCGAGCGAGGCAAGCCACAGCTCGTGGCGCTGATCGATGGCCAGGGCCCGGGCCTCGAGCACCAGCGGCACGTTGCGCGACCAGGTCGGGTCGTAGGGCCGGCCGCCGACCACGACGACCGTGACCGGCAGCTCGGCGAAGGCGCGGACCGCCGCCGGGCCGCGCTCCGTGAGGGCCTCGACCGGGCCGGCCACCAACCCCGCTCCGCGCAGCGTGGCCTCGCGGGCGGCGACCTCCGCGACCGCGCGCGGATCGTCGCCCGCCCCCAGCCGCCCGAGGTCGAGCGCCAGCGTCGGCCGGCCGGCCCGCGCGAACGCGGACCTCGCGAGCGAGCGCCCCGACGCCCCCGCCTGCTCCAGCACGTAGACCAGGCGCGCGCCCGAGGCCAGCCCGCGGGCCAGGATCTCCGCGTCCTCCCCCGGCACCTCGACGAGGTCGGCGAGCAGCGCCTCGATCACGGGGTCCGGCGAGTCGTCACCCAGGAGGTGGCTGGCGACCCGGTCGGGAACCCGAAGGGAGCGGGTGAGCATCGGCCGGTCCACGTCCTCCACCAGCAGCAGGCCGCGCGCCACCAGGGGGGCGAGGGGGCCCAGCCGGTGACGGGCCGGGCTCGCTCCCGGGCTGCCGGTCGGATCGGACAGCTCGAGCGCGAGCCCCACGCTCGCGCGCCGGCGCGAGACGTCGTCATGCAGGTAGCCGAACAGGCGCTCGAACCGGGGGTCGAGGTCGGGCGCAATCGCGATCAGCAGCAGCTCGAGGTCGATCGGGAGCAGCCCGAAGGCGGCACCCAGGGCGCGCAGGCGCACGACCGTCCCGGCCTGCTCGGCCACCTCCGCCTCGGCATCGAGCGCCGCCAGGCGCTCGCGAGCGATCGCATCGACGTCGTCGGGCACCCACGGACCGGCGGCCCCGGCCAGCAGCGCGTCGACCTGGGGATCCGAGATGTACAGGCCCCGGAAGCGGTCCTCGGGATCAGGGTCGGTGGCGCGCCGGCGATCGACCGCCGCCCGGACCCGCTCCTCGAGCAGGCCCAGCCGCGCGTACAGGTAGGCGAGCGACGGATCGCGCGCGTCCCGGATGCGCCCGGCCTCGAGCCCTGCCGGCGACGGCGGGGAAGCGGCGGCGTCCACCGCGGGCGCCTTCGCCACCACGTCGTGGCGGGCGGTCATGGGCGACGGCCGCTCACCCGCAGCGTGACGCCCGTGCGACCCTTGTCGGGGCCGTGCGGGAGGGTCTCCTCGGGCAGCGGATCGAGCGGCGGCTGGTCCGGGCGGGCGACGGATCGGCCCCTGGCGACCTCCGGCTCGGTGCCCGATCCCGAGATCCCGATCGTGGGACCGGCCTTGACCGGCGGCCCGAAGGCGGTGATCGCGTCGACCACGATCGGCGCCGTCACGACCAGGTCGAGCGAGGGCTTGAGCTCGCCGCCCAGCGCGGACCACACGTCGGCCAGCGACCGCTCCTGGGTGGCCGGCTGCCCGACCTCGAGGTACACGGGCAGGTCGGCGGCGTCGAGCGGGCTGCCGAGGTCGGCGGGCTTGACCATCGGGTTGCGCAGGAAGCAGCCGAGCAGCGACGACAGCAGCCGGTGCTCGTCCTCGGAACGCTGGGTCCAGGCGGTGACCAGGTACGCGAGCCGGAACCGACGGGGCGGCTGTCGCCGGGCCTTGACCAGCCCGTCGGTGTCGCGGACGTCCTCCCAGGCCGGCACCCGGCGCTGCAGGTCCTCGCGGATGTCGTACAGGTAGAGGTCGACGGCCGGGCCGCTGCGACGGGCGACCCAGTCCTTGGTGGGCGCGTCGAACACGAGGTCGACGGCCGAGCCGTTGAGCGCGTCGCGGCGAACGAGCCGCTCCAGCAGCTGATCGACGTCGTGGATCACGCGAGGATCGTCGCCCCGGGCCGGGTCGCCGGCCAGCCGGTCGCGGGGCATCCGTCGGGGCACCCGTGGACGCCCGATCGGGCAACGCCGCCCGCCCTTCCGCGCGCCCTGACGGGCCTTGTCCGGTCCGGGGCCGGGTGGGAGGGTCAGCGGGTCGGGATCCCAACCATCGGGAGAGGGCCACGCATGCCGAACTATCTGTCACCCGGCGTCTACGTCGAGGAGGTGGAGGCCGGGTCCCGTCCGATCGAGGGCGTCGGAACGGCCGTCGCCGCATTCGTCGGGCTGGCGGCCCGAGGGCCCGCCAACGCGCCAACGCTGGTCACCAACTGGAGCCAGTTCACGTCCACGTTCGGGGAGTTCGTCGAGAGCTCCTACCTCGCCCACGCCGTCTACGGGTACTTCCTGAACGGCGGCGGGGCGTGCTACGTCGTGCGCGTCGGCGCCGACGGCGTCATGCCGGCCGCGGCCGCCGAGCTGCCCAGCGCAGCCGACAAGGCCAAGCCGGCGTTCCGTGTCGCCGCGCTCGAGGCGGGCTCCGCGGGGAATGACATCAGCGTCGAGGTCGAGGCGCCGTCCGAGGCCGCCGACGGCAGCTTCAAGCTGGTCGTCAAGCAGGGCGGCAAGCCCGTCGAGACGTACGACAACCTGAGCACCGGCCGGGGCAAGCAGAACGTGGCCACGGTCGTCAAGGCCCAGTCCAAGGTGATCGCCATCGAGGAGGTCGGCGGCAGCCTGGCCGCGCCCGCCACGGGCACCGTCTCGCTGGCCGGCGGCGGCGCCTCCGTGCCCGCCCGCGTCACGCCCGACGACTATGTCGGCAACTCCGCCGATCGGACCGGGTTCGCCGGCCTCGAGGCGGTGGACGAGGTGACGATGCTCAGCGTGCCCGACCTGATGGCCGTGTACGAGCAGGGGATCATCGATCTCGAGGGCCTCCAGGCCGTGCAGCTGGCGATGATCGCCCACTGCGAGCTGATGGGCGACCGGGTCGCCATCCTCGACGCGCCGCCGGGGCTCAACGCCCAGCAGGTCAAGGAGTGGCGGGTCGACAAGGCCGGCTACGACAGCAAGTACGCGTCGCTCTACTGGCCCTGGGTCAAGGTCTTCGACCCGCCGTCCGGCCAGGCGAAGTTCGTGCCCCCGTCCGGCCACGTCGGCCGGGATCTGGGCCCGCAACGACGACACCCGCGGCGTCCACAAGGCACCCGCCAACGAGGTGGTCCGGGCGCGATCACGCTCGCGCTCAACCTCACCAAGGCCGAGCACGACCAGCTCAACCCCGTGGGCATCAACTGCATCCGGGCGTTCCCGGGTCGGGGCATCCGGGTCTGGGGCGCGCGGACGATCTCGAGCGACCCGTCGTGGCGCTACCTCAACGTGCGACGGCTGTTCAACTACGTCGAGGAGTCGATCTTCGAAGGCACCCAGTGGGTCGTGTTCGAGCCCAACGACCAGCGCCTGTGGGGCCGGGTCAAGCGGACGATCAACGCGTTCCTGCTGCGGCGTGTGGCGCGATGGCGCGCTGTTCGGGGCCACCCCCGACCAGGCGTTCTTCGTCAAGTGCGACGAGGAGAACAACCCGCCCGAGGTCCGCGACGCGGGCCAGCTGATCGTCGACATCGGGATCGCGCCGGTGAAGCCGGCCGAGTTCGTCGTGTTCCGGATCGCGCAGTTCTCCGGGCTCGCCGGACAGCGAGTAGCCGCGAGCCGCGACCAGCCACCTGATCAGGCCACCCCACGGAGGGACGCATGCCCACGACCGACCCGCTCCTGCAAGGAAACGTCCTGCTCGACCTCGACGGCGTCGGCGTCGTCGCGAACTTCAGCTCCGTCTCGGGGATCTCGAGCGAGGTGGAGATCGTCGACAACCCGTACGTCACCGAGCAGGGCAAGGTCTACATCGGCAAGCTGCCCGGCAAGCCGAAGACGCCGCACGATCACGCTCAAGCGGGGCCTCACCGGCGCCACCGAGCTGTGGCAGTGGCATCTCAGCGTCATGCAGGGCACCCCGGACCGCCGCAACGGCTCGGTGATCATGATGAACACCGTGGGCGAGGAGGTCCTGCGCTACAACTTCGGCAACGCGATGATCTCCAAGCTCAGCCTCTCCGAGGGCGGCGCCACCACCAGCGGCGTCCAGATCGAGGAGGCGACGCTGGCCTGCGAGACCCTGGAGAAGGGCTAGGCCGGTGATGGCTGCCGCGGCGCTGCCCGAGATCCCGATCGAGCGCAGGGAGCACCGGCGTGTCCGATGCGTTGCGCACCGAGTACGCGTTCGTGCTCCCCCGCGGCTACGTCGACGGGTCCGGGGCGGTCCATCGCGAGGGCGTCATGCGCCTCGCGACGGCCCGCGACGAGATCATTCCCCAACGCGACCCGCGGGTCCGCGAGAACGAGGCGTACCTGACGGTCCTGCTGCTGTCGCGGGTGATCACCAAGCTGGGCAGCCTGTCCCAGGTGCACACCGGCGTCATCGAGGGCCTGTTCGCCTCCGACCTCGCGTTCCTCCAGGACCTCTACCGCAGGATCAACCAGGAGGGCCACACGCAGGCATCCGTGACCTGCCCCGCGTGCAACCACGCGTTCACCGTCGACGTGGCGGGTGAGCAGCGCCTGGGGGAATCGTGACGTACGCGACTGACCGGCTGTTCGAGGAGGTCGCGTACGTCGCCTATCACTTCCACTGGCCGATGGACGACCATCCTCGACCTCGAGCACCCGCTGCGGCTGCGCTTCGTGGACGAGATCGGCCGGATCAACAAGCGCCTGTCCGAGGAGGGTTGAGCCCCGTGCGCCTGCCGTGGCCGTTCGGCCGCAGCACGCCGTCCGATGGGCCGGCCGCGTCGGTGGCCGCTGACCACGTCCCGGACCCGGCGGCGGCCCCGCAGGCCGCCGCGACTACGGCACTCGCCGGGCACGCGGCACCCCCCGCTCGCCCGACCGGCGCCTGGGCCGCCCTGCCGCCGATCCAGCGGACCGTGGGCGACCCGCCGGTGGTGGCGTCCAGCGCCTCGTTCCTCGCGGACGTCCCCGGCCATACCCCGCTGCCGCCGATCGTGCAGCCGCTGGGCCACGAGACCGGGCCGGCCGCGCCACCGGGGCTGGTGGTCGCGCACGTGCGCCCCGTGCCCAGCCTCACGTCGGCCTCGCCGCTGCCCACCCGTCCCGTCCAGCACCATGCGGCATCCCCGTCCGGGCCCGCGGCCTGGGCGGACGTGGCCGCCTTCGAGCCCGAGCCCGCGGCAGCGACCGGCGTCCCGCCGGCGTCCGCCGGCGGACCGGCTCCGGACACGGCCCTGGTCCGGACGCTGCCCGCCGTCCCGGCCGCGGCCACCGTCACCCCGCCCGCGCGGTCGCTGACCCGGGTGGCCGCCTCGCCCACGCCGCTCCGCCCGCCCGGCGCGGGGCGGTCGGCCGGTGGCGGGCCCGGCGTGCAGCGCACGACGACGGGCAGCCCGGCAGCGGCCGCACCTGGCGCGACATCGAGCCTGCCGCTGCCGCACACCGTCAGCCGCTGGGCGGAGGCCGCGCCGCGTGCGGCCGCCGGCGCGTCCGCGCCGAGCGCCGATGCCCGGGCATCGGCGGCGGACGCCGGTGCGTCGAGCTCGCCGGCGCCCGGACCGGTGCCCGTCTCGCGGGACGCGGCGCGGTCCGGCCCGCTGCCGGCGCCGGCGCCGAGCCCCTCCCGGCGGGCGGGGCTGGGCGCCCCGATCAGCGTCCAGCCGGCGAGCGCGGTCCAGGCCCGACCGCCCGTGCGACCCGCCTCGCCACGGCCGGCCGCAGGCGACCAGCCCGCATCCGGACCGGAGGCCCCTGGCGGCCGTCCGGCGCCCGCCCGTGCGCCGACGTTCGGGTCCGGTCAGGCCGCGCCGGTTCCCCGCGCGCTGCCGGTCCTCCCGGTCTCGCGCCGACCGCGCGATGACCGGGCCACCTCCGATGCCGACCAGGCGGCCGCCCAACCCGCGGACTCGGGCACGCCGGCCGCGACCGGGACCCCGCCGTCGCGACCGATCCGGCCGACGTCCCCGGCAGTCGTCCCGCTGCTGGGCGCCCGACCGCTGCGGCCGACCGCGCAGCGCCAGGCGGCACCGGTCGGCAGCACGCTTCCGCCGGGCGAGGCAGGGCCCGCCCTGGCGCCGCCGGTTCCCGCCCGCTGGACCCGCGACGACCTCCCCAACATGGTGACCACGACCGGCCGCCCGCCCGCTGGGACCGAGCCCGAGCCGGTCCCGCTCGCCGCGCTCGGGGCCGCGGCGTCCCCGGCGCCCGAACCGCCACGGGACGCGGGCGAGCGCGAGATCGTGTTCCCGCCACGCGACGGATCCCCGGAGCCCGGACCGGCCGGGCATCGCGGCTGGCCGCCGGCACCGACGGCACAGCGTCAGGCCACGTCCATGCCTGCCCCGTCGCCGTTCGATGCCGGCTCGGGCGCCGTCATCGCGCGCTCCGGTGCCACCGCGGCGTGGACCGGGCGATCGGGCAGCCAGGCTCCCGCGACGACGGCCACGCCGGCGATGACCCTCGCCCGGAGCGCGGGCGCCGGGCAGGGGCCGGGAGGAGCCGGCACGCCGAGCGCGGGCTCGACCGCCACGCCGGCCCCGGCGCCCGTGCCCACCGTCCAGGCCATTCCTGACTCGGGGGCGTCCGGGCTCCCCGGCTTGACAGCCGTCCCGGTCGTGCAGCGCGTAGACGGCGCCGCGCCGGCCGCGCCCGCCGAGGAGGGCCAGTCGGACAGCGAGCTGGACGAGCTCGCCCAGGCGCTGTTCGGCCGCATCCGGGGCCGGCTCCGGGCAGAGGTCATCCACGAGCGCGAGGCCCGGGGCCTCACCTTTGACGCCTTCTAGGAGGACGCGATGGGCGATCCCGCACTCAACGTGGTCTACAAGTGCACGATCGACGGCTTCGTCCCGCTCGGGATCTGGACCAAGATCGAGGGGCTCGGATTCGAGTACCAGGTCACCGAGTACCGCGAGGGCGGGATCAACGGCTTCACCCACAAGATCCTGGGCCCCTGCAAGTACACCAACCTGCGCCTCAGCCGGCCGGTCGACTCGACCTCCGAGCTGCTCATGTTCTGGCTCCAGAGCAACATGATCAAGGTCGTGCCCCAGACCATGGCCATCACCGCGATGACCATGGCCGGGGACGAGATCACGACCTGGAACCTGTCGGGCGTGGTGCCCGTGAAGTGGACCGGGCCGAACCTCGACATCATGAGCAACAACGTCGCCACCGAGACCCTGGAGCTCACCTACCAGGAGATCATCGGCCTGGGCGCCCTGGGCGGCCTGCTGGCCGGCGCCCTGTCCGTGTCGGCCAACGTGAGCATCGGGTTCTGAGGGCGCCGCGATGGTCATGGACGCGGTCGGATCGGCGGCATCGGCGGTCGGGGCGGCGCTCGGGCTGACCAAGCCCGACAAGGCCAAGCTCGTCTGCGTGGGCTCCAACCAGCCCCGGGACGCGGGCCCCATCGAGTGCATGTTCAACCCCACCGAGTACCGCCTGACCCAGACCCTCAACGTCACCCGCTACCGGACCAAGAGCAAGCACGGCGGCACGGCCGAGTTCGCCGGCACCAACGCCATGAGCCTCACGGCCCAGCTGTTCTTCGACGACTTCGCGTCGGCGAAGGGCGACGTCACCCCCAAGATCTCGACTCTCCTGAGCTGGACCAAGGCGACCGAGGACTCGCTTCGTCCGGGCAACTCGCCGTGCCCCCCGCTGGTCAAGTTCGTGTGGGGCAACAAGCAGCTCGACGACTTCAGCGGCTACCTCAAGAGCGTGATCGTCAACTACACCGTGTTCCGCACCGACGGCACGCCCGTCCAGGCCAAGGTCGACATCACGCTCGAGGGCCAGCCCGATCCGATCGGGGCCCAGAACCCGACGTCGCACGCAGCCAACAGCCGGCGGACGCATACGATGATCGAGGGCGACACGCTCCAGTCGGTCGCCTACCAGGAGTTGGGCAAGCCCGCCTACTGGCGAGCCATCGCCGAGCTCAACGGCATCGACGATCCGCTGCGGCTGCCGGCCGGCACCGCGCTCCTGATCCCCAGCCGCGCGGACGCGGCGCGGAACTCCTGAGGCCGCGCGATGCCCGCGCCGACCGCCTCCAGCCAGCGAACCGTCGAGATCGACGGATCGGAGCTCGTGGCCGACATCGACGGCCTGCTCGAGAGCGTGCTGGTCGTCGACCGGCTCGCGATGCCCGACATGTTCGCGCTCGTGTTCCGCGACCCGGACCGGGACACCCTGGGCGGGCGGGCCTCGAGATCGGTACCAAGGTCGCCATCTCCACGACGTCGCTCAGCGGCGACACGCCGGAGGTGCTGATCACCGGCGAGGTGACCTCGATCGAGACCGAGTACGACGCGCTGGGGACGCGCGCGGTGGCCCGCGGCTTCGACAGGTCGCACCGCCTCGCGGCGGGCCGCAAGACCGCGACCTTCCAGAACGTGAAGTACTCGGACGTCGCGTCCCGGATCGCGAGCGACGCCGGCCTGAGCGCCGACGTGGACGACTCCGGCGGCACCGTGGAGCACCTCATCCAGGCCAACCAGTCCGACCTGGACTTCCTGTACGGCCTGGCGCGCCGGATCGGCTTCGACTGCCGGGTGGACGACGAGACGCTGCGGTTCAAGAAGCCGGTCGAGTCGTCGGACGCCCCAGGCCAGGGCGACTTCTCGAGCGAGGACCCGGTGCAGCTGGTGTGGGAGAGCAACCTGCTCGAGTTCCGGGCGCGGATGAGCGCGGTCGCGCAGGTCAGCGAGGTCAAGGTCAGGGGCTGGGACGTGACCGCGAAGGAGGCGGTCATCGGCCAGGCCGACGTGGCGGCAACCAACGCCGAGGTGTCGATGACGCCGGCCGACCTCGCGGCCAAGGTCGGCGGCGGGACGATGACCGTGGCCGACCATCCGGTCGGAATGCAGGAGCCCGCCGACGAGCTGGCGAAGGCCCGCGCGCAGCAGGTGGGCAGCGCCGCGTTCGAGGCGACCGCCGTCGCGGTGGGCTCGCCGGCGCTCAAGGCGGGAACCGCCGTGAGCGTGAGCGGCATCGACCCGGCCCTCGAGGGCAAGTGGGTGATCACCGGGTCGCGCCACGAGTTCGCCCACGGCACCTACCGCACGGCGCTCGAGTTCTCGGGCCGCCAGGACCGGTCGATCCTGGGGCTGGTGTCCCAGGGGATGGGCGGCGGCCACGAGCGCTTCTTCGGGGTCGCGATCGGGGTCGTCACCGACAACAACGACCCGGACAAGCTCGGCCGGGTCAAGGTCAAGTACCCCTGGCTGAGCGATGACGCCGAGTCGTTCTGGGCGCGGGTGATGGCGCCCGGCGCCGGCCCCGACTACGGGATCGTGTGGCTGCCCCAGGTGGGCGACGAGGTGCTGGTCGCGTTCGAGCACGGGGACATCAGCTACCCGCTCGTGCTGGGGGGCCTGTGGAACGGCAAGGACAAGATCCCGCTCGACTACGGCACGGACCTCGATGCCGGCAAGGTGACCTACTGCGGCTTCATGTCGCGCACGGGCCACGAGATCAGCTTCACAGAGTCGAGCAGCGCATCGCAGATCAACATCATGACCGAGAGCGGGGTTGTCATGGTCACGCTCGACCAGACCAACAAGACCATCTCGATCAGCTCCGAGGACAAGGTCGTCATCGATGCCAGGGGCGACGTCGAGATCAAGGCCGGCGGCGCGATGAAGCTGACGGCCCAGAAGTCGATCGACATCGAGGCGTCCGGCGGGCAGACGTCGATCAAGGGCACCACGGTCGCCCTCAACTAGGAAGCAGGACATGGCACAACCCCTCGTCATGGGCGACAAGATCCAGGGCCAGTGCTCGATCCACCAGGTGCCCAACCCGGCATCGGGAGCCCCGCAGCCGTCCCCCGGCCCGCTGCCGTTCTCGGCGCCTCTGCTCCAGGGCCTGGCACCGACCGTGACCATCGGCGGCAAGGCGGTCGCGGTCGTCGGGTCGTCGGGGTTCAACACCCCGCCCCACGTCGGCCTCCACCCATCCGACCCGTTCCTGCTGCCCAACACCCAGCAGGGAACCGTGATGAGCGGCAGCCCGACCGTGACCGCGGGCGGCAAGCCGGTGGCCACCTCGAGCTCGCAGGTGTCGATGTGCGCGCAGGTTCCAGGGCAGCCCGTCGCGACCGTCAGCAACGTGACCGTGGCGTGAGGAGGCCGGCATGAGCGAGGAGTTCATCGGTCGTGGCTGGGCGTTCCCGCTGCGGACCGACGCCACCGGCGGGATCGCGCTGGTCAGCCGCGAGCGCGAGATCGAGGAGGCGATCCGGCTGATCATCGGCACCGCCCCGGGCGAGCGCCCGATGCGGCCCGAGTTCGGCTGCGCAGATCCACGACTACGTGTTCGCGTCGGCGGACGGCACCACGGCGTCGGCGATCGGGGCCGAGGTCAAGGGCGCGCTCCGACGATGGGAGCCGCGGATCGACGTCGAGGACGTGCTGGTGTCGTTCGACGCCCGCGATGCCAGCGTGATGTACATCGACGTCCGGTACTCGATCCGCGAGACCAACGACCGCCGCAACCTGGTATTCCCGTTCTACGTGATCCCGCGAGAGGAGACTGACCATGGCCCTGCCGGTCCCCAATCTCGACGACCGCCGCTTCCAGGACCTCGTCGACGACGCCAAGCGGCTCGTCCAGCAGCGCTGCCCGGAGTGGACCGACCACAACGTGTCCGACCCGGGCGTGACCCTGATCGAGACTGTTCGCCTTCATGACCGACCAGCTCGTGTACCGGCTCAACCGCGTCCCGGACCGCCACTACATCAAGTTCCTCGACCTCATCGGCGTCACCCTCTACCCGCCGACGGCCGCGCGCACGGCGGTCACGTTCTGGCTGTCCGGTCCCCAGCCGGACGTGGTCACGATCGCCGCCGGGACGCAGGTCGCCACGCTCCGCACCGACACGTCGGAGGCGATCGTGTTCACCACCGCCGAGGACCTGCCGATCGTCCCGAGCTCGCTCGCCCACCTTGGCTCGATGATCGACGGCAAGACGCTGCGCGACCACTCCGCGGCCCTCGAGAAGGGAACCGAGGTGTTCTGCTTCCAGAAGGTCCCGGCGCCGGGCGACGCCCTGCTACTCGGGCTGCCCGAGGCCGTGCCGTCCAACGCGCGTCCGCCTCCGGTTCCAGGCCGACATCGACGGCGTCGGCGTCGACCCCACCAACCCGCCGCTGGCCTGGGAGGCCTGGACGGGCGACGACTGGGAGCCGTGCGAGGTCGACTCGGACACCACCGGCGGGCTCAACCGCGACGGCGACGTCGTGATCCACGTTCCCCGCTCCCACGTCGCCTCGCTGATCGCCAAGCAGCGGGCCGGATGGCTCCGGGCCGGGTCACCGAGCTGGGCGAGGGCCAGCCCGTCTACAGCGCCTCGCCCAACATCAAGCGGCCTGTCCGTGATCACGATCGGCGGCACGGTCGGACGCGGTGCAACGCCGACCTGGTGACCGGGGAGGAGGTGGGCATCTCCGAGGGCGTGCCCGGCCAGCGGTTCACGCTGCGGCGCGGACCGGTCGTGCCCGGCGACGAGGACCCCGTGCTCGAGGTCAGCGGCGCCGAGGGCTGGGACGAATGGACGTACGTGGCGGACTTCGCGAACAGCGGTCCGGACGACCATCACTTCAGCCTCGACCTGTCCTCCGGCGAGGTGCGGCTTCGGACCCGCCGTGCGCCAGGCCGACGGCGCCCTGCGCGGCTATGGCGCCGTGCCGCCCAAGGGCGCGCCACCTCCGGGTCCGCGAGTACCGCATCGGCGGCGGCCGGCGCGGCAACGTGTCCCCGCGCGCGATCAGCGTCCTGAAGTCGTCGATCCCGTTCGTGTCGCGGGTCGAGAACCGGCGCCCGGCGCAGGGCGGCGTGGACGGCGAGGACATCGAGAACGCCAAGCTCCGGGGGCCGATCCGGCTCCGCGCACGCGAGCCGGGCGGTGACCACCGAGGACTACGAGCAGCTGGCCCGCGAGGCCGCGCCCGAGGTCGCCCGGGTGCGCGCGGTCGCCGCGGGCGATGGCGCCGACGCCGGGTCGGTCCGGGTGCTGATCGTGCCGTCCGCGGTCTCCGAGCCGGGCCGGCTGCGGTTCGACCAGCTGGTCCCCAGCCCCGACACGCTGCAGAAGATCACCGATCACCTCGAGGAGAGCCGGGTCATCGGGACGCGCGCGCTGGTGGAGCCGCCCGTGTACCGCGGGATCACCGTCGTCGCCCGCCTGCGTGCCCGGTCGCGGATCAATCCCGACCCGGCTCCAGGAGGACGCGCTCCAGGCGCTGTACGACGTACTTCCACCCGATCACGGGCGGTCCCGACGGCACGGGCTGGCCGTTCGGGCGCCCGGTGAACGTGGGCGAGGTGTACTCGGTGCTCCAGGGCCTGCGCGGCACGGAGCTGGTCGAGGACGCCCGCCTGTTCGGGGCCGACCCCGTGACCGGGCAGCGCGGCCAGCAGACCCAGCGTCTGGAGCTCGAGACCCACGCGCTGGTGTTCAGCTACGAGCACCAGGTCCTGGTCGAGGGCGCCTGATGCGCGGCCTCGTGCCCGGGCTGCAGACGCCCCACCCGCTGGGGCCCACGCTCCCGGCCCTGTACCAGGACGACGACTTCGCCCAGCGCTTCCTGTCGGGCCTGGACGAGGTCCTCGCGCCGGTGCTGGTCACGATCGACAACTTCGACACCTATCTCGACCCGGCGTTGACGCCGGACGACTTCCTGGACTGGCTGGCCGGCTGGGTCGGGATCGTGCTGGACGACGGGTGGGAGGATGCGCGGCGGCGCGAGATCGTGGCGCGCGCGGCCGAGCTGTACCGCATGCGCGGCACGGCGGCCGGTCTCGCCGGGCAGGTCGAGATCCAGACGGGAGGCACCGTGGAGATCGTCGAGAACGGGGCCACGGGATGGTCCGTGGATCCCGGCGGGGAGCTGCCCGGATCGCCCGACCCGCTGGTCGTGGTCCGGGTGACCGTCCCGGATCCCAAGTCGATCGATGCCGGCCGCCTGGACGCGCTCGTCTCGGCCGCGAAGCCGGCCCACGTCCTGCACCGGATCGAGATCGTCAAGGGCGCCGGGGCAGCAAAGGGGTGACCGACGGGGAGCACGACCTCCCGAGGCCGCCTCGATCCGTCTATCCTCTGCGCGACCCTCGCAGGACCCGGGGAGAGCGTGCGTGATCATCTGCGGCAATTGCGGCACCAAGAACGAGGATACGGACGCGTTCTGCGGGAACTGCGGGCAGTTCCTGGAGTGGGTCGGCAAGCGCGAGGGCGACGCGGCGGCGCCGCCAGACGGCACGACGGCCGTTCCGCCGGCCGAAACGAGGTCCGCCAGCGGCTGGTCTGCGTCGGACCGCGTGGTCGTGATCGAGCCGGAGCCGGCTCCGGAACCTGAGCCCGCTCCCGAGCCGGCGCCTGCTCCCCCGCCCGAGCCCGAGCCTGCGCCGGAACCCGCACCCGCGCCGGCGCCCGCTCCCCCGCCCGAGCCCGAACCCGAGCCTCAGCCCGAGCCTGTGCCGGTGCCGGAACCCGAGCCCGAACCAGTCGCCGAGGCCGAGCCCGAACCAGTCGCCGAGGCCGAGCCCGAGGCGGAACCGGAGCCGATCCCCGAGCCCGAACCAGCGCCGGAACCTGCGCCCGAGCCCGAACCAGTCGCCGAGGCCGCGCCCGAGGCGGAACCGGAGCCGATCCCCGAGCCCGAACCCGAGCCCGAACCAGCGCCGGAACCTGCGCCCGAGCCGGCGCCTGCTCCCCCGCCCGAGCCCGAGCCTGTGCCGGTGCCGGAACCCGAACCCGCGCCCGAGCGCGAACGCGAACCTCAGCCCGAACCCGAACGCGAACCGGAACCGGAACCCGAGCCCGAGCCCGAGCGCGAACCCGAGCCCGAACCAGTCGCCGAGGCCGCGCCCGAGGCGGAACCGGAGCCGATCCCCGAGCCCGAGCCCGAACCTGCGCCCGAGCCGGCGCCTGCTCCCCCGCCCGAGCCCGAGCCTGTGCCGGTGCCGGAACCCGAACCCGCCTCCGAACCCGCGCCCGAGCCGATACCGGTTCCCGAGCCCGCGGCCGAGCCCGAACCGGAACCCGAGCCGGAGCCAGTCATCGCGGCCGAGCCCGAACCGGAACCCGAGCCGGAGCCAGTCGCCGCGGCTGAGCTCGAGCCGGCGCCCGCACCCGCGCCCGAGCCGGCGCCTCCGCCGCCGCCCGCGGCCCGACGCGGTGGCCCGTCCCGCCGCGCCTCGAGCATCCTGGGCTCCCTGGGAATCACGGCCGGACCCGTCGAGCCCGTCGGCCCCGCACCCGTGACCCCGGGCGTGCCGGCACCGCCGCCCATGATGCCGCCGCCGGTGACCCCGCTGCCGACCGTCAGCCCGCCGCCGACGGCCTCGCCGACACCGCCCGCCTGGCTGTCGACGCAGCCGGCCGCCCGACCGCCCGGCGCAGCATCGCCACCGGCGCCCCGGCAGCCGGTCCAGCCTGCGGCCCGCCCGCCGGTCGCCCCGGCCGCGCAGCCCCCCGTCCGCCGGCCGGACGCCGCACTCGCCGGATCGGCGGCGCCCTCGATGGCGACCTCCTCGCCCGCCGCCGACCAGCCGGCGTCGCGCCTTCCCACCGCGCAGGTCGTGGCTCGCCCCAGGCCCGTGGCGAGCGTCGAGCAGCGCGTCGCCCAGCCCGGCGACCGGATCTGCGCGAGCTGCGGCGAGGCCAACGATCCGACCCGCAAGTTCTGTCGCCGGTGCGGCAACAGCCTCGTGACGGCCCAGGTCGTCGCCGAGAAGCGCCTTCCATGGTGGCGCCGGATCTTCCTTCGGCAACCCAGGCCCGCCAGGCAGTACGCGGCCGGCGAGCGGGTCGGCACCATGAAGCCGGGGTCGCCCGGCGGGGGGATCAGGAGCGGCGTGCGCCAGCTCATGAAGGTCCAGAACCTGATGGTTGCCGCACTGGGCGTGGTGGTCCTGATCGGCGTCTTCGGCTACATCGGGATCCCGTCGTGGCAGAAGTACGTGAGCGAGGCCATGAGTGGCGGCATCCCGGGCCTCGTCGAGCGCATCCAGCGCTTCATCAACCCGCCGCTGACCATCGTCCATCCCGACCCGGGCGATGTCACCGCGAGCAGCGAGGTCAAGGGCCATGAAGGGCGCAAGGCGCTCGACGGGTTCGTGAACACCGACTGGCAGGCGAGCAGCGGATCGCCCACGCTCGCCATCAGGTTCAAGGAGCCGATCGACCTCGGGGCGGTCATCTTCCACGTCGGCAACCCCGACACGTTCGTCGACATGCGCCGTCCCGCGACCATCGAGCTCGACTACTCCGACGGGACATCGACCACGCTCACCCTCCAGGACGTCAAGGACCCCCAGACGTTCGACCTCGGCGCGTCGGGGGTGGACACGGTGACCGTGAGGGTGACCTCGACCAGCGGGCCCGATGGGACACCCGTCTCGATCTCGGAGATCGAGTTCTTCAGGAAGGGCTGAGGGGGATGCGATCCGGGGCCGGGACGACCGCTCGATGACCGGATCGGCCCGACCCGTCGTCGAAGCGGTCGCGACCCGGGTGACGGTCCCCGAGGGGGTGCTCGGGCCGGGTCAGGTGACCTTCGACGTGCGCTGCTTCATCGTCCGGGGGCGAGACCGCCTGATCCTGATCGACACCCTGCCGCCGGGCACGGCCGACCTCGTCGAGGCGGCGTTGCGGCGTCTCGGCGCGGACTGGCCGGACATCACCGACATCGTGCTCACCCACGGGCATATCGATCACGCGGGGGGCCTCGCGACGTGCGCGACCAGGGCCGCGAGGGCTCGCGTGTGGGCCGGCGCGCGCGAGGTGGACCGGATCGAGGCCGGGGGCGACCGACCGATCGGCGCGCTCGTGGACGGCGATCGGGTGGGAGACCTGCTCGTGCTCGAGACGCCCGGTCATACGCCCGGTCACGTCAGCCTGCTGCACGAACAAGGCTCGGTGGTCATCGTCGGTGACGTGGCGGGCAGCACGAACGGCAAGGTGAGCCCGGGGCCGCGAGCCTTCACCGACGATCCCGTCCAGGCGCGAGCCTCGCTGCTCCGGGTGGCGAGCCTGGGAGTCGAGCGGGTCCTGTTCTCGCACGGTCCGGAGGTGGATGACCCGAACGCGGGCCTGCGGAGCCTGCTCGACCGACCGGCGGCCGGGTAGCCCCCGTCGCCCTCAGGAGGCGATCGCGGGCACCCCGCTGGCAACGCCCAGTCCCTCGAGCACCGCCGCATACTCGCGCCGATCGCGGGATGCCGCGCCGGGATCCCCGGCCCGCTCGCGCGCCTCGATCAGCACCCGCCACAGGGCGTCCTGGTAGCGGTCGAGCTCGAGCCCGAAGCGGCAGGCACGGACCGCCGTCGCGGAGTCGCCCGCAAGGAGCGACGCCTCCGCCAGGCCTCGTGCGGCCTCGACCGCCGCCTCGCGGTAGTGGTCGCGCCGGGCCACGACCCATTCGGCCGGTCCTTCCTCGGGCAGCAGGTCGCCGCCGTACAGCTCGACGGCCTGGGCGAGCGCCTCACCCGCCATCTCGCCCCGGGACCGCGCGGCCCGGGCGTCGGCGATGGCGCGATCGAACCGCCCGACGTCGACGGCGTCGGAGGGGATCGCCAGTCGATAGGCGTCGCCGTCGCGCTCGACCAGGTCGCCCCCGATCGGTCCCGCGACCTCGTCCAGCAGGCGCCGGAGCGCCGACAGCGCGACGTGGAGGCTGCGCGCCCCCGCGATGGCATCGGCATCCGGCCACAGCGCGTCCTGGAGCACCTCGCGATGGACCGGTGCCCCGGCATGGACTGCGAGCAGCCGCAGGAGCGTCCGGACGCGCGGCTTGGCGCCGTCGAGCGGGATCGGACGGCCGGCCACCTCGAGCGCGAAGCCGCCCAGCGTCCGGATCCGCGCCCTGGGGCCCGCCGAATCCTGAGCGGCCCCGGTCGCGTCCGGCACCCCGGCGCCGTCCACGCGGAGGCCCTCCCCGGCCCGCGCGGCGCCCGATGGCCTGGGCAGCGCCAGGCCGAGGTCGGCGCTGATCGCCTCGGCCATCAGCGCGTACTCGTCGCTGCGCGCGTCGTCGGCCTCCGCCAGCGCGGCATAGGCGAGCATCCGGGGACCCTGCGTGCCCGCCGTGCGCCCCGCCGACTCCGCCACCAGTGCCGCGTCCGCTGCGTCCTGCGACCCGAGGCTGGCCGACGCCATCGCCGCGACCCCCCTCGCCCATGCCTCTAGGACCCCCGACCCGAGCCTGCGGAAGGCCGTGGCCGCGCCCTCGGCCGCCACCAGCCGACGCTCCGGGTCGTTCGTGTCTGCCCACGCCTCGGCGAGCAGCAGCAGCGCCGGCGCCCACGGGTCCTGCCCGGCGTCGCCCGGCGAGTGTCCCGGGTCCCGGCTCCCACCGGCGGTCCCGTCCGCGCCCGAAGGGTCCATGGCGCCGCCCAGGCGCGTCCCGAGCGCCCGCCCGAATCGCGCCAGCCACGGCCAGCCCGCGCGCTCGGCCGCCTCGACCGCCTGGTCCAGCGCACGGGCGTCCCAGGCGTCGCCGGCCAGGCGACCGGCAACGACGGCGCCCAGCCTGGCCACCGCTCCGGCCCCCGGTCCCGCGTCGCCCGCCTCGGCGATGGCCGCCAGCTGCCGCCGCGCCACCGCGACCTCCCCACCGGCGAGGGCTAGGAGCGCGCGGACCACCGGGGCGGCCCGGTCGTCGAGGCGGGACGCGTCGCGAGCGGCGCCGGCCGGCTCCCGGACCAGCCCGGCGCGCAGCGTCCCGGCAGCGTCCGGGGGCTGCAGCGCCGCCGGGTCCATCCAGGCGGCGACCGCGAGGCGCTCGCGCCGGGGCGCGTCGGCCGCGCGCGACGGTCCGAACATCGATTCGGCACGCAGGTAGCCGTCCAGCGCCGCCTGCCAGCGCCCTTCGTTCCGGGCCCGCCGGGCGGCCGCCAGGGTGACCCATGGATCGTGGCGCTCGATCGCCGGCGGGACGGCGTCCACCCAGCCGGTGCGGGCCGTCTCGGCGAGGCGCTCGCCCTGCCCGCCCAGCAGGAGCCGCACGGCATCCCAGTCCTCCGCACGACAGTAGGCGCGCAGCGCCTCGGACAGCGCACCCTCGGCCTCCAGCAGCCGGCCGGCGCGCGCGTGACGGGCGCGTGCCTCGGCCTCGCCACACGCCTCGACCAGCATCCGGTCGAGGTGCTGGCGCAGCACCTCGTGATAGCGGTAGGCATCCTCGGCATCCTCGACCGGGACGGTGAACACGCTCCGCCGGGCCAGCTCGTCGAGCAGGGCGCCGCTGCCGGTGGTTTCCAGCAGGCGGTCGCACAGCGAGCCCGACAGGCGGCCCAGGACGCAGGTCTGGAGCAGGAACTGCCGCAGGTCCTCGGGCAGCCCAGACAGGACGTTCTGGGCAAGGTACTCGCGGAGGAGCCGCCCGCTGGAGCCCGGGCCGCCGAGCACCCGTCGTCGCTCCTCAACGGACCGGCCGCGGGTGGCCAGGTGGAACAGCTGGAGGCCTGCCGCCCAGCCTTCCGTCCGCCGCGCCAGCACCGCCAGGTCGGCCGGCGGCACCGGGTCGTGGTACACGTCGCGGAACAGCTGCTCCACCTCCCACGCCCGGAAGCGGAGGTCGTCCTGGCCCAGCTCCAGGAGCTCGCCCGAGACGCGCAGCCTGGGCAGGTTGATCGAGGGCGGCATCCGGCCCGCGACCACGATCGCCAGCCACGGGGGGGCGTAGTCGACCAGCCGGCCCAGGGCGGCCTCGGCGGCCGTGCCCTCCAGCGCGTGCCCGTCGTCGATGACCAGCGCCGCGGCCGGCGCCGGACGGGTATCGAGCGCCTTGGCGACGTCCTCCACCGTGGACCAGCGACCGGTCAGTCCGGGCATCGCGCCGACCAGCGCCGCCTCGACGTGGCGGACGAACGAGGCCTCGTCCGCGTCCCAGGTCTCGGCCCGGTACCAGCCGACCGGTGCGTCCGCCTCGGCCGCGAACCGCGCGACCAGCGTGGTCTTGCCCGAGCCGGCGGGGGCGACCACCAGCGTGAGGCGGTGGCGCCAGGCCTCGGCGAGGCGGGCCTCGAGACGGGCGCGCGGCAGCGCCTCCGGCGCCGGGACGCGGATCTTCGCCGGGACGACGAGCGGTACAGGTGCCTGGTCGGGCCCCCGCCCCGTTCGAGTCGGACCTTGTCCGTCTCGCAATGGCGGTCTCCACCCTCGCGCCGTCCAGATCGGGACGGCTCCCGTATGGTGCCACCGCGGCCGCGGCCCGGTCCACCCCGTAATCCCGCGCGGACCGGGTCCGATCGTCCTGAGGTCAGGACGCCATCAGTGCCAGCCGGGCTGCTTGTTGGTGGCACCGTCCACGCCCAGCTCGACCACGTCGGATCCGGTGACCGTGTCCACGATGACGATCGGCGACCCCTTCTCGCCCCGAGCCACGGCGATGTAGCGGCTGTCCGGCGACCACGTTGGATCGTGCTCGTTGACGCTGACGTGCGTGATCCCGCGCATGCCAGAGCCATCCACCCGGACGACGTACAGGGCCGCGTGGGCGCCGGCGCTGGCCCGGCGCGTGAAGGCCAGCCACTGGCCGTCGGGCGAGAACGCGGGATCCGCGAAGGCGCCCTTGCCGAGGTCGAACGGCCGCTGGTGGCTCCCGTCGGCGTCCATCAGGTACAGGCGCGCCTCGCCCGACCGACCCGACACGAACGCGATCGTGGTTCCGTCCGCCGAGTAGTAGGGATCCGAGTCGCTGGCCGGGTTCCTGGTGAGCTGGGTCAGGACCGAGTTGTCGGCCACCGGCCGGGTGAAGATGTTCTGGTCCTTCGACCGCCGGGTGGACGCGAACGCGATCAGCGATCCGTCCGGGGACCCGGCGGGATCGTGGTCGACACCGTGATGGGTGAAGTCGGGCACGGCACTCGGGCTGCCGTCGGCGTTGACCATCCGGAACCCGTTGGCGGTGCGGTAGACGACGGCCGAGCCGTCGCCGGTCCAGGACGGGTCCCACTGGCTGCCCGCGCCGCCGACCAGCTTGTGCTGCTTGCCGGTGGCGGCGTCCCAGATCCACAGGTCCGCGTTGCCGTTGCGATCCGCGGCGAACACGATCTGCCCGGTCAGGGGCGGGGCCGAGGCGGCGGGGCTGGACGATGCCGCGGGCGACGGCGAGGTGACCGGCGGCGAGGCCGTGACCGCGCCACCGCTCGCCGCCGGGGAGGCCGACGGCCCGGCGCTGCCCGGCGGCGAGGCGGACAGGCGCGGCGCCTCGGTCGCGGTGCCGACCGGGGAACCCTTGGGCAGCAGGAACACGGCGGCCAGGACGCCCAGCACGACCACCGCCGCGAGCCCGCCCAGCACCGCGACCGGCGGTCCGGACCGGCTGCGGGGCGCGACCGGCGGCACCGGTGGCGGCGCGGTCGTCGGCGCCAGCTCGGTGGCGCAGCTGCGGCAGAAGACCCGGGTGGGTTCGTTGGGAGTCCCGCAGGCTGGACAGATCAGCATCGGGCCGTCGCCGGCCTCGCCCGCACCCGCGGCCCCGGGCCCCGTGACCGGCTCGCCGGCGGAGCCCGTGGGCGCCGGGGCGGCGGGCGACGGCGTCGCGGGGACGGGCGGCACGGGTCCGGGCCCCGTCTGGATCGGGGTGGTCGGTGCCTCGTCCGGCGCGACCGCCTCGCCGCTCCACTCGAGGAACGATCCACACGATCCGCAGAACGCCGCGCCCTGCTCGTTCTCGGTCCCGCAGACCTTGCACACGATCACGCGACCCGCTCCTCCCGCGCCGAAGTCAAGAGCGCCAGTCTACTGGCGGACGCAACGAAGCCTCGCGCGCGTCTCTCGCGCGCGTCTTCTCGCGTGCGTTTCGAGTGCGCCGGCGGTTCCGCAGGTCCGCGCCGGCCGCGTAGACTGCGCGTCTGATGAGCGCCGTCGCCACCCTCGCCCCGGTTGAGCTCACGGTCGATCCGGGGTCGCACGTCCAGACCACCATCCGGGTGCGCAACGCCGGCTCGATCGTCGACCGGTTCGACATCGATGTCGTGGGCGTCAGCGGCTGGGTCCTCGTCGACCCGGCCGCCCTGTCGCTGTTCCCGGGCGCCGAGGGCACCGCGACGATCACCTTCGCGCCGCCACGAGCCCCGACGCCACGCGCCGGCACGCTGCCGTTCGGCGTGCGGGTCCGCCCGGCGGCCGACCCCCGCGGCTCGACCGTCGAGGAGGGCCGGGTCACCGTCACGCCGTTCAGCGCGGTCAGCGCCGACATCGCGCCCCAGACCTCGCGCGGCAGCCGCGGCGGGCGTCACGAGGTGGCGGTCGAGAACCAGGGCAATGCCCCGGTCGAGGTCGTGGTGACGGCGGTCGACCCGGACCGACGGCTGATCCTGTCCGTGGACCCCCAGCGGACGGTGATCACGCCCGAGCAGCGCGCCGGGTTCGGGGTGGGCGTGCGGGTGGATGACCCGTTCCCGTTCGGACCGCGGCGGCCGAGGCCGTTCCAGGTCAACGTCGCGCCCGGACGGCAGGCGCCCATCCAGCTGCGCGCGACGCTCAGCCAGGGACCGCTGCTGCCGGGATGGATCCCGCCCCTGGGCGGGATCGCGATCGCCGCCGTCGCCCTGGCCGCGGTCGCGTTCGCGGCCGGCATGGGCCCGTTCGCCCCCAAGGCCACGCCGGCCCCCAGCATCGTGGCCCAGGCCTCGTCCGTGCCCTCGTCCGCCGCGAGCCCGCTCGAGAGCCCGACCGCCGCCGTGTCGCTTGCGCCCTCACCCACCCCGGGCAACGCGAGCCCGACGCCGACGCCCACGCCCAGGCCGCTCAAGCTGGGCGACTTCACGCTCGCGGTCACCGGCAATTCCGTCGCGCTCGGCAGCGGGCTCGCGCTGCGCTGCGCGCCGTCCGACCAGGCCTGCCGGGACGAGGCGAAGGACACGATCCGCACCATCGTCACCGAGCTCCAGAACCCCTACTCGGGCGCCGGCATCCCCAGCACCCGCAGCCTCCAGGTCGCCAACACGCTGCCGGTCGTGCTGACCGCGCCGCGGGACTTCCCCTGGCGCCAGCTGGGGGCCGGCGAGACGGGGGCGACCCAGACCGCGGTGATCGACCTCGGGCCGCTGCTCGCCAACCCCTCGACGTACGTCTACGCGGTGGTCGACACGGCCGACGGCCAGGAGACGCGACGGTTCATCATCGATCCCGCCATCGCCAAGCAGCTGTTCGACATGCTGTACCAGCTGCCCACCGACATGGGGCCGGTGGTCGCCGCGACCCCGCCGCCCAACTCCTCGATCAGCGACCAGCTGTTCGTCGACAAGATCAACTGGAACATCAACTGGGTGCTGCCGTCGCTCGCGCCCTGATCGGGGCGCTCAGAACACGACGACCGGAGCCGGTCGCCCGGTTCGCCGCCGTCCGGCGGACGGCGCGCGCTACCGGTCGCGCTCGGCTGCCCCGCTGAGGGCGGCCTGCGCCGCGGCCAGACGGGCGACCGGGACCCGGAACGGGGAGCAGGAGACGTAGTCGAGGCCGATCCGCTCGCACTTGTGGATCGACTCCGGGTCGCCGCCGTGCTCGCCGCAGATCCCGAGCTCGATGTCGGGCCGGGTGCTGCGGCCCTTGTCGACGGCGATCTTCATCAGGCCGGCCACCGCGTCGTCCAGGGTCTGGAACGGGTTGGCCGGGAGGATCCCCTCCTCCACGTACTTGAGCAGGAAGCCGCCCTCGGCGTCGTCACGGCTGTAGCCGAACGTCATCTGCGTCAGGTCGTTGGTGCCGAAGCTGAAGAAGCTGGCCTCGCGCGCGATCTCGTCGGCGGTCAGGGCCCCCCGCGGGACCTCGATCATGGTGCCGAACTTGTAGTCCACCTCGACACCGCCGGCGGCCGTGCGGACGGCCTCGGCCTCCGCCTCGAGCAGCTTGCGCGTCGCGGCCAGCTCGTTCACGTGGCCGACGAGCGGGATCATGATCTTGGCGATCGGGTTGCCGCCGGCCTTCTTGACCGCGATCTGCGCGTTGAGGATGGCCCGGGTCTGGATCTTGACGAAGTCCGGGATCATCAGCCCCAGGCGGCAGCCGCGGAGCCCGAGCATCGGGTTCTGCTCGTGCATCGACTTGATCGTCGCGAGCAGCTCCTGGTCCTCGTCGGACGCCCCGCCCGCATCCTCCGCCCGGGTCACCTTGACCAGCTGCTCCTCGAGGTTGGGCAGGAACTCGTGGAGGGGCGGGTCGATCAGGCGCACGACGACCGGCAGGCCGTCCATCGCCTTGAAGATGCCCTCGAAGTCGCCCTGCTGGAGCTGCTCGAGCTTGCCCATCGCGGTATCGAAGGCGTCCACCGCCGCCTGCTCATCGGCGCTCAACGCGTCGCCCGCGGCCGCCCGTGCCTTGGCCCGGGTGGCGGCGTTGGCCACCAGGATCGCGCCGCGGACGATCTCCAGCCGGTCGCCCTCGCGGAACATGTGCTCGGTGCGGCACAGCCCGATGCCCTGGGCACCGTAGCCCAGGGCCTGCGCGGCCTCCTCGGGCTTGTCGGCGTTGGCCCACACGCCCATGCGCCGGATCCCATCGGCCCAGCGCAGGATCTGCTGCAGCTCGGGCTGGTCCTCGAAGCGCGCCGAGACGGTCGGCAGCGCGCCCAGGTAGAGCGCCCCGCTCGAGCCGTCGAGGCTGACCCAGTCGCCCTCCTTGAACTCGATCCCGGTCACGTTGCAGTGGGCCTGCTTGCCCGCGTAGTCGACCATGAGATCGGCCGAGCCGGCGACGCACGGCTTGCCGATCTGGCGCGCCACGACGGCCGCGTGCGACGTCGCGCCGCCGCGGGCCGTGATGATGCCCTGGCTGATCGCCATGCCGTGGAAGTCGTCGGGCGACGTCTCGATCCGGACGAGGATGACCTTCTCCCCGCGCTCGGCCCAGGCGACCGCATCGTCGGCGTCGAACACGGCTCGACCGACCGCGGCGCCAGGCGAGGCGTTGAGCCCGTTGACAATCTTGGTCGCGTCCTTGAGCGCCGCGGGATCGAACGTGTCGCGCAGCAGCTGGTCGACCTGCGCGGGCTCGATCCGGGCGACGGCCTCCTCCTTCGAGATGAGGCCCTCGGCCACCATGTCCACGGCGATCTTCACGGCCGCAGCGGCGGTTCGCTTCGCGTCCCGCGTCTGGAGCATGTACAGGCGTCCGCGCTCGATCGTGAACTCGAGATCCTGGACGTTGCGGTAGTGCTGCTCGAGCTGCGTGCCGATCCGCTGGAACTCGGCGTAGACCGCGGGCATGTCCTGGGCCATCTGGGCGATCTTGGGCGCGGTCCGGATGCCCGCGACGACGTCCTCGCCCTGGGCGTTGGTGAGGTATTCGCCGTAGAGCGTGTTCTCGCCGGTGTTCGGGTCCCGGGTGAAGGCGACGCCGGTCCCCGAGTCATCGCCCATGTTGCCGAACACCATGGTCACGACGTTGACGGCCGTGCCCAGGTCGTGCGGGATCTTCTGGCTGTTGCGGTAGTCGTTGGCGCGCTTGCCGAACCAGGACGCGAACACGGCCTTGATCGCCAGGTCGAGCTGCTCGTAGGGATCGGTCGGGAACTCGCGGCCGGTGGCCGCGCGGACCACGGCCCGGTAGGCCTCGACCAGGCCCCTGAGATCATCGACCGTGAGGTCGGTGTCCTTGGCGTCGTGACCGTGGCGCTCCTTGGCCGCCTCGAGCGGCTCGTCGAAGCTCGCGCCGTCGACGCCCATCACGATCCGGCCGAACATCGCGATGAACCGGCGGTACGCATCCCAGCCGAACCGCTCATTGCCCGTCAGCGCGATCAGGCCCTGCAGGGTCTGCTCGTTGAGGCCCAGGTTGAGCACGGTGTCCATCATCCCGGGCATCGAGAACTTGGCACCCGAGCGGACCGACACCAGGAGCGGGTTGCCCGGATCGCCGAAGCCCTTGCCCGACCGCTGCTCGACCTCGTTCATCGCCGCGAGCACGTCGTCCCACAGCCCGGCGGGCAGCTGCCTGCCGTTGGCGAAGTAGTCGTTGCAGGCTTCGGTGGTGATGGTGAACCCGGGCGGTGTCGGCAGGCCCGCGAGCGTCATCTCCGCCAGGCCCGCCCCCTTGCCACCGAGCAGGTCTTTCATCCGGCCGTGCCCCTCGGCGGTGCCGGCGCCCCAGGCGTAGATGTAGCGCTTGGCGGCGGCGTGCGGACGTTCGGCGGTCGTGGTCGGGCTGTGGGCCATCGTGGATTGGCTCCTTGCTGGCGGGGGCGGGCACCGGGGGAGACGCAGCCCGCGCATTCACCTCATCGGGACCCGGCGATTGTACGCCGCTGCCCCGTCGGGTCCGGGTTGCGATCGGGATGCGGCGGCAGGGGCCGATGCGCCCCGGGAAACGGGCCGTTCGGCGTCGCGCAGCGGACCGAGCGTATCTGGCCGGTTCACCGCGCCACGGGCCGCTTCGGGCCGCTGCGCCGGGCGTCGGGCCGGTCGACCGGGCCCCGGCGGTACACTCGTGCCAGGTCGCCGTCCCGGCAGCCACGCGGCCGCACGCGATCCACCAGGAGCCCGATCCGTGACCCAACCCGTTCTGGACACCCGTGTCATCGAGCCGGACGCCGAGGCCTACAACGCCACGCTGATCCGGCGCGAGGACCTGACCCATGACCTCGCTTCGTTCTGGGTCAAGTTCGACGGACCGGCCACCCCGTTCGAGCCCGGCCAGTACATGACCACGGGCGTGGTGACCGAGGGGCGGATCCTCCAGCGGCCGTACTCGGTCGCATCCGGACCGTCCACCGCGAACACCGAGGGCTACGAGTTCTTCGTGCGCCACGTGCCGATCATCCGGTTCACCACCGCGCTGTGGCGGCTGCCCGTCGGCCACCGGATGCGGATGATCGGGCCCAAGGGCAAGTTCATGCTCGAGCCCGACGACCGGCGGACGCACCTGTACGTGTCGACGGGAACCGGGATCGCCCCGTTCATCTCGATGATCCGCGAGACGATGGCGCGGGGCAAGCCGCGCAGGACCGTGCTCCTCAACGGCTGCTCGTTCTCGGACGAGCTGGGCTACCGGACCGAGCTCGAGGCGTGGCAGCGTGACCCGGCGTACCGGCTGACGTACCTGCCCACCGTGTCGCGACCCGGTGACCCGCGCAACGCGGGCTGGTCGGGGCTCGTCGGCCGGGCCGAGCAGGTCGTGGAGCAGGTGTGCCATGACCAGGGCCTCAAGCCCGACCGGACGGTCGTGTACATCTGCGGCAACCCCGAGATGATCCTCAACGTGGAGCGCGTGCTGATGGACCGCGGGTTCCCCGAGTTCCACGTCAAGAAGGAGCTCTACTGGCCGAAGGGCAAGGCACCCGCCCCGGCACCCGTCCCCGGCTGAGCCTCGTCACCCCGAAGGCCCGAGGTCGACCGTCCAGCGGGTATCAACGTCGGCCAGCAGCGCCGCGCGCCGGGGGGCGGAGGATCGCGCAGATCTCGTAACCCGGACCACCACATGCGCGTCCCATCGTTGGCGTCCTCTGGGGCCCGGAGGCTGCAACGATGTGGACCAGGTCGAAGCATCGGGTGCTCGCGGCGCCCGTGTACCTCGTCGCCGGGATCATCGCGCTCGCTGGGTGCGGCACCGGCTCGCCACCACCGCTACCGGGCGACCCGACGCCGACGGCCCGCAGCATGACCTCGCCCCCGGCTCAGTCGCAGGAGCAATCGACGACGGTCACGCCAATGCCTCCGGAGCCGACCACGGCGCCATCCTCCGCACCGGTCGCCGACTCCTGGGCCCGACTCGACGACATGTCCGTCCCGCGCGAGCGTTTCGCGGCCCTGGAACTCCTCGACGGCCGGGTCTTCGTGATCGAGGAGAGCGACGTTATCAGCGACCTCGCGGGCCCGCCGGCCGACCCCGGGCCGACCGACATCCTGGATCCCGCGACCAGGCGCTGGACACCGGCGGACCCGCTCAACGCCCCCCGCTCGGGGTACGTCGCCGCCCGGCTGCGGGACGGCCGGGTCCTGGTCACCGGTGGCAACAACGGCTGGTACGGCGCGTATTCGAGCACCAAGCTGTTCGACCCGGCGACAGGCCGCTGGACGTCGACCGGACTGCTCAACTCGGCACGCATCGGGCCCGCCGGCGCGCTCCTCGCCGATGGGCGCGTCCTCGTCGCAGGCGGGACGTACGCGGAGGGCTACAAGGGCCAGGATGACTTCGACGCCGGACGCGGATCATCGAACGAACGGGAGTTGACCTTGGCCGAGCTGTACGACCCGAAGTCCGGTCGCTGGTCGAGGACCGGCAGTCTCCATGATGCTGGCTCCGCCGGGATCGCCTACATGCTCCCTGACGGGCGGGTGCTCGCCGTGGGCGAAGGGGGCCGGGGGCTCCAGGGCGACGACAGCCATCGGGACCCTGCCGAGATCTACGATCCCATGGCCGGTACATGGGCCGTCGTGGGCAAGGTCAACTGGCTGAACGCCAGCGTGCCGGTCCTGCTCGCCGATGGCTCGCTCCTCCTGATCGGCGGAGCAGCCGGTGAAGACAAGGATCGGGCGGTGGCAACCGTGCGGCGGTTTGGTCCCGGCTCCGGCGCCACCTCTCCCGTCGCGCCCCTCCCCGCGCCACGCATGTCGGCGGTGGCGGCCCGGCTCGCCGACGGCCGCGTGCTCGTCGCGGGCGGGCTCGAGCGACTCCGGCTCGAGTCCGGTCACTTGGCGCCTCCGACGGCAACCGCCTTCCTGTACGACCCTGCCCTCGACCGGTGGACGGAAACGGCGCCAATGCCGTTCGCCAACAGCCCCGGGAAAGCCCTGTTGCTGTCCGACGGCAGCGTGCTGGTGATGGGTGGCTCGGTCCCGGACCCCAGCACCGAGATGGACACGGACGGCAGCTACTACCAACCCGTCGGCTGGACGGCCCGGTTCGTCCCCGGTATCGCGACGGGCAACTGAGAGCCTGCGGGAAGCCGGCGGTCGGGAATACCCATCCGGCGGGGTGGTGCTGCGGCCTACCGCCGGGGCAGGCCGCGAGACCGGGACCGTCCCGGGCGAGGCACGCCCTCGTCGCCGGACGGCCCGCCCCGCACGTGACCTTCGGACCGCAACGCGGTGCCGGTGGCAGGTAACGCGCCCGAGGGCACCTGGGCGACGATCGTGGCAGGTGTCAACAACCACTGAGAGGTCGCATGCATCCCGTCGTCCAGCGTGAGCAGCTCTCCCCGAACGTCGTCCGCCTCGTCGTCGAGGCCCCCCGGATCGCGAAGGTCCGGCGTCCCGGCCAGTTCGTCATCGTCCGCAAGGGCCCGGGCGCGGAGCGCATCCCGCTCACGATCGCCGACAACGACGCCGAGGCCGGCACGATCACGCTCATGATCCAGGCCATCGGCGCCAGCACCACCGACCTGTGCGCGCTCCAGGTCGGCGATGCGATCACCGACGTCGCCGGCCCCCTGGGCAGCGAGACCGAGCTGCTCGAGCACGGTCACGCGGTGTGCGTCGGGGGCGGGGTCGGCACCGCCGTGCTGCTGCCCATCGCCCGCGAGCTGGCTCGTCGCGGCGTCCATGTGACCAGCGTCATCGGGGGCCGCTCGCGGGAGTGGGTGATCCTGGAGGACGAGCTGCGCGCCGTGGGCGACGTCGTCCCGTGCACCGATGACGGCAGCTACGGCCGCCCGGGCTTCGTCACCCAGGCGCTCAAGGACCTGCTCGACGCGGGCGGCGTGGATGCCGTGTACGCGGTCGGCCCGGTGCCGATGATGAAGGCCGTGGCCGAGATGACCCGCCCGTACGGCGTCCACACCACGGTGTCGCTCAATGCGATCATGGTCGACGGCACCGGCATGTGCGGCGGCTGCCGGGTGTCCATCGGCGGCGAGACGAAGTACGCCTGCGTCGACGGCCCCGAGTTCGACGGCCACCTGGTCAACTTCGGCGAGCTGGCCGATCGCCTGACCACCTACCGACCCTTCGAAGCCGAGGCGCTCGCGAGGCGCGGCGCCTGCGCAACCACCGAGGTCAAGGCATGACCGACCATGCGTCCCCCGCCCCGGCCCCCGAGCCGGGCTCCGAGTCGTCCACCAGCGCACCCAAGCCGCTCAGCAACAAGGAGCGGATGGCGATCGAGCGGGTCGCCATGCCCGAGCAGGAAGGCGATGTCCGCGCGGCCAACTTCCGCGAGGTCAACCTCGGCCTGACCTACCAGCTCGCGATGCTGGAGGCGGAGCGCTGCATCCAGTGCCCCAAGCCGTTCTGCGTCGACGGCTGCCCGGTCCGCGTCAACATCCCGCGCTTCATCAAGCTGATGCGCGAGGGCGACATGGCCGCCGCGGCGGAGAGCCTGCTGGACGACAATGCGCTGCCCTGCGTGACCGGCCGCGTCTGCCCCCAGGAGACGCAGTGCGAAGGCGTGTGCATCCGGGCCAAGAAGGGCAACCCGGTCGCGATCGGCTACCTGGAGCGCTACGTGGCCGACTGGGCCATGGACCACAGGGACGAGGTGGCCGCGCGCCGCGACCCCGCCAAGACCGGCCGCAGGGTCGGCATCGTGGGCTCCGGGCCGGCCGGCCTGACCGCCGCCGGCGAGCTCGTCCACAAGGGCCATGACGTGACCGTGTTCGAGGCGTTCCATGCCCCGGGCGGGGTGCTGATCTACGGGATCCCCGAGTTCCGGCTGCCCAAGGACATCGTCCAGGCCGAGGTCGACCGGCTGGTCGCCGATGGCGTCAAGATCGAGGTCGACTCGATCATCGGCCGGACCTACACCATCCCCGAGCTGCGCGAGGAGTTCGACGCGCTGTTCCTGGCCGTGGGCGCCGGGCTGCCGGTGTTCATGAACGTGCCCGGCGAGAACCTCAAGGGCGTGTACTCGGCCAACGAGTACCTGACCCGCGTCAACCTGATGGGCGCCTGGAACCCCGACTCGGAGACGCCGATCCTCCACGGCCAGCGGGTCGTGGTGGTCGGCGGCGGCAACGTGGCCATGGACTCCGTCCGCACCGCCAGCCGGCTGGGCGCCGCCGAGGCGACGATCGTGTACCGCCGCTCGGCCGAGGAGCTGCCGGCCCGCGCGGAGGAGGTCCACCACGCGCAGGACGAGGGCGTCGTGTTCCACTACCTCGCCGCGCCGATCGAGGTCCTCGGCAACGAGGACCGCTGGGTCACCGGCCTCAGGTGCGTCCAGATGGAGCTGGGCGAGCCCGATGCCTCCGGGCGCCGCCGGCCCACGCCGATCCCGGGCTCGGAGTTCACGATCGACTGCGACCTGGTCGTGGTCGCCATCGGGACGCGGGCCAACCCGCTGCTCACCGGCAGCGCGCCCGAGCTCAAGGTCAACGAGTGGGGCTACATGGTCGCCGACGAGCACGGCATGACCTCCATGCCCGGCGTGTTCGCGGGCGGCGACATCGTGCGCGGCGCGGCGACCGTCATCCTCGCCATGGGCGACGGCAAGCGCTCCGCCGCGGCGATCGACTCGTACCTGCGCGGCGTCTGGCCGCCGGTGCCCGACGAGGCCGCGGAGCCCGCGAAGCCGAAGGCGAGGGCGGTCGCGGCCGGCTGACGGCGCCGGGTCAGGCACCTTCGCCGGGGAAACCCCCGGGTTGGACGGGCGCGGCCGCCTGCCTTGCCCTGGTGGCGACCGCAACCCGAGGCTCGATCCTCGCGGACGCTCGGCGACGGGTGCCATGACCCGTAGTCCCGATCGGTGCCGTCCGTCACCGCTGCTACGGGCGGGCGGCCTCCATCCGATCGAGGATCAGGCGCTTGACGTTCTCCAGCGGCACCCGCTCCTGGGTCATCGAATCGCGATCACGGATGGTGACCGCCCCGTCGTCGAGCGAGTCGACGTCCACGGTCACGCACCACGGCGTCCCGATCTCGTCCTGGCGCCGGTACAGCTTGCCGATCGCCGCCGTGTCGTCGTACACGGCCATCAGGTCGCGCTTGAGGCCCGCGAGCAGGCGATGGCACAGGTCGACGATCTCGGGCCGCTTCTTGAGCAGCGGCAGCACCGCGACCTTGTACGGGGCGAGCTCGGGGTGCAGGCCCAGGACGACCCGCCGCTCGCCCCGGACCTCCTCCTCGCGGTAGGCGTCGATCAGGAACGTGAACGCGGCCCGGTCGGCGCCGGCGGCCGTCTCGACGATCCACGGGATGAAGTGCTCGCCGCTCGCCTGGTCGAAGTACTCCAGGTTCTCGCCCGATGCCCGGGCATGGTTGCCGAGGTCGAAGTCGCCCCGGTTGTGGATGCCCTCGAGCTCCTTCCAGCCGAACGGGAACCGGTACTCGACGTCGATCGCCTGCTTCGCGTAGTGGGCGAGCTCATCGGGCGCGTGCTCGCGGAACCGGAGGCGCTCGGGCGTGACGCCGTACGCCTCGTACCAGGCGCGCCGGCGCGGCAGCCAGTCCTCGAACGCCTCCGCCGCGCCCTGCTCGGGGCGGACGAAGTACTGCATCTCCATCTGCTCGAACTCGCGCATCCGGAACACGAAGTTGCCGGGGCTGATCTCGTTGCGGAAGCTCTTGCCGATCTGGGCGATGCCGAACGGGATCTTCTTGCGCGAGCTCTGCAGGACGTTCTTGAAGTTGACGTAGCTCCCCTGCGCCGTCTCGGGCCGGAAGTAGACGACCGAGGCCTCGTCCTCGACGGGGCCCATGTGCGAGGTGAACATGAGGTTGAACCGGCGGGGCGGCGACAGCGGCCCGCCGTCGTTGGGGCAGACGAGCCCGAGGCGCTCCACGATCGTCTCGTCGCGGAGGTCCGTCGCCGACAGGTCCTCGGCGCCCGGCAGCTCGTCGAGCCGGTAGCGGCGATGACAGGTGCCGCACTCGACCAGCGGGTCGCTGAAGCTCCCCACGTGCCCGGAGGTCACCCACACCTGGGGGTGCATCAGGATGCCCGCGTCCAGGCCCACGATATCGTCGCGATCCTGGACCATCGCCCGCCACCAGGCGCGCTTGACGTTGTTCTTGAGCTCGACCCCCAGGGGCCCGTAGTCCCACACGGCGTTGATCCCGCCGTAGATCTCGGACGAGGGGAAGATGAAGCCGCGCCGCTTGGACAGCGAGACGATGGTGTCGAGGTTCGCGATCGCGGGCGCGACGTCGTCGGCGGCGATGGGGTCGGGGGGCACGTACGGGCTCCGCTGGAGGGGCGGCCGTGGCAGGGTCGCCTCGAGGGCCGGCTGCTCGAAGGTCGATCGGGGTGGCCCGATGCTAGCAGGGTCGCGCCCACCCGCGGCCTGTGCCGGCTCCCGCGCCCCGCCGCGGGCTCCCGCGCCGGCCCGGCCGGGCCGATCGCGGCGCTCAGGCCGATGGCAGGACGGCGCCCAGCAGCCGCAGCACGTTCTCGCCCATCACCGCCCGGACGGCCTCCTGGTCGAGCCCGACGTCGAGCAACGCGTCCACGAGCTGGACCGTGCCCCCGGCATCGAACGGGACCTTGACGGCGCCATCCCAGTCGGAGCCCAGGGCGACGTGGTCGGCGCCGATCCGCTCCACGGCATACCCGATCGAGCGCGCGACGTCGGCCGCGGTGGCACCGCCGCAGGCGGTCGGCCAGAAGCCGATCCCAACCAGGCCGCCGGTCGCGGCGATGGCGGCCAGCTGCGCGTCCGCGAGGTTCCGCGCGTTGTCCACGACGCCGCGCACGCCCGTGTGCGACGCGACGACGGGCCGGGTGGACACGGTCGAGCGCGTCGTCGATCGTCGCGGCCGAGGCATGGGCGACGTCGAGCACCAGGCCGCGCGCCTCCATGCGCCGGACCATCTCGCGCCCGAGGCCGGTCAGCCCGCCCTGCCGCGCACCGTGCGCCGAGCCGCCGAACACGGTGTCCGTGAAGTGGGCCGGCGAGATCATCCGGAAGCCCGCGTCCGCGACCACGTCGACGTTGGCCGGGTCGCCGTCGAGCGCCGTGGCCCCCTCGATCGACAGCAGCCCCGCGGTGATCGCGGGGTCCACGGCCCGGGCCTCGAGGTACGCCGACAGCCCCTCGCGCGAGCCGATCAGCCGGAACCGGCCCCCGGACCGCGCCTCCAGCCGTCGCGCGGTCGAGGCCATGTACAGGGCCCGGGCGAGGATGCTCCGCCACGTCCGCGGCGGCCAGCGCTTGGCGAGCGCGATCTGGAGTGACCTGGTCGCTGGTGTCCTCGTTGCGGGTGATGTTGAGCCGCCGCGGCACCTTCATCGCGCAGGACAGGACCTGGAGCGCGACCCGGCCCTCGATCATGCGCGGGACGTCGACATGGCCGCGATCGCCACGCACGAGGAGGTCGCGGCCGAACAGCAGGGCGTCGGCGTGGAGATCGGCGACCCTGCAGCGTGGCATGGAGGGCCCGCGCGCGCTCCGAGGCCGGCGTCGAGGGCTCCGGCGGGCGCGGGTTGTGCTGCCGCTCGGCGCGGGCGACCAGGGCGTCGAGCACCGGTCCCGCCGCCGCGAGCGCGGCCACGCCCAAGGCGCTCGCGGTCAGCGCGGCCCGGGCTCGGGACGGCCGGCGGGATGCCCTCGTGCCGCTCAAGCCCCGAAGGCCCGGCCGCGGGTCGGCCGGATCCGCAGCGGGACGTTGTAGATGGTCGCCATCTCCTCGGGCGAGGTCAGGGACTCGGTGATCCAGGCGCCGTACTTGGCGAGGTACGCCCGGTGCTCGGTGACCCCCGGCGTCGCGCCATCGATGCGTGCCTCGCCCTCCACGATGACGACGTCGCCGCCCCGCCCGTCGTCGTCGAGGTGGAGCGACACGCGCGGGTTGGCGCGGATGTTGTCGTTGCGCTTGGCGCGGCGGTCGCTGTAGACCAGGATCTCGCCGTCCTCCCACAGGAACCAGATGGGGAAGGTCTGGGGCTGGCCGCCGGGCGTGACGCTGGTCAGCCAGCCGATCATGTCCGTCCGCAGCCGCTCCAGCGCGTGGGTGTCGGTCTCGCTGCCGGAATCGAACACCATGGGAAACGCTCCTCCTCAGGCCGGCGCGGGACGGGCGTCGAGCGGGGTGCGAACCTCGTCCAGGAACGCCAGCGACCGGGCGTCCCGTTCCAGGGCGACGCGCATGAAGTCGCGCATCGCCGCCTCGACCTCGCGCTCCACGGCCGGCGTCAGGCGGAGCGACGCGATCGCCTCGATGTCCAGGCGCTGGTAGGCCTTGAGCAGCTTGAGCGCCTCGAGCGTCAGGCCCGTGCGCTCGGCCGGCGGCCCGGGGCAGCGGCTGCACACCACGCCGCCCAGCGGCGGGACCCAGCGGAACGTCTCGCTCGCCTCCATCATCCGGTCGCACTCGACGCACCGGTCCACCTCGGGCCGCTGGCCCAGCTCGTCGGCGAGATGCATCTCGTACCAGCGGGCGACGCGGCCGGGCGCCATGCCCGCGTCGAGCAGCTCGTACGCTCGGTGGAGCAGCGCGTACAGCGGCTCCGCGGCGTGACGCTCCTCCAGCGACCGGTCGGCGAGCTCCGCGAGGTACCACGCCGTCGCCGCGCTCTCGAGGCGGTCGCGCAACGCGAGCCAGGCGTGACCCACGCGGACCTCGGTGACGACGTCGAAGGTGCGTCCCCGCGCGAGCGCGACGTTCAGCTCGGCGAACGGCTCCAGCGAGCCGCCCAGGCGCGAGGCCGGCCGGCGGATCCCCTTGGCGATGGCCTTGAGCTTTCCGTAGCCGGGCGTGATCAGCGTCAGCACACGGTCCGCCTCGCCCAGATCGAACCGGGACAGGACGATCGCGTCGGTGACGTAGCGTCGAGGCACGGGCACGCCGCGACGGTATCACTCCCGGCGGCGTGCGGGCGGCCCCGGTCCGGACGCGGCACGGGCCTCGTCGCCGAGCGCCCGGGGGGCCGCTGGGCGGCCGGCTGGACGGCCCGCATCCAACAGGCTACTTTCAACGAACACGTTTGTGCCGGAAGCCGCTACACTGCGGGAGCGATGACCGTCAGCAGCGAACTCGACCTGTCCATCCTGCTCGCCGACACCGAGGCGGAGATCCTGCGCACCGTCGCGGACCGGGATCCGTCCACGGCCGGCGTGTACGAGATGATCCGCTATCACCTGGGCCTCGACGGCTCGGACGGCCCGCGCGGCAAGCGGATGCGGCCGCTGCTGGGCCTGCTCGCCTATGCGTCCCTGACCGGGGATCACCGCCGCGCGCTGCCCGGCGCCGCGGCCGTGGAGCTGGGCCACAACTTCAGCCTGGTCCATGACGACATCGAGGACGGCGACGTCGAGCGCCGCCACCGCGCCACGCTGTGGACGATCCACGGCGTCCCGCAGGCGATCAACACGGGCGACCTGATCTTCAGCCTGTCGCGCATCGCGCTCCACCGGCTCACCGATCTCGGCTTCAGCGACGCCAAGGTCCTGCGCCTGATGCGCCTGTACGACGAGACGTGCGTGCAGCTGTGCGAGGGCCAGTACATCGACATCGCGAGCTCGGCGGCCGAAGCGCCGATGACGGTCGAGCTGTACTTCGACATGATCGGGCGCAAGACGGCGGCGCTGATCGCGGCGTCGATCGAGGCCGGCGCGCTGCTGGCCACCGACGACGAGGCCGTGATCGGTGCCTACCGGCGGTTCGGCTGGGCCCTGGGCCTCGCGTTCCAGCTCAACGACGACCTGCTGGGGATCTGGGGCGTGGAGCGCAAGACCGGCAAGGAGCCGACCGACGTGGCGCGGCACAAGAAGACGCTGCCGGTCCTGTACGCGTTCGAGCACGCCTCCGGGGCCGACCGGGCGCGGCTCGGTTCCCTGTACGCGACGGCGTCCCCCACGGCGGCCGAGGTCGACGAGATCGTGGCCATCCTCGAGCGATCGGGCGCACAGACGTTCACCCGCGACGAGGCGCGCCGCTACCGCGACGAGGCGCTGGCCGAGCTGGAGGCGCTCGACGTCATCGATCCGGCCGTCCTGCGAGCAGCTGCGCGGGATCATCGTCGGGGTGATCACCGCCTGAGTGAGCGCCGTGCAGCGGCGCCCCTCGGCAGCCCGCGACACCGTGGTCGCTGCACGCCAGTGCCGACGGTAACCGCGGACGGCGCAAACCGGCGCCCGCGTCCTCGCTCCGGGGGCTCGCATCTGCCCAGCCGCCCCGCGTGCACGTCCCATGTGCATTTACTGGCCAACGGGAGCGGCAAGGGCGGCACCGGGTCCCTTCTGGGCGGCCAGCTCGGCCGGACCGGCGCACGGCGGATCAGGGAAAGGGCCACAGCGGCCGGCGGCGGCCGGCGCGGGCGGGTCCAGGGACGGCGACTCACCCCAGCTTGCACATGAGGCGATCACGCACACGGCGAGTGGCGAGCGGGCGAGGGACGTTGGAGGTGCGCGAGGGACGCTGGAGGTGCGCGAGGGACGCTGGAGGTGCGCGAGGGACGCTGGAGGCCGGTGAGGGATGGCGGCGGACGCTCGGGGTGCGCGAGGACGCGGAGCGCGCTACTCGTCTCCCTCGACCGCCGACTCGTCGTCGTCCGGATGCTCGCGGACCACCAGGACCTTGCCCACGCGGCGACCGTCGGTCGTCTCGACCGTCAGCCGCAGCCCGTCCACGCGGACCTCGTCGCCGGGGCTCGGGATGCCACCCACGCGGTGGTAGACGAGGCCGCCGACGGTGTCGTACTCGTCCTCGTCCTCGAGCTGGACCCGGAGGTCCCAGATCTCGAGCAGGTCGTCGATCGAGGCCCGCCCGTCGACCCGGACGCGGTCGTCGTCAATGCGCTCCACCAGCGGCTCCTCGACGTCGTACTCGTCCTGGATCTCGCCCACGATCTCCTCGAGCAGGTCCTCGATCGTGACCAGGCCGGCCGTCCCGCCGTACTCGTCGAGCACGATCGCGATGTGGACCTTGCGCCGCTGGAACTCGTGCAGCAGGTCGTCGATCGACATCGACTCGGGCACGAACACGGGGGTACGGAGCAGGGTGCGCAGGTCCGGCCGGTCGTCCGTGCTGGGCTTGAGGAACGGCAGCAGGTCCTTCGCGTACAGGATGCCCACGACCTCGTCGACCGATGCCTCGTACACCGGGACCCGTGAGTGGCCCTCGCTGACCACGGTGTCGATCGCCTCGTCGAAGGTGGCCGACGCGGGCAGGGCGACGATCGCGATCCGCGGGACCATGACCTCGTGCAGGCGGCGCTCGCCGAGCTCGATGACCGCGTTGATCATCTGCTCCTCCTCGGCCTCCAGGATCCCCTGCTCGCCGCCGCGCTCCACGATCAGGCGCAGCTCCTCGGCACTGATCCGGGCCTCCGAGGTGACCTCGGCGCCGAACCGCCGGGCGATCCAGGCCGTGACCTCGGTCAGGAATGCCACGAGGGGGCCGAGCAGCCGTGCCAGCAGATCGAGGGGCCCCGACAGGCCGAGCGCGAACCGCTCGTTGTAGGCCAGGGCGAGCGTCTTGGGCACGAGCTCCGCGAACACGATCGTGAACAGGGCGAGCACGACGGTCACGATCACCAGCGAGAGGCCGTCGGCGGTCGGGCGGTCCATGCCCGCCCCGGCGAGCGCCGCGGCAAGGCCGTCCGCCAGGCTCACCGCGGCGAACGCCGAGGCGAGGAAGCCGATGAACGTGAGGCCCAGCTGGCACACGGCCAGGAACCGCCCCGGGTTCTCGAGCAGCCGTTTGAGCCGCCGGGCGCCCGGCCGCGCCTCGTCAACGAGCTGCTCGACCCGGCTGCGCCGGATCGACACGAGGGCGATCTCCGACGCCACGAAGAAGGCCTCGAGGAGCGTCAGGACGACCAGGAACAGGAGCGCGCCGACGGGGACGTTCACGCGGCGTCGTCACCCGCCGGGGCGGCCGCGGCGCCCGGCTCGACCGGCGGCGAGCTGCCCGGCGGCTGACCGCCCGAGGGGGCCTCGGACGGCGCCTCGCCCGGCCCCTGCTCGACCGGGCGTGGCTCGCGGATCCGCGCCGGGACGCCGACGGCAAGCATGCCCGGCGGGACATCCCGCGTGACCACGGCCCCGGCGCCCGTCTTCGCACCATCGCCCAGGGTCACCGGGGCCCGGAGCATGGTGTCGACGCCCAGGAACACGCGCTCCCCGATCGTCGTACGGTGCTTGTGCACGCCGTCGTAGTTGGCCGTGATCGAGCCCGCGCCGACGTTGGTGCCCGCGCCCACGTCGGCATCGCCCAGGTAGCTGGCGTGGTGCTGGCGGACGCGCTCGCCCAGGCGGCTGTTCTTGAGCTCGGCGTAGTTGCCGATCTCGGACCGGCGCCCGACGTGGACGCCCGGCCGGAGGTGGCTGAACGGGCCGATGGTGACCTCGTCCTCGACCACGGAGCGCTCGACCACGCTGGCCCACACCAGGCAGTCCGCGCCGATGATGGAGTCGAGCACCTGCGAGCCGGACGCGATGCGCGTCCGCGCGCCGACGCGGGTGGCGCCGCGAAGGGTCACGTTGGGCTCGAGGACGACGTCCGGCGCGAGCTCCACCGAGTGGTCGAGGTAGACCGTGGACGGGTCGATCATGGTGACCCCGTCCCGCATCCAGCGGTCGTTGAGCTCCACCCGCATGTCCCACTCGGCACGGGCCAGCTGGGCCCGGTCGTTGATCCCGGTCAGGCGCCCGTCGTCCTCGACGTCCAGCGCGGCCACGATCCGGCCGTCGTCGCGAGCGAGGCCCACGAGGTCGGTGAGGTAGACCTCGCCCGTGGCCGGCGAGGGCCGCAGGTCGCCGATCCGGCGCCGGAGCCACGCCGCGTCGAAGGCGTACAGGCCGGCGTTGATCTCGGACAGCTGGCGCTCGTCGTCGGTGGCGTCCCGGTCCTCCACGATGCGCTCCACGGTGCCGCCCTCGCGGCGCACCACGCGGCCCAGGCCGGCAGGATCGACGGCGTCGACCACGACCATCGAGATCGCGGCCTGGTCCAGCGCCCGGGCGTCGAGCAGGGCCGTCAGCAGGCTCGCCCCGACCAGAGGCACGTCGCCCGACAGCACCAGCACCTCCTCGGCGTCGGCGGGCACCGCGGCCAGCGCGGCCCGCAGCGCATCCCCCGTGCCGAGCGGCTCATCCTGGAGCGCCGTCTCCGCGTCGCCCGCCACGGCCTCGCGGACGCGCTCGGTGGCCGGCGAATACACCACCAGCGGACGGCTGCCGGTGGCCGCGGACGCCGCGTCGAGCACGTACTCGATCATCGGCCGCCCGCATACCGGGTGGAGCACCTTGGGCAGCCCCGACTTCATGCGCGTGCCCAGGCCGGCCGCGAGGACCACGGCCGCCGTGCGACGCCCGGCTGCGCCGGGACTTGAGGGGCTCACAGGGCCGGGCGTCCGGAGGATCGCGCGCGGAGCCCCGCGGGTGGTGCGGCGCCGTCGGCGCCCGGCGTGGTGGGCGAGATCGTCATCGGAAGCCGCCCGATTCTGGGGTCCGCCCGCCGCGGGTGTCAACCGGGCCGGCCCCGCGGGCGACGCCGACGGGGCCGCGGCGAGGGACGCGTCGAGCGACGCCGCGGGGTGCGCGGCGGCCAGCCAGCGATGCGAGCGCGCTCATCGCTCCACCCGACGGGCAATCGCCTCGATCTCCACGCGTCCGGCCTTGGGCAGGGCGGCGACCTGGACCGTGGACCGGGCCGGCGGCGGGTCCGGCATGTAGCGCCCGTACACCTCGTTGACCACGGCGAAGTCGGCGATGTCCGCGAGGAAGATCGTGGTCTTGACCACGTCGGCCAGCGTCAGCCCGGCGGCATCGAGCACCGCGCCGAGGTTGCGCAGCGCGCGGTCGGCCTGCGCCTGCACGCCGTCCGCCAGCTCGCCCGTTTCGGGGTCCAGGCCGAGCTGGCCGCTGCAGAACACGAACCCATCGGTGGCGATCGCCTGGCTGTACGGGCCGATGGCTCCCGGGGCGCCCGTCGTCGAGATGGCCTGGCGGGTCATGGTTGCCTCCGAGCTGGCTGGGTGGTGGCGAGGATGCGGGTGGCCGCGACGAACGGCTCGCGCGGACCGGGAGCGGGCAGGCGGCCGGCGCGGATCGCTTCCCGGACCCGGTCAGCGGCGGCGAGGGCCTCCGCCTGCGAAGGATAGAGCGCCCAGTGGGTGGGCCCGGAGCCCGACAGGCCGACCGGCCGCGCGAGCAGCCGCAGCAGCGCCCGCCGGAACGGGACGAGCCCGGGCTCCAGGAGCGAGGCGGCGGGCGCCAGGTCGTTCGCCGCGGCGAGCACCGAGGCGCGGGCCATGAGGTCGGCGACGCGCAGCCCGGCCCGGACCTCCTGGGCCAGGTGGGCGGACGCCGAAACGGGCCGCTCCTCCCGCCGACCGGGCACCCGCATCCCACGCCGCGAACGCCGCGGGCGTCGAGATCGCGATGGCGGGCGTCACCAGCAGCAGGCCGGGCCGGTCGGGCGCCCCGGCGGCATCGCGCAGCCATCCCAGCCGGGTGATCCGGTCGCCGCGCCCCTCGACCAGGGCCGGGCCGCCGGCGAGGAAGAAGGGGACGTCGGAGCCGAGCTCCGCGGCGAGCCGGTGACGTGCCTCGGCATCAAGGTCGGTGCCCCATGCCTCGAGCGCGGCATCGGCCGCCGCCGCGGCATCGGACGAGCCGCCCGCCAGCCCGGCCGCCACCGGGATCCGCTTGTCCAGGCGGGCGGCGAGGGGTGGCGGCGGGTCGAAGCGGCCCCAGGCGGCCCTGGCGGCGCGGCGCGCCGCCGCGAACGCGCGGAGCACGAGGTTGTCGTCGAGCGGCCCGGCATCGAACCCCTCCACGTGGAGCGAGTCCGCCGCGGCGGGCGGCGCGATCGACACCACCAGCCGGTCGGCGAGGTCCAGCGGCACCATGATGCTGTGCAGGTCGTGGTAGCCGTCGGGCCGGGCGCCGAGCACGGCCAGGGTCAGGTTGACCTTCGCCGGCGCGAGGCGCACGACGGGCGTCAGCCGGCGTCCCGGGTCGATCGCGGGCGCGCGGTCCGGGTCGCTCACCGGCGCGGGCTCCCGCTCGTCACCGGCCGGCCGAGATCGGGCCGATGGCCTCGGCCAGCGCGATCCACTCGCCCACGGCCACGGTCTGCGGGCGCCGTTCGCGCTCGATCCCGACGGCGGCGAGCGCCGCGTCGACGCGTTCGGGTGGGATCGGCAGCTGCCGGGCGAGCACGTTGTGCAGCATCTTGCGCCGCTCGCGGAAGGCCGCCTGGACCACCCGCCACAGGTGGTCCTCCGCCGCCGGGCCGAGCCGGTCCTCGGACGCGTACGGCTCGAGCACGAGGACCGCGGACTCGACCTTGGGCGCGGGCTCGAACGCCTCGCGCGGGACGCGGAACGCCACCCGGGCCCGGGCGTGGTACTGGACGAACACCGACAGGTACGACAGGCCGCCGGGCGTCGGCGGCCACCCGTTCGGCCACCTCGCGCTGGACCATCAGGACCAGGCGATCGGCGCGGGGGGCGGCGCCCAGCAGCCGGTGCAGGATCGGGCTCGTGATGTGGTACGGGAGGTTCGCGACGACCTCGTACGGCGGCGGCACGAGGCGGAGCAGGTCCTGGTCGAGCGCGTCGCCCTCGACGATCCGCAGCCGGCCGGCGTCGAGCTCGGCGGCGAACCGCTCGCCCAGGATCGCGACCAGGCCGCGATCGAGCTCGACGGCGGTGACGTTGGCCCCGGCGGACAGCAGCCCGCCGGTCAGGAACCCCAGCCCGGGTCCGATCTCCAGCACGCCCCGCCCGGGCACGGGACCCGCCTCACGCAGGATCCCCTCGAGCACGTCCACGTCCGCCAGGAAGTTCTGGGACAGGTTGTGGCGCGCCCGCAGGCCCGCCTCGCGCAGGGTCCGCTGGACCTGGCTCGGGTCGAGCCGGATGGCGGTCGTCGGCCCCTGGTCGGTCACCGGGCGAGCGGCAACGAAGGCCGCGCATCGAGGTCGAGCCCCGCACGCTCGCCGGCACCAAACCGGCGAGCGCCGGCCGCGCCGATCATCGCCCCGTTGTCGGTGCACAGCCCGGGTCGCGGGATGACCATCGCCAGCCCCCGCGACTCGGCCTCGCCCGCGATCCGGGCGCGGAGCGCCGCGTTGGCCGCCACCCCGCCGCCGAGCACGATCCCGCGAGCACCGACGGCCTCGGCGGCCCGCAGCGTCTTGGTCGCGAGGACGTCGACGACCGAGTCCTGGAAGCCCCAAGCGAGCTCGGCCACCACGGTCGTCGGGAGCGCCCCGTCGCGCTCGTCCTCGGGCAGGCCCTCGTCGGCGCGGGCACGCGCGATGATCCGCCGCGCGGCCGTCTTGAGACCGGAGAAGCTCAGGTCGTACGAGTCGCCCAGCCAGGCGCGCGGGAACACGCGATCCCGGGCGACGGCGCCGTCGGCGGCGCGCGAGATCGCCGGGCCGCCGGGGTATCCCAGGGCGAGCAGGCGGCCGACCTTGTCGAACGCCTCGCCCGCCGCGTCGTCCACGGTCTGGCCCAGGAGGCGATAGCGCAGGTGGTCCCACATCTCGACCAGGAACGTGTGCCCGCCCGACACGACCAGGGCGACCAGCGGGAACGGCGGCAGCTCGCGGTCGGGCTCGCCCGGATCGAGCAGCCAGCCCGCGTACACGTGGCCCTCGAGGTGGTTGACCGGGACCAGCGGCTTGCCGTTCGCCCACGCGAGCGCCTTGGCCGCATTGATCCCGACCAGCAGCGAGCCCGCCAGGCCCGGCCCGCTGGTGACGGCGACCGCGTCCACGTCGCGCAGCGTCACGCCGGCAGTCGCCAGCGCCTCGTCCAGCGCGGGCACGATCCAGCGCAGGTGGGCCCGTGCCGCGACCTCGGGGACGATCCCGCCGGTCGGGGCGTGGAGGGCGACCTGGCTGGCCACGACGTTGGCGTGGATCCGACGGCCGTCCTCGACCAGCGCGACCCCGGTCTCGTCGCAGCTGGACTCGATCGCCAGCAGCAGCGGACCGCTCACGGCACGCCCTTGCCGGATGCCGGGGCGGACCCGCCCATGACCGCGGGCGGCACCTCCTGTGCAGGTTCCGCCCTGGACGGCGCCGGCGACGACGGCTCCGCCGAGGGGGGCGGCGCGGCATCGACCGCCGCCCGCAGCCGCGCGATCCGCTCCCGCATCGGCGGTGACCCGAGCGGCTCCGTGGTCATGATCAGGGCGTCCTCGCCGTTGTCGGTGTAGTAGCGCGGCCGGATCCCGACCGGCCGGAACCCGTACTTCTCGTACAGCCGGCGGGCACCGAGGTTGGACAGCCGGACCTCGAGCGTCGCCTCCCGCGCATGGCGGTCGATCGACAGGTCGAGCAGGGCGAGCAGCAGCCGCTCCCCGATCCGGCGCCGGCGGTAGCCGGGGTGGACGGCGAACGTCGTGACGTGGGACTCGTCGACCATCAGCCACACGCCGCCGTAGGCCACCACCTGGGCGCCGATGAGCGCGACGAGATAGTGAGCGAGCCGGTTCGAGGCAAGCTCCTGGCGATAGGCCTGCGGCGGCCAGGGAGTCGAGAACGATGACCGCTCGATGAGCTGGACCGCCGGCAGGTCGTCGACGGTCATCGGCCGGATCCGGAGCCCGACGTCCCCGGTCACGGGAGGTCCTCGCCGCCGGTGACCTCGACCGCGGCGTCGGGCACGGCCGTGCGCACGCCGCGTGGCAGCGTGACGTACTCGGGAACCAGCCGCGCGAGGTCGTCGGCGTCACCCCGCGCCAGCCTGGGCGCCCCGGCCGCGAGCAGCGCCGCCGCGAGCCCCGCCAGCGCCCGATCTCCCAGCGCGGTTGCCTCGGCCGGCGCCCGACCGGCGAGGTCGACCGCCACCAGCCGCTCCCCGGGGCCCAGGTCCGGGCCGGCGTCCCCGGGCACGATCCGGGATCCGCCGCCGACCCGCGACACGACGCGGTCCGCCGGCCCGGCCGGCTGGACCAGCACCAGGCTGCCGCCGCCGACGGCCGACAGCAGCGCCGCCGCCGTGGGCACGCCCACGACCGGCAGGCCGAGCGCGTAGGCAAGGCCCTTGACGGTCGCGATCCCGACCCGTAGCCCCGTGAACGCGCCGGGGCCGGTGCCGACGACCAGCCCGCCGAGGTCGGCGGGTGCCACGCGGGCGTCGCGCAGCAGGGCCTCGATCCGCGCCAGCAGCTCCTCGCCGTGCCGGTACCCGGCGGTCCAGCTCCGCTGGTCGGCCAGCGTGGCGTCGGGCCTGCCCAGCGCGATCACGGCCCGGGTGGTTGCCGTGTCCACCACCAGCAGCGGGCCGCCCGGCGTCACCCGCCGGCCTCGAGGTAGCGTCGGTAGCCGGGGTCGGCGGTCCGCAGCGCGATCCGCCGCGGGTCGTCGCCCGTCCCGTCGATCACGACGTCGAGCCGCGCACCCGGCAGGGCGGGTCCCAGCCGCTCCGCCCACTCCACGATCGCGACGCCGGCCAGCTGGCGCTCGTCGAGCAGCCCCCCGGCGAGCGCGTCGGCGGCATCCTCGAGCCGGTAGAGGTCAAGGTGGAACAGCGGCAGGCGGCCGGCGTATTCGGCCATCAGCACGAACGTGGGCGAGCTGACCGTGTCGGTGATCCCGAGGCCCCGGGCGAAGCCCTTGGCGAACTGCGTCTTGCCGGCCCCGAGGTCGCCCACCAGGCACACCAGGTCGCCCGCCGCCGCCGCCGCGGAGAGGCGCGCGTGCGAGCGCGCGGGTCTGGCCGGCGTCGCGCGTCACCACGACGCGCTCGGTGATCGTGCTCGATGCCATCGATCCGAGGGTAGCCGAAGCGAGCACCCCCCGCCGGTGGCCGGTGTCAGGCGAACCGCTCGAGGTCGCCCAGCGGCACCTCCGCCCGCGTCTCGCCGTCGAGCACCACGACGGCCACCTCCAGCTGCACGCCGAGCGCGAAGCGACGCAGCCCGGCAAGGCCGATGATCCGGCCCTCGGCCCCCGCACCGGCCCCGGAGCGGACGCGGATCCAGTCGGGCTCGATGTCGGGCAGCTCCACCGTCGGCATCGAACACCAGCGCGGGCGGATCGATGAGCAGGCCCACCTCGCGACCCGCCAGCCTGGCCAGGAGGGCGGTGACCGGGCTCGGCAGGCGCTTGCCGGACGGCACCCTCGATGGCGAGCACCCCGAACGGCGGCGCCGCGTGGAGCGAGGCCCGCTGGCGACGCTCCGAGGCCTGGAAGTCGCGCAGCTCCTTGCCCGGCAGCGACGCGACGACGATGCCCCGGACGCCCATCGCGCGGGCCCGGGTGAGTGCCTCGGCATCGATCCGGGTGCCCACGACCAGGATGCTGCCGGCACGCCCGACGTCGATCCCGCCCGGACGCAGCTCGCCGAACGGGTCGGTCGCCAGCTCCAGCCGGCCACGGGCGGGCACGCCGGCCGCGAGCGCGCCGCGCAGCGCGAGGCCCGACGCCCGAACCCGGATCTCGCCGCCGGGCCGGACCGCAACCACGAGACCGGCGAGCGGCGCAGTCAGGCTGTCGCGCTGGTCGCCGGTCGCGATGCGCCACCGGTCGCGATGACCCGGGACGGCTGAGAGCAGCTCGCCCTCGGTGGCCGGCGGATGGCGTCGGTGGGGTCGCCGGGAAGGTGCGTGCGGGGTCCAGCGACGGCCGGCGGCGGGCCCCCCGGTCGCATCGGCGTGGCCCTCGCCCCCGTCCTCGTCCCCGGCTCGATCCTCCACGCCGGCCGGGAGAGCGGCCGCCGGCGCGGAGACCTCCTCGACCCGGCGGTCGCGAAGGCGCTCCAGGAGCACGTCCCCCGGCCGGACGGCGGCACCGGCCAGGACCAGCGGCCGGTCCCCCGGCGCGAGCGCGAAGCTCGCCTCCAGCTCACGCTCGACCAGGGCTCGCGTCGGGACCTCGTCCAGCCACCGGGGAGACACCGTCACGCCTCGACCCCCGGCCAGACGGTCGCGTTCCACGCGGCGATGGCCGCGCGGCGGCGTTCGGGGCGATCGGGCGCCCGGAGCGGGATGTCCCGCAGGTCCACGACCAGCCCGGCAAGGCCACCGGCCACCTCGACGGCCATGTGCCGTGCCTTGACGCCAACGTCGAGCGTGTCCCGGAACCGCAGCTCGGCGATCGCGCGCTCGCCGGGCGGCAGGTGGATCCGCTGGATCCCGCCCGGGACCAGGTCCAGGCCGGTCTCGCCGTCCCTCAGGTGCATGACCAGTCGCCCCGCCGGGCGACCGTGGTGCATGCCCGCGGCCATCAGCACGCTGCCGAGGGGCAGCAGCAGCTCGTCCCGCAGGTCGGCGATCACGGCGCGGCGCTCGCGAGGGTCCTCGATCGTGCCCAGCGGGCCGAGCAGCCGGGCATGATCCAGACCGAGCGCGCGGAGGCCGGGCCGGCGGAGCACGTCGGCCAGCGCCAGCGCCACGGCGGGGCCGGGTGCCACGCTCCAGGCTCCCCCGGCGGCCACCAGCAGGTCCGACCGCCGACCATCCATCCAGCGCGTCGCCCGGTGGAGCCGCTCGAGCGCGGCGCGGGCCGCAGCCAGGCGGAGCAGCGCCCCCTCCCCGGCCGCGTCGCCCCAGGGCACCAGGGCGAGCTCGCGCAGGCGGTCGCGCATGCGGAGCCGATCGAGCTGCACCGGCAGCCAGCCGCCGATGGCATCGAGGTGGGCGTCGCCGAACCCGCGCGGAAGCAGCGCGGCATCCACGACCACCGCGCTCGTCACGTCGGCCGACGACCCGGGCGCGTGCTCGGCGATGACGCGCGTGCCGGCGGACTGGCCGATGTCCACGACCTCCACCGATCGCTCGAGCACCTCGGACAGGGTCGCGGTCGCGGCTGCCAGCGCGCGCCGGCCATCGTCGGGCCCGGCGCGCACGCCCTCGAGCAGGGTGCGCAGCGCTCCACCACCGCCGGTGCCGGGCGACCCGGCGACCAGGATCGATCCCGGGCGATCCGGCGGGATCCTTGCCTCGTACCGGCCGCCGGGCGCGCCGAGGGCGCCCGCCAGCACCACGGTCAGGTCGGGTCGACGCTCCGCCGCCGCCCCGACCTGGGCGGCGAGCTCGCCCATCAGGGGACGCTCGTCGGCGCCGGGTGGATCGCCGGCGCCCGCAAGCACGGCGCGGCTTCGCGGATTGGCGAGCGCCGTCGCGACCGCGAGGATGCCGGCCCCTTCGAGCGCCACCCGGTGGACCCGCCAGCCGCCGAGGGCTGCCGCGTCGGCCATCGGGCCGAGCGCCCGCTCGGTGGCGGCGACCACGGTGATCTCCGGTGGCGGCGCGGTCCGGGACTCCACGCGCGGCAGCGCGGCCGCGGCGCCGGGCAACCCCAGCCCGATGGCGTCGGCGAGCCCCGAGTCGGCGCGCGAGAGCCGGTCGCACAGGCGCGCGACGAGCGCGTCCGCCGGGACCGAGACCGGCGCGGCCGTCGAGCCCAGCAGCCGCCACCGGCGGTCGACGCGTCCGAGCAGCGTCACCGCCACGGTCGCGGTTCCCCGGTCGACGGCGATGAAGGCGCGCGGCTCGGCGACCGTGGCCCGGGGCTCGCTGCTCACGGGCCCGATGCTACCAGTGGCCGGCTCGCCGCCCTCCGGCCCGAAGGGCAGGCGACCGCCCGGAGCCCTCAGGCGTCCCAGCCGTCGGCGTCGTCCAGCTCCTCCAGGCGGTCGATCAGCGCCTCGATGCCCGCCTCGTCGCGCAGCAGCTCGCTCGCGGACGGCGTCTCGCCGCCGAACAGGTCGCGCAGGACGGGGTCGAAGAACAGCATCGCGGGCGCGCCGAGCGGCCGATAGGGACGGCTGGCCTCGAGGAAGTGCACGGCCGGACCGGTCAGCCCGCGCAGCCGGATCTCGCGCGCCACGACCTCGACGAGGGCATCGCGACGCTCGTCGAAGGGCTCCGCGGGGAAGCTCATGGGCGATCCTCGCCGGGCCCGGCCGAGCGGGTGGTCGCAGCCGCACCCGACGGCGCCGCGACGAAGGCCGGTCGAGCCGGGGCAGGCTCGCCCGCGGCGAGCGCGGTCGCGAATGCCTCGTAGGCCGCCGCGCCACGGATCGCGAACACCACGTGCTCGATCGTCGATGGCGTGCGCAGCTCGCCGCGCACCGCCTCGACCGCGATCCTGGCCGCGTCGGCGATCGGGAAGCCGCCGATCCCGGTGCCCAGCGCGGGGAAGGCGACGCTCGAGAGGCCGAGCTCGCGCACGCGCGCCATCGCGGCGCGGGCCGCGCCGTCGATGGCGGGGCCGCTCGTCCGGCGATCGCGGGCCAAGGACACGGCATGGATCACGACGCGCGCGGCCAGCCGGCCGGCAGGGGTGACCACGGCGGTCCCCAGCTCCGCCGGTGCCTGGCGGATGGCCGCGAACTCGATCTCGTCCCCGCCCGCGCGCTTCAGCTCGCCGGCGACGCCGGTGGACATCCACAGCGACGTCGACGCGGGGCTCACGATGGCGTCGACCTCGAGGTCGCAGATGTCGCCGTTCCAGAGCTCGATGCGTGCCACTTCAGCCTCCCGCCCGCGAGGACCCGGACCTCCTCGGGCGAATCCGCGGCATGGTACACCCGGGGCAGTCGGCGGGACATCGAGGTGAGGATCTCGTAGCTGATCGTTCCGCAGGTCGATGCGAGGTCGAACGCCGTGATCCGCTCGTCCCCTTGCGCGCCGATGAGCACGAACTCGTCATCCTCGGTGACCGGGGACCCGGGCACGTCGGTGACGTCGGCCATCACCGCGTCCATCGCCACGCGACCCACCAGCGGAACCCGGCGCCCGCGGACCAGCGCGTCGGACCGGTCCGACAGGACGCGTCGCCAGCCGTCCCCGTAGCCCACCGGCAGCGTCGCGATCCGGCTCGGACGGGCCGCGACGAACGAGGGCCCGTAGCTCACGCCGTGCCCGGCCGGCAGGTCGGTGACCCGCACCGGCCGGGCGACCAGGGCCATCGCCGGCCGCAGCCGGGACGCGGCCGGCGCCGTCGCCGGCGGCGGCTCCAGCGCATCGGGGACGAGGCCGTAGATCGAGAGGCCGGCGCGCACGGCGTCCCAGCGCAGGACGTCGGCGCCCAGCACCGCGCCGCTCGCCGCGAGGTGCCGTCGGACCGCCCCGCCGTCGAGCGCGACCGCGTCCGCCAGCGACCCCAGCGCGGCGCCGAAGCGCAGATCCTGGCCTCGGGCCCCGGCCGGGTCGTCGGCCGCCGCGAGGTGGGTCCAGATCCCGGCCAGCCGGACGCCCGGCGCGGCGCGAACGGCCGCCACCACGGCCGCCGCGTCCTCGGGCAGGACCCCGCCGCGCCCGAGCCCGGTCTCGATCTCGACGTGGACGTCGAGCACGGCGCCCGGGTCCGCGGCCGCGAGGCGAGCGGCCGCCCCGAGCAGCCGTTCCGTCAGGATGCCGCCCCCGACCGCGACGGCGATCCGGCCCTCGACCGCGGCGCCTGCCTGCTCGGGCGGCACCGGGTACAGCACCAGGATCGGCGCGCCGATCCCGGCCTCGCGCAGCTCGAGCGCCTCGTCGAGGGTCGCGACCGACAGGCCGTCCGCGCCGGCCGCCTCGAGGGCGCGCGCCACGGGGACCGAGCCGTGCCCGTAGGCGTCGGCCTTGACCACGGGCTCGACGCGCACGCCGGGCCCGACCACCTCGCGCAGCACCCCCAGGTTGGCCCGCAGCGCGTCGAGGTCGATCTCGAGCCAGGCCGTTCGCGGCAGCGGCGGCAGCCCGGCCCGCGCGAGGCGCGCTTCGATGAACTCGCGCGAGGGATGGCCGTCGCGTCGGGACGCCGGCGCGGCGGTCAGCCTGCCACCCCGTCGCCGGACCCATCGCCCGCCGTCGCGGCCGCCGCCCCGTCCGCCGGATCCGCTGCCTCGTCGCGGGCCCCGAACCCCAGCCGCCGCCCCGACCGCTGGCGCTCGGCGATCCGGGCGAGGCGCCGCCGGCCGATCGGCAGCGCATCGGGCAGGTCACCGGCGAGCAGGCCGGCGTCGCCGATGCGCTCGCTGACCGCCTCGCCGGCCAGCCCGTGGAGGTAGACGCCCAGCCGGGCCGCGTCGTACGGCGCCAGGCCCTGCGCGAGCAGCGCCCCGATCGTTCCGGCGAGGACGTCGCCCGTGCCGCCCGAGGCCATCGCGGCGTTCTCGAACGGCGCCACCGCGACCGAGCCGTCGGGTGCGGCGATCACGGTGCGGGCTCCCTTGAGCACGACGACCTGGCGCCACTCGACGGCCGCCGCGGCGGCCGCCGTCGCCCGGGCCTCGATCGTCGCCCCCCAGATCACCGTCGTCGCCCGGCTCGTGGCCGCTCCCCGCCCGGAGCCGCGCGAACTCGCCGGCGTGCGGGGTGAGCACGCACGGGCGCCCGACGCGCGTCCACCAGCCATCGGCCGCGGCGAGGGTCCGCAGCGCCTCCGCATCGAGCACGACGGGCGACGTCTCCGAGGTCGCGGCGGCGCCTCCGCCGGCCACGCGGCAGCCCCCTCCTCCGGGGCCGTGAGGACCAGGCGCAGCAGCTCCGCGATCGCGAGGGACGGCCGCAGGCCGGGGCCGATCACGAGCGCGTCGTGCTCGTGGTCGAGCAGCTTCGCCAGCGCCGGCTCCGGGTCGACCTCCTCGACGTCGTCCTCCGGAAGCGCCATGGTGGTCGCCTCCACGACCTTGGCCGCGAACAGCGGCTGGAGCGACTCGGGAACCGCGAGCGTCACCAGGCCGGCACCGGCCCGCCCGGCGGCGCGGCACACGAGCAGCGCCGCGCCCGCGTAGTCGAGCGAGCCGGCCAGCACGAGCAGCTTGCCGAAGCTCCCCTTGTGGCCGCGCTTGTCGCGCTCGGGCACCAGGCGCGCCACCGCCTCGTCGTCGAGCAGCTGGGTGCCCTGGACCACATCGGCGCTGCCCCGCTCCCCGCTGGCCCCCGGGGCCGGATGCCCGAAGCCCACCGGCCGGCGATCAGCCACGGCCGTCACCATCCGCCTCACCGGGCCCGGCCGCGGTGGTGCCGGCCTCCAGCGATCGGGTCGCCTCGCCGAGCCGATGCAGCCGCTCGAAGCGCGCCATCAGTGCCCGCTCGCGATCGTCCAGCCGGTCGTCGATGTCGAGCGGGAACACGTACCGGCCGCCCGCGGTCCGGATCCCGAACGCGATCGCGACCGCGAACTCGGCCTCGTGGGTGATCGAGACCGCGATCCGGCCCATGCCCAGCTGCTCCGCGCGCCCGGCGGCCCGCCCGTGGAGCCGGACCGACGGCTGGCCGGTCGGCAGCCGCTCGATCTCGATGTCGCGCCAGCCGATGCCCCGCACGCCCAGCCCCAGCACCTTGGACACCGCCTCCTTGGCGGCCCAGCGCCCGGCGAACGTCTCGGCGCGGTCGCGCACGTAGCGCCGCTCGGCCTCGGTCAGGACGCGCCGGGCGAACCGCTCGCCGAAGCGGTCCATCGCGCCCCGGATCCGGTCCACCTTGACGATGTCGATGCCCAGCTCGGTGGTGCCGGCGGGCACCGTGCCCGGGGGCAGCGGCGGACCGGAGGCCGGCCCCGGGCGTGCCATCACTACTCCACCGTCACCGACTTGGCCAGGTTGCGCGGCTGGTCGACGTCCGTGCCCCGGGCCACGGCGGTGTGATAGGCGAACAGCTGGAGCGGGATCACCGCCAGCACCGGCGACAGGCCTCGTGGGTCTCGGGCACCCATAGCACGTCGTCGGCGAAGCGCTCGATCTGCACATCGCCCTCGGTCGCCACCGCGATCACCCGGGCATCGCGCGCCCGGCCCTCCATGACGTTGCTGATCAGCTTGTCATAGCTCCGGGAGCGGGTGGCGATGGCGACCAGCGGGCACTCGGCGTCGAGCAGCGAGATGGGGCCGTGCTTGAGCTCGCCGGCCGCGTAGCCCTCGGCGTGGATGTAGCTGATCTCCTTGAGCTTGAGCGCGCCCTCGAGGGCGCCCGGCAGCGTATAGCCGCGGCCGATGAACATGAACCCGCGCGAGTTGACGTAGCGGCGCGCGAGCTCGGCCGTGCCGGCGCTCAGCTCCAGGGCCCGGGCGGCGGCCTCGGGCAGCGCCCGCAGCGCGCGCCCGAGGTCCAGCTCGTCGGCCTCGGGCAGCCGGCCGCGCGCCTTGGCGATCGCGGCGGCGAGCACGACCAGCGTGGTGACCTGGGTCACGAACGTCTTGGACGCGGCGACCGCGATCTCGGGTCCCGCCTGGAGGAACATCACCGCGTCGGCCTCGCGCGTGATCGCCGAGCCCACGGTGTTGGTGACGGCCACGATCGGGCAGCCGCGCCCCCGGGCAAGCCGGGTCGGCGCGATGGTGTCCGCCGTCTCGCCCGACTGGGTGACCGCGATCACCAGGGTGTCCGGGTCGAGCGGCGGCGGCGCGTAGCGGAACTCGGAGCCGACCGTCACCCGGGCCGGCAGGCCCGCCCAGTCCTCGATCGCGGCCGCACCCACAAGGCCCGCGTAGGACGCGGTGCCGCAGGCGACGACCTCGACCCGGGTCACGCGCCGGAACAGGTCGCCCAGGCCGTCGAGCTCGGGCGCCTGGATCCGGCCGTCGAGCGAGACGCGCCCCGCCAGCGACTGGCGCAGCGCGACCGGCTGCTCGTGGATCTCCTTGAGCATGAAGTGGTCGAAGCCGCCCTTCTCGGCGGCCTCGGGCGACCAGTCGACGACCGTCGGGAGGCGCTCGCGAGGGGCTCCGTCCACGCCCGAGATCGTGACGCCCCAGGGGCGCAGGTCGGCGACGTCGCCCTCCTCGAGGAACACCACCCGGTTGGTATGGGCGAGGATCGCGGCGACGTCCGAGGCGAGGAACGATTCGCCGTCGGCCAGCCCGACGACCAGCGGCACGTCCTGGCGCGCGCCGACCAGCCGGTCGGGCTCGCCGCGGTGCATGACCGCGATCGCGTAGGCGCCCTGGGCCTGGCGCAGGGCGGCCCGGACCGCGTCGGCGAGATCGCCCTGGTACGCCTCCTCGATGAGGTGGGCCAGGGCCTCCGTGTCCGTCTCGGACGCCAGCCGGTGGCCGCGAGCCTCGAGCCCGTCGCGCAGCTCCCGGAAGTTCTCGATGATCCCGTTGTGGATGACCGTGATCTCGCCCGTGCAGTCCTGGTGGGGATGCGCGTTGAGGTCGTTCGGCCGACCGTGCGTCGCCCAGCGCGTATGGGCGAGGCCGATCGCGGCGTGCGGCGTCCGGTCGGCGATGGCCGTCTGGAGGTTCGAGAGCTTGCCGGCCCGCTTCTCCAGGAACAGGTCGCCCTGGTCATCGACGAGGGCGATCCCGGCCGAGTCGTAGCCGCGGTACTCCAGGCGGCGAAGGCCCTCGATCAGGATCGGCCCCGCCTCGCGAGGCCCGGTGTAGCCGACGATGCCGCACATGCGCTGTGAGTCTCTCCTGGCGATCTGCCACCGGTCGCGGGCGGCTAGTGTAGACGCTCCCCCGCGAGCGCCGCGATCGCGTCGGCGAGCGCGGTCACGAGGTCAGGATCCCCGCCCTCGACCATCACCCGCAGCACGGGTTCGGTTCCCGACGGGCGGACGAGGACGCGTCCGTCCGGCGCGAGGCGCGTCGACGCGTCGGCGATCGCCGCGCGCAGCTGGTCGTCGTTCTCCCACTGGTCGCGGTAGGTGACCCGGATCGCCCGCTGCGCCTGGGGCAGCAGCCGGATCGGCGCCGCGAGCTCGCCCAGCCCGGACCGCGCCAGGGTCATGACCCGCAGCAGCTCGATCGCCGTCACGATCCCGTCGCCCGACAGCGAGTGCTCGCGAACGATGACGTGGCCGCTCTTCTCGCCGCCCAGCCCCGCGCCCGACACGAGCATCGCGGACAGGATGTGCTTGTCGCCCACGGGCGTGCGGACGATCCGGCCGCCGGCCGCCTCGACGGCCGCCTGGAGCCCGCCGTTGGAAAGGACCGACACGACGAGGCTGTCGTGGTCCAGCGCCCCGCGGGCGAGGCGTTCCAGGGCGAGGATGCCCAGCACCTGGTCGCCGTCGACCAGCGCGCCACCTGCGTCGACCGCGACGCACCGGTCGGCGTCGCCATCGAGCGCGAACCCCACGTCCGCGCCGGTCGCGCGAACGGCGTCCATGAGCGAGGCCGGGTCCGTCGCACCGCAGCCGCGGTTGATGTTGTCGCCGTCGGGCCGGTCGTGGATCACGGTCACCCGGGCTCCGGTCGCCCGGATGATCTCGGGTCCCACCCGGTAGCCGGCTCCGTTGGCCGCGTCCAGCACCACGTGCAGCCCGCCGGCGTCGACCCGCGCGGCGAGCTCGCTGCGGTGCGCGACGTAGCGCCCCAGCAGCGCCGAGCCGTCGACGGTGCGGCCGACCTGGCCCGGCGCGACCGAGGCCAGCTCATCGGCGCGCAGGACGGCCGTCTCGAGCCCGTCCTCGATGTCGTCGGCCAGCTTCATCCCCCGCGGGTCCAGCACCTTGAGGCCGTTGTCCTCGGCGGGGTTGTGGGAGGCGGAAACCATGATCCCGGCCGCGAAGTCGCCCGAGTCGGCGAGGAAGGCCAGCGCCGGCGTCGGCACCACGCCCACCTGGTGGACGTCGACGCCCATGCTGGCCGCGCCGGCCGTGATCGCCGCCACGAACATGTCGCCCGAGCGCCGGGTGTCCTGGCCGACGACCAGCGCCCCGCCGGGCCGCACGATCTCGTGGGCGGTCGCGCGCCCGAGCGCGAACGCGAGCGATGGGCGCAGGTCGACGTTGGCGACGCCGCGGATGCCGTCCGTGCCGAACAGGCGGGTCATGGGGCTCCTCGTGCGCTGGGACTTGAGGCGCCGGGTTCAGGGCGCGGTGGTTGGCGTGGCGCTGGCCGGTCCGTCGCTGGCGGGCGGAGCCGACGGCGTCGAGGTCGGAGCCGGCGTGGTCGCCGTCGGGCCGGGGGTCGGGGCGGCGGGCTCGGCGATCGTGACCGCCACCGATGTCGGCGACAGCGCCGCCACGGTGACGCCCGCCGACAGCGACGGTACCACCGACAGGTCGTGGCGGCCCGGGCCCAGCCCGGTCACGTTGAGCCCGACCACCAGCGGCGTGGAGGACAGCCGGTCGAGGTCCGCCACGGATCCGTAGAGGGTCATGAGCACGTGGTCGTCCGCCAGGGTGTAGGTCAGGCCGGGCTGCGCGCCGTCGAGGCGCAGCCCGGCGGTGTAGGTGCGGGTCGCCGTCACCGCCTCGACGTGCACCGTCACGGTGACCGTCGCGGCCCCGGTCGGCACCACGCCGGTGGGCAAGGCGAGCGTGACCGTCTGGGTCACGTCCCTGGTCGCCCCGAACAGCGCGACCGGGGCCGGTGTCCACCTCGTTGAGCGCGGCCAGCTGGTCACCGTCACCCTCGACCGAGATCACCTGGGGCACGACGTCGACCGATCCGATCCGGAACCCCGGGGCGGGCGTCCCGGTGACGACGGGGTTGACCGGCAGTGCTCTCGACTGCTTGTTGGTGAACAGCGGGATCTTCACGTGCACCGTCCGCGGCTCGACATCGACCCCGGTCACGACCTGGTTCGAGCCGTCCACTGCGCGGGCGTCGATCTCCGTGTCGACGTCCAGGCCGCTGGGGTCGAGGCTCACATTGACCGTCGCCGCGACCACCTGGCTGACCAGCGAGGCGGGCCCGGTGACGGTGACCTCGGCGGGATCGGTGGTGGGATCGCCGACCGCCACCCCGGAGGGAGCCGGGCCGCGCACCACCCGGACGGGAACGGTCTTGGTGGTCCGGACATCGAGCACCACCTGGATCTGCTGCGGCTGCACCTCCACGATCGTGACCCGCGGATCGAGCGGTGTGACCATCACCCGGACCGTCGTCGGCTGGCCGTCCGGCCTGACGTTGGTCAGGTCGACCGTGGCCAGGAAGTCCTGGGCCAGCTGCCGGGGGATCCCCGCCGGGGCGAGGTACCGGATCTGGTCGACGTCGTGCAGCTGGTTGGTCACGACGGTGTTCGCGGGCGGGTTCACCGCCTTGATCGTGATCGGTCCGCGGAGCAGGTTGCTGTCCTGCGAGGCGACCAGGCCGGCGTAGAGCAGGGTGGCCAGGGCAATCGCGGCGACCTTGAGCGGCCAGTTGTGGAGCACCACGCCGACGATCCGGCGGGCGAGGCGGCCCGCGTTCACTGTCGGATCGCTGCGGTGGCGGCCGTGCCGTCGTCCTCGTCCCGCGGCGGCTCGGCGACGGGCGCGGGTCCGGGTCCGGGTCCGGGTCCGGCCGGCGTCGGCCGCCGCGCGGACCGCAGGCGGCCGGACATCGGACGGACGAGCCCGGTCCCCAGCCCGAGGCCACGCGGCACGGACGGAGTCTGGAGCAGCGAGGCGAGCGCCCGCACCAGCTGGGCCTCGCTGGGCACCCGGACGATGCGCGCCCGCTCGACCACGCTCATCTGGCCGCTCTCCTCGGACACCACCACGGCGATCGCGTCGGTGTCCTCGGTGATGCCCAGGGCGGCCCGGTGGCGCGTCCCGAAACGCTGCGAGAGCTCCATGTCGGTCAGCGGGAGCAGGGCCGCCGCGGCCACGATCCGGTCCTCGCGGATGATCACGGCCCCATCGTGGAGCTCGGTCTTGGGCGCGAAGATGGTGCACAGCAGCGCGCTCGAGACGTCGGCGTGGAGCATCACCCCGGTCTCGGCGATCTCCTCGAGCCCGGTCTCGCGCTCGAGCACGATGAGCGCGCCGTGACCCCGCCGGGACAGGATTCCGGCCGCCTTGCCCACCTCGGCCGAGACGTGCTCGATCCGCCCCTGCGTGGCGGGCGCGAGCAGCCAGCCCAGGGTGCCGACCCGTCCGATCCGCTCGAGCGCCCGCCGCAGCTCGGGCTGGAACACGACCACGATCGCGAACACGCCCACGACGGCGCCGGTCTGGAGCAGCTGGGTGAACAGCCGCAGCTCGAGGAACTGGGCCAGGGCGTAGATCCCGAGCAGGATCGTGACGCCGATCACGAGGGTGACGGCCCGGGTGCCCCGGATCAGGCTGAACAACGCGTAGATCGCGAGCGCCGTGATCGCGATATCGAGCAGCGTCGTCAGCGTGGTCTGCCGGACGAGCGACTCGATGAACGGGAGCATCCTCGGGCGAGTGTAGCACCGGGCATCCGGCCGGCCGGGGGTCGGAGGAGCCGTCCGGGCGCCCGCGGCAGGTCCGAAAACGCGCCCTCGGGAGGCGCGTTACGCGCGCGCGGCGCGCGCTGCCGCGACCTCGGCCAGGACGGCCTCGTCGCCGTCGAGGGTGACCAGCCGCTCGACCAGGGCCAGCTTGTCGGAGGCGAGCGTCCGCCAGCCCCGCTCGTCGTACAGCTCGACCAGCGCGAGGTGGAGCGCGACGTGGTCGGGGACGATGGACAGTCCCAGGTAGCACGCGTCGAAGGTCGCGTCCGGGCGGCCGTCGCGGCGTCGCGCCGCCGCGAGGTCGAGCAGGCGCTCGATGGCAGCGGCCGCGTCCCCGGCGTCGGTCGCCGCCTCGGCGTCGCGGTCCAGCTGGGCGAGATCGAGGTCGGGCGGCAGCTCCCGGTCGAGCGGGCCGCGACGCGCGGGGGGTTCGGGCTCGGCCCCGGGTGAGGCACCGGCCTCCGGCCCGGCACCCGGCTCGCCGCCCATCGCCACCTCCGGGCCCGTGACGACCGATCCGTCGAGGACGCCCAGCGCCCGCTCCATCGCGAGCCTGCCGGGCTCGCCCTGGTCCTCGTCCCGCAGCCGCTCGATGAGCCGCCTGAGGGTCCGGCGTCGCTCGCGCCCCTCGGCCAGCTCCAGCGCCCGACGGGCGGCGTCCACGGCGTCGGCGAGCCGGCCGGCCTGCGCGCGAACCTCCGCCACGGCGTCGAACGCGTCGGCTGCCTCCGGGCGGCGGTCGAGGGCAGCCAGCGCCTCGGCGCGACCGAGCAGCGCGGCCTCGTCGCCCGGCGCCAGCCCGAGCGCGATGTCGTACTGGCCCAGGGCGTCGGCCGCGCGCTTGCGGCGCAGCAGTGCGGTGCCGGCGCTGGTGTGCGGGGTCGCCCGCTCGGGGGCGATCGTCGCGGCCTCGGCATAGGCGGCGAGGGCCTCCGCGAGCCGTCCCTGCAGGGAGGCGACGTGGCCGCGCTTGAGCGCCTCCTTGTACCGTTCGTAGAGCGCCTCGCCGGTCATCGCGCGCCTCTTCGTCCGATCACGTCCGTCCGCCTGCCAGCAGCTCGACCAGCAGCGCCTTCTGGGCGTGCAACCGGTTCTCCGACTGCTCGAAGATGATGCTCCTCGGACCGTCCATCACGTCGGACGTGATCTCCTCGCCGCGGTGGGCGGGCAGGCAGTGCATGACCACGGCATCGGGCGCCGCGCCGAGCAGGTCCGCGTTGACCTGGTACGGGGCGAAGGCGTCGCGCCGCTCCTCCGCCTCCGCCTCCTGGCCCATCGACGTCCAGGCGTCGGTGTAGACGGCGGTCGCGCCGGCCACCGCCTCGCGGGGGTCCTGCGAGAACGCCAGCCGGCCGCCGCTTGCCTCGGCCAGCTCGCGGGCGCGCGCGACGATCCGATCGTTGGGGCCGTAGCCCGGCGGGTGGGCGAGCCGCACGTCCATGCCCATCGTCGCGCCCATGAGGGCCAGCGAGTGGTAGACGTTGTTGCCGTCGCCCACGAACGCGAGCGCCAGTCCCCGCAGCCGCCCGAACCGCTCGTGGAGCGTGAACAGATCGGCCAGCGCCTGGCACGGGTGCTCCCGGATCGTCAGCCCGTTGATCACCGGGATGCCAGCCTGGGCGGCGAGCTCGACCACCACCTCGTGCGGTCCCGTCCGGGCCATGATCCCGTCCACGAACCGGTCCAGGTTGCGCGCGACGTCGCCCACCGTCTCCCGACCGCCCAGGACCACGCCCTCGGAGAGGTAGATCGCGTGGCCGCCGAGCTGCGTCATGCCCGCCTCGAACGTGACCCGGGTCCGGAGGCTCGGCCGCTGGAACAGCATCGCCAGCGTCCGCCGCTCCAGCGGCGGCGCCGCGTGCCGTCGCCGGGCGCGGAACTCCGCCTTGAGCTCCGCGGCCCCGGCGAACAGGATCCCGATCTCGTCGGCCGACAGGTCGGCCGCGGAGACCAGGTCACGGCCGCGGAGCAGGGAGGCCACGGCTGAGGGACCTCGCCCGAGCGGCCTCGATCAGCGCTTCGTGTACTGGGGGGCCTTGCGGGCCCGCTTCAGCCCGTACTTCTTGCGCTCCTTCATCCGCGGGTCCCGCGTCAGCAGCCCCGCCTGGCGGAGCGGCAGCCGGTTCGTCTCCGGGTCGAGCTGGAGCAGCGCCCGGGCGATGCCGTGACGGATGGCCCCGGCCTGGCCGGTGATCCCGCCGCCCTCGACCTTGATCATCGTGTTGAACCGGCCCTCGGTCCCGGTGACCCGGAACGGGAGGAACAGCTCCGACTCGGCCAGCACGCCGCCGAAGTGCTCCTCGGGCGTGCGGCCGTTGACGACCATCTCGCCCTCACCGGGGATCAGGCGGACACGGGCCACCGCCGTCTTGCGGCGGCCGGTGCCCCAGTAGAATGCAGGCGTCGACATCAGGGCTCCTCGATCAGGCCAGCGGCTCGGGCTTCTGGGCCTGGTGCGGATGATCGCTCCCCGCATAGACCTTGAGCTTCCGGAGCATCTGGGTTCCCAGGCGGTTGTGGGGCAGCATCCCCTTGACGGCCCGTCGGATGACCTCCTCGGGGCGGCGGGTCAGGAGGTGGCCGAGGGTCTCCTCCTTGAACCCCTGCGGGTAGCCGCTGTGGCGGGCGTACACCTTCGACGTCAGCTTGTCGCGGGTCACCGTGATCCGCGCCGCGTTGAGCACGATCACGTGATCGCCGGTGTCGAGGTGCGGCGCATAGCCCGGCTTGTGCTTGCCCTCGAGGACGTGCGCGATCCGCGTCGCGAGGCGGCCGAGCGTCTCGTCCGTCGCGTCGACGACGTACCAGCGTCGCTCGATCTCGCTCTCTCGAGGCGTATAGGTCTTCGCGCTCATTCCTCGTCTTCCTCGTCGTCCGCCGGCCGCCGTCCGAGGACGACGCGCCGGAGGCACAGGCCCTTTGCCGGGGCCGCTGCCCCGTTGAGCGCCGGCGCCCGCGCGGCCAGTGCCGCCCGGAGGCCCGCAGTATCCATCCTGCCCAGGCCGACTTCCAGCAGGGCGGCGACCATGCGCCGCACCTGCCCCCGCAGGAAGGCATTCGCCCGGACGTCGATCGTCACCAGGCGGCCCACCCGCCGGATCCGGACCGTGTGCACGGTTCGGACCGGATGACCGTCCCCCGCCGCTGAAGGCCGAGAAGTCGTGCCGGCCCTCGAGGGCCGACGCGGCGCTCGCCATGGCGGCGATGTCGAGCGGGGTCCGCATCCCGAGCGCCTGGCGCTCGTGAAGCGGGCTTCGCGGCCCGTTCCAGACGGTGTAGCGGTAGTCCCGGTACCGCGCCGCATAACGGGGATTGAACCTGGCCGGGACCCGTCGCACGTCGCGGATCGCGACGTCCGGCGGGAGCTGGGCGTTGACGGCCCTGACGATCTCGTGCCCGGTGAGCCGCCCCGGATAGGTGAACGCGATCACCTGCCCCGTGGCATGGACCCCGGTGTCGGTGCGCCCGGCCCCGTCGACCACCACCCGCTCGCCCCCGGAGAGGCGGGCCAGGACGGCCTCGAGTTCTCCCTGGACCGTGCGCGCGTTCTGCTGGAGCTGGAACCCGGCAAAGTCCGTCCCGTCGTATTCGACCAGTGCCTTGAACCGCACCGGCGAGCCCTCTCGGACTCCTGCTGCTGCCTGGGCGCCAGCGTCGAGACGCCGTCGATCAGACGAGCTCGATCTGGACAATCTCGGCGGCATCGCCCCGCCGCTGGCCGATGTGCACCAGCCGGGTGAACCCGGACTGGCGGTCGGCGTACTTGGGGGCGATCACGTCGAACAGCTTGGTCACGACCAGCGGCTCGTTGGGAAGCTCCGAGACGACGGTCCGGCGCGCGGCCAGGTCGCCGCGCTTGGCGAGCCTGACCATGCGCTCGACCCGGCCACGGATCTCCTTGGCCTTGGCCTCGGTCGTCTGGACGCGCTCGTAGCGGAGGACCGAGACCGTGAGGTTCTTGTACAGGGCCAGGCGGGGGCCGCGCTTGCGCGACAGCTTTCGCCCGTCGATGCGGTGGGCCACGGCTCAGGCCTCCTCCTCGTCCTCGAACGGCGCTTCCGCGTCGAGCCCGTCATCGAGATCCGACTCGGGCAGGATGAAGCCGCGCATCCGGAGGCGCTCCTTCATCTCGTCCAGCGACTTCTTGCCGAAGTTGCGCATCCGGAGCAGGTCGTCATCCTTGAGCTGGAGCAGCTGGCCGACCTTGACGATGTTGTTGCGCTTGAGCGAGTTGTAGGCCCGCATCGGCAGGTCCAGCTCCTCGATCGGCATGTCCAGCATGTTGGGCGGCAGCTGCGGAACGCCGGGCGCGGCCCGATCCGGGGCGGCCACCGGCGCGCCGACCGTGACGAACGGCTGGAACTGGCGGACGAGGATGTCCGCCGAGTGCGACAACGCCTCCTCGGGGGTGATGCGTGCCGTCGGTCTCGATCTCGATCGTGAGCTTGTCGAAGTTGGTCATCTGGCCGACGCGCATGCTCTCGACCCAGTAGTTGACCTTGCGCACGGGGGTGAAGATCGCGTCCACCGCGATCACGCCGATCGGCAGCGCCTCGCTGCGCTCGGCCGCCAGGTAGCCGACACCGCGCTCGACCGTGAGGTCCATCTCGATCGTCACGTCGTCGGAGTCGATCGTCATCAGCACCAGCTCGGGGTTGACGATCTCGATGTCGGCGGACTCGGCGATGTCGGCCGCGATCACCGGGCCCGCGCCGCTCTTCATCAGGCGCAGCTGGACCGGGTGGGTGGCGAAGCTCTTGAGCCGGAGCTTCTTGACGTTGAGCACGATCTGGGTGACGTCTTCCTTGACGCCCGGGATCGTGGAGAACTCCTGGTACACGTCACGGACCTGGATGGAGGTCACGGCGGCGCCCTCGAGGGACGAGAGCAGGACGCGCCGGAGCGCGTTGCCCAGCGTGACGCCGTATCCCGCCTGCAGCGGCCCGGCCTCGTACTTCGCGTACGTGCCAGCCTCCGCGACGGGCTCGATCTGGGGGGTCTCGAGTTCGATCATGGAGGGCGGCTACCTCGAGTAGTACTCGACCACGAGCTGCTCGTTGAAGTCGAGCGGCATCTGGTCGCGGCGCGGAAGGGCGATGATCGAGCCGGCCGAGCTGGCGGGATCGAGGCTCAGCCAGTCCGGCGCCTGGTGGGATCGAAGGGTCTCCCGGCCGTTCTTGAAGATGTCGCGCTCACGGTGCGATTGACGCACCTCGACGCGGTCGCCGATCTTCAGCCGGTAGGAGGGGATGTTGGTCGGGGTGCCGTTGACGGCGAAGTGGCCGTGGGCCACCAGCTGGCGCGCGGCCGCCCGGGAGGGCGCGAACCCGAGCCGGAACACGACGTTGTCCAGGCGCAGCTCGAGCGTCCGAAGCAGGTACTCGCCGGTGACGCCGGAATGGCGCGAGGCCTCGAGGTAGTAGTTTCGAAACTGCTTCTCGAGCACGCCGTAGACCCGGCGGACCTTCTGCTTCTCGCGCAGCTGGAGGCCGTAGTCCCCGACCTTGCGGCGACGCACGCCGTGCTGGCCGGGAGGCGACGGGCGGCGCTCGAAGGAGCACTTCTTGGTGTAGCAGCGGCTGCCCTTGAGGAAGAGCTTCAGCCCTTCGCGGCGGCACAGCCGGCAGACGGCATCGGTGTAGCGGGCCATGGTCTCTCGATGCTCAGACTCGGCGCCGCTTGGGCGGGCGGCAGCCGTTGTGCGGGATGGGCGTGACGTCGGTGATTGCGCTCACCTCGAGGCCGGCGGCCTGGAGCGACCGGATGGCCTGCTCACGGCCGGCGCCGGGTCCCTTCACGTAGACCTCGACCTGGCGCATGCCGTGCTCCATCGCGCGACGGGCGGCACCGTCCGCGGCGAGCGCGGCGGCGTACGGCGTGCTCTTCCGGGAGCCCTTGAACCCGGCGACGCCCGCGGAACCCCACGAGATGACGTTGCCGGTCTGGTCGGTGATCGTAACGATCGTGTTGTTGAAGCTCGCCTGGATGTGGACGTGCCCCTGCGGAACGTTCTTCCGCTCCCGGCGCCGCTGCTTGACGGCGCGCTTTCGATCGGCCATGCGTTAGCGGTTCCTCGTCACTTCTTCTTGCGGGCGCCAACCGTCTTCTTCGGGCCCCGGCGCTGGCGGGCGTTCGTCTTGGTGCGCTGCCCCCGAACCGGGAGGTTTCGGCGATGGCGCAGTCCGCGGTACGAGCCGATCTCGATCAGGCGCTTGATGTTGAGCGCCACCTCGCGGCGGAGATCGCCCTCGACCTTGAAGCTGCGATCGATGACCTCGCGGAGCCGGTTGACCTGGTCTTCCGTGAGATCCCGGACACGCGTGTCGGGATTGATGCTGGTCTGCTTGAGGATCTTCTGGCTGGATGACAGCCCGACCCCGTAGATGTAGGTGAGGGCGACCTCCACGCGCTTCTCGCGCGGGATGTCGATACCGGCGATACGAGCCATCGGGTCAGCCCTGCCGCTGCTTGTGCTTGGGATTGCTGCAGATGACCATCACGGTGCCGTGGCGCCGGATGACCTTGCAGTTGTCGCATCGCGCCTTGACGGACGCTCTGACCTTCACCGGGTTCCTCGATTACTTCAAGCGGTACGTGATCCGACCCCGCGTGAGGTCGTACGGGGACAGCTCCACGCGGACCCTGTCCCCGGGCAGGATCCGGATGAAGTTCATCCGGAGCTTGCCGCTGATGTGCGCGAGGACGCGGTGGCCGTTCTCGAGCTCCACCGCGAACATCGTGTTCGGCAGCGGCTCGATGACGGTCCCTTCGACTTCAATCGCGTCCTTCTTCGCCAACCTAGCTCCCTGGTCCGTTGCAGCACGAGTGTCGGCCCAGCCGGGCCGACACACGAACGCTGAGGATATCAAAGCCAATCGATTCCGACAACTTTGGACCCGCCTAGACCGTGGTCAGGATCTCGGGGCCGTCGGCCGTGACCGCGATCGTGTGCTCGAAATGGGCGGCCAGCGATCCGTCGGCGGTGACCACCGTCCAGCCGTCGTCGAGCGTCTCGGTGTCATCGGTTCCCAGGGTCAGCATCGGCTCGATGGCGAGGCAGATCCCGGGCGCGAGCTGGATGCCCCGCGAGCGCGACCGGAAGTTCGGCACCTGGGGGTCCTCGTGCATCGAGGTCCCGATCCCGTGCCCGACGTACTGGCGGACGATGCCGTACCCGTGGGGCGCCGCGATGTCCTCCACGGCAGCCGAGATGTCGCCGATGTAGGCGCCGGGCAGCGCGGCGCGGATCCCGGCCATCAGGGACAGGCGGGTGGTGTCCACCAGCGCCCGCGCGGCAGCCGGCGCCGCATCGGGTCCGCCGCAGATGAACGTCCGGGCCCCGTCGCCGTGCCAGTCGTCGTAGATCACCCCGACGTCGACCGAGACCAGCTGGCCCGCCCGGATCTCCCGGTCGCCGGGAATGCCGTGGACGATCTCCTGGTCGAGCGAGATGCAGGTCGCGGCGGGATACGCGTGCGGGTCCCGCGCGTCGTAGCGCCGGCCGCCGATGTAGTTGAGGAACGACGGGATGCCGTTGGCCGACCGGATGTGGCGCTGGGCGAGGTTGTCCAGCTCGGCGGTCGAGATCCCGGGCTCGAGGTGCTCCTCGACCAGCGCCAGCACCTCGGCCACGATCCGGCCCGCCGAGCGCATCCGGGCGATCTCGGCCTTCGACTTGCGGGTGACCATCAGCGGATCTCGCGCGGGGCGGCGGCGCGGCTGGCGAGCTCCGTGTCGGCGAGGGCGAGGTTGATCGCGGCGGACACCTCAGCGATGTCACGGAGCCCGTCGACCGTGCGCAGCAGGCCCGCGCGCCGGTAGTGGTCGATCACCTCGCCCAGGGCCCCCAGCTGCTGGGTCATGCGAGCCCGGATCGTCTCCGGGCGATCGTCCGGCCGCTGGTACAGCTCGGATCCGTCCAGGTCGCAGCGGCCGGCCACGAGCGGCGGGCTGAACAGCTCGTGGTAGGGGTGACCGGCTGCCCGGCAGACCCACCGGCCGGACATCCGCCGCACCAGCTCCTCCGCCGGCACGTCCACCAGGATCGCCGCGCAGACGCTCGAGTCGCGGGCCGCGAGCGCACGGTCGAGCGCCTCCGCCTGGACGGCCGTGCGCGGGAAGCCGTCGAGGATGACGCCGCCCGCGGCATCGGGGCCCGCCAGCCGGTCGAGCAGCAGCCGGACGGTGATCTCGTCGGGCACCAGCTGGCCGGCGTCCATGTAGCGCCGGGCCTCCATGCCCAGCGGCGTCCCGTCGCGGACGGCCGCCCGGAACAGGTCGCCCGTGGCGACGACGGGGATCCCCAGGCGTTGGGCGAGCAGTGGGGCCTGGGTCCCCTTCCCGGCGCCGGGGGCACCGAGAAGGACGACCACGTTCATGGCAACCGGGCCGCCGCGATGGCGGACCTCATCGGATGAAGCCTTCGTACTGGCGGATGAGCAGCTGTGCCTCGAGCTGCTTCATCGTCTCCACCACGACCGACACCACGATCAGGATGCCGGTGCCGCCCAGGGCCAGGTTGGACATCGACGGGTTGACCAGGCCGATGAACGGCGGCGCCGCGGCGACGATGCCCAGGAACAACGCGCCCGCCACGGTGATCCGGGTGACCACCCGGGCGAGGTAGTCCTGCGTCGGGCGCCCGGGCCGGATGCCGGGGATGAACCCGCCATTCTTGCGCAGCTGCTCCGCGGTCTCGTCGGGCTTGAACGTGAACGCGGTGTAGAAGTACGTGAACCCGACGGTGAGCAGGAAGTACAGCGCGACGTACAGCCACGATCCCTGGCTGAGCCAGGTCACCACGCCCTGGGCGAGGTCGCCCACGATCCCGGTCGAGGTCGTGAAGTAGCTCGCGATCTGGCTCGGGAACAGCAGGATGCTGACCGCGAAGATGATCGGGATCACGCCGGCCTGGTTGACCCGCAGTGGCAGGAACGTCTGGCCTCCCTGGTACATCCGACGACCCCGGACGCGCGACGCGTACTGGACGGGGATCCGGCGCTGCCCCTCCTGGATGTAGATGATCACCGCGACGGTGGCGATGGCGAAGATGCCGAGCAGCACCAGCCGCGCGAGATCGGGGCTGTCCAGGAACCCGGTGAGGGCACCCGGCGAGCGGCTCACGATGCCCGCGAAGATGATGAAGCTGACGCCGTTGCCGATCCCCTTCTCGGTGATCAGCTCGCCCAGCCACATCAGCACGACGGAGCCGGCGGTCAGGGTCACGATCTGGGTGATGGTCTCCCAGCTGCCGAGGTCGAACGGCGTCGCCAGGACGTTGTTGGCGTTGAGCAGCGCCAGGAAGCCGTAGGCCTGGAGCAGCGCCATGGGCACCGACAGGTACCGCGTGTACTGGTTGATCTTGGTCCGGCCGTACTCGCCCTCGCGCTGGAGCGCCTGGAGCGAGGGGACCACGCCGGTCATCAGCTGCATGATGATCGAGGCGTTGATGTACGGGTTGACGCCCAGCGCCACCACCGAGAAGTTGGTCAGGCCGCCGCCGGAGAACAGGTCGAGCAGCCCGAAGATGGCGTTGGTGTCGAGGAAGTTGGCCAGCTGGGTACGGTCGACGCCCGGGACCGGGACGTGGGCCAGCAGCCGGAACACGAGCAGGATCCCGGCCACGAACAGGATTCGCCGCCGGAGGTCCGGCGCGCGGAACGCGTTGAGGAGGGCCTCGAACACGGGGGCCTAGCCCTGGTCGGGGGTGCCGGGGTCGTCGCCGGGCACGTCGGCGACCGGCTCGGGCGCCTCCGAGCTGGCCTCGGCGGGCTCGGCAGCCGGGGCAGGCCCGGCGTCGGTGGCCGCGGCGGGGGCAGGCGTCCTGCGGGCGCGGGTCGCGGGCCGGGGGGCATCGGCGGCCGGCTCACCGGCCGGCGCCACGGGCTCGGCCTCGATCCCGAGCGCCTCGAGCGGCGTGCTCGGGATCTCGATCACCTGGGCGGTCCCGCCGACGGCCTCGATCTTGGCCCGGGCGCTGGCGGTGAACGCATCGGCCAGCACGAACAGCTTGGCGCTGACCTCGCCCTGGCCCAGGATCTTGAGCGGCAGCCGGTCCCGGCGGACGAGGCCGGCGCCCTTGAGCGTGTCGGTGTTGACCGTCACCGGCGCCCCCTTGGGCGCCTCGAGCTTGCCGGCCTCGATCGCGGCACTGATCGCGCCGACGTTGACGACCTCGTACTCGATGTCGTTGATGTTGCGGAAGCCGCGCAGCTTGGGGATCCGGATGTGGAGCGGCGTCTGGCCACCCTCGAACCAGGCGGGGATCGACGAGCCGGCGCGCGACCGCTGGCCCTTGGTCCCGCGACCGGCGGTCTTGCCCTTGCCGGCCGCGATCCCGCGACCCACCCGCGTTCGCTTGGTGACCGACCCCTCGGCGGGGTGGAGGTCGTGGATCTTCATCAGTGCTTCTCCGGGGTCGTGTCGGCGCCCTCGGGCAGCTCGTCCACCGTCACCAGGAACCGGACCTGGCGGACCATGCCGCGCACGGCCGGGTTGTCGGGCAGGATCGACGAGCTGCCGATGCCGTGGAGGCCGAGGGCCCGGATCGTGGCCCGGTTGCGGGCGATGTGGCTGATCGTGCTCCTGACCTGCGTGACGCGCAGCCTACCGGGCATCGGATGCCTCCTGCCCGATGGCGGCCGCCGGCTGGCCGGGGACCACCAGCCGCAGCGGGACGCCCCGCTGGCGGGACAGCTCCTCGACGGACCGCAGGCTGCACAGCGCGTTGAGCGTCGCCCGGGTGACGTTGACCGGGTTGGTCGAGCCGTGGATCTTGGACAGGATGTCGCGGATGCCCGCGGCCTCGACGACGGCACGGACCGCGCCGCCGGCGATGACACCGGTTCCCTTGGAGGCCGGCTTGAGCAGCACCCGCGCGGCGGCGTACTCCTCGCGCACCTCGTGCGGGATCGTGGTCCCGATCATCGGGATCCGGACGATGTGCTTCTTCGCGTCCTCGACGCCCTTGCGGATCGACTCCGGCACGTCACCGGCCTTGCCCAGGCCGACGCCCACGTGGCCGTTGCCGTCGCCCACGACGATGACCGCCGAGAACGAGAACCGGCGACCGCCCTTGTGGACCTTCGCCACGCGGTTGATCTGGACGACGCGCTCCTCGAGCGCGAGCTTGTTGGGATCGATGCGAGCCACAGGCGTGTCCTCTAGAAGTCGAGGCCGGCTTCGCGCGCCGCCTCGGCGAGCGAGCGAACCCGCCCGTGGTACTTGAAGCCCGCACGGTCGAACACGACGGCCTCGATCCCGGCGGCCTTCGCGCGCTCGGCGACGAGCCGGCCGACGCGCTTCGCGTCGTCGGTCTTCGTCCCCTCGGCGGCCCGAAGTCCGGTCTCGAGCGTGGACGCGGCGGCCAGGGTTTGCCCGCTCGTGTCGTCGATGACCTGGGCGTAGATGTGGTTGAGGCTGCGGAAGATCGCCAGGCGCGGGCGGTCCGGGGTCCCGGACAGCCGGAGGCGGAGGCGATCGTGGCGCTTGGTGCGGGCCGCGGTGCGGCTGGCGATCCTGCTCATGGCTACTTCTTCCCGCCGATCTTGCCGGCCTTGCCTGCCTTGCGGCGGACCTGCTCACCGGCATACCGGACGCCCTTGCCCTTGTACGGCTCGGGCTTGCGGGTGGCCCGGACCTTAGCGGCCATCTGGCCGACGAGCTCCTTGTCGATGCCCACGACCGCGAGCCGGATGGGGCTCTCGACCTCGAAGCTGATCCCGGCCGGCGGCTCGATCTCGATCGGGTGGCTGTAGCCCAGCGCGAGCTGGAGCTTGTCCCCCACCTTCTGGGCGCGATAGCCCACCCCGACGATCTCGAGCCCCTTGCGGTATCCGGTCGTCACGCCGACGACCATGTTGTTGACGAGCGTGCGCGTGAGCCCGTGGAGGCTCTTGTCGAGCTTGGTCTCCGTGGGCCGGGTGACCACGATCGTGTCGCCCTCGTGGGCGACCTCGATGCGCGGCGGCAGCTCGCGGGTGAGGGTCCCCTTGGGGCCCTTGACGGTGATCACGCGCCCGTCGAGCGCGACGTCCACGCCGGCGGGGACGGTGATGGGAAGACGGCCGATCCGGGACATCGCGCTACCACACGTAGGCGAGGATCTCGCCACCCAGCTGGGCCTGCTTGGCCTGCGCGCCGGTCATGATCCCGCGCGACGTGCTGACGATCACCAAGCCCAGGCCGCCGAGCACCCGCGGGATGTCGGTCTTGCGCGCGTACACGCGCAGGCCCGGCTTGCTGATCCGCTTGAGGCCCGAGACGACCGGCACCTTGCCCTCGACGTACTTGAGCTCGATGCGCAGGAGGTGCGCGGCGCCTTCGCGCTCCTCGCGGACGTCGGCGATGAAGCCTTCCTCCTTGAGGATGCGCGCGATCTCGCGCTTGGTGCGCGACGCCGGCACGACCACCTCGGTGTGGCGCGCCCGGGACGCGTTGCGGACCCGCGTGAGCATGTCCGCGATCGGGTCGGAGATGTTCATGCTGCTACCAGCTCGACTTGGTGACGCCGGGCAGCTCGCCCACGAGCGCCCGCTCGCGGAAGCAGATCCGGCACAGCGCGAAGCGGCGCATGTAGGCCCGCGGGCGTCCGCACACGGAGCACCGGTGATAGGCCTGCACCGGGTGATGCGGCTTGCGCTTCGCTTTCGCGATCATCGACTTCTTGGCCATTCGGACTCCTCCCCGCGCCCTACCCGGCGAAGGGCATGCCGAGGAGCTCGAGCATGCGCTTCGATTCCTCGTCGGTCTTCGCCGTCGTCACGATGCTGATCTCCAGCCCGCGGAGACGGTCCACCTTGTCGTAATCGATCTCCGGGAACGCGAGCTGCTCGCGGAGACCGAGCGAGTAGTTGCCCCGGCCGTCGAACGACCTGCCGGGCACGCCCCGGAAGTCGCGGATGCGCGGCAGCGCGAGGCGGGTGAGGCGCTCCAGGAAGTCCCACATCCGCTCGCCGCGGAGGGTCACCTTGACGCCGATCGGGTTGCCGGTCCGGACCCTGAACTGGGCGATCGAGCGGCGAGCCCTCGTCACGATCGGCCTCTGGCCGGTGATGAGCTGGAGGTCGCCGATCGCCGCGTCCACGGCCTTCGCGTTCTGGAGGGCCTCACCGAGGCCGATGTTGAGCACGATCTTCTCGAGCCGCGGCACCTGCATCGGGTTGGTGTACCCGAACTGCTTGTTGAGCGCGGGCACGGCCTCCGCCGCGTATCGCTCCTGCAGCTGCCCGCTCACGCCTTCACCTCCAGCGGCTCGCCGCAGTGCTTGCACACGCGCACCCGGGTGCCGTTGTCGAGCGTCCGGTGGCCGACCCGTGTGGGCCGGTCGCAGTGACTGCACACGACCATGACCCGGCTCACCGGGAGGGGCATGGCCTGGTCGAGGATGCCGCCGGGATCGACCGTCGGCGTGTTGCCCGCGATCGAGTTGCCGCCGCCGCGCTGGCGCGGCTTGGTGTGCTTGCGGGCGATGTTGAGCCCCGCGACCACCACGGACGTCCCGCCCTTGAGCGAGGTCCGCCGATAGCCGGAGCGGACGGGCGAGGGCGACGGATCGCGGCGGATGACGCGCTCTACCAGGCCCCGCTTGCCGGCGTCCTTGCCGGCCAGCACGACCACCGTGTCGCCCTTGCGGATCTCGGGCACCTTCGTCCCGTGGGCGATGAACCGGTCGGGCATCACAGCACCTCCGGTGCGAGGGACACGATCTTCATGTAGTTGCGATCCCGCAGCTCCCGCGCGACGGGCCCGAAGATCCGGGTACCGCGGGGATTGCCCTGGTTGTTGATCAGCACGGCGGCGTTCTCGTCGAACCGGATGTAGCTCCCGTCCGGGCGGCCGTACTCCTTGGCGGTGCGCACGATCACCGCGCGCACCACGTCACCCTTCTTGACCGGTGCGTTGGGGATCGCGGTCTTGACGCTCGCGATGATCACGTCGCCGATGCCGGCCGTGGTCTTGCGCGAGCGACCCATGATCCGGATGCACTGGATGGTCCGGGCGCCGGTGTTGTCGGCGACGCGCAGGCGCGTCTCGGCCTGGATCACGCCCGCGCCTCCTCGGGAGCAGCGGGCGCATCGGCCTCGTCACCCTCCGCGTGGCGGCCCGGGTGGGCGGAGCCATGGATGGCCTCCGTGGTCTCGATCTCCTCGCTGACCAGCGACTCGCCGGCCCGCTCCTCGCCGGCCCGGGACACGACGGTCACCAGGCGCCAGCGCTTGGTGGCCGACAGCGGCCGCGACTCCTCGATGAGGACGGTGTCGCCGATCCGGGCCTCGTTGGCTTCGTCATGGGCCGCGAACTTGGTCGTTGCCTTCATGACGCGCTTGTACAGGCGGTGGCGCGTCAGGCGCTCGACGGACACCACGATCGTCTTGTCCATCTTGTCGCTGACGACGCGGCCGACCTTGGTCTTCCGCTGTCCCTTCACGGGGTTGGTGGCTCCTGCGGTGGGCATCCCGACGCTCCTACTCCGCCGAGCGCGGGGCAGTGTCCCGCTCGCGCTTGACGGTGAGGATCCGGGCGATCGTCCGTCGCGTCGCCGGGATCTGGCTGTAGTCCTTCAACTGGCGGGTCGAGAGCGCGAAGCGGGCCTGCCACAGGTCCTGCTTGGCCTCCCGGAGGCGGTCCTCCAGCTCCCGGTCGGAGAGCTGCCGGATCTCACCGATCTCCATCGGCGGCCTCCTTCGCGGTCTCGCGCACCACGACCCGGGTGGCCACGGGGAGCTTGTGCGAGGCGAGGCGCATGGCCTCGACCGCGGCCTCGTGGTCGACGCCGGCCATCTCGAACAGGATCCGGCCGGGCCTGACGACCGCGACCCAATGATCGGGGGCGCCCTTACCGGAGCCCATCCGGGTCTCGGCCGGCTTCTTGGTCGCCGGCTTGTCGGGGAACACGCGGATCCAGATCTTGCCCCCGCGCTTGACCGAGCGGGTCATCGCCCGCCGAGCGGACTCGATCTGGCGGGCCGTGATCCAGGCCGGCTCCAGGGTGGCCAGGCCGTACTCCCCGAAGGCGACGGCGTGGCCGCCCTTGGCCATCCCGGACATCCGGCCGCGCATGACCTTGCGATGCTTGACGCGCCGCGGCATCAGCATGGCGTCACACCCCCTGGCCGGGCGCGGCGCCTGCGGCCGCCGCCTCGCGGCGCTTGCGCTCGACGGGGATCTCGCCCTTGTAGATCCAGACCTTGACCCCGATCCGGCCGTACGTCGTGTGGGCGTGCACCTGGCCGTAGCTGATGTCGGCACGCAGCGTGCCCAGCGGGATCCGGCCCTCCCGGTCCCACTCCCGGCGACCCATCTCGGAGCCCCCGAGGCGGCCCGCGAGGGCGATCTTGACGCCCTTGGCGCCGGCCTTCATCGAGCGCTGCACGGCCTGCTTCATCGCCTTCTTGTAGGCGACCCGGCGGGTCAGCTGCTGGGCGATGTTGAGCGCGACGAGGTGGGCATCGAGCTCCGGCTGGCGGATCTCCCGGATCTCGAGCTTGACCTTGCGCTGGGTCAGCTCACCGATCTCCTTGCGCAGGATCTCGACGTTCTGGCCGCCACGGCCGATGACGATCCCCGGCTTGGCCGTGTGGATCGCGACCGTCACGTGGTTGATGCCACGCTCGATCTCCACGCCGCTCACGCTGGCGTTGGCGAGGCGCCGGTCCAGCAGCTGCCGGATCGCGATGTCCTCGCGCAGGAGCGTCGTGTACTCCTTGTCGGCGTACCACTTGGCCGTCCACGTTCGGGTGTAGCCCAGGCGGTAGCCGTACGGATGGACCTTGTGTCCCATGCCTAGGCCTCCCGGTCGGCGACGACGATCGTGATGTGGGTCATGGGCTTGTGGATCGGGAATGCCCGGCCCTGGGCCCTGGGGCGCCACCGCTTGATCGTCGGGCCCTCGTTGGCGACCGCGTCCGCGACGAACAGCTCGTCGGCGGAGCGGCTCAGGTTGTTCTCGGCGTTCGCCATCGCGCTCTTGAGCACGCGCGCGACATCGCGCGCGGCCGCCTGCGGCATGAACCGCAGCAGCGCGGCGGCCTCCTCCACCGGCTTGCCCTTGATCGCCTCGGTCACGAGGCGGGCCTTCCGGGTGGAGCCCCGCAGGTACTTGGCTGTGGCAGCGACGCGCATCTGCTCGCCCCCTACCGCAGCCCGGCGGACCGGTCGGCGTTCTTGCCGTGCCCGCGGTAGGTGCGGGTGGGCGCGAACTCGCCGAGGCGGTGGCCGACCATGTTCTCGGTGACGTACACCGGCACGTGCTTGCGGCCGTTGTAGACGGCGATCGTGTGGCCGATGAAGTCGGGGAAGATGACGGACGCGCGGGACCAGGTCTTGAGCACCTTCCGCTCGCTCCGCTTGTTCATGTCCTGGACCCGGGCGAGAAGCCGGGGCTGGACGAACGGTCCCTTCTTGACCGATCGCGACATCGCTGGCTCCTCCGTTACTTGCGGTGACGGCTGCGGACGATCAGCCGGCTGGTGGTCTTGCCGCGCCGGGTGCGATAGCCCATCGCGGGCTTGCCCCAGGGCGTCTTGGGCGGCATGCCCGTCGGGCTCTTGCCCTCGCCACCGCCGTGCGGGTGGTCCCGCGGCGTCATCGCCACGCCCCGGACCTCCGGCCGCTGGCCCATGTGGCGGGCGCGACCGGCCTTGCCGAGGCTCTGGTTCTCGTGATCGACGTTCGAGACCTGCCCGATCGTCGCCATGCACTTGATGGGAACCCGGCGCACCTCGCCCGAGGGCAGCCGGACCTGGGCGAGGTCACCCTCCTTGGCCAGCAGCTGGGCCGAGGTCCCGGCCGACCGGACGATCTGGCCGCCCTTGCCGGGCACCAGCTCGATGTTGTGGATCGTGGTGCCGAGCGGGATGTTGCGGATCGGCAGGGCATTGCCCAGCCGGGCGTCGGCATCGGGTCCGGCGACGACGACGTCACCCACCTTGAGCCCGTTGGGGAGCAGCATGTAGCGCTTCTCCCCGTCCCCGTAGTGGAGCAGCCCGATCCGGGCGGAGCGGTTGGGGTCGTACTCGATCGTGGCCAGCCGGGCCGGCACCCCGATCTTGTCCCGCTTGAAGTCGATCCGGCGGTAGTGGGCCTTCTCGCCGCCGCCGCGGTGGCGCACGGTGCGCCGACCCTGGTTGTTCCGGCCCGACGGGCGCGTCTGCGGCTCGAGCAGCGGCTTGTGCGGCTGGTCGGTGGTGATCTCCTCGAACGTCGAGCGGGTCATCCACCGCCGGCCGGCGGAGGTTGCCTTGTAGCTTCGGAGCGGCATGCCTACACCCCCTCGAAGAATTCGATCTTCTGGCCGGGGGCCAGGGTGACGACCGCCTTGCGCCAGGCAGAGGTGCGGCCGACGATCCGTCCCCGACGGGTGCCGCGCCGCTTCTCCTTCGCCTTCGAGGTCAGCACGTTGACGGCGACGACGGTCACCTTCTCCTTGCGGTAGAGCTCCTCGACGGCGGCCTTGATCTGGATCTTGTTCGCCCGCTCGTGGACGGCGAACGTGTACTTGCCGCGCCCGGACTCGTCGATCGACTTCTCCGAGATCACGGGGCGCAGGATGACGTCGGCGGCGGTCAGCTCGCTCACGCGTACACCTCCTCCATCCGGGCCAGCGCGGGCTGCTCGATCAGCACGGCGTCCGCATTGAGCAGGTCGACCACGTTGAGCGAGTCGGCCAGGATCACCGACACCGACGGCAGGTTGGCGGCCGACCGGACCAGCGGCTCGTCCTTGGCGGGCGCCACCACGAGCACCCGGCGGCCGTGGCCGTCGCCCGCCCCGAGGGCCTCGAGGACCGCCACGAGGGCCCGGGTCCGGGGCTCGTCGTCCATGCCGAAGCGGTCCACGACGCGGATCGCGCCGTCGCCGAACTTGGCGGTCAGCGCGCCGCGCAGGGCCAGGCGCCGCATCTTCTTGGGCAGCCGCTGCTCGTACGAGCGCGGGTGCGGGCCGAACACGATGCCGCCGCCCTTGTAGTGGGGTGCGACCCGCGAGCCCTGGCGGGCGCGGCCGGTCCCTTTCTGGCGGTACGGCTTCCGGCCGCCGCCGCGTACCTCTCCGCGGGTCCGCGTGTCGTGGGTGCCGAGCCGGCGCCCGGCCATCTGGGCCACCACCGCCTGGTGGAGGACGGCCTCGTTCACCGGGGCCGCGAACAGCGTCTCGGCGAGGTCGACGCTCCCGACGGAGGCGCCGGTGCGGTCATAGAGCGTGGTCTGCGGCATCGTCACGCCTTCCGGACGAGGGTGAGCGCGCCGGGCGCCCCGGGGACGGTGCCTCGAACGAGGATCAGGTTCCGCTCCGGGTCCACGCGGACCACGCGCAGCTTCTTGATCGTGACCCGCTCGTCGCCCATGTGGCCGCCCATGCGGAGGCCCTTGTACACGCGACCGGGGGTGGTGCCAGGCCCGATCGAGCCCGGCTTGCGGTAGTTGTCCGAGCCGTGGGTCTTGGGCCCGCGGGAGAAGTTGTGGCGCTTCACCGTCCCCGCGAAGCCCTGGCCCTTGGACACGCCGGTGACGTCGACGAGGTCGCCCTCGGCGAACACGTCGCCCACGGCGATCAGCTGGCCCACGGCGTAGTCGTCGGCGCTCTCGAGGCGGAACTCGCGGATGGTCGCCACCCGGGGCAGGTCCTTGAGCTGGCCCGCGACCGGCCTGGTCAGGCGCCGGCGCTCGCCGGCACCGAGCTGGACGGCCGTGTAGCCGTCGCGAGCCGGGGTCCGGAGGCGCGTCACCGTGTTCGGGGTGACCTCGACCACCGAGACGGCGACCATCGTCCCGTCCGGCTGGAACACCTGGGTCATGCCGACCTTGCGGCCGATGAGGCCGATCGTCTGCTGGCTCATCACATCTTGATCTCGATGTCGACGCCCGCGGCCAGCGAGAGTCGCATCAGGGCGTCCACCGTCTTCGACGAGGGGTCCAGGATGTCGATGAGCCGCTTGTGGGTACGGATCTCGAACTGCTCCCGGGAGTCCTTGTCGATGAACGGCGAGCGCAGGACGGTGAACTTCTCGATCCGGGTCGGCAGCGGCACGGGGCCGACGACGTCAGCGCCCGTGCGCTGGGCCGTCTCCACGATCTGGGCTGCCGACTGGTCGAGCAGCCGGTGGTCGTAGGCCTTGAGGCGGATCCGGATCCGCTGCTTTGCCATCTCGTCCGCCTACGCGATGATGCTGGTGATGGCGCCGGCACCGACGGTCCGGCCGCCCTCGCGGATGGCGAACCGCTGGCCGACCTCGAGCGCGATCGGGGTGATCAGCTCGACGGTCATGTCGACGTTGTCGCCGGGCATGATCATCTCGGCGCCCTCGGGCAGCCCGATGGCCCCGGTGACGTCGGTCGTGCGCAGGTAGAACTGGGGCCGGTAGCCGTTGTAGAAGGGGGTGTGCCGGCCGCCCTCCTCCTTGGTCAGCACGTACACCCGGGCCACGAACTTGGTGTGGGGGGTGACCGAGCCGGGCTTGGCCAGCACCTGGCCGCGCTCGATCTCGTCGCGCTCGATGCCCCGCAGCAGGCAGCCCACGTTGTCGCCGGCCTGGCCCTGGTCGAGCAGCTTCTTGAACATCTCGACGCCGGTGACCACGACCTTGCGGGTGGCCTTGACGCCGACGATCTCGACCTCCTCGCCGACCTTGATCACGCCGCGCTCGATGCGCCCGGTGGCGACCGTGCCCCGGCCCTTGATCCCGAACACGTCCTCGACCGGCATCAGGAACGGGCGGTCGACCGGGCGCTCGGGGGTGGGGATGTAGGAGTCGACCGCGTCCATCAGCTCCTGGATCGGGGCGTAGGCCGGGTCGGCCGGGTCGTCGGAGGCCTCGAGCGCCTTGAGCGCGGAGCCCCGGATGACCGGCACGTCGTCGCCCGGGAAGTTGTTCTTGGTCAGCAGCTCCCGGACCTCGAGCTCGACCAGGTCGAGCAGCTCGGGGTCGTCGACCATGTCGACCTTGTTGAGGAACACCACGATGTAGGGCACCTCCACCTGGCGCGCGAGCAGGATGTGCTCGCGGGTCTGGGGCATCGGGCCGTCGGTCGCGGCGACCACCAGGATCGCGCCGTCCATCTGGGCGGCGCCGGTGATCATGTTCTTGATGTAGTCGGCGTGCCCGGGGCAGTCGACGTGCGCGTAGTGGCGGTGCTCGGTCTCGTACTCGACGTGGGCGATCGCGATCGTGATCCCCCGCTCGCGCTCCTCGGGGGCGTTGTCGATCGAGTCGAACGCGCGGTACTCCGCGGCGCCCTTGAGCGCGAGGTACTTGGTGATCGCGGCGGTGAGCGACGTCTTGCCGTGGTCGATGTGGCCGATCGTGCCGACGTTGACGTGCGGCTTCGTGCGCTCGAACTTCTTCTTGGCCATGTCCGGCTGGACTCCCTGCTGCTCGCTCGCGCTGGGGCGAGCCGACCCTTGTTAGACCTTCGACTTGGCGACGAGCTCGGCCGCGAGGTTCGCCGGAACCTCGGCGTAGTGGCTGAGCTCCATGGAATAGCTGGCCCGGCCCTGGGTCATGGACCGCAGGTCGGTGGCGTACCCGAACATCTCGGACAGCGGGACCGCCGCCCGGACGACCTGGGTCGATCCGCGGGGGTCCATGCCCTCGATCTGGCCGCGACGGCTGTTGAGGTCCCCGATGACGTCGCCCATGAACTCCTCGGGCATCGTCACCTCGACCTGCATCATGGGCTCGAGGATCGTCGGGCTGGCCTTGGAGACCGCATCCTTGACCGCCATCGATCCGGCGATCTTGAACGCCATCTCCGACGAGTCGACCTCGTGGTACGAGCCGTCGATGAGCGTGACCTTGACGTCGACCATGGGCACGTTCGCGTAGACGCCCGACTCGAGCGTCTCGCGGATCCCCTGGTCGATCGGCTTGATGAACTCGCGCGGGATGGTGCCGCCCACGATCTTGTCCACGAACTCGTAGCCGCCGCCCTTGGGCAGCGGCTCCAGCCGGATCACGGCGTGGCCGTACTGGCCCTTGCCGCCGGTCTGGCGGACGAAGCGGCCGTTGCCCTCGGCGGCGCGGCGGATGGTCTCGCGATAGGCGACCTGGGGCTTGCCCACGTTGGCGGCCACCTTGAACTCGCGGACCATGCGGTCGACGAGGACGTCGAGGTGGAGCTCGCCCATGCCGGCGATCAGGGTCTGGCCGGACTCCTCGTCGGTCTTGACCCGGAAGGTCGGGTCCTCCTCGGCGAGGCGCTGGAGCGCGATGCCCAGCTTGTCCTGGTCGGCCTTGGTCTTGGGCTCGATGGCGACCTCGATGACCGGCTCGGGGAAGGTCATCGACTCCAGGATCACCGGGTGGTCGGGGTCCGACAGCGTGTCGCCGGTGTAGGTGTCCTTGAGCCCGACGGCCGCGGCGATGTCGCCTGCGTAGACGATGTCGATCTCCTCGCGGTGGTTGGCGTGCATCTGGAGGATGCGCCCGATGCGCTCCTTCTTGCCCTTGGTGGCGTTGAGCACGTAGGAGCCGGACCTGAGGGTCCCCGAGTAGACGCGGAAGAAGGCCAGCTTGCCCACGAACGGGTCGGCGGCGATCTTGAACGCCAGCGCGCTGAACGGCTCGCTGTCGTCGGGCGTCTTGAGCATCTCGACGTCGGTGCCCGGGCGGAGCCCGATCACGGGCGGCACGTCGAGCGGCGACGGCAGGTAGTCCACGACCGCGTCGAGCATCGGCTGGACGCCCTTGTTCTTGAGCGCCGAGCCGCACAGGATCGGGACCCACTTGTACTGGAGCGTCGCGAGCCGGATGCCGTGCTTGATCTCGGCCTCGGTGATCTCCTCGCCCTCGAGGTACTTGTGAGCGACATCGTCGTCGACGTCCGCCACGGCCTCGAGCAGGCGCTCGCGGTGGCGGGTGGCCTCATCGAGCAGGTCGGCCGGAATGTCGAGGTCGTCGAACGTGTTGCCCAGGTCGTCGCGCCACACGAGCGCGCGCATGCGGACCAGGTCCACCACGCCCTGGAACGAGTCCTCGAGCCCGATCGGGATCTGGATCGGCACCGGCCGGACGCCCAGCCGCTCGCTGATCATCTCGATGTCCCGCCAGAAGTTGGCACCCGTGCGGTCCAGCTTGTTGATGAAGCAGATCCGCGGCACCCGGTAGCGGTCGGCCTGCCGCCAGACCGTCTCGGACTGCGGCTCCACGCCCGCCACGCCGTCGAACACGACCACGGCCCCATCGAGCACCCGCAGGCTCCGCTCCACCTCGACCGTGAAGTCCACGTGCCCGGGCGTATCGATAATGTTGATGCGGTGATCGTTCCACGCAGCAGGTCGTAGCCGCGGCGGTGATCGTGATGCCGCGCTCCTGCTCCTGGGGCATCCAGTCCATGGTGGCCGCGCCCTCATGGACCTCACCGATCTTGTAGATCTTCTTGGTGTAGAAGAGGATCCGCTCGGTGACGGTGGTCTTCCCCGCGTCGATATGGGCGATGATTCCGATGTTCCGCGTTCGGGCAAGCGGAACGGCTCGTGCCACGGTGGGTCTAGCTCCTCTCGGCCGGGACTACCACTTGAAGTGGCTGAAGGCCTTGTTGGCCTCGGCCATCTTGTGGGTGTCCTCGCGCCGCTTGACCGCCGCGCCGAGGCCGTTCATCGCATCGACGAACTCGGCGGCCAGCTTCTCGCTCATGCTCTTGCCGTTGCGCTTGCGCGCGGACTGGACCAGCCAGCGCACGCCGAGCGACAGCCGGCGATCGCCCCGGATCTCGACCGGGACCTGATACGTGGCGCCCCCGACGCGGCGAGGCTTGACCTCGATGATGGGGGTGGCGTTGCGCAGGGCAGCCTCGAGCACCTCGAGCCCCGGGCGCTTGGCCTGGAACTCGGCCCGGGCGAGGGCCTGGCGCAGGATCCGGTCGGACAGGGTCCGCTTGCCGTCGCGCATCAGCTTCGCGCGGAACCGGTCGGTGACCCGGTTGGATTCGGACTGGTACTTGGCCTTGCGGGGGATCGACGAACGCCTGGGCATCGCTACTTCTTCCCGGGCGCAGGGCTGGCCTTGGCGCCGTACTTGGATCGGGCCTGCTTGCGGTCCTTGACGCCGGCCGCGTCGAGCGTCCCCCGGATGATGTGGTACTTGACCGACGGGAGGTCCTTGACCCGGCCGCCGCGGACCAGGACCACCGAGTGCTCCTGGAGGTTGTGGCCGATGCCCGGGATGTAGGCCGTGACCTCCATCTGGTTGGTGAGCCGCACGCGCGCGATCTTCCGAAGGGCCGAGTTCGGCTTCTTCGGGGTCATCGTCCGCACCTGCAGGCAGACGCCACGCTTCTGGGGGGCGCCGGGGATCGGCACCTGGCGCTGTCGCAGGCTGTTCCAGTTCCTGCGCAACGCGGGGGCCTTGACCTTCTCGATCTTCGGCTTCCGCCCGTTTCGCACGAGCTGGCTGATGGTCGGCACGGAGACGCGGCTCCTTTCACTGGTTGTCGACAGGTGGTGGTCGGACCGGCGGGGTCCACCCGTTGCCGGGGGTCCGGCCGGGGACCGCTCGGTGCTCTCGACACGGTTTCGCGACGCACATGGCGACCGCGGCCCGTTCGAGGCCACGAGCGCGGAGTGTAGCAATCGGGCTCGTCCAGTGTCAAACGCGCGGCACCCCCCAAGTGGCGGCCGGCGGTGGCGATCCCCCGGGCGACTCGAACGGCACCCGCGCGCGTAATGGACGACGCCCCCGGCCGGCCGGCCGGGGGCGTCTGGTCGATCCCGGGATGGACGGGGCCGATCGGGCGTCAGCCCTCCTCGGACGCGTCCGCGAGGAACGGGTTGAACTCGGCGTCGGCCTCGGGTTGGGCGGGCTCCCCGGCCTCCTCGAGGAACGGGTTCGACTCCGAGTCGTCCTCGTCCGCGCCTGCGATCGAGGCGGCCAGCGCGAGGCCGGCGGTGTCGTCGTCGGGCGTCCGCACCCCGTCCTCGAGGAACGGGTTGTACTCGGCTTCGCCCAGACCCTCGATCGCCTCGCCCGCGAGCGCCTCGAGGGCGGCTCGCCGCTGGCGCTCCTTGAGCGCGGCGATGTTCTGCGGCGCGCCCGTCCCGGCCGGGATGAGCTTGCCGATGATGACGTTCTCCTTGAGCCCGATCAGGTGGTCCTTGGAGCCGTTGATGGCGGCCTCGGTGAGCACCCGGGTGGTCTCCTGGAACGAGGCGGCGGCCAGGAACGACGAGGTGTTGAGGGACGCCTTGGTGACGCCCAGCAGCACCGTCTGCGCGGTGGCCGGCTCGCCGCCCTCGGCGAGGACCCGGTTGTTCGCCTCCTCGAAGTCGAGGCGGTCCACCAGCTCGGTCGGCAGCTGCTCGCAGTCGCCCGGCTGGTCGATCCGGACCTTCTTGAGCATCTGGCGGACGATGATCTCGATGTGCTTGTCGTTGATCGTGACGCCCTGGCTCCGGTAGACCCGCTGGACCTCCTTGACCAGATAGCGCTGCACGGCGTCCTTGCCCCGCGTATCGAGGTACTCCTGCGGGTTGATCGGGCCGTCGGTGATGGCGTCGCCGGCGCGGATCTCCGAGCCGTCGTCGACCAGCAGCTTCGCGCTGTGGGGGATCGCGTACTCACGCTCCACGACGTCCTCCGCCCGGACGACGAGCCCGTCGTCGGTGCGGACGAGGAAGCCCTTGACGGGCGCCGCCACGTCGCCGGCCTCGGCCTTGGCGAGGACCTGGTTCGCCTCGACCAGGTCGCCCGGCGCGGCCAGCAGCTCGACGCCGTCGGACAGACGCGATCGGCGTGTCGAACGACTCGCGGCTGGTGACCTTGACCTTGCGGCCGGTCTCGGCGGCGATCACCTCGACGATCCCGTCGATGTGGCTGATCTCGGCCTTGCCCTTGGGGACGCGGGCCTCGAACAGCTCCTCGACGCGTGGCAGGCCCTGCGTGATGTCCTGGCCGGCGACGCCGCCGGTGTGGAACGTGCGCATGGTCAGCTGCGTGCCGGGCTCGCCGATCGACTGGGCGGCGATGATCCCCACGGCCTCGCCGATCCCGATCATCTCGCCGGTGGCCAGGTTGCGGCCGTAGCACATCCGGCACACGCCGTGGCGTGACTCGCACGCGAGCGGCGAGCGGACCAGCACCTCGTCGATGCCCGCCGCGTCGATCGCGCGGGCGAGGTCCTCGGTGATCATCGTCGTTGCGGGCCACGACGACCGGCGGCTCGACGCCCTTCTTGACCTTGGCCTTGGGATCGACCAGGTCGGCAGCGGCGAGCCGGCCGACCAGCCGGCGCTGGAAGGCGTCGGGCTCCTCGGCGGACTCGGAGCGGATGATCCAGCTGCCCTCCTCGGTGCCGCAGTCGTCCTCGCGGGTGATGACGTCCTGCGCCACGTCCACCAGCCGCCGGGTGAGGTACCCGGAGTCGGCCGTGCGGAGCGCGGTGTCGGCAAGGCCCTTGCGCGCACCGTGGGTGCTGATGAAGTACTCGAGGACCGTCATGCCCTCGCGGAAGTTGCTGCGCACGGGCACGTCGATGATCCGGCCCGAGGGGTCGGCCATCAGGCCCCGCATGGCGCCCAGCTGGCCGATGTTGCCCTTGTTCCCGCGGGCGCCGGAGTCGGTCATCATCCGGACGGGGTTGTCGTCGCCGAGCGAGTCCATCATCCGGTCGGACACGTCCTTGGTCACCCGCTGCCACAGCTCGACGACCTGCTCGTAGCGCTCGTCGTCGGTGATCAGGCCACGCTGGAACTGCCTGTCGATCGACGCGACCGCGTCGTCGGCGCCGACCAGCAGCTCCTTCTTCGACTTGGGCACGACGATGTCCCACAGCCCGATCGTCATCCCGCCGCGGGTGGCGAACTGGAAGCCGACGCGCTTCATGCCGTCCACGAGGTGGGCGGTCTGCTGCGGGTCCCAGCAGCCGGTAGCAGGTGTCCACCAGCCGCTTGAGGTCGGCGCGCTTCATCGGCTCGTTCGCGTAGCGCATCTGGTCGGGCAGGATGCGGTTGAACAGGATCCGGCCGACGGTCGTGCGGACCTGCTTGTCGACCAGCGTCTCGGTCTCCGGGTCCCACGCCTTGACGACCGCGTCAACGGGCTCGTGGAGCGAGACCTTGGCAGAGGCGTGCCTGACGGGCGATGCGTCGGCCCCCTCCTCGACCACGCTCGAGATCCGGCTGGCGGTGTCGAGGCCGCGAGCGCCGATCTCGTAGGCGATGATCGCGTCGTCCTCGTCGGCAAACGCGCGCACCGGGCGACCCCGCACCGCGGGCCCGTCCATCGTCAGGTAGTAGCAGCCCAGCACCATGTCCTGGGTCGGCGCCACCACGGGCGAGCCGTCCGCCGGGGAGAGCAGGTTGGCGGTCGAGAGCATCATCGACCGCGCCTCTTCCTGCGCGGCCGACGACAGCGGCACGTGGACGGCCATCTGGTCGCCGTCGAAGTCCGCGTTGAACGCGGTGCACACGAGCGGGTGGATCTGGATCGCCGAGCCCTCGACGAGGACCGGCATGAACGCCTGGATCCCCAGGCGGTGCAGCGTCGGCGCGCGGTTGAGCAGCACCGGGTGGTCGTGTGATGACCTCCTCCAGCACGTCCCACACCTCGGGCCGGACGCGCTCCACGATCCGCTTGGCGCTCTTGATGTTGTGGGCGAAGCCCTTCTCGACCAGCTGGCGCATGACGAACGGCTTGAACAGCTCGAGCGCCATCTTCTTGGGCAGGCCGCACTGGTGGAGCTTGAGCTCGGGGCCGACCACGATGACCGACCGGCCGGAGTAGTCCACGCGCTTGCCGAGCAGGTTCTGGCGGAACCGGCCCTGCTTGCCCTTGAGCATGTCGGACAGGCTCTTGAGGCGGTGGTTGCCGGTGCCCGCGATCGCACGGCCGCGGCGGCCGTTATCGATCAGGGCGTCGCACGCCTCCTGAAGCATCCGCTTCTCGTTGCGGATGATGATCTCGGGCGCGCCCAGCTCGAGCAGCCGCTTGAGGCGGTTGTTGCGGTTGATCACGCGCCGGTAGAGGTCGTTGAGGTCGGACGTCGCGAACCGGCCGCCGTCGAGCTGGACCATGGGCCGCAGGTCGGGCGGGATGACCGGGAGCACCGAGAGGATCATCCACTCGGGGCGGTTGCCGGAGCGGCGGAAGGCCTCGATCAGGCGCAGTCGCTTGATCGCCTTCTTGCGCCGCTGCCCGGAGCTGGTCCGGACCTCGGCGTGGAGGGCGCGCGACAGCTCCTCGAGGTCCATCCGGACGATGATGTCGCGGACGGCCTCGGCGCCCATCCCCGCCCAGAAGATCCGGCCGGTGCGCGAGCCCGAGCCGTACTTCTCGTCGAGCTGCCGGAACTCGAGCTCGCCGATGGTCATCAGCGCCTTGAGCCCTTCGATCTCGTCGCGGGCGCGACGCAGCTCCTCCTTCTGGCCCTGGGCCTCGGAGGCCAGGGTCTCGCGCTCGGCGCGCAGGCTCTCGTCCATCGCCGCGACCAGGTCCTGGACCTTCTGCTCGGTCTGGGTCGCCTCGTCGGCCGCGCGCTGCTTGAGCTCCTCGGTGACGCGCTCCGTCTCGGCGGCCACGATCTTGCGCAGCCTCGCGGTGGCATCCTTGCCGCCCTTGTCACCGGTCGCGACGACCACCTCGCCCGTGGGCGAAAAGGCGATGGTGTCCTCGGCAACCCCCGTGCCCAGGGCCTTGAGCGCCGCCTCGACGGCCTGCGCTTCGCGAACCAGCTCCTCGGTCCGGGCAGTCCGCTGCGACTCGAGCTCCTGACGGGTGGCCTCGAGGGCCGCCCGCAGCTCGTCGCGCTTGCGGTTGACGTCGGCCTTGAGCTCCTCCTCGAGCTCGGCCAGGCGCTGGCCGCCGGCTCCGCCGCGACCCTCGGACTGCTCCTCGAGGGCCTTGAGCGCGCGCTGGCGGGCCTCCTCGTCGACGTGGGTGACGATGTACAGGGCGAAGTACAGGATCCGCTCGAGGTTGCGGGGGCTGATGTCGAGCAGGATGCCCAGCCGGCTGGGCGTGCCCTTGAAGTACCAGATGTGCGAGACCGGGCTGGCCAGCTGGATGTGGCCCATGCGCTCACGGCGGACCTTCGAGCGGGTGACCTCGACGCCGCACTTGTCGCAGATGATCCCCTTGTACCGGATCCGCTTGTACTTGCCGCAGTAGCACTCCCAGTCACGAGTGGGTCCGAAGATCCGCTCGTCGAACAGGCCGTCCTTCTCGGGCTTGAGCGTCCGGTAGTTGATCGTCTCGGGCTTCGTGACCTCGCCCTTCGACCATTCGCGGATCTGGTCCGGGCTGGCCAGCGAGATACGGATCGCCGAGAAGTTGTTGACCTCGAGCATCGGTCTCCTCCGCGCCGCAGCGGCTCAGGCGGCGCGATCGTGGAAGGTGGCGAGCGGGACCGGGCCGGCCGGACGCCGGCCCCGCGCGGAAGGTTTCGCTAGTCCTCGAACCCGGCCAGGTTGATCCCGCCGAGGTCGGGGAGCAGGTATCCGGAGGCGTCGTCCTCCGCCAGCGGGATCTCCTCGTCGTTCTGATCGAGGATCTCCGCGTTGAGGCCGAGGCTGCGCAGCTCCTTGATGAGGACCTTGAACGACTCGGGGACCCGCGGGGGCTGGATCTCCTCGCCCTTCACGATCGCTTCGTAGGTCTGGACCCGCCCGAGGACGTCGTCCGACTTCACGGTGAGCAGCTCCTGGAGGATGTTGGCGGCGCCGTACGCCTCGAGCGCCCACACCTCCATCTCGCCGAACCGCTGGCCGCCGAACTGGGCCTTGCCACCCAGCGGCTGCTGGGTGATCAGGCTGTACGGACCGGTCGAGCGGGCGTGGATCTTGTCCTCGACGAGGTGATGCAGCTTGAGCATGTAGATCTGGCCGACCGTGATCGCCCGGTCGAACGACTCGCCGCTGCGCCCGTCGCGCAGCTCGATCTTGCCGTCCTTGGGCAGCCCGGCCGCCTTGAGCGCCTCCGCGATCTGCTCCTCGGTCGCGCCGTCGAACACCGGCGTCGCCGCGCGGTAGCCCATCGTGGACAGCGCCCAGCCGAGGTGCGTCTCGAGGATCTGGCCGATGTTCATCCGGCTCGGCACGCCGAGCGGGTTGAGGATGATGTCCACGGGGGTGCCGTCGGGGAGGAACGGCATGTCCTCCATCGGCAGGACCTTGGCGATCACGCCCTTGTTGCCGTGGCGGCCGGCCATCTTGTCGCCGACCGACACCTTGCGCTTCTGGGCGACCGACACCCGGACCAGGCGGTTCACGCCGGGCTGGAGGTCATCGTTCCACTCGCGCCGGAACTCGCGGATCTCCACCACCTTGCCCCGCTCGCCGTGGGGCAGGCGGAGCGAGCTGTCCTTCACCTCGCGGGCCTTCTCGCCGAAGATCGCCCGCAGCAGGCGCTCCTCCGCGGTCAGCTCGGTCTCGCCCTTGGGCGTGATCTTGCCCACCAGGATGTCGCCGGGGCGGACCTCGGCGCCGATGTACACGATCCCTTCCTCGTCGAGGTCTTTGAGCGCCTCCTCGCCGACGTTGGGGATGTCGCGGGTGATCTCCTCGGGCCCGAGCTTGGTGTCGCGGGACTCGATCTCGTGCTTCTCGATGTGGATGCTGGTGAACAGGTCGTCGCGCACGAGGCGCTCGCTGATCACGATCGCGTCCTCGTAGTTGCCGCCCTCCCAGCTCATGAACGCCACCAGGACGTTGCGACCGAGGGCGAGCTCGCCGCCGTCCGTGGACGACGAGTCGGCGACCGGGTCGCCGGCGTCGAGCCGCTGGCCGACCGTGACGATCGGGCGCTGGTTGATGCAGGTGCCCTGGTTGCTGCGCACGAACTTGAGCAGCCGGTACTCGTCCAGCTCGCCCGAGTCGGCCTCGACCTGGACGCGCTCGGCGGTGACGCTGGTCACGACCCCGGACCGACGGGCGATCACGACCTGCCCCGAATCCCGGGCGGCACGCGCCTCCATGCCGGTGCCCACGATCGGGGCCTCAGGCTCCAGGAGCGGGACGGCCTGGCGCTGCATGTTCGAGCCCATCAGGGCCCGGTTGGCGTCGTCGTGCTCGAGGAACGGGATGAGCGCGGTGGCCACCGAGACGACCTGCTTGGGGCTCACGTCCATGTACTCGATCTGGTCCGGCCGCGCCTCCGGGAACGTGTCCCGGTAGCGGGACGGGACCTTCTCGGCCGCGAAGTGGCCCTCCGCGTCGAGCGGCGCGTTGGCCTGCGCGACGACGTGCTCCTCCTCCTCGTCGGCGGGGAGGTACTCGATGTCGTCGGTGACGAGCGGCCGGATGGGGAACGCGAGCGCCTTCTGGCGTCCGAGCTCCTTCGCGGCGGCCTCGGTGAACGGACTCGCCCTTCTTGACGATGACCTTGCCGTCCTTGCCGGTGACATCGGCCCCGGCTTCGTACTCGGTCAGCCGCGGGTCGTCGTGAGCGACGGTCCGCTTGACCTTGCGGTACGGGCGTCTCGATGAAGCCGTAGGCGTTGATCCGGCCGTAGGTGGCCAGCGAGCCGATCAGGCCGATGTTGGGACCTTCCGGGGTCTCGATCGGGCAGATCCGGCCGTAGTGGCTGTGGTGGACGTCGCGGACGTCGAACCCGGCGCGCTCCCGAGACAGGCCGCCCGGACCGAGCGCCGACAGGCGGCGCTTCGAGGTCAGCTCGGCCAGCGGGTTCGTCTGGTCCATGAACTGGCTCAGCTGGCTGCCGCCGAAGAACTCCTTCATGGCGGCGACCACGGGCCGGATGTTGATCAGGGCGTTGGGGGTCGCCTTGTCGATCTCCTGGATCGTCATCCGCTCGCGGACGACGCGCTCCATCCGCAGCAGGCCGATCCGGAACGCGTTCTGGATGAGCTCGCCGTTGGCGCGGATGCGGCGGTTGCCGAGGTGGTCGATGTCGTCCTTGGGGTGGAGCCCGCGGTTGGACTCGATCAGGTGGCCGACGATGGCCGCGATGTCCTCGCGGGTGATCGTCCGCTGCTCGCGCGGAAGCTCGATGCCCATGCGCGCCGCGACCGCGTCCAGCTTCTTGTTGAACTTGTAGCGCCCGACCCTGCCCAGGTCGTAGCGGCGGAAGTTGAAGAACAGGCTCTCGACCAGCTGGCGGGCGTTGTCACCGGTGGGCGGGTCGCCCGGTCGCAGCTTCTTGTAGACCTCGATCAGCGCCTCACTGGGGGTCTTGGTCAGATCCTTGTCCAGGGTGTTGGCGATGAACGGGTGCTCGGGGTCGATGTCGACGGTCCCGAACAAGCCCGCGATCTCGTCGTTGCTCTCGTAGCCGACCGCGCGGAGCAGGGTGGTCGCCGCGATCTTGCGCTTGCGATCCACCTTGACCCACAGCTGGTCCTTGTTGTTGGTCTCGAACTCGAGCCAGGCGCCCCGGTTGGGGATGACCTTGGCCGAGAACAGCATCCGGCCGGACGCCGGATCCTCGAGCTCGCTGTAGTACACGCCGGGAGAACGGACGAGCTGGCTGACCACCACACGCTCGGCGCCGTTGATCACGAACGTGCCCATGTCCGTCATCCACGGGTAGTCGCCCATGTAGACGCGCTGGCGCTGGATCTCGCCGGTCTCCTTGATCAGGAGCTCCACGTTGACGTACAGCGGGCGGCTGAAGGTGAGGTCCTTGGTCCGGCACTCCTCCTCGGAGTACTTGGGGGTCCCGAACTCGTAGTCCAGGAACTGGAGCTCCATCACCTTGCCGGTGAAGTCCTTGATCGGGCTGATCTCGTCGAACAGGTCCCGCAGGCCCTTATCGATGAACCACTGGAAGGACTCGAGCTGGAGCTCGATGAGGTTCGGCACCTCGAACTTGTCGACGCTGACCCCGTCGCGAACCTCGGCGATCCGGGCGTAGGACAGACGGCCGGAGGGCGTGGCCGCAAGGGGGGCCGACGAGACGGACAGCATGAAGGACCGCTCCTTGACGGAGTTGGAAGAAGGGGGGACGGCCGCGCTCACAGAAGGAGTAGGATACCGCGATTCGACCGCCTGTCAAACGGGCCAGACGGGAACAAGGCGATGGCCGATCGGCCAACGCCCCGCGGATCGCGTGATTGTCGCCCGGGTGTCGTGAGCTGGCAACCTCCCGGAGCGGGTCGGTCCGACGCTCGCGCGGCGGACCGGGTACGGGCGCCGCCCGGGCCCGGCCGGCAGGCCGACCGGGGCCCGGGGGTCCGCCCTACTTGATCTCGACCTTGGCGCCCTGCTCCTCGAGGGCGGCCTTGATCTTGTCCGCCTCGTCCTTGGTGACGCCTTCCTTGACCGCCTTGGGCGCCGCGTCGACGAGGTCCTTGGCCTCCTTGAGGCCGAGGCCGGTCAGCTCGCGGACGACCTTGATCACGGGGATCTTGTTGGGGCCGATCTCGGTCAGGGTCGCGGTGAACTCGGTCTGCTCCTCCGCCGCCTCTGCCGCGGGCGCGGCGGCGCCGCCGGCCGCGGGCGCGGCGCCGGCGAACGCGACGGGTGCGGCGGCCGTCACGCCGAAGCGGTCCTCGAACTTCTTCTTGAACTCGGACAGCTCGAGCACGGTCATCTTCTCGAACGCCTCGAGCAGTTGGTCGGGGGTCAACGTGGCCATGGGTGGGTGTTCTCCTGGTGATGGGTGCCCCGCGGGGCACGGCTGGGTCTCGAGGTGAGGGTCAGGCGGCGGCCTCGCCGCGCTGGTCGGACAGCGCCTGGACGAGCCCGGCGACGTCCTGCAGCGGGGCGTCGAACAGGCCGGCCGTGGTCGCCATCGGCGCCGCGATGGCGCCGATCACCTCGGCGAGGAGCACCTCGCGCGAGGGAAGCGACGCGAGCCGCGCCACGCCGTCGGCGTCGATCGCCTGCGAGCCCAGCACCCCGCCCGTGATCTTCACGATGCGGTAGGGCCGCGTGGCGTCGATGACCGCCTTGGCCGTCCCGGCCTCGTCGGTCCCGAAGGCGATCGCCGTCGGGCCCACGAGCAGGGGCGAGAGCGCGGCCGCGGCAGGATTGTCCTGCGCCGCGATCCGCATCAGGCGGTTCTTGACGACCCGGTAGCTCACGTTCTGCCTGCGCAGCGCGCGCCGGATCTCGCCGATCTCCTTCACCTTGAGGCCGCGATACTCGGACACGATCACGGTGCGACTGGCGTCCAGCTGGGCGCGCAGCGCCTCGATCGTGTCCCGCTTGGCCTCGGTCGGCATCGAGCCTCCTTGACCTCCTTGCTCCTGCGCGCAACCGGCGCGCGGCGGTGGGTGCGCCCGGTCGTCGGACCGGTCGAGGCCCCTGCGACGGGCCACGTGGCGATGCAGGGGGCACTCCACCCGGAGGTGAGGCGTCGGCTCCTGCCTCGGCGTGCTCGCCGTCGTCCCCCGCCCGGCCACTCGCGTGGTCGGGACCGGTCCGGTCCGGCGGATCAAGCCCTGGGCGTCAGGCCGTTCTCGCGAGCGGGCTGGCGTCCGGCGGGCGCAGGCTGTCTGCGGCTGTCCGTCTGTCTTGATACGGCGCCGGCCTCTCGGCTGCGTCGTGCGTGTCGTCTGTCCGTACCCGACCGGCCGCGCCGTTCGGGTACGGTGGGCTGGTGGCGCTAGGCGTTGGCCACGGCCAGCACGTCCGGGATGTCGACCCGGATGCCCGGCCCCATGGTGGTGGCGATCGTCAGCGTCCGCAGGTACTGGCCCTTGGCGCCGCTGGGCCTGGCGCGGTTGACCGCGTCGACGAGGCTGGCGAGGTTCTCGACCAGCTGGGCCTGCTCGAAGCTCGCCTTGCCAACCGGCACGTGAATGATCGCGCCCTTGTCGACCTTGAACTCGACCCGGCCGCCCTTGACCTCGTGGATCGCGCGCTCGAGGTCGAACGTGATCGTGCCCGACTTCGGGTTGGGCATCAGGCCGCGGCGGCCGAGGATGCGGCCCAGGCGGCCGACCATGCCCATCACGTCCGGCGCGGCGAGCGCGACGTCGAACTCCAGCCAGCCGGCCTCGATCTTCTTGACCAGGTCCTCGGCGCCCACCTCGTCGGCGCCCGCGCGCAACGCCTCCTGGGCCTTCTCGCCCTGGGCGAACACCGCAACCCGGACGACCTTGCCGGTGCCGTGCGGCAGGACGACCGTGCCGCGGACCATCTGGTCGGCATGACGGGGGTCGACGCCCAGGCGGAGGTGGGCCTCCACCGACGCGTCGAACTTGACGTTGGACGTCTCCTTCGCCAGCGTCACTGCCTCCGCGATGGGGTAGGCGCGGGTGTGGTCGACGAGCTTCGCCGCGTCCTGGTAGCGCTTGCCGTGCTCAGCCATGTTCGATCTCCTTCGGTCCCACGGACCTGCCCCTGGTCACGCTCGCCGGGTCGGGGTCGGTCCCGGCGGCGGTGCCGGATGTTACCCCACGACCTCGATGCCCATGCTCCGGGCGGTGCCCTCGATGACCTTCATGCCGGCCTCGATGTCGTTGACGTTGAGGTCGGGCAGCTTGGTCTCGGCGATCTGCCGGACCTGGTCGCGGGTCACCCGCCCGACCAGGACCCGCTTGGCCGTGGACGAGCCCTTGTCGATCCCGGCGGCCTTGCGCAGGAGGTCCGGCGCGGGCGGCGTCTTGAGGACGAACGTGAACGAGCGATCCTCGAAGATCGTGATCTGGGCCGGGATCACCTGGCCCGGCTTGTCCGCGGTGCGCTCGTTGTAGGCCTTGGTGAACTCGACGATGTTGATGCCATGGGGGCCCAGCGCGGTGCCCACCGGGGGCGCGGGCGTCGCCTTGCCGGCCGGCAGCTGCAGGGTCAGGACGATTCGGATCTTCTTGGCCACGGTGGAATGGTTCCTTTCCTAGCCGGCTCGGACGGAGAGCGCCGATCCGGACGTGCGCAGGCCAAGGCGGCGCCGAGCACGCGAGCGAGCGCACCCGAGGTGCGTGAGCGAGCGCGCGGAGGGGACAACGCGGGCATGCGTCGTCCAGGCGGCGCTCGTCACAGCTTCTCGACCTGGAGGAAATCCAGCTCCACTGGCGTCTCGCGGCCGAAGATGCTCACCAGGACCTTCAGCTTGTTGCGCTCGGGGTTCACCTCGTCGACGGTCCCGATGAACTCCGCGAACGGACCGTCCGTGACGCGCACGCTCTGGCCCTTCGTAAAGGCGACCCGGTACTTGGGCGTCTCGACGCCCATGTGTCGCAGGATCTGCTTGACCTCGGTCTCGTCCAGCGGGATCGGCTCGCTGCGCATGCCAGGGATGTTGCCGCTGCCCACGAAGCTGGTCACGCCGGGCGTGTTGCGGACGACGAACCAGGACTCCGGGTCGAGGATCATCTCGACCAGCACGTAACCCGGATAGACCTTCTTCTGGACGGTGTGCCGCTGGCCCTGGCGGATCTCGATCTCGTCCTCCATCGGGACGAGCACCTGGAAGATCTTGTCCTCCATGCCCATCGACTCGATGCGGTGCTCGAGGTTGGCCTTGACCTTGTTCTCGTAGCCCGAATACGTGTGGATCACGTACCAGCGCTTCTCGGGCGCGCGAGCCGCGGTCAGCTGCTCGGTCATGCCAGGCTCGCCACGAAGCGCACCACGTAGTCGAAGCCCGTGTCGGCGACCGTGATGTACAGGCCGACGACGAACGAGACCACGAACACGAGCACCGTCAGGTTGCGCACCTGGATGCGGTTGGGCCACGAGACCTTCTTGAGCTCGGACCAGGATTCGTTGATGAAGCGGCGAAGTCGGTTCACGGATGCCTTTTCAAGCTAGCGTTCCTGCGTTCCCCTCCGGCGACCAGGGCGACGCGCCCGCGAGCCGTCGGCCGGAGGATCTTGGCAGGGGCGATAGGACTCGAACCTACAACCACCGGTTTTGGAGACCGGTGCTCTGCCAATTGAGCTACGCCCCTGCGTTCGTCGGACGGGCTACTTCGCCTCCCGGTGCAGCGTATGACGCCGCTCCCTGGGGCAGTACTTGAGCAGCTCGATCCGGTTGGGATCGTTCTTCTTGTTCTTGCGCGTGGTGTAGTTGCGGGTCTTGCACTCGGTGCATGCCAGCTGGATGACCGGGCGCGCCTCGACTCGTGCCATCTCGTCCGCCTACGCGATGATGCTGGTGATGGCGCCGGCACCGACGGTCCGGCCGCCCTCGCGGATGGCGAACCGCTGGCCGACCTCGAGCGCGATCGGGGTGATCAGCTCGACGGTCATGTCGACGTTGTCGCCGGGCATGATCATCTCGGCGCCCTCGGGCAGCCCGATGGCCCCGGTGACGTCGGTCGTGCGCAGGTAGAACTGGGGCCGGTAGCCGTTGTAGAAGGGGGTGTGCCGGCCGCCCTCCTCCTTGGTCAGCACGTACACCCGGGCCACGAACCTGGTGTGGGGGGTGACCGAGCCGGGCTTGGCCAGCACCTGGCCGCGCTCGATCTCGTCGCGCTCGATGCCCCGCAGCAGGCAGCCCACGTTGTCGCCGGCCTGGCCCTGGTCGAGCAGCTTCTTGAACATCTCGACGCCGGTGACCACGACCTTGCGGGTGGCCTTGACGCCGACGATCTCGACCTCCTCGCCGACCTTGATCACGCCGCGCTCGATGCGCCCGGTGGCGACCGTGCCCCGGCCCTTGATCCCGAACACGTCCTCGACCGGCATCAGGAACGGGCGGTCGACCGGGCGCTCGGGGGTGGGGATGTAGGAGTCGACCGCGTCCATCAGCTCCTGGATCGGGGCGTAGGCCGGGTCGGCCGGGTCGTCGGAGGCCTCGAGCGCCTTGAGCGCGGAGCCCCGGATGACCGGCACGTCGTCGCCCGGGAAGTTGTTCTTGGTCAGCAGCTCCCGGACCTCGAGCTCGACCAGGTCGAGCAGCTCGGGGTCGTCGACCATGTCGACCTTGTTGAGGAACACCACGATGTAGGGCACCTCCACCTGGCGCGCGAGCAGGATGTGCTCGCGGGTCTGGGGCATCGGGCCGTCGGTCGCGGCGACCACCAGGATCGCGCCGTCCATCTGGGCGGCGCCGGTGATCATGTTCTTGATGTAGTCGGCGTGCCCGGGGCAGTCGACGTGCGCGTAGTGGCGGTGCTCGGTCTCGTACTCGACGTGGGCGATCGCGATCGTGATCCCCCGCTCGCGCTCCTCGGGGGCGTTGTCGATCGAGTCGAACGCGCGGTACTCCGCGGCGCCCTTGAGCGCGAGGTACTTGGTGATCGCGGCGGTGAGCGACGTCTTGCCGTGGTCGATGTGGCCGATCGTGCCGACGTTGACGTGCGGCTTCGTGCGCTCGAACTTCTTCTTGGCCACAGGACCCTTCTCACTCCACTGCTGGGCGGTGCTGACCGCTGTGCTGACCCGGGATCGGCGAGGGATGGAGCCCAGAACGGGATTCGAACCCGTGACCTCATCCTTACCAAGGATGTGCTCTGCCAGCTGAGCTACCTGGGCCCGCGGATGCGAAGCCGGGCGACCGGTCCGCGCCCGTTGACGCGTTGCTTGTCGATGGAGCCGACGACGGGACTCGAACCCGGAACCGGCGGTTTACAAAACCGCTGCTCTACCAATTGAGCTACGTCGGCACGCGCGCAGCGTCAAACAAGAGTAGGACTCCGCGAGCCGGGGAATGATACGGCCCACCGGCCGGGTCGTCAAACCTCGGACGGCCCGCCGGGCGATGGCTCGGATGGCTCGGCGGCGGCCTCCGGTACGCCGTCGGCGGCGCCTTCCCCGGGCAGCAGCGACTCCTCCACGGGGCCATCCGGCGCCGCCGACGGCGGCTCGGCCTGCGTCGCTGCGGGAGCCCGTCGCGGCCGGCCGGCCCGCGCCCGCGGGGCGGCGCGGTCGGCCGGGAGCGCCGGCTCCGCCCCGGCGGGCTCCGTCTGGGGCGCCGGCTCCGTCTCGGCCATCCCGCGCTGGGCCGCCGCCTCGTACAGCAGGATCGATCCCGCCACGGCGGCATTGAGCGACTGGATCCGGCCGTGCATCGGGATCCGCACCAGCAGGTCGCAGCGTCGTCGGACGGCGGGTCCCAGCCCCCGTCCCTCGCTGCCCACGACGATCGCGATCGGGCCCCGGAGGTCCGCCTCGCGCGCCGTCAGCGGAGCGTCGCCGTCGGCCCCCACGATGCGAACCCCGCGAGCGTGGAGGTCGGCCAGCGCCGCGGGCAGGTCATCCACGGGCGCCAGGCGGAGGTGCTCGACCGCGCCCGCGGACGCCTTGACGGCCGCGGGCGTCAGGGGCGCCTGGTGGCGGGTGGGAAACAGTGCGCCGTGGGCGCCGGACGCCTCGGCGGTGCGCAGCAGCGTGCCCACGTTCTGGGGATCCTCGAGCGAGTCGAGCGCCAGCACCAGGGGTGCCTCGCCGCGCTGGGCGGCGACCGCCAAGATGTCGTCGAGCCCGGCCCAGCCGCGCGGGCCCACCACGAGCGCCACGCCCTGGTGACCGTCGAACCCGGCGATCGCGGTCAGCGACCCGCCCTCGACCTCGACCACCGGGATGCGCAGGCTCGTGGCGTGCAGCACGAGCTTCTCGAGCGCCTGCCGCCGATGGGGCACGACGAGCAGCCGCTTGGCCTCACGGCGGGCGACGAACGCCTCCTCCACCGGGCGCCGGCCGGCCACCAGCTCCTCATCCGCGGCCAGGGCGAGCGTGGCGTCCGCGCGCGGTCCCGGAGCAGGCACCGGCCCGGTCCGGGCAGGTCCGCGATCGGCGAACGGGCGCCGGTCGTAGGGGCGGGGGGGCGGGGCGCCGCGACCGGCCGGTCCACGGGACGGCTGCCGTTCGGTGGCGCCGGGTCCGAAGGCGCGCGGCGGGCGGACGGGCGGGCGGTCCCACGGTGCCGGCTCGCGGCGGGGCGGCCCGGCGGCATCCGGGCGGCGCGGCCGCTGGGCATCCGGCTCCCAGGGCCTCGGGGATGGGCGACGGCCGCTGTCGCGCGGGCGGTCCGACGGGCCGCGCGGCCGGCCGCCATATCCGCGCGGGTCGTCGTCCCGACCGGATCCAGGACCGAACGGCGGGCGGACGCCGTATGCGCGATCACCCGGCGGCCGGCCGCTCCGGGGCCGGTCGCTCCGGCGATCATCGCTGCCGGGCTCCCCTGGCCGGCTGCCGTCACGCGGACCCCGGCCGAACCGCGGATCCCGACGCTGATCGAACGGCGGCCCACCGGGCGAGTCGTGCAGGGGATCGTGCGGGCCGTCTCGAAATCGGGACCGATCGTCGTGCCCCGGGCGCTGGCCCGCCGGACGATCGGGACGAGGCTGGCGGGGTCCGCTCCCGCCGGGCCCGCGCCGGCCGGGCGCCGGGCGGCCGCGTCCGGGGAACCGTCTCGGCCGGCGGTCGTCGCCCTCCGGGGGCGGTCCTCCGCCCCTATCAGCCACCGGAGCCGACCAGCAGCCGCCAGCGCTGCCCATCCCGCGTATCCTCGACGGCCACCCCCTGTCGCGCGAGCTCGTCGCGCAGCCGGTCGGACGCCGCCCAGTCGCGTGCAGCGCGGGCGGCAGCGCGGGCGTCGAGCAGCGTCTGGAGCCCGGGCTCGAGCGCCTCGACCGCCGGGCCGGCCACGCCGAGCACGGTGTCCAGCTCGCGGACCAGTGCCGCCGCCCGACCGGCGTCGGCGGTGGACAGCGACCGGGCATCGATCCGGCGGTTGATTTCCCGCACGCCATCGAACAGGGCCCCCAGCGCGCCCGACACGTTGAGGTCGTCGTCGAGGCCGGCCTCGAACCCTGCCCGGATCGCGTCCAGCGCGGCCGGCAGCGACGGATCGTCGGCCCGGTCCTCGCGGTACGTCGCCAGCGCCGCAAGCAGGGCGTCGATCCGCTCGACCGCCGCGGCGGCGGCGGCCAGCGACTCGTCGGAGTAGTTCAGCGGCGCCCGGTAGTGGACCGAGATCAGCGCGTAGCGCAGCGCGCGCGGCGACACGCCGGCCGCGACCAGGTCCGCCACCCGGGCGATGTTGCCGGTCGATTTCGCCATCTTCTCGCCGCCCATGCGCAGGTGGGCGCAGTGGAGCCACGTCCTCACGAACGGCTTGCCCGTCGCCGCCTCGGACTGGGCGATCTCGTCCTCGTGGTGCGGGAACACGAGGTCGACGCCACCGGTATGGATGTCGAACGAGGGCCCGAGATGGGCCATGCTCATCGCCGAGCACTCGATGTGCCAGCCGGGCCGACCGGCGCCGAGCGGCGTGGTCCATGACGGCTCGCCCGGCTTGGGGCCCTTCCACAGGGCGAAGTCGCGCACGTCGTCCTTGCCGTACTCGTCGGCCTCGACCCGTTCGCCCACCCGCATGGCGGCCGGATCGAGCCGCGCCAGCCGCCCGTACCCGGGCCAGGAGGCGATCCGGAAGAAGATCGAGCCATCGTCGGTCCGGTACGCGTGGCCCTTGTCCAGGAGGATCCCGACCAGCTCGACGATCTGGGGGATATGCTCGGTGGCGCGGGGCATGAGGTCCGGGCGGGTCATGCCCAGGGCATCGGCATCGGCGAGGAAGCGGGCCGCGTAGCGATCGGCGAGCTCGGCCGTCGACACCCCCTCGGCGGCCGCTCCGCGGATGATCTTGTCGTCGATGTCGGTCAGGTTCATGACCCACGTCACCCGCAGGCCGCGGTAGCGCAGGTACCGGACCAGCAGGTCGGCGAACAGGAACGACCGGAAGTTGCCGATATGGGTCGGGCCGTACACCGTCGGTCCGCAGCTGTAGATCCGGACATGCCCGGGCTCCAGCGGGTCCAGCGGACGGGTCTCGCCCGACAGGGTGTCCTGGAGCCGGATCGTCATGCCGTCGCTCCCAGCGTCGCCACGGCGCGGGCGGAGATCGATCGCCCCGCGCCCTCGTCGCCGGCGAGGTTTCCGGTCGACGCCTTGACGTTGACCTGCGCCTCGTCAAGCCCGAGGAGCCCGGCGATCGCGGTGCGCATCGACTCGAGCCGCGGGCCGAGTCTCGGGCGCGCCGCGATCACGACGACGTCGATGCCCAGCGGCCGCAGGCCGGCGGCACGGACGCGGTCGACGACCTCGGCCACGAGCGAGGCGCCGGCGATCCCCTGGGGGGTCCGCGCGTCCGGGGGAAACACCCGGCCGAGGTCGCCGAGGCCGGCCCCACCGAGCAGCGCGTCGGCCACGGCGTGGAGCACGACGTCGCCGTCCGAGTGGCCGGCCAGCCGCGGCGCGTCGGCGATCTCGATGCCGCCCAGGCGCAGCGGCCGTCCGGGCCCGAACGGGTGGCTGTCGTGTCCGAAGCCGACCCGCGGCGCGGCGGGCGCCAGGGCATGCTCGACCTGTCGCAGGTCGTCGGGCAGCGTCACCTTGAGGTTCGCGGACTCGCCGGGGATCGCATGAACGGGAATGTTACAGGCCTCCAGCAGCGCGGCCTCGTCGGTGAACGCCGGCGGTCCGTCGGGCGGGAACGCTGCCCAGGCATCGAGGAGCAGCCGGCGCCGCGCGCCCTGCGGCGTCTGGGCGACGGCGAGCTCCGATCGGTCGAGCGTGCCGTGCACCTGCGCGTCGCCCACCCGCTTGATCGTCTCCGCGATCGGCACGACGGGGATCGCCGCGCCGTACGCCGCCACCGCGAGCGCGATGGCCTCGATGAGCGCCGCCGACACCAGCGGCCGGGCGCCGTCGTGGACGAGCACCGGGCGCTCGCGACCCGCCGGATCCAGCCCGTCCAGGCGCCGGACGCCCGCGGCGACCGATTCCTGGCGCGTTGGCCCGCCGGCGACGACATCGGCCAGCCCGCCGGGCAGCCAGGGCGCGCCGGCGATCGCATCCAGCCGGGCCGGCGAGACGACGAGCACGACCCGGTCCACGACGGGCGACCCGGTGATCGCGGCCAGGGTGTGGGCGAGCAGCGGCCGGCCGAGGACGGGTGCCGCCAGCTTGTCGACGCCCCCCATGCGCGTGGAGGCGCCCGCCGCCACGACGACGGCGTCCGCGCCGGGCCGCGCGCGCTGGGCGGGGTCCACCTCAGTCCTGGCGCGGCTGGCCGAAGATCATGCGACCCGCCACCGTCTGCAGCACGCGGGTGACGTTGACCTCCACCTCGCGGTCGATCATCCGGGCGCCGCCCTCGACCACGATCATGGTGCCGTCGTCGAGGAAGCCCACGCCCTGGCCGGGCTCCTTGCCCTCCTGGATGACCTTGACCTGGAGCTCCTCGCCGGGGAGGACCGCCGGCTTGACCGCGTTGGCCAGCGAGTTGATGTTCATCACGCGGACGCCCTGGAGCTCGGCCACCCGGTTGAGGTTGAAGTCGTTGGTGAGCACCACCCGGCTGCGCCGCTTGGCGAGCTCGACCAGCTTGGCGTCCACCTCCGCGACGTCGGGCGCCTCGTCGTCGACGACCTCGAGCGGCGTCCGCGTGTCGCGCTGCATCCGGGCGAGGATCTCGAGGCCACGGCGGCCCCGGTTGCGCCGCAGCGTGTCCGACGAGTCCGCGATGTGCTGGAGCTCCTCGAGCACGAAGCGGGGAACCACCAGGGTGCCGTAGATGAACCCGGACTCGACGATCTCGGCAATCCGGCCGTCGATCAGCACGCTCGTGTCGACGACGATGCGCGGGTCGCCGGCCTGGCTGTCGCCGCCGCCTCCGGTGCGGCGCACGAGGCCCGCTCCCTCCGCCGCGGCGATCAGGTCGAACCGCTTGGCCACGGTCAGCCCCATCATGCCGAGGCCCAGGAACAGCGAGATCCCGAGGGGCAGCCAGGTCCCCAGCGGCCCCTGCACCTGGGCCAGCGGCAGGCTCAGCAGGAGCCCCAGCAGGAGCCCGACGAACAGCCCCAGCACGGCGGCCACGAACTCGGCCGTCGACAGCTCCTGGACCCTCGACACCAGCCACGATGCCGGCACGACCGTGAGGTACGGCAGCAGGGCGAACCCGACCACCATCCACGAGATGGTCCACGCGGCGAGGATGAAGCCAGAGTAGCTGACCTCCGAGAACAGCCCGGTGCCCGTGGCGGCGATCCCGAGACCGATCAAGGCCCCGAGTGCCGCACCGAGGACCCGGATGGTCCGAATCACGCCTCTCCTCGATCGCTGCCGCACCGCCGGGGCATCGATCCGCTCGGGGCCGGCCCGAGCCTAGCACGCGGCGCACGGCGCTCGCTGCGACCCCGCGTCGTCAGGATGCGCCGCGAACCGGCGCGGACTCGGGTCGGCGAGGGCCGCCCGGAGCGCGTCTGCCAGGGACCCCACCACGACCAGCTCCACGCCCGGGAACGGCCGTCGTCCCGGCCTCGCGCCCGGGGCACGATCGCGCGTGCGAACCCCAGCCGAGCTGCCTCGCGCAGCCGCCGGTCCAGGCCGCCGACCGGGCGCAGCTCGCCCAGCAGGCCCACCTCGCCGATCGCCACCGTGCCCTCGACCACCGGCCGGTCGCGCAGCGAGGAGGCGAGGGCGAGCGCGAGCGGCAGGTCGAGGCCCGGCTCGGTGACGGTCAGGCCGCCCGCGAGGTTGGCGTAGACGTCGTGCCCCGAGAGGCCGATCCCGGCCCGCCGCCCGAGCACGGCGATGAGCAGTGCCAGCCGGTTGCCGTCGACACCCGACGCGGTCCGGCGCGGCGACGGCGCGCCGGTCGGGGCCACCAGCGCCTGGACCTCGACCAGCAGCGGTCGCGACCCTTCGAGGACGGGCGCCACGACGCTGCCCGGCGCCGGCGCGTCGTGGTCGGCGAGGAAGGCCCGCGCCGGGTCCGCCACCTCCAGCAGGCCCCGGTCCCCCATCTCGAACACGCCGACCTCCTCGGTCGATCCGTACCGGTTCTTCGCCGCGCGGAGGAGGCGAAGCCCGCCGGTCCGGTCGCCCTCGACCGCCAGGACGACGTCCACCAGGTGCTCGAGCGTCTTGGGACCGGCCAGGGTGCCGTCCTTGGTCACGTGCCCGACCAGGACCACCGGGATCCCGTCGGCCTTGGCCAGCTCCATCAGCCGGAGCGTCGACTCCCGGACCTGGCCCACGCTGCCCGGCGGACCGTCGAGCTCGTCCGACGCCACCGTCTGGATGGAGTCGACCACGAGCAGCGCCGGAGGTCGCTGTCGGGCGAGCTCGACGATCCGCTCGATGCGCGTCTCGGCGACGACCTGGATCGCCTCGCCTACGGCACCGCTCGCCATCCCCAGCCGCTGGGCCCGCAGCCGGACCTGGCCGCTGGACTCCTCGCCGGTCGCGTACAGCACGCCAGCCCCGGGGTCGGCCGACGCCACCCCCGCCGCCACCTGGAGCAGCAGCGTGGACTTGCCGATCCCGGGCTCGCCGCCGATCAGCACCACCGATCCCGCGACCAGGCCGCCGCCGAGGACCCGGTCGAGCTCGCCGATCCCCACCGGATGCCGCGCCTGGGCATCGGCCTCGCCCGCGCTGGCGAGCGCGACCGGCATGGCACCCGCGGCCGCCGTCGCTCGGGGCCGCGGCTCATCGCGCACGACCGTCTCGACCAGCGTGTTCCACTCGCCGCACGAGCGGCACTGGCCCTCCCAGCGGAGGACGGCGGCCCCGCAGGACTGGCAGACGTAGCGGCTCTGGGCGCGGGCCACGGGCAGCGGTGGCGGGGCCGGCGTCAGGCTTCGACCGGGGTCTTCGCCTCGGTAGCCTTGATCGACAGGCCCTTCGCGTCGGGGTCGAGGTCGACGACGATCGTGTCGCCGGCGTTGTACCGCCCGAGCAGCAGGTGCTCGGCGAGCGGATCCTCGATCAGGTTCTGGATGGTGCGGCGGAGCGGCCGGGCCCCGTAGGCCTGGTCGTAGCCGAGCTTGATGATGTGCTCCTTGGCGGCCACGGTGATCTCGAGCGTCATGCCCTGGGCCCGAAGCTGCTCGCGAACACGCTTGAGCATCAGGTCGACGATCTGGGTGATCTCCTCGACCGTCAGGCTGCGGAACACCACGGTGGCGTCGATCCGGTTGAGGAACTCCGGGCGGAAGCTCGACTTGAGCTCCGCCTGGACCTTCTCCTTCATCAGGTCGTACGACGCGGCGGCCCGCGTCTCCACCGTGTCCCCCTGGACCCGGAAGCCGAGCGAGGAGTTGGTCTGGATCTTGGCCGCCCCGAGGTTGGAGGTCATGATGATGATGGTGTTGCGGAAGTCGACCCGGCGGCCCTTGGCGTCGGTGAGGTGCCCGTCCTCCAGGATCTGGAGCAGGATGTTGAACACTTCCTGGTGCGCCTTCTCGATCTCGTCGAGCAGGATCACCGCGTAGCTCTTGCGCCGGACGGCCTCGGTCAGCTGCCCGCCCTCGTCGAACCCGACGTAGCCTGGCGGCGCGCCCACCAGCCGGCTCACGTTGTGGCGCTCCATGAACTCGCTCATGTCGATCTTGATGAGCGTGTCCTCGGAGCCGAACATGAACTCGGCCAGCGCCTTGGCGAGCTCCGTCTTGCCGACGCCGGTGGGGCCCAGGAAGATGAACGAGCCGATCGGCCGCTTGGGATCCTTGAGGCCGGCGCGGGCGCGGCGGACGGCGCGCGAGACGATCTCGATCGCCTCCTCCTGGCCGATCAGCCGCTGGTGGAGGACCTCCTCCATCTTGAGCAGCCGCTCCGACTCCTCCTGGGCGATCCGGGTGACCGGGATCCCGGTCCACATCGCGACGACCTGCGCGATCTCCTCCTCGTCGACCTTGGGGGTCTCGCCCGAGACGGTCGACTGCCAGTCGGCGCGCATCTTGTCGACGCCCTCGCGCGCGGTCGCCTCGGACTCGCGCAGGGTCGCGGCCTGCTCGTACTCCTGGGCGTTGATCGCCGCGTCCTTCTCCTTCGTGATCCGGTCCAGCTCCTTCTGCGCCACGCGGAGCTCGGGCGGTGCCGAGGAGTGCCGGAGGCGGACGCGGCTGGCCGCCTCGTCGATCAGGTCGATCGCCTTGTCGGGCAGGTGGCGGTCGGTGATGTAGCGGATCGACAGGTCAGCGGCAGCCCGCACCGCGTCGTCCGTGATCTGGACCTTGTGGTGCTGCTCGTAGCGCTCCCGGATCCCGACCAGGATCTCGATCGTCTGCTCCAGGGTCGGCTCGTCGACCATGACCGGCTGGAAGCGCCGCTCCAGCGCCGCGTCCTTCTCGATGTACTTGCGGTACTCGTCGAGGGTCGTCGCGCCGATGCACTGGAGCTCGCCGCGCGACAGCGGCGGCTTGAGGATGTTGGCGGCGTCGATCGCGCCCTCGGCCGCACCCGCCCCCACGAGCGTATGGAGCTCGTCGATGAACAGGATGGCGTCGTTGGTGTTGCGCAGCTCCTCGATGATCTTCTTGAGCCGCTCCTCGAACTCGCCACGGTACTTGGTGCCCGCGACCAGCGACCCGATGTCGAGGGTCAGGACCCGCTTGTTGAGCAGGATGTCGGGCACGTCGCCGGCCACGATCCGGTGCGCCAGGCCCTCGGCGATCGCCGTCTTGCCGACGCCCGGCTCGCCGATCAGGGCGGGGTTGTTCTTGGTCTTGCGGCCGAGGATCTGGATGACCCGCTCGATCTCCTTCTCGCGGCCGATGACGGGGTCCAGCTTGTCCGCGCGGGCGGCCTCGGTGAGGTTGATCCCGAGGGCGTCGACGGTCGGCGTCTTGCTCGCGCGCTTGGTCTCCTGCGCGGGCCCTGCCGACGAGGACTGCGACAGCACGCGGATGACCTCGTGGCGGACCTTGTCCAGGTTCACGCCCAGGCTCTCGAGGACGCCCGCGGCGATGCCCTCGCCCTCGCGCACGAGGCCCAGCAACAGGTGCTCGGTGCCGATGTAGTTGTGGCCCAGCCGCCGCGCCTCGTCGATCGCGAGCTCGATGACCCGCTTGGCCCGCGGGGTCAGGCCGACCTCGCCCACCACCGGGCGGTCACCGCGACCGATGATGAACTCGACGGCGGTCCGGACCTTGGGCAGCTCGACGTTCATGTTCTCGAGCACGCGTGCGGCGACGCCCTCGCCCTCGCGCACGAGCCCGAGCAGGAGGTGCTCCGTGCCGATGTAGTTGTGGTTGAACCGCTGCGCCTCGTCCTGGGCAAGCGTCAGCACCTTGCGCGCGCGGTCCGTGAACTTGTCGAAGCGATCCATCCAGCCGAGCTCGTCCTGTTCCTGGTCGCGGGGCGACCCGTTCGGCCATCCTAGCATCCAATCCCCGCAGGGGCGACACCCCTGACTGGGACCATCGGCCTCGGCCCGGTCACCCCATCCAACCCATGATTCGTCACCGGCGGCCCCACAGGATGTGTCCGATCGGTGGGATTGGGCGAAGGAATTGCAACGACCCGCCGGGAACCGGCGGGTCGTGTCCGGGATTCGGGTCGCGCCGAACCAGGCGATCAGGCCTTGTCGGCCTCCGGCTCGACCTCCGTCGAGGCATCGGCGAGGGCACCCGGCTCGTCGGCCGGTGCCGCCTCCGTGGCGGGCTCGGGCTGTGCGGCGGCTGCTTCCGCTGCGGGCTCGGCGACCGGCTCGGGCTCGGGTTCGGCTGCGGGCTCGGGTTCGCCGGCGGCTGCTTCCGCTGTGGGCTCGGGCTCGGCGACCGCTGCGGGCTCGGCTGCGGGCTCGGGCTCGGCGGCGTCCGCTGTGGGCTCGGGCTCGGCGACCGCTGCGGGCTCGGCGACCGCTGCGGGCTCGGGCTCGGCGACCTCCGCTTCCGGCTCCCCGACCATCGCCGTCGTGGCGGCGGGTGCCTCCTCGGTTGCCTCGACGGCAGCCGGCGAAGGCGCCGGCTCGTCGGTGACCGCCGCTTCCGCCGCGGCCAGCTGGTCGCGGACCTGGGCGAACGCCGCCGCCAGCGTGGTGTCGATCCCGCCCTCGGGCTCGGACAGGGCGTCGGACGGCGTGTAGCCGCGCTCCGGGCGCTCCCGGCGCTCGCGGCGCTCCCGGCGCTCGCCGGACGGCATCGGCGCGCCCGGCTCCGGCATCGACCGGACCGGCGGCTCCTCGGCCTGCTTGAGGCTGAGCCCGAGGCGATGCCGCTCGGAGTCGAGGCTGATGATCTTGAGCTTGAGCACCTGGCCCTCGTGGACCACGTCGCCCGGATGGGCGACGCGCTGGTGGCTCAGCTCGCTGATGTGGATCAGGCCCTCGAGGCCCTCGCGGACCCGCACGAACGCGCCGAAGTTGACCAGCTTGGTCACCGTGCCGTCGATCACGTCGCCGACCTTGAAGTCCGCGACCGTCGACTCCCACGGGTCGGGCTGGAGGCGGCGGATCGAGAGCGAGATCCGGCCGCGCTCGTGGTTGATGTCGATGACCTCGGCCTCGACCTCGTCACCGACCTTGTAGCCGGACTCCGGGTTGTTGACCTTGTTCCAAGACAGCTCGCTCTTGTGGACCAGGCCGTCGATGCCGCCGAGGTCGATGAAGATGCCGAACGGCGCGATCGAGCGCACGTTGCCGGTGACCTTCTGGCCGACCTGGAGGCTGCTGAACAGCTCGTCCCGCTTCTCGCGGCGCTCCTCGTACAGCGCCACCTTCTCCGACAGGATCAGGCGGTTGGCCTTGCGATTGACCTCGAGGATCTTGAGCCGGAGCTTGCGGCCGACGTACGGCTGGAGCTTCTCGGCAATCTCCTGCGCGGCGTCACGCGGCTGCTCGTTCTGCGGCCGCCGGGGGAAGTCCACGATCTGGCTGATCGGCACGAACCCGCGGATCCCGCAGTCGACGATCAGGCCGCCCTTGTTGTGGTCGATGACCGGGGCGTCGATGATCGTGCCCGCCTCGAACAGCTCCTGCATCGCGCGCCACTTGCGCTCCAGCCCGGCACGCCGCAGGGAGAGCACAACGTGGCCCTCGGGCGACTCCGGTTGGAGCACGTACACCAGCACCGTGTCGCCGATGTTGAGCTGCGGCTGGGACTCCGCATGGCGGCCGTAGAGCTCACGGTTGCTGACCACGCCCTCGGACTTGGCGCCGATGTCGACCAGGATCTCGTCCTTGTCGATGCGGACCACGCTGCCCTCGACGACGTCGCCGTGCTTGAAGCTCTTGATGTCGGAGTCCTGCTCCGCGAGCAGCTCCTCCATCGTCGTCGGCTCGGGGCCGGTCGGCTTCGCGGGCGCGAGCGGGAGCTCCGCCTCGGGCTCGACCGCTTCGGGCTCGACCGCTTGGGGCTCGTCGGCTTTGGCCTCGTCCGCTTCGGGCTCGTCCGACGCGGCGGGTGCGTCGGCCGAATCGGCTGGCACCGGTGCCCCGGCCGCAGGTGCCTCCTCGACCGTGGCCGTAGCCTCGGCGGCGCCAGGTGCCGCCTCGGCTGCGGCTGGCTCCGCGAAGACCTCCGGATCCGGGTTGGTGGCTGCGGCGGAGGGCTCGGGGATGGCGAGCTCGGGGCTGGTCTCTTGGGTGGCGGGCTCGTCCGCGACGACGATCGTCGCGACGGTCTGCTCGGACGCCGGGGTCTCGCTGGAGGCTTCGGCCTCCGGCGCCGGCGCGGTCCCGCCCTGCTGTTCGTCGATCAAGGTGATCCGTTCTCCTGTCGTGGATTCCGCCCATGGACCACGAAACGGCCGCCGAGCACGCCCGGGGCCGTCTTGGAGAGGGAGGTGGATCGTTGGTTACCTTGTCCGGCGGTCCGCTCCTTCGCGCTGACGAGACCTGAACGCAACTCTTCAACTGTCCGTGCCCGTGGGCCGGGAGAGTCTAGCACGCGGCCTGCGTGGGTACAATCGCGGCCCGTGCCCGAGCTGCCCGATCTCGACGTCGTCGCCGACGCCCTCCACGCGACCCTCGTCGGCCGTCCCGTGCGCGGCGCCCGGACCCTGATGCCGCTCGCGGTGCGGGGCACGCCCGGCGAGCTCGAGGCGCTCGTCGGCCAGGACGTCACCCGGATCGCGCGCGTGGGCAAGCTGCTCGACATCGAGCTGACCCGCGATCGAGTGGTCGTGAACCCGATGCTCACCGGCCGGTTCCAGCTCGCCGGGCGGGGCGAGAAGGCGCCGTCGGGCACCGCCGTCGAGCTCTCGTTCGGCGGACGGGCGAGCGGCAACCCGCCCGTGGCCGCGAGCTGGACCCGCGATGCCGCGTGGCTGCCGCCGGACGACGGCCCCGTGGTGGTCCGCTATCGCGATCCCACCCAGATGGGCAAGGTCTACCTGCTGCCAGCCGGCGTCGACCGTCCGGTGCCGGGCCTGGGTCCGGGCGAGATGGGCCCCGACGCGCTCGATCCGGCGCTCACGCTCGATGCCTGGCGGGAGCGGATCCGCCGGCACCCGGGCGAGCTCAAGAACCTGCTGCGCAACCAGGCGTTCGTGGCCGGCATCGGCAACGCGTATTCGGACGAGATCCTGCATGCGGCGCTCCTCCAGCCGTTCCGCAAGCGGTCGTCGCTCGCGACGGAGGAGGTCGATGCGCTGTACCTGGCGATGCGCGACGTGCTGACCTCGTCGATCGAGCTGCTCCGGGCGCGCGTGCCGCCGACGTTCGAGAAGCAGGTGCGCGACCACCTGGCCGTGCACAACCGGGGCGGCGAGGCCTGCCCGCGCTGCGGCGGCCGGATCACCGAGGTCAAGGCCGGCGGCTTCCCGACCGCATGGTGCCGCGGCTGCCAGCGCTGACCGCGGCCACCGCCCGCGCTGGACGGGAGCTGGCTCCGGGGGCGCGAGCGTGGTCGGGGCCCTCGATCAGGGGATGAGGAGCACCTGGCCGACGCGGATGAGCGAGGCATTCTGGATGCTGTTGAGCTGCTTGAGGACCTTGACCGTGGTGCCGAAGCGCGCCGCGATCGAGCTCAGGGTGTCGCCCGACTTCACCGTGTAGCGCTGCGTCCCCGGCGGCGACGGCACCGCGGTCGGCCGCGGCGTGCGCGTCGGGGACGGCGTGGCGGGCGAGGGGGTCGGCGCGGGCGTCGCCGTGGGCGCGAGCGTCGGGCTCGGGCTGTCGCTGGGTTCGGGGGTCACGGAGGGCGGCGTGCTCGAGGTGGCAATGCTGGGCGAGACCCCGACGATGGCCGTCGCCGTACCTGCCGGGGGAACCGGAGGCGAGGGCGCCGTGGTCCTGGCCAGCACCATGATCGCGAACGCGAGCACCATCAGCCCGACCAGGATCCCCTGCCCGCCAACGCGCACTCCCGGACCGATTGGCCAGGTGCGCCGCGCGGCCTCGAGCACCAGCGGCGTGGTCCGCGTCGGCGGCCACAGCCCCGGCTCCTGCCCGGTCGCGCGGCCGGGCAGGAGCTCGTCCTCGAGCGCGCGGGCGGCGGCGAACGTGGCACAGCCGGCGTGCGCCGGCGTCAGGCACAACTCACGCTGCTTGGCCGGGGCCAGCGGCGCGGCCGGTCGCAAGGCTCCGCAGCGGTGTTCGCGCGTGGCCCGGGCGCTTCGCCAGGCGCCACCATCCGCCGCGAGGTACGGGCACACGTCGTGCACCGCCGCGACGACCGGCGATCGGCCCGAACGCGGGGACGTCGGATCCGCCGGAGGCTGCGATTGCGGCGTGTCGGCGGCCTCGATCATCGAGGCCAAGGGTACCGCGGGGCACCATGGCCATGCCCGGTCGCGCTCGTCGAGAAGCGCGGTGAATCCATG
>CAVUJW010000015.1:0-245115 GCA_963741915.1 uncultured Chloroflexia bacterium | reverse complement strand
GGAAGCGGCGGCTGACGTCGCTCGTCGCTCGTCGGCGTCGCTCGTCGTCGTTCACCACCGCGGTGCTCGCTGTTCCGCGGTGCTCGCCCTTCCGCGGTGCTCGCCCTTCCGCGGTGTTCGCCCCCTTCCGCCGGTTAGAACCCCGCGGTTCTGCTCGGCGTCGGCCATGGCGGGATTCGGGTCGTTGCAGAACCGGGGCGTTCTACAACCGGGCGCTGAAGGGCTCGCCGGCCCACCGAACAGAACCGGTGACGCATATCTGGGGGGTTGCGGTTCGGGTCGGGGGTTGGGGCCGGGGTGAGACAGACGAGGGGGCGAGGCCATGGCGGCGGGCCGACGCCGCGGAGGGCCCGGAGCGATCAGGCGCGCGGCTATACTCGGGCGGCCATGACCCATGTCTTCATCGCGCCCCACCCGGATGACGTCGCGCTGTCCTGCGGCGGGCTCATCGCGAGCCTCCGGGAGCTCGGCCAGAACGTGACCATCGTCACGCTCTACTCGGGCACGGGTGACGGCAACGTGCTGAGCCCGTACCAGCGCGAGGCCCTGGGCTTCGGGACCAAGACGGTGTGGCCGGTCACCGAGGCGTTCAACCGCGCGCACCTCCAGGCCGACGTCCCGGTGGACGATCCGGGTGCCGTGCCCCCGTGGCAGGCGTCGAAGGAGCACCTGGACGCCACGCAGGGCGACGCGGACGCGGCGGCACGTCGGTTCTGGCAGCGCTCGTCGTGGTACCGGCGCGCGAACATCCACAACGTGCCCCAGGCGGGCCAGCGGCTGATGGACGACGTCTCCGCGCAGGGAGCCGTGCTGACCAGCGAGGTCACCGAGGCCGCGGCCGCGGGCGACTTGATGGCGACCCGGCGCCTTGAGGACGAGCGGTTCGCCGCCTTCGCCGAGATCTCGATCGTGTGGCTCGACCTGCCCGACGCCGTGTTCCGCGGCTACGAGGGTGACGACCAGCTGCTGGGCTCGCCGCGCCCCGACGACGCGGCGCCCGCCGACCTCGTCCGGCGCGAGATCGCGCGGCTCGAGCCGCAGCGGGTCTACCTGCCGCTCGGGATCGGCGGCCACGTTGACCACCAGCTCGCCCGCGACGCCGGCATGGCCCTGCTGCACGACGCCCGCCGGTGGGTGATGCCCGGACCGGACTACACCGGCCAGATCGCGTTCTACGAGGACTTCCCGTACGCCTGGTGGGAGGAGTTCCGGAGCCTCGAGGACCTGCCGCCGGGCTGGATGGCCGGGTTGCCGGCCGATGTCTCGCTCGAAGCGGAGTTCGCCGACGTGAGCGACCAGCTCGAGCGCAAGATCCGGGGCATCGCGCTGTACGAGAGCCAGATCGAGCGCCTGTTCGTCGACCGCAAGGCGATGGCCACGGCGGTGCGCGGCTTCGCGAGCCGGGTCGCAGACCTGGGACGGGTCCCTGGCGGCGCCGCCGAGCGCTACTGGGTCACCACGCCGGCCTGACCGGGCGACGGGTCGTGCGGACGTGATCGGCGGTCTCGTCCCGTGATCGTCGTTCTCGTCCAGTGATCGTCGGCCCGTCCTCGTGATCTCCGGCCTGCCGCTGCCCGACACCCGTGGCGGGTGGTCGCCGTGGCTGGTGCTCCTGCTGCCGGTCCTGTTCGCGGCCGGGATCGGGGTCCGCCTCGCGATGCTCCCGGCGACGGGGCTGGCCGGCGACCTCGACCAGTTCGTCGCCTGGGTCCACGGCATCGCCGTCAACGGCCTGTCGCGCGCGTACGACCAGGACCTCTCGTTCCCGGCCGTCATGGCCTGGATCTGGGGCGCCCTGGCGGCGATCGAGCCCGCCTTCCGGACCGTCACCGACTCGTCCGATCCGGGCATCCGGGCCCTGATGAAGATCCCGGCCAGCCTCGCCGACCTCGGGCTCGCAACGGCCGCCGTGTGGTGGTTCCGGGAGCGTCCCGGGCTCGCCGTGCTGGCCGCCGCGGCGATCCTGCTTTGGCCCGCCACGTGGTACGTCTCGGCATGGTGGGGCCAGTACGAGTCGATCTACGTCCTGCCGGCGCTGCTTGCCCTGCTCTCGGCGCGGGCCCGCCGGCCGGGTCTCGCCGCCGCGTTCCTCGCCGTCAGCGTGATGACCAAGCCCCAGGCGCTGCCGTTCCTGGTCCCGTTCGCCGCCTGGTTCCTTGCCACGCAAGGGGTACGGGGAACCGTTCGGGCCACGGCGATCGGCGCCGTCGTGGCGGTCGTGCTGTGGGTGCCGTTCATCGAGGCGGGCGGACCGGCCAACTACCTGCACAACCTCGCGACCTACCAGAACGACATCTTCAGCGTGCTCTCGCTGCGGGCGTGGAACCCGTGGTGGCTGGTCCAGGAGCTGGGCGCGGGCGGCGACTTCGTGAGCGACCAGACCGCCGTCCTGGGCTCGATCACGTTCCGGATCCTGGGCTACCTGCTGGCGGCCCTGGTCGCCCTGATCGTGTTCGTCGCCGTCGCCCGCAAGCCGACGCCGGAGCAGCTGGCAATGGGCCTGGCTGCGATGTCCATCGGGGCGTTCGTCACCCTGACCACGATGCACGAACGCTACGCCTACCCAGCGTTCGTGTTCCTGCTCCTCGCCCTGGGACGTCCCGGCGTGGTGACGGCGTGGGCGTGGTTCGCGGTGGCGTTCGTGCTGGACCTGCTGTACGCGGCGCCGCCCGCGGGCTGGACGATCCCTGAGCCGCGCCTGCTCTCGATCGCGGGCGCCGTGGTGATCACCGCGGTCGCGGCGCTGGCGATGGTCCGCCTGGTCCGCGAGCGTCAGGCCTCGAGGGTCCTGTCCGTGAGGCTTTGACCCGAGCCCGGGTGCGCGCTCGCGACGCCATCCCGCCAAGCCCGCAGGCTCGAGACGCCCCGTCCTTCCAGCCACATCCCGACGGCCAGGACGATGACCACGGCCGGGACGCCCAGGACGACCGGCAGGGCCAGGATCGCGGCCAGCGGACGCCGGCCACGGATCGCCGGCAGCGCCATCGCGACGTAGTAGAACTGGGTGGCCGGGAACAGGGCGGGAACCGCGTACCACTCGGCGCCCTCGCGGCGCAGCACCCACAGGGCGATGGCCACGAACGGGACCAGGACCGGGAACCGCCAGGCGCTCCCGTTCCAGGCCGTCGCGAGGTGCGTGGACACGCCGAGGCCTTGGTCGAGGTACAGCTGGATCGGCAGCAGCGGCAGGGTGACGGCAAGGAACACGACGGCGATCGCCAGGTCGCGCCATCGTCCCAGCAGCGGGATCCCCGCGTAGAGCTTCAAGCCAACCGCGAGCGCGGCAAGGACTGGCCCGCCCGCGACCAGCATGGCCAGCGCGATCGACTGCGGGTTGCCGTTCCACATCGCATGGGCCAGCGGCGGGAACAGCAGCCACCAGAGCGGGAGCTCGAGGCGCCGGACGAGCCACACCGAGGCGGCCACCCCGGCGACCATCCAGAGCACGGTCGAGAGGTCCAGGGGCAGCGCCGACGTGGGTGCGTAGAACAGCAACGTGTGCGGCCCGGAGGCGTACGGGATGCCCTGCTCCGTGACCGCCCACGGGTTGCCGCCCGCGAGCCATGCATCGCTCGCCCGCTGGTAGTGGCGGGCATCGATGCCCAGGGCGGAGGGCTTCGCGATCCACAGCAGGTCGATGACCACGAACCAGGCGGGCAGCCCCACCCGGCCCAGGGCCGCACCGAGCCGCTCGAGCAAAGCGCGGGCGCGCCCGGTCACGCCGGCCTGGGCCGACCCCGTCGCAGCCATCGTCCCCGCATCGCGATCCGGTACCAGTGGAGGTAGTGCGGCAGCCACTGGCGCAGCTTGAAGTTGCTCTGGCCCTCCGCCCGGTCGCGCCAGGTCGTCGGCACCTCGGCCACGTGGCGGCCTGTGAGGGTCGCCTTCACGGTGAGCTCGAGGGCGAGCTCGAAGCCGGCCTCGCTCTGGATCGGCGTCGCCTCGAGGAACCGGCGGCTGTAGAGCTTGAAGTTGTTGGTCGGATCGTGGGTGGCCACCCCGCCGAACCAGTGGAGGGTCAGCCCGGCCGTCCGGCTCATCAGCCGCTTGAGGCGTGGACCGCCCACCTGGTGTCCGCCGGGCATGTAACGGGACGCGGCGACGACGTCCGCGCCCTCCCGCGCGAGGCCCACCATCCGGTCCACGACGTGCGGCTCGTCCGAGCCATCGGCCATCGAGATCAGGACGTAGTCGCCACGCGCGGCGGCGATGCCCGCCTTCATCGCGTTGAGCACCCCGCGGCCCAGGTCGTTGTGCAGGCCGACGATGGCCGGCAGCTCCGCGTGGAGCCGCGCGATCACCGGCACGGTCGGATCCTCGTCGAAGTCGTACACGACCAGGATCTCGTGGTCGGTCGTGGTGGCCACCGTCAGGGCGCGCAATACCGGATCGACCGCCTCGCCCTCCTTGAACACGGGCACCACGATCGAAAGCTCGGGGCTGCCCGTGAGGTGGGCATCTGCGTTCACGTCGTTGAGATCGCCTCGTGTCGTTTCGGAAACACCAAACGGGTGGAGGCCAGTCGACCGATGATAGGCATCAGGGGCCTGCCCGCAGGATAGGCAGCGGCATTCGACGCGACGACCGGCCGATGGGCCTGCCCAACCCGGGACGATCGCGCCACAGCGGTGGTTGATGAAACGGGGCAAGCCTACCGTAGCCGCGCGTGGATGGGCAGAGGATCGCTTGGGAGGGGCATGGCAGCCACCGGGGAATCACGGCCGGCCAACACATCGAGGTTCCTGCTGGTCATCGCGCTCGGGTCGGCGGTCGCTGCCATCGTCTCGCTCTGGCCGGCGGCGATTATGGCGAACGACGGCAGCGCTTTCACGGTTGTCGGTGAGGCCTGGCTGAGGGGGAGGATCCCATACCGGGATCTGCTCGTGTTCAAGCCCCCGCTCATCTTCCTGGCGGACGGCTTCGGTGCCGCGCTGGGACAGACGCTGGGGCTCGGCACGACTTCGGGCGTGCGTGTCGTGTCGGCGCTCGAATGCGCCGTCGCCGGCGTCGCGATCGCCACGCTGTGCCGTAGGTACGGGGTTCGTCGACACGTCGCGGGCGTGTTCGGCGTCGGGACGGCGGCGATCCTTGCCGGGTATCAGTTCGCGGCTGGTGGCGGCCTGTCCGAGGCACCGGCGTTCGCACTTGCCCTGGCGTCCTGGGCCGTCATCGAGTCCGGTCGGAGCGTCGTTCGTCTTTTCCGCGCGGGCATGCTGGGCGCCGCGGCCATCGGCTTCTCGCTGTTGGCGGCGCCTCTTCTGATCGGGGCGGGGTTCGCGGTCGCCGAGCCGATCCGAGCGCGGCAGTTCCGTCGAGGGGTCGAAGGCACAGGGATAGCGTTGGTTGGCGCGGCCAGCATCATCGTACCCATCGCTGCATGGTTCGCGATGGCCGATGCGCTGGGCCCGCTGGTTGACGGGTTGTTCAGCTACAACGGCGTCTATGCCGTGGCGGGGTGTGGCGGGCCGCTTGGCGTCTGCCCGGATCAGTCCTGGCTACCGGTCGTTGCTCTCTACGCCGTGCCGCTCGTCCCGCTTGCTCTGTCCGCTCTTGCGGGCGTCTGGAAGGCCCGTCCCGTCCGCCCGATCGTCGTGCTCGTCTGCGGAGGTGCCCTCGCCTTCATGCTCGTGAGGCGCCAGCCGTCCTCGCATTACTGGTGGCCCGCGTACATTGGTCTACTCGTTCCAGCGGCGATCGGCGTCGAGCAATGGCTCCGAGGAAGACGTGCTCACTCGAGCGCTCCTCTATCCAGTGTCAGCGCCCGGTTCGCCGCTTTGGTAGCCGTGTCCCTGTTCGTGCCGTTCCTGAGCTTCGACACGCTGCTCTTGCTGACCAATGCTCCCCTCTACACGACCTGGGATGACGGACCATCCGTCGCTCGGCTCATCCGTTCACAGCAGCCAGGTCCGCTGTTCGTTTGGGCGGATGCCGCGAGCCTATATGTCCTTTCGGACCGGATCCCTGCGTCTCGCTACCCCCACATCTGGGGCCTACGCCTTCCCGGCTATACGAATGCTGAACGCGTTCGCGAGGCCTGCGATGACCTCGTCTCGCATGCCACAGTCGCGGTGATCGATGAGGAGGACGCCCCTGCACTTGACGGTTCGAGGCCCCTGCCCGAAGGACTCGAGGACGAGTGGTACCGCCCCCTTGGCCGGGTGCTCGACCGAGATTGGGACGACGTTGGCAAGGTCGGCTCTCTCCGTGTCCTGGTCGTCAGCCCGGACGCTGAAACGGATGTCAGCGTCTGCAACGATGCGTCGCCCGCACCGTGACGGATCCGTTCGAGGGAGGTCCATAGGGAGGGCGACCCCGTCGGCTTCCTTCCCAGCGGCGACCGGGACTACAGGCGCCCCGCCTGCAGCTCGTCCCGGATCCACGGGATGACCTCGTCCAGCATCTCGGACAGGGTCGTGGTCGCCTCGAACCCGAGCACCTCGCGTGCCTTGCGGACGTCGGGCACGCGGAGCTGGACGTCGTGCTCGAACGGCGGGTCGCTGACATAGCGAAACGGCCGCTCGCCGCCGTGGACCTTGTCCCAGATCGTCCGGGCAAGCTCAAGGACGGTCGTCGAGGCAGCCGTCGAGAGGTTGAAGTCCTCGTTGATCGCAGCGTCGGACTCCATCGCGATCCGGATGCCGCGGGCGAGGTCGCCGCCGTACGTGTAGTGGCGGACCTGGTTGCCCTCGCCCAGGATGTGCAGCGGGTCCTGGCCCTTGAGCGTCTTGAGCACGAGGTCGGGGACCACGTGCGAGAGGGCCAGCTTCACGTTGCCGCTCATCACGTCGGTGTCGCGGACGGCGCGCCGCTCCCCGATGCCCACGCAGTTGAACGGGCGCAGGAGCGTGTAGGGTAGGTGGTACTGCTCCCAGGCCCCGTGCGCGAAGTACTCCGACGCGAGCTTCTGGAAGCCGTAGGTGGAGATCGGCGGCGGCGACGTCCGCTCGGCGCCCTCGGGCGTCGGAAACTGCGTCGTGGACTCGAACACCATCGAGCTCGACAGGACGACGATCCGCTGCAGGCGGCCGGCGCGATGCGAATCGATCGCCGCCTCGAACGTCGACGCGAGGATCCGCTCGTTCTCGGCCAGCAGGTCGAACGCGAACTCATGGAAGTAGCTGATGCCGCCGATCATCGCGGCAGCCGCCACGACCTGGTCCACGTCCGCGGCCAGCTCGGTGAGCAGGGCCCGGTCCTTGGCGTCGCCCTCCACGAACCGGTAGCGCGGGTGGCTGTCGTAGCTCTTCGCCACCCGGCCGTACTTGCTGAAGTTGTCGAGCCCGATCACCTCGTGGCCGGCGCCCAACAGCTCCTCGACGAGGTACCCGCAGATGAACCCGGCGGCGCCGGTGACGAGGACCTTCACTGGGTCAGAGCCGGATCCCGGCGCCGCTCGCGTCCCAGATATCCACGACCTCGCGCCCCGACAGATCCAGCGAGCGGTAGGCGCGGTGCGGTGCACCGATCACGAGGGTGTCGGCGCGCTCCATGACCTCCTCCAACGGCACCAGCCGATCGTCGATCACGTAGGGGTCGGTAGCCAGCACGGTCGCGCCGGCCCACTCGAGCAGCTTGCGCAGCTTGAAGCTCAGCGAGGCGCGGATGTCGTCCGACTCCGCCTTGAACGCCATGCCCAGGATGCCCACGGTCCGGCCGCGCAGGGTGCCGTGGCGGCGCTCCAGCGCGGACACGATGTAGGCGGGCATCCCCTCGTTGATCTGCATCGCCGCCTGGCCCAGCGGGAAGTGGTCCGAGGTGAAGGCCGCCAGCTGCATCGTGTCCTTGAACAGGCAGGGGCCGGCGGCGAACCCGGGCCCCGGCAGGTCCGCGGCGCGCGGGTAGTCCTCGCGGATCGCCCTCAGCACGTTGGTGTAGTCCACGCCGGCCTGGTCCGCGATGGCGAAGAACTGGTTGGCCACCGCGAACTTCATGTAGCGCCAGGTGTTGGTGAACAGCTTCGCCAGCTCGGCCTCCTTGCTGGAGGTCCGAATGGTCTTGGCGGCCAGGCGCCCGAACAGCGCCCCAGCGCGCTCGGCGGCCGGGTCGTCGTCCGCGCCGATGATCTGGGGCAGCGAGTGCAGCTCCTCGAGCGCATGGCCCTCGGCGATGCGCTCAGGGCAGAACGCGATGTCCACGTGGCAGCCGCGCTCGGCAAAGGCCGCCGCGACATAGGCGGTCGTGCCCGGGTAGACCGTGCTGCGCAGGACCACCAGCGCGCCGTCCCGCAGCCGCGGGGCGAGCTGGTCGACGGCCCGTTCGAAGACCCGCATCGAGGGACCGAGGAACTCGTCGACCGGCGTCCCGATCACGACGACCACGGCGTCGGCGCGCCCGATCATGTCGGGCGAGGTGCCCAGCTCGAGCCGGCCGGATTCCAGCACCCGGCCGAGGAGGTCGTCTGCGCCGTTCTCGAGGAACGGCATCTCGCCGCGCCCGATCCGATCTAGCGTCTGCTCGTTGATGTCGAACACGCCGACCCGGAGGCCGGCATCGGCCAGCGCGAGGCTGAGCGGGAGCCCGACATGGCCGCCACCCCCAAGCACGACGACGTCGAGTGTCGCAGGTTCGTTGTCGCCTGCTCGATGGACAGCGATCGCCACGTCAGTCATCTGGGGCTCGTTCCTCCGGCTCAGCGGCCCGACTCTACCAGAGCCAACCTCTCCTACCGGCGACCCGAAAGTCCTACCGCGCGCCTACGGCGGCGCCGCGCAGGCGCCAGGCGCCGGACCTCGAACAGGCGGGTCGGCCACCACAAGCGCCTCAGTCGAATCAGCACGGCGGAGGCGGCCCACAACCGGACCTCGAACAGGCGGTCGGCCCCGATCTCGCGATCCCGCGAGCGAGCGGCACCGTTCGCCCGTAGGAGGGGCGGTCGAACGGTCGGCGATCACGGGCAGTCGCCCATCGGGCCCAAGTTCGTCGGGCCGACCCGGCGATAGATGGCGCCGGCTTCATCCGCGTACGCGCGGCACCAGCCACCGGCCGCGCGCATCGTCCTGGCCACCAAATCGTCGGAAGCAACCACGACCTCGGTGACGGCGCGATCGTCGAGCACGTGCTCCCACCCGGTCCCGCCGGAGGCGACCGTATCGTAGTCGTGCCATACCTCGGCCGGGAACAGCTCGATCCGCGAGTCCACGAACACCCTGGCCTCGGGCACGGACCACTCGAACCATGACCCCCAGGCCTGCGGCACGAAGATATGGTCACCCGGCTCGACCATCCCTCGGAGCGCCTGTGCAAGTTCCGATGGGGCATACGACACCAATCCCGTGCGACCCGCCAGCGGGTCCGCCGGACGCCACCACGGCAGCGCCGCCACGATCGCGACGGCGACGACACCGGCAACCACGACGTTGAGCGCGTTCGCGCGGGGGCGGCGAGCCGGCTCCGCGGAAGTCAGCAGCCCCGCGACAGATACGGCTGCTCCCAGCGGCCACCACGCCAGCCCGCGGACCGTCCAGGCACCCAGCACGAACAGCGTGACCAGCCACAGGACGAGCGGCCACGGGAGCGATCCCCGCCGAAGCACGAGCAGCCCCGCGACGGCGGCCGCAGAGACGTAGAACAGCAGGCCCGGCACGGTGAACGGTGTCGTCCGCTGCCACTCCGCCACCTGCCCGGTGATCTCCGGGTTGGCGCCGATCCCGGCCGCGTAGCCCCACACGGCACCGCCGAACGGGTTGACGAGCGTGGCGATGGTCCCGACCAGGAGCACGGCGAAGGTCCGCCGATGGCCGTCGTGCTCGACGAGGTCCTCCAGCCAGGCGTAGCCGAGGAGGACGGGCGCCAGCACGACGCTCCCGTGGACGTTGGCCCAGGCGACGACGAGCACGGGGGCGAGCCACAGTCGGCGCGGATGGCGGCGGCCGTCGGCGACCAGCCACAGCAGCGCGGCGAACAGCACGATGCCGATCAGCTGCGGACGGAGCGCCAGCGCAGGAGCCGACAGCATGAACGCGACCAGGGCCAGGATCGCGGCCGTCCGCACCGTGGCGCCGCGCGCCATGGCCGCCAGGACGACGAAACCGAACGTCGCCGTCACCAGGGCGGCCCGCACGACCGCCAGCAGCTCCCAGCCGCCGAGACGGTGCACCAGCGCGAACAGCACCTGGGCCAGCCATTGCTGGTCCAGCCAGGCTGCCCCGGCGACGGTGAACGTGAACGTGTCCGTGGTCGGGATCGAGCCCGTGCCGAGGATCAGCTCGCCCGCCCGGAGATGGTAGGCGAGATCAACCGCGGCCAGCGGGACGATCAGCGACGCGAGCGCGGGCAGCGCCAGCGCGAGGTACAGCCACAGCCGGTCGAGCCCGAGTCGCATCGCGCACGATCGTACGCAACCGCGGTGCACGCGGGCATGGCCCCGATGGTACGGGTGGGGCGACCGGGCTCGCGCCTAGCTGGCCGCCACCGACGAGAAGCCGGCGGCCGGCACCACCTCGCGCGGGCGAACGGCCCGTGCCCCCTGGTCGTAGAGGTCCTGGATCGCGTTCACCATCAGCTGCACGCAGAACCGGTCGTGGACCATGTCGTGGCCGGCCCGGCCGATCATGTCGGCCAGCTGGTGGTCGCGGAGCAGGCGGACGATGGCGCCGGCGAGCGCGGGCGGGTCGTGCGGCGGGACGAGGAGCCCGGTGACCCCGTCCTCGATCATCTCGGGGATCCCGCCCACGTCGGACGCGACGACCGGCCGCGACATGGCCATCGCCTCGAGGATCGTGAGCCCCTGCGCCTCGCGGTACGAGGGCAGGACCGCCACGTCGAACGCCGCGGTGACCGCGGGGATGTCGTCGCGCCGGCCGGTGAACACCACGTGGCGCTCGATCCCCTGCTCGTGGGCGATCTCCCGGAGCGCGTCGAGGCGGCTGCCCTCGCCCACGATCATCAGGTATGCCCCGGGCACGGACTGGAGCACGAGCGGCCACGCCTCGAGCAGCGTCGGGTGCCCCTTCTCCAGCTCCAGCCGCCCGACCACCCCCACGATCTGGGAGTCCGGCTCCATCGCGAACTCCTCGCGCAGCGTGCAGCACGGCTCCTGGTGGTCGTAGCGGTCGAGGTCGATGCCGTTGTAGATGAGCGAGCGCGGTGCCGCGGTCCGGCCCTCCTCCACCACCTTGCGGTCGATCGAGTTGGACACGACGACCAGGTGGTTGATCGACGGCGTCAGCCGCCGCAGCCCTTCCTGGTCCTCGGCGGATCGGACCCGCGACGAGTGCACGGTGGAGATCACCCACGGCCGGCGATGACCGGCCTCGCCCAGGGCGATGGCGGCCTTGGTGCCCACGACCTCGGCCCGGTACATGTGGTTGTGGACGACGTCCGCCCGGACGTCGGCCAGGCGGGCGGCTAGGGTGGCGGTGGCGATCGCGTCGTCCGGCTCGTCGATCACGGTCACCGGGATGCCGAGCCGCTCGAGCTTACGCACCGCGCTGCCCGGCGACAGCGAGACGACCGACACGTCGTAGCGGGCCCGGTCCATCCGTGACACCAAGTTGTAAACGTGCTCCTGCGCCCCGCCGTTGGTGCCGGTCGCCATGACCTGGACCACCCGGACCCGGTCGGGCCCGGGCACGGCTGAACGACGCACCGGGGCGACACAGGGATCGGTGGCGATCTGGCCGCTCATCGCAGTCCGGTACGACGGACGAGCACCCGGCGGATCGGCTCGTCCACCGCGCCCCACTCGTACTTGTAGGGCTCGTCGCCGCGCAGGAAGTCGAGGCGCGTGATCCCGCGCTCCAGCGCCCGCCGCAGGTAGCGCTCCACCATCAGCACGCCCGGCGAGAGGTCGCGGGCGTCGGGGTCGATGCCGGCGTTGTAGTAGAGCAGCGAATCGGAAGTCTCGAACGTGAGCCCGGCCGCGATCCGGCGGTCGCCGACGGCAAGGAACGCGAGCCGCAGGGGACCGTCGGGGCCCAGCAGCTGGAACAGGCGGCGCAGGAACACCCGGCTCTGGGCGCCGCCCGGCGTGTCCGGGAACAGGCCGGCCTCGCCCCAGCGCCGCTGGTGGAGGTCGATGAAGGCCGGCAGGTCGGCGAGCGGGTCGGCCGAGTCGTCGAGGCGCAGCTCGCCCACCGCCTCGGCCCGGCGGACCTTGCGCCGGATCTCGTGGCGCTCCTTCTTGCCCAAGGCCCCCAGGACGTCGTCGATCGAGCCCCCGGCGGGTAGCGTCGCCACCGGGCAGACGTCCTCCTGCTCCACGCTCATGGTCCAGCCGCGCGACATCTCGCGCCGCCCGAACGCCTCGGCCAGGGCCTCGCCCGCCGGGTCCGCGCAGCGCAGCCGCCGCAGGTCCACCGCGTCCCACGGATCGGGATGGAGCGGGTCGCCCTCGGTCGCGCAGTACGCGGCCAGCGCCTCGGCCGTCGCCGGCACGTCGGCGGGCGCCGCGAGCAGGGTCGCGTAGTCCGCGTGGTAGGAGGCGCCGAAGTACACGGCCTTGGTGTCGGGCGGCACCTCGGTCAGCGGCGGTCCGTCCGTGTGGCGGATCGTCGTCCGGAGCTCGAGGTCGCCAGGCTCCACCGCGTGGCGGTGCATCAGGGGGACGATCCCCACCGGCGGCGTATCGTCCGGGGCACCGCCGGGGACGACGACCAGCGTCTCCTCGTGCGCGTTCGCCCCGTAGGCGTCCCACCAGGCGCGATGGAAGGCCCAGCGGGAGAACGTGGTCGCCCACGGGTTCGCTTCGGCGAGCGCGTCCCAGGCACCCGGCTCGATGGCATCGAACGGGCGGCGGACGGCGCGGAGCGTGCCGAGCCGGGCCGGCGGCGACACCTCGTCACCGACGGCCGGCGGACAGGGCGGTTCGTCGGTCAGCGTAGGGGGCACGATCGCGAGCATAGCACCGGAACCGGGAAGTGGTTGCGGGGGCAACAAGCGGGCGACAGTGTTGGATCAGTGAAGGAGCGCCCGCAGGGCGCCCAGCGACAGCAACGGGGCGTCGGGGCTCGAGAGCTTGCGCAACAGGAAGTACTCCGGCAGCGGCCGGTCATCGGTCACCAGCGGGCCGTCGCCCACCACCGTGCGCAGCCGGTTACCCGACGCCCAGCTGTTGCCGAGGATCGTCCCGACCCAGTCGTCCAGCGTCCGGTGGTGCGCGTCCGGGGCGCTGTCGAGGTCGGCCATGACGCCTGGCCGCTCGAGGGCGGCAGTGATCCCGGTCCGATCGAGGGTGACGGGGCCGTCGGACCCGATCATGTAGAAGCCGTAGCCGCCCGCGCCGGCCACGACGTTCACGTTGGGGAACACCGCGAGGAACGTCCGGACGTGGGCCAGGAAGGCGTCCAGGGTCTGGCCGTAGGGCACCCACTGGACCATGACCCCGCCCGGGTTCAGGCGGCTCCTGGCCGCCCGGTAGAACTCGAGCGACGAGATCACCGACACGCCCGAGCTCTCGATCGGCGGCGGCGGGTCGACGACGATGAAGTCGAAGGTGGACGAGGTCAGCTCCACATGGTTGCGACCGTCGGCGATGACGACGCGGCCGCGAGGGTCGGCCAGCACCTGGGCGGCATCCGCGTAATACCAGTGGAACATGTCCGGTACGCTCGGTACCAGCTCGACCGCCTCCGTCCTGACCCCGGCGATGAGCGAGCTCCGGAACGCCGTCCCCATCCCGAACGCGATCACCAGGCCCGTGGCGGCCGACGGCCGAAGGGCCAGGGGCAGGATCGGCATCAGCTTGGTGTCGACCGTGATGACCGTCATCGAGGTCCCGTTCACCCACAGGTGGACCGTGTTGGTCCGGCCCGCGACCACGGGCGCGATCTCGTCCTCGGTCGCAGCCAGCACCGTGCCCCCGGCGAGCGTCACCCGTCGCACCGTCGGGCTCTGGAACGCCCAACCACCCGCGGTCGAGGCGACGATGATCACGGCGATCGCCAGCGCCGCGACCGATGTGGCCGCCCGGGAGACCCGGCCGCCCGACCACGCGGACAGCAGGACGCCGCCCACGACCACGTTGGCCAGGGCGAGCGCGGCGAGGGTGGCGGGGGAGCCGATCAGCGGGATCACGAAGAACGGCAGGACGAACGTCGCGACGATGGCCCCCAGCGTGTTGAGCGCGACCAGGGCGCCCGTGGCCGCCCCCTCCGTGCCGTGCTCGTCGCCCAGCAGGGCCGCCGTCGCCGGGAACGTCACGCCGATGGCGATCGTCGCCGGCAACACGACGATGGCGGTCGATTGCGCGAACGACCGCAGCGCCTCGACGAAGTGGGGCGAGGCCCCGATGAACGGGGTGGCCGGCGACGCGAGGACCGAGGCGCCCAGGATGACGAACGCGGCCGTCAGCAGCTGGGCGAGCCCGATCAGCCACACCGTCGATCGCACGAGCCGCCGGAGCGGGCCCACCAGCAGCGCGCCGATCGCGATGCCCGTGAGGAACAGCACCAGGATGATCGTGAACACGTAGGTGGAGCTGCCGGTGCCCGCGCTCAGCAGCCGGTTCCAGACCACCTGGTAGCCCAGCGAGGTCAGCCCGGAGGCGAACGCGAGCACGAGCGCCAGGCGACGGCCACCCGGAGGCCGAGCCGCCCGGCCCGCCCGGTCCGGGGCGCTGCCCGCCGGCCGCGCTTGTTCCTCGTTCGTCGCCTCGGGCCCCACCCGCCAGTCGAGGACCAGCGCCACGGCACCGGCCGTTGCCGAGCACGCGGCGCCGACCAGCAGCGCCCCGGTCAGGCCCAGCAGCTCAACCAGGACGAAGCCGCCGACCGCCGTGCCGGCGATCGCGCCGATCGTGTTGGCCGCGTAGAGCTGCTGGAAGGCGCCGGCCAGCCCGGAACGCCCGCTGGCCAGGAACCGCGTGAGCGTCGGCAGCGTGGCGCCGAGGAGCAGGGTGGCCGGACCCAGGGCCAGGATCGCGAGCGCGAACCGGACCAGCGCCAGCAGCGTCGGCGCTCCCGACAGCGCCGGGTACGCGCCGCGGTAGACGTCGGCGATCAGGTGGAAGCTGACCGGCGTCAGCACCACGATCACGACCAGGACGAGCTCGAGCAGCCCGTACATCCGGAGCGGCCGCGCGACACGGTCGGCGACCCTCCCCCCGATCGCCCCGCCGATCGCCAGCCCACCGAAGAACCCCGTCAGGATCGTCGATACCGCCTGGCTGGTGTTGCCGAACACGAGCACCAGCTGGCGCGCCCAGACCACCTCGTAGATGAGGCCAGCCGCTCCCGACAGCACGAACAGGAGGAGCAGCCCCGCCCGCAGCCTGCGGTCGATCGGGCTCACCCCGTCGGGTTCCCGCGAGTCGCCAGGGTGCGCCGCTGCCGGTCGATCACGAGCGCTGCCGCGTCAGGCACGCCGCCATGCTAGCCCGGCGGCCGCGCGCGGCCGTGTTGCAGCGCGCTTACAGTCATGAGGCCCGGCTGGGGCCGTACGCCACCGCTGCGTCCGCGCCTCGGGAAAGGGCCGTAGCGGTGGTTGCTAATCCACCACCTTGGTGAACAGGCCGTCGGGCAGGATCGGGCCGAACCAGCGCGTTGCGGGACGCAGCGGCAAGTGGGTGCCCATTGTGCTGTTGAGCAGGTTGGGCAGGATGTTCACGACCGAGATGTCAGATCCGAACGGATCCGGGTACCCAGGCGTCCGCGCGGCGAAGAAGTTCGCCATCCGATCGGCGATCGCCGAGTCCGACGGCGCATACCAGTTCATGTGGTCGTCGGGTCCATGATCGGACATCACAAGGATGATCGCGTTGGGTCGAGCTGTCTCGATCACATCGACGGCGTCCAGCATCAGCTGCTCAGCGCACCGAGATTGCTGGTCGTAGTAGGCGACGCTCCGCGGGTCGCCCAATTGACCGATCAATCGGACCTCAGTTGGATCGACGTCGTCAAGCGATCGCGCTCGGCAGTATTCGTCAAGCAAGAAGGGAAAGTGTGGCACCGGCAGGTGCATGAACACGAACTGCGGTGCCGCATCCGTGCGGCGGGTGAGGTCGCGCAGGAATTGCAGCTGTGCCATAGACCGATCATGCAGCTGATCGCCCATGAAACGGGGAGCCAGCCAGTCAAGGTCGCTCAAGAACCCCGTCACGGTGAGCGCAACCGTTTCGAATTCATTGACGGTACCCGGATCGAGGTGATGTTGGACCGGAAGGACCGCGTCGGGTAGGTATCCCAAATCCATCGCCCATGTCTCATAGCCCTCGTCTGCAAGGAAAGGAAGAATCCTGCTGTCCGCGATCGCGTCGCGCGCCATGCTCAGCACATGGACAGGGGTTGAGGCGACTGGATCGCCGAACGGGTGGCCACCCGAGAACATCGCGGCCATTGCCAGGTCGGTGAGCGCGTAGTTCGTCTGGCTCTTCGGTGAGACCACGAGCCCCCGCCCCTCCAGCTGTTCCGGGAAGTCGGATCGGTAGCCATAGCGCTCCGCGAGGACATCGGGCCGACCGTAGGCGTCCGCGAGGATGATGTAGACGTCCGGCTTCGCGCCCATGGATGACCTGAGGCCCACAGGATCGGGAACGGGCGCCGGATTGGTGCCGCCGGTGGCCTCCCCCACGAGGAGGAGCACCAGCACGAGGACGCTGACCACGTTCACGAACTCGGTGACCTTCAGCCATGGCATGACGATCCGACGTTGCCGCGGCCATCGGCCGTCAACGACGATCAGGCAAGCCGCGAGCACGCACAGGGCAGGCAACCGCCAGTCCGCACCACGGGGCGCGAGTAGGAGGACTGCTCCAACTGCAGCCCCCCTGCTCCAGTCGCCGGCGACGATCCGCCCAAGCGACATCGCGACCAGACCGCCCAAGGCGCCAATGGTGATGATGCGCCAGGCCATGGTGGGCGGAACGCCGTTCGAGACCGTGAACGAGATCCCGAGCGCAACGATGGCCACGGGCAGATACACCGGCCCGATGGTGCCAGGCGTGATCCTCCGCCAACCGCCTCGTCGCACCATCAGCACGCCTGGCCCTGGCGCGGAACCACCCCATTTCGAGTCCGGCGGGAGACGAACCCGCGGGTTACCTGCCGTGACGCCGGATGGTCGTGGCGTTTCATCGCGGATTGGCCGAATGGTGCAACGGTGGCATCGAGCAGGTCAGCCAAAGGTTGTTCCCGATGGCGGTGCCCAACGATCGACAGCGACGAAGGTCCTCTTGGAGAGCCGATCGTCACCCGATCGAGTGGTTCACGGGTGCGCAAGATACCGCGAGAACAAATCGACACCGATCGTCGGGCCCAACCACAAGTCGTTGGCGTGGAGGGGAAGCTGGGTCCCGAAGTAGGCGTTGAACAGGATCGGCAGGACGTTGACCAAGGTCACGTCGTCCGGAAACAGGTCCGGGTGCCCCGGCGTGCGCGCATAGAAGAGGTTGGCAAATCGGTCGCCGAGACCGGGCTCTGCCGGCGCGACCCAATCGAGAAGCTCCGCGGGACCGTGGTCTGAGAGGAGGATGACGACGGCGTCGGGTCGAGCCACAACGATGCGGCTGAGCGCGTCGACGGCCAACGTGTCGACACATGCCGTCTGGTCACGCTGGATGGCGACTGCTGTCGGGTCGCCGGGTACGTACCCGGCAACGATCGAGCCCGGCGTGTAGGAGTCAATGGGACGGAAGGTGCAGTCGGCGCGAAACACCATCGGGAAGTGCGGGGCGGGTATGTGCGTGAACACGAACAACGGATGGTCGCTGCGGGTCTCGGCGAGCCCGGCGAGGGCATCGAGCTCACGCACGGTTCGATCGTAGGCGGCCTCGTCCTCGCCGGCGGTCAGGCCATCGATCACCCGCCCGATGGCGGTCGAGTCAAGCATCGCCTGCTCCAACTCGTTGCGTGGACCGACGTCGATGTAGCGTCCGTTCGTTCTGAGGCCGAGATGCTCGTAGCCCGATGGGATCACCACGAACTCATACCCCGCGCTGTTGAGCAGCTGGGAGGCACTGCTGTGGCGCAGCGCCGCGACCGGGATCGACTCGTCCACCGGCTGACCCATTGTCTGACCCAGCTCGGATAGCGGGCGCCCGTTGAACAGGACGCTCAGCGAGTACCGCGTATGCACGTGGTTCGCCTCGCTCTGCGCCGCCTCGGTAAGGCCCAGCGACCCGAGCGCCGCACGGAACGCCGTCTCGTCGAGCGCGAAGTCGCGGGCCAGCACGTCTCCGCGACCGTGGCCGTCAGCCAGCAGCACGAAGATGTCCGGGCCGCCCACCGGCCCCGGCACTGACCATGCCGGATCGGCCGGGATGGATGGGCCTTGGACGCGGAGCAGGACGCCCTGGCCGACTTGGAGCAGGATCAGGACCACGAGGGCCACGTTGAGCCCTTCCGTAACCTTGGGCCAGGGCAGCCGGACCTGGAGCCGCTGATGGCGTCCCATCCACCACTCGGTGACCAGCAGGGCGACCGCCGTCGCGACGACCCCCACGCGGATCGGCTCGGTCGCGGCCATCAGGCCCATGACCACGATCGCGGCCGCCGCGCCACCATGGTCCCGACCCAGCAGCCGGACAGCAACGAGCGTGATGGTGAGCGCGATGACGATGGCGATGGCGAGGACGCGCAGCCCGCTCTGGGGCTCGATGTTGTAGCCGACCATCGGCTCGATGACCACGGCAACGGCGATCAGGACCGGATACACAGGGAACCCAGGGAGGCGCCTTCGGGCGGTCATGACGGGTCGGAGCGCCTCATCAGATGCAGCGTGCGCGGGCTTCCATCGACAGGGCGCGAGGCGACATGCTCCCAGTGCTGCGAAAATGCCTCCCTGAACCCTTGCTGCGAGTAATCGGGAAACACGTCCTCTCGCGTGGCCAAGAGCCGCCGAACCATCGGATCGTCCTTGGGCACCCACTCGATGATCAGCTGTCGCCCCAATCGCGCGAGGGTCGCGGAAAGCATGGGCAGGGGCACGTTGCGCCCGATCGCCAGGTGGTGCACGAGGGCAAGCGCGAGCAGCGTGGCGTCCTCGCTCCGATCGAACAGCGACAGCCGCTCCCTGGCATCCCAGCCGATGGCCGGGCTCGGGTTGGCCAGGTCCTGCAGGATGGGTAGGATCCGCGTCTCCTTGCGAGTGACGAGCTCTCGCCAGTGACGTTCGCTCGCGGCAGGGTCGATGTCCAGTGCGACGACGCGCTCCGCCGCCTTGGCGGCAGTGGCGGAGTAGCGGCCGGCGTTGGCACCGAGGTCCCAAACGACATTCGGGCGAGCATGATCGACCAGCTCCGCCACGCAAGCATCCTTGCTGACCGCCGAGGCCTCGTCGTATGACGAGGCCGTTCCGTACTCGGCCCACTCTGTGCCACCCGGCCTCCAGTTGAGGCCCTCGACCACGCGCACGAGACTGTCGAGGAACGCAGCCTGCCGGGTGGGGCTGAGCGGTCTGGCGGCAGCTTCGGCGCCCGCCTCTGGTCGTGCCGCGTGGCGCCGCTGGGCCCGGGCATGGAGGTGGACGTGGCTGGCGAGCCCCAGGTTCAGCCGTGACCGACCGGGCAGGAGGGAGGCGGCCAGATCGATCGGTACGCCATCCAGGTGCTCTCGGAGCAAGCCGCCCAGGCGAATGTCGCGGTGCGCCATCAGCGCGAGCGGCGCCAGGAACTGCTCGCAGAATTGGCGGTAGGCAACCCAAGGCGCACCCGGCGTCGCCTGCCGGAAGGACAACGTGTCGATGAGCACGGGCCGGGCGTCGAGGAACTGGACGTTGTACGCGCTCGCGTCTCGCAGCTCGAAGCCCTTCGCCATCGCCTCACCCTGGACCCGGAGGGTGAGCATGGCAGCCGCCTTCAGCTGTCCGAACGTCCACTCGTATGGATAGCTGATGAACGGGATGGCGCGGGGCCGGATGACTGCAAGGGCAGATGACGGGTCCCATGCCCAGTCCAGCGACTCCGGCTCGTGTTCGATCAGCAGGCCGGCATGCTGGAGTCGACCTAGCAGCCCGCTGTCGTTGACGGCGGCCCACTCCCCTGCGGCATCACGGTTGATCTGGCGCCTGACAACGCCGTCGCTCGTGAAGACAAACCCGAATGGATCTCGCCATGATGCCGGGTCGCGCCGCGAGGTAGGGTCGGTCACCCCGAGGCGTCGGTGTCCGTGGCTGCCGGGGCCGCCTCCGATGGCAGGGGCTCTCGGCGAAGACGACGCACGAACCGAGCGATCTGCTGCCGCAGCACGAATGGCGCGGCGACGAGGCCGGCAATCAGCGCCTGGATGATGAGGCTCCCGGAGCCTGGGTCGATGTAGGCGACGACTAGGTGCATCGTGATTCCGCCATGGCCTCCCTGGGTCGCGCCGAATGGTGCGCCACACCACCGACTGGGTCAAACGGACGGAAGTCCACAGGCGGTGATGACCTTCGGCAGGAGCCGGTCGCCTGTCATTGCTCGAGGACTTTCTCGGTGCTCACGGGCACCGACCCCTTGCCTATGGCCGGACGAACCATGACACTCCCGGAAGGGGAGGCACGAGCCCACGATCCGGGCTCTCAGCGTGACGCTCATCGCGGTCGCCAGTTGCGTCACGCTCAATGCCAGCGGCGAGACCGGCCCCGACCGCCTCTTGGGGGCAGATTGTCCGGTCCGGCCGGCGGCTTCGGCTATTACCCGTCGCTCACGGGACTCCGCGGCGTTGCCATCGCCCTCGTGGTTGCATTCCACCTGGGGCTGCCCCTCCCGGGCGGCGGGGTGGTTGGAGTCACCCTGTTCTTCGTCCTCAGCGGGTTCCTGATCACGTCGCTGATCGTCGCCGAGATCACCCGAACGGGTCACCTGGATCTGGTTGCCTTCTATGTTCGCCGCGCCCGGCGGCTCCTGCCGCCGTTGTTCACGATCGTCGGGCTGTTCGCGCTGCTGGAGGCGGCATCGGGCACCCTGGCGTCCACGGCGGGTAACGACGTGCTCGCGCTGAGCTACGTGAGCAACTGGGCTCGGGCCGCGGGCGATCCGATGGGTCTCTGGAACCACACCTGGTCGCTGGCTATCGAAGAGCAGTTCTACCTGGTGTGGCCGATGGTGTTTCTGGTCGCGCTTCGCCTGGGCTGCGGACGTTCACGGGGGCTCGTCGCAGTCGTGGCGGGGGCCGCGCTCGCAAGCGCCCTCCTGCGTTTGGTCCTGGTGGCCAATGGCATCGGCAGCGACCGGATCTACTTCGGTTCGGACACGCGCGCGGAGGCGATCCTCCTGGGATCCGCGGTCGCGCTCGTCCGCCACCACGGCCGGGCCTGGATCGTCCCTGATTGGCTTGGAGTTGTGGGCTTCGCCGGACTCATGGCGGCCAGCGTCGTCGGGTCGAATTCGATCGACCTATGGCCGGCAGCCAGCTACTCGATCATCGCCATGACGGCGTGCGCGGCCGTCCTCGGTGGCCTGGGGAGAAACCACCTGGCGGGTGCCCTCGCGAGCCGGCCGCTGACGTGGCTCGGTGACCGCTCCTACTCGCTGTACCTGTGGCACGTACCGGTGATCATGGTCTCGGCCAGTCTCCTGCCGCAGGCGCCATTGCTCCCTCGCGCAGCCGTCGTGCTCGCGGTCTCGCTTGCGTTGAGTTCGGTCTCCTACTTGATGGTCGAGCGTCGTTTCCGCGCTCGTCGTTCTGGAGCGCCACAGGTCCGGGTGCTGCCGAAGCTCGCCGCAGCGAGGCCGGAGGTCGCAGCCTAGATCGTTGGACCGGCTCGGGTGCCTTGACCAGACCTAGAGGTTATACGCCCAGTACACACCGCCAAGACCTACCAGCACGCCCCAGGCGATGAGCAGCCAGCCCCACCAGCGGATCGACCCGCGGTGGACGATCCCCATGGCGACCAGCGCCCACACGAACGGAATCGAATCCAGGAAATAGCGGTAGCCGTACTGGAGCCAGCCACCGCCGTAGTAGAGCAATGTGGGGATCAGCACCAGCACCGCCGCCAGCAGCAGCCACCAGCTGCGCCGATCCCGCCACGGCGCCCGCACCGCCAGCAGGAGCGCCGGGCTGGTGATGAACACCGACATCCCCAGGCCGTCCGGGTGGAAGTACGGGAAGTCCGGGATCAATGCGGGCGTCTTGAGGAACAGGTAGTCCAGGTTCATCGACACGTGCGAGATCGAGAACAGCCCCTGTGCGCGCAGTGCCTGGAGCCAGTCGGGCAGCGTGGCCAGCGCGTACCCGGACTCGAATGCGGGACCCGAAGCGCACGAGGTTGTACCAGAAGAAGAACGCGAGCGCGGGCAGCAGGCCCAGCGCCAGCAGCGCCCAGCCGCGCCACGGCAGCCGGTCGAACCAGGCGCCGATGCCGCCCAGGCGGCGTAGCAGCACGTCTCCCGACACCAGCCACAGCGCGACCGTCGGCGCCGCGAACGCCACCGGCGCCCGGGTCAGGAACGCCAGGCCCACCAGCAGCCCCATCAGCAGCGGCCGCTTGCGCCCGAACATCTCGGCCAGCAGCAGCAGGGTCAGGATCATCGCGATCAGGTGACCCGTGTGCCACACGCCGCCCCGCGTGGTGACCCACCAGACCTGCGTCGAGAACCCCAGCAGGATCGCCAGCGCCAGCCGGTCCCGCAGCCGGGCGACGCCGATCCGGCCGGCCACCCACCACGACAGCAGCACGACGGTCGCCGCCAGGAAGGCGTTGATCCCGGTCTCCCACTGGTCCGCGGTGACCGGCCCGATCAGCGCGACCACCGGCATCAGCACGATCGCCGGGAACGGGGCGAAGGGGACGTAGACCTGGTCGTTGAAGTAGATGACGTCGTTGGGCCCGAGGACGACGTCGATCGAGGTCCGGCCGTGGAGGAAGGCGTCGGCGAGGTAGAACAGGTCGCCGCGGCCCGCGTCGTACAGGCGGTTAGACAGCCAGTAGACGAGGAACGCGGCCAACGCGAGCCCGACAGCCGGGGCCCAGGGATGCCGAAGAGCCTTCACTCAGGCGAGCGTAGCGTCTCTGCAGGCGTCGCGATCAGCGAAGCGGCGAGGCGGGTGCGGCCGAACCAGGCCACCACCGGCAGGAGCAGCCACGGCAGGTTGCGGAACGAGTACGTCAGGTCGCTGGGCATGTGCCGGATGACGCTGAACCAATCCAGCCACAGCGCCCCGAACGGCAGGCACAGCAGGGCGACCACGATCCAGCCCACCCACCACGATCGGTGCCGGACACCCGCGAACAGGAACGGGAACAGCGACGGCTTGATCACGATGACCAGGGCCGGCCAGCCGAAGCGCAGGCCGGCCGCCGTGGCGGCCCACACCCACATGTCGGTGTTCCCGACCAGGAGCGAGACATGGGTCCGCGGGTAGGCGAGCATGAGCGCCATGACGGGCCACGTCCAGGCCGCCGGCCGCCAGGACCAGACGCACCAGGCCAGCGCGCCCAGCGGGATCGCCCACCACAGGATCGCCGGCAGCACCAGGAACGGCAGGAACAGCAGGAGTGCGATCGGCGGGTGGAGGAAGGTCAGCGGCTCAGGGATGAACGGCGCGGCCACGTCCTGCGGCAGGTATGGCGTCCCGGTCTCCAGCCAGCGACGGGTACCGGCGAGGTAGTGGCCGTAGTCGATCGCGAGCGTGTTCGCAAACGGCGGCGCGATGACCTCGAACCACAGTGTCAACGCCCCGACCGCCAGGATCAGCAGCGAAAGGGACACGGCGAGCGACCGGCCCCAGGCCCGTATGCGCGGGCTGGAGGCGCCCCGCGTCACGCGCGCGGCGCTCAAGGCGACACCGCCTCGGCCGGTGCCGTCTGTTCCGCGGTGGGACGTGGCCGCCAGTGCCCCAGCAGGTGTCCCAGCCAGGGCAGGATCGGCTCGGCCCGTCGCGTCGAGACCGCCCAGGCGACCAGCGAGACGGCGAAGAACGGCAGGTTGCTGATCGAGTAGATCCAGGTCGTGCTCGACGAGTTGAGGATCACCGTCGGCCATTCCACCCACAGTGCGAGGAAGGGCAGGCTCAGCAGCCCCATCACGAGGCCCGCCAGCCACCACGACCGCGACCGGATCCCGAGCGCGGCGAAGAACAGCACCGACGGCTTGATGCTGACCAGCGTGGCCGGCCACGCGTAGCGCACGCTGAGGGCCACGAGTGCGGCGATCCACATGTCGGTGTTGCCGTAGATGATCTGGTTGAGCGTCTTGGGCAACAGCACGATGAGCGCGAGGATCGGCCAACCCCAGACCGCCGGCCGGCACCACCACACGACCGCCGCCACGATTCCCAGCGGGATCGCCCACCACAGCGGTGCCGGGAGCACCAGGAATGGGACGAACAGATACAGGGCGTGCGGGGGGTAGAGGTTGTCCACGAGCGTCCGTGTCTCGTACGGCCCGCCGATCTGGCGATCCGTGTACCAGACCCCCGTGTCGAGCCAGCGCTGCGCGATGTGCTTGAAGAAGTCGAGATCCGTGCCCACCGCGTGCTGGTCCGCGATGATCCGGTACAGCACCACCAGCTCGACCAGGGACAGCGCCAGGAACACGATCGTGAGGCCGACCCAGACGGGGCGCAAGCGGTCGACCCAGGTGACGCCTGCGCGTGTCTCGGAGCTCGCGGCGCCTGCCGTCATGACGGCACCCCGTGTCCGGCAACCGGCGCCGCCCCCCGGACGGGGTCCGGCCGCTCGAGCGGACCGCGTGTGAGCTCCATCCGACCGACGGCAAAGACGGCCAGCAGCGTCAGCCACAGCACGACCGGATAGGCGACCGGCGGCGTGATGCCCACCAGCGGCCAAGCCGTGACCAGCGGGATGGCGAGCGCCCACCAGGCGCCGCGCGCGAGCAGATAGGCGACCGGCAGCAGCAGCAGCATCGCGTAGTGATCCCACACGATCGGCGAGATGAGTTGGCTGGCCACCACCGCCACCAGGTACGACGCCTCGTCGCTCGCGAACCGCACCGCAGCCGCCAGGGCCACCAGGACGCCGAACGTGCTCGCCACCTGCACGATCCCCGCGCCGGCGGCCGACAATCCCAGCTGGAAGGCGACCGCGCCCGGCGTGAAGTTGTGCTCGGTCGTGATGGGATCGCTCACGGTACCCAGCAGCTGCCAGAAGTCGGGCCACGCGGCGAACCCGGCCAGCAGCGTCGCCGCGGCCGCCAGCACGAGCAGCACGACCGCCCCCACGGCCACCGCCCGGAACCGGCGCGTCACGAGGGCCCAGACGAGGACGAGGCCCGGCTGGAGCTTGATCGCGGCGCCGATGGCGCTGCTCGCTCCGAGGCGAACCGGATCGTCGCGCCAGCGCCAGCCGATCGCGAACAGCAGGAACAGGATCGGGCCGACCTGCCCCAGCTTCAGGCCATACACGAACGGGAACGACCAGCCCGCCAGCAGCACGATCCACCACCGCACGGGGCGCGACACGGGGAGAACCGCCACCCCGATCAGGAACGCCGCGATCGACCCGGCGATCCAGGCCCAGGTCGCGGCCTGGGCCGAGAACACGCCCAGCGGGAGCAGGAGCGGCGCGAAGGTTGGCGGGTAGTAGAACAGGCCGAAGCCACCCGTCTGGCTGTAGGACATGTCGTACAAGGGCGCGCCGTGGAGCAGGCGGACGGCCGCCTGGTGGTAGGCGAGGAAGTCGAACCCCAGCGTGTCGCCGGCGGCTGCCAGCGTCGCAGCCACCCCCAGCGCGAACGAGACGATGGCCACAACCGGTAGCGCTGTCGCCCCCAGCCGCCGCGGATCGACCGTCCGGGTCACACCCGCTCCGGGGCCCTCAGGCGGCCGTTGCGGTGGATGATCGGGATCCGGAACAGGTCCCAGCCCACCCGGAGCGCCAGCCGAATGCCGGGATGCATCCGCGAGCCCCGTCGATCCGCCCAGCGGATCGGCAGCACCGCGCAGGTGTAGCCACGTCGCCGGACCAGGTAGATGACCTCCACGTCGAACACGATGCTGGTGATCCGCTGCCGGGCGAACACGTCCTGTGCCACGTGCCGCCGGAAGCCCTTGAACCCGCACTGCGTGTCCTGGACGGGGCCCACCACCCACACCGATGCGAGCACGTGGAACATGCGGCCGAGCGTCCGGCGCCACGGTGACTGCGATTTCCGCATGTCGCTGCCATCGGGCTGGATCCGGCTACCGTACACGGCGTCGGCGGTCGCCAGCGCCTGGACCAGCGGCGCCAGCTCGTCGGGCGGGGTGGCCATGTCCGCGTCGGCGAACACGATGAGGTCGCCCTGCGCGGCAAGCATCCCGGCCCTGACCGCCGCACCCTTGCCGCCATGCGCCACCTGGACCAGGGTCAGCTCCCCGACCACGAGCTCGGGTCGTGCCCGGACGAGGGCGGCCGTTTGGTCCGTGCTGCCGTCGTCGACCACGAGCACGTCCACGCGCTGTGGCAGCAGCTCCGCGCCCGGACGCCCGTCACGTGCGTGATCGCCCCGGCGATGGAGGTAGCCGAACAGCTCATCGAGGGCCGGTCCGAGACGGGCCTCCTCGTTGAACGCCGGCAGGACGATGGTCAGGCTGCGATCAGACACCGAGGCAGTCTAGAACCCGGTGGTGCCTCCCGTAACCGGGACTGGAGGACCAGTTCGCGGCTGGTACCCGATGGTTCAGTATGCGAGGATCAGCATCTGTCCAGGGAGCCAAGTCCACCACGTGCAGCACAGCCATTCAGCACGACCCGGCGTGACCGCGGCCGCCAGCGGGCTCGAGCACCGGCTCGAACGCCTCGCCGACCGCCGCGCGCTCGGACCACCAGTCCGCTTCTATCTGCACCGGCGGGAGCAGCTGCTCTACCTCGTGGTCGGTGGCTGGAACACGGTCTTCGGCTACGCGATCTGGGCGGTTCTGCAGTACGTGCTCGGTGACCACCTGCACTATCTGGTCGTGGTGCTGATTGCTTGGCCGATCGCGGTGCTCAACGCCTACATCGGATACCGCTACGTAGTGTTCCGCAGCCACGGGCCGATCATCAGGGAGCTCCCGCGCTTCTCGATGGTGTATGTCGCCACCCTGCTTGCGAACCTCATCCTGCTGCCGATCGCGCTACACGTCCTGCCGCTCAACATCTACCTCATTCAGGCCCTCCTGACGTGCGTCGTCATCGTCTGCAGTTTTCTGGCCCACAAGTACTACAGCTTCAGCGGCGGCCAGCGCAGGGACGCGCTCGACACGCCCGGATACGATCCGGGTAGCTTGCCGAAGCGCTGACTCTGCCCGAGCGGAGGGGATCACAGTGCCGTTCCTCACCATCCTGACCGCCTGCTTCAACGAGGAGCAGAACGTCCGCGAGGTCCACCGTCAGGTCAAGGCCGCGATGGAGAGCCTGCCGGGCCACGACTACGACCACCTGTTCATCGACAACGCCTCGACCGACGGAACCGTCGGGATCCTCCGAGACCTTGCTGCGCAGGATCGTCACGTCAGGGTCATCGTCAACACCCGCAACTTCGGCCATATCCGTTCGCCATACCACGCCTTCCTGCAGGCGCGCGGGGATGCGGTCATCAGCATCGTCGCCGACCTCCAGGACCCCCCGGAGCTCATCCCGGAGTTCGTGCACCGGTGGGAGGAGGGCTACAAGGTCGTCATCGGGATCAAGAACGGCAGCCACGAGAACCCGCTGATGTACCGCTTGCGCAAGTCGTACTACTGGCTCGTGGCCAAGATGTCATCGGACGTCGAGCTCGTGCACAACTTCACTGGCTTCGGCCTCTACGACCGGGAGGTCGTCGAGCAGTTCAGGGCGACAGAGGAGCAGTACCCCTACTTCCGCGGCCTGGTGAGCGACTTCGGTTACGAGCGGGCCGAGATCCGATACGTACAGCCATCGCGGCGCGCCGGTAGAACTAAGAACGGGTTTCTGAGCCTTTACGACATCGCAATGCTGGGTATCACGAGCCACTCCAAGGTTCCCCTTCGCTTGGCAACCATGTCGGGATTTGCTCTTTCCATCTTGTCGCTGCTCGTCGCTCTCGCGTACTTGGTCCTGAAGCTCCTCTGGTGGGATACCTTCAACCTCGGGTTGGCACCGCTCGTAATCGGCGTCTACTTCCTTGGGGCAGTGCAACTCTTCTTCGTGGGTTTGCTCGGCGAATACATTTCGTCGATCCACACGCAAGTGCATCGTAGACCGTTAGTGGTTGAGCGCGAGCGCATCAATTTCGATCACGATGGCGCTGACACGGGGATCCTGACTTCTGTGGGAATCGCACAAGATGTCACCGTCTAGCGGCGGGTTTGAACGCGAACCTAGACGGGCACATTCCCAACCGCATACCTTCGGCAATCGAACCAGTTCGTTAGTTCCACTCCCTTATGGACGTCAATCGATCGATGACGAAGATGTCGCTGAGGTGGTAGAGGCGCTTCGGTCCGACTATCTAACCACCGGGTCCCGGGTTGCCGCGTTCGAGAGGGCCCTGGCGTCGGCGACCACGGCGAAGTTCGCTGCCTCCCTGAGTTCCGGGACAGCGGCGCTCCATGCTGCTTACGCGGCACTCGGCGTTACTAGGGGAGATGAGGTAGTCGTTCCGCCACTCACATTCGCCGCAACGGCGAATGCTGCTCTATACCTCGGTGCACATCCCGTCTTTGCTGACGTCGACTTACAGACGGGGCTCCTCGACCCGGCAGCCGCAGCCGAGTCCATGACCCCACGTACCAAAGCGATCGTGGCGGTTGACTATGCGGGACTGCCAGCGGACTACGATGCGATCCGGGCATCCACAGCCTCCCGGGAGGTGGAAATCGTAGCGGACGCCGCACATTCACTGGGAGCTTCTGACAATAGCCGACCCGTCGGGACCCTCGCTGACATCACCGCCTTCTCGTTCCACCCAGTGAAGATCATCACCACTGGGGAGGGTGGTGCCGTCACCACTCAGCGATCGGCCTTGCACCAGAGAGTCCTCGACTTTCGAAATCACGGCATCGTCCGTGACCGGGGACGCTTTGAGACGAACGACGGCCCCTGGCATCAAGAGATGCAAAGCCTCGGCTACAATTTTCGGCTGACCGATATCCAATGCGCTCTGGGTGTAAGCCAATTGCGCAAGCTTGCCAAGTTTCTTGATCGCCGCCGCGAGATCGCTCGTCGCTACGATAATGCGTTCAAAGGCATAGACGGCCTGGCTCTGCCGGGAACACGACCCAATGTTGACTCGTCATGGCATCTGTATGTACTGCGCGTGGACGACGATGGCCTCGCACGGCGCGAGTTCTTTGGACGTCTCAGGAGAGCAGGGCTGTTGGTTCAGGTCCACTATCTTCCAGTGTATCTGCATCCCTACTACAGAGAGCTTGGATACCGGCCCGGGCAATGCCCAAATGCAGAACAGTTCTACCGTCGCTCGGTCTCAATTCCGATCTATCCGGGTATGAATGATGTCGATGTCGACCGAGTGATTGAGGCAATTTCAGTAACTGCTCATGATATCCTCGGCTAGCGACGGATCCTCAAGTTGGACATACCGGCTTTAGGTTAGTCGTGACGCCTAGGCCTTGGCAGATGAGCGCCGTGCCCTTGCCGGCGAGTCGACGGGATTGTCGGCGCGTATGCGTGGTCCGTGCTGACGCCTCGCGAGACATCGGGATAGGTCACATTACGCGGTCAAGGACCCTAGCTGAGGCGCTTGCTGGGCGCGGGTGGCTCATCGCCTTCGCTGTGCGGACGAGCGGCGGCCTGGGCCAGTCGCTGCGGCGCGTCGGCAACGTGATTCGGATACCAACATCCGTACCTGCGGAGGAGGAGCCGCAATGGCTCGGCCTCAGACTCAAGATGTCTGCCGATCTCTGCATTACTGATAGCTACTTGATCGGCGCCGAATGGCACGGTGGCGCCCGCGTCTGGGCAAACACGGTGGTTGCCTTCGACGACATCGCCACGCGGATGCAAGGCGTCGATGTCCTCATCAATCAGAACCCGGGTTGGACGATGGCCCATTATCGCGGGCTTGTACCGCCGGGCGCGAAGGTCATGCTTGGACCGAAATACGCGATAATCAGGCCGGAGTTTCGCCAACTTGACACGGGTCCGCGCCTCTATGAGGGCGGCTCCAGGCGGGTTCTGGTCTTCCTTGGCGGGGCCGATTCTCCAAACGTCACCATGCGGGCTGCCAGCGCCTGTATGCGTGTCGGCATCGACACCGATGTAGTGATTGGGCCATCCAACCCTCACGGCAATGCTCTGCGGCGGTGGGCTGCCACGCGCCCGAGGATCACGATCCACCAGGGTGAATTGGATATGGCGCAATTGATGTCCCGAGCTGACCTATCGATCGGTGCCCCAGGCTCTGCAAGTTGGGAGCGTTGTCTGCTTGGCTTGCCGACGATCCTCGTTGTTCTTGCGGCCAATCAGCGTAGGATCGCAGACGCCCTTGTACGCCGGGGGTGTGCGATCTCGCTTGGTGAACACCAGGGCGTCGACGTTGTTGCCATCGAGGAGGCAGTCCGGGCGCTGGCAGGCAATCGAGACAAGTTGGTTGCGATGTCGAGCGCAGCCAAGGAGGTCACGGACGGGTTGGGGACGCAGCGAGTCGTTGCCGCGGTCGAGAAACAATGTCGGGATTCCCGCGCTTAACACCCCAAGCAACGGCGACCGCCAAAGTTGAGCGCCGTGCAATCCCACTGGAGCAGCGTTGGAGGCAATAGTGCGAGTCCATGTCCTGTGCTCGAGCCAGGATCACCCCGCCTGGGTGCCTCTCGGTCGCTGGGCAAGGGCGAGGCTTGATCGGCACACCATCACCCTCGTCGACTCCGCTGCATCTCTCCCAAGCAGCGGCGCCGATCTCCTGTTTCTGGTCTCCTGCACCGAAATCGTGCGGGAAGAGATTAGAGCACGTTACCGTGCCGTCCTCGTCCTGCATGCTAGTGACCTGCCGAGCGGCCGCGGTTGGAGCCCCCATGTATGGCAGATCCTTGAGGGTCAGAATCGCATCGTTCTGTCCGCAATCTCCGCAACGGAGCCGGTGGACACGGGCGAGATCTGGGCGCAGAGCCAAGTGGACTTCGAAGGCCACGAGCTAAGTGGTGAAATCACCAACTCGATCATATCAGCCGAACTCGAGTTGATCGACCATGTCATGGACAACTTCGATACCCTCAATCCAACTCCACAGCCCGACCATGAGGCGTCGTACTTTCGGCGCCGAACTCCGGATGATAGCCGGATTGATCCGGCCAAGACCATCGCGGAGCAATTCGACTTGCTCCGAGTAGCTGACGACCAACGGTATCCAGCGTTCTTCGACTTGCGAGGCCATCGGTATTACATCCAACTTACGAAGGATGATCGACAATGAGCACGGACGATCTAGGCATCAGGATCGGAGACCGGCGCATCGGACCAGGATCCAGGCCGTTCGTTGTCGCCGAGTTGTCTGGTAACCACAACGGTAACCTCGAGCGCGCACTCGAGGTCGTCGATGCCGCCGCGAGGTCGGGGGCTGATGCAGTGAAACTACAGACATACACACCTGACTCGATGACCCTGAACGTGAACTATCCCGACTTCACGGTCAAGGATCCGTCAAGCCTGTGGTTCGGACGCACGCTCTACGAGCTATATGGGGAAGCGGCCACACCATATCAATGGCATGAACCCATCTTCGAGCGGTGCCGGCGCTACGGGATGCTTGCCTTCAGCAGCCCATTCGATCCAGCCGCCGTTGCATTCCTTGATGACTTGGGAGTTCCCTGCTTCAAGATCGCGTCATTCGAGATCGTCGATCATGAGCTCATTCGCTGTGCCGCAGCCACCGGCAAGCCTCTGATTATCTCAACGGGACTCGCGACGATCCAGGAGATCGCCGACGCAATAGCCGTCGCTCGCTCGGCCGGCTGTAGCGAAATCGTTCTCCTCAAATGCACAAGCGAGTATCCGGCCGACCCGGCAGACGCCAATCTGCGAACCATTGAGCACATGCGAGCACTGTTCCGATGTGAAGTTGGCCTCTCGGATCACACGCCCGGGATCGGCGTATCCGTCGCCGCCATAGCACTCGGCGCCACCGTGATCGAGAAGCATGTGACACTGCGGCGATCAGATGGCGGTGTCGAATTCGGCCTTCTCAATCGAACCAGTAGAGCTCGCGTCGCTTGTGGCGGAAGCTCAGCGAGCGCACGCGGCGTTGGGGACGATAACCTACGGGCCTGCCGCCCGAGAAGAGGCATCGCGCATCTTTCGGAGGTCCCTCTACACTACGGAGGATATCGCCGCCGGCGAGCGCCTGACGCGCCAGAATGTTCGGGCGATCCGCCCGGGTAACGGCCTTCCTCCGAAGTATATCGAGATGGTGCTTGGTCATCGTGTGAGTCGCGGGGTTCGACGAGGCAGTCCCGTCACCTGGGATCTTCTCGATTGAGCGACCGTGCAGGTTGACCGCAACCTGTGCCGATCATGCCGCCGATCAGCGCGCCGCACCCGACATCGAGCCATCGCCCTGCATCAGCGAAGCCACCAACCGTCGCATCTCGTCTCGAGTTACCCATTCACTGTTCGAAATCACTCGCATACCTGAACCCGGGGGGGACTTCCGACGCGTCGGTCGCCCAAGACGCCTTGCGGTAGTGGTCGGAATCGGGGATCACGACATAGAAGTCCCCGCAGTCGATCGCGCGGATGCCCTCATCTTCGCCGATCAGGACCTCGTGGATCTTCTCCCCCGCCCTCCGCCCAATGACACGCGGCGTGCACTCGAAAGGCATCGCGGCGAGCAGCTCCCCCACGCTCATACTGGGGATCTTCGGGACAAACACCTCTCCGCCTTCTGCCTGATCGAGGGCTTTGAGCACGAGGGCTACCCCTTGATCCAACGTGATCCAGAACCGCGTCATCGAAGGGTCAGTCACGGGAAGTTCTCGGATCCCCTTCGCAAGCAGGCTCGCATAGACAAGGATCACACTCCCCCGGCTCCCAACCACGTTCCCATACCGCACGATGCTGAACTTCACGTCCCGATACCGAACATAGTTGTTGGCCGCGATCATCAACTTCTCCATGGCGAGCTTCGTCGCCCCGTAGAGATTGACAGGGTTCACGGCCTTGTCGGTCGAGATCGAGAGGACTCGCCGGACGCCTCGGTCGAGCGCCGCTTCGATTATGTTTTGAGCGCCGACGATGTTCGTCCTGACCGCTTCAATTGGATTCTCTTCCAATGCTGGTACTTGCTTCAACGCAGCCGCGTGTACCACGACGTCGATACCGTTGAACGCGCGTAGGAGACGCTCCTTGTCGCGGATGTCTCCAAGGAAGTACCAAATCGGATGGTCAGTCCCAGGCCATCGTTGAGCCATTTCGTGCTGTTTGAACTCATCACGACTGAAGACGACGACCTCGCCGACGTCATGATGACTAAGAAGCTGGCGGACAAAGGCTTGGCCAAATGATCCTGTTCCGCCCGTTATAAGGATCCGAGCCCCATCGAGCATGCCGAGCCTCCCTTCGACGTACGCCGCTGCAGAACCCCAGTGGATAGTCCTGTCAACTCTCCCCGATCCCTAGACAGCATTGCTCGAGACTCGCATCACTGCCTCGATGACGTCCGCCGGCAGAAAGGGGTATTGGTCGTGCAGGGCACCTGAGACGAGCGTGCCGTCCTCAAGGCGTCTCGACATCACCTTGGGAAGCCGCTCCTGGTCAAAGGCGACGTTTAACCTCGACGAGTGTCGGTCCGTCAGTGGTGAGAATGGATTGGAGACCACTATCGATCTCAGAATTGCTGCCCAAGAATCGATATTCAAGATCATACGCCTTCGCCAAATCCGGGTATGAAGGATTTGTTATGCCCGATCGCTCGTCGGCCCCCACGTGACGCCCGTCGAAGAACCGGTCCTGAGTGCTGCGAATCGACTCGTATCCTTCGTTGTTCAGGATGAATATCACCACGTTGAGGCGATGGCGCTTGATAGCGAGGAGCTCCTGAACGTTGAACTGCAGGCTCCCATCACCTGCCACCAAGACGACTCGTCTTCCAAGCCTCGCCACCGCGGCACCGACTGCCGCTGGGAGATCCCAGCCCATCGAGCCGTAATTCGTATTCGTAATTACTCGTTGGCCCGGCTTCACTGCGAACGAGTGGAAGATGGAGGTCGCATCGAGTGAGTTCCCGGTCACGACCGTGTCATCTGCCGTCATGAGTTGAGAGAGGGCGTGTGCAAGGTAGTATGTGTTCGCGTGCTGACTATCCCTGCAGTAGTCGGACGTCAAGATCGGGAACTCACGTTTCCAGCTTTGGCAATGCTGAAGCCATCCCTCCCGTTGCTGAGCGGCATCAGGGTCCAAGTACTCAGCTATACCCGTCATGAACTCAGTAACGTCCATCTCCAGCGCCAGATCAGGGTGCAGGTGCGGTCGCGACATCTCTCCGGCATCGATATTGACCAGCACCTTCGCCGCCCGGGGCGCGAAACCTTCTGAGTCGAACCCGATGGCCGCAACGGACATTCCCGTCGCCAGGCCGAGCAAGAGGTCGGCATTCTGCACGGCGAAGTTGGCCCGCCTCTGGCCTGTCGGGCCAAAGCGGCCCACAAAGCAAGGGTGCTCTTCCCCGAGGAGATCCATTCCACCGATGGTCGTTACCACGGGAAGTTGGTGACTGCGGATGAACTCCTCGAATGCCTTCTCCGCCTTGCCGAGATGAATGCCGTTTCCAGCGACCACGACTGGACGGCGGGCCGAGTCGATGCGGGCAGCAATGGCTGGAAGAGCGTCAAGGTCTCTTGCGCGTTCCCGCTCGTGATGGATTGGTCTCGGGTTGTGCTGGCGTTCGGGCCTGTCGGCACCTTGAATGTCGAGCGGCACACTCAGCCAGACAGGCCCGGGTCTTCCAGTCGTCGCGGCCTCCCACGCCGCATCGAGCGCACCGTCGACATCCTCAGCCGACATTATCTCGATCGAGAGTTTCGTGATTGGTCGCGCAAGCGCGATGATGTCGGCTTCTTGCGGGCCGACTTGACGCCAGCGTTTGTGATCCGCAATGAGCTCACGTCGCACCTGCCCTGAAATCACAATCAGAGGTACGGAATCCACCCAGGCTCCGGCGATACCAGCCAACGCATTTGTCGCACCGGGACCAACGGTCACCAAGCAAACGCCAGGTCTGCCGGTCAGCCTGGCATACGCCTCCGCGGCAATGGCGGATGCCTGCTCATGATAGTTGCACCAGTGCTTCACTCGGGGGTGACGCCCTACAGCGTCCGTGAGGTACATGATGCCACCCCCGCTGACCATGAAGATGTCGGTCGTGCCGTGATCCGCCAGGAACTCGACTATATGCTCAGAGCAGTTCATTGCTTCCCCTCGCAGCCACGACGTCGCAGCGTCTCCCACATCATCGTGCGCTCGATGGCCGCTCCAAGCGACGTAGTTACGCGCAGCCCCAGTTCCTCTTTGGCTCGAGTGATGATGGGGGTGTAATCGGATCCGCCAGCTCCGGGGCTGTCTCCCCCGAGGAACCGTACCGTGGCTTCCGGTTTCGCGTTGCCTCCAATCATCCGGGCAAGCCTGGCGATGGACACCCTCTCATCCGAGCCAATGTTGTAGGCGCGACCTGAACTGCCTTCGAGAGCGATAGTCCAAAGCCAAGACGCCATATCGGCGGCGTAGAGGTACGTCCGCACAGAGCGTCCGTCGCCCCGAACGATGATCGGTTGGCCATCCAGGGCATCGCGAATGAAGTTACCAATCGCAAAGCCCGAAGCTAGGGGCAAGTAAGGACCGACGAAAGCGAAGCAACGAGCGATAGTTACCTTGAACCCGGTCTTGGCCCCGGTGGCACAAGTCAGAAGTTCCGCACACCGCTTTGCTTCACCGTACGCGCTGTCGAGGCTGGTCGGGTCGGGGCCGCCTGGGTTGTCCTCGGAGAGGGGCACGCCAAGGCGGGCCGTGGGACCGTAGATGGCGCCGGAACTGACGAAGAGGAGCGAGTCGGTCCCAGCCCTCTCAGCAAAGTCGAGGAGCCTGCGACTGCCACCAACAATGACGTCGAAGTATGTTTCGGGCGATGGGTTGGTCAACGATGTATTGGTCTCCGCCGCAAGGTGCAGGATGTGGTCGTACCGTCTGGTCGGAAAGGGGAACGTCCGGATGTCACCTTCAAGCAACTCCACGCCAACGGCTTGAGCGAGGTGTGGTGCGCGTCGTGTGAAGGCACTTGTATCACGCGATAGGATTGATACGCGTACGTCCAGTCCCAGCCGAGCGTCCGCCCCGAGAAGTGTCTCCAGCAGCCAACGACCGATGAACCCTGTGCCGCCGGTCACTAGGATTCGAGCACCTCGCAGATGTTGAAACAACCGGTCGCATTGGTTAGCCACGGCGTCAAGGTCCGAAGGAAAGAGCCTGCCTTGGGAGGCGGCGAGAGCGTCCCTACTCCCAAGCATCGGTTCGAATGGCGTCATACGCGACCTTGTGCGCAAGGAGGTCCTCCCTGAGTTGGACGAGCATGGCCGGCGGTCCGCTGAGGTAGAAGGCCGGATCCCGCAGCTGCTGGAGCATCGGCCAAGTCTTATCCACCGACAGGCGGCCCTCGCCCTCCTCGGACACCAGTCGGACGCTCAGGCACGGGATCTGACCGGCCTTCTTGCGTGCCAGGTCGCCGTAGATGAACAGGTCCGGTGATCGCGCACCGTAGAGCAGCAGCACCCGGCTTGCCTGGTCGGGTTGCAGCGAGCGCAGGAACGCCGTGAAGGCCGTGATCCCGGTTCCGCCGGCGAATAGCACGGCGTCGCGATGCTGGTCGACCAGGAACTCGCCGTACGGGAGCTTTACCCAGACCGGCCGCCCAAGCGCGAGCTCGCGTTCCATCCGGCCGGTGAACGCGCCCTTCACCGCATAGGTGATCGTGACGCGTTCGTCGTCGGGCGAGCTCGCGATCGAGAACACGCGCGAATCCGGCCAGAAGCCGCCCGGCTCGTAGGCGTCGAGGGCCAGGTGCAGGAACTGGCCGGGCTTGAAGCGCGGGATCGGCTGCGACGGCTCGAGCTCGACCGTGTACACGTGCTGCCCGTGGTCAGTGACGGCACGCACGGTGCACGGGAGCTTCCGGATGACGGCCACGGGTCCTCAGGCGCCTCGCTCGCCGCCCATGAACCGGCGGAAGGCGTCGACCATGTAGTCCAGACGCGCGTCGTCGAGGCCCGGGTAGACGCCCACGAAGAACGTGGACTCGGTCACGACGTCGGTGTTGGCGAGCTCGCCCACGACCCGCCGCTCGATGGACGAGAACGCCGGATGGCGCAGCAGGTTGCCGCTGAACAGGTGCCGGGTCTCGATCCGGCGGGCCTCGAGGAAGCCCGCCAGCTCCCGCCTCGTGAACCCGGCATCCGGTCGCACCGTGATCACGAACGCGAACCAGGAGGGATCGGCACCATCGGCCGCCGCCGGCAGGATCAGCCGATCCGCGTACGGCCGGAGGGCATCGAGCAGGCGCGCGTGGTTGTGCTTGCGGGCGGCGACGAACGCGTCGAGCCGGCCCAGCTGCGCGCTGCCGATGGCCGCCTGCATGTCGGTGGCCTTCAGGTTGTAGCCGAGATGACTGTAGACGTACTTGTGGTCATAGCCGAACGGCAGGTCGCCGAACTGCTGGCCAAAGCGCTTGCCGCAGGTGTTGTTCTCGCCGCCCGCGCAGTAGCAGTCGCGGCCCCAGTCGCGGATCGAGCGCGCGATCCGGGCCAGGGCCTCGTCGTCGGTCACGACCATGCCGCCCTCGCCAGTCGTGATGTGGTGGGCGGGGTAGAACGACGAGGTGGCCAGGTGGCCGAAGGTGCCGGTGAGCCGCCCCCGGTACCGCGCGCCGAGCGCGTCGCAGTTGTCCTCGACCAGCCACAGGTCGTGTTGCCTCACCAGGTCCATGACGGTGTCGAGGTCGAACGGGGCGCCCAGGGTGTGGGCGAGCACGATCGCCCGGGTACGCGGCGACACGGCCGCGCGCAGTTGGTCCGGATCGGCGTTGTAGTCGCCCAGGCGGATGTCCACGAACACCGGCACCAGCCCGTTCTGGACGATTGGTGCCACGGTGCTTGGGAAGCCAGCCGCCACCGTGACGACCTCGTCGCCCGGCCGGAGCCGGCGATCGCCGAGCCTGGGCGAGGTCAGCGCGGTCAGGGCGACCAGGTTGGCCGATGACCCGGAGTTGACGAACAGGGCATCTGAGAGCCCGAGATAGTCCGCGAACGAGGCCTCGAACGCCTCGGTGAACCGGCTCGCGGTCAGGTAGAAGTCCAGGCTCGAATTCGACCAGGGCTTCGAGCTCCTCCTCGCCGAACACCCGCCCCGCGTAGCGAACCGGATCGCGGTCGGGGTCGAACGGACGGCGAGCGTGGCGTTCGCGGTAGTAGCGACGCACGAGCGCCACGATCTCTTCCCGCGTGGCCGCGGCGCTTTCGCCGGTATCTGTCACGTGATGGACCTCGCCTCCCCGGCAGCCCACGGGCGACCCAAGGCCAGCGAATCAGCCTGGTAGGCCCGGAGCTGATCCTGGACCAGCGCCAGCGCGGTGTCCGGCGCCTGGTAGTACTCGCGATACCAGGCCGCCGTCTGGCGGACGGCAGCCTCGGCGTCCCAAACCGGCGCCCACCCCAGCTTGTCCCGCGCCTTGGTGCTGTCAAGGCTCAGCCGGTGGGCCTCGTGCGGCTCGCCACCGTTGCCGGCCGGTGAGACCCAGGTGCCCGCCCCCCATGCATCGAGAAACCGCTCGACAACCCAGCGGACCGATCGTTCGCCACCGGCGGTGTCCGGCCCGAAGTTCCAGGCCGTGGCGGCGGTCCGGTCGCCATCCAGAAGCCGAGCGCCCAGCTGCAGGTAGCCGGACAGCGGCTCCAGCACGTGCTGCCAGGGCCTTACGGCATCGGGGTTCCGGACGGTGATGGACTCGCCGGCGGTCAACGCTCGCACGCAGTCGGGGACGATCCGGTCCGCCCCCCAGTCACCGCCACCGATGACGTTGCCAGCCCGCGCCGACGCCAAGGCCGTGTCCTCGGAGAAGTAGCTGTCACGATAGGCTCGCGTCACCAACTCTGCAGCCCCCTTGCTGGCGCTGTACGGGTCGCGGCCCCCCATCGCATCCGTCTCGCGGTAGGCGTGGTCGATCTCGAGATTCTCGTAGCACTTGTCGCTGGTCACGGCGACGACCGCCCGGACGGACGGACAGGTGCGAACGGCCTCGAGCACGTTGACCGTCCCCATGACGTTGGTCTCGAAGGTATCGCGGGGATCCGCATAGGCCTGCCGAACGATGGCTCGCGCGGCCAGATGAAACACGACTTCGGGCCGGGCGGCCCGCATCTCGGCAGTCAGGCGCTCAACATCCCGGATGTCGCCCAGCACATGTCGGATCCGATCCCCGACGCGGATTGCGTCGAACAGGCTCGGCTTGGTAGGTGGCTCGAGCGCGTAGCCGGTGACCTCCGCCCCAAGTGACAGCAGCCATTCGGAGAGCCACGCCCCCTTGAACCCTGTGTGGCCCGTGACAAAGGCTCGTCGGCCGGCGTAGGTCTCGCGATGGCTCATGTATGGCTCAATACAGCAGGATCAACGGGACGTCCGCCCCGAACCGTTCGCGCGCGGCGGTGGCGATCCCCGACTGGCTAACGGCGGATGACACCAGGATCGGCGCGTCAGCGGTTGCCAGCTCGGACGGAGCGATGACGGGTCGCCCCGCGAGTGTCGCACCGGTGTAGTGAGGGTTCGAGTCCAGGAACGCCTCGATCCTGCACTCGCCGAGAGGCGAGGTCTCCAGCAGGTGGAGCGTATGGGTACCCGTCCCCCACACGTAGAGCCGCTCGCCGCTTGACGCAAGGTCGGCGATTCGGTCGATGACCCGCGACTCCAGCTCCATCGACACCCGAACGTAGTCGCGGACGCGGGCCGCTCCACTGGCGTCCGGCTGAAGCGGCTGAACGCTGCCGTCCCATCGATAGACGGCCTCCAGGGCCGGGCCTCGACCGTTACTACCGAATGTAAGGAAGGGCGTGCGCTCCGCGACCCGTGAGTAGCCCTCGGCCGCCATCGCATTGGCGAGCGAGCGCGACGTGAAGTAGTTGATGTGCTCGACGCTGAACTCCTGGAACGGAGCGTCGACATCGTCTGCGAAGGCAGCAGCATTGGGCATGCTCACGAACAGACACCCGTTGGGCGCTAGGACTCGGGTCACTGCCCGAATCTGCTCCCGGGGGGACGGGACGTGCTCGAGCACAGCGACATAGGTCACCAGCCCGAACTTCGTGCCCCAGTCTGCGGCCTGCTCCAGCCCGCCAACCTGCACGTCGAGCCCGAATGTCTCTCGGGCGACTTGAACCGCATCCGGGGACGGATCGACGCCGTACACCCGACGGAAACCCGCGTCCCGCAGAGCCAGAAGGAAGCCACCTGCGGCGGTCCCGATATCCAGGATCGATGTCGCACGACCCGGGAGGTGCGCGGCTACGAACGCGGCCTGATCCGCGTACCGGTCAATCTCCTGCGCGGGGAGCTGAGCCGCATCCGCCCCGAGATCGTACTTCGAGGAGTCCGCGTAGTACCGGGCGAACCGTTTCGGCTCGGGCAGACCCGAGGCGAAGCACATGCCGCATCGTGTGCACGCGACCACGTCGTAGCCGTCCCCGATGCTGCCCGCGGAGAAACTCGCGAACCGTTGCCGGTAGAGCAGCTCGGCATGCGTCCCGTCGCATACCGGGCAGGACCGAGCCGTCGTGATGCGATCGCCCACTACGAGCCCACCCCGGAGGTCCAGACCGCCCACGGAGCGTTGCCCGCTCCCCACAGCGCCTCAAGGCTGCGCACGTCGCGGAGCGTGTCCATCGGCTGCCAGAAGCCGGGATGGCGATAGGCCCGCAGCTCGCCGTCGGCAGCGAGGCTCTCGAGCGGCCCGTTCTCGAACAGCGTCTCGTCGCCCAAAATGCGGTCGATGACCGCGGGCTCCAGGACGAAGAAACCCGCATTCACCCAGGCGCCATCCCCCTCGGGCTTCTCCCGGAACGCTCGCACGGCCGGTGCCGAGAACTGCCCGACCACGTCGTCATCCGCGATCTGCATCGCCCCGAACCGGCCCAGCGGCTGGACCGCCGTCACCGTTGCCAGCTTGCCGTGGGCATTGTGGAATTCGACCAGCTTCCCGATGTCCACGTCCGCCACCCCGTCGCCGTAGGTGAGCATGAACGTGCCGTCGCGCAGGTACTCGGCCACCCGCTTGATGCGCCCGCCGGTCGAGGTGCTGGCGCCGGTGTCCACCAGCGTCACCCGCCATGGCTCCACAGTCCGCTGATGCACCTCCATCGAGTCCGCGCGCATGTCGAACGTCACGTCGGACATGTGGAGGGCGTAGTTCGAGAAGTACTCCTTGATCATGTAGCCCTTGTAGCCGAGGCAGATCACGAAGTCGTTGAAGCCATGGTGGCTGTAGCCCTTCATGATGTGCCACAGGATCGGCCGCTCGCCGATCTCCACCATGGGCTTGGGCCGCGACGCCGTCTCCTCGGACAGGCGGGTGCCGAGGCCACCGGCCAGGATCACGACCTTCACGACGCGGTAGCCTCCCGGATGTGGACATCGCCAACGGGCGCAGTGTAAGTGTGGCCCTCGGTCCGTTTCGGGCCGCGGTCGTTCGCTCCGAGTAGGACATTCGTCGTGGTCATGGAAGCCGCAGCACCTGATACTCACCGATTGCCACCACCGTCACGGCGTCTGCAACGAGCGTGTCCGGGTGCCTCGTCGATATGAACACGTAGTCGATCCCGTGCTGCCGCATGAAAGCGGCGACTGCTTCCGAAGACGGTGGCGTGTCGGCGGCTGGATATAGGGTCTTCTGGGGCGCCCAGGAGTCTCCATTGGGCCGATCCTCGGTCAGCGAGGCGCCGGCCATCGCACCGAATACGTCCGCTTCGAAGCACATGGGCACCACGGCATGACCTGTATAGACGGCAAGCGCGCCGAGGTTCGGCGTCCCGTACGTGGCTTCCTCGAGCGGACGGCACGCGTATGCCACCTTGGTTCCCGCAGGAAGCTTGGCGATAGCCTCGATAAGCGCCACTGGAATGGGCCCGTCGTCCGTTGGACCGTTGAGTTGGAGTCGCAGCACGGCGATCCCGACCCCGAGTTCAATCTGGGCTGCACAAATGATCAGCGCAATGACGGCGAGCCGATGCCGGCCGGATTCCCGGAGCCAGGTCCACACCCACCAGGCCGCGACAGCGGCGACGGGGGTCGCATAGACGGCGATGCCCGCATAGAACAGATAGAACATATTGAAGTCGGGGTCGCGCAGGCCCCAGCCAATGGCGCCGCCCACCACGATGGCCAGTACGCCCAGGTAGAGATCGGCCTGGATCGATCCGTCGCCGCGAACTCGGAGCCACGCACCCGGGATGGCTAGGAATGCGCCGGCGCCGACGACCACCAGCATGACGGACTGTTGCCAGGCTGCGTTGAATGGGCCGGTTCCGGAGGAGCCCGCACCGACCGGCAGTCCGTGCCCGGTGAGAGATCCCCAGGCGAATGTCGCAGCCAGCACGGCGACGGCAACGAGCGTGGTTCGACGCCAGATCAACCCCATGGCAGGCGCGTGACGGGTGGCAAGGAGCGATCGGGCCACGTTGACGGCCACGACGATGCCGACTCCAGTCATGCCGAGCACTGCAATCGCGAGGTGGGCCGGCAGCACGAACGCAACCAGGCAGCCGCTGAAGCCGGCCAGTGTCCAGGACGGGGGGCGCGAGCCCAGAACCGTGATGAGGTGCATCCCGAGAAGTGCGGCGACCGCGGCGACGCCGTAGGTGTTGATCCCGTAGAGCAAGGCGGCGGTGATCGAGGCCGTGAACGGGATGTGGCCGAAGAGCGGTGCCGCCAGCAACGGTACCGGGGCGAGCAGCAGGCAGGCGATGACGCCGAACCCGAACGCGCTGTATGACGACGGATTCGTGAGCCGCCGCACGATGGTCCCGCCGACGAACACCGCAGCGAGGAGAAGGACAGGGAGCGTGACGAGGTTCCTGGCCCGGAAGGGTTCGACGCCAGAAATAGCGCTGGCCAAGACCGCCAGCCAGACATCGCCCCAGTGGTACCACATCTGTGTTGGAAGGCCAGGAATGGTCGCGAACCCGGATGGCGGCGTGATCGACTCTGTTCCAGTGCTGCCAAGGCTGCTGGCAAGCAGCGCATAGAAGGCGGGATCCCTGAACACGATCGGCTGGGCGCCATCGCGCGCAACGGGCGCGAGGATCGCACCGAAGAGGAGGGCGGTCGCCACGACGAACGCCGCCGAGACCACCAGAGTGGCGAGCCAGCGAGGGCCGGCGAGCTTGACGCCGGGCGACCGCTGTGCAGTGTCGCGTGGGCGCCGACCTGGGCGCAGCACCGCATACGCGATCACCGTCACGAACCCCGCGGCGACGGGCGTGAACGCACTCCGTCCGCCCGACCCGACCGCGGCCCAGCACGCAGTCAGGACCACGAGCCCGGACGCCAACCCAATAGCGAGCGTCTCGCTGGCCGGGGAGTCCAGGTCCAGCAGCCCGACCCGGCGCGAAACCCACATCCCAGACAGAACGAGCACGACACCGCACAGCAGCGCTACCCCGATGGACAGCCAGGCCGTTGCGTCGGTCAGCGTGGCAACGAGCTCACCTGGGAGCTGCCCCGGCCAGGTCAGGGCATCTCCCTCTCCGGCGTTCGACGAGCCAGTCGCCGGCGGCCGGTGCCTTGCGAGAGCCTGGGCATCATCGAAGCTGGAGCAGCTGGAACTCACCGCTCGTCGTGATCGGAACGGCACCGGCAACGAGCGTGTTGGGGTACCTCGACGACACGAAGATGTAGCCGATCCCGTGCTCCCTCATGAACGCTGCGACCTGTTCGGAAGACGGCCGCGCATCCGCATTCGGGTAGAGAGACTTCTGCGGGGCCCACACGTCGGCGTTCGGGCGGTCACTGGACAGCGTCCCGCTTGCATAGGCGCCGAAAAGGTCGCGCTCGAAGCACATTGGGATGAGCGGATGGCCTCCGTACACGCTGAGCGCGAGCAGGTTCGGCGTGCCATAGGTCGCCTCTTCGTCGGATCGACACGCGTACGCAACCCTAGCATCGGCTGGTAGGTCCCTGATGATGGCCAGAAGGTCAAGGGGAACCGCCGGCTCGCGGCTCGGGCCGTTCAGTCCCACGCGTTGGAGTGCGACCGCGGTTCCGAGCTCCATCTGAGCCACGCACAGCACCAGCAGCATGGTGGCGAGGCGGGTGCGTCCAACCCTGCGCAAGGACGTCCAGATCGACCAGGTGGCGATCGCAGCTGCCGGCGCCCCGAAAACCGTGATGGCGCCAAGGAAAAGGTAGTACTGGTTGTAGTCGCCATCACGGATCCCCCAGCCGATAGCACCGCCCGCCAGGATGGCCGTCGTGCCCAGGTACAGATCGGCATGGCGCGGCGCGGAGCGTCGCGTGCGCACCCACTCGATCGGGATCGCGATGAAGGCCCCGGCGCCGAGCACCACGACGGCGACCGACACCAGCCAGTTCGAGTTGAAGGCTGTCGTGCTCGACGCGACGGGGCTGGTCGGCACGGCATGGCCAGTCAGCCAGCCCCACCCCACGGTGGCGATGAGCGCCACCGTGGTAGCCAAGCCAGAGCGGCGCCACACCAGTGACCAAGATGGGAGGCGACGAGCGTCCCGGAGCGAACGCCAGGCCTGAACCAGCGCCACGCTGGCAACGCCGGCGACTGCCAGCATCGCGACAGCAATGTGCGAGGCGAGTATGGCGCCCGCGGTGCAGCCGATGAAGCTTGCGAGCGGCCATGTTGGCGGCAGGGATCTTCCGACCGTCAGAACGTACATCCCCAGCAACACTGCGACGGCGGCCAACCCGTAGTTGTTGATCCCGTACAGCATGCCGACCGTGAGGGAACCGGTGAGTGGCAGTCGCTCCAGGAACGGGATTCCGATCCATGGCATCGGCGCCAGGACGAGGCAGGCGAGAAACCCGAACAGAAACGTGCCCGGTGACGATGGCCGGGTCATCCGTTGGACGAATGCGCCAGCAAGGCTCGCCGCCGCGGCCAATAGGAGGGGCAGCACCGCGAAGTAGCGGCTCGCAAACGGTGGAGTCCCGAAGAGGGTGCTGATCGCCGAGGCCAGCCACAGGTCGCCCCAGTGGTACCAGAGCTGCGTGGGCAGGCCCGGAAGGTTGCTGAACCCGGAGGGGCCGGTGTTCGTTTCCAATCCCGACCTCGTCAGGTCCTGACCGAGAAAGGCGTAGAAGGCTGGATCTCGGAAGGGAAGCGGCTGGGCGCCGTCGTGAGGGCTTGGTGCCATCACCGCACCGAACAGCAGGCCGACCACGACGATGAAAGCGACGGCCGCGGCGGCGCCCAGGATGAGGCCCCGCCGCTCAGTCGGCCCAGGGTCCGATCGCGTTCGCGCTTCGTGCCAGTGGGCGACGTCACGGCCGTTACCACGACGGCATCGCGCCCACGGGGCCAGCGCGATCGTCAGCACGAACCCAATGGCGACAGGGGTGTACGCGCTACGCCCGCCGGACGCGAGCACCGCCCACCAGGCGGTGAGGACAAGCAGGCCCACGCCGAGCCCGACCGCGATCGTCTCGCCCACGCGGGCTTCGGGCGGCAGGAGTCCGACCCTGTGAGCCAGCCAATAGCCGAATGCGAGGGCCACGCCGGTAAGGAGGATGCCCAGGCCAATCGCCAGCCAGGTCGTTCCGTCTCCGACCGTGGCGGCAATCTCGACCGGGAACGCTGTCAATGGATCCAATGAGTGTCAATTACTCGTGGTCCAGGTTGGGGCGATCCAGGCAGTCCTCCGCGAGGTTGACCGCTCACGTTCCATCCGTCTTGGCCTCGTTGGATCGACGAGGACCGCCAACGACGGCCACAAGCGCCATAAGCATGTAGATGATGAGCCGAGGACTACCGACCACGCTCAGCGTGACGGCTGCCGCCCAACCAAGGCGAGTCGGCGCCAGCCACAGGACGGTGACCACGGCGAGGGTCACAAGCGTGGCCCACAACAAGGGAGACACCACGTACGGAGACAGGTTCACGACCTCCCCGACCTGGTGCAGCGAGATGGCGGTGAGGTAGTCGAGGCTCGCCTGCGGCGCGAGGATCAGCTGGACCAGCGCGAGAACTGCGATCGAGGCCAGGAACCGGCCGAACCGCCCCCATTCACGCCGCCCGATCCACCACAGCGAGATGGCCGCCGGAAACAGCTTGATGTTCGCCGCCAGGGCAACCGACCACGGGGCGCCGATGGCCGAGAGGAAGGTCAGCGGAACCTGAGCCTGGCCGATCACGAGGCACCACACGATCGGCGGCGCCAGGATGCCCAGCGCGAGCCAGGTCTCCCGCCGCCGCGGCCCCAGCCACAGGATCGTACCGGCGAAGCAGGCCAGGACAACCACCTCCCAGATGCCCGCCGCCGCCTCGAACGGCAGCAGGGCGAGCGGGCGAAACAGGATCGCCAGCAGCGGCGGATACGGATACCCGAGTGGCGTCTGCACGCTCTGGTCGGGTGGGTAGAGCGGCAAACCCGCGTTGAGGCGCGAGCCGGCCCAGTAGTACGCCTGCACGTCGCCAAGCGGATCGGTGGTGATGTGTCGCCACAGCATCGTGAGGCTGACCAGGAAGCCCGCGATGGCACCGGCTGCCAGCGCCCAGCGCGCCGCGCGCTGTCCCTGCGGTGAGAAGGTCGGCAAGCTGAGAGTTGTCACGGCGGCACAATACGCGGCCGTGGTGGCACCCCGCGACCCGACTGGGTGATGCTTTCGGTAGCCGATTCGTACCGCTCTTTCAGGGTGAACCCCGGTGCTAGGCTGCACCGGCTGTGCGGATCGCGGTCCTCCTGTACCTGCTCGCCCTCGGTGCCCGGCTGGCCGTCGCCGCCATGTTTCCCGATCCCGCCTACCCCGATTCCTTCTACTACGTCGACGTCGCCCGGCAGCTCGCGGCCGGGCACGGGTTCAACGTGGACGTGGTCTGGATCTTCGCCGAGGTGGGCGGCGGGATCCCGGCCAACCCGGTCCTGCCGATCCCGTCCAACGCCCACTGGATGCCGCTGGCGTCCCTGGTCCAGGTCCCGTTCATCTGGCTGCTCGGCCCCACGCCGATGGCCTCGGCCCTGCCGTTCGCGTTCACGGGGGCGTTCGCGGCCCCCCTGGCCTGGGCGATCGGGCGGGATGCCGGCGCCCGCGTCTGGGTGTCCCTGGGGGCGGGCATCCTGGCGGCGGTCCCCGCGCTGTCGTTCGTGTACATGGCCCAGCCGGACAACTTCTCGCTGTACCAGCCGCTGGTGGTCGGCTCGCTGTGGCTGGCCGGCCGGGCCCTCGCCGGACGGCCGCACGCCGGCCGGGACTTCGCGCTCGCCGGGCTGTTGGCTGGCCTGGCCACGCTGTCGCGCAACGACGGCGTGCTGGTGCTTACTGTGCTGGGGGCCGCCTTCCTGTGGGATCGAGTCCGCCATCGGCGGATCCCGTTCGGGGCCGCCGTCGGCGCGGTTGCCCTGTTCCTGGTGGCGGTCGGGCCGTGGTACCTGCGCCAGCTGCTGGTGTTCGGCTCGCTCTCGCCGTCCACCGCGTCGGGCAAGGTCCTGTTCATCCGCGACATCGGCGAATGGAACAGCATCACCGTCCCGGCCACGCTCGATCACCTGCTGGGCATGGGGATCGGACCGCTGCTCCTGACACGACTGGGCGGGCTGGTGGGTGCCCTGTTCATCTTCAGCGTGCTGGTGTGCGCGTTCGTGCTCGTCCCGTTCCTGGTCATCGGCGCCTGGCAGCGGCGGCGCGATGCGATGTTCGGGCCCTACCTCGGCTACGCGGTCCTGCTGTTCGCGTTCAGCGCGATCGTGTCCGCGGTCCATGTCCCGGGCGGCACGTTCATCCATTCCGCGGTGGCCCTCGCGCCGCACGCCTACGTGCTCGCGCTCGAGGGCATCGTGGTCGCGGCCGCGTGGGCGGCCAACCGGCGGCCGGGATGGGATCCGACGATGGCGGCCCGCGTGTTCATCGTGGGAGCGGTCGGATTCTGCGTGGCGGCCGGCGCGCTGGGCGCCGTCTCGGTCCATGCCGGCTGGGATGCCAAGGCGCGGCGGATGCAGTCGGTGGCGACGGCGCTCGACCTGGCCGGGTCGAGGCCCTCCGACCGCGTGATGTCGATCGATGCCGCGGGCTACCGCTACTGGACCGGCCACCCGGGCGTGGTGCTGGTCAATGACCCGCTGACGACCGTCAAGGCGGTCGCTGACGCGTACGACGTCCAGTGGCTCGTCCTCGAGCCCGGCGACACCGTGCCCGCGGTCAGCGAGATCCTGGTCCAGGGCCAACGGCCGCCCTGGATCGGGCCGCCCCTGCTCCAGCGCGCCGACGTGTCGGTGTTCCCGATGTGCCGCTCGCCCGACGATCCGCGATGCTCGCCGTGACACGCCGCGAGGCGTGGCTCACCGCGGCCGCGCTCTTCCTCGTCGCGCTGCTCGTGCGCGTAGCCGCGGCGTCGCTGATCGCGTTTCCCAAGCCCGAGGACACCGCGTACTACGTCGGCGTCGCGCGCAACCTGGTCGAGGGGCGCGGCCTGGTCACCGACGCGTTGTGGAGCTACGCGACGCCGCCGCTGGTGTTCCCCCGCCCGGCGTTCGAGGTCTGGCTCCCGCTGCCCTCGCTCCTGGCCACGATCCCCGTCTGGCTCGCCGGCGGCGCGGCGCCGATCCCGCTCGAGACCGCGATGCGGGCCGCCCAGTCGGTGCCAATTGCGCTGGGCCCGATCGTCGCGGTGCTGGCGTGGCGGCTGGCCGCCGACGTGGCCGTCGAGCGCGGGCTGCCCGCGGGCCGAACGCGGACGCTGGCGATCGGCACCGGCCTGGCGGCCGCCGTGTACCTGCCGCTGGTGCTGCACTCGGCGCTGCCCGACTCGACGATGCTGTTCGGGGCGCTCGCCCTGGCCGCCTGCCTGCTGATGACGCGCGTGCTGCGGGATCCCCGCGGTGCCCGGCTGACCGACCCGCGCCTGGTGGCGATCGGGCTGCTGCTGGGGCTGGCGGCGTTGACCCGCAACGAGGCCGTGTGGCTCGCCCTGGTCTGGGCCTGGCTGGCGCTGCGCCTGCACGGCGCGCCGGCGGCGGTCCGCGCGCGGCTGGTCGGCGTGGTCGCGGTCCTCAGCCTGGTGGTGTTCGCGCCGTGGGCCGCTCGCGACTGGATCGTGTTCGGCAACCCCCTGCCGGGCCAGGCGCTGTCCAACGCGCTGTCGGTGACCGGGTTCGACATCTTCGCGTGGCACGATCCGCCGACCCTGTCGCGCTATCTCGCGCTCGGCCCGCAGGCCCTGCTCCAGATGCGGATCGACGGCGTCGGCCACAACCTCGTCAGCGTCCTGCTGCTGCTGGGCGTGCCGGCGTCTCTCATCGGGCTCCTGGCGCTGCCGTGGCAGGCGCGCGACCGCGCCCTGCGACCGGTCCTGCTGCTGGGCGCGATCACGTTCCTGGTCACCAGCCTGCTGTTTCCGGTGGCAACCACCTGGGGCACGTTCCTGCACGCGGCGGTCCCCGTGCACGTGCTGCTGCTGGTCTCGGCGCTCGGCGCGCTCGACGCGCTCATTGCCAGGGTCGGCGCGCGCCAGGGCTGGACCCGTCCGGTGTCCTGGCTGGGCCCGACGCTCGTGGTGGGCGCGTCCGCCCTGTTCACGGTCGCCCTGGTGCCGGGGTTCGGGACCGGTGCCGCCGACACCGAGCGCACGTACATCGTGCTCGAGCGCGAGCTGGCCGACGCCGGCGTGCCGCTCGACGGGAGCGCGCCGGTGATCACGGACTTCCCGATCTGGCTGGCGGAGACGGCACGCGTGGCCGCCCTTGCGCTGCCCGACGAGACGCCTGCTGACGTGCTCGACCTCGCCACCCGGTTCGGGGCCAGGTGGCTGGTGATGACCGGGACCGACCACGGCCGCTGGCCGGCGGTGCTCGACGGCCCGGATCCCGATGCGGCCTGCTTCGAGGAGGTCTTGCTGCCGGTGCCGGCAGCTCCCGCCGAGGCGACCGCCATCAGGGACGTCCGCGTGTTCCGGATCGCGTGTGCCGGCGTCGCCGAACGGCGTCCGGGCTCGTGATGGCGACCGATACACTCATCGCGATGGAAACCCGTGGCGGGCCTGCCGGGGGCCGGTACGACGAGATGCGCGCGGAGTCGACGGAGGCGCTGGCCTACGTCGCGAACACGCTGCGAACCATCCGCGACCGATTTCACAGCGCGTACCTGGACGAGGTCACCAACTGGGAGGGCCTCCGGGACGACCTCAAGGTGCTGGAGCACGAAGCCTTCGTGCCCGCGTCCGTACCCACCGACGACGCACGGGCGCCGGCTGACGGCGACCAGCTGCTGCAGGTCCTCGCCGCCGAGGCCGCGGAGGCAGGCGCTGCGGACGGCCGGCTGCGCATCGCGCGCAGCGACGAGGCAAGGACGCGCGCGACGCTGGCGAACCACGAGTCGGAGCTGGCCCGGCTCGAGCTCGCGATCCGCAGCCTCGAGGCCACCTGGCTGTTCCTCAAGCGCGGTGACGCCTCGCTGGTGACCGATGCGTCGCTGCCCCAGGGACCGGCCGAGCTGCAGATGCGGATCGTCGAGGCGCAGGAGGCGGAGCGGGCCCGCCTGGCGCAGGAGGTCCACGACGGCCCCGCCCAGGCGCTGTCCAACGCGATCTTCCAGGTCGAGTTCATCGACCGCGTGTTCGACACCAACCCGCAGCTCGCCCGGACGGAGCTGTGCCTGCTGCGCGTGCTCCTGCGCCGCGAGCTGGGGGACGTGCGCGGGTTCATCGGGCAGCTGCGGCCTCCGGTGCTGATGGAGCTGGGCCTCGACGGGTCGATCGCGGACGCGGTCTCCACCACGACCGGGATCTCCGGGCTGCACGTCGAGACCGATCTGCAGGCGCCCACCGCCGGGCTGCCCGAGGCCGCCCAGACGGTGGCCCTGCGCGTGGTGCAGGAAGCCCTGCAGAATGTCCGCAAGCACGCGGCGGCCACCAACGTGATGGTCGCATCGATGCTGGACGGTGGAGAATGGGTCCTGGAGATCCGGGACGACGGCCGGGGGTTCGACACGGGTGCGGTGGCCTCCCGCGGGCGCCGCAACTTCGGCCTCCAGTTCATGCGGGAGCGGGCCGAGCTGATCGGCGCGCGGTTCGAAGTGCGTTCCCGTCCCGAGGCGGGGACGATCGTCCGGCTGGCGATCCCGTTGACGCAGAAGGAGAGCGGATGACCGAGTACCAGGGACCCGAGCGCCGGCGTGGCGGCTCGGACCGCAGGAACCAGTCGTTCGAACGGGTCAGGATCCTGCTCGTCGATCATCACGCGCTGTTCCGCGTCGGGATGCGCCAGATCCTGGAGCACGAGCCGGACTTCGACATCGTGGCCGAGGCCGACGACGCGCGAAGCGCGATGGACGCCTCGCTGGCCACCAACCCGGACGTGATCCTCATGGACCTCTCGCTGCCGTCGCCCGGCGGGATCGAGACCACCCAGCGGGTGAAGCGCGAGCTCCCGTCGGCGGCGATCGTGGTCCTGTCCACCGAGGAGGACGAGGACGCGCTGTTCGAGGCGATCAAGGCCGGCGCCGCCGCGTTCATCCTCAAGGACATCGCGCCCGAGGACCTGGTCATGATCATCCGGCGCGTGGTCGCCGGCGAGTACCTGATCAACGACAAGGTGTTCAGCCGGCCGGCCGTGGCCTCCCGCGTGCTCAAGGAGTTTCGCGAGCTTGCCGTCTACGGCCAGGAGGCCGCGCCCATCTTCGCGCCGCTGTCGCCGCGCGAGGTGGAGATCCTGGACAACATCGCCCAGGGCATGACCAACAAGCAGGTCGCCTATGCGCTCTCGATCTCCGAGCAGACGGTCAAGAACCACATGAGCTCCATCCTGCGCAAGCTGTCCGTCAACGACCGGACCCAGGCCGTGGTGTACGCCATGCGCCAGGGCTGGATCCGGATGCCGGAGGATTGAGCCGGGCACGACCCCGGCGGACGACCTGACGATGACCTCGCCCAACGACCCGCCCGCCGGCCCCGGCGCCGACCTCGCCACCCGTCTCGGGACCGACATCTCCGCGCTCGACCGGGAGCTCGCCGAGATCGACATGCTGGTCGGCCAGGCGCGCCTCGAGGCCGTGCGCCACGAGCAGAAGCGGGCGAACGCGGCCGACAAGCTCACGGGCGGAAGCCCGGGCGGCCAGGCGGCGGGGCAGGCGGACGCGTGGAGCCAGCTGGTCACCCTGACCCGCCGCGCGGTGCTCATGGACGGGCAGGTGGAGCTGCTCGAAGGCAAGCGCAAGGCGCTCGCCCGCCACCGGGACGCGCTTGCTGCCGTCGCGACGACCCTGGGGGAGCTGGCGGCCGCCGGCGGGTTGGCACCGGCGCCGGGCGTGGAGGAGGACGGCCGGGAGCCCCTGCCGCCGCACCTGTCGCGCATCGTGCGCAACGCGCAGGAGGACCTGCGGCGCGAGATCGCCCGAGCGATGCACGACGGACCGGCGCAGTCGCTGACCAACATCGTGCTCCAGGCCCAGATCGTGTCCCGGCTGGTCGCCAGGGATCCAGCCCAGGCGGCCGGCGAGGTGGAGCTGCTGGTCTCGATGGTCCAGCAGACGCTGGACGCCACCAAGAGCTTCATCTTCGACGTGCGGCCCATGGTCCTCGACGACCTGGGCCTCGTCCCGACGCTCCGGCGGGCCGCCCGGGACCGCGGCCGGAGGGCACACGTCGCGGTGGGCTTCGAGTCCCTGGGCCAGGACCGGCGCCTGCCGATGGAGATCGAGACCACCGTGTTCCGGATCGTGGACGAGGCGCTGACCGCCTACCTCGGCCTGGGCCCGGAGCGGGTCCAGCTCACCCTCGACTGGACCGACGAGCTCGAGGTCCGCATCGCGTCCGAGCGGGCAGCGGTGCTCCCGGAGACCGACGAGCCCCTGCCCGAGGTGCCGACGGGCGACGTCCCCGACGCCCTTCGCCAGATGATCCAGGACCGGCACGACGCGCGGGACGCGGCGGTCGAGGCGGCCGAGGCGGCGGCGGTCACGGTGCTTCCCCCAGCGACGCAGCGGGACGCGATCGAGCGCGCGGGCGCGATCGGGGCCACCGTGGAGCTGCTGGCGGGCGGCGGCGAGCTGCGCCTCGTGGTGCCGCTTGGCGGCGCAGCTACCGGCGGTGACGCGGACGGTGCGGCCGATGCGCCGACCGAGTCACCGGCGGAGCCTGCCGGTCCGGCGTGAGCGAGGGACGGCGGGCCGGCGAGACGGGCCCGGGGATCCTCGAGACATCCCTGGTGCTGGGGCTGGCCGCGGTGCTCGCCCTGGTCATCATCGTGTTCTTCGGCGGCGCGCTGGCCGACGCGATCGGGGTGCTGGTCGACGCCGCGCACGGTGGATCGTAGACGCCGGCCGGCGCATCCTGGCAACCATTGTTGGATGGGCGGCCGCTCAGCTGGCGCGCCCGCGCATGACCGGCCCCGCGTCCCATGACCATCGTCCCATTGGCGGCAGGCTCAGGGCTCGTTACGGTGGGCAGGCCCTGGACCTCAGGGCAAAGGCCTTATCTCTCGCGGGAGGCAGCACATGGCACTCATCACCTCGCTCATCGCCTCGTTCCGGACGGACGAGGAAGGCCAGGGTCTGGCGGAGTACGCGCTGATCCTCGCCCTCATCGCGATCGTCGCGATCATCGCCCTCATCTTCCTCGGCAACCAGGTGTCGGGCATCCTGTCGACGGTCGGCAACTCGGTCTAGCCCGGGTCCAACGACCTGCTGCACCAAGGCCGCCGGCTCGACCGGCGGCCTTTCGATTCCCGCCTGCCGGTTGTCGCGGCGCACCGTGAACGGCGCCAGGAACTTGACGGGCATCGCAAGCCGACCTATCGTCCGCACGCCGCGAGGGCGCCTCGTGAGCTTTCGAGGAAGGAGGTGATTCCATTCATGACGCTGTTCAACGCACTCATCTCGCTCGTCGCTCGTGACGAGGAAGGCCAGGGCCTAGCGGAGTACGCGCTGATCCTCGCCCTCATCGCGATCGTCGCGATCATCGCCCTTATCTTCCTGGGCAACCAGGTGTCGGGCATCCTGTCCACCGTCGGCAACTCGGTCTAGCCGCGTCCGACCGTTCAGACGACCTAGCGCCGGCTGCCTGGTCCAGGCAGCCGGCGTTTCGCTTCGGTGGGTCGGTGCACCATCAAGGACGTTCGTCCGGTTGCATTCCAGGACGGGATGTCTACCGTTGAAGCGCAACCCGGGGGCCCGTGGAAGCGGTATCGCGCCCACGACCTCCCCGGTCCGAGCAACTCGCTCCGGAAGGGAGGTGATCGAGTCCATGCTGCATAGCAAGCTGACGAACCTCGTTTCGGTCATCGTCGACCGCGACGACGAGCACGGCCAGGGGCTGGCCGAGTACGCACTCATCCTCGCGCTTATCGCCATCGTCGCCATCATCGCCCTGCTGTTTCTGGGCAGCCAGATCAGCGACAAGATCAGCGTGGTCGGGGGAACGCTCCAGTCGTACGCCCCCTGACGCAAGTCCAGGCCCTGTCGAGGCCCGCCGGCGCGACCGTCGGCGGGCCTCTGCCGTCCGACCGCCCGACGGTCGCCCATGGCGCGTCGGGCCGCGTCAGCGAGCCTTGCAGCGAACCTTACGATGCGCTCCGGTTCTACCCATTTCCTTCCAACAGTCCTAGCCCTATTGGGCAGTAACGAGGCAAATTCGCGGTGCTAGAGTGGTGCCACCTGTCACACGGCTCGGGGAGGTTTAGTTGAAGCGCTCGAACCGGTTGGTCCTGCTCATCGGGATCTTCCTCGCGTTGGTCGCGTTCGTCCTGATCCTGTTCACGCTCAACGGCGGCAGCACGCCGAGCGGGCAGCAGGCGAACCCCACCACGGTCAACGTCGTGGTCGCGAAGAAGGACATCCCGCTCAGCGCCAAGATCACCGCGGACGCGGTGGAAACCAAGGAGATCGCGATCGCGGACAAGCCCGGCAACGGCTTCTCGGATCCCGCGTTCGTCATCGGCCAGACGGCCCGCAAGGCGGTCACCGCCGGCCAGCTGATCACGACCGACGTGCTAAGCGGCGGTGGGAGCATCTCCAGCATCCAGGTGCCCGCGGGCTTCGTCGGGGTGCCCCTGCTGGTCGACCAGGTGACCGGGGTCGGCACGCTCATCAAGGCGGGTGACTTCGTGGATGTCGTCACGGGCATCACGGGCGCGGACAAGCTGCCGCTCGTGGAAGGCGTGACGCCGCGGCCCGTGGCATCCGCCCGCGCGAGCGCCAGCCCCGGCCCGGCCGGGTACGAGCCCGAAGCGCTGCTGTACAACCCCACGACCGTCAAGGTGCTCAGCGAGGGGCTCCAGGTGCTCGGCACGCTGTTGCCCCCGCCGCCCGCCGCCGCCAACGGCCAGCCGGCGACCAATCCGAGCACCAACCTCAACACCGACCAGCAGGAGATCGTGATCGTCGCGGCCACGATCCAGCAGGCCGAGGTCATCAAGTTCGCCCAGATGCAGGGCGACATCTCGCTCGTGCTCCGCGCCACGACCGACTGCCAGACGCCGGACGGACAGGCCTCGCCCTGCCCGATCATCCCGACCACCGGCATCACGCTGCGCGTGCTCGTCGACGACTACGGCGTCCTGCCTCCGCAGATCGTCCAGGTCATCCAGCCCACGCCACTTCCGAACGTCCACCCGTCCGGCCATCCGGCCACCGTTCCCAGCCCGAGCCCCAGCCCGAGCCCCAGCGCGGTTCCCTGACGCGAGCTGACCCTCGAGCAGGCCTTCGCCACCCGGCAAGGCGACCAGCGACCCGATGGGCCGGCGCAGACCGGCCCATCGCCATCCTGACCAGACAAGGCAACCCATGCCCGACCAGATCCGCGTCCTGATCGTCGACGACATCCCGGAGACCCGCGATCACCTCTCGAAGCTGCTCGGCTTCGAGACGGACATCGAGGTCGTGGGGGCCGCGGCGTCCGGGCGCGAGGCGATCGAGATGGCCGCGAGCCTCCAGCCCGACGTGGTCCTGATGGACATCAACATGCCGGACATGGACGGGATCACGGCGACCGAGCGGCTCGCCGCCGAGGTCCCCACGACATCCGTCGTGATGATGTCGGTCCAGGGCGAGGCGGACTACCTGCGGCGGTCGATGCTCGCGGGCGCCCGCGAGTTCCTGGTCAAGCCGTTCTCCTCGGACGAGCTGACCGCTTCCATCCGCCAGGTCTACACGCGCGAGCGCGAGAAGCTGTCGCGGATCGCCGTCCGGCCCGGCGCTGGCGGCGGTGCGACAAAGGCGGCGGCGCCGGATCGCGAGGACCGCGAGCCGGGCCGGGTGATCGCGGTGTTCGGGCCCAAGGGCGGCGTCGGGCGGACCACGCTCGCGGTCAACCTCGCGGTGGCCGCGGCCACCGAGCTCGGCCAGCGCACCTGTCTCGTGGACGGCTCGTTCCAGTTCGGCGACGTGGGCGTGCTGCTCAACCTCAATCCCAAGAACAAGTCGATCGCCGACCTCCTGCCGGAGCTCGAGAGCGGCGACCTGGAGTCGGTCGACACGTTCATGGTCAACCACTCCTCGGGCATCCGGGTGCTGCTCGCTCCCCCGTCGCCCGAGATGGCGGAGCTGATCACGCCGGCGATCGCGAAGCGGATGGTGGAAGCCCTCACGGCCGACCATGACCTGGTGATCGTGGACTGCATGTCGACGTTCAACGACACCACGCTCGCGATCCTCGACCAGGCGGACGTCGTGCTCACGATGCTGTCGCTCGAGATCACCTCGATCAAGAACATCCGGCTGTTCCTCGAGGTGGCCCAGCAGCTGGGCTACGAGGCGGACAAGATCCGGCTGGTGCTCAACCGCGCCGATTCCTCGCTGGGCATCCGCGTCGCCGACGTGGAGCATTCGATCGGCCGGCGCGTGGACCACACGATCGTCTCCGACGGTCGAAGCGTTGTGTATGCCCTCAACCGGGGCGTACCGTTCTTCCTGTCAAACCGGGAGGCGCAGGTGTCGCAGGACATCCTGCGGCTCGCCACGGCCGTGGTGGGCGCAAGGGCCGTCGAGGCCGGCGAGCCTGCCCGGAAGGCCGGCCAGAAGAAGAGCCTGTTCGCGTGGCGATGACGCGGCAGCGTGTGCAATGGCCGCTCGCGGCCGAAGGGGTGTAACCGATGTCCCTCCTGAAGCGGATCGAAAGCGCCCGTCCCGGCGCCGGATCGGCGCCCGACGGGTCCAACGTCCCGGTCCCGGCGCCGGGAGGCGGCGGCCAGGCACCCGCGGCCCCCACCGCCCGCCTGATGTCGCAGGCTCCCGTTCGCGAGTCGTTCCGCGACGTCAAGTTCCGGATCCAGAGCCGCGTCATCCAGGACCTGGACCCCAAGCTGGACCTGTCCAACCAGGTCGAGGTTCGCCGCCAGATCGAGGAGATCTTCGGCAAGGTCATCGACGAGGAGGGCCTCGCGCTCACCCGTGCCGAGCGGGTGCGGATGCTGGAGCAGATCACCGACGAGATCATCGGCCTCGGCCCGCTGGAGCCCCTGCTCCGCGACGAGAGCATCTCCGAGGTCATGGTCAACGGCCCGCGCCAGGTGTACATCGAGCGCAGCGGCCGCCTGGAGCTGACCAACGTCGTGTTCCAGAACGACGACCACGTGATGCGGATCATCGATCGGATCATTGCCCCGATCGGTCGTCGCGTGGACGAGTCGTCGCCGATGGTGGACGCGCGCCTGACCGACGGCTCGCGCGTCAACGCGATCATCCCGCCGCTGTCGCTGGTCGGTCCCGTGATCACGATCCGGAAGTTCTCGGCCTCCCCCTTCACCGTGGACGACCTGATCCGGTTCGGGACGGCGACCCCCGAGATGTTCGAGTTCCTGCGCGCCTCCGTGGAGGCCCGGCTCAACATCTTCGTGTCCGGCGGCACCGGCTCGGGCAAGACGACGACGCTCAACGTGCTGTCGTCGTTCATCCCCAACGACGAGCGGATCGTGACCATCGAGGACGCCGCCGAGCTCCAGCTCCGCCAGGAGCACGTGGTGACGCTCGAATCGCGCCCGCCCAACATCGAGGGCAAGGGCCAGATCCCGATCCGGGAGCTCGTCCGCAACTCGCTGCGGATGCGGCCCGACCGGATCATCGTCGGCGAGTGCCGCTCGGGCGAGGCGCTGGACATGCTCCAGGCCATGAACACCGGCCACGACGGCTCGATGTCCACAGGCCACGCCAACAGCCCGCGCGACATGCTGTCCCGGCTCGAGACGATGGTCCTCATGGCCGGCGTGGACCTGCCGGTACGTGCCATCCGGGAGCAGATCGCCTCGGCCGTTGACGTGATCGTCCACCAGTCCCGGCTCAAGGACGGGACCCGGCGGATCACCAACATCACCGAGGTCCAGGGCATGGAAGGTGACGTCATCGTGATGCAGGACGTGTTCGTGTTCGAGCAGACGGGCGTCGTCGAGGGCAAGATCCAGGGGCACCTCAAGCCGACCGGGATCCGGCCCAAGTTCGTCGAGAAGTTCGAGGTCCAGGGCATCCACCTGCCGCCGGGCCTGTTCGGCTTCAGCTACTAGCACCGACCGGGGAGGCCGCTCGTGGATACCCTGACCATCGCCATCGCCGGCGTCGCCGCCCTCGCGATCCTGGTGATCGCCGTGGGCATCGCGATGTCGGGCGGCGGCTCGGGCGTCAATGCCCGGCTGGAGCGCTACGCCTCCACCCGCCAGGAGAAGCCGGCCGAGGCCTCCGGCCAGGGCGGCCTGGCCGAGGCGTTCCAGTCCAGCCAGGCCATGGCCCAGCTCAACAAGGTCGTCGAGCAGCGGGACTTCGGCGCCAACCTCGCGCGCGAGATCGCGCGCGCGGACCTCAAGCTCAAGGTCAGCGAGTACCTCATGATCTGGGCCGCGTGCATCGTCGGCGTGCCGCTGCTGATGATCGTGTTCTCGGTGGCGGTGCCCACCCTGCGCAACCCGATCGTGCTCCTGGTCGGCGCCCTGGTCGGCTTCCTGCTGCCGCGACTGTGGCTCGGCCGGCGCAAGGGCAGCCGGCTCAACGCGTTCAACAAGCAGCTGCCGGACACGATCACCCTGATCGCCAACGCGCTCCGGGCCGGCTCCTCGTTCCTCCAGGCGATCGAGCTCGTGGTGCGCGAGTCGCGGCCGCCGATCTCGACCGAGTTCGGGCGGGTCATCCGCGAGGTCAACCTGGGCCTGGCGTTCGACACGGCGCTCGAGAACATGGTCCGGCGGGTCCGGTCCGACGACCTGGAGCTGATGGCGACCGCGATCTCGATCCAGCACACGGTCGGCGGCAACCTGGCCGAGATCCTGGACTCGATCGCGTTCACCATCCGCGAGCGCGTCCGGATCAAGGGCGAGATCCGCACCCTGACCGCCCAGCAGCGGCTGTCGGGCTACGTGGTCGGCATGCTGCCGATCGGCCTCGCCGGCTTCCTGTTCATCGCCGCTCCCAACTTCATGTAGCCGATGTTCGACGACCGGGTCTCGGTCATCGGGCTACCCGCCGGGGTGATCATCCTGGCCGTCGGCGGGTTCGCGATGTTCATGGGGTTCATGTTCATCCGCCGCATCGTGGACATCGAGGTCTAGCGCATGGACCCCATCACGCTCGTCGTCGCCGCGCTCGCCGCCGGCGCCATCCTGCTGATCTTCCTCGGGCTCGCCGGGGGCGCCCCGGTCGATCCGGTCCAGGCCCGGCTGACCCAGCTGGGCACGATGCAGGCCAAGAACCTCGAGGAGCTCGAGCTCCAGCAGCCGCTCTTCGAGCGCACGATCCGTCCGCTGTCCAACCGGCTGTCGGGCGCGGTCGCCCGGGTCACCAGCACCTCGTTCACCCAGACCACCGAGAAGCGCCTGGCGCTGGCCGGCAACCCCGGCGACCTGCGGGTCGCCGACTGGCTGGGCATCAAGGCCGTGGGCGCGATCGTGGGCGCCGGCCTGTTCTTCCTGCTGTTCTTCATCGTGGGCGTGCTCGGCCTGCCGCTCGTGCTGCGGGCGGTCATGATCGTGATCGGGCTGTTCTTCGGGTACACGATGCCCGAGTTCTGGCTGGGTGGGCGGGTGCGCGCGCGGCAGCACGCGATCCTGCTCCAGATCCCGGACGCGCTGGACCTGCTGACGATCTCCGTCCGGGCGGGCCTCGGCTTCGACGGCGCGCTGGGCAAGGTCGTGGAGAAGCTCAAGGGGCCCCTGACCGACGAGTTCCGCCGGGCGTTGGCCGAGATCCGGGTCGGCAAGGCGCGGCGCGACGCGCTGCGGGACATCATCCCGCGGACCGAGGTGCCGGCCCTGACCAACTTCATCGGCGCGATCATCCAGGCCGAGCAGCTGGGCGTGTCGATCAGCAAGGTGCTCCAGGTCCAGTCCGAGCAGCTGCGCATCGAGCGCCGCCAGCGCGCAGAGGAGATGGCCGCCAAGGCGCCGATCAAGATGCTGTTCCCGCTGGTGGGCTGCATCTTTCCGTCGCTGTTCATCGTCATCCTGGGCCCCGCCATCATCCTGATCATCATCAACCTCAAGGTCTGACGGGTCCGTTGGCGCCATCCACGCCCGCGCCGCCCTCCTCGCCTGGCGGCGCGGTCGCGGGCGTCGCGCGGAACCTCGACCGGGGGACGGTGCTCGCCGAGCGGCTGGAGACCGCCGGCTCGCTGTGGGCCAAGTTCATGGGCCTGATGGGGCGGCCGTCGCTGTCGCCCGGGGACGGCCTGTGGCTGCCGGCCAGCAATGGGATCCACATGATGTTCATGCGCTTCCCGATTGACGCCGTGTTCGTGACCCGGGCCGGCCCCGACGGGGTGCGCCGGGTGCGGTCCGTCCACCGCTCGCTCCGCCGCTGGGTGGGGCTGGTGCCGCTGGTGCCGGGCGCCGACGGCGTCCTGGAGCTGCCGGTGGGCACGATCGACGCGAGCGGGACGGCCGTGGGCGACCGGCTCGAGGTGCGCGCGACGGCGTAAGCGCCCGTTGAGGCGGTCCCGCCAGACTCGCCTGCGTGATGATGTCGCCGGTGACGCGGCCCCTGGACCTCCTGCTCGACCTGGCGCTGCCGGCCACGTGCCCCGGCTGCGGCGCCGAGGGTCGGCCGCTGTGCGCTCGCTGCCGACCGGCGGTCGACGTCCGGCTGGAGCAGCCGGCGGGTGCGCCACTCGGCCTCGCGGAGGGACCGCCGGAGCCGCTGCTCCAGCTCGAGTGGTGCGCACCGTTCAGCGGCGTCGTGCGCCGGGCGCTGCATGCGCTCAAGTATGCGGGCGAGCGGCGGCTGGCCGGGCCGTTGGGTGAGGCGGTCGCCGCCCGCTGGCGACGGGCGGGCGTCGGGGGCACGATCCTGGTCCCGGTGCCGGTCCACGCGTCGCGCCGGCGCGAGCGCGGCTACGACCAGGCCGAGCTGCTCACGGCGGCCGCGGCGGGCGCGCTTTCGCTGCCCTGGGCGCCGGCCGTCGTGCGGCGACGGGCGACCGATCCGCAGTTCCGCCTCGACCGACGACACCGGGCCGCGAACGTCCACGACGCGTTCTCGGTACCGACGGAGGCGGCCCGGTCGGTCCGTGGCCAGTGGGTTGTCCTGGTCGATGACGTGGTCACGACCGGGGCCACCCTGACGGCCGCCGCGGCCGCGCTGCTCGATGCCGGCGCCCTCGCGGTGAGCGCCGTGACGGTGGCCCGGGAGCGCTGAGACAGGCCGTCCGTCGGTTCGATGGCAGGTTCTGACGTGACCGGTCGCCGCCCAGCGGCCCTGTCGGACCTCGTGGGGCCCGCGGCTATACTCGACCTGCCGAGCCGGGCCGGTCCGCCGGCCCGTCCGCCCCCGTAGCCAGGCGCCCGAATCGCGCCGGGAGGTCAACCGTGAGGACGATCGTCAGGGGCAAGAACCTCGAGATCCCGGACCGGGTCCGGCAGTACGCGGAGCGCAAGTTCGCCCGTCTCGAGCGCCTCCTGGATGACCGCACGGACGCCGTCGTGGAGCTCTCGAACGAGGCGCACCGGAGCGCCGCCGACGCGCACATCGCCGACGTGACGCTGGTCATCGACGGCCGGACCCTGCGCAGTCGCGCGGCCGGCGCGTCGTACCAGGCCGCCCTGGACATCGTCGTGGACAAGGTTGAACGCCAGGCGATCGACTACAAGGAGAAGCCGCGGGTGCGGGCCAGGCCCGAGGAGGAGAAGACCATCCTGCGCCGGATCGCCGACGGCACCTCGGACGGTGGCCGCGAGCGCCAGGTCGTCAAGACCAAGCGCTTCGCGATCGAGCCCATGTTCGAGGAGGACGCGGTCACCGCGATGGAGGAGCTGGGCCACGACTTCTACGTGTTCGTCAACGCGGAGAACGAGCGGATCTGCGTCCTGTACCGGCGCCGGGACGGCGACTACGGGCTGATCGAGCCGGCCGTGGGCGGCGAGTACACGCCGGTCCGCAGGGGCGGCACGGGCCGGAGCGTGCGCGCCTAGGGCTCCTGCGGCGGGTGCCCGCCGGTCGTCACGCGGCGGTACCGGCCGGCCTTGCGCGTCGCAAAGCCCTCGTCGACGAGGTATCGGCGCAGCGAGGCGACGTCGGCGTGGAACAGGGCCAGCCGCTGGTTGACCTCCTTCTCGGGGTACTCGCGGTCCTCGGTGAACACGCGCTCGAGCAGGAACCGGAGCACGACGTCGCGCTTGCGATGCTGCGCCGGGATGGTCCTGAGGCGGCCATCGACGAGGTAGGCGCGGAGCGTTCTCGCCTCCTCGGGCGTGAGGGCGAGCCGGGCCAGCGTGTCCGCCGGCGGCTCGCCGTCGTGCGGCCACGCGCCGAGGAGGCCGCCGGCGTCGCTCCCGGCCGATACGGCTCCGGGTCCGGTGTCAAGGATCGCGAGCTCGCGGGCGAGCGCGCCGACCCGGTCCATGCGAGCCGCATACCGCCCAGTAGCGGCGGGCCGTCGCTCGACCAGGCCCGCGGCCGCCAGGGCGTCGAGCTGCCGGGCGATCGTGGGCATCGGCTGCCGGAGCTCCTCGGCGAGGGTCTCCGGCTCGGCCGGCCGGGTGGCCAGGCGCGCGAGGATCCGGAGGCGGATGGGGTCGACGAGCGCCCGCAGGCCCGCCATGAGCTGGACATCCATGACCGGAAAGTCTAGGCCGCGCGCCACGCGGCTCCAGTACGCTTGGCGCGATGCTCCCGAACGGCCGGCGACTCGGTGCCCATCTTCCGCTCGGCCACGGCCTGGTCCGGGCGGCGGAGCGGGCCGCCGCGATCGGCGCGTCGGCGATCCAGGTGTTCACCGACAACCCCACGGCCTGGCGCCGCCGCCAGCGGCTGCCGGCGGAGCTGCCCGCCTTCCGGGCGCGCCTCGCGGAGCTGGACATCGCCCCCATCTCGGTCCATGCGCCGTATCTCATCAACCTCGCCGCGCCCGAGCCGGAGATCTTCGAGCGATCCGTGCAGGCGATGATCCACGAGGTCCGGGTGGCCGACGCCTACGGGGCACGATTCCTGAACCTGCACATCGGGTCGCACCGGGGCGCCGGGACCGAGGCCGGGGTAGCCCGCCTGGTGACGGGCCTGCGGCACGTGATCGACGGCCTGGGGGGCGAGGCGAACGGCGTCCTGCTGGTGCTCGAGAACGGGTCGGGTGGCGGGTTCGGCCTGGGCTCCTCGATCGAGGAGCTGGCCGGCATCGAGCGGGCGGCGCTCGGCGCGGGCATCGACCGCACCCGGCTTGCCTATTGCCTCGACACCGCCCATCTGTGGGGCGCCGGCTACCCGGTCGGCGAGCGGGCCGGGGTCGACGAGACGCTCGCCGCATTCGAGGCGGGGCTGGGCCTCGATCGGCTGCGGATGGTCCACCTCAACGACTCCCGCTGCGAGGGTGGCTCGCGGATGGACCGTCACGAGCACGTCGGGGCGGGCGTGATCGGCGCGGCGGGTCTCGCGCGGTTCCTGACCCACCCGGGCCTCGACCACGTCGTGTACTACGTCGAGACCCCCGGGATGGACGAGGGGTACGACGAGGTCAATGTCCAGCGGGCGCTGGACCTCGCCCGGGGGCGGACGCTCGAGCCGCTGCCGCCCGAGGCGTTCGAGGTGCGCAGCGCGAAGGGTCGCAGCGCCCCCGCCGATCCGGGGTCCGCCGATCCGGGCCGCCACGCGTGACCGTGGGCGGGGCCGGATCCGCGCGGCGAGGCACGTCCGGCCCGGTTGCCCGGATCGAGCTCGGGGCGCTCCTGCTCGTCCTCGCCCTGGCGGCCCTGCTCCGCCTGCCGGGCCTCGACCAGCGCGGGGCCTGGGACGCCGACCAGGGTCACGACATGCTCGTGCTCCAGGGCCTGGTCGAGCGCGGCGACGTGCCGCTGCTCGGGCCGCGGACGTCGATCGGGACCTTCCACCACGGGGCGGTCTACTACTACCTGCTCGCCCCGGCAGCGGCCATCTCGGGTGCCGACCCGGTCGCGGTCACGGGCGAGATCGCCCTGTTCGGGATCGGCGCGGTGGCCGCGGCGTGGTGGCTCGCGCGACTGGTCGGCGGCGCGCTGGCCGGGCTGGCGGCCGCGGGCCTCGCCGCGGTCTCGCCGGCCGGCATCGACGAATCCACGTTCATCTGGAACCCCAACCCGATCCCGTTGGCGGCGGGGATCGCCTTCGCGGCCGCCCTCCAGGCGTGGCGGTCGGGTCGGGCCGGCTGGTGGCTGGTGTCGGCCGCCGGGGTCATGGTCACGATGCAGTGCCATGTCCTGGGGATCGTCGCGCTGCCCCCGCTCGCCGTCGCCTGGCTCGCCGACGTGCGGCGCCGCCGGGCGGCCGGCGGGCCGTCCGCGCCCCTGCTGCGGGCGGGGATCGGCGCCGTGGCGATCATCGCGGCCGGCTACCTGCCGCTCGTCGTCAACGAGCTCACCCACGACTTCGCCGAGACCCGGGCGATCGTCGACTACCTGGCGGGGGGCGGCGGGCGTCCTCGACGGGGCCCATCGCCCGGATCGCCGTCGTCGGCCTGCGCTCGGTGACCTGGCCGCTGGCCGGGCTGATCACGGACCGTCCGGCGGCGTCGCTGGTCGCGGGCCTGCTGGCCGTCGCGCTGGGCGGCCTCGCGGTCGCGGCGGGCGCCCGGCCGGACCGGGCCGCGGCGACGTGGCTGGCGGGATCGATCGCGTGGTCCGTGCTCGCGCTCGCGGTGTTCGCCCCCAGCCTGGCCACGGTCACGCCGGGGCTGCCCAACGACCACTACCACGCGTTCCTGGACCCCCTGGTGCTCGCGCTCGTCGGGGTCGGCCTCGCGCGGCTGTCCGGGGTCGCCGGGCTGCCGGGGCCTGCGCGCCCCGCCGGAATTGCCGGCCCACGCGCGCCCGTCGCCCGTGTGGGCGCCGCGATCGCCTTCGCTGTTCTGGTCGCCATCGCGGTCATCGCCTGGCCCCCGGCCGTGTCGCCCGACGGCGGCTGGCGGCTGGCCGACGCCGCCGCGGCCCGCGTGATCGCCACGATCGACGCCCGGCCCGTCGCCCTCGACGGCATCCCGCCGTTCAAGTCGGCCGATGCGCTCCGTTTCCCGCTCGAGCACCGGGGGGTCGGCCCGCTCGCCGCCGACGCCCTCGGCGCCGGGACGCCGCCGGCTGGCGCGGTGCTCGTCTGCGACCCGCTGTTCGCGGGCGCGGTCGGCGCCCCCTGCGGCGGCCCTGCCGAGAGCGCCTGGCAGGCGGCCCACGCCGCGGGGCTCGCCATCATCGACCGGTTCGATTCCGGGCCCCGGCGCGTGATCACCGTTTACGCCGCGTCCGCCACCCCGCCGCCGTCCGCGACATCGCCTACGTACCCTGAGAACGTGCGAACGCCGGTCCCTGCAGACCGGCGTTCGCTGTCCCCGAGACCCGAACGTGGAGGGACGTTCAGGTCGTGCCCTGGAGTCTTCTACTGTCGGCCGGGCGTCCTCGTCGGCGGCCTGACGGCCGGGCGCTGGACGCCGTAGCGCTGCGGGATCGCGCGGATCGTGGGCGGCGCCGCCACCCCGGTCCCCGTGGTCGACGCCGCTCGACCGTAGACGCTGCCCGCCGAGCTCATGCCACCGGTGTTGACGCCCGATTCGGAGGAGGAACCGACGCTGGCGTAGGTCCGCGCGAAGCGGCGGACCCGAACGGCCAGGTAGTACTCCATGATCTGGCGCACCTGCGGCTCGCTCAGCGCCTCGTCGGCACGGAGCGCGTACTCGACGCGGGCGGTCGGGTTCTGCGGCCCGACGGAGACCACCCCGAGCGCGGTCGAGGTGTCGGAATCGTCACGGATCTCGCGCAGCCCCCGCGCGAGCTTGGTCGCCGTCCCGAGGGACGGCATGCGGTCGCCCCGGATCAGCCGGGAGATCGTCGAGTGGTCGACGCCCGACTGCTGCGCCAGCTGGCGCTGGGACATCTTCTTGGCCTTGAGCTGGGCCCGAAGCCATTCGTTGAACGCGCGGCCGTTGTCGGTCGTCATGCTCGCCTGGGCTAGGCTCCCGCGATTGGTTCGAGGGATCGAAGTGCAGTGTCATGCGCGCGCGACCTCGGCCCAATCCCCCGTTGGTACCGGCAGGCGGTGCCAGGACGCGCGCACGCGCGTGGGGTGCGGTGGGGTCGGGTCGATTCCGGGCGTGACCCGATCGGGGCAGGGGGTCCCAGTACCGCCCTCAGCCCGCCGGGACGCTCGCCTCCACCGGCTGCGACAGCCCCGCCCCGCGACGCTTGCCGGACAGGATGTAGGCGATCGAGCCCAGCACGAGGATCGAGAACACGCTGATCAGGCGGTCGACGATCACGATCGTGGCCGCGTCCTGGTTGCCGATCCCGTAGGCGATGGTCAGCACGCCGACCACGCCCAGCTCGACCGTGCCCAGGCCGGCCGGGCTGAGCGGCACCGCCGTCAGCAGCGACCCGATCAGGGCGACGAAGAAGGCGCCCGAGAGCCCGAGCTGGACATCGGAGAAGCCGAGCGCCTGGACGACGAACCACAGGCGCAACCCCTCGGTCGCCCAGATCAGCCCGGTCAGCACCAGCAGCGGCGGCAGGGATCGGACGCCGACGGCGCCGAACACCCCCTCCTCGAAGCGGTCGTACAGCTCGAGCACCCGGTGCGGCAGCGGCAGCCGCTCGAGGATCCGGCGCCCGAAGCTGCGCAGCGTGAACAGGCCCGCGGCAAGCAGCACCACGACGCCGATGCCCAGCGCGACCACGAACTGGATCTCCGGCGGGAACCCGTTGCGGAAGCTCCAGAACCCGGCCGCGAGGCCCAGGATCGCGATCACGAACAGGTCCAGGATCCGCTCGATGAACACGGTGCCGAACGTCCGCGACAGGGACACCGGGCTGTTGAGCTTGAGCAGGTACGCGCGGTAGACGTCACCCAGCTTGGCCGGCACGAGGCAGTTGACCAGCCATGACAGGAACAGGATCTCCGTCGCGTCGCGCGTCCCGATGCGGTAGCCCGATCCGCGCAGCAGCAGCGCCCAGCGCAGGCCCCGCAGCGGGAAGCCGAGGTAGAACACGACGAACGCCACGACCAGCAGCAGCTTGTTGGCGCGGGACACGCCGCTGATCAGCTCGTTCACGTCGATGTTGAGGGCAACCCGGAACACCAGGACCAGGAGCACCAGCGGCACGACGATCGACAGGATCGTCCGCGGCTGGCGCAGCCGCTCCCCCAGCGACACGGGTGCGGCCGCAGCCTCGGGTGCAGCCGGCGGCGGCACCTCGAGCGGGGTGGGATCGGCGTCGGGCACGGGCGGCTCACTCATGCGGCTGGACCCGCGCTGCCGGCGGGCGGTGATGGCACCCGCCGGTTGCCACGGGCGCGATTGACGAGCTTGGCGAGCGGCGTGAGCGTTCGCACGATATACGATGCGCGACCGGGCACGAGCTCGATGGGGTTCGCGAGCGCGGCCCGCAGCCCGTCGGGGGTCGCCGGCTCGCCGTCGAGCACGACGAAGGCGACGCCCACCTCCATCACGCTGTGGGCGTCGGAGACGGCGATGCCGGGCAGACCGAGCTCCTGGGCGAACGAGGCGGCCCGCTCGTTGCCGCTGCCGCCGACGACCCGCGCGTTGTAGGCCTCGACCCAGTCCACGAGCGGCCCGATCACCTCGAGCCGGGGGTCCCTGAGCATCGACCCGCGGAACCGGTCGAACGGGTGCGGCATCCCGACCAGGCCGCCCTGGGCGCGAACCTCGGCGATCGTGTCGCGGGCCGGGCGGCCGGGCATCACCGCCCGCTCCAGGAACAGCGCGATGAGGTCGCCGTCAGCCGTCCTGACCTCCTCGCCCACGATCACGGTCAGCCCCGCCGGCGCCGCGGCCCGGGCCCGGAAGGCCCCGTCGATCCGGTCGTGGTCGGTGATCGCGAGATGGGTCAGCCCCCGCCCGGCCGCCGCCCTCGTGACGGCCTCGGGCGAGGCCAGCGAGTCGAACGACGCCGAGGTATGACAGTGGAGGTCGACGAACGCCCTCACTCCACCACCTTCACGCCCGAGATCGGCCGGACTCACCGTGGCGTGGCAAGGTGTCCGTCGACCGGATCGAGGTGGGGAAGGGATGGCGGCGCGGGCTACCGCAGCCGATCTCAGTCCAGCAGACTGGAATCGGCGAGGATGCCCGCGACGACAGCCCGCCCGCTACCACTAGATCTGCTGGACGAGGGACTTCTTGAAGAAGTCGAAGTGCTCGAGGGCGAGGCCGGTGCCGAGGGCGACGCAGTTGAGCGAGTTCTCGGCGACGTGGCACGGGACGCCGGTGACCTGGGTCAGCAGCTTGTCCACGTTGCGCAGCAGAGAGCCGCCCCCGGACATCACCATGCCCTTGTCGATGATGTCCGACGACAGCTCGGGCGGCGTCTGCTCGAGCACGGTCCGCACCGCCGACACCAGCTGCTGCAGGGGAACCTCGATCGCCTCCATCACCTCGGACGAGGAGATCGGGATCGTGCGCGGCAGGCCGGCGATCAGGTCGCGGCCGCGGACCTCCATCGTCAGCTCGCGCTCGAGCGGCAGCGCGGTCCCGATCTGGATCTTGACCTCCTCGGCCGTCCGCTCGCCCACCATCAGGTTGTACTTCTTGCGGATGTAGGTCGCGATCGCCTCGTCAAACTTGTTGCCCCCGATGCGCAGGCTGTTGGACACCACGATCCCACCCAGCGCGATCACGGCGATCTCGGACGTGCCGCCGCCGATGTCGATGATCATGTTCCCCGAGGGCCCGCTGATGGGCACGTTGGCCCCGATCGCGGCCGCCAGCGGCTCCTCGATCAGGAACGCCTCCTTGGCGCCGGCCTTGAGCGCGGCGTCGCGCACGGCCCGCTTCTCCACCGACGTCACGCCGGCGGGCACCGAGATCATGACCTCGGGCCGGGAGAAGCCGATCCGGCCGCGGGTGGCCTTGCCGATGAAGAACCGGAGCATGGCCTCCGTGATCACGTAGTCGGCGATGACGCCGTCCTTCATCGGCCGGATGGCCTGGATGTTGCCGGGGGTGCGCCCGATCATCTCGCGGGCTTCCTCGCCCACGGCGACGATCCGGTTGTCCTCGCCGACCGCGACGACCGAGGGCTCCGTGATGACGATGCCCTTGCCCTTCACGTAGACGATGACGTTCGCGGTGCCGAGGTCGATACCAATCTTCATGACGGCGGGAATGCTACTCCGGTGGTCGGACGCCGCCGGCTGGCGGCAGGCCGTGGGATGGGCAGGACGTGAGATCCGACGGCGTGACGTCAGGCGGAGTCGGCCGTGCGGGTGATGCTGGCGCCCAGCTGCTGGAACTTGCGATCGATGTTCTCATACCCTCGCTGGACGTGATGGGCGCCGTGGATCAGCGACGGACCGGCCGCGGCGAGCGCGGCCAGGATCAGGGACGCCCCCGCCCGCAGGTCGCCGATCGTCGCCTCGGCGCCGTGGAGCGGGGCCGGTCCGTGGATCGAGGCGTGGTGGGCGTTCTCGATGTCGATCCGGGCGCCCAGCTTGCGCAGCTCGGACAGCCACTCGATGCGGTCCTCGAACACGGCCTCGTGCACGCGCGACGTGCCGCCGGCCTGGGTCAGCAGCACGCACACCGGGGGCTGGATGTCGGTGGCCAGCCCGGGATAGGGCGCCGTCTCGATGTCGGCGGCCCGGAGGTCGCCCGGCCGCACGCCGGTCGCATCGATCTCGATCGAGCTGCGACCGCACGCGACGGGCACGCCCACCCGGCCGAACAGCTCGACCAGCGCGGTGACGTGGTCGCATGGAGCGTTCTCGAGCGTCAGCCGGCCGCCGGTGACCGCGGCGGCGACGAGGAACGTGCCGGTCTCGATCCGGTCGGGCAGCACCGCGTGGTCGGCGCCCCGCAACCGCCGCCGCCCATCGACCTCGATCGTGTCGGGACTGGTCCGGCGCACCTCCGCGCCCATCTCGCACAGGAACTCGATCAGGTCGTCGACCTCGGGCTCCTGGGCCGCGGGCCGGATGACCGTGTGGCCGTCGGCGAGGGTCGCCGCGAGCATCGCGTTCTCGGTGCCCATGACCGTGACCTGGGGGAAGGTGACCTCGCCGCCGCGCAGCCGCCCGGGGGCTTTCGCGAAGTAGTAGCCGTCCCGGTACTCGATCTCGGCGCTCAGGGCCCGCATCGCGTCGACGTGGAGGTTCACCGGCCGCCGCCCGATCCGGTCGCCACCCGGGTTGCTGATGATCACGCGGCCGAAGCGTGACAACAGGGGACCCAGCAGGATGAACGAGGCGCGCATCTTGGCGGCAGCCTCGAGGGGGATGAACAGCCAGTCCACGTCGCCCGCGGCCACCTCGTACACGCCCTCGGCAGGGTGGTCCACGACCACGCCGAGATCGGTCAGGACCTCGGTCATCACGCGGACGTCCTCGATCTCGGGGACGTTCTGGAAGCGGCAGCGCTCGCCGGTCAGGGTCGCCGCCGCGAGCAGCTTGAGCGCGGCGTTCTTGGCGCCGCTGACGTGGACGGTGCCGCGCAGCGGCCGGCCGCCGTCGATCCGGAACGCCTCCGGCTGGGGGAGCTCCGGCCGGAACTCCCAGTGGAACAGTCGCGCGTCAGCCACGGCAGCCGCCCGCCGCTGCGGCGGCGCTTCGCGTGGCCGGCAGCGCGCGGGGCCCGGCGCCCGCCGCGTCAGGCGCCGTGGCGGGGACCCTCCCGGTACCGGCGTCGCTCCGCGACGCGGATCCGGAGCAGCGCCTGCTGGAGCTGCGCCCGGGCGGCGGTCAGGTCCGCGCCCTCGTGGAAGCCGGACTCGAGCGCCCGCTCGGCCTCCCGGCGAGCCTCCTGGGCCCGCTCGAGGTCGATGTCGGAGGCGAGGTCGGCGGTCTCGGCCATGACCACCACCTTGTCCGGCCGGACCTGGAGGAAGCCGCCGACGATCGCGAAGCTCTCCTCGTCCTGGCCCTTGCGGATCCGGAGCTCGCCCACGCCGAGCAGGCTGACCAGCGGGGTGTGGTGGGGCAGAATGCCGAGCTCGCCCTCGACGCCGGGCACGAGGACCATGTCGACCTCGTCCGAGTACGCGAGCCGCTCGGGCGTCACGATCTCCAGCTGCAGGGGCATGATCAGTCCGTCCCCTTTCCCGGGGCCGCTTTCGCCGGCCGCTTCCGGCGGGGCGCGCTCGGTCCGATTCCGGTCCTGCGGACCGAGATCGGCCTCTCGCGCCCTGCCTGCGCGGCCCGCATGCGGCGTCCGGATCGATGCCCCACCCCACTCGACCTGAGCACGGGCGGCCGCAGCACGTCGGCTTCGGCGAGGGTGATGGAGCGAACGCCTGCGCCCGCGTAGGCCGGACGGGGCGCGAGCGACTCAGGCCCGAAGGGCATGTCAGAGCGAGCGCCGCGAGCGGCCGAGAGCGGGCGCTGGGATCACGGCACTCACCCCTCCAGCTTGGCGGCGTTCTCGCGGACGTCGTCGATGGTGCCGGCGAGGAAGAACGCCTGCTCCGGCAGGGTGTCGGTCTTGCCGTCCAGGATCTCCTTGAACGAGGCGACCGTGTCCTTGATCGACACGTACTTGCCGCTCCGGCCGGTGAACACCTCGGCCACGAAGAACGGCTGGCTCATGAACCGCTGGAGCCGGCGGGCGCGGGAGACCGTCGCCTTGTCCTCCTCGGACAGCTCGTCGATGCCCAGGATCGCGATGATGTCCTGGAGATCGCGGTAGCGCTGGAGGACGCGCTTGGTCTCCTGGGCCACGTCGTAGTGCTCGTTGCCCACCACCAGCGGGTCGAGCACCCGGGAGGTGGACGTCAGCGGGTCGACCGCCGGGTAGATGCCCAGCTCGGCGATCGAGCGCTCCAGCCGGATCGTGGAGTCGAGGTGGGCGAAGGTCGTCGCCGGCGCCGGGTCGGTGTAGTCGTCGGCCGGGACGAACACGGCCTGGAGCGAGGTGATCGACCCCTTGTGGGTAGACGTGATCCGCTCCTGGAGGCCCGCCATCTCGGTCGCCAGGTTGGGCTGGTAGCCGACCGCCGAGGGCATCCGGCCGAGCAGCGCCGAGACCTCGGAGCCCGCCTGCGTGAAGCGGAAGATGTTGTCGATGAACAGCAGGACGTCGCGGCTCTCCTCGTCGCGGAAGTACTCCGCCATCGTGAGCGCCGTCAGGCCGACCCGCTGCCGGGCGCCGGGCGGCTCGTTCATCTGGCCGAACACGAAGGCCGTCTTGGCGATGACGCCCGACTCGGTCATCTCGTGGATCAGGTCGTTGCCCTCGCGCGACCGCTCGCCGACCCCCGCGAACACCGACACCCCCTCGTGCTCCTGGGCCACGTTGCGGATCAGCTCCTGGATGATGACCGTCTTGCCCACGCCGGCGCCGCCGAAGATCCCGATCTTGCCGCCCTTCTTGAACGGGCACACGAGGTCGATGACCTTGAGCCCGGTCTCGAACACCTCCACCTCGGTGACCTGGTCCTCGAACGACGGGGGGGCCCGGTGGATCGGCAGCATGGTCGTGGCCTCGACCGGGCTCTTGCCGTCGATCGCGTGACCCAGGACGTCGAACACGCGGCCCAGGGTGACCTCGCCCACGGGCACCGTGATGGCCGCGCCGGTGTCGCGCACGACGGTGCCGCGGGCGAGGCCGTCGGTCGTGGTCATCGCCACGGCCCGCACCCAGTTGTTGCCCAGGTGCTGCTGCACCTCGCACACCAGCGGCGGCTCGCCCTCGCGGATGATCTCGACGGCGTTGAAGATGGCCGGCAGCTCCCCGGCGGGGAACTCGATGTCGACGACCGGGCCGGTGATCTGGATGACCCGGCCGGTGGCGTCGGAAGGGGCGGCGGTCGCCATGGTGGGGAGTGCCTCCTCGTTCGCGCCGGCCTAGCGGGCCTGGGCGCCGCTCGCGATCTCGACCATCTCGCGAGTGATGTTGGCCTGACGGACCTTGTTGTAGGACAGGGTGAGGTCCTCGATGAGCTCTTCCGCGTTCTCCGTGGCGTTCTTCATCGCGACCATCTGGCTGGAGAAGAAGCTGGCGGTCGTCTCCAGGACCGCCGCGTACAGGCGGGTGGACACGTAGCGCGGGAGCAGCGCCTGGAGGAAGGCCCCGGGGCTGGGCTCGAACAGGAACTGTCCGCCCGGGATGCCCTCGGTATCCTCGGCGGGCTCGATCGGCAGCAGCTGCTCGATGACCGGGCGCTGGACCAGGGTCGACACGAACCGCGGGTAGATGACGTCCACCCGGTCGTACACGCCCGCCACGAAGTCGTCGGACACCAGGCGCGCGACCGGCAGGATGTCGGCGAACGAGGGGCGCTCGCCGAACCCCTCGAAGAACGCGGCGATCGGGACGCGGGCCCGGCGCATCGCGTCGCGGCCCTTGCGCCCCACGGGCACGACCTTGAGCTCGCCCGGGTGGTCGGTGATCTCGCGCGCGGCGAAGCGCACGGTGTTGGTGTTGAGCGCGCCGGCCAGCCCGCGGTCGGAGGTCATGATCACGATCAGGCGGTTGTGGGTCTCGCCCAGGTTGCGCCCGGCCAGCAGCGGATGGTCCTCGCCGCCCAGCACGGCCGCGAGATCGGCGATGACCTCGTCGAGCTTCTCGCGGTAGGGGCGGGAGGCGAGCGTCGCCTGCTGGGCACGGCGGAGCTTGGACGCCGCGACGAACTGCATCGCCCGGGTGATCTGCTTGATGTTCCGCGCCGAGCCGATGCGGCGGCGGATCTCGCGCTGGCTAGGCATCGATCATCGCCGCGGTCACGCCAGGAAGCCCTTGCGGAACTCGTCGATCGCGTCGTTGAGCTGCGTCGACAGCTCGTCGGACAGCGCCTTGGTCTCGGCCAGCTCCTCGAGGATCTCCGGCCGCTCGGTCTCGAGGAAGCGGTACAGCTGGTCCTCGAACTCCTTGACCCGCGGCGTGGGCACGTCGTCCAGCTTGCCGGTCGTGGCCGCGACCAGGATCGCGACCTGCTTCTCGACCGGCAGCGGCTGGTACTGCGGCTGCTTGACGATCTCGGACAGCTTCTCGCCCCGGTTGAGCTGGTCGCGGGTCGCCTTGTCCAGGTCGCTCGCGAACTGGGCGAACGCGGCCAGCGAGCGGTACTGGGCGAGGTCCAGCTTGAGCGGCGCCGCGACCTTCTTCATCGCCTTGGTCTGCGCATCGGAGCCGACGCGGCTGACCGAGATGCCGATGTTCATGGCCGGCCGCTGGCCGGCGTTGAACAGGTCGGTCTCGAGGAAGATCTGGCCGTCGGTGATCGAGATCACGTTGGTCGGGATGTAGGCCGACACGTCGTTGGCCTGGGTCTCGATGATCGGCAGCGCGGTCAGCGAGCCGCCGCCGTTCTCCTCGCTCATGCGCGCCGCGCGCTCGAGCAGGCGGCTGTGGAGGTAGAACACGTCGCCCGGGTACGCCTCGCGGCCGGGCGGCCGGCGGAGGAGGAGCGACATCTCGCGGTACGCCCAGGCGTGCTTGGACAGGTCGTCGTACACGCACAGCGCGTCCTTGACCAGCCGGCCGCCGACGCTGACGCCGTTCTCCATGATCTCCTCGCCCATCGCCACGCCGGCGTACGGGGCGAGGTACTGGAGCGGGGCCGGGTCCTCGGCGCCGGCCACGACCACGATCGTGTGCTCCATCGCGCCGTACTTCTCGAGCGTCGCGACGGTCTGGGCGACGGTCGAGAGCTTCTGGCCGATGGCGACGTAGATGCAGACGAGGTCGCCGCCCTTCTGGTTGATGATCGTGTCGATCGCGATCGCGGTCTTGCCCGTCTGGCGGTCGCCGATGATCAGCTCGCGCTGGCCGCGGCCGATCGGGATCAGGGCGTCGATCGCCTTGATCCCGGTCTGGACCGGGGTGTCCACCCGCTGGCGGGTGATCACGCCCGGGGCGATCCGCTCGACCGGCCGGGTGGCCGTGGTCGCGATGTCGCCCTTGCCGTCGAGCGGCCGGCCCAGCGGGTCCACGACCCGGCCCAGCAGCGCCTCGCCGACCGGCACCTCGACCACGCGGCCCGTCGTCCGGACCTGGTCGCCCTCCTTGATCGCCGATGGCATCGCCCAGGATGACCGCGCCGACCGTCTCCTCCTCGAGGTTGAGGGCCATGCCCATGACCCCGCCCGGGAACTCGAGCAGCTCGGACGCGAGCGCGGCGTCGAGGCCGTAGATCTGGGCGATGCCGTCGCCGACCTCGACCACCGTCCCGACGCTGCGCGTCTCGGTCGCCGCGTCGAACGACTCGATCTGGCTCTTGATGATGCTGATGATCTCGTCGGACCGGATGGCCATGGCGTCTCCGTTCGGGCGGTGGAGTTCGAGCGGTGGTCGGGCGGTCGTGGTGTGCGCGCCGGCCGACGCGCCGGCGCGCGCGGCTAGCGGAGGCGGCCCCCCGCTGCAGCTGGTCGCGCAGTCGCTCGAGGCGGCCGCGGACCGATGGCGTCGAGCAGCTGGTCGCCGACCTGGATGGTCAGCCCGCCGATCAGGCCGGGGTCGACGTTCGGTCCGCAGCTCGACGCGTCGGAGCCGGCCATCGCCTCGACCCGTGCGCGCACCGCGGCGGCCTCGTCGTCGGTGAGCGGCGCGGCGCTGGTCACGATCGCCATGACGATGCCGCGGTGCGCGTTGAGCAGGCGCCGGTACTCCTCGCTGACGCGCGGCAGCAGGCGCGACCCGGCCGCGCTCGATGAGCAGGTTGACGAGCCGCAGGGCGCCGGCTGGATCCGCGCTGCTCGAGCAGCCGCTCGACACGGCCAGCGCGCTGCTCGGCGGCGGCATGGCCGGGTTGTCGACGATCGGCGCGACCTCGGGCCGCCGAGGATGTCGGCCGCGAGCCGCAGGTCGTCCCGCCAGCGGTCGAGCTGGTCGGTCTCGAGCGCCACCTGCGAAGGCGGCCTCGGCGTAGCGGCGGGCGGCGGCGACCGGGCGCGCCATCAGCTCGCCGATCTCCGGCCGCCGGTCGGCGAGTCGCGCGAGGAAGTCGGCGACCAGTCGGCGCTGGCGGTCGCCGGTCATCGACTCGCCGACCACGCGACCGGCGGCCGCGAGCGCGAGGTCGGTCGACCTCGGACGCGCAGCTCGGCGATCGCGCGCTGCTTCTCGGCCTCGATCTCCGCCGCCGCCCGGTCGCGCATCCGCTCGAGCTCCTCCCGCGTGGCGGCCATGTCCTGCTCGCGGCTCTCGGCTCGCGACCCGCTGGGCGCGGTTGATGATGTCGTTCGCCTCGCGGCGGGCCTCCTGGAGCGCGGCGAGCGCGCTCCTGCTCGGCCGACTCGCGGTCGCGGCGCGCCTGCTCGGCGTCGCGCAGCCCCTCCTCGATGCGCGATCGCCGTTCCTCGAGCATCCTCGAGATCGGCCCGAACGCGAACAGCTGGAGCGACGACGAACAGCAGGACGAAGTTGAGCAGCGGCGACGATCAACCAGAACCCGTTGATCACGAGCCCGGCCACGCCGCTCTCCGGCGTTGAGGGCGAGTCCCCCGGGACGCGTCCCGGCGGCGACCGCGAGGAAGTCCATGGCGTCCGCTCGGTGACCGCGGCTACTTGGCGGCAGGGTTGATGAAGATCGCGAGCACGCCGACGACGAACGCGAGGACGCCGAGGCCCTCGGCGAACGCGGCGCCGATGATGAACGTGGCGCGGATGACGCCCGCGGCGTCGGGGTTGCGGCCCGATCGCGCTGGTCGACATGCCGGCCAGGATGCCGATGCCGATGCCGGGGCCGATCACGCCCAGCGCGGCAAGGCCGGCGCCGATCAGTTCCATCGAGTCTCTCCTCCACTTGCGCCCGCTCGGCCGCGGATGCTCCCTCGGGACAATGGTTGGACTGGCCGCCTCAGTGCGCCGAGACGGCCGACAGGGGTGGCCCGACGTTGCCCTCGGGCTCGGTCGCCATCGCCGGGGCGGCGTGGGCCTCCTCGTCGTGGCTCTCGATCGCGAGCAGCGTGAACATGAGGGTCAGGACGCTGAAGATCAGCGCCTGCACGAAGCCGATGAAGAGCCTCGAGGGCGACGAACGCCAGCGGGCAGCACGCCGAGCAGCAGCGCGGTGAACACGCCCAGCATGACGCTCGCCCCCGTACATGTTGCCGAACAACCGCAAGGCCAGCGTCACGGGCTTGAAGAACTCGAGCAGGAACTCGGTCAGGCCGACGAACAGGTCGATCGATGCCCGTCCACGACGCTCCGCCGGAACCCGCTGAAGTTGAAGAACTTGGCCAGGTAGCGTCGGACGCCCAGGCGCCGCACGCCCTCGACGTCGAAGCAGCCGAAGCTGAACAGCGCGAGGCCGATCGTGATGTTGATGTCGCTGGTCGGGCGTGCGCAGGAAGTTGATCTTGTCGCCGAAGATCAGCAGGTCGCGTCCAGTTCGCGAGCACGATGAACACGAACAAGGCCGACGAAGATCCCCACGTACGGCCGGGCCGCTGGCCCGCCGAGCGACATCGCGAAGTCCTCGAGGGCCTCGTACACGTACTCGATCAGGTTCTGGACCCGGCCCGGCAGGCGCTCCAGGTTCTGGGCCACGCCCACGAACACCACGATCATCAGCAGCATCACGATACCAGGACACGGCGATCGTCGACGTGATGCTGGGATGGAACTCGACGATCGAGCGCGCCGGTGGGCTCGCTGGCCCGGCGGGCGAGGTCGCAGACCACAGTCGGCGGGATCAGCTCCAGGTTGCCGTTGATGCTCTCCTCGGGCCCGGGGAAGCCGGGCGGCGCGAGCACGATCGTCGCGACCGACGTCGAGCACGACGATGGCGACGATCGCGATCAGCAGCTTGCGGCTGCGCGACAGGCGAGCGGGGGTCTCGGCGCCGCCCTGGGGCTGCGCGGCCGGGTGAGGTCTCGTCGGTCACGTGCGACTCGTCGGTCTCGGCTGGATCCTCGTCGGTCGCCGAGGGTCGGTCTTCATGTCAGTCGAACCTCGCGAGAAACCGGGTGATCAACCTGGCCACGGCCAGGCCGCCGAGGCCGAAGCCTGCGAGGGCCCGACCAACGGCGAAGATGGGCAGCGTGCCCAGCTGCTGGTCGATCCACCAGCCGGCCAGCACACCCGCGATGGTCGCCACGAAGAAGGTGATTCCGATCTCGGAGAACAGAACGACGTAGGCTCCGAGCCGTTGATCATCGGGGACCGATCACCGCGCGGAGACTATACCAGAGGCGCATCGGCGGTGCCCACCCGCGGAGCCCGCACGGGCGTAGCGGGTCGGGCGGCGCTGGCTGTCTCGTACGTCTCGCGGCTCGAGCGCGTCGGCCGTCTCCGCGCGGGTGAGCAGGAACAGGCCCAGCCCGAACACCACCCCGAGGCCCGAGGAACGCGTACACCTGGCCCGTGCCCGAGAGCACGAACGAGCAGCACGGCGAGGCCGACGCAGATCGCGTAGATGACGAGCACCGTCTGGCGGTGCGACAGGCCGAGGTCGAGCAGCCGGTGGTGGATGTGGCCACGGTCGGGCGTGAACGGCGAGCGTCCGGTCGCCAGGCGCCGGACGATGATCCAGAACGTGTCGATGATCGGCACGCCCGAGCACGAGCAGCGCGACGGCCATCTTGGCCGTGCCCGAGGATCGACAGCACGGCCAGCGTGTAGCCCACGAACATCACGCCGCTGGTGCCGATGAAGATCGACGCCGGGTGGAAGTTCCAGCGCAGGAACCCCAGCAGCGCCCCGGCGAGCGCGAAGCACAGGACGGCCGACGAACGGCTGCGCGACGGTCGTCGTCGAGCGAGATCAGGCCCAGGGTCACGGCCGCGATCAGCGCGATCCCGGACGACAGCCCGTCCAGGCCGTCGATGAAGTTGATGCTGTTGATCATGCCCGACGATCCAGAGCACCGTGAACGCGACCGCGAACGGCCCGCCGAGCAGGATGTTGCCGGGCCCGAACGGGTTGTTGACGAAGCCGACGGTGATGCCGGCGGCGACCGCGAGCGCGGCCAGCGCGAGCTGGCCCAGCGAGCTGCCAGCGCGCACGCAGCTGGAAGGCGTCGTCGAGGACGCCGAGCACGGCGGCCGCGCGCGCCCCCACCGAGCAGCGCGGCGAGCTCGCGCGGCTGGATCGAGCGCGGCACGGGGACGAGCTCCAGGACGTCGTTGGCGACGCGATCGCCGCCCAGTGGCACCAGCGAGGAACGCGACCGCGACGGCGACGCCGCCGCCGCGCGGGATCGGCCGCAGGTTGACCCGCCGCTGCTCTGGCCGGTCGATCGTTGTCGAGCCGGATCGGCGACGGCGCGCACCAGCGGCGTCAGCAGGAGCGAGAGCGACGGCGGCCGCGACGAACGCGACGACGACGAGCGGCAGGACTCGTCGCGATCGAGATCGCCGCACGACTCGTCGGTCCTCCATCGGCGCGCGCGCTCCGCGTCGCCGCTGTCGCGCGGGCAGCCCGGGGACGGGGAACCGGGCGACGAGCTCGCGCACCTCGGCCGAATCCGGTCGCGAGCGCGGCCGTCGTCGTCGCGTGCCCGGATCGCTGTCCACGATCCAGCGGCCGATGGCCGCATCTCGTCGGGCCCCATGCCGCGGGTCGTCGTCGCCGGCGTCCCGATCCGGATCCCGGACGCGACGTTGGGCGGGTTCGCGTCGAACGGGATCGCGTTCTTGTTCACGGTGATGCCCGACGTCGTCGAGCAGCCGCTCCGCCTCCCGCCCGGTGACGCCGAGCGGCGTCACGTCCACCAGCGCGAGGTGGTTGTCCGTGCCGCCGGAGACGAGGCGCGCGCCCGCGTCGCCGAGCGTGTGCGCCAGCGACCGGCGGCGTTCTCGACCGTCCGCTGCTGGTCGCGCCGGAACTCCTCGCTCGCGGCGAGCCGGAACGCGACGGCCTTGGCGGCGATGACGTGCATCAGCGGGCCGCCCTGCACGCCGGGGAACACCGACTTGTCGACCGCCGCGGCGAGCGTCCTCTTGCCCAGCGCCGGGAAGTCGGCCGCGGTCGACGCCGTCGGGCAGGTCGCGGCGGGCGAACACCATCGCCGCCGCGCGGGCCGCGGAGCGTCTTGTGGGTCGTCGTCGTCACGAGGTCGGCGTGCGGGAACGGGCTCGGGTGCAGGCCCGCCGCGACGAGTCCCGCGATATGGGCCATGTCCACGAACAGGAGCGCGCCGACGCCGTGCGCGATGGCCGCCAGCCGCTCGAAGTCGATGATGCGCGGGTACGCCGATGCCCCCGCGACGATCGACCTTCGGGCGCACCTCGGCCGCCTGCGCCGGCGAGCGCGTCGTAGTCGATCCGCTCGGTCTCGCGGGTCGACCCCGTACGCGTGCACCTCGTACAGCCGGCCGCTGAAGTTGACCGGCGAGCCGTGGGTGAGGTGGCCCCCATGGGCGAGGTTCATGCCCAGGATCCGGTCGCCCGGCTCGAGGACGGCGAAGTAGGCGGCCATGTTCGCCTGGGCGCCGCGAGTGCGGCTGGACGTTCACGTGGTCCGCACCCGGGAACAGCGCGAGCGCGCCGGTCGCGGGCGAGGTCCTCGGCGACGTCGACGTACTCGCAGCCGCCGTAGTAGCGCTTGCCCGGGCAGCCCCTCGGCGTACTTGTTGGTGAGCCAGCTGCCCTGTGCCTCGAGGACCGCCCCGAACACGTAGTTCTCGCTCGCGATCAGCTCGATCTTGTCGGCCTGGCGGTGGCGCTCGGCCTCCATCGCGCGCCCAGAGCTCGGGGTCGACCTCGGCGATGGGCGCCCAGGCGGTCGACGAGACGGTCGGCGGCGGCCATGGGTACCTCCGGGGACGCGGCACGAGGGTCGGGGACGACGCGCCCAATCTTCGCACGGCCAGGACCCGGCGGCCGGGGCGCTCAGCCGCGCCCAGGTCGTGCTGATGCCCGCCTCGATCGAGGGCGGCGGCGATGCGCCGCCGCGTCGATCGCCCCGACGCGACGGACGACCGGACGCGGGAGCGTGCAGTCCACGACCGTCGAGCCGGCCCGCCCCGGATCGGCCCGCCGTCGAGGACGAGCGCGACCGCGCCGCCGAGCTGCGGCCGCGACCTCCGCGGCATCGCGCGGCGTCGGGCTCGCCCGAGCGGTTGGCCGAGGTGGTCGGCAGCGGCCCGAGCGCGGCCGCGAGCGCCCGCGGCGCGGGATGGTCGGGCACGCGGACGCCGACGGTGGGCGTCGCCGGCGGCGAGGACGTCCGGCAGGCGGAGCCGGCCCGGACCGGCAGCACGAGCGTGAGGCCACCCGGCCAGAAGCGCTCCCGCGAGCGCCGCGCGCGGCCGCGCCCGACGACCCCGAGCGTCGCGGCCTGGGCGGCATCGGCGAGCAGCACGCGCGACCGCCTTCTCGGGCGGGCGTGCGCTTGGCCGCGAACAGGCGCTCGATGGCGTCGGGCAGCGCGAGGTCCGCGGCGATCCCGTAGACCGTGTCCGTGGGCACGGCCACGATCTCGCCCGCGCGCAGGAGGTCCACGGCCTCGGCGCGCGTCGTGTCGCCGTCGGGAAGGACCAGGGGCGGCTCATCGTCGGGCCCGAGCCGGGTCCGGCGCGGCCCCGGCGGCTCGCCGGTCGGCATGCCGGCCGCCGCTCGGCGCGCCGCGAGGTCAGCGGGTCGGCGCGCCGAGGTCAGCGCCGTCCAGGAGCCTCCGCCTCGGCCGCCAGGCGCGCGGCGCGAGCGCCGCCTCGGCCGGCGCCGCGAGCACCAGCGCCTCGATCAGCGCCGGCCACCCCGTCCTCCTCGACGCGGCGCGCGCGACGTAGCGGGCCGACCGCAGCGACCTCCGGCGGCGCGTCGGCGCATCGGCGGCGCCGTGGCCCGCGTCCCGCGATCATCTCGACGTCGTTGAGCGCGTCGCCGATGGCCATCACCCGGCTCATCGGGATGCCCGGCTCGGTGCGCGAGCCAGGCCACCGCCCGGCCCTTCGAGACACGCCGGGGGCGACGAACTCGAGGAACCGCGGGTGCGAGACCGTCGCGTCGGCCCGGCCCGGCGAACGCGCTCCGCGCCGTCGGCGACCAGCTCCATCGGCCGGCGGCGCTTCGCCCACGGCGATGACCTTGCTCACCGGCCGGTGGATCCGACGCGGACAGGTCCGGGACGAGGTCCGCGTCCGGACGCCGAGGTACCCCGAGTAGTCCTCGAAGCTCGGGTCGCCCTGCCGCGGACGATGACCGCTCGAGCGTAGTTGAGGTGCGGGTCGAGGCCGTGGGCGCAGGCACCAGCGCGATGGCGTCGCGGGCGACGCTCGACCGGCGAGCGGCCGGTGACGGAGGAGCCGGCCGACGCGGCCGCGGATAGCGGCGGCCCGAGCCGGCGTCGCACGCAGCTCCGGCGTCGCACGCGGCATCGGCCCGGACTGGACCGCCGCCCTGGTGCCCGATGATCGGCTCGCGCAGGCCCAGGATGTTCGCGTACACGGCCGCGCGAGCTGGGCATCCGGCCGGTCGCGAGCGAGACCCGGACGCCCCGCCGCAGGCCGCCCGCGATCGCGCCGCGCATCCGCTCGGACAGAACGAAGTCGTGGCCGACGATGCGTGCCGTCGATGTCGAGCGCGATCAGCCCGATCGGGAACGCCGCGTCGGGCCGGGTCGGGGCGGGCGGTGGTCCTTCATCGCGCCGGTCGTGGTCGTGCGCGGCCGCGGCGTCGCCGGAGGCACCGGCGCGCCATCCGGCGGCTCGAGCCGCGCGAGCCGCGGACGCCGCGAGGTCGTGCGCCACGGCGCAGCGCCAGCCCGGCAGCCGCTCCGCGCCACGGCCTGCTCGATCGCGTCGCGCCTGGTCCGCGCCGATCTCGAGGAGCGCCACGCCGTCGGCGGCGAGCACCTCCGGCAGGCGAACGAGCAGGCGGCGGACGATGTCCAGGCCGTCGGAGCCGCCGTCGAGCGCGGCCCGCGGCTCGAACGCGAGCTCGGGTGCCAGCGCCTCGAGCGCGCCCGTCGGCACGTACGGCAGGTTGGCGCACACCACCGCGTACGGCGGATCGACGTGGTGCGGCAGCAGGTCGGCCGCGACGAACACCATCCGGTCCGCAACCCCGTGGCCGACGGCGTTCTCGCGCGCGAGCTGGAGGGCGTCCTCGGACACGTCGACCGCGATCACCAGCACGTGCGCGTCCATGCGCCGCCGGCCGCAGGGCCGCGACGAGCGAGACGGCGATCGCCCCGGTCCCGGTCCCGACGTCGGCGATCCGCGAGCGGCCGGCCGCGCCGCGGCGGCCCGGCGCCGCTGTCAGCCGCGTCGCGACCTCGGCGATGGCCGCGTCCACCAGCAGCTCGGTCTCCGGCCGCGGGATCAGCGCCCGGGCGTCGGTGGCGAAGGCCAGGCCGTGGAACTCGCGGAAGCCGCGGATGTACGCGACGGGCTCGCCCAGCTCGCGCGCGTTCGGATCGCGACCTCGAACGCCGCCGTGTCCCCTCGCCCACGGGCGCCTCGGGATGGGCGAGGACGCCGACCCGGTCGATGCCCAGGGCCTGGCGCGAGCAGCAGCTCGGCGTCGAGCCGCGGCGTCTCCGAGCCCGACGCCGGACAGCCGGTCGGCCGCAAGGCGAACCAGCTCCCAGACGGTGAACGCGGTGTCCGGCATCAGGCCGCTACATCCGGATCGTGACGTCGAGGCCCTGGCTCTTGCCCAGCACCTCGGCCGACGTGCCACCCCGCCAGCGATGGAACAGCAGGTCCACCGTCTGCGTCGCCCACGCGCAGGTTCGTCACGGTCACCTTCGCCAGCCATCCGGGCAGCGCCGGATGCGGCGAGCTCGAGCTCGCGCCGGTCCGCGTGCGGGCGCAGCCCGAGCATCGTCTCGAGGAACAGGAACGACGCGAACCCGCCGCCCATGCCTGCGGCGAGCACGCGACCGGGTACGGGACGGGGACGGGCGACGCGTCCAGGTCGAAGCCGCAGAACAGCTCGGGCAGCCGGAACTCGGGGAACTGCTGGGCGGCCTCGGACCATGCGCTCGACCAGCCGGTTCGCCTCCTCGTGGAAGCCGTAGCGCTTGAAGCCCGCGGCGATCAGCGACCCGTCGTGCGGCCACACCGTGCCGTCGTGGTAGCCGATCGGGTTGTAGCCGGGCTGGCCGGCCGCGTAGGTGCGGACGCCCCAGCCCGAGAACATGTCCGGGTGCCAGCAGCCGCTCGACGACCCGGCGGGCCCGATCGGGGGAGACGATCCCCGACCACAGGCACTGGCCGGGGTTGGATGCGATCGGCGTCCGCCTGTCGCTTGTCGCCGTCGAGCGCCATCGCGTAGAAGGCCTGGTCCTCGGACCAGAACGCGTGCCTCGAACCGCGCGCCGCAGGAGGTCCGCCTCCTGCTCCAGCCGCTGCGCGAGGTCGTGCTCGCCACGGACCCGTGGCCAGGCCTGCCATCCGGCGCTTGGCATCGAACACGTAGCCCTGGACCTCGGCCAGCGCGATCGGCGGCTTCGCCACCCGCGCCGTCCGGTCGCGGACCGCGTCGTGCGAGTCCTTCCAGCCCTGGTTCACCAGCCCGCGCTCGCGTCCGGCGCTCGTACTCGACGAACCCGTCGCCGTCCCGGTCGCCCCATCGGTCGATCCAGTCCAGCGCCCGCAGCGCGTTGGGCCACAGGCGGTCGACGAGCGCGCGGTCGCCGGTCCAGTCGTAGGTGGCGCCGAGCAGGATCAGCCACAGCGGCGTGGCAGTCGACCGTGCCGTAGTACGGGCGATGGGGCAGCTCGCGCGAACGGGCCATCTCGCCGGTGCGCAGCTCGTGGAGGATCTTGCCCGGCTCCGCGTCGCGCTCCGGATCGTCCTCGGTCGCCTGGAGCGCGGCGAGCACCTCGAGCGTCTCGACCGCGAGCTGGGGGCGCAGGCTCAGTGTCTGGAGCGCGGTGATGATCGAGTCGCGCCCGAACAGCGTCGTGAACCATGGCACGCCGGCCGCGAGATAGCGCTCGCCCGGGCCGGGGGCCGTCGTTGACGCAGCAGCCGCAGGTCGGTGACGGAGCGGTCGATCGCGGCGTTGAACAGGTCGTTGTCGGTCCGCAGGGTCGGTTACGCCGCGACTGCCAGGCGTGGTACGAGGCGGCGACGGTTTCGCGGTCGACCGCCGGGATCGGCGGGAACAGGACCTCGTCGGATTCGGGGGCGACATCGGGCGCGGCATCGGGGGTGGCGTCGGGGGTGGCGTCGGACTGGGCGGTCGCGCTGAGGCCGGGCGGGTCGCCGGGGGCCGGCGCATCGGCCGCCACCGGCCCCAGCTGCTGCTCGCTGCCCCACACCAGCCAGCGTAGCTCTCGCGCCTCGCCGGCGGCCAGCCGCCATCGCCAGCCCAGCCGGACGGACCCGCCCCGGCCGCATCGCCGTCCCGCGGCTCGGCCCGGCCTGCGTCGTCAGCCGATGGCTGGAACGCGACGTGCGTGCGGACTCGCCGCAGCCGTCCAGCGCCGTCGTAGCGGAAGGTCACCCGGTCCGCGCGCAGCGCGACGGGCCGCAGCCGCCCCCGGCCGCGGGCGCGGCCAGCCACGGACCTCGAAGATGTCCGCCGCGTCGGCCGCGAGGTCGAGCTCCAGCAGGACGCCTCCTCGGTCTCCGCGTAGTTGACGAGCGCGGACGCGCTCCTCGACCAGCGGTGCCGGTCGACCAGGCGGTGGCGGCCGATCCCCAGCTGCTGCGACGCGAGCGCCTCCTCGGGCCGGACGCTTGGCCGCCGGATCCCGGTCGTGGCGCGGGTTGGTCAGCTGGATCGGCGCCCCGGTAGTTGCCGCCGGCACGACGCGTTGAGCACGACGGGCCGCAGGCCGTTGATGCGCAGCACGCTGCACGACAGCCGCCGGGTGTCACCGTCGTACAGGCCCAGGCCCCGGCTGTCGGCATGGATGTCGCCGAAGGCGTCGGTCAGCAGGTAGAGGTTGCCCTCCTTGAGGACCTGGACGCTGCCGAGGTCGGTGGCCTTGACGATCGGCCGGTCCACCGGGTCGATGAAGCGGGTGATCCGCGTCCCCCGCGGTCGGGCACGGACGTCGGCTCGGGCACGGGATCAGGACCGTGCCGGGCGTCGGCGACCTCGCCATCGCGGCTCTCCGTGAGGTGGCTCAGCCGGTCCGCCTGGTCCGCCATGACGAGGGCGTCGATCAGCGGATCGAGCTGGCCGGCCGAGCACGCCCGGGACGTTGTGGATCGTGGTGCCGATCCGGTGGTCGGTCACCCGGTTGTCGGGGAAGTTGTAGGTCCGGATCTTCTCCGATCGGTCCCCCGCCACGACCATGCTCCGGCGAGTCGCGCTGTCGCGCTCGCGCTGCTTCGGGCCAGCTCGAGGTCGTACAGCCGGCTGCGCAGGACCGCCATCGCCTTGGCCTTGTTCTTGTGCTGGCTCTTCTCGTCCTGGATCTCGACCACCAGCCCCGTCGGCAGGTGGGTGATCCGGACCGCCGAATCGGTCGTGTTGACCGACTGGCCACCGGGACCGCTGGAGCGCTTGACCTCGATCCGGAGGTCCTTCTCCTCGTCGATGTCGACCTCCACCTCGTCGGCCTCGGGCATCACGATCACGGTGGCGGTGCTGGTGTGGATGCGGCCGCTCGACTCGGTGCGTCGGCACCCGCTGCACGCGATGGACGCCGCCCTCGAACTTGAGCCGGCTGTAGGCGCCGTCACCGGCGACCTCGAGGATCGCCTCCTTGATGCCGCCGATGCCGGTCTCGTTGGCGCTCATGAGGTCGGTCGGGAAGCGGTGCTCCTGCGCGTAGCGGATGTACATGCGCAGCAGCTCGGCGGCGAACAGGGCCGCCTCCTCGCCGCCCGCTCCGGCCCGGATCTCGACGATCACGTTGCGGTCGTCGTTGGGGTCGCGCGGCAGGAGCGACACCCGGAGGTCGTCGATGAGGCCCTGCTCGCGCGCCTCGAGGGTGGCGATCTCCTCGCGAGCAAGCGTCCTGAGCTCCTCGTCGCGACTCGCTGTCGCGCATCTGGCGGGCGCCGTCGAGCTGCGCCCGGACATCGGCCAGCTCGCGGTAGGCGGCGACCACCGGCTCGAGGCGCGACGAGCTCGCGGCCCAGTCGGCGGAGCTGGGCCGGGTCCGTGAGCACCTCGGGCGTGCCGAGCTGCGCGGACACGTCGTCGTACTGGCGGGCGAGGTCGAGCGAGCTTGCCGTCGAGGCCGCGGTCGTCGGGCATCGGGGCTCGCGATCCGGTCCGGTCAGCCCGGAAGGGGAGGATCGATGGACACCGGTGCCGATCGCCTCGCCCTCGACCGCCGCCTCGCTGACCGCGGCGGCCGCGCGCACGTCCGCCGCCCGCTCGCCGGGCGGCGGCATCGGGGACCGGGCGAGGTCGAGGCTGCCGGCCGGGACGGGTTCGCCATCGGCGCGCAGCGCCTCCTCCATCGCGACCACCGCGACCTCGATCATGTCGTCGGTCGGCTGCTTGGTCGTGATCATCTGGACGAGGATGCCGGGCCACATGATCACCCGGATCACCGGGTTGGACCGGTGCCGCGCGCCCAGCCGCAGCAGCTCGTAGCCGACGGCGGCGATGACCGGGATCAGCAGGATCCGGCTACCCACCATGAGCAGCGGCGACTGCCGGCCGACCAGGCTGAACGCCAGGATCGACAGCAGGATGACCACCACCAGGAACTCGGTGCCGCAGCGCGGGTGCGCGGTCGGGTAGCGGCGGATCGCCTCCGGGACGAGTGGATCGTCGTGCTCCAGCGCGTGGATCGTCATGTGCTCCGCGCCGTGATATTGGAACACGCGCGCGATGTCGGGGGTGCGGGCGATCAACGCGAGGTAGCCGAGGAAGATGGCGATCCGGACCAGGCCCTCGATGGCGTGCTGGACCAGGTCGTTCTCCACGTTGCCGGCGGCGAACGTGGCCACGACCAGGGGCAGGACGAAGAACAGCCCGACGCCGAGGATCGCCGTGATCCCGAGCATGATCGCAACCGAGCCCTTGCCGATCTCGACCCCTTCGTCCTCCACCTGGAGCCCAGCGGACCGGACAAGCCAGCGGGTCCCGACGACGAGCGTCTCGTACAGCACGACCAGGCCGCGCACGAAGGGCGCGCGGGACACGCGATTCCCGTGGAACCCGCCGTCGAGGCGCTCGGTGGCGAACACGATCCGGCCGTCCGGGTGGCGGAGCGCGACGGCGATGGCATCGCGGCCACGCATCAATACGCCCTCGATGAGCGCCTGGCCGCCGTAGGAGAAGCGGGGCATGGGGCCAGTCTACCGGGTGGGGTGGGCCGCCCCCTCGACGCCGCCCACGGGGACAGTCCCCGTCGCCACGTCCCTCCGCCCGTCTCACGGTTGCCGTGGCTTCGCGGCCCGCGCCATCGCCGCGCGTGGCTCGCCTGCTCGTTCGCCGGGGATAGCGCCCGCGTCCGCGGTTCGCCCCGGGTTCGCTCCTGTCTGTTCGGACTGCCGTCCGCCGCCTGTCCTCGCGTCTGTACCCGATCACCGTCCGCCGCTGGTCCGCTCCGTGATCCCGCACCGCACTGCACGGCCGCGCCGCAAGGCACCAGCTAGAACACCCTGGTTCTGGTCGGCGGACGCGCCGACCGTTTCGGCCGTCGAATAGACCTGGGCGGTTCTGCAAGGTGCGTCGAACGAGGTCGCCGGGCGCCCAACAGAAGCGGCGGGTTCTATCTGGTGACGACGGGCCGGGCCACCGGCGAGCGCGGGGCTGGCCGAGCCGCCGGCGAGCGCGAACCGACGACGGGCCGGCCACCGACGAGCGCGCGGCGAACCGAGCCCGGCCCCAACACACACTCTGGCGTTCCGGTCGCATACTCGCCCTGATGCGTCTCGAACTCACCAAGCGCGGCGACTACGCGGTTCGCGCGATGCTGGCCCTGACCCGAGGCTTCGGCAACGGCCTGCTGTCAGCGCGGCGGATCTCGGACGCGATGGCCATCCCGGTCCGGTTCCTGCCCCAGGTCCTGGCCGATCTCCAGCGTGCGGGCCTGGTGGAGGCGGCGCCGGGACGCGCCGGTGGCTATCGCCTGTCGAGGGACGCCGCGACCATCAGCCTGCTCGACGTCATCGAGGCCGTCGAGGGCGACAGCCGGCGTCGAACCTGCGTGCTGCGCGGCGGGCCGTGCGGCCTCGACGGGCACTGTGACGTGCATGGGGTGTTCTTCCGGGGCCAGGAGGCGCTGCTCGCGACGTTGGCGACCGAGACGCTCGCCGAGCTCGCGGGCTCGGCCACCGCCGCCGCCCTGGGGGCGCCGGTCACGGACGGCCACGGCTAGGGCCGGGCCGCAGGCTCGCTGGCCTCCCGGCTTCGCAGCGCGACGAGCGCGAGCCCAACGCTGCCCAGGATGGCTGCGCCGGCCAGCAGCAGGCCGGCGACGGCGAGCGGCGCCTGCCCGGTGGGCCAGCCGATCGCCAGCATGGCGGTTCCGACGTTCAGGGCGATCAGGCGGGCGGTTGCGCCCCGACCCAGCAGCACCCGCTGGCGGGCGTGGATCGTCGGACCGCCCGGCCCGATCGCGGGCAGGAGGTGGGTCCAGGAAGCGATGAGCACCTGGGTCACCCATCCGAGCGCGAGCGGGACCCCGACCGCGGAGGTGGACCACGCGTCCGCGACCGCGCCGAGCGCGACCACCCGGATCGCCGCGACGGTGACACCCAGCACGAACCAGCCGGATCCCGCGATCAGCCCGATCGCCGTCATGCGGTGCCAGCCGGCGTCGGTCGTCCAGCGTCCGCGCGCTCGGATGTCGAGCGCCACCTCGACGGCCAGGGCCACGGCGCCCGCGATCGTGAGCACGGCCCCGCCGCCGGCCAGCGGTTCGGAGGCGAGCAGCAAGCCGAGCACGATCAGGGGTGACCCGGCGCCCAGGCCGAGCACGGCGATCGTGGCGCTGCGACGCGGGACGATCCGCCCGCCCAGGACGGTGGGCAGGAAGTGGAGCAGCATCCCCGCGATCGTCAGGGACACGAACCCAACCAGGTTCGCCCAGGCATGGGCCGGGCGCAGCAGCGCCCAGCGCTCGACGACCGGCATCCAGCCCGCAACCATCAGCGTGCCCAGGCTCGCCCCGATCGCCACGTTGAGCAGCGCCAGCGTGTAGGCCAGGGTCACGATCGGCCGGCGGACCGCCAGGCTCGCGCGCCCCGCGTCCCGCACCGCGAGCCCGGTCAGCGCGATGCCCGCCAGGTACAGGGCCCCGCCTGCGGGCGGCAGCACGGTCCAGGCCGGGACGACGCCCCGGACCGCGACCAACGCGGCGCCGACCGCGACGCCCGTCACCGCACCGGTCCGCAATCGTCGGTCGGCGGGATGCCCCGCCGCCAGGGCCGCGACGAAGAACGGCATCACCCCGGCGATCGCGGTCGACGCACCGCCCGCCAGGGCGAGGTGGAGCGGAAGCCAGGCCGAGATGCCCGAGCCTGGAACGCCCACCCCGATGCCCGCAACCGCGGCGGCTGCGAGATAGCCCGCGGTGATGGCCACCGAGGCGACGGCAACCCGGCGGTCATCGGCGCGCCTCGGTCCGGGCCGCAGGGGCACCGGACCGATGCCGGCACCGACCGGGGAACCCGTGCGCGCGCCACCCCCCGGGCCGATCGGGCCATCGCTCACCTCGGACCACCCGGCCGGCGGGGGTCGCAAGCGCCTGGTGGAGGCGCGTGAGCGCGGCCTCCGCGGAGAGGGGCCGGCCGGCACCCGTGAAACAGGAGCATCGTCACCTACAAATGTGGAGTAGATTAGTGATAGTTTATCCGGACACGACGACGACCCGGACACGACGACGACCCGGACACGACGACGACCCGGACACGACGACGACCCGGACACGACGACGACCGGACGCGACGCCACGAACGCTACGGCACCGACCGGCACGAACGCTACGCGAGATGCGGTCCGAGTCGCGACCACAGCGGGGCCCCGACGGGGATCGAGCGGGGCAGGTCAGGGAAAGGACCTCGATGATGGATCGAACGCGACGCCTCCTTGCCGCCACGGCCCTGCTGGCCCTGGCGACCGCCGCCTGCAGCAGCGCTGCACAGCCCGCGTGGACCTGGGGCCCGGAAGCCCCGACGAGCGCTCGCGCCGCAGGCGTCGACCAGAACGCGGCGGCGACGCCGGGCAGCGGCGTTCCGGCGGCAGTGTCGACCACGATGCCCGGCATGGCCGATGCTGGGTCCGGAGCGTCCCCCGCGCCGGCCGCCGACGCGGCGCCGAGCCCCGATCCCAACGCGCCGCCGTACGTGCTCTTCGACCCGAAGGCCCCCAAAGTCCTGCCGGGCACCGTGCACGACGTCAACTTCCCGATCATCGAGAAGGACATGACGGTGGCGGCCGGCTTCGTCGTCCATACCTGGACCTTCGGCGGGACCGTTCCCGGGCCGACGATCCGCGTCCATCTGGGGGACACGGTCAACGTGCACCTCACCAACCAGACACCCATGAGCCACTCGATCGATTTCCACGCCAGCCAGACGGCGATGAACCACCAGATGGTCGAGATCAAGCCAGGCGCGACGTTCACCTACACGTTCCACGCGGATTACGCCGGCGTCTGGATGTACCACTGCGGCACGGCGCCCACCCTGCTCCACATCGCCAACGGCATGTTCGGGATGGTCATCGTCGAGCCCAAGGGCGGGCTGTCCAAGGTCGACAACGAGTTCACGCTCATCCAGAGCGAGTGGTACCTGGGCGCCCAGGGCCAGCCGGCCGACTACGCGAAGGCGAACGAGGTCGCGGCCTCACCGGACTTCGTGGTGTTCAACGGCGTCGCGAACCAGTACAAGGACAACCCCATCCCGGTCAAGACCAAGGGCCGGGTCCGGCTGTTCGTGCTCGACGTCGGCCCCAACCTCGACAGCTCGTTCCACGTCGTGGGCACGATCTTCGATACGGTCGAGAAGGAGGGCATCCAGCTCCAGCGCGGCAATGCCGGTGGCTGGGGCTCCCAGGCCGTCGACCTGTCACCTGCGCAGGCCGCGATCATCGAGTTCAGCCCGCAGGAGGACGGCGTGTACGCCTTCGTCACCCATGCGTTCAACCTGGTGGGCCACGGAGCGATCGGCCTGTTCTCCGCCGGAGACGGTGACCCACTCAACTGAAGCGCCCACCAGCCTTTCCCAGCCGGCGACCGTCATCCCCGGACGGTCGCCGGCCTCGTCACGCCCGACGCCGCCAGGGCCTCGATCGCCGCGGCGTCGTAGCCGATCTCGGCCAGGATCTCGGCCGTGTGCTCGCCCAGGAGCGGCGGGGCGGTGCGGATGGACGCCGGCGTCGCCGAGAACGTGAACGGCAGGCCGACCTGGCGGATGGGACCCAGCGCGGGATGGTCGAGCGTCACCGTCATCCGCCGAGCCTGCGCCTGGGCTGCCCCGAACGCGGCCGGCAGGTCGTTGATCGGGCCGGCCGGGACCTCGGCCGCGTCGAGCAGGGCCAGCCACTCCCCGGTGGGCCGGGCACGGAACGCGGCGGCGAGGATGGGCCGCAGGGCGGAGCGCCGCTCCACGCGATCGCCGTTGGTGGCGAAGCGCGGATCGGCCGCCAGGTCCGGGAGCCCGAGCGCCTGGCACAGCCTCGGCCATTGGCGCTCGCTGCCGACCGCCAGGGCGAGCTCGCCGTCCGCGGTGGCGAACGTCTCGTAGGGCACGATCGTGGGGTGGGCGTTGCCCAGGCGTCCGGGCGCGCGACCCGTCACGAACGCGTTCTGGGCCTGGTTCACGAGCACGGCCAGGGTCGACTCCAGCAGCGAGACGTCGATCCGCTGGCCTCGGCCGGCCCCGCCGCGGCCGGCATCATTGGCTACCGCCGCCCGACCCAGCAGGCCGGCCAGCACCGACACCGCCCCGAACAGCCCGGTCGCGACGTCGCTGATCGCCACGCCGACCTTGGTCGGATGCCCGCCGTCCTCGTCGGTCGCTCCCGTGATCGACATCAGGCCGCCCACCGCCTGGACCACGAAGTCGTAGCCCGGCCTGGCGGCATCGGGACCGTCCGGCCCGAAGCCGGAGATGGCGAGGTGGACGAGGTCCGGGTTGATCGCCGCGAGCGCCGCATCCCCGAACCCCAGCCGCTCGAGGGCGCCCACCCGGAAGTTCTCGACCAGCACGTCGGCGGACGCCAGCAGGCGGCGGAGCACGTCGCCTCCGGCGGGAGCCTTGAGGTTCAGCCGGATCGAGCGCTTGTTGCGATTGACGGCGAGGTAGTAGGCGGCGGTGCGCGTGCCGTCCGCCTCGTCGCCCACCCACGGCGGGCCCCAGCCGCGGGTGGCGTCGCCCTCGGGCGGCTCGACCTTGATCACGTCCGCGCCCAGGTCGGCGAGCAGCATCGTGCAGTACGGGCCGGCGAGCACCGTGGAGCAGTCGATGACGCGGATGCCGGCCAGCGGCCCCGAACGCTTCGAATCGGCCATGGGTTGCTCCTATGTCAAGCCGCGGCCGGCAGGTTGGCCGGAATGGCAGCTTGAACGGCTTCATCGTGGCGCATTCGGCGGAAGACCTCGTCGCTGATCCGGCGGCGCAGGGCGCGGATCGCCTCGGTCTTGGTGTCGCCGGCCGCGAGGCGGTGCTCGAAGTACGCACGGCCCGGACCGCCGAGGCGGATCTGGGTGATGGCGATCCGGTGGAGGACGACGTTGAGCTGGCGGTTGCCACCCCGGCTGAGGCGGTGACGGACCGCGTTGCCCGACCAGACCGGGACCGGTGCTGTGCCGTTGTGACGGGCGAACTGGGCACTCCGGCTGAAGCGGCCGATGCCGGCCGTCTCGCCCAGGAGCTTGCCCGTCGAGAGATGCCCGCAGCCCTGGAGCGCGAGCAGCAAGGGTGCCAGGCGCTCGGCGAGCCTCGCGATCTCACGCTCGAGGGCGTCGATTGTGCCGCTCAGGTCGCGGATCCGGGTGACGAGCTCGCGGGCGATCCGGGCGACCGTCCCCTCGAGTGGTGCCAGTCGCCGCTCGAGCTCGGCGAGGACAATGGACCGGCCGAGCGAGCGGGGCTTGGGCTCGCCGCCCGGCAGCAGCTCGTGAAGGTGCCAACGGAGGCGGTTGATCGCCTGGGTCCGGTCGGCCACCAGGTCCTCGCGATGGTCGACGAGCAGGCGCAGGTCGCGCTCGGGTCCGTCGAGCCGCGCGACCGGCAGGTCGGGCTCCCGAAGCGCGGCCCGGGCGACCGAGAGCGCATCGATCGGATCGCTCTTGCCGGGCTCCCGGGCGCTCCGTCGCGCACCCGCCATCAGCTTGGGTGGGACCCGCACGACCGACTCGCCAGCGACCACGAGATCGGCCTCGAGCCGCCGGCTGAGGTGCCGGCAGTCCTCGAGCGCCCAGCGCCGGTCGGGCCAGCGGATGGCCCAGCGTCGCAACTCGAGATGTCCCTCGCTCGTGGCGGCGACGGTCTTCTCGTCGAGCTTGCGCCCGGTCTCGTCGATCACCACGACCGTGTGGCTCCGCTTGTGCAGATCTGCGCCCAGGATGACCATGTCCCTGTCTCCTCCTCGTACGAGGTGACGACCGAGGACCGGTCGGCGGACACACCTGAGTGGGGGCGATGCCACGCTCCTATCAAGTCACGCCGGCCGGTCCGACGTGCCTGACGGCCGGCACAACCTATGAAAGCCACGCCGAGTCACGCGGGCAGCGAGGGTACGAGCCAAGCCGTCAGACGCAGAGGAGGGTGACACTCAGATGCGATGGTAGCGAGCGCGGCCGGCTCCGCGTTCGGCCGTAATCCGCGTTCGGCCGCCGGGCCGACTCGCGGAGTGCGGTCAGGTCCGGGCGACGGGCTCAGGCGTGCTGATGTCCGCGACCCGGGCGCCGGTGGCGGCGATCAGGTCCGCCGGCGCGAGGTGCGCGTTGACGCCGCGGGCGCCACCGCCGATGGCGACCAGGTCCAGCCCCTGGATCGAGGCATCGGCGATCACGGGCCACGCGCGACGGGCGCCGAACGGGGTGATCGCACCGCGCTCGTACCCGGTGATCGCCTTCGCCTCCTCGGCGTCGGGCAGGCTCAGCCGGCTGGCACCCAGCAGGGCGCGCAGCCTGGGCCAGTCGAACCGCCGGCCACCGGGGACCAGGACGAACACGTAGTCGTCGGCGGCGCGCCGGACGAGGATCGTGCGCAGCAGCGAGCCCAGCGGGATCCCCTGGAAGGCGGCGCTCTCCTCCGCATGCCGGGCGATCTCGGTCCGGACGAGGCGGTACGGGATGCCGGCGGCGTCGAGGGCGTCGGTCGCCGGGGTGCGCGGCGTGTCGGTCATCGGCGCAGGGTAACGGCTGCGGATCGATCGAGGGTCGCGCTACGATTCGTCGATGACCGAGACGTCCCCGCCGCCCCCGAGCCATGTCCTGACCCTGATGACCGTCCATGCCCATCCCGACGACGAGACGATCGGGACCGGCGGCACGATGGCCCGGGCGGTGCGCGACGGCAGGCGCGTGGTCCTGCTGACCTGCACGCGCGGCGAGATGGGCGAGATCGTGGTCCCGGAGATGGACACCGAGGCGAACCACTTCCGGCTGGGCGAGCTCCGCGCGCACGAGCTTGAGCAGGCGATGGCCGCGCTTGGCGTGACCGAGTGGGACAACCTCGGCTACCGCGATTCGGACATGATGGGCCGGGTGGGCAACCTCGATCCGCGTTGCTTCTGGCAGGCGGACATCGACGAGGCGATCGGCCGCATGACCTGGATGGTCCGACGATACCGGCCCGACGTGATGACGGCCTACAACGACTTCGGCGGCTACGGGCATCCCGACCACATCCGTTCCCACGTGGTCGCCGTGGGGGCCTTCGCCCGCGCCGGCGACCCGGCCTGGTACCCGGGCCAGCTCGCGCCCGGGCACGGTGGCACCGGCGCGGCCGAAGGCGAGGGCGGGCTCGCGCCGTGGACCCCCGCCAAGCTCTACGAGCAGGCGATCCCGACCTCGGTGCGGCGGGCGATGCAGGAGCGACTGGAGGCCGTGGGCGAGCGCTCCTTCTGGTCGCCGCCCGAGGATGCGACGCCGGAGCAGATGGCGGAGCACCAGGCGGCGATGGAGCGGATGCTGGTGCCCGACGAGGCGATCACCGCGTGGATCGACGTCTCCGGGGTCCTCGACCAGCGCTGGAACGCGATCAAGGCGCACGTGACCCAGATCTCGGACGACAACCCGTTCGTCCGGTTCGGCAAGGAGGCCTGGGCCGAGTACTGGTTCCGCGAGGCGTTCATCCGGCGCGAGTCGCGGGTCCCCGCACCGGACCTCGAGGACGACCTGTTCGCGGGCCTCGACGGTCGATCGCCGGGGCGGTACGGCTGGGCGGGAGAGGTCGCGTCCGCCACCCCATCGGGAGCACGATAGCCCGCGGCCGACGCTACAGGACCAGCGCGAGCGTCGCGATCCCGGTGATCACGCACAGCGCCGCGAACATCGCGACCGGCGGCCACGCATCGGGAGGTCAGCGTCCGCCCGGCGTCGGCCCTACCACCGCAGCAGGGCCTTCGACGCGCGGAACAGCTGGTTCATGACCGCCTTTCCATCGCCCGCCGGGTCGAGGAAGTTCGGCTGGGCCCTGTCCAGGATCAGGTGCGGCCGGATCCGTGCCTGGACCAGGTGCGTGCCGTCGAACGTGAGCTCGAGCGTGATCCCCTCCATGGTCGGGATGGACCATGTCTGATCGAACACGAAGTTGCCCAGCGCGTACCAGATCGGCTTGCCCTTGTAGACCTCCATGGCGCCCACCCAGTGGGGATGGTTGCCGATGACCATGTCTGCCCCGGCGTCGATGGCGGCGCGGCCCAGCTTCTCCTGGAGCGCCGTCGGGGTCGCCTGGTACTCGATGCCCCAGTGCGGGAACACGATCACGACGTCCGCACCCGCCTTGCGAGCGGCGGCCACGTCCCGCTTGAGCGCGGCGACGGTCATCCGGGCGCTGCCCGGGGTGTGCGGTCCGGACTTGTAGTAGGCCGCGATGGTGTCGTAGCCGAGCATCCCGACCGTGACGCCGCCGACCTTGATCAGGGCGGCGCGGTGGGCCTCGCGCGTGTCGGCCCCGGCACCCGAGTGGCGGATCCCGTACCGATCCAGGTTCCGCTCGGTCTGGAGGATCCCGTCCCGGCCGGCATCGCCGATGTGGTTGTTGGCCATGGACACCCAGTCGATGCCCGCGGCCCTGAGCACCGCGATGTTGCGCGGGTTGGCGGAGAACACGGTGCCGTGGTCGTGGAACCGCCAAACGTTGGGGGCCGGGTTCTCGAAGTTCGCGATCGCGAGGTCGGCGCCCGAGACGAGGTCGCGGACCACCCCCGCGCTGCCGGTGCGCTTCGTGTACGGCGTGTCCCAGCCGAACGGCGAGCAGTTGCGGCAGGTCCCGGTGATGTCCACCGTGCCGCCGTCGAACGGAAACTTCGTCCCGGCGCGGTGGCCGCCGATGGCGAGCGACACGCCGCGGTCGAGCAGGATGTCGCCCCCGGCCACGACGGTCCATGCAACTGCCGGGTCGTAACCGGCCGCGGCGGCGGCGGCCGCCGCGAGGCGGGCCGTCAGCGGCCATGCGGCGAGGGAGGCGACGCGATCCACGCCGAACAGCGCCCTGGCACCCCATCCGAGCGCCCGGACGGAGGCGCCCACCTGGTCGGCGCGAAGGAAGCCCACCGCCGACCGGTGCTTCGCGAGGTAGGTGGCCATCGCGGCCGGGTCCTTCGCGACCGCCAGCCGGGTGCCGAGGGCGGCCCGGTCGGCGCCCAGCGCGGCGAGGATGCCGTCAGCGTCGGCCCGCACCAGGACGAGGCTCGAGACGGACCCAACGCCGCGCTCGATCGCACGGATGTCAGCGGGGCGGATCAAGGTCAAGGTCGACCGGAAGTTGGTGACGGGCACGATCGCGACGTCGGTCGGAACGGTCGGCCCGGGCGCTGCGGACGCACCGGGAGAGCTGCCGGGCCCGGCCGGGCTCGACGCCGGCCCGGCCGCGCTCGGGACGGGTGCCGAGGCGCTCGGCGCCGGTGCCGAGGCGGGCAGCGAGGCGCCCGCGGCGACGCCGGCGACCCCGCTGCCGGGCGGTGCCGGCGAGGCGGCCGTCCCGCCCAGGAGGCCGCCGGCCAGCGCGACGACCACCAGCACGACCACGGCAACCGCGATGCCCCCGACCAGGAGCCCCGACGGCACGGGTCGGCCGGTGCCTCTCGGGCGGGTGCCCATGGGGTGAGCACCGTCACGCCGACGACGACGGCGCGGATCGTAGCCTGGGTCGCGAACGGTCACGGGCGCAGGGTAATGGCTACGGCAACGACGCGCGACGGCCCCGCCGGGCTGAACCGTCGGCCGCGGAGGGCACCGGAGCGCAAGGGAACGCCCCGTCCGGGCGGGCGGACGGGGCGTAGGAGGAAGCGAGGATGGCGGACCCGACCGGATTCGAACCGGCGATCTCCAGCGTGACAGGCTGGCATGTTGGGCCGCTACACCACGGGTCCGCGACCGGTGGCGGATGATAGCAGGGACCTCCTTGCGACCGCCAGCGACGAACAGGGCCCCGGGCTCGCACCCGCGCTATGCTCGCCCGGCCATGGCGATCATCGATCTGCGCTCCGACACGGTCACCCACCCCACCGAGGCGATGCGGCGCGCGATGGCCGCGGCCGAGGTCGGCGACGACGTGTTCGGCGACGACCCGACCGTCAACGCGCTCGAGGCGCGGGCCGCCGACCTGCTGGGAAAGGAAGCCGGCCTGTTCGTCACCAGCGGCACGATGGGCAACCTGGTGTCGCTGATGGCCCACCTGCCGCGTGGCTACGAGGCGATCGCCGGCGCGTCGACCCACACGGTGATGGACGAGGCCGGCGGCCACGCGGTCGTGGTCGGTGCCACCGTCCGGCCGCTCGCGGAGCGGCCCGACGGGACCCTGGACCCGGCCGACATCACCAGCGCCTTCCGCGACCCGACCGACCTCCACGAGCCGCTCACGGGCCTGGTCGTGCTCGAGAACACGCACGCCCACACGGGCGGGCGGCCGCTCTCGGTCGAGTACACCCGGACCGTCGCGGCGATCGCCCACGAGCGCGGGGTGCCGCTCCACGTCGACGGAGCCCGGCTGTTCAACGCGGTGGTGGCCCTCGGCACCACCCCCCGCGAGCTCGCGGCGCCGGCCGACTCGGTGACCTTCTGCCTGTCCAAGGGCCTCGCGGCGCCCATCGGCTCGGTGGTCGTCGGCAGCCGCCCGTTCGTCGCGCGCGCCCGGCGCGCGCGCAAGCTCCTGGGCGGCGGGATGCGCCAGGTGGGGGTGGTCGCGGCGGCAGGCCTGGTCGCCCTGCAGGACGGCGAGGCGGGGATGATCCAGCGACTCGCCGAGGATCATGCGAATGCCCGGCGGCTGGCCGAGGGCCTGGCCGGCCTGGACGGCGTCGCCTCGCCCGGCGGGATCGCCCAGCCCGGTTCGGACGATGCCCTCGATCCCGGCCGTGCCGTGACCAACTTCGTGCTGTTCCGCGTCGCTCGCGATCGTGCCCAGTTCCTGTCCGCCCTCGAGTCGCGGGGCGTGCTGATGGTCCCCTACGCCAACGGCTCGATCCGGGCGGTGACGCACCACGGCATCACCGCCGCTGACGTGGACCGCGTCGTCGCGACCGCCGCGGACGTGCTGCGGGAGACCGCGGCGACGCACGCCGGCGATCCGGCGCCCAGCGCCGCCTGACCGTGCGTCGAGATCCCACCCCAGACTGAGCCCGTCGCGCGATCCGTGACCGCCGGAGGAACGATGACCGAACACCTGCGCGGCGTGGACCTGCCCCGCCCGGCCCCGGCCGCGGACAGCGGTCCGCTCGACCAGCGGCTGTACGACCTGGTCGAGGCGCGGACTCGCCGCCTGCTCGCCGACAACCCGGTCCTGGCGACCACGTTCGGGATCCATACCGAGGACCAACGGCTGGGCGACGCCAGCCGGGACGCCGTCCTCGCGGAGATCGCGTCGGACCGGGCCCATGCCGGGGCGGTGGAGGCGCTGGACCCGGCGGGGCTGTCCTCGGCGGCCAGGTTCGAACGGGACCTCGAGCTCCACAACCTGCGTCTCGGCCTGTTCCAGGCGGACGTGATCCGGAGCTGGGAGCGCCGCTCCGTCGCCGCCGCGGAGGTCGGCGATGCGGTGTTCCTGCTGTTCGCGCGCGGGGCCTCGCCGCTGGCGGAGCGCCTGCAACGGATCGCCGACCGGCTGGAGCAGGCGCCGGCCTTCCTCGAGGCAACCAGGTCGCGGGCGGTGGGCCGCCAGGTGGCGGTCTGGCAGCAGACCGAGGCTCGCCATGCGACGGATCTCCCGTCGCTGTTCGCCGAGGTCCACGTCGCGGCCGAGCGCGAGGCGGCGGCCGGAAGGCTGGTGCCAGCCGAGCTGCGGCGGCTGGAACGGGCGGTCGCCGGGGCCAACGCGGCCCTGGAGGCACATGGCGGTTGGCTGGCCAGAACGCTGGCCGACGCCACGGACGACTGGCCGCTCGGTCGTGAACGCTACGACGAGCTGGTCAGGCTGCGGGGGTTCGGCGACCTCGACGCGGACGCCATCCTCCAGATCGGCTGGGACCAGCTGCGGGCCAACCTCGACGCCCGTCGGGCGGCGGCTCGCGAGCTGGACCCCGATGCCGACCTGCCGACCGTGCTCGATCGGCTCAAGTCCGATCACCCGGCGACGTTCGGAGAGGCCCTCGACGGTTACCGGGAGGCCATGCGGCGGGCGCGCGCCTACCTGATCGACCACGACCTGGCCACGGTCCCCGACGACGAGACCATCGAGGTCATGGAGACGCCGGCGTACCTGCGCAGCGTCCTGCCCTTCGCCGCCTACTTCGCGCCGGCACGCTTCGACGCCGACCAGCGCGGGATCTACATCGTGACCCCCGCGGTCGACGATGATCCGAATGCGATGCGCGAGCACTATCGCGCCTCGATCTCCAACACCAGCATCCACGAGGCGTATCCGGGGCATCACCTCCAGCTGGCGGTCGCGTCGAAGCATCCATCGCTCACGCGGATGCTCACCGAGGCCCCGGAGTTCACCGAGGGCTGGGGCATGTACTCCGAGCAGATGATGCGCGAAGAGGGGTTCGATTCGGGCCCGGCGTTCCTCGCGAGCCTGTACACGGACGCCATCTGGCGGTCGTGCCGGATCATCCTCGACGTCCGGATGCACCGCGGTGAGCTGACCCCGGACGCGGCGACGGACTTCCTGGTCGAGCACACCGGGTTCGAGGCGGCCAACGCCCGCGCGGAGGTCCGCCGCTACACGTACACGCCGGGCTATCAGCTCTCGTACCTGCTGGGCAAGGTGCTCATCCTCAGCCTGCGCGAGGACGAGCGGCGACGGCGCGCCGCGGGCTTCTCGCTCAAGGCCTTCCACGACACCCTGCTGCGCAACGGGTCGCTGCCGATCAGCTTCCATCGGCGGTTGCTGCGGGACGCGGACTGAGGCCGTGGACGTCATCCCCGCGATCGACCTGCAGGGTGGCCGATCTCGCATCGTGTACTGGCCCGGTGCCGCCGCGGGGATCGGGGCTCCGACCGACCGCCCGGACCGGATCGCGGAGCAGCTGGTCGGCCAGGGGGCCAGGATCCTGCACCTGGTGGATTTCGACGGCGCCCGGCACGGGACGCCGGGCAACCTCGAGGCCGTGGGCGCGGTGGCGGCGCACGTTGCCGTACCGCTCCAGCTGGCCGGCGGGCTGGAGGAGGCCGACCACGTCCGGCTCGCGTTCGCCGCCGGCGCGACACGGGTCGTGCTCTCGCTCGCGATCCTCGAGCGCCCCGAGGTGCTGCGCGACTGTCTCGTGGTGGCCGGCGACTGGCTCGCGGTCGGGCTCGACCCGCGTCCCGAGCGGATCGCCGCGTTCCCGTGGCGGCGCTCGACGCCACCCACACTCCAGGGCCTGGTCGAGGAGCTCGTCGCGAGCGGCATCCACCGGCTGGTGCTGAGCCATGGCGGGGCGATGCCCGACCTTGCCCTGCTCGATGCCCTGACCCGCCGGCACGAGGCAGAGGTCCTGGTGGCCGGGGGGATCACGGACCTCGACGGTGTCCGGCGCCTGCGTGACGCGGGCGTCGCGGCCGTCATCCTCGGTGAGGTGCTGCTGACCGGGGCCATCGACCTTCCCCGCGCGCTGGAGGCCGCCGCCGCATGAACCGTCCTCGTCCGTCCATCCGGTCCGCAGCGCTGCTGGTGGCGCTGACCGCGCCCCTGCTCGTCGCGGCCTGTTCGAGCGGGTCCACGGCCCTGCCCACGATCCCGCCGCCGACGCCCGACACGTCCACGCCGACGCCCGGGCCGACACACCCCGGGCCGACGTACCCGCCCGGCTGTCCCACCTCGCAGCCCCCGGCCCTCGGCCAGGACGACATGCGAACGGTCACGATCTCGACCCCCAAGGGCGACATCGTGATCAAGGTCCAGGGCTCCCTGTCACCGATCGCGACCGGCAACTTCGTGGCCCTCGCCTCGTGCGGCTACTACGACGGCGTCGTGTTCCACCGGCTCGTGCCGGGGTTCGTGATCCAGGGTGGCGACGGGCAGTTCGGGCGCACCTCGGATCTCTACGCGGACCTGATGGGCTCGGGCGGCCCGCCCTACACGATCCAGGACGAGCCGGTCACGACCAGGTACCACCGCGGAACGGTGGCCATGGCCCGGACCAGCCAGCCCAACTCGGTAGGCTCCCAGTTCTTCATCGTCCTCGACGATGCTGCGGAGCAGGCCCTCGGACAGGCCAACACCTATCAGATCGTGGGCACCGTGACGTCGGGAATGGATGCCGTCGATGCGATCGCGGCCATGCCCAACAGCGGATCGCCCACCAACACGGCGCTCGATCCGATCCCGATGACCCGGGTCACCGTCAGCAACCCGTAACCTGTCCCACGAGCATCAAGGAGGCCCCATGACCCGCGCGATCATCGCCACCGACATCGGCGACATCGAGGTCGACCTGTTCACCGAGGGCGCCCCCCGGGCCGCCGGCAACTTCGTCAAGCTGGCCAGGGACGGCTTCTACGACGACGTGATCTTCCACCGCGTCATCCCGGGCTTCGTCATCCAGGGCGGCGACGGCGAGCACGGCAAGAAGCCCTCGCTCAACGCCGGCCGCGTGGGGACGGGCGGTCCCGGCTACCGGTTCGACGACGAGCCGATCACCGGCGACTACTACCGGGGGACGCTCGCGATGGCCAACTCGGGGCCCAACACCAACGGCTCGCAGTTCTTCATCTGCCACCAGGACCTGGCCGGCCGGCTACCCAAGAGCTACACGATCTTCGGGCAGGTGACCAAGGGCATGGAGGTCGTCGACCAGATCGCGAATGCCCCGCGCAACGGCCGCGACCTCCCGGATGACCCGGTCGCGATGACCTCGGTGTCGATCATCGACGAGGGCTGACCGGCAGGCCCGCGATGGCTGCGGGCGGCGTTGTGACGTTCAGGAACGTTAAGAGTTTTTCACCCACGACCCGGCCAAAACCCTTCCCTAATCCACACTCGGCCGCTAGGATATCCGTGCTGCCAGTCAGCCATGGCTGCCCCAGCATCAGGATCATGGGTAGGTAGGGTTAGGGTAGTCGGTTCAGCCGACGCGATAGATGATCCTGGCGCGTGGCAGAGGGTCCGCCCTCGGGCGGGCACCTTAACCGGGACAGCAACGGAGCGGCTCCTTCGGGAGCCGCTCCGACACGTTAACCCGCCGGTCAGCCTGGTCGACGCGCCCGTCAGCCACGCCGGAGGCGGAGCCGGGTGCCCGTCGCGGCGATGTTCCACAATCGTCGTGTGACGAGCCACGGTGCGGTCCCCCATCGGAGCCCTGCGACACCGGACGTCCTGTGGTCGCCGGCGGGCGACGCGCGGGAGCGGTCACGGATGGGTCACTACCTGGCCTGGCTGGAGCGCTCGGGTGGTCCGCGTCACGCGGGGTACGACGATGCCTGGCGGTGGTCGGTCGATGACCCGGGCGCCTTCTGGCAATCGATCTGGGATCACTTCGAGGTGCGATCCGCGGCGCCCGTCGGTCCCGCCCTGGCCGAGCGACGGATGCCCGGTGCACGCTGGTTCCCGGGGGCCGGGATCAACTACGCGGAGCGGCTGCTGGCCCTGCCCGGTCGGAGGCCGGCCGACGTGGTCGTCATCGGGCGCTCGCAGACGCGCGGCCCCATGGATCTCAGCGCGGCTGAGCTGCGCGACGCGGTCGGGCGGTGCCGCGCCGGGCTCGTCCGTCTGGGCGTCCGGCGGGGCGACCGGGTGGCGGCGTTCCTGCCCAACATCCCGGAAGCCGTGATCGCGATGCTGGCCACGGCGTCGCTCGGTGCCACCTGGTCCTCGTGTGCCCCGGAGTTCGGGACGCGCGCGGTCGTCGACCGCTTCGCCCAGGTGGAGCCCACGGTCCTACTGGCGGTCGACGGGTACCGATACGGGGACCGCGACGTCGACCGGCGGTCCGAGGTCGCGCGGATCCATGCCCAGCTGCCGACCCTGCGGGCCACCGTCGTCGTGCCCTACCTGCGTCCCGCCGGGGACATCGGCGTCGTCGTGCCGGGGGCCGTGCCCTGGTCGACGCTGCTGGGCGAGCCCCGGCCGCTGGCGTTCGAGCCGGTTCCCTTCGAGCACCCCCTCTACGTGCTCTACTCCTCGGGCACCACGGGCCTGCCCAAGCCGATCATCCACGGCCATGGCGGGATTCTGCTCGAGCATCTCAAGGCGCTGGCGCTCCACACGGACCTCGGCCCGGACGACCGGTTCTGCTGGTTCACCACGACCGGCTGGATGATGTGGAACTACCTCGTCTCGGGCCTCGCGACCGGATCGACGGTCGTCCTGTTCGACGGCAACCCGGCCTGGCCGGACGTCGGCGCCCTGTGGCGCCTGGCCGAGGAGGCCCGGGCCACCTACCTCGGCACCAGCGCACCGTTCCTGATGGCCTGCCGATCGGCCGCCATCCGTCCCGGGCGCGACCTCGACCTGTCCCCGCTCCGCGGCGTGGGCTCGACGGGCGCACCGCTGCCGGCCGCCGGCTTCCACTGGGTCCACGACGCCGTCTCGGACGCGATCCCGCTGGGATCGCTGAGCGGCGGAACCGACCTGTGCACCGGCTTCCTCGGCCCGTCGCCCCTGGTTCCGGTGTGGGCCGGCGAGATCAGCTGCCGGATGCTGGGCGCGAAGGTCGAGGCGTTCGATGAGACCGGCCGGCCCGTCGTCGGGCGGCAGGGCGAGCTGGTCATCACCCAGCCCATGCCGTCGATGCCGGTGGGCCTGTGGGGGGATCGCGACGGATCGCGGATGCGGGCCGCCTGGTTCGAGCCGTGGCCGGGTGTGTGGCGCCACGGCGACTGGCTGACCATCACCGAGCGCGGCTCGTGCGTGATCAGCGGCCGCAGCGACGCGACGCTCAACCGGGGCGGGGTGCGGCTCGGGACGGCGGAGTTCTACGCCGTGGTCGAGACGGTGCCCGGGGTCGCGGACTCGCTGGTGATCCACCTCGATGACCCGGACGGAGGCCCCGGCGAGCTGCTGCTGTTCGTCGCGCTCCGGGGCGGCTCCGCGCTGGACGCCGGCCTGCGAGGGCGGATCGTGGAGGCGCTGCGCGGCGCCCTGTCGCCGCGCCACGTGCCGGACGAGATCGTCGCGGTGTCCGCGATCCCGCGCACGCTGTCGGGCAAGAAGCTCGAGGTCCCGGTCAAGCGGATCCTGCTGGGCATGGACCTCGAGCTGGCGGCTTCCAAGGACGCCCTCGCCGACCCGGGCTCGCTGGAGCCCTTCGAGCGACTGGCGGCCGCTCGCTTCACACGAGCCACCTAGCGGACGGGCACCCCCGTCCGGGTCGGCCGGTGTCGACCGGGGGGAAATCGGTCCGGGATCGGTTCGCAGTACACTCCGGCGCGCCACCGGCGCGGGCACGCCCGCCGCCAACGGGCATCAGCCGTCCCAGGAGGCGACCGAACGACGCTCGGCTCATCCGCCGCCCGGTATCGACGCCTGCTGTCCGAGGGCGAGGCCTTCCCCCGGCGCTCCTCGCGCGCGGACGTGGCCCTGCTCGCCGGCCTCGCGGTGCTTGCGCTGCTGGTGCGCCTCGTCCCGGTTCTCCGGGGTGGCGGCCTGTACGGCGACATGACCTACGACGACGGCGTCTACTTCGGCTCCGCCGTCGCCCTGGTTCACGGTCGAATCCCGTACCGCGATTTCCTGCTGCTCCATCCGCCGGGCATCGTGTACCTGCTGGCGCCGTTCGCCGCGCTGGGCGGGATCCTCGGCGACGCCAACGCGTTCGCCCTTGCCCGGGTCGGCTTCATGGGGCTGGGTGCCCTGAACACCGTGCTGGTGACCCTCGTCGCCGCGCGGCTTGGTCGACGCGCCGCGCTGATGGCCGGCGCGTCCTACGCCGTGTGGGAGGTGGCCGCGAACGTCGAGCGGACCACCTGGCTGATTGCGCCCCAGAGCACCCTCACCCTGCTGGCCCTGCTCGCGCTGGCCTGGCCCGCTCGTGCGCGGACCCCCCTCGGGCCCGGTCCAATCGTGCGTCGCGCCACCGCCGCGGGCGCCCTGCTCGGGCTCGCCTTCGACTGCCAGATCTGGGGTGCGGTGCCGCTCGCCATCGTCTTCGTCTGGCTCGTCCTGACGGCGCGACGAAATTACGACGGCTGGCTCCGCCCGACGCTTGCCTACCTCGGGGCCGCGATTGCGGCCGTCGGGCTCGTGTGGCTCCCGTTCCTGGCCGTCGCCGCGCCGCAGCTGGTCCGCTACGTCATCTTCGATCAGCTCGGCAGGCAATCCGGGCGGGGGTCGGTCATGACCCATCTCCGGCTCATCGAGGGTATCCCCGCGGAGCAGGCGCTGGCTCGGCTGGTGCCCGACGGCCTGGTCGTGCTCGCCTTCTGCGCGTCGGTGGTCGCGGTCGGGTGGGCCACCTGGCGACGGCCTCCGATCCGGCTGTGGGCGGCGCTCCTCGCCGGCCAGGCCGCGCTGCTGTTCCTGACGCCGCCGCTGGTGCACTACTCGGGCTGGCTGGCACCGACCGCTTCCCTGGTGATCGGCGGCACGGTGTCCGCGATCGCCGGGCAGCTGCGGCCCGCGGGCCGCCCGCTGCGGGCGTTCGGTGCCGCCTGCGCGCTAGGGCTGGCCGCCTGGATCGGGTTCTCGGCGCTGCACTCGGTCGGCACACGGCTCGACGTCGCCGGGCTCACGGCCGCGCTCGCCGATGCGCGCTGCGTGACCACCGATTCGCCGGTCCTCCTGATCGAGACCGAGGCCCTCCACCGCGATCTGGTGGCCGGCTGCCCGCTGCTGCTGGATCCGACCGGAACCTCATACGACACCGATCGCGGGCGACCTCGCTCACGGCTCGCGCAGCCGGCGTACCAGGCCGCCATGGTCGCGTACTATGGCGGCAGTGACGCGGCGATGTTCGCGCGCCGGGCCAACGACCGGTTCCAGGCCGGCACGTGGCGGGCGATCCTGCGGGCGCTCCCCATCGTCACCCGGGTCGGGGCGGTCAGCGTGCTCCGCCGCCCGGCTCCATAGCCAGGCTCCACAGCCCGGCTCCATAGCCCGGCGTTGTGGCCGGGGCCGGTTGTTACGCGGATTCGATGGCCGGCGGGCGATGCTCGCATGGCGGACACGCGGGTCGCGGCACGCTCTCGGGGGCCGATCGACCCGGTCGGCCGCCGTGACGGAGGGTATCGAGATGCCGAGCAAGGCATGGAGCGACAAGCGCGAGCGCCAGTACGAGCACATCAAGGACTCGTACGAGGACCGCGGCGAGGACGAGGACGAGGCGGAGGAACGGGCCGCCCGGACCGTGAACAAGGAGCGACGCGAGGCCGGCGAGACCAAGCGCTCGAAGAAGTCATGACCGCCGCCGGGGGCGGCTGCGGGGGGAGCCGGGCCTGATGGACCGATCCGGCAAGCCTCGGGCGGACGCGGATCGGCCGCTCCGGATCGCCCAGGTCGCACCGCCGATGGAAGCCGTGCCGCCCCGCGCGTACGGCGGAACCGAGCGCGTGATCCACGAGCTGGTCACGGGCCTCCATGCGCGGGGCCACGATGTGACGACGTTCGCCACGGCCGACTCGACCGTTCCCGGTCACCACGTGGCCACCGCGCCGGCCGGCCTGCGGGCGAGCGGCGAGGAGTTCCCGGAACGCTGGCTGCCCGACACCCTGGACAAGGTCGCCGAACAGGCGGCCGAGTTCGACCTCATCCATTGCCACCTCGAGTGGGCGAGCCTGCTGTTGCCGCGCATGACGAGCGTGCCGGTCGTGACCACGTTTCATGGGCGGCTCGACGCGCCGTTCTCGCGCGGGCTGCTGGAGCACGCGATGTGCGAGCTGGTCGCGATCAGCGAGAGCCAGGCCTCGGCGCACCCGGCCATCGACTTCACGGTCGTGCACAACGGGCTGACGCTGGACGGCAGGCCACCCCAGCGCGGCTCGCTCGACGCGCTGTGCTTCGTCGGCCGACTGTCGCCCGAGAAGGGCGCCGTGGACGCGATCGAGGTCGCCAAGCGAACGGGCCGGCCGCTGCGCATCGCGGCCAAGGCGGGCCCGACCGAGGCCGAGCGGGCGTACGTGGAGCAAGTGTTCCGGCCCGCGCTCAAGGAGGCCGGCCCGCTGGTGGAGTTCCTGGGTGAGCTCGACGGGGCCGAACGGGACCTGCTGTTCGCATCGTCATGCGCCACGCTCATGCCGGGTTCCTGGCCCGAGCCGTTCGGGCTGGTGGCGATCGAGTCCCTGGCCTGCGGGACGCCGGTCATCGCGCGCCGCGTGGGAGCCCTGCCCGAGATCGTGCGCGACCGCGTGGACGGGTTCCTGGCCGACGACGCCGCCCAGATGGCGTTCCGCGTGGACGATGTCGGCGGCCTGGACCGCGAGGCCATCCGGACGTCCGTCCGTGAGCGCTTCTCGGCGGAGCGGATGACCGATGCCTACGAGGAGCTGTACCGCCGGATGCTGGGCGGCGAGCGGCCGACCAGGCTCCGGGCGCCGCGCCACCGGGCACCCCACCGGCGGTCACCGCGCGACACGCGGGCGGCGACGGCCTGATCGGGTCAGCGGCCTGACCCGGTCAGCGTCGGCTACGAGCCGGCTACCGCTGCCGGCCCAGCCGATCCGCGAGGGTGGCCAGCATCGCCATGGCGGCGTCGGGCCGCTCGCGCAGGATCGAGCGGAGGGCCGCCCCGTCGATCACGAGGCCGCGAACGTCGCCGTCATCGGCGATCACCGTCGCAGCCCGCGGGCGGTCGGTGAGCACGGCCAGCTCCCCGATGTGGTCGCCCGCGCTGTAGGTCCGGATCAGCTGGGCGTCGGCGCCCTCGCCGTGCACGACGCGGACCCGGCCCTCGACGATCACGATCAGCTCGTCGCCGAGGTCGCCCTCGTGGACCAGCGCCTCCCCGTTCGGATACAGCTGCTCGGTCGCCGTCATCGCGACCCGCTGCAGGTCCTCGGGGGCGAGCTGGCCGAACAGCGGCACCCGGCGCAGGAACAGCATCCGGTCGATCTCGCCGAGCGTCCGCTCCGTCCGGGGCATGGTCGGTCCTCCATCTGCGACCAGGGTCCCGAGCACCAGCGAGGTGACGGGGTCGACCGCGGTCGCCGCGCGGCGTACCAGCAGCTCCCAGTCCCGCCGGATCCGTGCGGCGTTGGCACGCAGTGCCAGAGCCCGGACCCACGGGTCCGGATCGTCGCACAGTGACTCAAGGGTCAGCGCGAGGTTTGACGGGCGAGGGTCCTCGTCCGCCTCCAGGAGCTGGACCAGCGATCCCGCGAGCTGGTGGTCACCGAGCGCGTCCAGCGCCTCGAGCGCCTGACCGCGCACGTCGGCGTCGCGCGACTGCAGCGAGCGGCGGATCGCACCGGTCGCCCCGGGCGCGCCGAGGACGCTGATCGCGGTCAGCAGCCGGTCCTCGACCTGCCGCTCGCGCTGGCCCAGGACCGAGGCCAGGAAGGCGAGGCTGGATCCGGGTTCAGATCCGTCGTCCGCGGCGGTCGCGCGGCGGGTAGCGATCGCGCGCAGCCGCAGGGCGGTCGCCTGGTCCAGCTGGCGCAGCGCCCACCGGCGCACCGTCTCGACCGCCTGCGCGTCGCCCGGTCCACCCGCCTGCGACAGGACCGCGAGCGCGGCGTCCTGCCCGCGGGCGGAGCCGGTCTCGAGCACGCCGAGGACCGCCGGGAGCGCCTCGGCGCGGCCGGCCAGCGCGCTCGATGCCGCACGCCGCACCGCGGCCGCGTCGTCCTCGAGCGCCGCGACCAGGGCCGGCAGGGCGGGAGCCGCGAGGCCGTCGTCGGCGATCGCGGCGAGGGCCGCGATGCCCGCGGCCCGAACCTCGGGCTCGGGATCCGCCAGCGCCTGGCGCGCGCTGGGCTCGGCGTCGACCGCGCGCATCCGGACCATGGCATGCAGCCCCGCGATGCGCATCTCGACGGCGGCATCCTCGAGCAGGCGGTGCACGATGGCATGACCGCCCGACGGATCGGCGCCGGCCGCCAGGGCAACCGCAACCTCGGCCCGGACGCGCGGGCTTGGATCGTCGGCCAGGATGGACGCCGCCTGAGCCAGCCAGCCGCCGGGGCCCGGGACGTGCCCGTCGAGCGCCGTGCCGGCCCGCACCGCCGCGACGCGGACCTGCCAGGCCGGGTCGCGCAGGGCGGCGGTGATGCCGTCCATGGCGGTGCCGGGCAGGGTGCCGCGTGCGGCCGCCGGTCCGCCGGCGCCATCGCTCGCCTCGATCCCGGAGGCCCGCCCGATCCGTTCGACCGCGCCCAGGGCGGCCGTGCGGACATCCGCCTCCTCGTCCGCGATCGCCGCGACCAGCGCCGCGCTCGACGAGCGATCGCCCAGGCGGCCGAGCAGCTCGGCGGCGAGGCGCCGCGTGCCCGGCATCGGCGAGCCGATGGCCCGGCGCAGCTCCGCGAGCACCTGCGGGTCATGACCCAGCGCCAGGAGCCCTGGCCCGCCCTCGAGCACCTGCTCGGCGAGGCCCGCCCGAAGGCTCGCCAGCAGCTCATCGCCGTAGCGGCGCCGGATCCCGAGCACCAGCCAGGTGCAGACGAGCGCGGCGACGAAGCCCACGATGAACACCTGACCGGGAGCGAGGATGGCGCCGGCCACGATCAGCAGGAGCCCGGCCAGGATCGTCCCGACCTGCCCCGGCACGCCGTCGGCAAACGCCAGCACCTGCGGTCGCCGCTCGAGCGGGACGACGTTGAACAGGGCGCTCCAGGCGGGGTTCGAGATGCCGCGCTGCGTCGTCTCCTGCGCGAAGCGCACCGCGATCGCCGTGGGCACGCTGAACACCACAAGCCACAGCCCGAAGCCCCCGAGGTAGACCAGGGGCAGCAGCAGGGCAGCCGCGGCCACCCCGAACCGGGCGAACACGCGGTTGGCAAACCCGAGCGAGACCACGAACGCGGCCACGGTCACGCCTGCCGACACCAGCCCGAGCGTCGTTGCCAGATCGACATCGTCGGGGTACGCGCCGTGGAGCGCCCGCAGGTACGGCAGCTGGACCGCGGCATACAGGACGGCGAACAGGAGGTACGACACCGCGAGGAGGCGCATCAGCGGCGAGCGGCGCGTGTACTCGAATCCGGCTCGCAGCTCCGCCGACGGCGTGAGCGAGCGGCGGGTACGTCGCGGCGAACGCCCGAAGCGCCCGAGGAGGGCGCCGGTCAGCGCCGCCGCGGCGACCAGGGCCGCGGCGGCCGCGACGAGCAGGTTCTCGGTGGCGATCAACCGGGCCAGGGGCCCCGCGAGCAGCGTGCCGACAAGCGCTCCAGCGATCGCCGCGCTGGTGGCCAGCGGGAACAGCCGCTTGGCCTGGCGGGCGGTGAGCACCACACCGGCCACGCTCCACACCAGCGTGAGCAGGATCGTGTTGACGGTCTGGACGCTGATCCAGACGACTGGCAGGACGACCGCGAGTCCCGAGAGCATCGCCACCCGCTCCACCAGGACCACGCCCGCGAACCCGGCCAGGAGGCCCGGCAGGAACCGTCGTTGGGGCAGGGTCCCCACGGCGGCGCCGTAGGCGAGGGCGACGACCAGGCTGACCAGACCCAGGACCACGTACATCGGCGGCAGCGCGTCGGCCCCGTAGCGGTCGACGAACAGCGCGTTGCCGGCGATGTCCCCCAGGCCCCGGGCCGCCTCCACCGTCGCGAACAGCAGCGCGACCAGCGCCACCAGCCGGCCCTCTCCGGCCCGGATCGAAAGCAGGGCGCGCAGGCGGTTCACGACGCGCGCGACCGGTCGCCCGCGAACCGGAGCGTGATGGTCCCGATGGGGTGGACGCGCTCGGCCATCGCCCGGAGCATACGGCCCGGCCGCCGCGTTCCGGAAGCGCCCCGCTACGTTCCCCCGGCGTGCACGTGCTCGACCAGGCCCAGGCGATAGGCGACCGCCGCCGCCTCGCCCCGGCCGCCGACCCCGAGCTTGCCCAGGATGTTCGAGACGTGCACGCCGGCCGTGCTCTGGCTGATGAACAGGGCCTCGGCGATCTGGCGATTGGTGCGACCGAGCGCGATCAGGGCGAGCACCTCCCGCTCCCGTGCGGTCAGGCGGAGCTCGCCCGCGAGGTCCGGCGCCGCGGGAGCGGCGATCGAGGGGTCCGGCGGCGCCTCGGGCGCCTCCAGCGCCAGCCGGGCGCGGGCGGCCAGCGCCGTCACCTCCTGGACGAGTGGCCCGGCGCCCAGGTCGCGGGCGGTCCGCAGGGCGACCCGGAGCGCCGCCACGGCGAGCTCGCGATCGCCCCGGGTCGCGAGCCGGGCCTCGGCCTCCCGCCAGCGCGCGTAGGCGGCGGCGTACGGTCGGCGGAGGCGCTCCCACGCCTCGGCGCTGGCAACCCAGGCACCCGGATCCGGCTGCCGCTGGAGGCGTGTCCACTCGGCCTGGCACAGGAGGAGCCACGCCTCGGACTGCGGCACGAACACCGGCCTCGACGCGATGACCTCGTCGTGCCGGCGGCGGATCGCCGCCAACAGCTCCTCGCCGACCTCGAGGGCACGCCGCTCCTCGGTGGGCGAGCGTCGCACGACCGCACGCTCGGCCGTGTCCGCTGCCGCTCGCAGCCCGAGCGCGTGCAGCTCGCCGATCCTGGCCTCGGGGCTGAACTCGAGCTGCCGGGCGGCGATCGCCAGTTGCTCGAGCGCCTCGTCCGGGCGACCCTGCCACAGCGCGAGCTGCGCCAGGCTGGCCTGGACCGGGCGGACGAACTGGACGTCGGCGGCCCGCTCCGCCAGCGGCGCCAGCGGCCGCAGCCGGTCGGCCGCCTCCGTGAACCGTCCATGACCGATCGCCAGGCGTGCCAGCAGTTCCTGCTCCAGGATGCCGTTGATCCCGATCGACCCGACCTCCTCGGCGCGGCGTGCCGAGCGCTCGCTCGCATCCCAGCGACCGAGCTCGTACAGGTAGTCGGCCCGGCCGCACAGCAGGTGCGCCCCGAAGAAACGGATCAGGCCCAGCCGCTCGGAGGCCGCGATGCCCGCGTCGGCGGCCTCGACCGCCTCCTCGAGCCGGCCGCCGACGTCGAGCAGCCAGGCGAGGTTGGCGTGGGCGCGCCCGATGTCGTCCACGATGCCCGCCTCCTCGGCGATGGCCAGCGCCCGGCGCATGTCCTCGATCCCGCCGTCCGGATCGCCCTCGATCCCCCGGTCCATCGCCCGGGTGTTGAGCGCATGGCCCTCGATATCCCGCGCGCCCACGGCCCGAGCCAGGTCCAGCGCTTCCTCGGCAAGCAGGCGGGAGGCCGCGAACTGTGCGCCCAGCGTCAGGATCTGGGCCAGGCCGGCCACCGCGCGGGCGCGCGCCGCGGACGGGGGATCGGGCGGGATGAGGCGCATCGCCGTCTCGTAGGCGCGCTTCGCGAGGTCGCCTTGGCCGGCGATCCACGCGTACCGCCCCAGGCGCTCGTTGAGCAGGCCGGTCCCGACCGGGTCGCCGGCCCCCTCGAGCAGCCGGATCGCGGTCTGGATGTGCGAGACGGCGCGGGCGGGGTCGTGGAACCGGGCGACGCCCGCTAGCGTAGCGAGGACCTCCACCCGGCTGCGGCCCGCCCGTTCGACGGCGTCGGGGACCTGGTCCCACAGCTCGACCGCCCGCTCGTAATGGGCGACCGCTTCGGGAAACGCGAAGGCCGCCTCGGCGGCGGTGCCCGCCTTGACGGTCCAGGCGAGGGCGCAGGGCAGGTTGTTCGCGGCCTGCCAGTGGTAGGCGAGCTCCGCGGCATGGGAGGTGTCGGACCCGCAGCAGTCCTCGAGCGTCCGTGCGAACGCCGAGTGGAGGCGGGTCCGCTCGCCCGGCAGCAGGTCGTCGTAGATGGCCTCCTGGAGCAGGGCGTGGCGGAAGGCGTAGCGCTCGTTGCCCGATATCGGATCGGGGACCAGCACCTGGCGGCCGACCGCCTCGCGCAACGCTTCGTACAGCGCGGCCTCGTCGATGGCCGCCGCGTCGGCGAGCAGCGCCGGATCGACGCGCTGGCCGGCGGCCGAGGCGATCCGCAGGAACTCCTGGGTCGGCAGGGCCAGGTCGGCGATCCGGCCCAGCAGCACGTCGCGGAGCGTGGGCGGCAGCTCGGTGGTGCCGTCGGCGCCCACCGCCGCGAGCAGCTCCTCGGCGAAGAACGCGTTGCCGCCGGATCGCGCGTGGATCGACTCGATCAATGAGGCGTCGAGGGGCCGCCCGGCGATGGCCCGCAGCTGGTCGGCCGACTCGCGCGCATCGAACGGCTGGAGCTCGAGCCGTTCCACCCCGCCCAACCGGCCCAGCTCGGACAGGAACGGCAGCAGCGGATGACGGCGGTGGAGCTCGTCGGAGCGGTAGGTGAGGACGAGCATCACCGCGCTGTCGCGCAGGTTGCGAACCAGGAACCCGAGCAGATCACGGGTCGAGCGATCCGACCAGTGGAGGTCCTCCACGATCAGGACAACCGGTGCCCTCGACGCCAGCCGTCCCAGCACGCCGAGCAGCAGCTCGAACAGGCGGGCCTGCGCCCAGTCCACGCTCATGCCACGCGTTTCGTCCCCGGCTCCCGGCCCGAGGTCGGGCACGAGGCGGGCCAGCTCCGACCGTCCGGGGCCGAGCACGGACTCGAGGTCCCCGGGATCGGTGCGCCGCACCAGCCGTCGGAGGGCCTCCGCGATCGGCGCGTAGGGCAGTGCGCCGTCACCCAGGACGACGCAGCCGCCGAGGACGACGGTGGCCCCCTCCGCCTCGGACAAACGGACGAGCTCGCTGATCAGCCGCGTCTTGCCCACGCCCGCCTCGCCGGCGATCAGGGTCGCGCTGCCCTGCCCGTTTCCCGCCTGCCGGAGCGCGGCACGCAGGCGGTCCAGCTCCGGGGCACGCCCGATGAGGACCGGGCTCGAGACATGCGGGGCCATGCCCGCGATTATGGGGCTGGCCATCGCGGTTACCAGCCTGGAGCGGCCGGTCGGTCGGGACGATCCCGCGGCGGCCGGCGACCCGGACCGCGGGCATCAGATTCGGGCACGTGGGGCACGATCGTCGCCATGGGCGTCTCGCGTGTCGACGCCATGCAGCGCCGCGATCGCCGCGAGGACCGCAAGTGTCGTCACGGCGACCATGAGGAGCAAGATCCCGTCCACTCTGAACCTCCAGCTCGGATGTGGGTGCCTCGCACCCGGGGTACCTACGACGCCCCCGCGAAGCGCGCCAGGCGGCGGATGGTGAGCAGGGGCCATGAGCGCCGCGTCCGCAGCTCCCGGGAGGCGGCCCTGGCTCGCCGGGCCAGTCGTTCGCGCTCTGCGTCCTGCAGCCGCTCCTGCATCTGGTACCGGGCGATGTCCTGGCTGAACATGTCGACCTGTCTTTCCTGACGATGCTGCGTTGGTGTCGTCGACTGAAGACTCGGCCTAAAGAGCCCGGCCTGGCATCAGGAGGGCTGGGTATTTGGCGGCCTCGGGCCGCACAGTCCCCGGGGTCCGGGATCATCAGGGGCCGCGGAGGCGGCACGACGATGATTCCTGCAGCTGCACGGCGTCTGAAGGACGATCACCGCATCCACCCTGAGGAGCGACACCATGACCGCCCCCACGACCCACACCCTGGACGTCCCGGGCGCCGTGCTCGCCTACGACGTGCGGAGCAACCCATCGAGCACGGAGCCGGTGCTGCTGATCATCGGGTCACCGATGGGCGCCGGCGGGTTCGTCACCCTCGCGGGGCACTTTCCGGATCGGACCGTGGTCACCTATGACCCGCGCGGTGCCGACCGCAGCCGCCGAACAGACGGGGCTGCCGAGACGACCCCCGAGGAGCATGCCGACGACGTCCATAGGCTGATCGCGGCACTGGGCGCGGGACCCGTGGACCTGTTCGCCAGCAGCGGTGGCGCCGTGAACGCGCTGGCCCTCGTGGCCCGTCACCCGGAGCAGGTCCGGACCCTCGTCGCCCACGAGCCGCCCACGGCCCAGGTTCTGCCCGACCGCGAGCCGGCGCTCGCGGCGGCAACGGACGTCCACGAGACGTACCTGCGGCGCGGGCTCGGGCCGGCGATGGCGAAGTTCATCGCGCTCGTCAGCCACGAAGGACCGATCCCCGCCGACTTTGCCGACCGGCCCGGGCCGGACCCTGCGATGTTCGGGCTGCCGGCCGAGGACGACGCTTCCCGGGACGATCCGCTGGTCGGACAGAACATCGTGTCCTGCACCCGTTATCAGCCCGACTTCGACGCCCTGCGTCGTGCCTCCACGCGCATCGTCCTCGGTGTCGGGGAGGAGTCGGGAAACGCCCTGGCCGGCCGCGGCGGTGCGGCCGTGGCCGAACAACTGGGGACGAAGCCGGTGACCTTCCCCGGCGGTCACGACGGGTTCCTGGGTGGCGAGTACGGCCAGACCGGCAAGCCCCACGCCTTCGCCGCGACCCTGCGCGAGGTCCTCGACGCGCCGACCGCCTAGCGACCGATCATGCGTCCTCGCGCCTCAGCTCGGCGTACCGGCGCCACGGCCTGAACGTCGGCGCGCGCGGTACCACGCCAGGTATTCGAGCAGCTCGTCCCGCTCGTCGTCGGTCAGGTCGGCGAACAGGGCCGACCCGATCGTGTGCGCAACGTTGCGGTCGGACTCGTGCGGCAGCGGGTACCCGCTCAGGTGGAGGAGATCGTTGTAGGGCACGGTCAGCGCCTCGCTCAGCTGGTGAAGGACATGCGGCGAGGGCTTCTTGACCGCGTCGTTCTCGAGCCGGTTAAGGTAGGCCGCCGAGATCCCCGCGGCGCGAGCGGCATCGCCGGTGGACAGCTGCCGTACCTTCCGGGCCTGCTTGAGCACGCCTCCCAGCGATGGTGCCACGATGCCTATCTCCAACAGTTGATATGAACACCTACAGTTGACAATAGCAGGAAGGGGCGGCTCACCGCAAGCCTTGCGGGGAGGCTCGGCTGGTGACCGTGGCTGCGGTCACGCCGGCAATGTTTCCAAGTGCGGCCGTCGTCCTGGGTCGGAATCTTGAGGGCCGCCTTCGGCCAACTCGCGTCGTAGCGACAGGTCGCGTCGTGGCCACCCGAGTGGGACCCGGAGCAAGACGGGCGGAGTCTTGCGCTCTACGCGGAGGGCCCGCACCCGGAGCCGAGCCGCCTGAGCGTAGTGGCCACCCGAGTGGGCGCCTGGGCGAAACGGGTGGAGTTTTACGCTCTAGCCAAGCCCGTCTGAGAGGTGGACGAGCGGATCGCCCTGCTGCCTCAGCAGCCGAGGGCGTAGCCGACCGCCGCACAGACCCGCCCCATCGTTACGTCGCTCACGGATCCGGCATGCGTTGTCAGGGACGCCTTCGTGATCGTGTGGAGTCCGTCGCAATTGATCACGCATGGCCGGTCAAGGCCTGCCTCCTCATGATCGAACTCGACCTCTGCGGCAATGTTGCGGATCGAGGTCGTGATCTCGGCGACCGTGACGAGCGCGCGCACGTCGAGGACCTCGGATCGGGTCAACACGAGGACGGGCCGGCGCCTGCGCCCGACTTCCGCCAACCAGACCTCGCCCCGGGTCATTCCTCGGTCCAGGCCTCGGCCGCGGACCAGAACGGATCCGGTCGCTCTGGACGCCGGCGATAGGCCTCTCGGTCCGCACGTGCCATCGCTTCTCGTACCGCCGCCTCAACGCCCTCCCGGGCGGCCGCGGAGACGTTGACCTTGAGGCGGCGCGCGCGCTCCGCCAATGCCCGGTCGATGGTAAAGGTGTTGCGCGTGGTTGCCATCGTCAGATGATAGCATGATACAGCATCACTGCATGCTTGCATCGGCATCGATGGCGGCGGAGTCAGCGCTCTGCGTTCGCGCGTGCCCGATGGTGATAGCCGCATCGCCTGCGCCAGCTCGTTGGAATCGAAGCCGGCGACGTAGCGCAGCGCGAGCAACGCGCGATCGTCGGGATCGAGCTATGGCGAGGGCGTTGGCCAGGTCGATTTCCGCGTCGCGATCGTGATTGACGGACGGCTCGTCGGTGCCCACGACCGTGTCTCGCGAACGGCGCGCCGGCGCCGGGCGCGCGCCATCTGGCGCGCCTGGTTGGCTGCGATGGAGATCAGCCACGAACGGAGCCGGTCGGGGTCGCGGAGGCTGGCGAGCTTGCGCCAGGCGATCGGCCATGCCGCCGCAACTGCTTCGTCCGCAAGGTCGAGGTCGCCCGCACACGACGAGGCAGACCTGGGCCATGTCGGCGCTGAAGGTTTCGACCATCCAGGCGAACGACGGCTCATCGCCGGCCAGTGCGCGGCGAACCCGTTCAACGGCGGGGTCCACGCGCGTGCCGGATGCGGTCGCCATTCCCTCCATACTCCACTGATGCCGGCCGGGGTGGCGCTGATTCAGCCATGGCCGGGCATCGAGCGGGCCGAGGAGTCACCTTTCGGACGGCACTCGATGCGGGAGGATCGTGTCGCAACGCTACGTCCGTCCCTCCGGCGAGGAGGATGCGCCGGGGTTTTGCGCTCTGTGAGCGCAATGGCCAGCGGAGCCGTGCGTGACGGGGTCCGTGAATAGACCTTCAAACCAGAGGCCGAAGGTCTCTCCACGTTCGGCGGGTATGATCGTGGTCCGCGCGCCTGTAGCTCAGTGGATAGAGCGTCGGCCTCCGGAGCCGAAGGTCGCAGGTTCGAATCCTGTCGGGCGCGCCATTGTCGGGCGCGCCAGCACAAATGTTCTATTTGTGCGGGGCCGAGCCCGAGTCCGCCGCCCCGTTAGTTCTGATAGTTCGGCCGTCAGGCTGCGGCGGCCGCTGACGGCCGCCCTACCGGATGTCGCCCTTCACCCACGACGGGAACATCCCCGCCCTGTCGTCATTCGTGGCGGCGACATTTCACGCGGGTGGCCCGTCGCGCAGAAACTTGACCACCGCTGCCACGCGACGGTGCAGGTGCGACTCCTCGGCCAGGTCAAGTTTCGAGAAGATGACGCTGATGTACTTCTCGATCGACGACTCCGACAGCGCCAGCGCATCGGCGATGGCGACGTTGGACCGACCCTCGGCCATCAGCCGCAGAACGTCGAGTTCACGCCCCGTCAGCGCCCCCACCGGTGAGGCTGCCTGGGCTCGCCGCCGCCCAACCAGCGGTTCGATCAGCAGTGGATCGATGACCGACCCGCCACTCGCCGTTTCACGCAACGCACGGACGAGCTCTGAGCGGTCGCCGATCCGCTCCTTCAATAGGTAGCCGAAACCTGCCGTTCCGTCGCGCAGCAAGTCGAGCACGTAGGCTTCGTCGGCATATTGGCTCAGCACCACCACGCCGACCTGGGGGTAGCGCCGCCGGATCTCGTGTGCCGCGGCGATGCCCTCGGTCGAGTGGCCGGGCGGCATGCGGACGTCTGTTAGGACGACGTCTGGTCGGAGCCGATCAACGCTGTCGAGCAGCTCGTCCGCCCGCGCCACTGCGGCGAGCACCTCGACATCACCGTTCGACTCGAGCAGCCGCCGAGTACCCTCGCGGACGAGGTAGCTGTCTTCGGCGAGCACGACCCTCAGCCGGCGCGCGCCCCGGCCGCCAACGTCAGGCAACTGGGAAGGTTCCGACCAACTGCGTGCCGCCGCCGGGTTGGCTGTCGATGCGCACCGAGCCACCTACGGCGGCGAGCCGGTCGCGTAGGCCGTCGAGCGCACCGGGGGGGAGTTCCTCCGGATCGAAGCCGCGTCCGTTGTCACTGATCGCCACTTCCAATCGCCCGTCGTTGCTTGCCAGTCTGACGCCGGCACGATCCGCATCGGCGTGCTTCATCACGTTGGTCAGCCCTTCGAGCACGAAGAGATAGGCGGCACCCTCGATCGGCTGTGGGAAGCGGCGGTTGCGGATGGGTACGGCGACGTCGAGCTGTGCGCGCAACGGCAGGCGGTCGACCGCCGAGGCGATCGCCTCGGCTAGTCCTCGGTCGCTCAGAACGGTCGGGTAGATCCCGCGTGCTAACTCGCGCAGCTCACGGTGGACCTCGCGCACCGACTCGGCAATCTGGGTCATTTCGTCGGCGACGTCGCTGCCCGGCTCTACGCCCTGGCGCGCCAGCTCGACGCGGGCGAGGAGCGCGAGCAGGTGTTGTTGGGCTCCGTCGTGAAGGTCACGCTCGATGCGGCGGCGCTCCTCGACGGCGGCCGTTGCAATGCGGCGGCGAGATGCCTCGACGCTGGCCAGCCGCTCGTCCTCGCGGGCACCCTGCAGTAGTCCGATCAGGAGGGCCGCCGGCAAGGCTGACACGAAGACGATGAAGATGGCGTCCAGCGCGGCCGGCGAGAGCATCTCGCTTACGATGTCTCCGCTGATCAAACCCACGATAGTCACCGTGGCGGCGACGATCGGCCAGCGCAGGCGCCTTCGCTCAACCTCGGTGCCCTGCCGGTACCGCCGCAGCATCAGCCAGAAGCCGATCACGAACAGCCCTGGGAGGTAGACGACCGCGGCCAGCGTCAGGCCCGCGGCGGGGTCGAGGGCGGTGATGTGGATCGGGTTCATCCGCGCGTCGTCGATGAGCGACGGCAAGGTCGCGCTCGTGAGCATCGCGATCGGGACGAGCACGAACACCCCCATCGCGCTGATCACCGCAATCGATCGCGCCGCGGGCATGGCATAGCCGCCGTCAGGGAAGCGGGCGAGCGCGTCGTAGACGGCCACAACCCCCAGCCAGAAGAGGAACTGGCTCACGAGGTTCAGTGCCCAGGCGAATTCGACCTCCGACACCGTGCCCCATTCGCTCAGCGCCAGCGCCATCAGGTTCACGCTGCCGACAGTCAGGAATCTGTGCCCGATAACGTCTTCGGGCAGAAGGACCGCGGCGACCACGCCCGCCGCATAGAACTCGAGCGGCAATATCGCGGCCACGGTCGCCCGCTCCAAACCGATCAGACCCAGGGCTGGGCCAGCGACTGCCTCGAGCGCGCCGAGTGCGCCAGCGACGATGGCGACGATCCAGATGCGGCCGCGCATGGTCAGCAATTCTGCGCCATGTCGTCAGGCCGCCGTCTCGTCACGCGGTCGTGGATGACTGTCAGCGCGGCGAGCTCGACCGTGAACCCAGCCTGGCTCCGAAGGTGGCGAAGGCATCCTCCAACTCCAGCTCGGCGACGCCGATGGCAACGGGAATGGTCATGAAGGCGACGATTGCCACCAGCCACGCGTCAATGCCAACGGCAACCATCGCGAGCCCGAAGACCTGGGCGACCGCCGAGAAGGCGAGAGCGGCGGCCAGCCAGGCGAGCTGGCGCCGCTCGATTTCGGTCGCTCGCCGGTAGCGCACCACGAGCCAGGCGATCCCGACGAGCATGCAGCCGATGGTCAGCAGCATCAGGACGTCGGGCGTCAAGATCGACCAGAGCGGCAGGGCGGGCAGGATCGCGAGGCGATTGGGAAAGGACACCGTCGTCACTCCGTCGGTATTGACGCTCAGTGTCGGGTTGAACGCCATGAGGACCACGGCGCCGGCCGCAAGCCCGATCAACCCGATCGCCGCGCTGCGCGACCGGCCGCGCGGCAGGTGGCCGCCGGGGAAGACAAGGCTGAGGAGCAGAAAGCCGACGAAGCCGATGAACGGCCACCAGGTGGCAACCCAGGCGACCAGGAAGTCGCTCCACAGTGCGATGCCGGCGGCAAGCGCATCGTAGTCGGGTTCGGTGGAGACGCTCGGGGCTGAGGAAGGTGAACGCGGTGACGAGCAGGATCCAGCTCACCGCGTTGCGCGGTCGGCGAATGACCAGGACGGCTGCAACGAGCCCGTAACCAGCGAACAGCAGCATGGAGAACGGGTCGGCCAACTCCAGCAGCACACCAGCTGCGAGCGCCGCAAGCAGGGCGAGCCGTGCCGTCCACCCGAATCTGGAGACGATTGACTGGTTCATGCGGTCGAGGATCAGCCTCGGGCGCCCGGCCGGGAACCGCGTCAGCCCCCAAAGTGACTGAGGGTGTCCTCAACCTGGACTGAGGCCAATGAGCGCGCGCCGTTCGCGGGCCGCGGCCAGCAGGCGCGGGAGGTGAGGATTGGCGGCGGGTGCGCTCCGGATCGAACTCGTCGAGAAGGTCACGCTGTCGGGGCATGGCCGTAACCCGTGCACTTGACGGCAATATGAACTGCGGGACGCGAGGAGCCAGCTAGGGTTCCGCGTCTGAATCCCGTTTACTGGCGTGCGGCAGGATCTCATCGGCTGTCTTCGTCCAGATGACGGGTGACAGCGCTCGTTCCAGCCGTCGATGAAGTCGCGGATGGGCGGTGACGAGCTAACGCCGAGCCTCCGGGCAGCCTCCGACGTCCCCGATCCCTATGCGCAGGCGAGCACGATCGCCGCCCGCTCGGCATGGCCGGCCGAGACGGTGCTCGACCGGATCCACGTGGTCAGGGTCGAGCGGTCCTCGTCGCTGACGGTAAGCGCGGCTGACGGCATGTGCCCATCATTCGCACCGATGTCAACGAACTAATGACGCGCACACTAGGCCATCCGGTCGCCTCGTAGCTCGTAGGCCGGCGGCCTCGGGCACTGGCTTCGCGGGCTGCGCCCTGGATCGACCGGGAGGCGAGGCCGGTCGACATGACCCGGACAGTGGCGTCCAGGATGCGCAATCGCGGTTGCTTGGCGCGCCCCTCGCGGCGCGGTCCCGGTACGGGCAGGCCGCACCGGGAGGTGGTGGTGTCCTCAGCGGTGCAATCTTGGCGCCCGAGGGTTAGCCGCCGACGCACAGCTCCGGAAGGAACAGACAGATATTCGTCAGCCCCTTGTCGGCCGGGCCATTGAACTGAGCCACTTCAGGGATCTCGGTGCCATCGGGCCCCACGCCGATCCAGGTGCTCACATCGACCACGCCGTCACCATCGAAGTCGAAGCCAATCAGGCCATGGAAGCCGGAGTCTTCGGCGTCGGGATTGAGGACGCCGCGGTCGATCCTCTCGGCAAGGCCCGGGGTCATCCACTCGATCTCACCGGTCGTCCCATCGATCACGACCTGAACCCCGGCGCTTTGATCGACCTTGCTCGCGTTGACACAGTCCGTGGCCAGTGCCGACGTGGCGAGTGCAAGGCTGGCCGCCGTACCCAAGACGAACCCAACAACCCGCGATCTCATCCTCCTGCCCTCCTTCACTGGGTGTCGAGACGACACGATTGGTTCATGACGTCCAGGATCAGCCTCGGGCGTCCGAGCGGAAACCGAGTCAGCCCCCAAAGCGTCTGAGGTTATCCACAGCCTCGACTGGGGCCTATCCGCTACGGGCCGAGCGCCGCGCTGATGCGGCTGACCTCGCTCGTGCTGATGCCCTCGATGCCCAGGGCCCGAACGAGGTCGTCCACCCGCCGGGTGGAGGCCCCCGACACGTACGCCTCCTGGACGACCGCGAGCAGGGCCCGCTCGGCTCGACGCCGAGGCTCGAGCAGCGATGGGAAGTAGATGCCATCGCGGACGCGTGGGATGGCGAGCTCGATCGTGCCCACCCGCGTGTCCCAGCGCCGGTCGCGGTACCCGTTGCGGCGCTGCCCCGGGTCGCGCTCGCCCTTGGCGACCCCGGTGACCTCGGTCATCTCGGCCTCCATCAGCGCCTGGGCCAGGATCCGCACGCCCTCGCGCAGGACGTCGACGTCGCCTCGGCGCTTGCCTTGCGGAGCATTTCGAGCAGGGTCATGCCGTCGTCGGCCACCGTGGTGTTCCTCCTGTCGTCGGTTTCTCACCACCAACGGCGCGAGGATGACGCGGTGGCCGTACTCGTTCACGGCCTACCCGCTGTTACACCAAGTGTGGGGACACGACCGTCCCACCGATAGCGGCCGGCCCGCAGGAGGACGAGCACGCGTTCCCAGTAGCTGGCCCGATATTGTCGGCGACCGTCATGGTCGGAAACCACCTACAGACCCAGGTCGGCCAGCCGGTTCACGGCATCCGGGTGCGCTGCCGGTGCCTCGGACTCCGGAAACCAGACAACCGATCCCCGTCGAGTCTCGGTGATCAACAGGTCCAGGAACGAGCTCACGGAGAACGCAACCATCCGGGTGTAGACCGCTACGTGTGGGTCGAAGTTCCGCACACAGCCATAACCCCTGGAAGCCGCGGAGAAGTCGACCACGAGCAGAGCGTGGTCGTGCCAAAGGAGGGGAAACCATGCCGCATTCCAGACAGCAGCGCCCGTCCCGGGTCGGACTCGCTCCGCCTCGGCTGCCATGGACACCATGGTCCTGTACCTGGCGGCGGCCGCATCCAGTTCGACGGGCTCCATGGCCGCAAACAGGTCATGTGTCGTCTCGCAGGCAAACCCGTCGAACCACTCGAACCACTCGAGCACCTCGTCCGTCGGAGACCGGCCGCAGCCTTCGATGACGCTGCGGGAGGGGCCGGTGGCATGTCCGGGCTTGACGCAACCTGCGATCGGTGACCCCAAGTCCCCCATCAGGGCAACTTGGGTGGCGAGCAGCTCACCTACGGCCCATCATCCACCTCGTTCGGCAATGGTCACTCCCGCGAGATCAGAGCTCCACCGGTTCGTTCGACCGGTATTCGGATATTTGTGGCGTCTCCACGCTCAACTCCTGTCGGGCGCGCCACGAACACTTGTTCTATTTCGCTCCCGACCAACCGCCGCGGGTTGGGCAGAGGCGACGTCCTCGATGTGGCGTCTGACGTACTCACGTTTCCGAGACGCACCTGCATCGATGAGAGAGCGCGGACTTCCTGGTACGGTGGCGTCCTTCGTCGGGTCGACCTTGGGATGGCGATGTCAGAGGTCCATTTCGAGGAGTGCCGAAGGGTGGTGCCGCGAAGCTCGAACCGCCTTGACATCGGTCATCGGGCTGACCCGGTACGGCACACTGGGGACCGCGACATCGCGCCTTGCCGTGTTGACGTCATGCCGCTATGCTGGCTTCATGGCGACGAAGAAGAAGGTGACCCTGTACGTCGACGAGGACGTGATGCGGGCGGCCCGCGTCCGCGCGGCCCGGACCGACAAGCGCGACTCCGAGGTCGTGGAGGACGCGCTCCGCGCCTACCTCGGCTTCGACGTGCTGGCCGGCGTCTGGGCGCGCAGCGGCCTGGGCGAGGACGAGGCGATGCGCCTCGCGGTCGAGGAGACGCACGCGGCGCGAGCCGAGAAGCGTGCCGCGCGCGGTTCTTGACACCGACGTCCTCGTCTCGGCGCTGATCAGCCCGGGCGGACCGAGCGCGGCGCTCCTGCTCGAGCTCCGCGCTGGCGCCTTCGAGCTCGTCGTCTCGCCCCTGCTGCTGGCCGAGCTACGCGAAGTCCTGGGGCGCGCGAAGCTCCGTCGCTACGTCACCGAGGGTGAGGCCGCCGCCTATGTCGACCTCATCCGCCACGAGGCCACGATCCTCGACGACCCGACGCCGAGCGCCCGGCCGCTCAGCGCCGATCCCGACGACGAGTACCTCGTGGACCTGGCGCGCGCAGCCGCGGCCGACGCGCTCGTGTCGGGCGACGCCCACCTGCTCGACCTGCGCGATCGCCTGCCGGTCATGACCCCAGCCCAATTCCTGGCCACCCTCGGCGTCTAGCTCCTGTCAGGCGATCCGAGCGTCACGAGCACATCGATCGGGATTCGGATACTTGTGCCATCCGCGCGCTTGAATCCTGTCGGGCGCGAGAACACTCGTACTATTTGCCCTTAACCAGCCGGCCCAATTCAATGCGCGCCCGTCGACATCGCCGTGAGAGTGAACCTCAATAGCCGTGGCGTCTCCACCGGAAGCGTCGACGAGATCGGTAAGTCGAGCACGCAGGGACAGGTAACAGATTCGGCTGGAAGGGCAGTGGTCGATGACTGTGACCTTTCCCCCTCATCGACCGATCCCGGCGTCGGCCTCGACTCCGCGCAAACGCGGTGGCCGAGCACTTCTCGGACACTCCAGCCGCAGCAAACACAGCCCAACCCGACGGGGTCCGACGCCTCGTCCGCCGCCCGCGCGGTAGAGTGCCAATCGACGCAGCCGCTCCAGAGCCAGAGTTCGATGGTGCAATGCATGAACACCTGACCGGCGCCGAAGCGCTCCAGCGTGGCCGCGAAGCGTACGCCCGCCAGGCCTGGAGCGCCGCCTTCGCCCTCCTGTCGGCGGCCGATCGCGACCGATTGCTCGAGTACGCGGATCTCGAGCGCCTGGCCGAGACGGCCTACCTGCTGGGCCGCAACAACGACGTGGCAGACCTCCTCGCTCGCGCCCACAGCGCGGCTCTCCGCCTCCGCCAGCCCGTCCGGGCCGCTCGACACGCATTCTGGCTTGGCTTCGGGCTACTCGACCAGGGCGAGATCGCCCGCGCCGGCGGATGGCTGGCGCGGGCGGCGCGACTGCTCGACGAGGGGCAGCACGATTGCGTCGAACGTGGCTACCTGCTGGTGCCCGGCGCGCTCCAGAGCCTCGATTCGGGTGACCCACAGGCGGCCAACGCGGCCTTCGACGAGGCCGCCCGGATCGCGAACCGCTTCAGCGATCCCAATCTCGCCATGCTTGCGCGACTCGGACGCGGCCACGCCCTCATCCGACTGGGCGACACGGAACGCGGTGTCGCCCTGCTGGACGAGGCGATGGTCGCCGTGACCGAAGACCAGGTTTCGCCGATGGTCGTCGGGATTGCCTACTGCGGCGTGATCGAGACCTGCCACGAGATCTTCGACCTCCGGCGGGCGCAGGAATGGACTGCGGCGCTCACGCGATGGTGCGAGCGGCAACCGGACCTGGTGCCGTTTCGCGGTCAATGCCTGCTCTATCGGGCCGAGCTCATGCAGTTGCACGGCGCCTGGCAGGATGCCAGCGAGGAAGCCGATCGAGCGTTCGAGCAGTTGTCGCTGCCTGCCAACCAGGCGGTCGTCGAAGCCGTCTACCGGCAGGCCGAGCTCCACCGACTGCGTGGCGAGTTCGCCCGCGCGGAAGCCGCCTATCGAGAGGCGACGCGGCGCGGTCGGCGACCGGAACCGGGCCTGGCCCTCCTGCGGTTCGCCCAGGGGCGGCTGGACGCGGCCGCCGCGGCGATCCGCCGAGCCCTCGACGAGACGCCAGTCCGGACGGCCCGGCCGGCCCTGCTCGACCCGTACGTCGACATTGCGATCGCGTCCGGCGACTTCGACGCCGCGCGTGCCGCTACGGCCGAGCTGGCCGACATCGCCGGGGCGTCGGGCGCTCCGCTCCTGCAGGCCATGGCCGCCCGATCCGAGGGCGCGCTCCGGCTCGCCGATGGCGACGCCCGGTCGGCACTCGGGCCGTTGCGGCGTGCCCACGCGACCTGGCAGAGTCTTGATGCGCCATACGAAGCAGCCCGCGCCCGCGTGCTCGTCGGCATCGCCTGTCGCAAGGTCGGCGATGAGGACGGAGCCGAGATGGAGCTCGATTCGGCCCGCCGCGTGTTCGCCGAGCTCGGTGCCCGCCCGGACCTCGACCGGCTCGCCGCACTCGAACGCAGGTCAGGCCCTGCTTCGCCAACGAGCCTGACGGCGCGCGAGCTCGAGGTCCTCCGCCTGCTGGCCTCGGGCCGAACGAACCGTGCGATCGCGGCCGACCTGTTCATCAGCGAGAAGACGGTCGCTCGCCACGTCGCCAACATCTTCAACAAGCTCGGCCTGTCGTCGCGATCGGCGGCGACCGCATACGCCTACCAGCACGAGCTGCTGTACTCGCCTACATAGAATCACCCACGCCCGCCGCCCGCCCGAATTGCACCGTTCGCCGGATGCGCGGTGCCGGCTCCACGCTTACCGTCGGTGCTGGCGACCGGTTACTCCGGTCGCCTCCGAAGACTTCACGGGAGGCGGCGGTGGACAGCGTTAAGGGGCCGGCGCGTTTCGACGCCGTCGTCATCGGTGGCGGGCAGGCCGGCCTGGCGATCGGCCATCATCTCGCCCGTCGCGGAATCAGCTTCGTCATCCTCGAGGCGAACGAGCGGATCGGCGATTCGTGGCGGAACCGCTGGGATGGGCTCCGGCTCTTCACTCCGGCCCGCTACGACGGGTTGCCTGGGTTGGCGTTCCCGGCTCAGGCTCACGCCCTCCCGACCAAGGACGAGGTGGCCGACTACCTCGGGGCCTACGCGGACCGCATGGACCTGCCGGTTCGGACGGGCATTGGGGCTGACGCGCTGACGCGCACTGACCGTGACGACGCCTTCCACATCGACGCCGGCGGGCAGGCGTTCGAAGCGGCCGAAGTGGTCGTCGCCACCGGCGCCTACCAGCGGCCGCGAGTTCCAGCATTCGCCTCCGAGCTGTCGCCCGCGATCCGGCAGCTCCACTCGAGCGACTACCGCAGCGCCTCGCAGCTGCTCGACGGTCCGGTCCTCGTTGTCGGCGCCAGCAACTCGGGGGCCGAGGTCGCGCTCGACGCGGCCCGCGATCATCACGTCGTCCTATCCGGTCCCGACAAGGGCAAGATGCCGATCCGACCCGAGAGTCGCGCCGCCCGCGTGTTCGATCCGGTGTTCTGGCTCTTTATCAACCGCATCGCCACGCTGGGCACACCGATTGGCCGCAAGGCACTCCCCATCGTCCGCGATCATGGCGGGCCGCTTGAGCGGATCTGGCCGGCGGACCTCGCCGCCGCCGGCGTGGAACGCGTGTTCGCCCGGACGGAAGGCGCTGTGGATGGTCTGCCCGTGCTCGACGATGGGCGCATCGTCGAAGCAGCGAATATCGTCTGGTGCACCGGCTTCCGGCCCGACTTCGCCTGGATCCACCTGCCGGTCATCGGCGCGGATGGCTGGCCGATGCAGGTGCGCGGCGTCGTGCCGAGCATGCCCGGTCTCTACTTCGTGGGGCTGCCGTTCCTCTACTCGGCCGCCTCGGCGTTGCTCGGCGGGGTGGGCCGGGATGCCGCCTACATCGCCGACCGGATCGCCGCCAGGGCGAGCCCGTCCCGACTGGGACGCCGGACGAGGTCTGCGGCTGTCGCCCGCTGACATCGGTCACCGGGCTAACGAACAACCTGGATCACCAGGCCGCGGCGACAACGATCCACTCGTCCTGCCGGTCGAAGCCGCCGCGGCGTTCGGCAACATCGCCCGATCGCCTGGGGCGGGCGGTCGTCTCGTCAGGTTGGATACCTATGGCATCCGCGCGGTTGAATGCTGTCGGGCGCGCCAGAACAGATGTTGTATTTGGCGCGGGTCTCGACCGACCACGTTCAGCCGACACGAGTATCGCTCGGGGACTGCGGAACGGCCAGGCCGCCTCGAAGGGATGCGGTGGCCATTCTCAATCACGGCCACGCTGCTACACCACTATCGGGACACGACCAGCTTGGCTGCAGGCTGGAAGTCCGAGCCCGCTGCCGTCAGCGCAGGGTCGCCGTCAGCATCGCGGACAGCCAAGCTTCGTACCGCTCGGGCGGCCAGGACCGTTCGACGACGAGGTGGCGGTAGTTCTCGACGCTGATCAGCGTCCAGACCTCGTCGGTCTTGCGGTCAGCAGCCGGCCCCGTGATGCCGATGACCTCCCGTACGAACCACTCGCAGTCGGCATGACGCCCTTCCGCCCCGCGGCGGACGGCCGCGGCGACCGCCGGGTCGTCCTGGGCCGCCGCCGCCGCCACCGCCAGGAGTCGCCAGCTGCGGTCGTGGGCGCGGCGGACGACGCGCGCGCCGGCCTCGATGGCAGGCGTCTTGTCCGGATCGGAGGCGAGGGAGCGCCAGACGGGCTGCTGGCGCAGCGGGAAGTCGCTGTCCCGAACGACGTGGTCCCGGACGACCGCGATGAGCAGGTCCGCCTTCGACCCGAACACGGCGAACACGGACGCCTCGGAGGTGTGCGCCGCCTTGCCGATCGCGGCGGTGCTGGTCCGGCCGTAGCCGGCCTCCAGGAACAGCTTGGTGGCGGCGTCGATGATCCGCGCCCGGGTAGCCTCGGCTTGCGCCTGGCGCGCGGGCGACACGTAGGTGCGCTTCTTGACAGGGGCAGGCATGTCACGAGTATATTAGATGAGTATTACTCATCGAATAGTGGAGGCCCGGCATGAGCACGGAGACGGCCAGCGAATGGGCCAGCACGACGGCCCATGGGGCGGCGGAGCGATTTCGACGGCTGCAGGATGCCGCCATAGCGGAAACGGGCGTCGCCACGACGTCCCGGTTCATCGACATCCGGACACCGCCGCTGCGCGTTCACCTCCTCGAGGCCGGCGCCGGGGACCCGCTGCTGATGCTCCACGGCGGCAACAGCGTCGCCGCCTCCTGGGCGCCGCTGCTTGCGCACCTCGCTCCCCGGTTTCACCTGCTGATGCCCGATCGGCCGGGATGCGGGCTGACAACGCCATTCGACTACCGCGGGGTATCGCTGCGCGCGCACGGTGTCGAGCTCGTGCGCGGGATCCTGGATGCCCTGGGCCTTGAGCGCGTCGCGCTTGCCGGGAACTCGATGGGCGGGTTCTTCGCGATGGCGTTCGCCATGGCTTACCCGGAGCGGGTCTCCAAGCTCGTGCTGCTCGGCGAGCCCGCCGGCGCCGCGGCCTACCTGGGCCGGCCCTTCCGCTTCCATCGACTGGTGGGCACCCGTGGTCTCAACTCCCTGCTGTACGCGACGGTGCTTCGCCCACCGAGGGATGGCGCGGGCGCGCGGACGGGGCTCACACGAAGCCGGCTCGTGGCGGACCCGAGCCGGGTCTCGGACACCCTGCTCGAGTGCTTCGCGGCCGGCGGCCAGCTGCCGGGGGCGGTCCGGAGCTGGACGACGATGCTCGAGCGAGTCTTCGTTCCACCCGGGATGGGCCTGTTCGCGACCTCGATGACACTGACGCACGCGCTGCTCCCGGACCTCGACACACTCACCGCGCCCACCCTCTTCCTGTGGGGCGACAAGGACCCGCTCGCAACGCCGGACGACGGCCGCCGGCTCGTCGAGCGGATGCCCCACGCCCGGCTCGACGTCGTACGTGATGCGAGCCACCTGGTGTGGCTCGATCAGCCCCAGGTCTGCGGCGATGCCGTGGCCGAGTTCCTCGGCGACGCGGCCGCGTGAGGAGGTCAACGGTGAACGCGCGTCCCCAGACACGAGCGACCGCACGGGAGGCCGGAGGCACGAGACCGGGCCTCCGGACGTGGACGCTGGCGGTCTGCTTCCTCGTCGTCCTCCTCGATGGCCTGGACACGACATCGATCGCCTTCGTGGCCCCGTCCCTGGGCCGCGCATGGGGGCTGGCCGGCGCTGCGTTCACGCCCGCCTTCGTCGCCACCAGCGTCGGCGCCGTGATCGGCTACATGGCCGGCGGTCCGCTCGCACAGCGCTTCGGGCCCCGTCCGGTCGGCCTGCTCAGCGTCGCACTGTTCGGCGTCGGCACGCTGCTGACCGCCACGGCGAGCGACGTGGCCTCCCTGTCCCTCATGCGCCTGGTCTCGGCCATCGGCCTGGGCGGCGCGTTGCCGATCGCGATCGCCGCCGCGGCAGGGACGGTGCCCCAGCACCTCAAGGTGACCGCGGCCATGCTGGCGGCGACCGGGTTCTCGGCCGGGGCAGTGATCGGCGGCCTGATCGGCGGCCCGCTCATCGCCGACCTCGGCTGGCCGTCGGTGTTCATCGTGGGCGGCGCCCTTCCGTTGCTGCTGCTGCCGGCGTTCGGTCGCGTGCTGGCCACGAAGGCGGGGGCCATGACGCGGGCGCAGTCCGCGCCGCCGGTGAAGGGCAATCCGATCGCGGCCCTGTTCAGGGACGGGCTCGGGGTCCGTACGGGGCTGCTGTGGCTGTTCGCGTTCCTCGTCTTCCTGGCCGCCTATGCCCTGGCCTTCTGGATCCCGACCCTGCTGACGGAGTTCGGCTTCTCGCCGGACCAGGCGCCGCTCGGCGCCGCCGCCTCCGGCGTGGGCGGATTGGCCGGCAGCATCCTCATCGTGGCCGTCGTCGGCAGGCTGGGCGTCGAGCGCGTGCTGATGTTGACGTCGCTGTCCGCGATCATGTGCATCACCGCGCTCAGCCAGGTCAGCGTGCCGCGCGGCCTCGTCCTGCTGCTCATCGCGGGCACCGGCGCCGGCCTGATCAGCGGCTCGGTCGGCCAGAGCGCGCTCGCCGTCTCTCTATCCGGCCGAGCTACGCGCGACCGGCGTCGGCTGGGCGGCCGCGCTTGGACGGATCGGCTCGATCGTGGGGCCCGCGGCGGGCGGGGCCATGCTGTCCTTCGGCTGGCCGGCGCGGGACATCGTGCTGACCGCCGTGCTACCGACCAGTGTTGCCATCCTCGCGCTGGGAGCGATGTTGCTGGTCGGAAGACGGGGCCGACAGCCACACCTCGTCGGCCGAGTTCCCGAGCTGGACCTCGAAGGGAAGCGGAGCCACGGCCGCAGCGCGCGCGGCGTTCCTGCCGGCGTATCGGGCGCGCCTCGAGTCGAGGGCGGCACCGCCTCCGGGCTCCCGCGGTAGTCGGCTGCTTGGATCACGCTGCTCCCCGCATCATCGTCCGCACCGCGACCGGGCAGGTGGTCGGCGCCCATGGACATCGGCCTCACCATCACGCAGTTCCTGCACATCCTGGGTGGGTCGGCGTGGCTCGGCGGCTCTGTGTTCGCGAACCTCGTCCTAATCCCCTACGTCTTCAGTCGGCCCACTGACCAGCAGCGCGAGCTCATCGGCCGCCTGATCCTGGGGCCGGAGCCGGTCATGGTCGGAGCGGCCGTGGTGGCCTCCGCGACCGGCATTGCGCGCGGTGTCATCGTTGGGCCCATCCGCAGCATCGAAGCCCTCGGAACCCCATACCGCATCGTCTGGCTGGCGGCGGTCGTAACCGCGATCGCGGTCTTCGTCGTGGGAGGCCGGGTGACGAGCCCGGCAGCGCACGAGCTCCTGAACAACCCAGCTCTGTGGTCGTCCACGCTCGCGGGCGGCACCAGCCGCGAGCTGCGCTTGACCGTCCATCGGCTCCGCATCGGCTTCGCGATCGAGCTTGGTGGCATCGTCACGATCCTGGCCCTGATGGCCGTTCTGAGGTACGCGTAGACCGGCGATGCCGTCCGCGGCCTGTCGAGCGCCGGACGACCTGCGATCGCTGGACGCCAACCACCTCGCGAGCGCCGAGCAGTTCGGTTCGGATCTGCGAGTCTTTGTGACCTACGACGAGCGTCTGGCGAGTGCCGCAGCAGGCCGCGGCCTTCGGGTCATCCGACCCGCCTGAGTAAGGCTGCCCACTCGATCGGGATCCGAATGCCCCTATGGCGTCCGTAGGCCGCGGGCCGTTCGTTCCACGATCGCATCCCGCTGCCCGCGGAGCACCTTCAGGCGCGCGAGGTACGCCTCGTCGCCCTGACGCCCGCCGGCACGCTCCAGCGCGAACTCGCGAACCTGGCGATCGACCCGGGCCTGGTTGATCGACGAGGAGCGGGAGCACGAAGCCGTCGCGGGCGCCGCCCATGACCACGCCGGCGAGGAAGGCCAGGAGGAGGTCGACCGCGTTCATCGCGGGGCCGCCGAAGGGTTAACGGCGCGCATCGTGTCGGGTGATCGTGGCGCCGGCGCGCGGCCCGATCCACTCCCTGCTCGAACAGGGCTTGCATCCGGCGATCGACGGGCGTATAAAGTGAACCAGATGGTTCAGTATCCCGATGGTCGACTCGACGTCTCGTTCGCCGCGCTGTCCGACGCCACCCGCCGTGGCGTCCTGGAGCGGCTCGGACGGGGCGACGCGTCGATCACGGAGCTGGCCGGATCGTTCCGCATGACCCTCACGGGCATGCGCAAGCACGTCGGGGTGCTGGAACAGGCCGGGCTCGTCACGACCGAGAAGGTCGGGCGCGTGCGGACCTGCCGGCTCGGCCCGCGCCGGCTCGAGGACGAGACCGCGTGGATCGAGCAACAGCGCCGGATGTGGGACGCCCGGTTCGACGAGTTGGAGCAGGTCGTCGCGGAGCGACGAAGGAAGGAGCATGTCGATGGACACCCGAAGCGCCGCTGAGCCCCCCGCCACCCAGGACCGCACGACGGTCGAGCGGACGTCGGAGCGCGAGCTCGTCGTCACGCGGACGATCGACGGCCCGCCGCCCAGCGTGTTCGAGGCGTGGACCGACGCCGACCTGTTCCGGCAGTGGTGGGTCCCGAAGTCGTTGGGCCTGACGCTGCTGTCGTGCGAGATCGATGCACGCGTGGGCGGCGGCTACCGGCTCACGTTCGACAATGGGGCCGCGGAACCGATGGCGTTCTTCGGCCGCTACCTCGAGGTGACGCCGCCGTCGCGCCTGGTCTGGACCAACGAGGAGGGTGACGGCGGGCACGTCGTAACGACCGCGACCTTCGAGGAGCATCACGGCCGGACACGGTTGGTCGTCCACGACCTCTATCCCTCGAAGGAGGCGCTGGACGACGCGGTCGCGTCCGGGGCGACGAGCTGGAATCCCGAGACGTTCGACCAGCTCGAAGAGCTGCTCGTCAGGCTGGGCACGAGCACGCGTCGGTAGGCGTCGCGTGCTGAAGGGCGTATCGCTCGAACAGGCCGACGACCCGGGCATGCGCTCGGGGTCGAACTCGAAGGTGTGCGGCGGCGCCGGCAGGCGGCGGAAGCCGAGGGCAGCGTGCCCGCCGGGACTCAAGGTAGCCGCGAGACCGACCTCACCGTCCTGAGCTCCGGGAGCGCCGGCATCATCCGAGGCAAAGATGGAACGGCCGGTGCCTTTCCTGGCTCATGATGGTGACGGCGGCCATGCACGCCTCACCCTGAGCCGGTGACCCGATGGAACGAGCGCTCGTCGAGCAAGCTGTCCGAGGCGACCACGATGCCTTCGTCGCGCTCGGTCGCGCCGCCTACCCCCGGCTCATCGCGATCGCCCGCCTGATCCTGCGCGACGAAGAAGCAGCAGCGGACGCGGCGCAGGAGGCGATGACCTCCGCCTGGCTCCATGTTCGAGCCGTCCGGGATCCGGACCGTTTCGACGCCTGGCTGAACCGACTCACGGTCCATGCCTCGTATCGCGAGGCGCGGCGCGGAAGAAGCCGCGTGATCGAGATCCCTGTGGCGAACGACGACCTGGCGGACGAACGAGATGCGTTCGCAACGGCCGATGCCCGCGACCAGCTCGAACGCGCGTTCCGGCGCCTGCAACCGCAGCAGCGGGCCGTCCTCGTGATGCACCACTATCTGCAGCTCTCGGACGTCGAGGCGGCGGCCGTCCTCGGAGTCCCTCTCGGGACGATGAAGTCACGCCTCAGCCGGGCGACGCAGGCGCTCAGGGCTGCCCTCGAGGCCGACAGCCGCACACCGGAGCTGGGGACGGAGGTGCCGGCATGACCGAGCACGACGCGCTCGATCGGCGCCTGTCCGCCTGGATGCGGGAGGCGGCATCGGAGCCGCAACCGGCGGGCCGGTTCGACCAGGCCATCACGGCCTCGACCCGACGGCGACCGTTGCCCCGCTGGCGGGCGAACATCGGCCTCGACTGGGTCGGCACGTCGCCGCACCGGCCCGCCGTGCTGGCCTGGCCCCTCCGGCGAGCTTGGCCGGCGGTGATCCTGGTGCTGGCCCTCCTCGTCGTCGCGGTGATTCTTGGGGCTCTCGCTGCGGGCGCCCGGCTCACGGTTCCGCCGGTGTGGCACCTTGGTGGCCTGGCCTACGCCGCGGACGGCGACATCTATGTCGCGAAGGCGGACGGCAGCTCGCCCGTCCGCATTGCAGACGGCGATGCGACGGGCCCCGGTCCGGAGTATTCCTTCCCGCGCTGGTCTCCAGACGGCAGGTACCTCCTGTTCGAGGCCAACGGCAGCGCCATCGTGGTCACGGACGCGGCTGGTCATCGGCTCGGCTCGTTTGTGGGTCGTGACCCGATGTGGGCGCCCGACTCCTCCCGTATCGCCTCGGTCTCCATCGACTCCGCGGACCCGTTGCCGGCCTCGTACCCGCTGGAGCTCCACGCGGTGGATGGCCGGCTCCTCCAAACCGTCACGATCCCGGACTTCCCGGCTGGCTTTGGCGAGCTCGCATGGTCGCCCGACGCCAAGGCGATCGTCGCACTGCCGTGGTTGGTGCCGCTCGATGGGTCACTGCCCCGGCCGTTCACGACCGAGGTCGCGGCCCCAGGGAGCGACGCGGCCTTTTCGCCCGACGGGTCAGAGGTTGCGATCGTGGCCACGCACGGTCTGTACATCGTTGCATCCGATGGGACCGGGTCACGCTTGCTGGCGCCGCTTCCGCCTCCGCGGGAGTCCGACGGGTACGCCTCTCCCGTCTGGTCTCCGGACGGCCAGCGGATCGCCGTTTGGAAGCGCGGGGTGGGTGATCGATCCGGGGCAGGGCTGGAGGTCATCGACGTCGTGACCGCTGACGCCCGGACCATCGAGCCCGTAACCCATCCCGGCCCGGGCATCCCGCGCTGGTCGCCCGATGGAAGTCGGCTGTTGGCGCTCGTGCCGGGCCCAGGGGTCTTCCCCTCGTTGGCCAGCGTTGCCGCGGACGGGTCCGGCAGCGAGGCGATCCTCGTGGATGCCCTCGGCCTCGCAGCCCCGCCCAGCGGTGACTGGCAGTGGATCCGAACCTCGACGCCAGCGTCGACGCCGGCCGCCACCGTGGCAGGGCCGTCGCCGACTCCGGCCTGGGAGGCACCGTCGTCCTTGACGTCCAGCCCCACCGCGCCGCAACGGTCAGGGCAGGTCCCGGAAGTCCAGGCTGGGCAGCTCGCGCCGGGAACCTACGACATCCTCGGGCTCGACGATCAGGGGTTCAACGTGCGATTCACGGTTCCTGGGGGGTGGATGTGGACCGGTCGATCCATCACCAGGAGCGGAACCGGCCCGACCGACGCAGCCGAGGTCTTCTTCTACGGCGGGCCGCTGGACGCGTATGCGGATCCGTGCCATTGGGCTGGTGCATCCAGGCCACTTCCGAGCGACGGCGGCTCCCCGGTCCCGGTGGACACCGCCGCCGCCGCCTTCATCGATGCCCTGGCGCGACAGCCATCAGGGGATCCGCCGAAGCTGCTCGATCGGCCCGCGAACACGCTCCTCACGGCCAACCGGTGGCCCGGCACCTCGGTCGAACTGACAGTACCCGGGGCGATCGACCTCACAAGGTGCGACCGCGGCGAGTTCCGCCGCTGGGGACCGGAGGCCAAAGCGCGGCCCGGCGCGGCCCCAGGGCAGCATGACCTCGTATGGGCGATCGGCATCGACGGCGCCTCGGTCGAGGCTTCGCCAAGTCCGCCTGGTGGCCTGGTCATCGACGCCGCGACGTTTCCGGATACCCCGCCCAGCGTCCAGTCTGAGGTCGACGCGATCCTGAGGTCGATCGAGGCGGGTCACTGGGGCTGACCCCCGCTGCGCACGTGGCATTCGCCCGCGGCCGATCGACGTGAGCGCCCGTCGGTCCGCCGAGATGGAACGCTTCGCGCCCGTCGTGGCTCTGGACGGACGAGCGGTGGGGTCGTCTGCCGAGCTGGAGGGTGGCGAGGATGCGGCGCGCGGGTTGGGTCGTTCTGCTGGTCCTGATGACCTCGAGCAGCGGCTGCGGGGGCGCGGCGACGTCCGGCAGTCCGACGCCGAGCGCCTCGGCTCAAGCCCAGGGGTCGCCAGATGCCAGGGCGTCCGGGAGGTCCGGGGCATCCGCGGCGTCACCATCGTCGGCGGCAGCTCCGGGCACGTATGGCCTGGGACACTTCCCGGCCGCGCCTGCCAATGCCTTGCCGGCCCGGACGGCGTCAGCTCTCCAGGCGATCCTCGACCAGGCGATCCCCGGTCTGCCAGGGGTGGCGGCAACGGTGGTCGTCGCCGGTCAAGGGGCCTGGTCAGGCGCGGCGGGGCTGGCCGACGACCAGCATCCTGTCCAGGTCAGCTCGCAATTCGCCATCGCCAGCATCACGAAGACCGTGATCGCGGCCGAGATCATGCTCCTCGCCGACCAGGGGAAGCTCGCGCTGTCGGACCCGCTGTCTGCCCGGCTGCCGAAGGACTTCGCGTTCGACACCAATGGCGCGACGATCGGCAATCTGCTGGCAATGGAGAGCGGCATCCCGGACCCGGCTCTCAACAGCACCGACTACACCGCTGATCTGATGCTCGACTGGAGCGTGCGGGAGGTCCTCGCAACGGTGCCTGCCGATCGATCGAAGCCCGGCGATCACTTCGTCTACGAGGATTCCGACTACATGCTCCTGAGCCTGGTCGTGGCCCAGGTGACCGGCCAGAGCACGGCGGCGGGCCTGCGCTCGGGCGTGCTCGCTGATCCGCGCTTTGCGACGCTCGTGTACCAGCCTGAGGAGAAGCCGACTGGTCCGTCCGCGCTGCCGCACGTCTACGGCCGGCTGCGGCCCGACATCCTCGCCCGCGGGGGCGGTTATCTTCCATCCGAGGCGGAGGTCAGTGAGGGCAATGGCTCCGGCTGCATGGCCAGCGACTCCGGCGCCCTCGCCCTGTGGGGCTACCAGCTCTTCGGCGGGGCCATCGTGTCGACGACCTCGTTGCAGGCGATGACGACGTTCGTCGACGGCGACAGGGGTCCGTACGGGCTGGGTGTGTTCGACCAGCCAAACAAAGCCGAGGGGTACGGGGTGCCCACGGTGGGCAGCGGGGGCTGGGACGACGGCGGGTACTCATCGGTGCTGAGCGTCATCCCAAGCGAAGGTATTGCCATCGCCGTGCTGACAAACACGTCCGGCGACCCCCTGTCGCTCGTCATGCCGCTGGCTCAGCGGTTGGCGCTGGTGCTCAGATGGGGCGGATGACGGCCGTGACGATCACTAGCCGCACGTGCGTGAAGCCGCCGGTTCGGATCATGGGGCGCACCTCCGAGAGTACGGATCGCGCCCGGTCCGCCATTAGCGCCAGCCTCGCTACCCGGGTCAGAGTCTCGCCGACCTCGTTCGCGAGCAGAATCGAAGGCGCGCACCGGCCGGGTCAACACTTCGACCATGGGAGGAGCAACACGATGCAGCAACTGATGGTGGACTTCATCACGTCGCTTGACGGCTACGGCGCTGCCGAGGGCTGGCCCGGGTGGTGGGGCCTCCAGGGTCCCGAGTACCTCGCCTGGCTCGCCGAGCAGCCGGCGCGGGACTACACGATCCTGATGGGGGCAACGACCTACCGACAGATGTCGGGGTTCGCGGAGCCGTTGGGGGCATCGGCGTTCGACCCGGCCAGCGACGAGGCCGCCAGCATCGAGGAGATCGCGAACGCCTCCAAGGTCGTGTTCTCGTCGACCCTGCAGGAACCCCTCGCCCTGCCCAATACCCGGCTGGTCCGCAGTGACCCAGTCGCGAGCGTGCGCGCCATGAAGCGGGATGAACCGACGCCGATGCGCACCCTCGGCAGCCTCACCCTGTGCCGGTCGCTGCTCGAGGCTGGCCTGGTGGACCGCTTCCGGGTCGTCGTGTTCCCCGTGATCACCGGGCGAACGGGTAGTGACCGGATCTACGACGATTACCCGGACGTCGCCCTCGAGATGGTTGCCAGTCGGACGTTCGACGGCCGCATCCAGCTGCTGGACTACGTGCCGACGGTCCTGTCCGGCCCACCCGCCGAACGGCCCACCCCGTGACGGACGGGCGGTTGTACATAGGCCCCACGCAGGCGAGGGCTGACCGGCCAGAACGAGAGGAGCACGAACAGTGTCACTCGCACGCGTCCAGTTCTTCTCAGTCTCCCTGGATGGGTTCGGCACCGGCGAAGGGCTGAGCCTCGAGGCGCCCTTCGGCCACGCGGGTGAACGGCTCCACGAGTGGATGTTCGCCACCCGCTGGTGGCACGAGATGGTCGGCGAGACAGGCGGCAGCCGCGGCATCGACGACGCGTTCCTGCGACTGCACGATCCCGGGGTCGGCGCAGAGATCATGGGCGCCGGGAAGTTCGGCTATCCCGGCTGGCACGAGGACCCCGAGTGGAAGGGCTGGTGGGGCCCGAACCCGCCGTTCCACACTCCGGTCTTCGTCCTGACCCACCACACCCGTCCGCCGCTCGAGATGGAGGGAGGCACGACCTTCCACTTCGTCGACGCGACGCCCGCCGATGCACTCGAGAGGGCCCGCGAGGCCGCGAACGACCATGACGTCCGCATCGGCGGCGGCCCCAGCACGATCCGGGAGTTCCTGAAGGCTGGACTCGTCGACCACATGCACGTTGTCGTGGTGCCGCTTCTGCTCGGCCGGGGCGTGCGCCTGTGGGACGGGCTGGAGAGCCTTGAGGACGACTACGCGATCGAGGCCACCGCTTCGCCCAGTGGCGTCGTCCATGTGACGTTCAGTCGCGCCGCGTCCTGAGCGCCATCGCCGATCTCGGTCATCTGCTCGCCTGTCGCGCCGATCGGCGCACGGATTCGATGGTCCCAGGGGCGGGCGGCAACGGAAGATCCGCCATGGCAAGAGGCAATCGGCCACCGACCCGTTGACCACCGCCCGTGTCTTCGGCACCATGCCCACGCAGCAGGCGGGCCGTCCCGCTCGCCCGGCCCGGTTGGAGGTCCGCGCCATGGCGTCCGTCGCCCTCCCAGTCGTGTTCGTACCCGGCGGCGTCACGCCTGTCGCGCCGTCGTACGCGCCCCTCCTGGCCGAGCTGGGTGCCGAGATCGCGCCGCTCCTCAAGGACCTCGAGCTGTACGCAGGGGACGCGCCGCCGGTCGACTACTCCATCCAGATCGAGGTCGACGGCCTCCGACGGGCGATCGATGCCGCCGGGCTCGCGACGTTCCACCTGGTCGGCTACTCGGGCGGCGCGGCCGTCTGCCTTGCCTTCGCTGCCCAGCACCCAGAGCGGCTCCGGAGCCTGGCGGTGTTTGAGCCGGCGAACGTCCCCGGACGGTGGGAGCCGGACGAGCGCGCCGACCGCCCTGAGATGGATGCGGTTCGGGACCTGCCCCCGGACCAGGTCCTTCGAGAGTTCACCCGCGCGCAGCTCCGACCGGGCGTCGAGCCCCCGGCCCCGCCACCTGGTCCTCCGCCGCCCTGGATGGCGACGCGTCCGGCCGGCCTCGCGGCGATGATGAGGGCCTTCACTGCGGAGTCCGGCGACCGTGAAGCGCTCCGTCGGTGCACCTTCCCCGTCTATCTCGCCTACGGGCTGCTGACCGCGGAGTTCATGGTGCGCCGTGTCCGCCTCCTAGCCGGTCTGCTGCCCGACCTCTGGATCCAGGCCTACCCGGACGTCCACCACTTCAACCCGCCGCAGCGCTCGCAGCCGGCGAAGTTCGCAGCCGCGCTCCGCCAGCTCTGGGCGCGTGCGGAGGCGTCTGGCACGCACACCACGGAGGGAGGCGACGCCGGCTTCGCGGCGTAGGGCTCATGCTGGGGCCTGCAGAGCCTCGGCTATGCCCTGCGGACCGCTCGGATGGCTCCAGGGTCGGCGCGCCGCACCGTGATCGGCCGTGGCCGACCCCGGGCACGAAGACGAGCTGCGACCCCGGGATCGGCGCGTGCATCGCCTCCGCCACCGCGGCGGGCGCAGGACGTCGCGGTCGCCAGGAGCGTCGGGATCCTTTCGCGAGGCCAGGCGTCGGGCGGCAGGTCGATCATCCGCGTCATCTGTGCCGCGCTCTTGCGCTGCGAAGATGGTTCGGGTTCAGTCGATATGGACGTTCGAACACGCGGACGCATAGGCGACGATGTTGTTCGCGGCGACGAACGTCCACGTGATGCCCCAGTCGGTGTTATGGAGGCCGAATGATCCGACCTCGTCAGGTGTGAAGCGCACCTGCCCGTGTGCGTCGCCGTTTGAATTGGTCGTCAGGACGAGCCCGTTCGGAAACAGCATCGCAAAGGGCCCGGCGCAGTCCCCCGCCTGCAGGCTCAGCACGACCGCGTAATCCGTGTCCGGCTTCGCCCCGGCGAGCATGTACTGCTCAAGGGCAAACACTGTCGGGCCGCTCGCGTGGATGTTGAGGACCTGCCCATGGCGGAGCGCCGGGTAGTCGGCCTGTGCGCCTGCCGCCGTCACGGTGACCTCGACGCGGTCGGTGTGATAGCTCCGATCGGCCAGCGCAGCCGGAGCGACCATGGCCAACACGAGCGCAGCGCCCAGCAGTGGTGCGACGACGCGCCGCACGGTGCCGACATGGGGCCCAAGCGAGAGCCAGGCGCGGATTGCTCGCGCGATCGGGATCGGCCCCCGAGCACCCTTTGGACCGGGCATAGGAGAACCTCCTCCGGCCGGGGTCGGTCTCGCCATTGGCATCCGGCACGAGACGGGCGACCGCGATGGGGACACCGTGCCGGTGGGACTCGCTGACAAGCCCCGCCTCCTCCGCCCTGGCGCGGATCATCCCTCACTCGCGAACTATTGCCAAGCAGATCCGTTTCCGGTTGCGCCAGGCTCTCGGGCTCGGGCAGCCGCGGCCCGAGGATCCACACGAGCTGCGCCGTCGTCTCCGCCCCCACTGGGGCCGGGCTCCGCCAGGTGGTGCTTGACGGTCGGTGCGACAGCCCAAGGCGGCGGCCGGCCGTCTTCTCCGATCCGGGGACGAGGACACCATTCCAACGCGACCGCGATCCCCTACAGTCACCGTGACCCACTGTTGCGCTTCGTGGTGGCGTCGTTTGGCGAGGAGTGCGAGATGAGCGTCCCGGCGGCCCGCGGCCCGCACCTCGACCCGGACCTTGCCTACTGGTTGGAGATGTCGGAGGCGCTCGCGTACCGCGACAGTTTCGGGGCGGCGGCCGAGGTCCAGGCCAACCCCGCGGGCGCCACCTCGGCCGCGATCGGCGGGGCAGTCGCATTCGCGCTGACGGCGATCGACTTCGGGTTCTTCAACCGTGTCGTCGGGCTTGGAACAGCGCAGCCGGCGACGGAAGACGACGTCGAGTCCGCCTCCCAGTTCTTCGTGCACCTGGGCCTCGGTCAGTCCGTCGTCCACGTCGCCCCCGGTGCGCGGCCGGACGAGCTGGTCGGGTGGCTGAACGCTCGCGGCTACGTCGCAGGCGCCCGTTGGGTGAAGCTGTGGCACGACCTCCAGGAGATCGGGACGCCGAACCCGACGCTCCGGATCGAACGCATCGGCGCCTCACAGGCGCAAGCCTGGGGCGACGTGGTGATGGCCGCGTTCGAGATGCCCGAGCCCATTCGGCCCATCGCCACTGCCACGATCGGCAGGGTCGGCTGGATCCACTACCTCGGGTTCGAGGGCAATACGCCCGTGGGCACGGCAGCGATGCGCCTCGAGGGCGATGTCGCCTGGCTGGGCTACGGTGGCACGCTCGAGGCGTCCCGAGGGCGAGGCTGGCAGACGGCGATGTTCCTGCAGCGCCTCGTCGACGCTCGCGACCGCGGCTGTCGACTGGCGATCACCGAGACCGGTGAGGAGGCCGAGAAGAACCCGTTGAACCACTCGTACCGGAACATGGTGCGGACGGGGTTCGAGCTCGCCTATGCGCGCCAGAACTGGGTGCGGGTACCGGCGCAACCCGAGTAGACGGCTGCGCTCCAATCAGCTGTCACCTACGTCGTGGGCTCAGACACCTTCGGGCGCGCCACTGCAACCTGCGGGAGGAGCCGATCCTGGCGCAGTCCGTCGCCGAGGCGGGCTCGCCGGCGTCCTCTGACGCACTCGATGGGGCCTTGAGGATGTCGACCCGGTCGGCGCGCCTCAGCCCGCCAGCGCCCACGAGTGAACCTCGTGCAGGACGGCTCCTCGCAGGACGCGGCCCCACGCGGCACGGTCGTGCGATTCGGCGAAATGATCTCTCGCCCGGAGCGACGGATAGTTGCGACACACGGTGAGGTGGCGGAGCCTCTCGGGGCTCCCACGGCACGGCGTCCCCGACGAATCTCGTATCGCCGAGATTGAGTCCCGATACGGCATGGAGATGGTCGGTCCACGGATCGGTGCACGCCGACCGTGGCGGCCCGACGCTCGGCCGGGCCAGCTGGCCGACCCGTCACGAAGCAAGGCAGTTGATGCGGGCGGCCTTCCGCCGCCTGTGCCGATGCCACTACGGAGGTCACCGTGTATCGCTACCAGTTTCACGTCCAGGTTCGGATGGGCCACTTCGCTGACGTCCGCACCCTCCTCGAGGAGCTCAACGCGATGCTGCAGGCGAAAGGCCTCGTTCCGTTCCAGCTGTGGGAGGCCGCAGTCGGCCGCTTCAACGAGTTCCTGATGGTCGCCGAATACGAGAACCTCGAGGCCTACGAGCGAGAGCATTTCGCGATGCACACCGACGCCGCCTGCATGAACCTCTGGCGGGACATGGATGCCCATTTCGATGGGATCCCTTGGACTGACCTCTGTTCGAGGCCACCGGGAGCCAACTGATGTCGGCCGGCACCGAGCAGGAAAGCGAGGCGACTACCCGGCCTCCAGGCTCGGGACGACCAGCCAACCCTCGGCTCGTCCCGCGCACCGAGCGCTATTGGGCGAGGCGGAGGCGGCCGACGCCCTCCGTGTCCTCGCTTGCGGACGTCGATAACCCCGTACTCCTGATCGTGACAGCCAAGGTGTCGCGAGGGTGGAGCAGGATACGCCTTGAGAAACGCCATGTTCGACGACGATGATGACGACCTGTACGACATCGACAGCCCGGAGGGGCTGAGCCTCGCCTACGCGGACGGCTGGCTCGACGGCAACGAGAACTGCGCCTGCTGGTGCGGCTGTAGCCGCTCGGTCGAGACCGGCGGCGACACCTGCCCGGCCTGCCTTGCCGAGCGCCACTACAACCCGTCGGACCCCGGGGACAACCGACGCTAACCCTGGCGCTCAACAGCCGCCCTGGAAGTTGCCGTGGACGCGAAAGCGGCCCAGGCTCCGTTGGACCGCGGGGTGCGCAGGTTCTCCTCGGCGGAAACGCGGTGATAGGCATGGCGACCCATGACGCGATCGCCGATGCGGTCGTCATCGATGCCGTCCCGTTCCACCATCTGGTCGATGCCTCGGGGATCACCTCCGATCCCTCGGACCCGCCGTGCCTGTCGCACGGTGCAACCGCCTGGTACCGGTTCGCCCCGTCGGTGAGCACCCAGTACGAGGTCTCGACGGCCGGGAGCAACTTCGCGACGGTGCTGTGCGTGTTCAAGGGGGCGCCGGGCAGCCTGACGCTGGTCGAAAGCAACGACGACTGGAACGGCACCCAGCAGTCGCGGGTGTTGTTCCCCGGTCTCATCGGCACGACCTACTACCTCATGGTCGCAGCGCAGGACGGTTACCCGCCGTCGTTGCTGGATCTGACCCTCAGGGTCGGCCCGCCGGACACCGCCGTGAGCGCCAGCGATCTGGGCGTCAGCGCGACGAAGTTCTACCCCTACAGGGACGGGTACAAGGACACCGTCCGCGCCCGCGGCACGCTCGCCGAATCGGCCACGGTCAAGATCGTGATCCGCAACGCGACCACCGACAGGAAGGTGCGCGCGTTCGACATCAGCTTGCGGCGCGGGTCGTACAGCGTGACGTGGAACGGCCGTACCGCGTCGGGTACGCGCGTCGCGGCCGGCAGGTACAAGGTTGTCCAGACCCTTCAGGACCAGCTGGGCAACCGCCTCGTCGCCGTTGCCTACACCACCGTCTCGTGGAAGCGGCTCTATTCCTACACGGCATCGAAGACACTGTACGGGCGCCAGTACTCGTTCCGTGGCGACCCCGGTAATGGGTCGATCTCCACGCGGTCCGCGTACTACCGCGGCATCAAGGTGACGTCTGGCTCGCGCTGGGTGGGTGTGGGGTACACGTTCACCCTGCCGTCGGCAACGGTGTACAAGTCGGTGACCTTCAAGGGCCTCGGGCGATCGCCCAACGGACGCAAGGCGTGGGAGGGCGTCTGGCAACCGTCGCGCGGCAGCTACCTGGACGTGGACTCCTACGACCTCACCAAGGCCATTGGGCCGGGCTACCGCTGGTGGTCGACCCGTGGCAATCTCGCGACCCACCAGCGGAGCCGCGTCGCCCGAGCGGTGGTGTTGGCCATCAACGACGGCTCGTCGGTGAAGTTCGACGTCGCGAAGGTGCGTCTCGTCTGCACCTACGCGGTGCTGCGCTGACCGTTCGCCGCCACAAGACCGGGCGACCGGCGCTGCCCGAATGCTGCGTGCTTCGGACGAATCCGATCACCCGTTTCGGTCCAAACGGCTCGCACAGTCCCTTTGGTATGTCGATGGTCTCGGCCGATCGACCGTGTCATGGAGTCGCGCGTTGGGAGGCTTGTGCTTGTCCGCTGCTCAGCCGCCAGGAGCACCCGTAGCGAGCAGTTCCCGGATAAGGGTGTCGGTCAGCCAGGCCTGATAGCGCTCGTCGCCCCAGCCCCGACCGAGGACCAGCGAGTCGTAGACCGCGAGCGAGCACAGGGTCCACGCGATGTCCATCCCCGCGTCGACGGCGAGGCCGGGCCTGAGCGCCCCCCGGTCGGCGAGCATCCGCACGAACCGTCGCTGGCCGTCGAACCGCCAGGCCTCCGTCTCGTCCCACAGCCGCCGCAGCTCCGGATCCGTCCCCCTCGCGTCACGCAGGGCGCGCAGGAGCGGACCGGCACGGCGGTGGATCCCGGGCTGCGTCGCGGCATAGCCCGCCACCTGTTTGCGCGGATCCGGCTCGTCGCGAATGGCGCGGATCGCCGGCCGCTCATCGATGGGGATCTCGGCCCGGCCGGCGCCGCCCGCAAGCAGGGCCTCCAGCGCTGCCCTGAACAGCGCGGCCTTGCTGCCGAAGATCCGGTAGACCGTCTCGACCACGACGCCAGCCTCGTTCGCGATCTCGGCCAGCGGGACGCCGTAGCCCCGTTCGCGGAACAGCAGACCGGCGGTCGTCAAGATGTCGCGCCGCGTCTGCTCGGCCTGCGCGGCACGCCGCGGTGACTGGTACCGACGACGGAGCTTGACGCTCTCGGTCATTTCGTGCAACTCTGCCTTATGTGAAATCACGTTGGCTTGCGTGATGATAGGCGAAGGAGCGTCCCATGTTCGCAGTCGTGGTCCGTGAGGCGGGCGATGCGGCGCAGATCGATGGAAGCGGGGGCATGGTGGGCGCGAACGTGGCGCCGCGCGTTCGCGAGGCGCCCGGCTTCGTCTCGGCGCTGTGGATGAGCGACCGCGCGGGCGGGACGCTCAACGTGCTGGTCTTCAGGTTCGAGGAGGCCGCGCGCGCCGGCCTCGAGGCCGCCCGCACCGCCCCTCGACCCCCGTTCATGCGCGTCGAGTCCGTCGACCTGTTCAGCGTGCTGGCGAGCGCGTAGGCGGTCGACAGGAGGCTCCCCAGGCGCAACCACCACCAGGTTAGGAGCCGAGCAGCTTCCAGGTCCCCTCGGAGACGACGTCGACCATGCCATCGACGACCCGGATGGCCGTCTCATCATCGATGGCGTACGCGGGGCCGCCGATGCCGGCCGCCCAGCGCTCCGCCGTCGCGAGCGTGTTCGTCGGGAAGACGTCCAGGTGCGGGAAGAGCGCGAAGTCGACGATCCCCAGGGTGCGGTCGTTCGGCGCGGACGGCCACTCCACGAAGAAGTCGCCGATCCGGGGCGCCATCACCATGCTTCCGGCGCTCACCCCCACCCAGGTGGTGTCGGGCAGCGACGGCAGGAGGTCCGCGAGCCCGGACTCTCGCATCCAATGGCACAGGTACGTCGCGTCGCCGCCATCCACCAGCAGGGCATCCGCCTCTTGAACCCATGGGACCCAGCGCTCCGCGCCGATCGTGGGCAGGGCAGTCAGCTCGAGGAGGCCCAGCGACCTCCACTCCAGGGAGGTCATGCCGCCCCACGGGGGCAGGCCGGTGACGAAGCCCCGCGCGGAGGCCGGCCCGCACATCGGGTGGCCCCACTGCGCCGTCGGGATGCACAGCGCCGTCGAGTCGGCGATCGGCTTGCCGAGCAGGTCGACCAGCGCGTCGCGAATGCTCGTGTTCGTGACGCCCCCGGACGTGAGGAGCAGCTTCATGTGCCTCCCTGCCTGCGGTGCAAGGGCTGTTGTGGCAAACGCGCCTGCGGACACCGGACCTCGTCGGCGTGCATCCGTCGCCTCTCCTTGCAGGCGCATCGGAGGCGGTCTGGCCGCAGCGTGGAACGTCGAGGGTACCGGGGAACCCATGATCGGGCTGCGGGCTGGGTGCTCGCTGTTCCGAACCTGGATCCCCGCGTCCGGTGATCCGGACGAAGACCGACCACGTGATCCGGGGCATCGCCAGCGGCAAGTCAGCGAGGCGGAGTTGACGTGCACGGAAGCTCCGCTGGCGATCCGGTGCGCCCGGGCACCGGGCCAGGCGGCACTGGTGCTCCGCCCACCGGTTCGTAAGATCCGAGGGGCGCGGGAGGCGATGACGCGCGGCCCACACCCTGGCCGCCCGGACCGCGTCGAGCCACTGGCGAGACCGACCCGCCCGAGTCGTCCCAGGAGGTAGGGGCATGCGTCACACCCGACGCATCCTGATGCTCGCCGGCTTCACGGCGCTGTTGGCGACTGCCATGACCGGGCCCGCGCTGGCTCAGGATCGAACGCCGACCGGCGACCGGATCGGCCTGTTCGGCGTGGATCAGTCGTACCCGGCGGACACCCCGTTCTACGTCATGCATGGCAGCCAGGCTGTTGTCGATGAGGACGCCGCGATCGGGCGAAATGACTTCGTCCTGGAAGTCGACGGCACCGTCGTAGCGGCGACCTATCAGACGCGTGAGGAAGCTGACGGGCTCTTGACTCACCTGTGGACGTTCAACTTCCCGGGCGGGATGACGGGCGTCCACACGTTCACGGGCCACTGGTACGCACCGTGCGGCGTGGCCACGCAGTTCCTCGACTGCGAGGGCGCGACCCCCACGAGCCCGGTCGAGTACGAGACTCAGCAGATCAGCGTGACGTTCATCGCCGAGTAGACCGCTGCGAGCCGGGAGACGCGGGTTCGATCGGAGCGTCGGCGTCAACCGGGGCGCGGGCGCGTCTCCACAAGGACTACCCCGCCCCGGTCGGTCGACGCGCCCTTCGTCGAGCTGCAGGAGCGGCAGAGCACCGCGCAGTTGCCGATGGCGAACGACGCACCGCCAGCGGCGAGCGGGACATGGTCGACGGTCTGGTCGGCGGCGCGACGGAGGTGGAAGTCGACGAGCTCGAGCATCCTCTCAGGTCGGCAACGTCGTCGTCCGCCATGAGACTGCGCGTGACGACGACAGGCGAGGCCCTGCCCCAGGCGGCCGAACGCCGGCATCGCGAGTCCGGACGCCCATAACGACCGCGGCCAGGAATGCCACGAGGAGTTCCACCCCCCTCATCGGTCGTTTGGCCATGCTCACAAGGCGGGAGGCCCGGTCGAGGCTACGAGCCGGAAGACCCGGACGTTTCAGCGCGAGAAGGTCAGGTGCGTGTTCCCGCTCGGGGCGACCTTCGACGTCACGCTGTAGCCGTCCTCGAACCCGCGGAGGTCGTCCCAGAGCCGGATGCCGCGGCCGAGCAGGACCGGGGCGATGGCGACGTGCAGCCGGTCGACGAGTCCGGCCTTGAGGAACTCGCGCGCCACGGTCGCGCCGCCGCCGATCCGCACGTCCTTGCCGCCCGCGGCCTCCAGCGCGAGGTCGAGCGCCTCGCGGGGTGTCGCGGCGAGGAAGCGAAAGGTCGTGCCGCCCGCCATCTCGAGCACCGGGCGCGGCCTGTGGGTGAGCACGAACACCGGGACGTGGAACGGAGGCTCGTCGCCCCACCAGCCGCGCCAGTCCGGATCGTCCCCGGCGGCGTGGAGCCCGAACATGCCGGCACCCATGATCTCCGCACCGACCTCGGCGAAGTACGCCTGCGCGTATTGGTCGTCGACGCCGGTCGTTCCCTCGCCCGAAGTCTCGTGCAGCACGCGGGCTCGGAACGTGCGGGTCGCAACGTAGGCCTCGACCAGGCGCGACCAGTCGGGCCCGAACGGGTTCTCGCGCGTCTGGTCGGTCGTGGTCGCGAAGCCGTCCAGGGAGATGTTCAGGTCAACGCGGACAGCCATCGAGGTCCTCCGAATGACGGCTTGCACAGTCCCTTCAGTATGCCGATGGTCTCTGCCAATCGACCGTGTCATGGAGTCGGGCCTGGTTCCCGCAGCGTGATCCCGACCATGCCGAGCTCGTCACCGCCGATCGGGCTCGGTTTGACGGCGCGAGCGCACCCGGGCCGCCGTGGCTGCCAGTCGGCCATTTGGGCCCACCCGCAACCCTATGCCGTGGGCTCTCGCGGAGTGGTCAACCCCTCCAATCATCCGAAGAACCCTTCCAGCACCGGCGCCAGGACCTTCGGACTCACTCCATGGGTCTGCCGGGCGAGCGTGCGGAGTTCGGCGTTGGGGATGGCTTCGCTGATCGCCCTGGCCGCGTCGCGCATGGCAGGAGATCCGGCACCGCCGTGCATGACAAGTGTTGGCGTCCTGACACGCGCAAGGAGAGCCCCCGGCAGCGCGTGCCCCTTGCCAAGGACTTCGCTGTCATAGATGAGCGTTGGGGCCAGCTTCTCCAGCCCGTTCCACATCGGCATCGATCGCATGGCCTGAACCTGGGCGTCAGACACCCCCACAGATCGGACAAACAGGGCGACGGCTTCGCCGTTCTGTCCAGACGCGAGCGCCCGCGTGAGCGCTACGTAGTACTCCTCGGCGGCCCTTCGCGCGGCGCTGTCCAACGAGTAGGGCGCTTCGTAGATGGCCAGCTTAGTGACCTGCTTGCGCAGCCTGACTGCGGCCGCAATCGCAAGGGCCGCACCGGAAGAATGACCGTACAGGCAGACCGGTCCGCCGACCGCATCGATGAGCGCCGCAATATCCTCGACTTCACGCTCGGGCGAAGATGACCCGGAGTCCGAGCTGTCGCCGCGTCCGCGTCGGTCGTAGGTCACGGCCATGAGCTTGGATGCGAGGAGCCTGGCGAGCTTGATGCCAGACTTCCTTGAGTTCAGAGCGCCGAGGACGATCAGCACGGTCTGCCCCTCGCCGGCCGTTTCGTAGGCGATCCTGGTGCCATCTTCCGAGGTGACAAACCGCCGCACGCTGACCCCCTTGTCGAGACCTGCTCCCGCTGCCCATTCTAGGCCCGCGAGACTGCCACCCCGCCTGACGCGGCCCGATCGCATGGGACCGGGCTGCGCCGTCGGTCGATCGGCCCATGTGTGCGAAGCGCGTCGCCCGGTCGAAGCTCCTGAGCGAGCGGTGCCTCTACCAGAGGCCGGCCGTCGGCGTGAGCCTCCTAGTCCCTCACGGGCTCGTAGCTGGCGATCACCATGCCGTCGGATGTGATCGCGCCTTGGGCGAGTCGGAGCGTCGCCTCCATGCCCTCCGGGAACAGGCGCCGTCCGCTGCCGAGCACCAGCGGGTGGATCATGAGGAGGTACTCGTCGATCAGATCGGCCGCCATCAGCGAAGCGATCAGCTCGCCGCTGCCCATGATCGCGAGCACGCCATCGGTTCGGGCCTTGAGGTCGCCCACGGCGTCCGGGACGTCACCGCGCAGGAGCGTCGAGTTCGGCCACGGCAGCGGCTCCTCGAGCGTCGTGGAGGCGACGAACTTGCGTGCGTTGTTGAGGGCGTCCTTGAACAGGCCGCCCCGTTCGTTCCAGACCGCCAGCAGGTCCAGATACGTCCAGCGCCCGAACAGCCACCCATTCAAGCCGCCGCCAGCGGACATTCGCTCGCCCATCGCTTTGGTCAGTTCTTCGGGTGACTGGGCGGATCGGCTGCCCCAGCCGCTGCGGGTGAACCCGCCCCGGGTGTCCTCTCCCGGCCGCGCCGGCCCCTGCATCACCCCGTCGAGGGTCACCTGGTTCATGACGACGATCCGTCCCACGTCAACCTCCTGTGGCTCGTCGCGGCGATGTCGCGGACCGCGGGTGTGGCTCAGAGCAGCCGTCAATTGGGGTGCCCTGGTCCTTCTCTCGCTGTCTCAGCACGCGGCTGCCATCGTTGCACCCTCCCGCTGCGGTCATCCCCGACGCCGGTTCACGCGCGACGACCCCTGGATGACGTTTGTCGGCCCGGATTGTGGCCCCTCATCTCCTACTCGTCCCGGTGCGCCAGGCTCTTGGGGCGGGCGGGCCCAAGTGACGACGCCGGGCAGCTGGGGCCGGTCAGGGATAGCCGCGAGCCCCATGATGGCCTGGGGCGACGCGCCGAGGCGGTGGCCGATTACATCGGGCGCAAGCGCCATTGACGTGCGGTGAGGTTTGACGATGGACGATCACCTGGAGGCAGCGGCCCACGCCCTCGAAGCGCTGGATGCTGAGTCGCTCGTCGGTTTGTATGGCGACGGGTTCGTCTTTGAGGATACGGCGGCCGGGCTGGTGATCAGCACCCGAGAGGAGCTGGCGGCCTACTTCAATGCGCTGTTCTCGATGCCAGACGTCGCATTTAGCGAGGTTTCGTTCTTCCGGTGCGGCAACCGGGGAGCGGGGACCTTGCTGTGGGCGGGGACCAACCCCGTGGGCAATTCGTACTCGGTGAGGGGAGCGTCGGTCTTCGACCTCGTCGAGGGTGGGATCCGTCGCGAGGCCGTGTTCTACGATCCGGGGCCCGCCCGGGGAGAGAGGAGTAGTCGGCCGTCGCCCGCAAGCTAAGCGAGCCGTGCCAACGACGCCGATCTCACGATCGGTGGCGCACGAATGAGCCTCGACCCGCCCGCGTTCCGGCCCTCGTGCCAGCTGCCTTATAGCCCGCGTGACGCGTGGCGCACGACGTCCGATCCAATGATCGAGCGAATGTAGTCACGATGCAGCCGTAGTGGTTGGTATGATGACTACATGGACGTCGGTATCCGGGACCTCAAGGCTCACCTTTCGGAATACCTCGAGCGCATCGCCAACGGTGAGGTGATCACGGTCACGAGCCGTGGCCGGCGCGTGGCCCAGATCGTGCCGGTGCTGGGGCGTGACAACCTGGACCATGGGCTCGCCGAAGGCTGGGTCACCCGCCAGGTCGAACGCCCGCCGCAACCCGTGGTCCGCCAGCAGCCGCTCCGAGGCACGCCGACCACGACGCAGCTGATCAGCCAGGACCGGGGCGCATGACGCTCTACGTCGACGGCAGCGCTCTGATCAAGCGGTACGTTGCGGAGGACGATAGCGACGCAGCCGAGGCGATCCTGCTCGCGGACACCGACTGGGTGACCGGGCGCCACACGTACGTGGAGGTCGCCCTCGCGATCAGCCGCCGCCTCGGGGAGGCGGAGCGCCGGGTGGCGGCCGCGGCACTCGACAGCGATTGGCAACGCACGTTCGTCGTGGCGCTCGACGAGGTTGTCTGCCGCCGGGCAGTGGAGCTCGGGATCACGACGGGATCCCGCTCCCTCGATGCGCTGCACCTGGCGGCGGCCGAGCGTGCAGGTGGTCGGTCAGTCGCGATCGTCACCTTCGACGTCCGGCTCGGCCAGGCGGCTCGCTCCCTGGGTTTCGCGGTGATTGGCGGATAGCGGCCGACGACCACGACGGGTGACGTTCCGGGAGGTACGTGGCGCCGAGAGCGATCGTCCTGACCGGTCCCCAGAGCCCGGCGAGGGACAGCACGGGACAGGGCGATCCACGGCACATCGGCCTGGTACTCGAGGATCGCCCGAGCGTGGTCTCGAAGTGAGCCGGCACATGGCATCGGCCAGCATCGGCAGCCCAGGGACCCCGCCGAAGAAGGCGGTCCCGCGAGGAGCGCACCCGGAGACCGGTTCCGACCCTGGCCCCGCTCTTCCCGGCCCATATTGGAGCCACGCTTCCCCTGCTCGAGAACCTTCCAGGTGAGGCTTGACATGTAGCCGGGCTTGGTCGATAGTTCGATAGTCGTCTGACTATCGAAGGGTTACCCGATGGCAGCAACAACGCGAGCGATGGACCTGGCGAGGGTGTTCAAGGCGCTCGGCGACCCGACGCGCCTGGCCATCTTCGAGCTCGTCCGGGCGAGCGTCGACGCCGGCGAGGGGCATTCGCCGGGCGAGATCGAGAACAGCATTTCGCAGATCGCGAGCCGGTTCGATCTCTCGCTCTCGACGGTCTCCCACCACATCAAGGAGTTGCGGCAGGCCGGTCTCATCCGCTGCGACCGACGCGGCCAGAGCATCTATTGCTCGGTCGAGCCGGACGTCCTCGCGGAGATCGGCCGGTTCCTGACGAGGAGATAGGTGAAGCCCCTTCTCTCTTTTCGCTCCTTGGTTCGAGACTTGTACAGCTATCGATTGCATGGTCGTGGACATGACGGCTGCGACCCGGCCTCTTCGTGCGGACGACGCTCGGGTCCCACGGTCCCGCGCGTGCCGTACATCCCGTCCTCGACATCGGGGCCTCCCGCCAGCCGCGATGGCCCTGGCGCCGCGAGTCGGCTGCACATAGTGCCGCCCATGAGGCAGATTGGAGGTTTGTCATGGCATCGGCAACCGAACGCTTTGGCCTCGACGCCGATCCCGTCAAGAGGTCCGCCGGCGCAACGAGCGTGGGGGTTCAACGAAACGCAAGAGGCGGGCGAATGCCTCACACGGACGACGCGTCGTCCGCGACGGGCGAGCGGTTCAACACGGTTGGCTGGGGACTCGTCTTCCTGCTGGTCGGCACGCTGGCGCTGCCGAGCGGCCAGGTCGAGTTCGCCGCCGTGGCCGGAGTGGGTGCTCTCATGCTCGGCCTGAACGCGGCCCTCATCGCCGCTGGGCGCAGGCTCGACCTGTTCACATCCGTCCTGGGCGCGACCGCGCTCGTGGCCGGGCTGGGCGCGATGGCCGGCGTCAAGATCGATGTCTTCGCGCTGTTCTTCCTGCTCCTCGGCCTCGCGATAATCATCGTCCCGCTCCTCCGGTTCGCTGATCGTCGGCAGTGAGCGGCGGCGGTCCTCCGATCCGCCGGCCGCCATTGTGAGGGTCGCGATCGAGGTCCCCAGGGCTGGAAGGGGCAATACGCCTGCTGGGATCGGGCCGCAGCGTGGACTCGAACCGTCGGGGCCGCGCTCCGCGTGGGAGCGTCGGGGTTTCGAGTCGCCGTGGACGCCTCACCCTTCACACGGGCCGGTGCTGGAGAATGCAGAAACGGTCGACCGGCTGACAGCCAGTCTGCGGAGCCGGCCCTGCGGGGCAAGATCGAGAAGACGAGCCCGGGGCGTCGCTGAGAGCGTCCTCCGGGTGGCGGTGCCGACGACGCACGGGGCTCTCGGTCGCGCGACAAGAGACATCTGACGTAGGACGACGATGGTGGATCGTCAATCCACCGAATGGCTCGGCGTCGCTGGTTTCACGGGTCCCGTGACGGGACCATCGTCGCGGATCGGGCATCGATTTCAGCACCGGTCCCCAGAACCCCCACACGGAGCTCCTCATGCGACGTCTGCTCAGCATCCTCGGCCCCGCAGTGGCTGCCGCGGCCTTCGTGCTGGCCGGCGCCTCCTCGGCCCTCGCCGCCGGTTCCGCCTCCTCCGCCTCGCTCGACGCTAACTTCTGTTACCCGTCCGGCGCCACCACGTTCTGCTACGACATCGACGGCGCCGTCCACTTCGTCGACTCCACCGCCGGAAGCTCGTACACGCTCGAGAAGAACGTCCGGACGACGAAGTACGAGAACGGCATCGAGGTTGGGAGTGCATTCAGCAGCCAGGTCGGGCGCGGCGTCTTCGAAGCCGACGGGACCGTCGTGATCGACACGATCATCAACACCCGGTCGACGCTGAACGACGAGCCGTGCACCTATCGGCTGGTTATGCGCCTCGTGGACTACGAGGCCGTCGCCTACCAGACGCTCAATACCTGCATCTAGGTGGCTGGTGTGAAACGCACGTTCTGACCGGCTGACGGGCGGGCACGGGCGCAGCTACAATTCTTCCGGCAGGAGCTGCCCGAGCTGATCGCCAGGAGCGCAGCCGATGTCGCAGGGATCCACTCCCCGCCAGGGTGACCTGTTCCGCGACACGAGCTCGTTCGTCGAACCGTTGGTGCGTCCGGACTCGATCCATGCCCTGCTCCACCGGGAGTGCCACGAGCTCTTCCCCGACACGCTGTTCGCCGACCTGTTCGCGGATGTCGGCCGGCGCTCGGTGCCGCCGCTGGTGGTCGCGGTGGTGATGGTCCTCCAGCGCCTGGAGGGCCTGAGTGACCGCGAGGCGGTCGAGCGGTTCACGTTCGACGCCCGCTGGAAGTACGCCTGTGGCGGCCTGCCGTTCGATGCCCCGGGCTTCGCCCACACCGTGCTCGTCGACATGCGCGCGCGCCTCGCCCGCTCGGAGCGCCCCAACCGGATCTTCGAGCGCACGCTCGAGATCGCCCGTGCGGCCGGGCTCGTGGGGGTCCGACGGGTGCTCGACTCGACCCCGCTGTACGACGCGGTCGCGACCATGGACACGGTCACCCTCGTGCGCAGCGCGATCCGCCAGACGCTGGCGGCGGCCGGCGAGCGCGAGCCAGCGCTGCGCGCGGTCCTCCGCCGTGACGACGACTACCGCACGGGCGGCAAGCCCGCCGCCGACTGGGACGACGCCGCGGCCCGGGCGGCCCTCGTCGATGCCCTTGCCCGGGACGGGGAGGCCGTGCTCGCAGCGCTCGAGGACGAGCCGCTGTCGCCGCCGCTCGCCGAGGCCGCCACGCTGCTCGCGACCGTCCTCGGCCAGGACCTCGAAGACGGCCCGGACGGCCGGATCCGGATCGCCCGGCGGGTTGCCCCGGACCGCGTGATCAGCACGGTCGACCCCGACACCCGCCACGGCCACAAGACCGAGGCCCGCGGGTTCGACGGGTACAAGGGCCACGTCGCGCTCGACCCCGATGCCGAGCTCGTCACCGCGACCGCGGTCACGGCGGGCAACGCGGGCGACGCGTCGGTCGTGCAAGAACTGCTCGCCGACGAGCTGGCGGCGGCCGCACCGGCCGCTCCGCCGATCGTGTACGGCGACGCGGCGTACGGGACGGGCCCGACCCTCGAGGCGCTCGACGAGGCTGGTGCCGTCAGCCGCCTCAAGGTCCAGCCCGCGACCGGCGTGCCCGGCCACTTCACCAAGGACGACTTCGCCATCGATCTCGACGCCGGGTCTGTCACCTGCCCGGCGGGCCAGGTCGCCCGGCTCACTCGCCATGGCCGCGGCGAGTGGCAGGCTCGCTTCCGGTCCGCCTGCGCCATGTGCCCACTGTCCGCCCAGTGCACCACGTCTGCGGGCGGGCGCTCGATCGAGATCGGTCCCCACGAAGCACACCTCGCGACTGGCCGCACCGCGAGCCGCGATCCCGCCTGGCTGGCCGACTACCGGGCGACCCGGCCCAAGGTCGAGCGCAAGCTCGCCCACCTCATGCGGCGGAGACACGGCGGCCGGCGGGCACGGGTCCGGGGCACCCCGAAGGTCGCCGCTGACTTCGCCCTTCTCGCCGCCGCGGTCAACCTCGCACGGCTCGCGGTCCTCGGCCTCAGCGGGAACGGCGGGACCTGGGCAGCCGCCAAGGCCGGCTGACGTCAGGGAGCGACGGGCCTCCCGCCCATTACCCGCAGGTCGGTCGTGCTGAGCCGGGACCTGCGATCTCCAGACCCGGGATCCCGCGCTGGAACCGGGCGTTCCTCCCGCTGCGCCCGTGCCCGCCCGTCAGCCGGTCAGAACGTGCGTTTCACACCAGCCACCTAGGGCTCGACCTCGCGCGGTCCGCTTCGCTTGCGGACCGCGCACCCTGACGATGGGCTCGGCACGCTCCGGGCCCATCGTCTCGCCCGGCTCATCGCGTCGCTGCGAAACTGACCGACCAATACCCGAAGGGCGAACGCCACAGCGGCGTCAAACGACATGGCGGCACCGGCTCGGCCAGGTGTTTCCGATAAGAGCGGCGACAGGGCGGCCGCCCCTTCGATGGCGCAGCGGAACCGGCCGACCCGTCATCCACCAAGGAAGGCGACTTCATCCGCAGCATCGCGAGCGGGGTCCGGTGTGATCAGGAGCGGCCACCGGCACCCAGATTGCGTCGGCAGCGGTGCCAGCGTGGCCGGGACGGAGCCGGCCATCAACAGGCCGATCACGACCAGGAGCAGACCCTGCTGGTGGGTGAGGAACGCCACCAGGGTCAACGCGCTGGTGAGGACGAGCGCCCCCGCTGCCCAGACCGGGACGGCGTGGGCACGCGCGAGAGCGATCCCGAGGATCACGTACGCCGCAAGGTGGGGGACGATGTAGACGGCGAGGAAGGCCACCATCGTCGCGTCGCCCGTGAAACGATCCAGGAGCGAGACGAAATCCGCGCCGCCGCCCATCTGCGCCATCTGGAGGGTGAGGTCGTCCTGGGCGGTCAGGGGGCCCCACGGGATCCTGGCGCAACGCGCCCGTTGGGGCGGCAGCCTGGACTTCATCTGGGCGAGGGCGTCAGGCCATGCGCCCGCCTCTTGTCACAGGTCGTAGGCGACCGGATGTCGCGGTTCGTAGATGCCCAATCGCGTGCCGCTCGGGAGGCTGATCCCGGCCAGGCGGCCCCAGCGCTGGTCGCTGATCGGGGCGGAGATCGTCGCCCCGCCGTTGGCCAGCTTCACGAGCGTCGCCTCGATGTCGCGGCACATGAAATAGAGCTCGTGGTGTGGAGGGCCCTCGGTCGGATGGACGGCGACCTCTCCCGGTGGCAGCTTGAAGATGAGCCAACCATGGCCGGCGTCGACATTGGCGAACCCGAGGCAGTCGCGGAGGAAGGCGCGGTCTTCGTCGGGGGAGGCGCTGTACAGGATCACGTGTGAGCCATCGAACACGATGTTCCTCCGAGCGGCGGGGTGCGCAGGGACGCCGACGGAGGGTCCTCGATCGAATACCTCGGGTCGGCTCGGGCAGTCACAATCCCTCGGCGGGCGCTTCCCGGGCTTCCCTGTGCCTGGGTGCGAAACGAGGCCGGTTGGCCGAACCGCACGGCTCAGCCCTGTTGCGCCGCGTCGTACTTGGACTGCGTCAGGCTGGACCAGTTGCCCGAGTCGTCGCGGAACAGCGCCTCGACTCCGTAGGGTCGCTCGGCCGGCTCCTGGAGGAAGGTCACTCCCTTGGCCTTGAGATCGGCGTACGTCGCCCGGCAATCGTCGGTCACGATCACGCCACCACCCAGCGCCCCCTTGGCGACAGCGAGCGCACCGTCTCGGCGTCTTCAGGGCTGAACATCGGCGGCGCCGGGTAGGCGAGCAGCAGGGCAAGGTCCGGCTGACTCTTCGGCCCGACGGTGAGCCAGCGAAAGCCGTCAAGGACGGCGTCGTTGCGAACCTCGAATCCCAGGGTCTCGGTGTAGAACCGCCTGGCTCGTTCCTGGTCGAGCACGAACACGTTGACGTGCGAGATGCGCTTGATCATGGCGGCTCCTCCGTGGTTCCAGCGCCGTCGACGATAGGCGCTGCGGCGTTCGGGAGGCTTCTCCGCGCTTGCGAACCTGGCGCCGTCGGTCGAGTCCACATCAGCACGACGCAGCCGGGGATCGGGGGGGCCCGCCGCTCTGCGCGGACGCGCGCTGGTAGCCCGACGGCGACTGACCGACGACTCGCCGGAAGAGCGAGCTGAAGGAGCCGAGGCTCTCGAAGCCAACCGTGAAGCAGACCTCGGTCACGGTCAGGTTGGCGGTTCTGAGCAGGGTCTTCGCCCGTTCCAGGCGGCGGCGGGTCAGGTAGCCGCGTGGGGTCTCGCCGTAGGCAGCGGCGAAGACCCGCGCGAAGTGTACTTGGAATACCCGGCCTCTCGCGCAAGGTCGTCGAGGTTGAGCGGCTCGGCATGGCGGAGATCGATCAGGTCGTGCGCCCGACGGAGTGCGGGCAGCGTGAACAGGGGGACCGCAGCCATCGGGCTGATTATGGTTCGGCCAGCCGAGCTGTCGCTGCGGGTCGATTGGGCGCCCTTCACGTTCGTCACGGACGGGCTGGGGATCGTCGCTCACCCGCTGCGCCCCGCAGTGCCGCGCGACGGTCGCGATGAGCTCATCGATGTCGAGCGGCTTCGAGAGGTAGCCGTCGAAGCCCGCCGCCTTGAACCGCTCGCGATCTCCCTTCATCGCCTGGGCGGTTACGGCGAACACCGGAATGGAGGCGGTCCGCTCGTCCGTCCGCAGCCGCCCCAGGGCCTCCAGGCCGTCCATGTCCGGCAGCCGAATGTCCATCAGCACGAGCACCGGTCGAAGCTCCGTCGCCAGCATCAGCCCTTGACCGGCGGTCGACGCCTCCAAGGTGCGGTACCCGGTCGCTCGGAGCACGTCCCGGAGCAGCTTCATGTTCTTCGCGTTGTCCTCGACGAGGAGGATCTGCTGGCCGGCCATCGTCACGCCTGCGGCAGTGGCAGGGTGAACACGAACGTGCTTCCCTTCCCGGGCTGGCTCTCGACCCAGATCCGCCCGTCGTGCAGCTCGACGAGGCGTTGGAGAGGGCCAGCCCGAGCCCCGTCCCCTCGCGTTGCTGCTTGCCCGCTGCAGCCTGCTGGAACTCCTCGAAGATCCGCGCCTGGTCTTCGGGGGCGATCCCGGGCCCGCGTCGCTGACCGAAACGCGGACCTCGCCGTCGACGCGTGCGGCCCTGACGTCGACCGTGCCGCCGGCCGGCGTGAACTTGACCGCGTTCGAGAGCAGGTTGAAGACGACCTGTCTGACCCGGCGCTCGTCGCCGATGACCGTGTCGATGCCCGGATCCGACGCAGCGAGCACGTGACGCCCTCCGTTGGCCGCTCCTCGCGGACCATCACGACCCCGCGCTCGAGCGCCTCGCAGGAGAACGGCTCGACCTGGAGCTCGACCTGGCCCGCCTCGACCTTCGAGAGGTCGAGTACGTCATCGATCAGCGACCGCAGGTGCCGGGCCGACGCGAGGATGTCGTCGAGGTACTCGGCCTGCTTCTCGTTGATCTCGCCGTAGAGCTGCTTGCGCAACACCTGCGAGAAGCCGCTGATCGCGTTCAACGGGGTCCGCAGCTCGTGCGACATGTTGGCCAGGAACGCCGACTTGTGGTGGTTGGCAGCCTCCAGCTCGCGGCTCTTCGCGTCGAGCTGGGCCAGCGCAGTGGCCAGGTCGCGCGTCCGCTCCTGGACCTGCTGCTCGAGCCCGCGTAGGACGCCTGCAGCCGAGCAGCCATCCGGTTGAACTCGTCGGCGAGGGCGCCGAGCTCGTCCCGGCTGGAGACTTCGATCCGCTGATCGAGCGCCCGGAACCGATCTTCGCCGCGGCGACCTGGATCGCCTCGATCGGCCTGGCGAGATTCCGTGCGAGCAGCACGCTGGTCACGATGGCCACCAGCAGGAACACGACCAGGAGCACTGCCGTACGCCAGATCGCCGCCTGGATGGGCGCGAACGCCTCGCTCAGCGGTTCCTCGACGAACACCCGCCATCCGGGCGGGTCGACGCTCTCGAACGCGCTCAGCACCTCGGTCCCCTGGGGGTCACGTCCGTTGGTGACCACGCCTGGCCCGCCGCGGCACTGCGCCAGGGCGGCGTGCACCTGGGGCAGCGCGGCGAGGTTGGTGTCGGCGAGGACGAGACTGATGTTCGTGGTGTGGGCGATGACCTGGCCGTGGGCATCGATGGCGTAGGCGTAGCCCGCGGTGCCGATCTGCGCCCGCCGGATCGCGTCATGACCGACCCGAGGTCGACGTCGGCGGCGATCGACGCCCTCGCCGGCGACGCCTCGGGCACCGCGATCATCATGTGCGGCCTGCCATCGGGCTGATCGAAGGCGACGGCCGCCGAGTACCGTTGCTCGGCCCTCGCGCGCCGAATCTCCTCGCTGTCGAACCGGTTGTCCTCGCAGGTCAGGCTATCGATCTTGTCGATTCCTTGGAGTACCGTCTGCACGCATTCCCTCCCGCGTCGCATCGAGGTACGTCAGCGTGCTGATCTCCGGTGGTCGCAGGAGCAGGTTCTTGAATGACCGCTCCGATCCGTTCCGGCGGGGTCGCTCGGGATCGGCTGGGCCACGGCCTCGAGGTCGCCTTCGAGCTCCTGGATGACTGGCCGATCGAGATGGCGGCGGACGACGCCTTGTCGGCCTCGGCCTCGGTCACGGCCGCTTGCTGTCCTCGTAGGAGAAGTAGAACTCGCTGATCCCGACCGAGACGATGGCCGCCGCGACCAGCACCCCGACGACCGCAACGTATCTCCAGACGAGGCGCCGATGCGGCAGTGTCGGCGTCGCCACCGTTCGATCCAGCCTCGGGCCCGGCTAGCGATAGACCAGGTCGGCCTGCGTGACGACATCTGTCCGGCACCTGGATCCCCAGCTCGCCGGCCCGCCTTCAGGCCGATCGCGAACTCCACCCTCGGCACTTCCTGGGCGGGCAGGTCGGCGGGCCGGGCGCCGTTCAGGAGGCTGTCGACGAAACGCGCGCCTGCGGCGCCGACAGGTCCCACGTTGACGCCGAGCGAGAACATCGCGCCCTGGCTGGATCTGTTGCGGGTCGACCCATTCCCTGCGATGGGCCTGGACGGGGAGGTTCGCCGCTGCCGCCAGCGCGAATCTTCTGGGAGAGTTGAGCCGCAGGCTGGGCGACAGGGTGAACGCGCCATCGACATCGCCCGACCCCAGCGACTGGAAGGCGACTTCGAGCTCTGGACCGTTGGCTGCCTGGCGTTCATGCAGCTCGATGCCGAGCTTGCTGGCGGCATCGCGCGCCTCGGCGAGGAGGGGAGACGTCGCGGTGTCGGTCGGGTCGACGAGCGTGAGCAGGCGCAGGGGCGGCGGGCCGGGCATGATCTGCCGGTAGATCTCGAGCTGTTTGGCGACCGGATCGCGCGCCCCCCACACCCCGGTCAGGTTGCCACCCGGGTGCGAGAGGCTTTCCACCAGGTGGTCACGGACCGGGTCGGATGGGTGGAGGAACACGACCGGGATCCGGTCCCCCTGGGCTGCCGTCGCGTCCTGGGCCGCCCGAATCGACTTGTCCTCGAATGCGAGGATCAGGTCCACGCGCTCGCGAACGAATTCCTGGGCCTGCTCCACCACCTGGTCCGCGGGCTGCGGGTCCAGGTTGCGCCAGATCAGATGGATCCGTCGTCCGTCGTACTCCCCCTGGACCTGCTTCATCCGGCCCTGCTCCTCCGTCCCGTCGCCGATGAGCTGCTGCATCACCTGGCTTGCCGGGTCATCGAGCCATCCGAGGTCGCCGAGCCCCGCCACCAGCGTGGCCAGCGACGGAGGATTGTGGTCCGTCCCGACGTGCATCAGGCCAACACGCGGAACGGGCCCAGGCGTGGGGACGTTCGGCTCGGAGCAACCGCCGACAAGGCTGGCGCACAACGTGACGCTGAGCAGCGCCAGAGCCGGCTGCCACGCTTTCATCCGAACCCTACCTCTTCCAGATCGCGCGGACGAAGACTACTCCAACGGTCTCGGTGCCCAGCGAGACGACCTCGGCGTGGCCGAGGTCGTCTCTCCACCGCCCGAGGGCGGCGCATGCATCCACGAGAAGGAGCAGTTGCCGGGATCGGCCGCGTCCCGCCGTCGCGTTGCGTCGGCCGGGATGAGCTCGACCATGGCCGCCGCCACCCTGGGTCTCATCTCTCGTCCTTTTCGGACGATCCCGCTCGCTAGCTAGCGGCCGTTGATCGAAACCGGGCAGGCGCCCTTCTCCAGCGCCGAGTTGCCCCGTCCCGCGGCGAAGCTGGTCCCGTACTCGTCGTTCGGGTACGGGCCGTCCCCCGGATAGAGATCCTGGTACTCGTCCTTGCCGGGCACCCACACGGACTTGAGCGAGCCGACCTGAACGCAGCCGCCATTCGGCAGCCAGACGAGGGCGCGGTTGTGGGCGCTCGCCGCTGCCGGGAAGGCTAGAGCCAACGCCATCACAGCGGCCGCCACCAGGAGAGACACGCGTCGCATGAGATCCGTCCTCCTTGCGTGATCGCCCTCCCGCGGCCGACGTTCCGGACCACCAGCCTCGGAAGGCAACGTACGCGTCGACCCTACGGAGCACCCCGCTGCGCGCCAACCGTGCCTGCCTGCGTCTGCTGGGGGATGCTGGCACCCCCGGAGGAGTCAATGGGGCGTGCGGGCGGCGAAGCGTCGAACCAGATCGGGAAGCCCGTCGGCGTCGATCGGCTTGGCGATGTAGCCGGCGAAGCCCGCGTCGGACAACCAGCCCTCGCGGTCGTCGAGTGGCAGGGCCGTCACCGCCACGACCGGTATGCGCGAAGTGCGCGGCCGCGCCCGGAGTGTTCGAACGGCCTCCGTGCCGTCGGCGTCGGGCAGGCGCAGGTCCATGAGGACGACGTCCGGCAGATGCTCGGACGCGAGCGCGATCCCGTCCGCGGCTGTCGCGGCCTCGAGCGTCCGGAACCGGGCCGCACGAAGCACGTCGCGAGCGAGCTTGCGGTTCCTGTCGTTGTCGTCGACGATCAGGACCAGCGGGAGATCAGACGTCACCGGGGTATTCTCCGCCCATGGCGATCCGGCTCGTGCTCGCCGAGGACCACTACCTCCTCCGTGAGGGAATCCGGAGCCTGCTCGAGACCGAGCCCGGTTTCGAGATCGCGGCCGTTTGCGGGGACCTCGACTCGCTGCTCGAGGCGGTCGATCGCGAGAGCCCGGACGTGGTGGTCACCGACATCCGCATGCCGCCTGGCCATTCGGACGAGGGAATCCAGGCCGCGAGGCGACTTCGGGAAACCAACCCCGACCTGGGCGTGGTCGTCCTCAGCCACTACGCCAACCCGAGTTACGCCCTCGCGCTGCTGGACACCGGCAGCACCGGGCGCGCCTACGTGCTCAAGGAGCGCGTCCACGACCTCGATCAGCTGGTCGCCGCCATCCGCGCGGTCGCACAGGGCGGCTCGCTGATCGACCCGAAGGTGGTGGAAGGGCTGGTGGCCGAGCGGGCGCGAGCGACAACGTCTCCGCTCGGCCAGCTGACCGCCCGGGAACGCGACGTGCTGCGGAAGATGGCCGAGGGCAAGAACAACGCGTCGATCGCCGAGGACCTTGTGGTGACCGAGCGGTCTGTCGAAAAGGTCATCAACTCGATGTTCATGAAGCTCGGGCTGACCTGGGAGCCGGCGGTTCACAAGCGCGTCAAGGCGGTCATCCTGTATCTCGCCGAGAGCGATCAGGGTCGGCGCGACAAGGACAGCCAGCCATGAACACGCGCACTGCCATCCATCGGCCGTTCGACGGTGACGTGGCCGTCGAGCGCCTCGATCCGATCGCGCAGGCGCTCGAGGCGACCGTCCCCGAGGTGTTGGGCGAGCACGATCTCGAAGGTCAGCGCGCCGTCCGCATCGAGCACCGTGACGGTTGCCTGGGACCCCGGTGACGCAGACGACAGCACCTCCACGCACGACCAGTACACCGTGGCCGTGACCTCCGGCGGGTAGCCAGCGCTGCTTGGAACCTCGACCACGAGGGTGACGCCGGCGCCATGCGCCGCGGACCGCAGGGCGCTGGCGAGCCCACGCGATTTGAGCAGCGGCGGATAGATCCGCGCCGCCAGCTCGGCGGTTTCGTCCAGCGCCTCCCGCACGAGGACCGCCAGCTCGTCGAGCACCGCTTTGGCCGCCGTCCGATCACGGTCGAGCAGCCCCGACAGGCGCTGCAGATCGATCGCGAGCGCGACCAAGGATTGCTGGACGCCGTCGTGGAGGGCGCGCTCGATCGCGCGCCGATCGTCGTCCGCGGCGAGGGCCAGACGCTTCCGCGACCCACGAAGCTCCGCCACCTCGCCCTGGAGTCGGTCGACAGCATCACGCAGCCGTTCGCCGGGGTCAGCGTTCGACACCGCCACACCTCTTGTTGAGCATCGTAGGCCAATGCGCCGACCTTCATCCGCGCGCTCGAACCCCGTCGGACGCCTCAGAATGCCGTCTGTCGCAGCGGCCGGAGGCGGAGGCGCCCGTCCCGACCGGAAGAGGCGGCCGGAAGTGGTGCGCCGCGACCGTGCGGGCCGTGCTCGCCAATGATCTGTCGCGAGGGATGAACGTGGACGAGGACGAGCAAGCCGAGTTCGAGGAGTGGAACGCGTACCCGCTCGGCAAGCAACCGGACGAACCGGGATACGGAATCGAGGACGACGCCAGGGACCCGCAGGAGCCGGAGCCGGAGCTGGAGCCGGAGCCGGAGCCGATGAGGCAGCGCGGCCTCCTGGCGCGTCTGCTCCGGCGATCGTGAGGTTCGCGCGCGCAGGGGCACCTTCCGCGGGGCGCCGCGGCCATTCGTGAGGATGCGCCACGGGCGGCGACTGACGCACCCGCGGGCGCGTCTGCGGCGAGGGTCAGTCGCCCTCGCCCTGGGCCATGGGCGGCCCGACGACCTCCATCCAGGCCGAGTGGGCGATGTCGCGATACCTGCCGGGGTCCGGGGCACCGGGTGGCAGGGCGGCGACCTCCTCGAAGAAGCGCTCCATGCCGGCCGGCGCGAACATGACCAGCAGGCGGGCCGAAGCCTGGCCGACGTTCCTGAAGCAATGAGCGGTGCCGCGCGGGATGAACATGAACGCGCCGGCCGACGCATCGAAGTAGCGTCCATCGGCCTTGAACCGGATCACACCCTCGAAGACGTAGTACATCTCGTCCTCGCGGGCGTGGACGTGTTCGGGTGGACCCTGATCGGGCGGAATCACGTTCTCGATGGCGGTGAACCCGCCGTTGGTCGTCTCTGCCCTCGCGAGGATCCGGGCCGGGCCGCCAACCGGTCCGACGAGCGTCATGCCCTCGCCCGGAAGGACGACGAAGGGCTCGACCGTCGACGTCATGCCGCGATTGATAGCACGTCCGACTGCGTCCGTTCCAGGTCGTCTGGTTACCGCCGTCGCGTCTCGAGCAGCGAGGCGGGATCGAGCCTGGCGGTCAACGATCGATCGGGTTGGGCCGGCGGCCCCGAACGGGATCGACTCCGACCTCCAGAAAGCGATCCAGCATCGCGTTCACCTGTCCCGGGACCGAGAGCGTCATCCAGTGGCCCGTGCCGACTGGCGCGCCCACCCATGCCCCCGGTTGCAGCTCGCGCAAGCGTGCGGCATCCATCGGCAAGGCAGCGTTCCGCACGACCAGCAGCGGACACTGCACCTGGGCCAGCGCTCCTGAGCCGTCGGTCGCCATTCCGGCGCGCATGATGGGCGCTGCCAGCTCCCGCGGGACGTCGACCAACTCGGCCATCACCCTGGACCGCACCTGCGGTGGGTCGAAGGGGCTCAGGAGACGCGAGAAGTACGCTTCCAGCGCTTCCAGCCATCCGTCGGACTCGAGGGCCGTTGCCAGCATGGCCGCCTGGCCGCGGACGGCGGGCGGGAAGAGGATGACCGGGTCCAGGAGCGCCGCGCCGACAACCTTCGACGGGTAGGCGGCAGCGACCTCCACCGCCAGCCGGCCGCCGAAGCTGTGTCCGCAGACGACGGCACGGTCGATCCCGGTTGCATCCAACAGCGCGCCGATCGCTGCGGCACCCTCCGGGAATCCGAAGCCGCGCGGTGCCGGGTCGCTTCCACCGTGCCCGGGCAGGTCGAGCAGGATCGTCCGTCGGCTTGAGGAGAGATGCTCGAACTGGGGCGCCAGATGCGAACGGTTGCCGAACGCCCACCCGTGGATGAGCACCACCGCCGGTTCCCCCGCACCTGCATCCTCGTAGGTCAGACGCATCGCGCCCTCCGTGGGGTGCCCTGGATGACGCGGGTCAACCGGCTGGGTGACGCAACGCCGTCATCACCTTCTGGTACTCGCCGGCCGGGCTGAACACGATGTTCTCGGTGTCCGCTTCGACGACCGGGATGTGGCCCGGTGGCATGTACCACACGTCGCCGGCCGTGATGACCTCCTCGTGGTCCGGATACCGGATCCGCAACCGACCTTTGAGCATGTATCCCCAGTGGGGGCATTGACAGCGGCCATCGGGAAGGGAGCGAAAGGTCTCGGTGGCGTCGCGGCCGCCGGCCAACGCCTCGACGGCGACGTCGAGCTCGCCCCATCTCTCGAGGCGGCTGGTGAAGCCGGGCAATTCGAACAGGACCGGCAGGTCGGTCAACGTTGCGCGCATGCGATCCCCCTCTCGGTTGCTTCGCTTCAGGCGGCAACCGGGCTCCCGGGATGGGCTCTCGGCAGAACGCGTCGCGGCGCCCTCCCGCCGAGGCGTCATCAGACCGGATGCGTGTCGTACTTGCCGGCCAGGAGCGAACGCACCTCTGCGTTGTCGCCACCCGCCGCGAGTCCGGCACCCAGCTCCTCGAAGAAGCCGGCGAGGCCCCCCGGGATCGCGAACACCAGGAGTCGAGAGCCGTCCTCCGCTCGAAAGGCATGGCTCGTGCCCCGGGGGACGACAACCAGCGTTCCCCTGGGTGCCACGGCGGTCTCCGCGCCCAACTTGAACGTGACCTGTCCGTCCAGGATGTAGAACGCCTCCTCGTGCTCGCGGTGAACGTGCGGAGGCGGACCGTCGCCGGTGACGTCGCGGACCGCCCCGACAGGGGCAGCAATCTCCAACACGTCGAAGGCCCCTCCCGTCTCGCGGGCGTCCGCCCGAATGACGACGGGGATGAACGGCACGGGCGCACGCTCGTCCGGGCGGCCAACGTACGGAACGCGGATGCCGGTGATCGTGGCTGCCGGTCGAACGCCTGCCATGGTCGTGCCTCCTCGATGGACCGTTCGGAGCACCCAGGGCCGTGAGCGGTCTGGTCATGCGATCCACTGTTCGCGTCAGTGTTCCCGGCTCCCCTCGGCGCCGCATCGGGGATTCCCCCTACCCGCCCCCACATTGGCCGCCGTGGCGGACGACTAATGGCGAGCCGGGGATGCCGTTAGCCCGCTGATCCGGAAGCTCGCCGCGAACACGGCCGCCTCAGCTCGGTTGCGCAGACCTAGCTTGGCGAGGATGCTGCCGACGTGGTGCTCTGCCGTCTTGGGGCTGATGAACAGCGCGCGGGCGATGGCGGGATTCGTCATCCCCCGGGCCAGGAGGTCCAGGACCTCGCGCTCTCTGCGGCTCAGGACGTCGAGCGCCTTGCCTGGCGGCGGCGCCAGCCTCACCACGACCCCTGACCCTCGCAGGAGGTCCGCCGCAAGCGATGCCTCCGGAGCACCGACGGCTTCGTAGATGCTCAGCGCCGCCTGCGCGTTGACGATGGCATCGGCCGGAGCCAGGCCGGTCTGCACCCGCGCGAGCTCGAGGTGGAGCGCCGCCCGAAGGAGCGGCCAGCTTTCGGCCGGCAGCGCGGCCAGGCCGACGTCGAGGTGTCGCGCTGCGAGCCCCAGGTCTGCCTTTGCCGCCGCGATCCTGCTCAGGCCGAGGGCAGCCTGAGCCGCAATGGCAGGGACATTCGCGCCATCGGACAGCTCTTGAAGCCTCCTTGCAGCATCCTCCGCGGCTTCGAGCTTCCCTCCACCGAGCTCGGCCTCGACGAGGATGAGCAGCAAGGTCGCGCTGCGGAGGCAGTCGCCATGGAGCTGGCGAAGCGCCTGGCGCGCTACCGCAGCCGCCAGCTCGTATCGTCCCTGTGCGAGGTACAGTCGGGCGCGCGGCCCCGTGATCTCGACGCGATCGACATCCTTGTCCATGAGCCCAGCCGCCTCCTCCACGCGGCCCTGGCGAATCCAGAGCTCGGCGAGCGCAGCGCGAGTCGCGAGCCTGGTGTGCCGGACAGACATCTCGCCTCGGGCGAGACCCATGCGCAGCGCCGTCTCTGCCTCCTGCCAGCGCCCAACGTGAGTTAGCACCGATCCGAACGCGGACCAGCAGTGCGCCGCGGCGTGCAGGCTGGGGCCCGACTTCCGACGAGCGGCGCTGTGCTCGATGAATCGGAGCCACGATTCGGCGCGCGCCACGTCGCCGCATCGGTCGCACGCGCTCAGCAGGCCGCACAGAACCTGGCCGACGACGGACGGCTCCGTGCTGTCGCCGCTGATGATCATCGTGAACGCTTCGTCCAACCGCGCCATGCCGTCTCGGATGCGGCCCATTGACACGAGCGCCAGGCCCGAGTCCCCAAGCGCCTTGCACTCGAGATCCCGGTCGCTGAACTGGTGCGCCAGGTCGAGGGCGATGGCGGCGTTGGCCTCGAGCTCGTCCGCGCTCGCCACGCTGGCGCCCATCAATCCCAGCAGCGCGTACCCGCGCTCGACGCAGGGCTCTTCGTGGTCAAGCAAGCGCACGGCCCGGGTGAGCCAGCCGCGGCCGACCACCTGATCCTCGAGACCGTCGAAGTACAGGCGGCCGAGCGCCACGGCGGCCATGGACGCGCGCCGCGGCAGGTGCCGCGCCTGGAATTCCCGGTAGGCGCCCTCGAGCTGCGCCTGCGCGTCCGCGTAGTCCGCGGCGAGATACGCCATTCGCCCCAGGATCAGACGGTCCTCTGGATCACCGGACGCCTCCGCGATCAGGCGCAGGATCCGGATCGCGCCGAGGATGTCACCGTTCGCGGCCAGCCGAGACGCAGCCGCTCGCTCCGACGCGGTGTCGTTGCCCACCCCGCCATTCTTCACCCTCGAGAGCCAACAGGCCATGGCCCCGAATAGGCCGCCGTACGGAGCCGGGCGAGCGGTCGAGGTCGGGCCGGCGTGCCCGGCTCAAGGCTGCTCGGGGCGGCGGCCCGGACGTGGGCTGCCGCTCAGGGCCTCCCGCTCGCAAGACCGGCGAGCGCGCTCCGGAGCTGGTCGGTGGTGGCCCGACTGGGCCTGGCCCGACTGTCCCTGCCCGCCGCCCGTGAGACCCTTCAGCAGCTCGTCCATGGCCGTTCCTCTGTTCCCAACTCGTGACGCGCCAACGTCGTTGCCCGAGATCTGGCGACGACGGTGGCTGGCCCCGGAACGCGCCGGCACCCGTCTCGGGCGATCAGGTCGCGTCGGCCGCGGCGGCCTCGGCCTTCGTCCTGTGGATCGTCCCCGGCTTGTGCTCCGGTGGGGCGTAGACCGTGTACAGACGGAGGTCAGTCTTGCCGGTGTTCACGAAGTTGTGACGCGTCCCGGCAGGGACGTGGACCAGCCGGTCAACGGCAACCTTGCCTACCTCTCCGTCGAGGATGGCCTGCCCTTCGCCCTCGACGAAGACGAGGACCTGGTCGACGTCAGCGTGCACTTCCTCGCCGATGTCACCGCCCGGCGGAATGCTCATGACGACGACCTGGCTATGAGGCCCGGTCGCCAGGACCTGCCGGAAGTACGTGTTGGCCCTGGTTGCCTTGACGATGTCCTCGTTGAACGCCACGACTCACCTCTCTGGCAGGTACGGGTGGGCCGGCGGCGCCTGAGGACAGCGAGCGCCGGCCCGATGGAGGAGGCCTGGGTATGGGATCGCCGGGAGCCGCGTCGACGGGGCCGCCGGCGACGACAGCCGCCGGCTCAGTGCTGGACGAGGGCTGGCAGCGTCCTGGCCTCGGCCACCCAACCGTCGACTTCCTGCTCGGATGGCGCACGCCGCACGATCTTGTGCTGGTCGTTGTACTTGGCCATGGCCGCCGTCAGGTTCGCCGCGTTGCGATGGCCGAGCTCGGCGGGAGAGTCGACGCCGGCCGCCTCGAGCAGGTCGGAGTACTCGGAGCCGACGCCCTTGAGGCGCATGAGATCGCAGTGATTCGTCCATTCCAGGATGAGCTTGCCGCTGATCCCGGTCGTCTCGACCAGCTTGTCGCGCCCCTTGGGCGTGGCGCCGGCGAGGAGCAGCTCATCGGTGGTCTTGAGGCCGGCAGCATTCAGCGTGGCGGCGTGGGCGGGCCCGATGCCCTCGATCTGTTCGATCTTCAACGGACATGCTCCTTGCGGTACGTCAGCCGGGCTGCGTCCGCGTCTGGCGGCCGATGCCCTTGACCCCCCACCGTACACCCGTCGATGCGATGTCCCGTGACGCATGCGTCATGTGCTAGCCGAGGGCACCGTGGCAGCATTCGAGCCGCGGATCAGCGCGGCGAGGCCGTCGGAAGTCCCATGAGCCTGGCTGCCTCGACCATTCGCTCGTCGTAGGTCACGATCGCCTCCAGATCGTCGCCAACGGCCATCGCGGTCGCCAGGTGGATCGCATCGAGGGTCCGGAGCACCGCTGGCTCGAGGATCCCGGCGGCATCAAGGATCCGATCGTCGATCGCGACGAGGTCGACCCGGCGCAGGCCCTCACGCACCGTGGCCAGGGCCTGCGGCCCCAGGTGGCGGACCGCGCGCACGGATTCCGTGCGCAGGAGGGTTGACGCCACGCGGCGCGAGACGTGCCCGGCGAGGAACGTCGCCACGGCTGCAGACTCCGCCTCCTCGACGACCAGCTTGACGAACGCCGAGCTGTCGAGATACAGGGCGCTCAATCAGCACGCCCATCCGACACGACCCGCGACGGTGGCGTGGCGCCGGTTGGAACACGGACGCGATGTAGATCGAGCAGGTCCATCTCGGCCCGACGCAGGAGTCCCTCGCGCTCCAGCCGCGCCAGGCCGCTGGGCATCGACTTCAGCAGGACGGCGACGGGACGCCCCCGGTCGGTGACCTCCACCGTCTCGCCCGCGGCGACGCGGCGCAGGATGGCGCTTGCGGACCGCCGCAGCTCACGAACCCCGACTCGTTCCATGTGCGACATAGTAGCACATCAGCGAGCGAGGTTACCGGCGACCGCCGACTCGGGTGGGCCCGCTTCCCTGGCACGCGCGGCGGCTGCGTCGACCTCAGTAGAGGATCTCGTCGGCTTCCGGGACATCGATGCTGTGAACGTCTTCCGAGCCGGAGCCGATCCGCACCGAGACGAGCCAGTGTCCCCCACCCTCAGGTGCGCCCATCGGGCCGATCGGCCCGGCGACGATCAGCCGGGCAACGGCCTCGTCGCCACGCTCGTACCGAACCTGCGTCTCCTTGGGACCGTACCGATCGATGCTCCGGACCGCGAGCTCGCCTCGTTCGCAGCCGACCAGGCCGGCCAGCCATTCCCGCGCGTCCCATATCCCCACGTCGAAGCTCCTGTTCAGGCCCGGCGCGCTCCGCGACGGGCCTCATCTCCCGGTGCCCAGTCAGGATGCAGCTCGGAGCGTCGCCTGAACGCCCGGGCGATGAGAGGCCCGGGCTCGTCGCCCGGGCCTCGTGCGTTCACAGGGTGGTCATCCGGCTAGAAGTCCATGTCCCCGCCATAGCCGCCACCGCCGCCGGCGGGTGCCGCCTTCGCCTCGGGGATGTCCGTGATGAGCGTCTCGGTGGTCAGGACCATCGCCGCGATCGAGGCGGCGTTCTGGAGCGCCGAGCGAGTGACCTTGGCGGCGTCGACGATGCCCTTCTTGAACATGTCGCCGTACTCGCCCTTGAGCGCGTCGTAGCCGTGCCCCGGCTTCTCGCGACGCACCCGCTCGACGACAACCTCGCCGTGGGCGCCGGCGTTGTCGGCGATCTGGCGGGCCGGAGCCTCGAGGGCCTTGCGGACGATGCTCAGGCCGACGGCGTCGTCGCCCTCGAGCTTGAGCTTGTCGAGCGCCGGGATCGCCTGCAGCAAGGTCACGCCGCCACCGGCGACGATGCCCTCCTCGACGGCCGCGCGGGTCGTCGACAGCGCGTCCTCGATGCGGTGCTTCTTCTCCTTGAGCTCGACCTCGGTGGCCGCGCCGACCTTGATCACGGCGACGCCGCCGGCGAGCTTGGCCAGGCGCTCCTGGAGCTTCTCCCGGTCGTAGTCGGACGTGGTGTCCTCGATCTGCGCCTTGATCTGCGTCATGCGCGCCTTGATCTGCTCGGGTGAGCCATCGCCGTCGACGATCGTCGTGTCGTCCTTGGTCGCCAGCACGCGTCGGGCCGAGCCGAGGTCCTCGACCGTCACCGAGTCGAGCTTGCGCCCGATCTCCTCGCTGATCACGGTGCCACCGGTGATGGTCGCGATGTCGCGCAGCATCTCCTTGCGCCGGTCGCCGAAGCCGGGGGCCTTGACGGCGAGCACCGAGACCGTGCCGCGGAGCTTGTTCACGACGAGCGTCGCCAGCGCCTCGCCGTCGACGTCCTCGGCGATGATCAGCATCGGCTTGCCCTGCTGGACGGCCTTCTCGAGGGCCGGCAGGAGGTCGGGCACGGCGCTGATCTTCTTGTCGGTGATCAGGATCACCGGGTTGTCGAGGACGGTCTCCATCCGGTCGGGGTTGGTCACGAAGTAGGCCGAGATGTAGCCCCGGTCGAACTGCATGCCCTCGGTGTATTCCGTCTCGAGGCCCAGCGACTGGCCCTCCTCGACGGTGATGACGCCGTCCTTGCCCACCTTGTCCATGACCTCGGCGATGATCTCGCCGACCTCGGCGTCCGCGGCCGAGATCGCCGCGACGGCCGCGATCTGCTCGCGGGTCTCGACCGGCCGGGCGACCCGCTTGATCTCCTGCACGACCGCATCGACCGCCTTCTCGATGCCGCGCTTGATCTGCATCGGGTTGGCGCCCGCGGTCACGACCCGCAGGCCGTCGGCGACCATCGCGTGCGCGAGCACGACGGCGGTGGTGGTGCCGTCGCCGGCGACGTCGTCGGTCTTGGTGGCGACCTCCTTGACGAGCTGCGCCCCCATGTTCTCGAACGGGTCCTCGAGCTCGATGTCACGAGCGATGGTGACGCCGTCGTTGGTGATCGTCGGGGTACCGTACTTCTTGTCCAGCACGACGTTGCGGCCCTTGGGACCGAGCGTCACGCGGACCGCGTCGGCGAGGCGGTCCACGCCACGCTTGAGGTTCCGGCGAGCGACGTCATCGAAGATCAGTTGCTTGGCCATTGCGGCTGGCATCCCTTCTGTGGTGCTCCGGGCGGCCCATCGGGCGCGGACCGCATGTGCCGGAGGTTTGACGCGGTCAGTCCTCGACGATGGCGAGGATGTCCTTCTGGCTGACGATCAGCAGCTCCTCGTCGTTGACCTTGAACTCGGTGCCCCCGTACCTCGCGTAGAGGACCTTGTCACCCCGCTTCACGCCAATCGGCTCGCGCTTCCCATCGTCGAGCAGGCGCCCCGGACCGACGGCAAGGACGAGGCCCTCCTGGGGCCGCTCCTTGACGGTGTCGGGGATCACGATGCCGCTCTTCGTGATCGCCTCACGGGCCGTCGGCTGGATGACGACCCGGTCGCCAAGCGGACGGAGCTGTCGAGGAGCGGCGAAACGCTTTCCGGGCGTGCCCGGGCCAGTCCTGGCCCTGCTCGTCCCACGCTTTGCCGTTGCGGTTGTCACCATGGATTCCTCCTGGGGCGCGCGTCGCGGATCGGCGACGACACGCGTGTGCTGTCAGTAGCCGCTCGTCACGCCGTGCCAGCGATCGACGAAGCGCTGGCTGGCGGGCCGCCATGCCGCTTCCGATGGGATGCTGCGGTTGGGCGGGCCATCCGCGTGCAGGCGATGGATCCACGCGGGTGCGTCACGGTGCGCCGTCGCAAGGCCGCCCGCCGGGACCGGGTCGGGCCCGGCCCGGATCATCCGGCGGCCCAGACCTCACCTCGCTCGCCCGCGATGCGGCGGAGCGTATCCAGTCGACTGCGAGCATCGCCTGCAACGGTCGTCGCCGCGGACGCGACCCCGAGGCCCAGCCGGTGGTCGTCCGCGATCCGGCCCTCGAGCGTCCGGTTGGCGTTCTCGAGCGCGTCCCAGTCGCCGCGGAACCCGGCGCGATGGACCTGCGCCGGGAACTCCGGACCCCGTGGAAACACTGCGTTGGCCCGAGCGACGTCCGCGACGCTCTCGGCCAGCTTCGTGGTGATGGGTGGATCGGTCTGGGCCAGGCTCGGCTCGGCCTCCCTGCCGGAGAGGGCGAGGGCGATCAACCGGCCGGATCGCCCGTCGGCCACCTTGCCGATGATCAGCGCAGCGACCGACATCAGGATCACGAGCCCAGCCACGATGACGACGTAGATCGGCAGGGAGCTGATCCCGCGCAGCGGGCCGGCGGCTGCCGGCGGCTGCGTCACGGCGGCGAGCGCCATCGGCGGCACGACCACGAACGCGAGGAACAGGAGGCGTCGACCGCGGCCTTCGGGGAGCGGTGTCCGCCCCAGGTGAACCCGGGCCAATCGCAGGATCGCCACGCCAGCCATGGCGAATGTCGCGAGGACCATGAGCTGCAGAAGAGGCATCAAGGACGACCTTTCGCTCGGCCGGGCATTCGACGTCTCTCGCCTCATCAGCGGGCCAGGTGCAATCACCGCCTGGGCGACGTTCCGGTCACTGCCGTGCTTGCAGTGAACCACGAAGCCGTGCTATTGTCAACTGTAGTTTCGCATATCAACTATAGGCGATGACGCCCATGAGATCGTCCTTCGGAGCGCAGCTCAGGCAGGCGCGCGAGGTCCGTGAGCTGTCGGGCATTGACGCAGCACGCGCGGCGGGCATCTCGGCGGCGTACTTGAGCAAGCTCGAGCACGACGCCGTCAAGCAACCGTCGCCGCACGTCCTGCACCAGCTGAGCGAGGCGCTCGTGGTTCCTTACGCGGCCCTGATGCGCCTGTCGGGCTATCGGGTGCCTGGCGAATGGACGGCGACGCCCAGCAACGCGGTCAGGGCGGCGCTGTTCGCCGATCTCACCGACGCTGAGCGCGACGAGCTGCTCGACCACCTCGCCTGGTACCGGGCGCGGCGGCGCACGAGCTGAGGAGGCAGCGGCGGCCATCCGCTCCAGGCGAGGATCTTCGAACATCTGTGCTAACGTTGTGGTTCGCCGCGAATCGTGGCGATGCTCCGCGTGGTCGACCCCCCTTCTCGAACGGACCGTGCGTTCTGTCATCCCTGTTCGGGAAGCGTTGGAGGTCCTCATGACCACCGGTACCATCAAGAAGGTCATCGCCGATCGCGGCTTCGGCTTCATCACCGCCGAGGATGCGAAGGAGTACTTCTTCCATCGCGACGGCCTCGACGCGTCGATCGACTTCGACCGCCTCGTTGGCGGCGAGCGCGTCCTGTTCGAGATCGAGACCAGCCCCAAGGGCCCGCGCGCGTCGCAGGTGCGGTCCGCCTAGCCCATCGGGCGGCCCGCCTGCCCGGGCGGGCCGCTCCGGAGCTTCGGGCTCCCGATCTCGCATTCGCCCAGCGGGCGGCGAGATTGCGGACGTCCTCGGCCGCCTGACAGGCCGGATCCGCCCGATCGCCCTCTCGGCCAGTCCTGCCACGTTGTACGACACTATGGCGGCCATGCCGTCCGAGAGAGCCCCCAGAGCAGCCGAACGCGCCATGGACCCGAGCCGGCTCGACGACGTCTACGCTGCACTGCGGCCGCTGCTGCTCTCGATCGCCTACGAGATGGTGGGCTCGATCGGGGAGGCCGAGGACATCGTGCAGGAGGCGTTCCTGCGCTTCCACCGCGAGATCGCCACGGGCACGCAGATCGAGTCCCCCAAGGCGTGGCTGTCGACCGTCACCACGCGCCTCGCGATCAACCACGTCCGATCGGCGCGCGTCCGCCGCGAGACCTACGTCGGGACCTGGCTGCCGGAGCCGCTGCTCACGGACGCCGAGCCGGACGCCGCCCGGCACGTCGAGATCGCAGACGCCCTTTCGATGGCCTTCCTGGTCCTGCTCGAGCGCCTCGGCCCCGTCGAGCGAGCGGTGTTTCTGCTCCGCGACGTGTTCGACTTCGGGTTCGACGAGATCGCCGACATCGTCGGCAAGTCCGAGGACAACTGCCGCCAGATCGCCGTCCGCGCCCGGCGCCGCGTCCAGGACCGCAAGCCGCGGTTCGAAGCCTCGCGCAAGCGACGCGAGGAGCTGGCGCGGCGGTTCTTCGAGGCGGTCGGTGCCGGTAAGACGGACGCCCTCGTGGACCTGCTGGCGGCCGACGTCGTCCTGTACACCGACGGCGGTGGTAAGGACCCCGCGTTCCCGCAGCCGATCTACGGGCAGGAGCGCGTCATCCGGCTGTTCGGCAACTACCGTCCGGAAGCCCTTGGCGCTGTCGAGCAGCGCCCCGCAGAGATCAACGGCCAACCGGGCGTGGTGTTCTTCGATGCCGAGTCGCGGGCCGTGGGAGTCATCGCGCTCGACGTTTCCGGCGGGCAGGTCGTGGCCGTGCGGACCATCACCAACCCCGAGAAGCTCCGCCACCTCGACGAGCGCCCATTTCGCGTGCGGCCGCGCTGACGAGCTGTCACAGGCCCCCCTCCCGCCTTGTCTGGAGAGTCGAGGCGGTACCCGAACACGTGGTACCCAGAACCAGCAGCAGGGAAGGAAGATCACGAATGAAGATCAAGCTGACCGGCGTCTTCGTGGACGACCAGGAGAAGGCGCTGCGCTTCTACACCGACGTGCTGGGCTTCATCAAGAAGGCCGATTTCAGCAACGGGCCGTATCGATGGCTGACGGTTGCCTCACCCGAAGACCCGGACGGGACCGAGCTGCAGCTGGCGCTCAACGACAACCCGGCGGCCAAGGAGTACCAGCAGGCCATGTTCGGGCAGGGCCAGCCCGCCGTCATGTTGTTCACGGACGACGTCAAGGGCGACTACGAGCGCATCACGGCCCGCGGCGCCGAGTTCACGATGCCGCCGACCGAGGTGACGGGCTCGACCATCGCCCAGCTGAACGACACCTGCGGAAACCTGCTTCAGATCAGCCAGCTGGCGCGCTGGTAGTCGTTCGCGGACCGACGAAAGGAGCACTGCGATGACCGAACCGAGGCAGTCCGCGAACAGGACCGGTTCACGTGCCTCCGCCAACATCTGGACGAAGGCGGAGCGAGCCGCGATGCAGGAGAGCGCTCGAGAGCGCACGGCGGCCAGTCGACGCGATCCCGCCGCGGAGAGGGCCGCAGGCGAACTCGAGGTGTCCACGAAGATCGCCGAGATGCCGGAGCCGGATCAGGCGATGGCCAGGCGGGTCCACGAGCTCGTCACCACGAGCGTGCCGTCGCTCGTGCCGCGGACGTACTACGGGATGCCTGCCTATGCCTTGGACGGCAAGGTCATCTGCTTCTTCAAGCCCAAGTCGAAGTTCAAGGTGCGGTATGCGACGTTCGAGTTCCAGGCCGACGCCAACCTCGACGAGGGCGCCATGTGGCCGGTCTCCTTCGCGCTGAAGGAGCTGACCGCAGCCGCTGAAGAGCGGATCACCGGGCTCGTGAAGCGAGCGGTCAGCTGAGGACGAGCTGGCGACCAGGGAGCCACGCGGGTTCGGGCCCACCTCGGACGGCTCGTCACCGGTGACCGCGATCAGGGCGCGCGGGCGCGGGTCGGTGTGTCATCGGGGCTGGCCCCGGCGGGCTTGCACCCGCGCCCGGGCATGGGCGACTGCGAGGGGGTTGCAACGGGCCGGCCGGGACCGGTTGGCGGTCCATCGGGGCTCCACGGTCACGCTGCCGGGACCGGACCGAGAGCCAGTCACCCGAGGAGAGCACGATGGCCGGACGTGACACCAGCCGTCCCGAGCATCCGCCGATGGCCGTGAGCGACGAGGCCAGCGAGGACCAGCTGGCGCTCGCGAGGGAACAGGGCGCGGTCTACGGTCACGCGGTCGAGACGATGGTCGGCGAGGTCGCGGTCGATGGCGGGTCGAAGGCGGCTGGCGATTACCTCGTCGGCTGGGCGGTCGAGCACGCCGAGGGCATGTACGAGCTGCGCGATGGCGAGCTCGCGTGGGTCGACCCCGACGAGGAGAACTGCCATCTCGAGATCGTCGTCCGCGACGCGGCCGATGGCCGGTTCATCCCGGGCCTCCGGGTGACCGCGACCCTGACCCGGCCCGACGGCGCCGAGCTGGGCACCCACCACCAGCCGTTCCTGTGGCACCCATGGCTCTACCACTACGGCCGGAACTGGCGGGTCCCGGCCGATGGCCGCTACGGCCTGCGGGTCGACATCGAGCCACCGGCCTTCGGCCGACACGACCCGAAGAACGGCCGCCGGTTCGCAGGGCAGGTGAGCGTGCAGTTCGACGACGTGAACATCGAGACCGGCCGGAAGTAGGCCCAGCCGCCCGGAAGACGGTCTCGGGCCGCCGGGCAGCTCAGCCGACGGCGCGCCGCCGGCGCTCGTGCACCGCGTCGTGGATCTCGGCCGTCGAGCGCGGCTGCCGGAGCCGCGCGTCTGCCGCACCGGCCACGCGACGGGAACGTGCCGCGGGCAGGGAGCGCGAGCCCTCCGGCGTGTCCACAGCGTCCTGCGCGTCGAACGCGTCCGGCTGCCATGGCAGCCCATTCGCGAACACCGCCGCGAAGACCTCGACCAGCTCCGGGTCGAACTGCACCCCGCCCTGGCGGCGCAGCTCCGAGAGCGCCTCCTCGTGGCCGATCGCCTCGCGGTACGGCCGCCCCGCCACCATCGCCTCGTAGGCGTCCACGATGGACACGATCCGCGCGCCGATCGGGATCTCTGCGCCGGCCAGGCCGTGCGGGTAGCCCCGGCCGTCATACCACTCGTGATGGTGGAGCACGATCGTTGCGGCGTCCCGCAGCGCTCCGGCCTGCTCGAGCACCACGTGCCCGATCTTGGGATGCTCGGTGACCACGCGCCACTCGGACATCGCGAGCTCGCCCGGTCGGTCCAGGATCTCGTCCGGGATCGCGAGCTTACCCAGGTCATGGAGCAGGCTCGCCGTGCGGATCCGCTCCAGCTCCCCCTGCGGAAGGTCGATCGCGCGGGCCAGGGCGACGGAGGCCTCGGCGATCAGGGTGGAGGGCTTGCCGCGCCAGCCTGGGCGGCCCGCCAGGGTCTGGATCAGCGCGTCCTGCGCCGCGGTCATCGCCTCGCGACCGGCATCCAGCGCGCGCGACCGGGCTTCGGAGCTGATCGGGGCACGCCGAACCGTCCCGTCGTCGCCGGTCTCGCGGAACACGAACACCTGGTCGCGGCCGAGCGCCTTCGCCGAGTAGAGTGCCGCGTCCGCGTCCCGGACCAGGTGGTCGAGCTGGATTCCCTCGACCAGGCCACCCGCGACCCCGGCGGACAGGCTGACCGTGACCTTCTCGCCCTCGGGCAGCCTCACCTCGCTGCCGCTGACCACGCGGCGCAGCTTCTCGGCCAGCGCCGCCGCGGCATCGACGTCGGTCTCGGGCAGCACGACCAGGAACTCCTCGCCTCCGTAGCGGCCGGCGATGTCCACGCTTCGCACGCTGGAGCCCAGCAGCTGGCCCACGTGCCGCAGCACGGTGTCCCCGGCGGCGTGCCCGTGGGTGTCGTTGAGCCGCTTGAAATGGTCGAGGTCGACGATGATCACCGACAGGGGCCGGTGATAGCGGGCGGCCCGGGCCAGCTCGTCGGCCAGGCGCGCGAGCACCGCCTGGCGGTTCGCGATCCCTGTCAGCGGGTCCACGGTCGCGAGCCGCCAGGTGTCGGCCACGCGATCGGCGAGCTCGCGGAAGGCCGCCCGCAGCCTGGGGTCGGCGATGCGGTCGGCGTCGAGGGCCACCAGGGCGCTGTCGTCACCCGCCCGGGCCAGACGCTGGGCGAGCCGGGTGACCCGCCGGTTCTGGCGGCCGGCGACGAGCGCCGCGAAGCCGGCCGACCCGGCCAGCGCGCCAATCAGCGTCACTGCGACCAGCAGGCCGGCCGCGGTCATCCAGACGTCCAAGGCACCTCGCGCGGATCTGTCGCCCCAGTGCGCCCCCGCTGGCCGCACGCTCCGTTCAGGCTAGACGGCAGGTCCCGGAACGCCCATGAGCCGATGGTCCCAGCGCGGGATCGCGCCGCGCGGGCGGTTCCCGGCCGCACCCGGGAGGGCTACCCGCGCGATGGTCCCAAAGTACGGGGTCAAGCCGCGCGCCGGCCTGCCAGCCAGACACCGCGCACCCGCTCGGCCAGGGTGTCCAGCGCGTACGGGTCACCCTCGACGGCCACGAGGTCGGCCAGCTTGCCCGGCTCGATCGTGCCGAGGTCACGGTCCACTCCAAGGAGCTGGGCCGCGCTGCGGGTCGTGGCCTCGAGCACGGCCGGGGGCGACATCCCCGCCGCCGCCATGAGCGGCAGCTCGCCGAGATTCCGGCCATGGGGCGTCACGCCGGAGTCGGTGCCCATCGCGATCCTGACGCCAGCCTCGACGGCGCGCCGGATCGCCTCGCGGTGGGTCTCGACCGCCGACGTCGCCTTCTCGAGCACGCCGGGCGGAAACACGACGCCGGCCTCGGCCGCATCGATGACGCCCTGGGGTGCGATCAGCGTGGGGACGAGCCAGGTACCGTGCTCGAGCATCAGGTCGATCCCCTCGTCGTCCAGGAAGATCCCGTGCTCGATCGACCGGATCCCGGCCCGGACCGCGTTCTTGATCCCGTCGGCCGCCTGAGCATGGGCCATCACGAACATCCCCGCGGCCGTCGCCTCCTCGACCAGCACCGCGAGCTCGGCCGGTCGGAAGTGTGCGTGCCGGGGGTCGTCGCGCGCCGAAAGGACGCCGCCGGAAGTCGCCACCTTGACCACGTTGGCACCCATCCGGTGCAGCTCGCGGACCTTGCGGCGCATCTCGTCCGGCCCGTCGACGATGCCCGACGGGATGCCCGGATGGTCCGCCATCAACGGGACCCGGGTGCCCGATACGAGCCAGTCGTCGCCATGGCCGCCGGTCTGGCTGAGCATCGTCAGGCTGATCTGCATTCGCGGTCCTTCGATCAGGCCGTCGCGCAATGCCTGCTGGATGCCGAGGTCCGCGCCGCCGGCGTCGCGGATCGAGGTGATCCCGACGCCGAGGGTGGTGCGCAGGTTCCGGGCGGCCTCGTAGAAGGCGTACGAGAAAGGGGTGTTGGCGATCAGCCAGGCGTCCACACCGCTGGTCGTGACGTGGACATGGCAATCGAACAGCCCCGGCAGCAACGTCCGGCCGGCCAGGTCGACGGCCTCGTCACCGTCGAGGCCGGGCCCCACGTCGACGATCCGCCCGTCCTCCACGATCACGTCGGCCGGGCGCGGATCGGAGCCCGTTCCGTCGAACACCGAGCCACCGCGGAACACCGTTCGGGTCATGCTGCCTCCAGGTCCCCGTCGATCAGCCGGCCCCGGGCCAGCTGCTGTCCTCCCGCGTCCACGAGGCGCCAGGCCCAGTCGCGGGGTCCGTCGCCCGGCGCACGCGTGCCATCCGCGGCCGCGACCGGCCAGGCGCCGGCATGCAGCTCGGTGCCCGGCGCGGCCGGTGCCAGGTACTCGATCCGGACGCGTCGGGGAACCGCCGCGACGGCGGCCGCTCCCGCCGGCCCGGCGTGCAGGATTGCCTCCTCGAGGTAGTCCAGATAGGCGGCGTTGTTCACGTGGCCCATCGGGTCCAGGTCCTGGGGCCTGACGCGCGACCGTGTCTGGAAGGCATCCGTCGGCGTCGGGGTGAGGGGTACCCGCCCGGGCTCGAACGCGCCCGGCGGCACCGCGAACTGTCCCGGGAACTCCGCAGGGACTCGTGCCGGTAAGCCCCGCGAGTCGGTCATCACCCAGTCGGTGTGCGCCCACAGGGCAAGGATCCCGTCGTGCAGGAGGGCCTCCGTCCGCCGCCGCGCCCAGACCTTGCGGAAGCCGGTCACCCGGGTCGTGATCGCGAGCGTCGTCCCCAACGGGATCGGTCGCAGCACCGCCAGCTCCACCGTGCGCACCACCCACGCCAGGCCGCGCTCGAGGTACCAGGGTCGGTCGAAGCCCAGGCGCTCGGAGTGGATCCATGCGACGTCCTGCGCGTAGCGCAGGAGCGCCGACGTGCGCACGATCCCGTCGGGCCCGCACTCGTCGAACCGGACGCGGTAGGGAACGGTCACGCTGACCAGTGGCGCCGGGTCGGGTGCGCTCACGCGGGCCTGCGGCCTGCCAGCCGGTCCAAACCCTCGAGCGCGACCAGGCGCAGGCCTTCGAGTGCGATCGGGCCCCGCTCACGGACCAGCCGGACCTCGCACGATCGGCGGGCATCGAACACGACCAGGCCCACCAGCAGCCGGGCGCCCTCGTCGGCGGCCCCCCGGCGCGCATCATCGAGCTGGTGGAGCACGTCCGCCTTGATGCCCCTCGCGCCCCACTTGCAGTCCCATGCCTCGCCTGCCTGCTCCGACTCCACCGTCACGTCGTACGGGTGGATCTCGGCTGGCCGCCCGTCGAACACGATCCGTCGCTCCCGACGGACGGGGCCCGTACGTGTCCCGAGCAGCCGCTCCGTGAGCGACTCGACGATCGCGCCGCGAAACTGGCTGCGCGCCTGGTTTCCGCGGCCGGCGACGTCGAGCGAGACGGCCAGGATGGCCTCCGACCGGTCCCGTGCCGGGTCACCGGGGAGCGGCGCAGCCGGCCCGAACAGCGATGGGAACATCGTGCGCCAGGGGGCTGGATCGCTCGTCTCGCCGTTCATCACGGCCCGGGCCAGGAGGCGCTGCGTCGTGGTCGCCTCGGCCAGCAGCTCCGCGGCCCGCGCCACCAGCGGATCGGCCTGGATGTGCGCGTAGACCACGGCGCGGCCATCGGGTCGGGCATCACCGAAGCGCATCACGCCGCCTCGTCGAGGGCGGCCAGCGCGACCTGCGGGAGGGTCGAGAGCCAGTCGATCGCGCGGTGCGGGTCGACGATCCGGGCAGCCTCCGCGGACAGCGCGTCGATCGCGGCGACGGCCGTCGGCGCCGCAGGGTCCGTCCCGCGCCGCTCGGCGACGGCGCGCAGGTGGCCCGTCCACACGATGCCGAGGTCCGTCACGTACTGCCACTCGTCCTCGACCGCTTCCGCGATGGCGGCGAGAGCCGAGTGCGCCACGAGGGCGCGCTCCACGAGATCGGTGACGGTGAGGGGCATCGGTCGCCAGCGTACGACGGACGGACGAGCCGTGCCGGGCGGCGCCGAGCCGGATGCTGCGCCGCCGTCGGGCGTCGCGAACGGTCAGGCGGGCTCGCTCGTGGGGGCGAACGCCGCCAGCGGGTCGCGAGGGGTCGTCGCGGCCAGGCGAGACCGGGCGTCCTTGCACAGCCGCTCAAGGGACCGGCGGCCGTGATCGTCCCAACGGGTGGAGTACACGTTCAGCGCCTTGCAGCGGATGTCCCACGCCGCACCGCGCTCGCCCGCTCGCTCGAGGCGCGTGACGACCTCCAGCACCTCGCGGTACAGGCCGGGCAGGCGCTCGGCCGGGGTCTGGTCGTCCATGCTGGACACCCTGCCCCTCGAGCGGGTCGCGGGAAATGGGCGAGTCGTCCGGTGGCGCCGATCCAGGAGTCCGGGGGCCGTTGCGGCCGCGCACCGTGGCCGACCCGGATCCGCCGGGGCGGGTCAGTCGCCCCGGTGCGCGCCGCTCTCGATCCGGAAGCCCGGCCCCACGCCGCGGGCGGGTTCCCACTGCGTGAGCACGCGGTCGACGATGGCCGCCGGCGGCCCCTCGGTGAGCCGATCGAGCAGGGCGTCCAGGTCGGAACGGGGTCCTTCCGCCACGATCCGGACCCCGCCGTCGGCCTCGTTCGCGACGAAGCCGTCGAGGCCCAGGTGGCGCGCCTCACGAAGCGCGAACACCCGGTAGCCGACGCCCTGCACCCGGCCCCGCACCCGAACATCGAGGCGCGCCCGCGACGGGGCGGCGCCGTGGTCAGCCACGAGCCCCGGTCACCCGGGACGGCTGGCCCGCGGCCAGTGGAGGAGCAGCACGTCGAGCAGCAGCTCGGGGCTCACGTTGGCCTCGAGCAGGTCGCCGGCCCGGACCAGCTCTCCGAGCGACCGGCCGAAGGCCCCGGTCGGTGTCCGGGCCGAGACGTTCGCCAGCTCCTCGAGCAGGGCGGGATCCCGGACCGACCCGCTGCCGCCCGCCTGTGACAGGGCGAGATCGCGCGCGAGGTCGCGCCAGGCCTCGAGCAGCAGCCCGAGCGCCCGTCGACGCTCGACTGCCGGGGCCCTGCGCGACCCCTCAGTCGCGCCCGTGTCGGCGCCGGCGGGCGCGCCGTCGCCGGCCGGTCCGCCCTCGGCGGCGGGTTCGGGAGCGACAGGTCCGGTGATCGCGGCCGTGCGGGCTCGCCCCCGGCGCGGCGGAGGTTCGGCGGGGGTGGTGCCGGCGGGCGCCAGCAGCGAGCCCAGCATGGTCGCCTGCGCCATCAGGTCGCGGGCCGCGCCAAGCCGGTCCGCGGGCCCACGGTCCGCGAGATCGATCAGCGTGCGCGTGATCACCCCGCGCACGGTGGCCGCCTCGGGAGCCGTCGCATAGGCGATCGCGAGGCCCGCACGTCCGGCAGCGAGCCGCGCGAGCCTGGCCGCCGTCGGCGGGTCGGCCAGACCACGGTCGGCCAGGAGGCGTTCCACGTCCCGGATGCCCAGGGTCCCGAGCCGGATCCGCGCGCACCGCGAGCGCACGGTCGGCAGGAGCCGGTCCTCATCGTCCGCGCACAGGATCAGCGTGGTCCCATCCGGCGGCTCCTCGAGCGTCTTGAGCAACGCCGACTGGGCATCGTCGTTCATGCGGTGGGCATCGCGGACGATCGCGACCCTCGCGCCACCCTCGACCGGCAGCAGCGCGAGCTCCGTGACCAGGTCGCGAACCCCTCGGGGCCGGCCCTGGCCACCGATTCCGACCTGTCCGCCCGGTCCTTCCGGATCCAGTCGATGGAGGTCCGGATGGTTGCCGTGCGCCACCATGCGACAGCCCCGGCATGACCCGCACGGTCGGTCGTCGCCCGTGGCACCCGTGCACAGCAGGGCCGCGGAGATGTCCAGGGCGAGCGACAGCTTGCCCACCGATGGCGGGCCGACGAGCAGCACGGCGTGCGGGACGTGCGTGGCGAGCATGGCCCGGGCGGCCGCCGTGGCGGCGGGCTGGCCGACCGTCTGGAAGGCAGGCACGCGCTGCTCTGCCCGATGGAGCGTGTCAGCCCTCGGTGGGCTCGTTCACGGCCTTGGTCCGGCGGGTCGTCCGGCGCTTGGGAGCGGCTCTCGCCGGCTCCGCGACCTGGACGGCCTCGGGCTCCGTCGCCGCGTCGGCCGCGGCCTTGGTGCGGCGGGTCGTCCGGCCCTGGGGAGCGGCGTCCGTCGCCTGCGCCGGCGGCTCGGCGGCCTGGGTGGCCTCGGGCTCCGTCGCTGCGTCGGCCGCGGCCTTGGTGCGGCGCGTCGTCCGGCGCTTGGGAGCGGCGTCCGTCGCCTGCGCGGGCGGCTCGGCGGCCTGGGTGGCCTCGGGCTCCGTCGCTGCGTCGGCCGCGGCCTTGGTGCGCCGGGTCGTCCGGCGCTTGGGAGCGGCGTCCGTCGCCTGCGCGGGCGGCTCGGCGTGCGGCGTGGGCGCCGCTGCCGGCTGACCCTGGGCCAGCTGGGCCCTCAGCAGCTCCTCCAGCTCGGGCGGAACCTCGCTCCAGGGCTCGCCGCCGCTCGATGGCCGGGGTGCCCGGTCGAACCGATCGACGCGCTCCGGGCGCGGGCCGCGCGGCGGCTGCGGGCCGCCGCGTCCCGTCCCGCCCCGACGGCTCGGTTCGGCGAAGCGGCTGGTGGCGGCGCCACGGCCACCGCCGTAGCGCTCTCGTTCCATCGCTGCGGCATAGGCGCTCCGGTTTCCGCCGCCTCGACCGCCGCGCCCGCCACGAGCCTGGCTGCGACGCTGCTCCGTGAGCAGGTATTCCGGGATCTCCGGCTCCTCGAGGTCCTCCTCGTCCTCGGGCAGCGGCGGCAGGCTGCCCGCCGGGCGCGCCGTCGGTGTGCCCAGCTGGCGATCCCACACCGACCCGAAGGGCGTCGACCGCGGGGCACGGGGCGCCGCCTCGAGCGCGTCGAGGTCGTCGAACGGGGTAGGCAGCTCGCCCGAGCGGCCGCGCGTCGGTCGGGCGGCCTCGCGCGCCGGCGCGGCAGCAGCAGCCACCGGCGTGGCGGAATCGGCCTCGACCTCGACCTCGGCCTCTCCGGCCACCTCGCCTTCAGCCCCCATCTCGTCGCGGCGTCCCCGGCCGCGACCACGGCCGCCCCGGCGGCGGCGCCGGCGACGACCCTCCGCGTCAATGCGGTCACCCTCGGCGTCACCCGCCGCTTCGACGACCGCGAGCTCCTCGGCCGGCTCCGGCGCCTCGGCATCCTCGACCGGGGCCGCGGTGGCAGCCGCTCGCGACAGCTTCTCGCCGGGCAGGGCCACCAGCCCCGCCGCGGCACCCCGGCTCGCGGCCGACCGGCCGGTGGCGGCACGCGCCGTCCCGCGCGTGGCGGCCGCGACGGGCGCCTCCTCGCGCTCGGGCCGGCCGCGGCCCCTGCCACGACCCCGTCCGCGACCCGTGCCCTCGGACTGCTTCTCCGGGACCTCGGTCATCGACAGGTCCTCCTCGTCGTCCGCCACGCGGCGGCCGGAACGCATGGAGCCCTTGTCGACCTTGGCGATCTGGGTGATGTCGGTGAACAGGTCGGCGACCTCGATCAGGTCCGACGACGTATTGCCGCGGAAGCTGATGACCTCGCACCGGACGCCCATCTCCTGGACGGCCCGGATGGCGGACGCGAAGTCGCCGTCGCCGGACACGATCACCGCGATGTCGAGGTTGCGGGCGGTCTTCATCAGGTCGACCACGAGCTCGATGTCGAGGTTGGCCTTGACCTTGCCGTCGCCGTACTTGCGGATGTCCTTGCTCACCACCTTGTAGCTGTGGCGGGCCAGGAACTGGTGGAAGTTGCGCTGATTCTCGTTCTCCGGGTCGAGCCCGGTGTAGGCGTACGCACGGACGAAGTCGCGTCCGGCGGTGGCCGACTTCAGCAGCGTGACGTAGTCGATGTCCACGCCGGCCGCCTTGGCCGCGTAGAAGATGTTCGCCACGTCCACGAAGACGGCGACGTTCTTGCCCACGTTGACTCCTATATGGTGGGGCGGCCCGGTGCCTGCCGGCCGCCGGGGGCGCTAGGTGGTTCGGGCGGCCGCGCCGGCCGCAGCGACGGGCCGCCGGAGCGTAGGTCCGGCGGGGGCGAACCCGGCCCGCTCCAGGCGGGCGAGGTCCGAGGGATCGGCCGGCTCCGCGGCCTCGACGGTCGAGCAACCCTTGTTGCTGGCCGAGCGGAGCAGCTCCTCGAGCAGCGCTTCGGTCACGCGGTCCGCGTCGTGGTCCGGGGCGACGACGAGCAGGTCGATCGTGCCCACGTAACCGCCGGCGACGACCGAGGGCCGAAGGACGAGCAGGGCGCCGCCGGCGAGCTCGCGTCGCACCTCGGCGACCAGGACGCTCGCATGCGGCAGATAGACGAGCTGCCGAAGCAGGTCGGCGGCATCGAGCGATCCCCGTCCCGCACCGCGGATCGCCGCTCGGCCGAGCGCGGCCAGGCGGTCGATGTCGGTGATGCGGGCCTGTCGGACCAGGTACTCCACGCCGGAGCGGACCTCCGTGCAGCATGCGGCCGGTACGCGGGTTCCCGTGCGATCCTTCGATCGGCGGGAGCGGCCCACGCGTGGCCGCGATTTGAGGGTGCCGGGAGGCGAGCGACTCGAGGCTCGAAACAGCCATCCCGATGCGATCGGCCGACGCTCCGGATGCACAACCTTGCATCCGCGTCGCCGGTGCCTATGATACGGCATCGCTCCGCGGCGTCTCGCCACGGTGCGGATGGATCCCTCGCCCGTGCCCCCGTCACCGCCGCGCCGAGTCCCCTCGGCCACCAGGGACGCAGGCACGGCCGCGGAGCAGCGGATGCTCCGGTCATTCGCGAGGGGAATTGGAGGAGGCGTTCATGAAGCTTGCGCGTGGTAGCGCGGCCATTGCCGCGCTGGCCATCATTGCCGCGGCGTGCAGCAGCTCGCCCGGCGCCACCAGCAGCACCGGCGGCGGTGGCGGCGGGGGCGGAACAGGCCTGGCCGTCAAGGTCGGCATCGAGCTGCCGATGAGCGGCGGCGAGGCTCCGAACGGCGTCCCGACCGCGAACGGCGTCCAGCTCGCCCTCGAGCAGATCCAGGTTCCCGGGTTCACGATCTCGATCAACCAGCAGGACGACGCCCTCAACGGCAAGCATGACCCGAACCAGGGCGCCAAGAACATCCAGACGCTGGCCAACGACCCGAGCGTGCTGTTCGTGGTCGGCCCGTACAACTCCAACGTCGCGCAGGCCGAGATCCCGGTCAGCAACGGCGCGGGCCTGATGCAGTGCAGCCCGGCCAACACGGCCGTCGGCCTGACCAAGGGCGACGCCGCGAAGGCGCTCCGCCAGACCAACCCCGACAAGCTCGCGTACGTGCGCGTCGCGACGACCGACGACAACCAGGGCGCCGGCACCGCCGACATCGCCTACAACACGGTCGGTGCGAAGACCGCCTACGTGCTCGACGACACGCAGACCTACGGCGTCGGCCTCGACGACGGCTTTACGTCGGCCTACGAGACGTTCGGCGGAACGGTCGCCAAGCGCGACGGCGTGCCGGACTCGACCACCGACTTCACCAGCTACGTCACGACCGCCAAGGGCCTCAACCCGGGCGTGATCATGTACGGCGGCGTCACCACCTCGGGCATCGGCCTGTTCCGCAAGCAGATGGCGACCCAGGGCCTGGCCAACATCCCGCTCGTCGGCGGCGACGGCATCGTGGACGGCTCGGCCGACACGGCCAGCTCGTTCCTCAACGTTGCGGGCCCGGACGGTGACATGAACACCTACGGCACGGTCGCGGCGATCCACGACATCCCGAACCCCGACAAGTTCAAGGCCGACTACAAGGCCAAGTTCAACACCGACCCGGGTTCCTACAGCGCCCCCGGCTACGCGTGCACCCAGATCTTCCTCGAGGCGCTCAAGGCCGTCGGCACCGGCGTGACCGACCTGGCCCAGCTGCGCGAGGCCGTCCGCGCGTACGTCGCCGACACCAGCCACACCTACGACACGGTGCTGGGCACGGTCGGCTTCGACGAGAACGGCGATACCACGCAGCACACGATCTCCTATTACAAGTTCGACCCGGCCGCCAAGGACTGGTCGTTCTTCAAGCAGCGCGACTTCACGGCCGATCCGGTCAAGTAGCCAGCTGCAGGCACGGCCGGGGCGCCCGTCGAGCGAGCGCCCCGGCATTCCTGTTCCCCCACCGGTCGGGGGCTTAGCATTCCCGCCACGCGTCAACTTGAAGCGATGAGGGACGCATGACCAGCGCAGCCACGGCTGGACCGAAAGCGCCATCGATGCGCCTGAGCGCGGGTCGCTGGAACGCCGTGATCGGGGTGGCCGGCGCCCTCATCGGGTCCTACCTGCTGATGATCGTCGGCGCCGGCGCGCAGGCCCAGGACCAGTTCATCAACGCCCTGACCATCGGGGCCATCTACGCGCTCATCGCGCTGGGCTACACGATGGTCTACGGGATCATCGAGCTGATCAACTTCGCCCACGGCGACGTGTTCATGGTCGGCTCGTTCGTGTCCTGGTGGCTGCTGACGACCCTCGGGTTCAGCGGCGCGATCAGCGACCCGGTCGTGCTCGCGGTCATCCTGGTGATCGCGTTCCTGGTGTCCATGATCGTGATGGGCGTCGTGGGGGTGGTCATCGAGCGGCTCGCCTACCGGCCGCTGCGCAACGCGCCCCGGCTGGCTCCCCTGATCACCGCCATCGGGGTCAGCTTCATCCTCCAGAACATCGTCTACGTGACGATCAGCAACTCGATCGTGACGATCCCGCAGATCATGCCCAACCCCGAGCTCACCTTCGGGCCGGTGGTGATCCGCGAGGTCAACCTGTTCGTGATCGTGCTGTCGGTTGCCCTGATGGCGGCGCTGCAGCTGTTCATCAACCGGACCCGGCTCGGACGGGCCATGCGCTCCACGGCCATGGACCGCGAAGCGGCCCAGCTGATGGGCGTCGACATCAACACCACGATCGCGCTGACGTTCTTCATCGGCTCGGCGCTGGCGGGGGCGGCGGGCGTCGTCCAGGGCCTGTACTTCGGGGTCAGCAAGTTCGACCTCGGCTTCCAGGCCGGGCTCAAGGCGTTCACGGCGGCCGTCCTGGGCGGGATCGGCAACACGACCGGCGCCGCCATCGGCGGCTTCCTCATCGGGTTCATCGAGGTCCTCTCGTCGGTGTTCGGGTACGGTCGCTGGAGCGAGGCCGCCGTGTTCGGCGCGCTCGTGCTGGTGCTGATCTTCCGGCCGACCGGGATCCTCGGCCAGCAGCTGGCGGATCGGGCATGAGCGGCGCCAACGGACGACCGCACGGCGCCCGCGCACGGCGGCCGGGCGACGCTGGCGGCGCGTTCGCCAGGCGATCCGGCCGCATCCGCAACCGCTGGGTCGCCACCAGTCGCTCACGATCGTGCTCGCGATGGCCATCGTGATGGTCGTCCTGCCGCTGCTGGCGATCGTCCCGCCGTTCAACGGCTTCGGCCGCCAGAACGACTTCGTGGGCGGCTTCGCCGATGCCGGCGTGTACGTGCTGCTCGCCCTGGGCCTCAACGTCGTGGTCGGCCTCGCCGGCCTGCTGGACCTGGGCTACGCGGCGTTCTTCGCGATCGGCGCCTACACGATGGCCTACGGCGCATCCGGGCTACACGGGCCCTCGACACCCCGTTCTGGATCATGCTCCCGATCGGCGCCTTCACGGCCGCGATCTTCGGCCTCCTGCTGGGCGCGCCCACGCTGCGCCTCCGCGGCGACTACCTGGCGATCGTGACCCTCGGCTTCGGCGAGATCGTGCCGGTCGTGTTCCGGAACGCGGACGCGTACACCAACGGCACCAACGGGATCACCAGCATCGCCCAGCCCAACCTGTACGGCTGTTCGGGCATCAACGGGTTCGGGTTCACGAACCCCTGGCCCTACTACGTCACGGTCCTGGTGATCATCACGGTCGCCACGATGCTGCTCTACCGGCTCCAGGATTCCCGGCTCGGGCGTGCTTGGGTGGCGATCCGCGAGGACGAGCTGGCGGCCGCCAGCATGGGCATCAACACCGTCAGCACCAAGCTGCTTGCGTTCTCGATCGGCGCGTCCACGTCCGGCCTGGCGGGCGTGTTCTTCGCCGTCCAAGCTGTCGTCGGTGTCGCCCGAGCAGTTCGGGTTCACGGTGTCGTTCACGGCGCTGGCGATGGTCGTGCTCGGCGGCATGGGCAACATCTGGGGCGTCATGGCCGGGCGCGTTCGTGATCTACGAGATCCAGACGTCAGGGCCTCAAGCAGCTGGGCAACTTCGTCCAGGGCCTGGGCATCCCGGCTTCGGCTTGGGCCCGATCACGATCGACCTCGGCTCGATCAACTTCCTCAACTACCAGTACCTGCTGTATGGCCTGGCGCTGGTGCTGATGATGCTGTTGAGACCCGAGGGCCTGTTCCCGAGCCGGCGCAGACGGGAGGAGCTGCACGAGGCGGCGAGCCGATGGCGACGTGCTGGCGGATACGACCGCCGCGGGTGGCGAGGCATGAGCGCGAGCGCGAGTCCGTGGTGCGCCAGCCCACCACCGGGCCCCGCGAGGGCGGCGCGAAGGAGCTGATCCTCGAGGCGCAGCAGGTCACCAAGCGCTTCGGCGGGCTGGTGGCGGTGCGCGAGTCGACTTCGACATCCCGTCGGGATCGATCGTGAGCCTCATCGGTCCCAACGGCGCCGGCAAGACGACCTTCTTCAACGTGATCGCCGGTCTCTACGATCCCACCGTCGGGCAGCGTCGATTTCCTGGGCCGCCAGATGGTCGCCCGGCCCGCTGCGCGCCTGGGCCGAACCGGTGTTCTGGTTCGCGCACGCCGGTCCCGCTCCTGATCGTCGTCCCTGCTCGCGTTCTGGGCCGGGCTCAACCTGGTCGGCCAGGTCCTGCTGCTGATCACCCTGATCGCCTTCGTGGCATCGCTGCTGATCGCCGTGATCCGGCCGCCGTGGTACATCGACGTGCTCCGCCGGGCCACGATCTTCCGCAGCGCGCGACCGCACGAGATCGTGACCCTGGGCATCGGGCGGACATTCCAGAACATCCGCCTGTTCCAGAACATGACCGCGATCGAGAACGTGCTCGTGGGGATGCACTCCCGGATGCACGCCTCGCCGCTCGACGCCGTGCTGCGGCTCCGTCGCCACGTCGCCGAGGAGCGGACCGGTCAGGAACGGGCCCTCGAGTGGCTGCGACTACGTGGGCCTCGACGACCGCCAGGATGAGCTGGCCCGAAACCTCCCCTACGGCGACCAGCGGCGGCTCGAGATCGCCCGGGCGCTGGCAAGCCGGCCCAAGCTGCTGCTGCTCGACGAGCCCACGGCCGGGATGAACCCCGTCGAGACCGGCGACATGACCGCGTTGATCAGCCGCATCCGGAGCGACCTCGGGGTGACGATCCTGCTGATCGAGCACGACATGCGGGTGGTGATGGGCGTCAGCGATCGGGTCACCGTCCTCGATCACGGCGAGAAGATCGCAGAAGGCTCGCCCGAAGCCGTCCGCAGCGACCCGCGGGTCATCGAGGCCTACCTGGGCAAGGGAGCGGCGGGATGACCGAGGCCGGATCCATGACCACGCCCGGCGGACCGGCCAGTCCGGCGGTCTCCGCAGCGGCGCACGGTGCACCGGCCGACACGCCCGTCGTCCTGCGCCTGACCGATGTCCACACCTACTACGGCCACATCCACGCGCTCCAGGGCATCTCGCTCGAGGTGCAGTCAGGCGAGATCGTGACCCTGCTCGGCTCGAACGGCGCCGGCAAGACGACCACGCTCAAGACCATCCACGGCCTGCTCCACCCGCGAAGCGGCAAGGTGGAGTTCTATGGTGACGACATCTCGCACGTCCCGGCCCACCAGCTCGTGCGCCGGGGGATCGGGCAGTCGCCCGAGGGGCGGCGGATCTTCGGGCGGATGACCGTCCTCGAGAACCTCCACATGGGCGCCTACAGCCGGGCCGATCGGCGTCACCTGCAGCCCGATTTCGATCGCGTGTTCGAGCTGTTTCCGAGGCTCCTCGAGCGGCGTACCCAGCACGCCGGCACGCTCTCGGGCGGCGAGCAGCAGATGCTCGCGATCGGCCGGGCGCTCATGACCCGCCCGAAGCTGCTGCTGCTCGACGAGCCGTCGATGGGCCTGGCGCCGATCCTGGTCGAGGAGGTGTTCGCGATCATCGAGGACATCAACCGGCAGGGCACCACGATCCTGCTGGTCGAGCAGAACGCGCTCATGGCGCTGGGCGTGGCGCACCGTGGGTATGTCCTCCAGACGGGCCGGATCGTCCGCTCCGGCGAGGCCAGGCTGCTGCTCGAGGACGAGGAGGTCCGCAAGGCCTACCTGGGCGGCTGACACGGCGCGCCGGTCGCGCAGTCGGCCGTCGCGCAGTCCGCTCGAGGGGACCCGGCGTATCGTTGAGCGACGACGTCCGTGCCCCGGTGGCTCATGCATCGCTCCCCAGCCCCGATCCAGACTGTCCGCGTCGGCCCCTCCCGGCCATGGCCGGCGCGCACCGCCCTGGTGGTCGCCGCACTCGTCGCCCTGACGCTGCTCCGCCCGTGGGGTGACGGGTCGCCGCCCGTCACGGCGACGTCCCGGGGCGAGCCCGGTGGCCCCGCGCTCAGCCGGCCGGCCGCCGTGGCCGCGGTCCCCGCCACTCCGACGCCCTCACCGAGCCCGAGACGCTCGCTCGCGCCCGACCAGATCGCGTGTCCGGCCGGTGGCACGCAGCTCGTGTCGCTGGATCGGATGGGCTCCTGGACCGTGCGGACGTGGGTCCCGGCCCACCCGGTCGTCGCCGACGGCCCGCTGGACCCCGCAGTCGAGGACGTGGCCCTCGAGAGCCCTGCCGTGCTGGGTGTCGGGGTGTGCCTGTCGCCTGGCGTCGGTGATGAGGCGGCCGTGGCGGCGGTCGTGGTCCGGGCATGGTCGTTCAACGGCGGACGGGCGCGTGCGATGGCGGTCCAGCGGGTCGTGTCGGGACCCGACGAGCCCGGCGTCGCGATCCTCTACCGACCTGCGGCGCCGTCCGCGGCCGCCGTGGACGGTACGCCTGCCTGGCCGCCCGGCCGCTATGCCCTGTGGCTGGCGGCGCCGCTGCCCGAGACGACGGCTGCGAGCACGACCCCTGTCGGGCCGGTCGGGTGGTTCATCCGGATCGTCGTGCCCGGGCGGCCGTAGCCCGCCCGGTCAGCGCCTGGGCGGCTCCAGGGCGATGTCGTAGGCCGCGCGAGCCAGCATGATCGCGCCCACCGCCGCGATCCAGTAGCCGTAGGCCCGATCCGGCAGCAGGCCTTCGGGCGCGTCGAGGACCGAGGGAATCCACAGCACCACCCCGACCAGCGCGGCGACGGCCAGCAGCCCGAACACGATCGCGTGGTCCACGGCCACCGGCCGCTCGCCCGCCGCGTAGGGCAGGGCGACGAGCGCCAGCGTGGCCAGCCCCGCCAGGAACGCGATCAGCCCGGTGCCGTCGAAGGCACGGTAGGCCTGTGGCGGAAGGCCACCGTCCCCGCCCAGCACGTACCATGGCAGCAGGCACCCGACGAGGACCACGATGGCGCCCAGCGCGGCGAGGCGGCGCCCGTTGCCCAGGGGTCGGCGATGCATCAGTCGGCCGCGCTGTAGACCTCGGGGCGCAGCACGCCCACGAAGCGCAGGTTGCGATACCGCTCGCTGTAGTCGAGACCGTAGCCGACCACGAACTGGTCCGGGATCTCGAACCCGACGTAGTCGACCGGGATGTCCACCAGGCGCCGGGCCGGCTTGTCCAGCAGGGTGCAGATTCGCAGCGTCGCCGGGTTCTTGCCGCGCAGGTAGCGGATCAGGTAGTTGAGCGTGAGCCCGGTGTCGATGATGTCCTCGACCAGCAGCACGTCCTCGCCCGCGATGCTCGCCGACAGGTCCTTGATGATCCGCACCAGGCCGGAGGATTCGGTCGAGGTGCCGCCGTACGAGCTGACTTCCATCAGGTCGATCCGCAACGACAGCGGGATCTCGCGCATCAGGTCGGCCATGAACGGGAGCGAGCCCTTGAGCACGCTGACCAGGGTCAGGTTGCGGTCCGCGTAGTCGGCGGCGATCCGCCGCCCGAGCTCGGCCACCTTCGCGGAGATCTGCTCCTCGGTCAGCAGGATGTCGCCGATGTCGGCATAGAGGTCAGCGATGCGGGTCATGGGCGGGTCGGCGATGCCTCCACGTCATTCCGGTCATTGGAGTGCTGGATCGATGATCGCGCGTCCGGGACCCTCGCGCACGACGGGCCGGCGGTCACGCCGGACCGGTTCGTTCACCGGAAGGGACCTCGGCGGCGGAGCCGGCGGAGGCGCCGGCCGGGCCCGGATCCGTGCCATGGCGCCGACGTCGCCCACGACGCCGGCCACGCGGCTGGTCGGCCGGCGGGGCCGGACGGCCGGCGGGCACGGCGACCATGTCGCCCGCCGCGGGCCGGGCTCCGGACGGACCCTCGGCGACTGCAGCCAGGGGTGCGGGTTCGATCGAGACCACCGCAGCGGTCTCGCGGGGCTCGGCAACCGGCGTCGGCTCGCCTTCGACGGCGGCGGCCCGCGGCGGCGTGGCCTGGCCGGTCGTCCCGGTCAGCTCGTCGATCAGCGCCATCCGGCCGAACTTGAGCATCAGCATCCGGAAGTCCCGCGCGTAGAACAGCTTGATCCGGACGTCCGGGTACAGCTCGCGCAACCGCCGCAGCTTGCGGTTCTTCTTGCGGACCAGCTTCTGCCTGAGCGTCGTCAGCTCGACGTAGAGCTCGAGGTCGGGCAGGTAGAAGTCGGGCGAGAAGCTCTCGACCACCTCGCCCTCGAGGTTCCACCCGATGGGGAACGTGTCGGGCTCATAGGCCCAGCGCACGTCGTAGAAGTCGAGGATGCGGGCCAGCTCGGCCTCGCTCGCGTGGGCGAACGCCGTCCGCCGGGTGGGCTCGCTCACCGGGGTGCCCCGGCATCGGGACCCGGCTCGCCCAGCAACGAGCGCAGGTCGCCGGTCCAGCCCGCCAGGAACAAGCCGATCGCCTGGACGTCGGTCCAGGTCACGGCCGGCCGGCCCGCCAGCCGTGCCTCGCTGACCGGATCCAGCTCCGGGTGCGCGGCCGTGTCCAGCACCGGTGAGCCGGGTCCGTGCTCGGGCAGCAGCACGAGGCTCATGGTCGTGCTGGCACATGCCGGGCAGCGGAGCTCGACGAAGGCGACGTCGCCACGGTCGGCCAGGACCTCGATCCCGCCCGCCGGGATGGCCGTTCCGCACGAGGTGCAGCCGGCCCCGGCAAGGCGCGCCCGGAGTCCGCGATGGTCCATCGGCGGTCAGTCTACGGGAAGCGCTGCCGATCCGGCGCGCGGCGGACCCCGGCCGGGCGGAATACCCCCATGGAGTATCATGCGGCACATGGGCGAGACCAAGGACCAGCCGGCGACGACGCACGGCGCCGAGCACCAGAGCTTCCGGCACAGCTACAGCAAGGACAAGGCGCTGCTGGTCCGGCGATTGAGCCGCATCGAGGGCCAGGTCCGGGGCATCGCGCGCATGATCGAGCGCGAGGAGTACTGCATCGACATCCTCCAGCAGACGGCGGCGCTGCGCGCGGCCGTGGATGCGGTGTCGATCCTGGTGCTGGAGGACCACGTGCAGGGGTGCGTGCGCACGGCGGCCGAGCACGGCGAGGCGGACCGGTACGTGGACGAGGTGATCGACGTCGTCCGTCGGACGCTCGGGCGTCCCGTCCGCGGGACCACCCGGACGGCCTGAAGGGGCACCGCCCGCCCCGGCACTGGCGGAGCGAGACGCCGTGACGCCCGGCCGGATCGGGTGGGCCATTGGTCCCGTGGCACCGTGCCGGGCCGTGGACGGACCGACGCGTTATCCACAGACCGCGCGACCCCTGTGCGTTTGGTGGATAAGGGGCCTTGACGGTGCCCGTCCACGGCCGTAACGTCCGCACTCCGCACGCGGCACGCGCGCATCGGGGAACGCCATCCGGAAGGGGCCACGGGGAGACCCGGGCCGGAACCATCCGGGTGGCGCGAGACCGGGACGACGCCGACGACCGCGAACGATCGACGCCGGGAGCGGCTCCCGGACGGCCCGGAGCACGACCACAGGAGGGTGCCCTGGACCGGCCGAGAGGTCCGCTCCCGACGCGCGTTCAGGACCTCCCTCCGCTTCCGCCCGCCTACGTGGCCGCCCTCGAGGCGGGCCTGGCCGCCATCGGGGCGTCGCTGGATCCCGGGGCGCGGGCCGCGATCGACGGGCATGTCCGGTTGCTGCTCGCCTGGACGGAGGCCATCAACCTGACGGCCATCCGGGAACCCGCCGAGATCGCCCGCCTCCACGTCCTCGACAGCCTCACGGCCGTTCCGGTGCTGCGGGCACGCGGCCTCAGCCGGCTGCTCGACATCGGGAGCGGCGGCGGGTTCCCCGGCCTGCCGCTGGCGCTGGCGCTCGGGTCGGATCGGGCGCTGCTCGTCGACTCGGTGGGCAAGAAGGTCGCGTTCCTGCGGACGGCGATCGAGGCGACCGGCTGCGGCGACCGGGTGGTCGCCGAAGGCGCCCGGGTCGAGGCCCTGGCGCACCATCCGCGCGATCGGGGGGCGTGGCCGGTCGTCACCGCGCGCGCCGTCGGCGCACTCCGAGAGCTGGTGGAGATCGGGCTGCCGCTCGTGTCCCCGGGCGGCGTGCTGCTCGCGTGGAAGCGGGCACCGCTGGACGCCGAGCTCGCGGCCGCGGGGCCGGCGCTGGCCGCCCTACGGGCCGGCCCGGTCGAGGTCATCGAGGCGGGGGTGCCGGGGCTCGAGGCGCATCGGCTGGTCATCATCCCGCGCGGGGGCCGCATCGAACCCCGGTTCCCGAGGGATCCCGCCGAGCGGCGGCGGCGTCCGCTATGACCCGATCGGCTGTCCGAGCGGTGCGTCGGGACATGCGGGCTGCGCTACCCTCGCGAGGTGCGGATCGCCCTCGTCTCGGACATCCACGCCAACCTCGTCGCGCTGGACGCCGTGTTGGCGGTCATGCCGTCGGTCGACGCGATCTGGCAGCTGGGCGACGTGGTGGGGTATGGCCCGCAGCCGGATGCGGTGGTCGCCCGGCTGCGTGAGGTCGGGGCGAGCGGCGTGCGCGGGAACCACGACGCCGCGGCGATCGGCGACCTCGACGTCGAGGCGTTCAACGTCGACGCTCGGCGGGCGATGGACTGGACCCGCTCGGTGATCACGGGCGACACGCTGGCCTGGCTGGGGGCCCTGCCCGAGCGCGCCGAGCGCGAGGGGTTCACGCTCGTTCACGGCAGCCCGCGCGATCCGATCTGGGAGTACGTCACCTCGACCCCGGTCGCGCGCGCGAGCATCGCCGAGATGTCCACCCCCAGCGGGCTCCATGGCCACACCCACGTCCCGATCGCGTACCTCGAGGAGGACGGCCGGCTCGAGACGATGAGCCCCGGAGCCGGCTCCGGCCTGGCGATCGAGGGCCGCCGGGTGCTGGTCAACCCCGGCAGCGTGGGCCAGCCGCGGGACGGGATCCCGACCGCCGCCTGGGCACTGCTGGACACCGGCGCCGACACGATCACCTGGCAGCGGACCGCGTACGACATCGCGTCGGTCCAGGCCGCGATGCTCGAGGTCGGGCTGCCGGAGCGCCTCGTGGCGCGCCTCGCCTATGGCCTGTAGCGAGCGTTCCCGATGATCGGAGGGCGCCGGCCCATCACCGGCCGCAAGCCGGGCGACAAGCGGGTCCGGGTCGAACGCCACCACGCGCCCTACTTCCGGTACACGGGGCCCGGCCAGCTCACGGCCAAGGCGGCGGCCAGCGCCCCGACCACCGGCATGGGGCGGGTCGTGGCGCGGGTCAAGCAGGTGTTGCTGGGGCGTCCGCTGGCCAACGAGGAGGAGATCGGCGAGCGGCTGCCCAAGAAGAAGGCGCTTGCGATCTTCAGCTCGGATGCCATCTCCTCCTCGGCCTACGCGACCGAGGAGATCGTGCTGGCGTTCCTCCTGGCGGGGGTGGGCGGGGCTGCCTTCCGGCTGTCCATCGAGGTCAGCATCGCGATCGCCGTCCTGCTCGCGATCGTGGCGTTCAGCTACCGCCAGGTGTGCATCGCGTACCCCAACGGCGGCGGGTCGTACTCGGTGTCCAAGGCCAACTTCGGGCGCCACGCGTCGCTCATCGCGGCGTCGGCGCTGCTCATCGACTACACGCTCACGGTCGCCGTCTCGACATCATCGGCCGTGGAGCAGATCGCCTCCGCCGTCCCGGAGCTGGATCCCGTCCGGGTCGAGATGGGCATCGTCGCGATCGGCCTGATCACCCTGGGCAACCTGCGAGGGATCCGCGAGGCCGGCAACATCTTCGCGATTCCGACCTACCTGTTCCTGGGCAGCGCGTTCCTGATGATCGGGCTGGGCGTGTTCCGGATCCTGTTCCAGGGCGACTCCGGCCCGGCCCCGACGGCCGAGGTGATCGCGGCCACGCGCCAGACGGCCGAGAGCGTCGGGGTGCTGGTCCTGCTGCGCGCCTTCGCGTCGGGGGCCGTGGCGCTCACCGGGACCGAGGCGATCGCCACCGGGGTGCCCGCGTTCAAGCCCCCCGAGCCGCGCAACGCGGCGCGGACCCTGATGGCGATGGCGATCATCCTGGGCGTCCTGTTCGTGGGCATCACCTTCCTGGCCACCAACTTCCACATCCTGCCCATCGAGGAGCCGAGGCAGACGGTGATCGCCCAGATCGCCCGGCACGTCTATGGCGACACGGTCGGCTTCTACCTGTTCCAGGCGTTCACCGCGCTGCTGCTGTTCCTGGCCGCCAACACCTCGTTCGCCGCCTTCCCGAGGCTGGCTGCCGTGCTGGCCGAGGACGGCTTCATGCCCCGCCAGTTCTCGTTCCGAGGCGACCGGCTGGCGTTCTCGACGGGGATCCTGCTGCTGGGCGTCGTGGCCGGGCTGGTGGTGATCGCGGGCGGCGGCTCGACCCACGCCCTGATCCCGCTGTACGCGGTCGGCGTGTTCATCGACTTCACGATCTCCCAGGCCGGCATGGTCCGCCACTGGCTGGCGACCCGGCCGCAGGGGTGGCGCTACCGGCTGGTGATCAACTCCGTCGGCTGCGTGCTGACGGCCGTCATCGCGGTCGTGGTGACCTCGATCAAGTTCTCGGCCGGCGCCTGGTTCGTCGTGCTGCTGATCCCCACCCTGGTCAGCATCATGCTGTTCATCCGGCACCAGTACGACGGGCAGGCCCGGGAACTCGCCGTGCGGGACGACCTCGTGTTCGACAAGCCGCACCGCGAGCAGCGGGTGGTGATCCCGGTCAACGGAATCAATCGCTCGGTCGTCCAGGCCGTGATGTTCGGCCGTTCGCTGGTCGCCGATCCGGCGCTGCTCCAGGCGGTGTTCGTGACCACCGACACCGAGGAGGCGGACGCCCTGCGCGATCGCTGGGACCGACAGCTGCCCGGCGTCCCGCTCGTGATCGTCGAATCCCCGTACCGGGCGCTGGTCGGCCCGATGGTGACCTATCTCGACGTCCTGGACCGCGCCTGGCCGCCCGATCGCGACGCCCCGGCGACGATCGTCGTGCTGCCCGAGTACGTCGCCAGGCACTGGTGGGACCGGCTGCTCTACAACCAGGCGGCCAAGCGCCTCAAGGCTGCGCTGGTGGGTCGCGAGCACACGGTGATCGCCGACGTCCCGTACCGGGGCAGTGAGCAGAATCACGATTAGCCGGTTGGATCCCGGCCGGTCCGGACCCGGCCCGGCCGGTGGTATCGTGGCCCGGCGCGACGACCGGCAAGCGGCGAGGCCCGCTCATCTGCCCGCGGTCGCCGATCACGCGGAGGCTCCTGGCACTTGGCCGATACGGCGGCTCCCCAGTTCCGGCGCGCGGTGGTGGCGCTGTCCGGAGGTCGTACCGACCGGCCGATCGTGGCCCTTGCAGCCGAGGTCGCCCGTCCGACCCATGCCGAGCTGATCGGCGTGCACGTCGTGGAGATCGACTGGACGCTGCCGCTCGACGCCGATGTCGCGGGCCAGTCCGAGGATGCGCAGCGCGTGCTGGACATCGCCGAGGCCACCGCCGAGGCCGGCCGCCACAAGCTCGACACGGTCCTGCTCCAGGCACGCGACGTGGGAGCGGCGATCGTGGACGAGGCCACCGAGCGCGACGCGGACCTGATCATCTGCGGGCCTCCCGTTCCGGCGCCGGTTCGGCGGCGACTTCGCCATCGGCCGAACGATCCCGTACATCCTCAAGAACGCCCCGTGCGCCGTGTGGGTCATCCGCGAGGCAATGCCCGAGGAGCAAGCATGAAAGCCGTGATCGTGGGCTGCGGACGGGTCGGTGCCGGCCTCGCCGACGAGCTGGACCGGGCCGGCTGGCAGGTCCTGATCATCGACATCGCCGCAGCCGCCTTCGACCGCCTGCCCTCCAGCTTCGGCGGTCTCGCGCTGCGCGGCGACGGGACCGACGAGGACACCCTGCTGCGGGCCGGCGCCCAGGGTGCCGACCTGTTCCTCGCCCTGACCGAGGGCGACAACCGGAACGTGATGGCCGCCCAGCTGGGCATCGAGGCGCTCGGTGCGCGGCGGTGCATCGCCAAGATCAACGATCCCGTGCGCGCGGAGGCGTACGCGCACCTGGGCATCGCCTCGCTGTGCCGGACCAACCTGATGATGAGGTCGGTGCTCGAGTACATGGGCCAGGCGGCACCCGCCCGGCCCGGCATCTACGCGCCGATCGCGCAGCATCCCCACCTGGGCGACGAGGTGCCGGCGGCCGGGACGGCCGTCGCGCCGGGTCCGACGGCCGCCGCGGCCGGATCGCCAGAGGCCAAGGGGACGGTTGCCCATGACGACCCGGCCAGGCCTGATGGACCGGCGCTCGATTCGACCGCCACGGAGGGCTGAACGATGTTCGTGCTGGTCGTGGGCGGCGGCAAGGTCGGCTACTACCTGACCAAGGAGCTGATCGAGTCCGACCATGAGGTCGTGCTCATGGAGAAGGACCGGTCGCGAGCGGAGCAGATCGCGGACGAGATCGGTTCCGTGGTGATCTCGCACGACGGCTGCGAGGGCAAGTACCTGCGGGAGGCCGGCGCCAACCGCGCCGACATCGTGGCCGCGGTCACCGGCGACGACGAGGACAACCTCGTGATCTGCCAGATGGCCAAGCACCACTTCGACGTACCGCGGACGATCGCCCGCGTCAACAACCCGAAGAACGAGGCGCTGTTCCGGCACCTCGGCGTGGACGAGATCATCAGCCCGACCCGGATGATCCTGGGCTCGATCGAGCAGGACATCCCGGTCCACGAGCTGTTGCACCTCGCCGCGCTCGGCGTGGGCGAGCTCGAGATCATCGAGGCGCACCTCCAGGCCGGGTCGCCGGCGATCGGCAAGGTGGCCCTCGACCTCCAGGTGCCCGGCGGCTGCTCGCTGTTCGGCGTGATCCGCGACGGTCTGCCACGCGCCCTGGCCCCGGACACCGTGCTGGTCGAGGGCGACAAGGTCATCGCCATCGGCCGCTCGGACTGCGAGGCCGAGCTCCGAGAGCAGCTGATCGGCGAGCCGGTCGAAGGCTGACGCGTCACAACGCCCCGGCGACGCCCGGGATCGCCCCGGGATCGCGGCACCGACCGCCGGCCCGGCGCATGGCGGCTCGACCCGGCACTCCCCCGGAGGGATGCTTCCTGCCGACTCGTGTCCATCAACCAGCCCACCGAGGTAGACACCTGTCTTGACAACGTCATTGTCATGGTTTTAGGATTCGACGTGCCCGTCAGGCACAGGACGCCTACGGGGAAGCCACATCGCGCCGCCGGCGTAGAACCGGCGACGAAGACCAGCAGGAGGCTCGACAGATGACGCTCATGCGCCGGCCGTCGCCCTTCAGCGAGCTCATGACGCTTCGCCAGGCGATGGACCGTCTGTTCGACGACACCGTCTTCCGCCCGTTCACGGGATACGCGCAGGGGGAGGTCTCCCGGCTCGCCCTGGACGTCCGTACCACACCCGACGCGCTGCTCGTGGAAGCCGAGCTGCCGGGCATCAAGCCCGAGGAGGTCGACATCACCGTCGAGAACGGGACCCTCACGATCCGTGCCGAGAGCCGCACGGAGCAGGCCGAGGAGCAGGGCGACTGGCTCGTGCGCGAGATCGGGCGGGGCACCGTGATGCGGACCGTGACCCTGCCCACCGGGCTCGAGGCGGACAAGGCGGAGGCGACCTTCGAGCACGGCGTGCTCAAGCTGCGCATCCCCAAGGCCGAGCAGGTCAAGCCGCGCCAGATCCAGATCCGGCCGGTCACCAACGGCGAGGCCAAGGCCGTCGAGGCCGGCTCGCAGGCCGGCGTCAACGGGGCCTGACCATGGCGGCTGCGCGCCGGCCAGACCGGGACCCGACCCGACCCGTCTACGTGATCAGCGTCGCGGCGACGCTCGTGTCGGCGCATCCGCGGACGCTTCGGATCTACGAGGACGAAGGCCTCGTCTGCCCGGCGCGCACGCCCACCAACATCCGCCTGTACTCGGAAGAGGACATCCGCCGCATCCTGTGGATCCGGCACCTGACCCGCGATCGCGGCGTCAACCTCGCCGGGGTCCGGACGCTGTTCGAGCTCGAGGAGCGGCTGGGCGCCCGGATCCTCGAGGCCCTCTACGACGAAGGAACCCGGGACCAGGGGGCGGGCACCCGGCCCTCCGGTCGCGGCGCCTCCAGGGCCACACCCGACCCGGCGACCGGGCCGGGTTCGCGCTGATCGCCGATCCACCCACCACGCTGAAACCGTACCCGTATCGTCGTGCCGGACCAGCCGGCCGGCATTCAAGGAGACCCTGATGGCCAAGCGACCGTCGCACCCGGAGGAGCAGCACCGCCAGCCGGACGCGTCCGCGCTGCGCGAGCTGCCGCTCGTCGCGCTCCGGGAGACGGTCATCTTCCCGGAGATGATCGTCCCGCTCCAGGTAGGACGCGAGAAGAGCGTTGCGGCGCTCAACGCCGCCGTGGACAGCGGCGGCCCGATCGCGCTCGTGACCCAGCGCCAGCCCGAGCAGGAGGAGATCAGCGATCCCGTCCGAGCTCTACCCGGTCGGCACCCTCGCCAAGATCGCCCAGGTGGTGCAGCTCCAGGACGGGACCGTGCGCGCCATCGTCCAGGGCCAGGCCCGGATCCGGGTGCACGGCTTCGTCCAGCACGTCGCCCTACCTCGCCGTGCGCGTCGAGGAGCTCCATGACCAGACGCCCGACGGGCGTCGAGATCCAGGCGCTCGTCCGCAGCGTCCAGGCGCAGATCGAGCAGTACGTCGCCAACGGCGCGCCCGGTGCCGCCCGAGGCGGCCGTCGCGGCGCGCAACATCACCGAGCCCGGGCCTGCTGGCCGACATGGTCGCCTACAGCCCGGACATGTCCACCGAGCAGCGCCAGGAGCTGCTCGAGACGATCGACGTCGAGCAGCGCCTGAAGCTCGTGTCCGGCGTTCCTCGCCCGCCAGATCGAGATCCTCGAGCTCAAGGGCAAGATCCAGAGCGAGGTCAAGTCCGAGATGGACAAGACCCAGCGGGAGTACATCCTCCGCGAGCAGCTCAAGGCGATCCAGCGCGAGCTGGGCGAGGACGACCCGCAGCAGGCGGAGATCAACGAGCTGCGCGAGAAGGTCGAGTCCTCGGGCATGCCCGAGGAGGTCCGCACCCGGGCGATCAAGGAGATCGACCGGATGAGCCGGATCCCGTCTGCCTCGCCCGAGGTCGGCGTCATCCGGACCTACGTGGACTGGCTCGTGTCGCCTGCCGTGGAACGTGTCCACGGACGATCGCCTGGACATCAACGAGGCGGCCCAGATCCTGGACGAGGATCACTACGGCCTGGAGAAGGTCAAGGAGCGCATCCTCGAGTACCTCGCGGTGCGCAGCCTCGCGGACACGATCCGCAGCCCGATCCTGCTGTTCGTCGGCCCGCCCGGCGTGGGCAAGACGAGCCTGGGCAAGAGCATCGCCAAGGCGATGGGCCGCAAGTTCACGCGGATGAGCCTGGGCGGCATCCACGACGAGGCCGAGATCCGCGGCCACCGGCGCACCTACATCGGCGCGCTGCCCGGCCGGATCATCCAGAGCATCAAGACCGCCGGCACCAACAACCCGGTGTTCATGCTCGACGAGGTCGACAAGATCGGCATGGACTTCCGGGGCGACCCGTCGTCGGCGCTGCTCGAGGTGCTGGACCCGGAGCAGAACTTCAGCTTCCAGGACAACTACCTCGAGGTCCCGTTCGACCTGCGCAAGGTGCTGTTCATCGCGACCGCGAACCTGCTCGACCCGATCCCGGCCGCGCTGCGCGACCGGATGGAGATCATCCAGCTGCCGGGCTACACCCAGCAGGAGAAGGTCGAGATCGCGCAGGCGGTTCCTGGTGCCCAAGCAGATGGAGAACCACGGCCTGACAGCCGAAGCACGTCGAGATCACCGACGAGACGCTGGTCGAGCTGGTCCAGGCCTACACCAAGGAGGCCGGCGTCCGGAACCTCGAGCGCGAGCTCGCCAACATCATGCGCAAGGTCGCCCGGCAGGTCGCCGAGGGTCGCAAGCGCAAGACGCGTGGTCGACCTCAAGAAGCTCGAGGAGTACCTCGGGCCGCCGCGGTTCGAGTACGGCGAGCTCGAGGCCGAGGACCAGACCGGCTCCGCGACCGGCCTGGTGGTGACCGAGGTCGGCGGCGACGTCGTCGCGGTCGAGGTCACCAGGATGGAGGGCAAGGAGGACTTCATCCTCACCGGCCAGCTGGGCGACGTGATGCGCGAGTCCGCGCGGGCGGCCCTGTCCTGGATCCGGACCCACGCCCGACGAGCTCGGGATCGCCCGCGAGGTGTTCGAGAAGAACACCCTGCACATCCACGTGCCGGCCGGGGCCATCCCCAAGGACGGACCGTCGGCGGGCGTGACCATGGCCACCGCGATGGTCTCCGCGCTCACGGGCATCCCCGTCCGCAAGGACGTGGCGATGACCGGCGAGATCACGCTCCGCGGCCGCGTGCTCCCGATCGGCGGCCTCAAGAGCAAGATCCTCGCCGCGCACCTCGCCGGCGCGGGCATGGTGATCCTGCCCGCGCAAGAACGAGAAGGACCTGCGGGACATCCCCGAGGAGATCCGCAAGCAGCTCAAGCTCGTCCTCGCGGACACCATGGACCAGGTGCTCGAGGCGGCGCTCCGGCGCCGCCCGAAGCCGCTCAAGGCCGTGCCGCCGACCGTCGTGGAGGGCGGCGACGAGCCTGCCCAAGCCGGAGCCCGAGTCCCGGGTGCGGCGGACGACGTTCCCGCCGGCCGACCAGCCGCCGGTCGTCGTCCAGGGCGTCTCGGCGCCCGGGGGCGGCGCTGGCGCATCCGCTCGGCCGTCGATGGGCCCGCGGAGGTTCGAGGTGACGCCGGGTCCGGGCGGGACGCGGATCGGCGGGGCGACCGGCGACGGTCGCCGCGCGTCCGCGCTGCCAGCCGGGGGGCGTGACCCATGGAATACCGCGACTACTACCAGATCCTCGGGCGTCCCCCGGACGGCGACGCCAGGCCGAGATCAAGAAGGCGTTCCGCAAGCTCGCCCGCGAGCACCATCCCGACCGCAACCCGGGCGACAAGGCGGCCGAGAAGCGGTTCAAGGACGTCAACGAGGCGCACGCGGTCCTGTCCGACCCGGAGAAGCGCAAGCAGTACGACGTGCTGGGCGCGAACTGGGACGCAGTTCCAGCAGTGCCGGTGGCGGCCGCGGCCGGCGCCGACCCGTTCGGGCCCGGCGGCCCGTTCGCCGGCTTCAACTTCGCCGGCGCCGGCGGCGCCGGGCGCGGCCGGGCAGCGGGCAACGTCCGCTACGAGTTCCACACGACCGGGGGCGGGGACGCCGGCTTCTCCGACTTCTTCCGGATGTTCTTCTCCGGGCGCGGCGGGCGCCGCCACCGCCGCCGGGGCCCGCCCGGCACGGCCGGCGCGGCGGCCGGCGGGCCACCGGCAGCGGCCCCCTTCGAGGACATCCTGGCCGAGATGGGCATCGATGGGCAGGCGGTCGGCCGCCGCAGGCCGACACGCCGCGCGCCGCGGGACGGCCCGCCTGCGAGCGCGCCACGCCCGCGAGGTCGAGGCACCCGCCGAGCTGACCCTCGAGGAGGCGTTCCACGGCACGACCCGCGTGGTCGAGGTCGAGGGCAAGCGCTACGAGGTGACGATCCCGCGCGGCGTCGACACCGGCAGCCGGGTCCGCCTCTCCGGCAAGGGCCCCGGCGGCCGGACGTGGTCGTGACCGTCCGGTCCAGCCGCACGCGCGTGTACACGCCGCCGCGGCGCCGACCTGGAGCGCGAGCTCCCGGTGACGCTGCGCGAGGCGCTGCTGGGCGGCGAGGTGCCCGTCGCGACCCTCAAGGGCCGCATCCTGCTCACGATCCCGGCCGGGCACCCAGAACGGCCGGACGTTCCGGCTGACGGGCCAGGGCATGCCGCGCATGAAGGGCGACGGCGACCGGCGACCTGTACGTCAAGGTCCGGGTCGTCCTGCCGACCGACCCTGACCGACGAGGCGAAGGCCGCCGCCGCGGCGCTTCCTCGACCTCGTCGACCAGCCCGATCCCCGGGCCACCACCTGATCCACCACGCCCGTCCCCAACGCCGCACGAGATCTGAACCGATGCAACTCGACCGCTTCACCGAGAAGGCCCAGGAGGCCATCGTCGCCGCCCAGCAGCTCGCCGAGCGGCTGCACAGCCCGGTGCTCGACGCCGAGCACCTGCTGCCGCGCTCGTCGAGCCCGACGACGGCATCCCCGCCGAGACGCTCCGGCGCCTGGGCGTGGACCTGGGCGCGTTCCGGGGCGAGCTCGCGTCGATGCTCGCCCGGCGCGCCCGGATCGAGGGCGGCGCGCTGACCCTCGACGCCCGCGCCAAGCGGGTCATCGAGCGGGCCCAGGAGGAGGCGCGCCGGCTGGGCGACGAGTACACGTCGACCGAGCACCTGCTGCTCGCCGTCGGCCGAGGCGGGCGGCGAGGCGCAGCAGCTGCTGGAGCGGCATGGCGCCGGTCGCGAGGCGATCCTGGGCGCGCTCCAGACCGTCCGCGGCGGCCAGCGGGTGACGAACCCCAACCCCGAGGGCACCTACCAGGCGCTCGAGAAGTACGGCCGCGACCTCACGGCGGAGGCGCGGGCCGGCAAGCTCGACCCGGTCATCGGCCGCGACGAGGAGATCCGGCGCGTGATCCAGGTGCTGAGCCGGCGGACCAAGAACAACCCGGTGCTGATCGGCGAGCCGGGCGTCGGCAAGACCGCGATCGTGGAGGGCCTCGCGCAGCGGATCGTCCGCGGCGACGTGCCCGAGACGCTGAAGGACAAGCGCGTGATCGCGCTCGACCTCGGCGCGCTCATCGCCGGGGCCAAGTTCCGCGGCGAGTTCGAGGAGCGGCTCAAGGCCGTGCTCAAGGAGATCAAGGACTCCGAGGGCCGCGTCATCCTGTTCATCGACGAGCTGCACACCGTCGTCGGCGCGGGCGCGGCCGAGGGCGCGATGGACGCGTCCAACCTGCTCAAGCCGATGCTCGCGCGCGGCGAGCTGCACACGATCGGCGCGACGACGCTCGACGAGTACCGCAAGCACATCGAGAAGGATGCGGCGCTCGAGCGGCGCTTCCAGCCGGTGCTCGTCGACCAGCCGACCGTCGAGGAGACGATCTCGATCCTGCGCGGCCTGCGCGAGCGGTACGAGGTCCATCACGGCGTCCGGATCACCGACTCGGCGCTGGTGGCCGCGGCCACGCTGTCCAACCGCTACATCACCGAGCGCTTCCTGCCCGACAAGGCGATCGACCTCGTCGACGAGGCCGCGTCGCGGCTGCGGATGGAGATCGACTCGATGCCGATCGAGCTGGACGAGCTCGAGCGGCGCCGGATCCAGCTCGAGATCGAGCGCGAGGCCCTGCGCAAGGAGACCGACGACGCCTCGAAGGCACGCCTCGAGGCGCTCGAGAAGGAGCTCGCCGAGCTGGCCGAGGAGGCGGGCGCGATGAAGCAGCGCTGGGAGGCCGAGAAGTCGGCGATCGCCGCGCTGCGGGCCACCAAGTCCGAGCAGGAGCAGCTCCAGGTGCGGATCGAGCAGGCGGAGCGCGAGGCCGACTTCGCGCGCGCCGCCGAGCTCAAGTACGGCAAGGCCCGCGAGCTCGCCGAGCGGATGGCCGAGCAGGAGGCGGCGATCGCCGCGCTCCAGGGGCCGTCGGCCGCTGCTCAAGGAGGAGGTCACGGCGGACGACATCGCCGAGATCGTGGCCGCGTGGACCGGGATCCCGGTCACCCGCCTGATGGAGGGCGAGCTGGAGAAGCTCGTCCACATGGAGGAGCGGCTGCACGAGCGCGTCGTCGGCCAGGACGAGGCGATCGAGGCCGTCTCGGACGCGGTGCGCCGGGCCCGCGCCGGTCTCAAGGACCCGCGCCGGCCCATCGGCTCGTTCCTGTTCCTCGGCCCGACGGGCGTCGGCAAGACCGAGCTCGCCCGCGCGCTCGCGCAGTTCCTGTTCGACGACGAGCAGGCGATGGTCCGCATCGACATGAGCGAGTACATGGAGAAGTTCGCGGTGTCTCGGCTGGTCGGGGCGCCTCCCGGCTACGTGGGCTACGAGGAGGGCGGCCAGCTGACCGAGGCGGTCCGGCGCCGGCCGTACCAGGTGATCCTGCTCGACGAGATCGAGAAGGCGCACCCGGACGTGTTCAACGTCCTGCTCCAGGTGCTCGACGACGGGCGGCTGACCGACTCGCAGGGCCGGACGGTCGACTTCAAGAACACGGTCGTGATCATGACCAGCAACGTCGGGTCAGCAGCAGATCCAGGGCTTCGCCGGGCTGCCCGGCGGAGACGGGTACGAGGCGATGAAGCGCCAGGTGACCGACCAGCTGCGTGCGACACTTCCGGCCCGAGTTCCTCAACCGGATCGACGAGGTCATCGTGTTCCACGCGCTGACCGACGCCGAGCTGGTGGCCATCGCCGACCTCCAGCTGGCCGATCTCCAGGCGCGGATCGCGGCCGCGGACCTGGTGCTCGAGCTGACCCCGGCGGCCCGGCAGCTGATCGTGCGCGAGGGCACCGACCCGGCCTTCGGGGCGCGGCCGCTCAAGCGGACGATCCAGCGCCTGGTCGAGAACCCGTTCGCGCGGGCCCTGCTGTCCGGCTCGTTCAAGCCGGGCGACCGGGTGACCGCCGACGCCGATGCCGTGTCGGGAACGCTCGTGTTCTCGACCGAGTCGGCGACCGTCGTGTCCGAGGCCGCCGACCGCCGCGACGCGCGCTCGGCGGCCGAGCCCGAGGGAGCCGCGGCCGGAGCGGGTCGCGGCAAGCGCCGTTCCGCGTTCGACCTGCCGCCGCTCGACGAGTCCCAGCGACCGGACGGCGGCGACCTGGTCAACTGACGGGACCTCGGTCCGGCCGATGCGCTTCGACGACGTCGTTGCGCGGCTGGCCACCCTGCCCGACTGGCTGCCCGACGGCCCGCGCACGCTGATGCCCGTGGTCGTGGCCACGGGCGAGCCCCGCGTTCGGCCCGCCGTGGGATGTCGCGGCCCGGTCGGCATCGACCCCGGCCGCCGTGCTGGTCCTCGTCTATCCCGACCGTGATGGCCGAGCGCGGATCCTGCTGACCGAGCGCGTGGACCGCGGCGGGCACCACTCGGGCGAGGTGTCCTTTCCCGGGCGGGCGAGCGGAGCCGGGCGACGTCGACCTGGCGGCGACCGCCCTGCGCGAGGCCGCCGAGGAGGTCGGGCTGGACGTCGCCGAGGCCGGCGTGCGCGTGCTGGGCACGCTGCCGGCCCAGTGGATCCCCGTCAGCAACTTCGCCGTCACGCCGGTCATCGCGATCGCCGCGCGGCGCCCGGTCCTGCGTCCGCAGCCGACGGAGGTGGCCGCCATCCTCGAGCCGCCGATCGGCACCTTCCTGCCCGGCGCGGGCCTGGTGGAGGTCGAGCGCGACATCCGCGGCGTGCGGGTACGGTACTCGGCCTACCCGGTCGGCGGGTTGGCGGTGTGGGGCATGACGGCGCGGGTGCTCGGCGGTCTGGGCGCCTGGCTGGCACGCGCGGCGAGCTGAGAGCCTGTGAATCAATCCCGCCAGGTGAATCAATCGCCGGGCGGGATTCCCACGGTCGTCGCGCCTGCCTACTCTGGGTCCATGGACGAGCTGTTCGACCTCCCGCCCACGGATGCCCAGCCGAAGGAGGAGGGCCGCGGCAAGCCACGGCTCCAGCGGCCCAACCGGGGTCAGGTGATGCTCCGCCCCGTCGATCTCGAGAGCCTGCTGCCCGCCGACCACCGGGCCCGCGCGGTGTGGGCGTTCGTCGAGGGCCTCGACCTCGTCGCGTTCCACGACCGGATCCGGGCGGTCGAGGGTCATTCCGGTCGACCGCCGATCGACCCCGCGATCCTGGTCGCGCTCTGGCTGTACGCGACCCTCGAGGGGGTTGGCTCGGCCCGGGCCCTCGACCGGCTGTGCGACGAGCACGACGCGTACCGCTGGCTGGCGGGCGGGGTCGGAGTCAACTATCACACCCTGGCCGACTTCCGGGTCGACCACGGGGACCTGCTCGACGCACTGCTCGTCCAGTCGGTCGCGGCGCTCATGACGAGGGGCGAGGTGACCCTCGCCCGGGTCGCCCACGACGGCGTCCGGGTGCGCGCCTCCGCCGGTGCCGGCAGCTATCGCGGCAAGGGCGGCCTGCGCCGGGCCCTGGCCGAGGCCGCCACCCAGGTGAAGCGCCTGCGCGCCGAGCTCGACGACGACCCGGGAGCGACCACCAGGCGCCAGCAGGCCGCGCGGGAGCGAGCGGCTCGGGAGCGCGAGGAGCGGGTGAAGGCCGCGCTCGAGGTGCTGCCCGAGCTCGAGGACATCAAGCGCCGCAACGGCGACGACCCGGAGTCCGCCCGCGCGTCGACGACCGATGCCGAGGCGCGCGTCATGCGCATGGGCGACGGCGGCTGGCGCCCGGCGTACAACGGCCAGCTCACGACCGACGTCGCGAGCGGGCTCGTGTGCGGGGTGTCGGTCACCAACCGGGGATCCGACCAGGGCGAGCTCGGGCACGCCGTCCGGCGCCTGGAACGCTCGTTCGGGGTCTGCCCCGCCGAGGCGCTCGCCGACGGCGGCTATGTCGCCCTGCCCGACATCGAGGCGCTCGAGACCTCGGGTACCGCGGTGTACGCGCCGCCCACGGCGAGGCGGCCCCGCAAGGAGCCCCGCGACCGGCGCGGACGCGGACCGGGGGTCGATGCCTGGCGGGCCCGGATGGGTACCGAGGATGCGCAGCAGATCTACCGCGAGCGGGCGGCCAGCGCCGAGTGGGTCAACGCTCAGGCCCGCAACCGAGGCCTCCAGCGACTGCCGGTACGAGGGCTCGAGAAGGTCCGCTCGGTGCTCCTCTGGTTCGCCCTCGCCCACAACCTCGAGCGAACCGTCGCGATCCGGGCCGGAGCCGCCGGATGACGGCGGACCTGATCCCGGCCAAGGCCGAGAACGGCCCTCCGGTCGCCCCACACCACCTGTCCGGCCCTGCGTTTAGCTTCCACTGACCCCTCTTGGAGCCACCGATGCCGCTCATCACGTCCAACAGCCACACGGCCGCTCGCGGCGAGCGGTTCGTTCACGGCCTCTGAGCCCGGGGCGCGCAGATCGCGGTCGCCCTACTTGGGCTCGCCCTCGTCCGCGTCGGCTCCCGGCTCATCCGCATCGCGGGCCGCCGTCGCGGGGCGCGCTGCGAGCCTGCCCTCGCCTCGGCCGACGCGACGGGCCGGGTCCCCCGGGAGCGCGAGATCGGCGGCGCCGTCGACGATGGCCGGCAGGGCGACGGTGGGGGCCGCGAACTCGACCACGATCGCGCGCATCGGCGCCCCGTCGGTCCAGGCGGCATGGAGCAGGTCGGGAGGCCAGACGACGGCCTCGCCGGCCGTGACCCGCGTCCGCTCGTCGCCCACCCCGACCCATCCCCCGCCCTCGATCACCAGGAAGCAGCTCCAGTTGGGGTTGGTGTGGGGCGTGATCCGGGCGCGGCGGCCGAATGCCAGCTCCGCGATGACCCCGGAGCGGCCGCTCTCGATGACCTGGCCTTCGATGCCGGTGGTCCCCGGCGGGCCGTCCGGGCGTCGATGGCCGACCCCGAACCGCCGGACGTCGATGGGCACCCGGGCTCGCTCAGCGCCTCAGCGCCGCCGGCGACGCCGGGCGCTGCGGGAGCGGATCGTGGACTCCGGGCGTGAGTAGCGGTCCCGCGAGAAGTAGCGCTGCTTGGCCAGCTGGCGCTCGTACGCCCGGAAGTAGGGCGGGAACCGGACGAACCGGGTCCAGACCATCGCGCCCAGCCCCACCACCAGCGTGGACAGCACGATGACCCAGTCGAACGCGAACACCACGTACACCATCATCAGCCCGAACACGACCACGCCGATCCACAGCAGCCACTCGTACATCTGGAGGTAGATGCTGTGCCGGTGGAGCTGCCGGGTCCGGACGTTGTAGACGACGACCGTCGCCGCCAGGCCGATCAACGAGGCCACCCACAGCGGCTGCCACAGGTCCGGGAAGTTCAGGGGGTCGAACGACTGGAACAGGTACTCCCAGGGCCAGAGGTGCACGTGCGACGTCTCCGAGGCGGCTGGACGGGCGGGCGGGTCGATGCCGCGGCGCGACCCGGTTGAGCCGTCCGAGTATGCCATGGGCCCACGCTATACTCGCCGCCACGACGTGCCGCCCGGAGCCACCGGGGATCCGATCGCGGACCCCGGCGCGGACCGGAGCGCCGGACCGAACGCCGGAGGAGGAACCGCGCAGGTGCGTGCGCTGCTCTCGGTCGCCAACCGCGACGGGATCTCGGGCTTCGCCCGCGAGCTCAAGGACCTGGGCGTCGAGCTGTTCGCCACGGACGGCACGCGCGAGCACCTCGCCGCGGACGGGGTGGACGTCGCCTCGGTCTCCGACCTCACCTCGGTCCCACCGCTGGTCGGCGGCCAGGTCCGCACCTTCCACCCGGCGATCTACGCCGGCATCCTTGCGCGACGCGACCGGCCGGAGCAGCTGGAGCAGCTCGATGAGCACGGCCTCGGCCTGATCGATCTCGTCGTGGTCAACGTCAAGCCGTTTGCGCCCGAGGTCGGACGCGGCCACATCGGCATCGACGAGGCCATCGAGATGATCGACATCGCCGGCGCGGCGCTCCTGGGCGCGGCCGCCCGGAACGCCGCCGGGGTGACGGCCGTGTGCGATCCCGACCACTACCCGGCCGTGCTGGCCGAGATGCGCACGCTGGGCCAGGTGTCGGCCGACACGCGATACCGCCTGGCCGCCGACGCGTTCAGCGCGGTCGCCGCCTACTACGCCGAGATCGCCGCCTACCTCAACCAGATCTCGGGCAACGCCTACCCGCAGCGGCTGGCGATGGTCCTGGAGAAGGTGTCCGACCTGCCGTACGGAGAGAACCCGCACCAGCGGGCGGCGTTCTACCGCGAGACGACGCACCGGTCGGGGACGCTCGCCGACGCGAAGCAGCTGAGTGGCGCGCCGCCCACGTTCAACAACCTGCTCGATCTCGACGCCGCCTACCGCATCGCGGCCGACTACACGGCCCCGACCGTCGCGATCACCAAGCACACCGATCCGGTGGGCATCGCCTCGTCGGAGGAGCTCGTGGAGGCGTACCGGCGGGCGCTCGAGACGGACCCGGTGGCTTCGTTCGGCGGGATCGTGGGCGTCAACCGCGAGCTCGACGGGGCGACCGCCCGCGAGATCGCCGCCAACTCGTACGAGGCGGTGATCGCCCCCGGGTTCTCCGAGTCGGCACGGGGCATCCTGCGGGTCAAGGCCGGGCTGGAGCTGCTCGAGGTGCCGGCCTCGCCCACCGAGGGGCTGCGCGACTACGGGATCGCCAACCTGGACTTCAAGCGGGTCGGCGGGGGCCTGCTGGTCGAGGCCCTGGACAGGGTGGACCTCGATCGCGGGCAGCTCCAGGTGGTCACCCGCCGGCACCCGACGCTGGGCGAGCTGACCGATCTCCTGTTCGCCTGGCGCGCGGTCAGCCACGTCCGCTCCAATGCCATCGTCCTGGCCCGGAACGCGGCGACCATCGGGATCGGTGCCGCCCAGGCGAGCCGCAACACGTCGGTCGACATCGCGCTGCGCCGGGCCGGCGACCGGGCGAAGCTGGCCGTGATGGCGGCCGACGCCTACTTCCCGTTCCCCGACGGGATCCAGATCGCCGCCAACGCCGGTGTCACGGCGATCATCCAGCCCGGCGGCTCGATCCGCGACGAGATGGCGATCGAGGTCGCAGACCGCCATCACCTGGCCATGGTCTTCACCGGGCGGCGCCACTTCCGCCACTGACGACGCAGCCGCCCGGCGACCCCTCCGGCGACGGAGACGGCCCGCCGATCGATCCGTGGGAGGATTCGCCGATGGAGAAGGTCCTCGCGCTCGAGATGGTCCGGGTCACCGAGGCCGCCGCGATCGCGTCCGCCCGGTTCATGGGCCGCGGTGATCACACGGGCGCCGACCAGGCCGCGACCGAGGCGATGCGGCACACGATGGACGAGACCGACATCGCCGGGACGATCGTCATCGGCGAGGGAGAGCGCGATGCCGCCCCGATGCTGTACATCGGCGAACGCGTGGGCCGCCATGACGGGGACGCCGACAGGTGGACATCGCGGTCGACCCCCTCGAGGGGACCAACCTCGTCGCCACCGGCCAGAGCGACGCCATCACGGTGCTGGCTGCCTCCGAGAAGGGCGGGCTCACCCACGCGCCCGACAGCTATCTCGAGAAGCTGTGCGTGGGCCCGGTGGCCGCCGGCTGCGTGGACATCACCCGGCCCGCCGCCGAGAACTGCCACCGGATCGCCGAGGCGCTCCGGCGCAAGGTCACCGACATCACGGTGATCATCCTCGACCGGCCCCGACACCGGGACCTGATCGCCGAGGTGCGCTCCACGGGCGCCCGGATCAAGCTGATCACCGACGGCGACCTGTCGGGCGCGATCAGCTGCGCGGTCCAGGGCACCGGCGTCCACGCGGTGATGGGCATCGGCGGCGCCCCCGAGGGCGTGATCACGGCCGCCGCGCTGCGCTGCCTGGGTGGCGAGATCCAGGCTCGCTTCCGGTTCCGCAACGAGGAGGAGCGCGAGCGTGCCGGCAGGATGCTCGGCCATACGGACGAGGACAAGGTCTACCGGACCGAGGAGCTCGCGTCGGGCGATGAGCTGGTGTTCGCGGCCACCGGGGTCACCAACGGTGAGCTGCTGCAGGGGGTCCGGTTCTTCGGCGGCGGCGCGCGGACGCACTCGCTGGTGATGGCCTATCGGTCCAAGGAGGTTCGGTTCGTCGACACGGTCCACATGTTCGACCGGGAGCGCCCGCCCGCGGTCCGCCTCTAGGTGGCTGGTGTGAAACGGCACGTTCTGACCGGCTGACGGGCGGGCACGGGCGCAGCGGGAGGAACGCCCGGTTCCAGCGCGGGATCCCGGGTCTGGAGATCGCAGGTCCCGGCTCAGCACGACCGACCTGCGGGTAATGGGCGGGAGGCCCGTCGCTCCCTGACGTCAGCCGGCCTTGGCGGCTGCCCAGGTCCCGCCGTTCCCGCTGAGGCCGAGGACCGCGAGCCGTGCGAGGTTGACCGCGGCGGCGAGAAGGGCGAAGTCAGCGGCGACCTTCGGGGTGCCCCGGACCCGTGCCCGCCGGCCGCCGTGTCTCCGCCGCATGAGGTGGGCGAGCTTGCGCTCGACCTTGGGCCGGGTCGCCCGGTAGTCGGCCAGCCAGGCGGGATCGCGGCTCGCGGTGCGGCCAGTCGCGAGGTGTGCTTCGTGGGGACCGATCTCGATCGAGCGCCCGCCCGCAGACGTGGTGCACTGGGCGGACAGTGGGCACATGGCGCAGGCGGACCGGAAGCGAGCCTGCCACTCGCCGCGGCCATGGCGAGTGAGCCGGGCGACCTGGCCCGCCGGGCAGGTGACAGACCCGGCGTCGAGATCGATGGCGAAGTCGTCCTTGGTGAAGTGGCCGGGCACGCCGGTCGCGGGCTGGACCTTGAGGCGGCTGACGGCACCAGCCTCGTCGAGCGCCTCGAGGGTCGGGCCCGTCCCGTACGCCGCGTCGCCGTACACGATCGGCGGAGCGGCTGGTGCGGCCGCCGCCAGCTCGTCGGCGAGCAGTTCTTGCACGACCGACGCGTCGCCCGCGTTGCCCGCCGTGACCGCGGTCGCGGTGACGAGCTCGGCATCGGGGTCGAGCGCGACGTGGCCCTTGTACCCGTCGAACCCGCGGGCCTCGGTCTTGTGGCCGTGGCGGGTGTCGGGATCGACCGTGCTGATCACGCGGTCCGGGGCAACCTGCGCGCGATCCGGATCCGGCCGTCCGGGCCGTCTTCGAGGTCCTGGCCGAGGACCGTGGCGAGCAGGGTCGCGGCCTCGGCGAGCGGGGCGGTGAGCGGCTCGCTCTCGAGCGCTGCGAGCACGGCCTCCCCGTCCCGGGCAAGGGCATCGACGAGGGCCGCCCGGGCCGCGGCGTCGTCCCAGTCGGCGGCGGGCTTGCCGCCCGTGCGGTAGTCGTCGTCACGGCGGAGGACCGCGCGCAGCGCTGGCTCGCGCTCGCCGGCCGCCGCCAGCGTCTGGCGGATCGCGCTGCGCACGAGGGTGACCGTGTCCATGGTCGCGACCGCGTCGTACAGCGGGGTCGAGTCGAGCACCCGTCGGACCCCCACGAGCCCGGCCGCACGGGCGATCTCGAGCGTGCGCTCGAAGATCCGCTTGGGACGCTCCGAGCGGGCGAGGCGCGCGCGCATGTCGACGAGCACGGTGTGGGCGAAGCCCGGGGCATCGAACGGCAGGCCGCCACAGGCGTACTTCCAGCGGGCGTCGAACGTGAACCGCTCGACCGCCTCGCGGTCGGACAGGCCCTCCAGGCGCTGGAGGACCATCACCACCGCGACCACCAGCGGCGGCACCGAGCGCCGGCCGACATCCGCGAACAGGTCGGCGAACAGCGTGTCGGGGAAGAGCTCGTGGCACTCCCGGTGGAGCAGGGCATGGATCGAGTCCGGACGCACCAACGGTTCGACGAACGAGCTCGTGTCGCGGAACAGGTCACCCTGGCGGGGTGTGGATCCCTGCGACATCGGCTGCGCTCCTGGCGATCAGCTCGGGCAGCTCCTGCCGGAAGAATTGTAGCTGCGCCCGTGCCCGCCCGTCAGCCGGTCAGAACGTGCCGTTTCACACCAGCCACCTAGGCCTGGCGCTCGCGGCCCCGCGTGGCCGAGGCTCGCGCCGTCACGTCCGCCGGATCCAGCGGCTGCCAGCCTTCGCCGTCCCAGCTCGCGACGGGCCGTGCAGCATCCGGGCCCTCGACGACCCGTTGCCGAGCCGCGGCCGTGGCCACGCTCTCGCCCCACCCGGGAGGTGCGAGACCCGGCGCGAGGTCGGCGAGCGGCGCGAGCACGAACAATCGGTGCCGCGCTTCCGGATGGGGCACCTCGAGGGGCAGGGTCGCCTTCGCCGGGTTCTCGCTGTGCGTTCCGGGACGGCGCGCCGCGCTCACGCGATGGCGGCCGAACAGGAGCAGGTCGAGGTCCACCTCGCGCGGCCCCCATCGCTGGCGAAGCTGCCGGCCATGGTCCCGCTCGAGCCCCTTGAGAGCCTCGAGCAGGTCGAGCCCGCCGGTTGCGGGGTCGGGTCCCGTCGACACGTCGAGCGCGACCACGGCGTTCCGGAACTCCGGCTGGTCCCGCACCCCCACCGGGACGGTCGCGTACAGGCGCGACACGCCCCGCAGCCGGATGCCCGGGACGGCGGCCAGGGCATGGACGGCGGCCGCGAGCGTGGCATCGGGATCCCCGAGGTTGGCCCCCAGGCCCACGTATGCGCGCACCCGACCCACCGATCGCGACCCTCCATCGCCGATAGACTCGGAGCCATGGCTCCGGTCACGGTCCTCGTGCTCGCCCCGGCGCCCGACGCTGCCGCCGGCCCGCTGGAGCGGCTGCTGGACATCGCACGCGACGCCCTGATCGATTGGCACCGCGCCGGGTTCCTGGCGGCGGGCGCGAGCGACGTGGTCGTCCGCCGCGAGCCGCCAGACGATACTCCATTCGGGACGCGCCTCCGGCGGATCGTCGGCGAGCTGCGTCCGGGTGGGCTGGTGGTGCTCGGGGCGGGCGCCATCCCATTGGCCACCGCACTCGACCGTCGGGCGCTGGTCGACGCCGCGGCCCGCGACGTGCCGTACGCGCTCGTCAACCAGCGCTACTCGGCCGACGTGACCGCCCTCGCGCAGGCCTGGCCCACCCTGCGCCATGTGCCGGACCTCGACACCGACAACGTGTTGCCGCGCTGGCTGGCCGAGATTGCCGGCGTCCCGGTCGCGGACCTCGCGCGGCGCAGGCGGCTGGCGATGGACGTGGATACGCCGCTCGACGTGGTCCTGCTCGAGGGGACGGCAGTCGCCTCGGTGCTCCCATCGCTCGACGCCCGGGTTGCCGGCGTCGCCGGCGCCAGTCTCGACGCGCTGCGCCGCCTCGCTGCCAACCCGGGCGCAGAGCTGCTCGTCGCGGGCAGGACCTCGGCCGCCGATCTTGGCTGGCAGGAGCGGCGAACGCGATCCAGGTCGCGCGCCCTGGTCGAGGAACGCGGCCTCCGGACCGCCGCGGCCGGGGCGCTCGTCGGGCGGCCCAACCGGCGGCCGCCGCGCAGCCTGCTCGGCGAGCTCCTGGATTGTGACGGTCCGGACCAGCTCGGGCGCCTGGTGGCGGGTCTGGCCGACGGTGCGCTGATCGACTCCCGCGTCCTGATCGCCCATCGCTTCGGTCCCGACACCAGCGCCTGGCCACCGGCCGGCGACCGCTTTGCGAGTGACCTGCTGCTCCCGGACCGGGTCGCCGACCCGTGGCTGCGCGCGCTCACCCGGGCGGCAGCCGACGCCAGCGTCCCGATCCAGCTGGGCGGGCACAGCCTCGTCGGGCCGGGGCTCCGGCTGGCCCTTCGCGCGCGCTGAAGCCTGGGAGCGCGGCCCTCGCGAGCTCCACGTCTCGTTGCGGACGCCCCCGGCGCCACCGCGATCGTCGCACGCGCCGCGTCCGCCACCGGCGCCACTGCGATCGTCGCACGCGCCGCGAACGCCACCGGCGCCACCGCGTCCGCCGCACGCGCTGCGTCCGCCACCGCGCCACCGCGTCCGCCGGCGCGTCCGCCACCGCGCCACCGCGTCCGCCGGATAGAACCCAGGGGTCATGTTGGGGAGGCTGACGCGAGCCGCCCGGCGCCTTGCAGCACCGTGGCGTTCTGCTAACGGTGCGATGGCGCCCCCTTGGCCGCCGAGCAGAACCGGTGACGCATATCTGGTGGGCCCGGACGTGCCGCGCATGGCAGCGACCGGGGCGCGACGGCGAGCGGCGGCGCGACGGCGAGCGATGGCGCGGGGCATCGCCCGAGCCCGCCGCGCAGGGCGGCGGCCGGGGTATCGCCCGAGGCCCGCGAGCAGCCGCTGGACGCGAACCCGCCCGGGGCCGCGAGTTCCGACCGTCACGTAGCATCGCTGTCGATGGATGACCCGCGCGACACCACCCAGGCCGGGCTCCGCCGCGTCGTGCTCCCCGACCCCGAGGCCGTCGGTGAGGACGAGGAGCTGGCCGCTCGAATCCGGGCGGAGATCGCGGCGACCGGCCCCATCACGTTCGCGCGGTTCATGGAGCGCATCCTCTACGAGCCCGGCCATGGGTACTACCGGCGCGCTGAGCCCGGGCCGGGGCGGGCCGGGGACTTCCTCACGGCCCCCGAGGTGCACCCGATCTTCGGAGCGTCGATCGGGATCCTGCTGGAGCAGGCGTGGAGGGTCGCGGGTCGCCCCGATCCGTTCGTGGTGACGGAACCCGGCGCCGGCACGGGGGCCCTGGCCGAGGGCCTGCTGGACGGGCTTCGCAGCGTCGACTCGCCGCTGATCGAGGCCATCCGCTATCGCCCGCTCGAGATCGAGCCTCGGCGCATCGACGCCGTTCGCACCCGGCTCGAGACAGCGGGGTTGGGCCGGTACCTGGCGCCCGACGATCCACCGGCCGGGCCGGTCGAGCGCGGGGCCGTCGTCGCTAACGAGGTCCTCGACGCGTTGCCGGTTCACCGGGTCGTTGCCCGACGGGGGGCGCTGCGGGAGCTGCTCGTCGGGCTCGACGGCGAACGGTTCGTCGCGGTTGAGGGCGAACCGTCGACCCCGGCACTCGGGGCACGGCTGGCTGCCGAGGGCGTGGCGCTCGAGGACGGCCAGGTGACCGAGATCTGCCTGGCCATCGACGGGTGGCTGGCGTCGGCGGCGCACCACCTGGCGAGCGGCATCGTGGTGGTCGTGGACTACGCCCTGGAACCCGGCGACCTTCACGGGGCGGCCAGGCCGCACGGGACGCTGCGCGCGTTCGCGGGCCATGCCGTGGGCGGCGACCCGTTCCGGCACATCGGGCGGCAGGATCTCACGGCGACGGTCGACCTGGCCGCCGTTCGCGAGGCCGCGGTCGCGGCCGGTCTCGACGCGGTCGGGGAGACCACGCAGGCCGAGCTGCTGGCAGCCGTCGCGACCGGTGAGCTGACAACGGCCTTCCTGCGCCGTCCGGGCGCCACGATCCAGGACGCGCTGCTCCTGCGCTCGGCGCTCGCCCGTCTCCTCGACCCGCGCGGCATGGGCGGCTTCCGCGTCATCGTCCTCGGGCGGGGGTTGCCCCCGGCGCTCCGGCTCGCGGGCCTGCGGCGGCTCGCCAAGCCCGGCTGACGGCCGCGTGAGCGCGCCACCACGGGGAGGGCCGCGCGAGAACGGGGAGGGCCGCGCGCCGGACGCCGCTGCTAGAATGCGGAAACCGGGCCGTTCCCAGCGGCGCGGAACCTGCAACGCCATTCATCCCGGGCGGAGGGCGCCACGACACCGGCGGCCCTGCCCGGCACCGAGGACCACGTGACCGGGATCTGGTACGTCGTCGGGTTCGCATTCGCGGGTGTGTCGTTCGTCTTCCTGACGATCGGCCTCGCGTGGCTGATCTCCCATCGCGTCCGGGGCGACCAGCACAAAGGCTATCCGTACGAATTGGGAATCGACACCTACGGCGACACCCACGCCCGGTTCGGGATCTCCTACTACATCTATGCCCTGATGTTCGTGGCCTTCGACATCGAGGTGATCTTCATCTACCTCTGGGCGCTGGTGTTCCAGGACCTCCTCATGGGCGGGTTCGTGAGCATGCTGATCTTCGTCGGCATCCTGCTGTTCGGGCTCGCCTACGCGTGGCGCAAGGGCGTGCTGACATGGCGCTGACGCCCGACGGCCCGGACGCGGTCCGGGGGCCGGGCGTCGAGCCGGGCGACGGCACCCAGCCGGCTGGCGATCCCGGCCAGCGTCCGTCCTCCTCCCTGGTCGCGTCACCGACCGGCGCCGTCGCGTCGCCGATCGTCGTCCCCAACACGCTGTGGAGCTCGGTCCGTCCCGAGGCCTACGGGGGCGAGGCGACGTCCCCGTTCACCCACCTCCGCAACCTCGAGGGGTCCGACCTCGTGACCAGGGACACGGCGCGCTGGGGCCAGCTCGAGGTGATCCCCACCAAGGCCGACCTGATCGTCGACCTGATCCGCATGAACAGCCTGTGGCCGCTGCTCTCGGGCCTCGCCTGCTGCGCGATGGAGATGATGTCGGCGGCAACGTCCAAGAACGACATGGATCGCTGGGGCATGTTCCCGTTCCGGGCCAGCCCGCGCCAGGCGGACGTCCTCATCGTGGCCGGCACGCTGACGACCAAGATGGCCGGACCGCTGCTCCGTCTGTGGGAGCAGATGCCCGAGCCCAAGTGGTGCGTGGCCATGGGTGACTGCACCTGCTCCGGCGGGCGCTACAAGCGCAGCTATGCCACCATCGAGGGCATCGACCGGATCATGCCCGTGGACGTCTACGTGCCCGGCTGCCCGCCGAGGCCCGAAGGGCTGATCTACGGGATGATGAAGCTCGGCCAGCTGGTCAAGGAGCGGCGCGGCACGTTCCCGGAGCGGCCGATCGGCCCGGGCGTGCCGGAGGACGTGTAGGCGTGGACCGCGCCCTTCGCCGCAGCCTCGAGGTCAGGTTTGCCGAGCGCCTGACCGGTCCGGTCCGGCAGCGCCATGACCAGACCGAGATCCGGATCGCCCCGGCCGATGTGCCCGAGGTGATGCGCGGGGTGCACGACGACCCCGAGCTCGCGTTCGAGGTCCTGGTCGACCTCTCCGGGGTCGACACCGGCAGCCACATGCAGGTCGTCTACCACCTGTGGTCGGCCCGGACACCCGACTGGCTGCGCGTGGTCGCCGACGGCATGCCTCGGGACGATCCCCGGGTGCCCTCGCTCACCGGCCTGTGGCCCGGCGCCGAGTGGATGGAGCGCGAGGCCTACGACATGTTCGGCATCATCTTCGAGGGCAACCGCGACCTGCGCCGGATCTACATGCCGCCCGACTACACCAGCTTCCCCCTGCGCAAGGACTTCTACCTGGCCGACGACGCCGCCCGGTCGCCCGGCGGTGGCGTCCGCCACATGGAGCAGACCGACGCCCCATCCCAGGCCACGCCATCCGTGATCCGCCGAACCGTGAACGCCTGACGATGACCGCTGCGGCATCTCCCCACCAGCACCCCTCCGGCGACGACCCCCGGATCCTGCTCGACGACCAGATCGGGCAGTTCGAGGCGGTCCCGCCGTATCCGCCGCGCACCGAGCGGGAGGCAGAGTTCTACACCCTCGGCGACGGCGAGATGTTCCTCAACATGGGTCCCCAGCACCCGTCCACGCACGGCGTGCTGCGGGTGGTGCTCAAGATCAACGGCGAGCAGGTGGTCGACCTCGACCCGGTGCTGGGCTACCTCCACCGGGGCGTCGAGAAGCTGTGCGAGAACTCGGACTTCCATCACATCAACAGCCACATGGACCCGCTCGAGTACATCAGCGGCCTGTTCTGCGAGTGGTCGCCGGTCATCGCGTTCGAGCATCTGCTTGACGTCCAGGTGCCGCGCCGGGCGGAGTACATCCGGGTCCTGACCGGCGAGCTCAACCGGATCCTGTCGCACGCGCTGTTCATGGGCTGGATGGCGCTCGATCTGGGCGGCCTGACGCCGATCCTGTACAGCTTCATCGAGCGCGACGAGATCGCCGAGATGCTGGCCGCGATCACCGGCCAGCGGCTGCTGTTCAACTACTTCCGGATCGGCGGCGTCAACGGCGACCTCAACCACGAGTTCATGTCCCGGCTGGGCGATTGGATGAGCCGCGCGGCCGCCCAGCACGACGCGAACACGCAGCTGCTGAACGAGAACGAGATCTTCGTCCGCCGCATGCGGCGCCTTGGCCAGCTCGATCGCGAGACCGCGCTCCGGATGGCGGTCACCGGCCCCAACCTGCGGGCGAGCGGTGTCCCGTTCGACATCCGCCGCGCGCATCCCTACTCGGTGTACCCGGAGCTCGAGTTCGACATCCCGGTCCGGGGCACGCGCCCCGAGGGCGGCGACTGCCTCGATCGCTACCTGTTGCGGGTCGACGAGGTGAAGCAGAGCCTGCGGATCATCGACCAGTGCCTGCACAACATGCCCGACGGGCCGATCATGGCCAAGCTGCCGCGCCTGCTGCGGCCCCGGCCGGGCCGCGCCTGGGCGGCGGTCGAGGGCCCGCGCGGGCTGTACGGCACGTACGCGATCTCGGATGGCACGGATCAGCCGTTCCGGATGCGGATCCACGACCCGTCGTTCATCCACCTGCAGCTGGTCGGCCAGCTGATGAGGGGCAACCTGATCGCCGACACGATGGCGGTGATGGCGTCGCTCGACCCGATCATGGGCGGCGTCGACAAGTGACGCCCGCGCAGGTGACGCGATGACCGCGATCAATCGTGCGTGGGGCAACCTGACCCTGGCCGGTCGGATCCTGGTCCCGCTGCTGTTCCTGGTCCTGGTGGTCGGGCCCATCGCGACCGTGCTGGTCGCGCTGTTCGTCGGGCCGTGGCTGGTCGACCTGCTCGCCGCCAACATCGAGATCGTCCGGTTCCTGGTCGCGGTGACCGGGGTCCTGCTGTTCAGCATCCCGGCCGCGTTCATCATCATCTACATGGAGCTCAAGGTCATCGCCTGGATGAACCTGCGCGTGGGCCCCAACCGTGTCGGGCCGGGCGGCGCGGCGATGTCCGTGGTCCATGGCCTCAAGGTCCTGACCAAGGAGGACTTCACCCCGACCGGCGCCGATCGCCTGGTGTTCACCTGGGCGCCCGTGGTCGTGTTCCTGACGGCCGTCATGACGTTCCTGGTCATCCCGTTCGGTCCCGGGCTGGTGGGGCAGGACCTCAACATCGGCCTGCTGTACCTGTTCGCGGTGGGCGGGATGACGGTCGTCGGGCTGCTCGCGGCCGGCTGGTCAAGCTTCAACAAGTACTCGCTCCTGGGCGGCCTCCGGTCCGCGGCCCAGGTGGTGAGCTATGAGATCCCGCTCACCCTGTCGGTCGTGGGGCTGGTCCTGCTCGCCGGGACGATGAGCGTGTACACCATCGCGCAGCAGCAATCGGGCTGGTTCCTCGACTGGTACGTGTTCCGCCAGCCGCTGGGCGCCCTGATCTTCTTCATCGCTGCCACCGCGGAGGCCAACCGCACGCCGTTCGACCTGACCGAGGCGGATTTGGAGATCGTGGCCGGCTTCGCGACCGAGTACTCGGGCATGCGGTTCGGGTTCCTGTTCTTCGCCGAGTACGTGAACGTGTTCATCGTGTCGGCGCTCATGACCACGCTGTTCTTCGGCGCCTGGAACGCGCCGTTCCCGTTCCCGGCCATCACCCTCAGCCTGGACCCCGGCTCGCTGGGCATCGGCCTGCTGATCCTGCTGGTCGCCGCGCCGGTCGTGCTCACCCTCCTGTTCGCGGCCCCGTTCTACCTCGTCCGCAGCTCGCGCCCCGCGTGGCAGGCGCTCCTGCTCGGGTTCATCACGTTCAACGTGATCGCCGGCGGGCTCGTGTTCGCGATCGCCTATGTCGGACTGGACTGGGTGGCCGGGCTCATCTGGTTCATGGTCAAGTCGTTCCTGTTCGTGTTCGTGTTCGTGTGGATGCGCGGCACGCTGCCCCGGGTGCGCATCGACCAGCTGATGGGGTTCGCGTGGAAGTGGCTGCTGCCCGCATCGCTGTTGAACCTGTTCGTGACCGCGGCCGCCATCGTGATCGTGAAGTCGCTGTGAGCCGCCGATGAGCCTGATCCCGGGCATGGGCATCGTCCGTGGCATGGGCCTGACCCTGCGCCGCTTCTTCCAGCCCAAGGCCACGATCATGTGGCCCGAGGCGCCCGCCGACGTCGCGCCCAAGTACCGCGGCCGGCTGCAGCTGCTGTACGACGAGTACGGGACGCTCAAGTGCGAGACCTGCTTCCAGTGCGCCCAGGCCTGCCCCATCGAGTGCATCGACATGGGCGGGATCGATACCAAGGGTCGCTTCCACGTCCACTGGGGTCCGCCCGAGACGTACGGCGAGCGGCGCGAGGAGTCGGCCCTTCGCCGCTCCGGCCGGCCGGTGCCGGACCCGGCGTTCACCCGGTTCGACCCGCTCGACACCACCGCCCTGGACGCCATCCTGGAGCGCCACGACTACGACCCCAAGGCCATGCTGGCGATCCTCGAGGAGACGCAGGCCGAGTACGGCTACCTCCCGGTCGGGGCGCTCAAGCACATCTCGCGGATCACCGGCGCCTGGTACGCGATGATCTACGGGACCGCCAGCTACTACCGCCATCTGCGGTTCGGGCCCCCCGCTGTCTCCGGCGCGGCGCCCGCCGGCGAAGCCCATCGCGCGGTCGAGGCGGCGTTCCGCCAGTCGCTCGAGACCAGCCTCGGCTACGCCAACGGACGGTCCGGCTGATGGCAGCCTTCCTCGCCACCCCCAAGGGCTGGCCGGCCATCCTGACCGGCCGGGCTGCCAGGCTCGCCGACCCGGCCGACCTGGATGCCGCCGTCGGGGCTGGGGCGTTCGAGGGCCTGCGGATCGCCGTCCGCGACCTGGGCGCGACCGGGATCATCGCGACGATCGCTTCGTCTGGGCTTCGCGGCCGGGGCGGGGCGGGCTATCCCACCGGTGACAAATGGCGGGCCGCCGCCTCGCGACCGGCGGACCAGCGCTACCTCGTCGTCAACGGGTATGGTGCGGATCCCGCGGCGCGCACCGATGCCGCACTGCTTGCCGCCGATCCCTGGGTGGTCATCGAGGGCGCCGCCATCGCCGCGTTCGCCGTGGGGGCCACCGAGGCGGTGATGGCGGTGCGCGCCGACGATCCGGCGCTGGTGACCCTGCTCGAGGGGGCCGTGCTGGCGGCCGAGGAGGCCGGCTTCCTGGGCGACGACGTGCTGGGGACCGGTCACCGGGTGACGGTCACGATCCGCTCCGTCCAGGGCGCCTACATGCTGGGCGAGGAGACCGTCCTGCTCAAGGCGCTCGAAGGCCGGCGCGGCCAGCCCGAGCAGCGGCCGCCGTATCCCACCGAGCGCGGCCTGTTCGGCAAGCCCACCGTCGTCAACAACGTCCAGACGCTGGCCACCGTTCCGTGGATCATCCGCGAGGGCGTGGCGGCGTTCCGGGCGACCGGGACGCCCGACAGCCCCGGCACGGTCCTGGTGCAGCTGCGCGGACCGGAGGGCACGGGGATCGCCGAGGTGCCGCTGGGGACGCCGCTGCGCGACCTGGTGGCGCTGGTGGGCGGGAGCGGGAAGCGGGCGATCAAGGCCGTGCTGGTCGGCGGACCCACCGGGGGCCTGCTGCCCGCGGACCTGCTCGACACGCCCTACACGTTCGATGCGCTGCGTGGCGCCGGGGCGCACGTCGGCTCGGGCTCGGTCGTCTTCGCCGACGACCGGGCGTGCGTGGTCGACCTGGCGCGCCTGCTCACGCGGTTCGCGGCCGACGAGGCGTGCGGCAAGTCGATCCCCTGCCGGATCGGCCTGCGCCGCCTGTACGAGATCGGGGAGCGGGTGGCGACCGGACGGCCGCAGCCGACGGACCTGACCCTGCTCGACGACCTCGCCCACGACGTGGCTGCCAGCGGCCTGTGCGACCACGAGCGGCTGGCGACCCTGGCGTTCACGAGCGCGATGCGATACTTCCGCTCGGAGCTCGACGACCACCTCCTCCGCAGCACCTGCCCCGCCGGCGTCTGCCACCCGATCGCGATGGCCGCGGGCGCGGGGCACCAGGAACCCGTGCATGGCTGACCTGATCACGCGCCCCGATACGCCGCTCGAGCCGCGCCGCGACGCGCGCCCGGACCAGCCCGCCGTGCTCGACACCATCACGCCTCGTGAGGACACGCTCGCCGAGCGGCTGATCACGACCCAGTCGCCGCAGCGTCCCCAGAGCACGCCGGCGATCCGGATCGAGGTCGACGGGCGGGTGATCGAGGGGTTCGAGGGCCAGACGATCCTCGAGCTGTGCCGGGACAACGGGATCGAGATCCCCACCCTGTGCTACGAGCCCAAGCTGCCCGGGTTCGGGGCGTGCCGGATGTGCGTGGTCGAGGTCGAGGGCGAGGAGACGCCGCCCATCTCGTGCTCCCGGCTCGCGGAGCCGGGGATGAAGGTCCAGACCCAGACCGAGGAGGTGCGCCGGCTGCGGCGGACCAATCTCGAGCTGATCTTCAGCGACCACAACGCCTACTGCCTGCCGCCGTGCCAGAACAAGTGCCCCAGCCACATCGACATCCCGGGCTTCCTCCGGGCGAACGCCGAGGCGAACTGGCGCGAGAGCACCCGGATCTTCAAGCGCACCATCCCGTTCCCGTCCGTGCTCGGCCGGGTGTGCCCCGCCCCGTGCGAGGAGCACTGCCGGCGCGACGAGGTGGACGAGGCGATCGCGATCCGCGACAGCCATCGCTACGCCGGCGACCAGGTGCTCCGGGCGATGCTGGACGAGGACGTCGATCCGCCGCTCCCGTTCGAGCGCCAGGCGCCCTCGGGCCGCCGCGCGGCGGTGATCGGATCGGGCCCCGCGGGCATGGCGGCGGCGTTCTACCTGCTGCTCAACGGCCACGACGTGACCGTGTTCGAGCGTGACCCGGCCCCGGGCGGGATGCTCCGCTACGGGATCCCACAGTACCGGCTGCCCAAGATCGAGGTCCTCGAGGCCGAGTACGAGTCGGTGTGGCGCCTGGGTGGCAAGCTCGAGTGCAACCAGGAGCTGGGCAAGGACTTCACGCTCGACGATCTCCAGAACCGGGGCTACGACGCCGTCGTGGTCGCGATCGGCTGCTACGACACCAACAAGCTGGGTATCCCCAACGAGGACGCCGACGGCGTCATCGACGGTCTCGAGTACCTGCGGACCGCCACCCTCGGGCTCCCGTACCCGGGCCACGAGGGCAGCCGCGTCGTGGTGATCGGCGGCGGGTTCACCTCGATGGACTGCAGCCGCACGTCGGTCCGCCAGGGCGCGGCCGAGGTCACGCTCGTCTACCGCCGCGACATGAAGGACATGCCGGCGTCGAACGAGGTCCACGAGGCGATCGAGGAAGGCGTGACCGCCATCTTCCAGGCCGGTCCCACCCGGGTGATCACCGACGACAAGACCGGCAAGGTCACCGGTGTCGAGTTCATCCGGATGCAGCTGGGCGAGCCCGACGCCTCGGGCCGCCGCCGTCCCGAGCCGGCCCCGGGCACCGAGTTCACGATCGACTGCGACCGCGTGCTGCTGGCCATCGGGCAGGGCCCGGACCTGCGCTGGATCGGGCCGGGATCCGAGGGTCCCAGCGCCAACCGCCAGCGCCGGCTGGGCGCCGACGCCGTGACCTTCGAGACCGGGCGGCCCGGCGTGTTCGGCACCGGGGACGTGCGGGTCGGCGCCGCGACGGTGGTCCAGGCGGTCGCTGAGGGCCGGCGCGCGGCCTACTCGGTGGATGCCTACCTCAAGGGCACGGACCTGGCCGCGATCCGGACCCGGCAGACGCTGGCCGAGCCGCAGCCCGAGTTCCTGTCCATCGTCCCGTTCACGGGCGAGATCAAGGAGCCCCGCTACCGGCTCAAGGCGCTCGAGGCCGACGCGCGCAACCACACCTACATCGAGTACGAGATCCCATATACCCGCGACGAGGCCGTCGCCGAGTCGACGCGCTGCCTCCAGTGCACCTGCGAGGCGATCGGCTACTGCGACCTGCGCCGCCTGGGCATCGAGTACGGGACGACCCTCAAGACGCTCGAACCGCAGTTCCACCAGGGCGCCGGCTACCGGTCCGTGACCGAGAACCGGTTCACCGGGCTCAACCACGACTACGTCCGCGATGACAGCCACGCGTTCATCCTGCGCGAGCCCGCGCGCTGCATCGACTGCGGGCGGTGCGCGAACGTGTGCGCGGAGGTCGTGGGCGCGGCGTGTTACGACTTCATGCGGATCGGGTTCGACACGCTGGTCACCACGCCGCTCGACATGAGCCTCAACGACACGCCATGCGTGTCCTGTGGCCGGTGCGCGGAGACATGCCCCACGGGCGCGCTGATGCCCAAGCCGCGCGTCCTCCAGAAGTACGACGTCGACGAGAGCCGGTGCATCCTGTGCGGGATCTGCGTCGACGCCTGCCCCTACGACGCCGTCCGCGACAGCGACCAGTTCGAGCTCAGCCACACGTCCCGCGAGGAGCCGATGATCGACCTCCTCGCGCTGGCCTCGGTCGAACGCGAGACGGAGATGAGCTACATCCGCCGCGAGCGCGACTGGGCGGAGCGGGCACGCGCCGAGGGGCGTCTCCTCGACGCGGCGCGACTCCTGCCGGTCCTGCCTCCCTCGCTCGTCGCCGCCCACGGGAACGGGTCTGGCACCGGGACCGGCCCCGCGGCCGCGACCGGGAACGGCTCCGGCAACGCCCACGATCGCTGAGAGGGACGCGTGACGCTGCCGCAGACGATCCCGCTGCTCGGGCTGGGCTGGGATGACGCCCTGTTCCTGGGCCTCGCCGCCGGGATGATCGGGTTCGCGCTGTTGGTCGTCAGCATGCGCGACATCATCCGCTGCGGGCTGTACATGATCGGCGCGTTCGGGGCGCTGGCCGGCCTGTATGTGCTCGCCGGCGCTCCGGTGGTCGCGGCCGCGCAGGTGCTGGTCTACATCGGGGCCATCAGCGTCCTCGTCCTGTTCGCGATCATGCTCACCCAGTCCAAGATCGGCACCACGGCGCTGGTGTTCCAGACGCAGGCCGGCTGGGCGGCCGTCGCGGCGATCATCCTGGCCGTCCTGATCGCGGTGACCGTGACCAGCACCGATTGGCCCACCACGACCAGCCTGGTCGTCACCGACACCAGGGAGCTTGCGAGCAAGCTGTTCTCCGACTTCGTGCTGCCGTTCGAGGTCGTGGGCGTGCTGCTGCTGGCGGCCGTCATCGGCGGGGTGTTCATCGCCAAGCGCGAGCGCAGGGACGGGAGCTGATGCTGTCCTTCCTCGACGGCATCGCGCAGTCGCTCGACGCCTACCTAGTCCTGTCCGGGCTGCTGTTCGCCATCGGCTCGTTCGGCTTCCTGGCCCGCCGCAACGCGATCAGCATGCTGATGTCGATCGAGCTGATGCTCAACGCCGTGAACCTCGCGATCATCGCCTTCGGGGCGTTCAGCCCGTCGCTCAAGACCAGCGCCTCGGTGATCGCCCTGATCGTGATGGCCGCCGCGGCCGCCGAGGCGACGGTCGGGCTGGCGATCGTGATCGCGATCTACCGCAACCGGAAGACGCCGCTCGTCGACGAGTACGACGCGATGCGGCGGTAGGCGGCGATCGATGTACGAGACGCTGATCCCGCTGATCGTCGTCATCCCGATCCTGGGCTTCGCGTTCACGTCGCTGTTCGGCCGCCGCCTCCAGCTGACGCTGGGACGCTGGGCGTCGGAGATCGTGCCGGTCGGTGGCGTGATCGTGGTCTGGCTGATCGCCCTGGCGGTGATCGCGCCCGCGCTCCAGCACCAGGAGCCGTTCGGCGAGGCCGGCCTCGACGTCAAGCTCTGGACCTGGATCCCGGCGGGCGGGTTCACGGTGGACCTGGCGTTCCACGTGGACGCGCTGACGGCGGCGCTGCTGATCGTGGTCACCACGATCGGCATGCTCGTCCACATCTATTCGATCGGGTACATGGCCCACGACAACGGCACGTGGCGCTTCTTCGCGTACCTCAACCTGTTCATGTTCTCGATGCTCCTGCTGGTGACCGCCAACAGCTGGCTGCTGGTGTTCGCCGGCTGGGAGCTGGTCGGCCTGTCGAGCTACGCGCTGATCGGGTTCTGGTACCACAAGAGGTCGGCCGCGCTGGCGGCCAAGAAGGCGTTCATCGTCAACCGGGTGGGCGACGTCGGGTTCGCGCTGGGGATCATGGCGATCTTCGTGAACACCGGCACGCTCAACATCCAGGACTCGCTCGCGAAGCTGACCGCGCCCGGCGCCGCCCTGACGATCCCGATCTCGATCGTGGCCCTGCTGGTGTTCGCAGGCGCGATGGGCAAGAGCGCCCAGTTCCCGCTCCACGTGTGGCTGCCTGACGCGATGGAGGGCCCGACCCCGGTGTCGGCGCTGATCCACGCCGCGACGATGGTCAACGCCGGCGTCTACCTCGTCGCCCGCGCCAACCCGCTGTTCGCCCACGCGCAGGACGCCATGGTGGTGGTCGCCGCGATCGGAATCTTCACGGCGATCCTCGCCGCCTCGATCGCGTTCACGCAGACCGACATCAAGCGCGTGCTCGCGTACTCCACGCTGTCCCAGCTGGGCTACATGTTCGCGGCGCTGGGCGTGGGCGCGTACGGGGCCGCGATCTTTCACCTGATGACCCACGGCTTCTTCAAGGGCCTGCTGTTCCTCGGCTCGGGTTCGGTGATCCACGCGGTGCACGAGGAGCAGGACATGAACCGCATGGGCGGCCTGTGGCGCCGCATCCCGATCACCCACGGGACGATGCTCGTGGGCTCGATCGCGATCGCGGGCATCCCGCCCCTGGCCGGCTTCTTCTCCAAGGACGAGATCCTGGGCGACGCGTTCAAGTTCGGGTTCGCCTGGGTGTGGGCGATCGGCGTGATCGTGGCCGTGATGACCGCGTTCTACATGTGGCGCCTGATGGGCAGGACGTTCTACGGCGAGAGCCGGGTGGATCCGCACGTGGAGGCCAGGATCCACGAGTCGCCGTGGCAGATGACGCTGCCGCTGGTCCTGCTCGCCATCCCGGCCGCCCTGCTGGGCATCGCGCTGTCGTGGCCGGGACCGCCGCTGGGGCCGGTGTTCGGGATGGCCGACCAGCCGGGCCTCCTGACCGGCTGGCTGGACCCGGTGTTCGCGCGCTCGGAGGAGCTCCTCCACGGCACGCCCGAGGCGTTCCAGCTGGGCGGGATCGACGGCGTCCTGATCCTGGTCAGCGTCGCAGCGGCGACGATCGGGCTCGTCGCCGGGATCTGGCTGTTCGGCTTCTTCCGCGCCCGGGGCCGCCAGCCGCTGGTGGACCGGATGGCCGGCGCCTCAGGCGTGACCCGATTCCTCTACCGGGCAACGCTCAACAAGTGGTGGTTCGACGACCTCAACGACCTGCTGTTCATCCGGATCGGCGGCAGGGTCGCGGCGGCGATGTGGTGGTTCGACCGCACGATCGTGGACGGCGCCGTGAACGGCGTCGGCGCGCTTACCCGCGATGCCGGCGGCGGGCTGCGCCGGATCCAGACCGGTCGGGTCCAGAACTACGCGCTGGGGATCGCGATCGGGTTGCTGGTCATGGCCGGCTCGTTCCTGGTGATCGTCGGGCAGCGCCGATGACCGGCCTGGAGGGTCTCCATCCCGTCTCGCTGGTCACGTTCCTGCCGCTGCTGGGAGCGGTCGTCGTCGGCTTCCTCCCATCGTCGCGGCCCGATCTCGCGCGACGCGTCGCGCTCGGCTTCGCGCTCCTCGCGTGGGCGGTCTCGCTGGCGCTGCTGGCCGGCTTCAGCGCGAGCTCGCCCGGGTTCCAGTTCACCGACCAGGCCGACTGGATCCCGCTGTTCGGCGTCCAGTACAAGGTCGGCGTCGACGGCCTGTCGCTGGTCCTCGTCGTGCTGACCACGACGCTGAGCTGGATCAGCATCCTCGCCTCGTTCCGCCCGATCCAGAACCGGGTCAAGGAGTACATGATCTCGTTCCTGGTGCTCGAGGTCGGGATGACCGGCGTGTTCGTGGCCCAGGACCTGTTCCTGTTCTACGTGTTCTGGGAGCTGGTCCTCGTCCCGATGTACCTGATCATCGGCATCTGGGGCGGCGCGAACCGGATCTACGCCACGATCAAGTTCGTGCTGTACACGCTGGTCGGCTCGCTGCTGATGCTGGTCGCGATCCTGGCCACGGCCTACACCTACCAGGCCGCGAACGGCACCTGGACGGGAGCGTTCGACCTCGGCACCCTGACCCAGTTCGCCGCCGGCGGCCACTTCGACCCGACGTTCCAGTTCCTGGCGTTCGGCGCGTTCTTCCTCGCGTTCGCGATCAAGGTCCCGATGTTCCCGTTCCACACCTGGCTCCCGGACGCCCACGTGGAGGCGCCGACAGCCGGTTCCGTCATCCTGGCCGGCGTCCTGCTCAAGCTGGGCGGCTACGGCTTCATCCGGTTCGCGCTGCCGCTGTTCCCCGATGCGGCCCAGACCTGGGCGCCCGCGATCATCGTGCTCAGCCTGATCGCGATCATCTATGGCGCGATCGTCGCCCTCGTCCAGCCCGATCTCAAGAAGTTGGTCGCCTACTCGTCGGTCAGCCACATGGGGTTCGTGACCCTGGGCATCTTCGTGTTCCAGCAGCAGGCGCTCCAGGGCGCGATCCTGCAGATGGTCAACCACGGCCTGATCACCGGTGCCCTGTTCCTGCTGGTGGGCGTGATCTACGAGCGGACGCACGACCGGACGATCGCCAAGATGGGCGGCCTCGGCTCCGCCGTCCCGGTGTACGCCGCGGCGTTCGGGTTCTTCGTGTTCGCATCGGTCGGGCTGCCCGGCCTGTCCGGGTTCGTGGGCGAGTTCCTGACGCTGCTGGGCACGTTCGTGGTCAACCCGTGGGCCGCCGCCGTCGCCACGTTGGTGATGATCTTCGCCGCCGGGTACCTGCTGTGGATGTTCCAGCGGATCGCCTTCGGCGAGCTGTCCGAGTTCCTCCAGGGGCTCGGCGGCCACCTGACCGACATGCGCCCGGTGGAGGCGATGACGCTGGTGCCGCTGGGCGCCCTGGTCGTGGTGCTGGGCCTGTTCCCGGGCCTCGTCCTGGACCTTGTGGGCGGCTCCGTGGACCACGCGCTGGCCGCGGTGCAGCATGCGGCGCCGGTCGCCCTCGGGCTGTGGCGCTAGGAGGGATCGCGTGAGCTTTTCCGCCACCGACCTCGCGACGCTGGCGCCGTTCGCCGCCGCGATCCTGGTGGCCGCCGCGATCCTGGTGGCCGACTTCGCGTTCCCGGGCCGCAAGGGCCCGGCCCTGGCCGTCGCGTTCATCGGGCTCGCGCTGACCGCCGCGATGACGGCGATCGCCGGCCAGGCGACGTCGTTCGCGTTCAACGGTGCCTACGTCGTCGATCCCCTGACGACGTTCCTGGACCTGCTGTTCATCTCGATCGTGGCGCTGACGATCGCGTTCGCGCCCGACTACCTCGAACAGCGCGACCTCCCCGTCGCCGAGTTCGCGGCGGTGCTCGTGTTCGCGATGTCCGGCGCGATGCTGATCTCGGGCTCGGCGGACCTGCTGGTGCTGTTCCTGGGCCTGGAGCTGATGGTGCTCCCGGGCTACGTGCTCGCCGGCTACCACAAGTCAGACGGCTACTCGACCGAGGGCGCGATCAAGTACTTCCTGCTGGGCTCGTTCTCGAGCGCGATCTTCCTGTTCGGCCTCGCGTTCGTGTGGGGCACCACCGGGACCACGAGCATCGCCGGGGTCGCCAACGCATTGACCCAGATCAGCGCCGGCGCGAGCGTTGTCGCCCGGCATCGGCATGGGCCTCGCGTTCATGACCACGGGGGTCGCGTTCAAGATCGCGGCGGTCCCGTTCCACTACTGGACGCCCGACGCCTACCAGGGCTCGCCCACGCCGGTCACCGGCTACCTCTCCGTCGGACCCAAGGTCGGCGCGTTCGCGCTGATCATCCGCCTGTTCGCCGAGGCGCTCGGGCCGCTGGCGGCCGACTGGAACGTCGTGGTGATGGTGCTCGCGGCCACGACGATGACGCTCGGCAACCTGGTCGCCCTGACCCAGGACAACGTCAAGCGGATGCTCGCGTACTCCTCGATCGCGCACACCGGCTACATGCTGGTCGGGTTCGCCGCGTTCGGCGCGGGGCAGATCAGGGGCCTCGAGGGGCTGCTGTACTACGGTGCCGCGTACGCGTTCATGAACCTCGGTGCGTTCGCCGTGATCGCGGCGCTCCAGAAGCGGCTGGGGACGAGCAGCAACCTGTCGACCTTCGCCGGGCTCGTCCGCCGCGAGCCGACGCTGGCGCTGCTGATGACGCTGTTCCTGCTGTCGCTGACCGGCATCCCGCCCACGGCCGGCTTCTTCGGCAAGTTCTACGTGATCCTGGCCGCCGTCCAGGCCGGTGGCTGGCTGTCGGTCCTGGCCGTGCTGGCGGTGCTCAACGCCGCCGCGGCGGCCTTCTACTACCTGCGCGTCGTGGTCTACATGTGGATGCGCGACCCGGTGACCGAGCAGCCCCCGCTCGCCCACGGGCGCCTGGTGTGGGCCGGCCTCGCGGTGGCGACGATCATGACCATCGCGCTGGGGCTATTTCCCGGCGTCATGCTGGACATCGTGGGCACGGCGGCCGCCGCGGTCGGCTGATCCGGCGGGGCCGCTGGAGGGCCCCCGGTATCATGAACCCGTGCCAAGCGACCGACCGCGGGTGCTGCACGACCTGCTCGGCCCTTCCGGGCGCCTGTTCGTCGTCTCGAATCGTGGTCCCGTCAGTTTCGACCTGGATGCCGCCGCACCCGATGGGCTCGCCGCCTCTCGCGGCGCCGGCGGCCTGGTCACCGCCCTGGGCGACCTGGGCCGGCACGCGCCCGTCACCTGGATCGCGACTGCGATCAGCGAGGGGGACCAGGCAGCCGGCCGCGCGCTGGAGCGCCGCCGCGCGGGGCTGCGGCGACCGCGGGGCGGGCCGGGCCAGGGCGAGGTCGACGCGGCGGTCGTCGAGCGCCTGATCGGGGAGGTGCTCCCGGACCAGGACCTCCAGCTGCACCTGGTCACGCTCGACCGCTCCGTGTTCGAGCCGTTCTACAACGTGGTTGCCAACCCGTTCCTGTGGTTCCATCAGCACCGCATGTTCTCCCCCGCCTACGGCCCCAACGTCGACGCGGCCCTGCTCGCCGCCTGGCGCGGTGGCTACCGGCCGGCGAACGAGGCGCTGGCGGCGTCGGCCGTCCACGCCATCGGCAGCCGGCCGCGGCCGATCGTGCTGCTCCAGGACTACCACCTGTACCTGACCGCGGGGCCGATCCGGCGGGCCCTGCCCAAGGCCACGATCGCCCACTTCAACCACATCCCGTGGCCCGCGGCCAGCGAGTGGCAGATGCTGCCGTCCACCCTGCGGCGCACGATCTGCGAGGGGCTGCTGGAGTGCGACCTCGTGGGGCTCCAGACCGATCGCTACGCCTCGAACTTCCTGGACACGGTCGCCAGCTCGGTGCGCGAGGCACGCGTGGACGCCGACAGCCGGACCGTGCGCTGGCGTGATCGCCGGATCCCGGTCCGGACCTACCCGATCTCGGTCGACCCCGACGGGCTGGAGCGGTTCGCACGCTCGGGCGCGGTCCAGGAGCGGGTTGACCGCCTCCGGGAACGGCTGGAGCGCGCGGGCAACCCACGCCTGATCGTCCGAGCCGACCGGATCGAGCCGTCCAAGAATGCGCTGCGGGGCTTCCTGGCCTACGAAGAGCTGCTCAACCGCCGGCCCGGGATGCGTGAGCACGTCCGATTCCTGGCCGTCATGGCGCCCACCCGGACCGGCGTTCGCGGAGTACGCCGAGTATGCGGCGGCCGTGCGCGAGGTCGTGGCCCGGATCAACGGCCTGAGCGACCCCGACGACGCGCCGGTCTGGATCTCCGACGGCTCCGACTACGCGATGGCGATCGCGGCGATGCGCCTGGCCGACGTCGTGGTCGTCAACCCGCTGGTGGATGGGATGAACCTCGTGGCCAAGGAGGCGGTGCTGGTCGGCGAGCGGAGCCCGGCCCTCGTGCTGTCCGAGACCGCGGGCGCAGCGGAGCAGCTCGCGTCGGACGCGCTGGTGGTCGCGCCCGCGGACATCGTGGGCACCGCAAGCCAGATCGAACGCGCGCTCGAGATGCCCGAGGGCGAGCGGCGGTACCACCTGCGGCGCCTGCGGCTGTCGGTGCGCCACGAGGACGTGCGCTGGTGGCTCGACCGCCAGCTGCGGGACCTCGCGGCGATGCGCCGGGGTGAGCAGCCGCCGTCCCGGCGCCTGCGCGACACGCTGCGCCGGGTGGAGGTCGAGACGCTCGAGGGATCGTAGGCGGCCGCCTCAGGCGCCCGGCGGAACGGGTGCCTCGAGCGCCGCCGCCAGCGCATCCAGCACCGCGGCGGCGACGGCCGGGTCGTCGGCCAGGGCATCGGCCAGGGATTCGATCTCGGGCGGCGTCTCCGACGCCCCGCTGACGCCCAGGATCAACGCCGGCCGCCCCGTGGCCGTCCGCCACCCGTCCACCACCTCGAACGCCTCGGCATCGGTCCGGTCGTCGCCCAGCACCAGGATCGAGCCGGGATCGACCTCGGCGATGATCCTCCGGGCCGCCTCGCCCTTGCCGAACGCCGCCGCGGGCCGCAGCTCCACGACGCGCCGGCTCTCCAACCGGCGGACGCCTTCGATCGCCAGGTCCCGCTGTGCGGCCTCGATCGCCCCCAGGAGCGCCGCGCGCGCCCGCTCGGGGTCCGGTGCCAGCCGGTAGTGGAGCCCGACCGAGGCGCCCTTCGTCTCGACCACGAGCCACTCCGGCGCACCGAGCAGCGACGCGACGCGATTGGCCAGGGCCGCGATCTCGCGGCCACGGGCCACGAGCGCAGGGTCGGTCGTCACCGCCAGCCGCCCTCGGCCAGACCAGCCGGCGCCGGGCTGCGCGGCCTCGATCCCGTGCTGGCCGAGGTAGCGGACGCCGGCGACCGCAACCCGATGGGCAACGTCGGCCGCGTCGCGCCCGGAGAGCACCACCACGACCACCGGTCCGCCGCCTCGCCCGGCGATCGCGGCCAGGCGGCGCAGGGCTCGCCGTGCGGCGGGCAGGATCCGCGCCGCGGGCGGATCTCGGACGATCGGTGCCAGGGTGCCGTCGAAGTCCGTGATCACCAGCACCGGGATCGATCGTGCCAGGCGGTCCGCCGCCGCGCGGATCGAAGGCGGCACGGCGGGCCTGCCTGCCGGGCTTCGGGCTGGCCGGCCTGCGTGCCGTCGGGTGGCACGGGTCGTGACGTCGCGGCCCGCCCTGGCCGTCACGGCGTGTCGGTCACGCCCGGCAGGATCGCCTGGAGGCCCTTGGCCATGATGTCCGGACCGATCCCGCCCAGGGCTCCGTCGCGCACGACCCCGTCGCGATCGACCCAGAACAGGCCCATCGCGGAAGCGGGGGCCGCCGACGACGACGTCCCCGGCGACGCCAGGGCGCCGGGCGAGGCGGAGTGAGCCGGCGAGCCCGAGGCGGCGGGCGAGCCGGAGGGCCCGGGTGGCACCGCCGGGGAAGGGGTGCCGGCTGGGGTGGTGCCGACCGATGGGGGCGGCGACCCGCTCGCCGCGGGCGACGGCGTGGGCGACGAATCGCCGGACAGCCCCGTCCCAGGCGCCAGCAGCACGACCCCGGCCAGCAGGGCCGCGCCGGCCACGGCGCCCAGCACGAGTCCCGCAGCGATCGCCGTCTTCGCGCCCATCGCGGCGAGCGTACCAGTACGGTCGGCCGGAGGCGTGGCCCCCGGGGCTCGACTACGATGGCCCGGCCATGGTCGCCGTGCTCATCGCCCTTCGGACCCGCCTCCTGCCCGCCGTGGTCACGGCGCTGGGCGTCGTGCTGGTCACGGCCGGGCTGCTCGCGTACACGGATCCGGCCACGGCCGGGACGATCGCCGGGGCGGTCCCGACCATCGAGACCCTGGCCCCCACGGACCCGCCGTCGAGCACGATCGCGCCGCCGTCGGCGCCGCCTTCAGCCGGGCCCTCGAGCGACCCCGGCGCATCGCCCGGCCAGTCGGCGACGCCGGATCCCACGGCCACGGCCGGTCGTGCGGTCGCGACCAGGATCGTGATCCCGGCCCTCAGGATCGACCTGCCCGTGGTGAAGGGGCCGGACGGCTACCCGCTGTGCAACGTGGCCATGTACCTCAAGGAGCTTGCCCAACCCGGCGAGGGACGAGCGACCTACATCTACGCCCATGCGCGGGACGGGATGTTCGGCCCGATCTACAACCTCGCGATCCAGCGCCACAACCCGCGCAGGATGCTGGGGATGATCGTCCAGGTGTACACCAGCGACGACAGGCTCTACCTGTACGAGATCACCGAGGTTCGCCTCCACCAGCTGAACCTTGACGCCGCCAACGCCGCGACCACCGAGCAGCTCTGGCTGCAGACGTCGGAGGGCCCCAAGGGCACCCCGGGCAAGACGCAGCTCAAGGCGCTGCCGCTGTCCGTGGGCGAGGCGGACCCGAAGGACGCCCACCCCCGGGCCAAGCCCATCGCCTGCGGCTGAGGCGCGGTCAGATCCAGTCGATCCGGCGCAGGACCACGGCGGTCAGCGCCGCCAGGAGCACGATCGCCAGCGCGACCATCCAGAACCCGCCGCGTTCCCCGTTGGCCAGCGCCACCCCTGCTTCGCTCATCCCGAAGATGCCGGCGACCGCCCCGACGCCGGCGAGGATGACCGTGACCCCGGTCAGCCGCTTCATGATCACCGACAGGTTGTTGTTCACCGTCGACAGGTAGACCTCGAGGGTGCCCGCCACCAGCTCCCGATCGTTGTCCACCTCGTCGGTGACCCGGATCAGGTGGTCGTACACGTCGCGGAAGTAGACGACATGCTCGGGTGCGACCAGGGCCAGGTCCCGGTTGGTGAGCTGGTTGAAGATCTCGCGCGCCGGCGACATCGCCCGCCGCAGGCCGATCAGGTCGCGCTTGAGGGCGAACAGGCGCTCCAGGACCTGCGTGGTCGGCTTGCGGATCACGTCGTCCTGGAGGTCGTCGATCTCGTCCTCGATCGCGTCGAGCACCGGGAAGTAGGCGTCCACGATCCCGTCCGTGATCGCGTACAGCAGGAAGTCGGTGCCGCGCCGCAGGAAGGCCGGCGGGTCGCCCCGCAGCTGCGGCAGTCGCAGGGGGTCCCAGCCCGGGTCGTGCACGCTCAGCAGGGTGCGCGGACCGAGGACCAGATCGACCTCGATGGTCGACACCCGCCCCTGCCAGGTCAGCCAGAACAGGACGACGTGGATCGTGCCCTCGGTCTCCTCGAACTTGGCCCGCTGGTTGCGTTCGAAGATGTCCTCGGCGACCAGCGGATGGAGGTCGAGCAGCCGGGCCAGCGCGGCGACCTGGTCGTGCGACGGGGCGGCCGTGTCCACCCACACCAGCGCGTCCGGGTCGGCGAGGATCGCCGCCAGCTCTGATCGGCTGTCGAACCGGCGCGCGGCACCGTCGATCCAGGCGACCCCCCACGGATCGTCCCCCCGTCGCCGGTGTCCGGCGTGGACGCGGTGTCAGGCGGCGTCGGGGCCTGCTCCCTGGGCGTTGCGGGCCGCATCGGCGTCGATCGCTCCGTCCGGTGCCGGATCGGATCCCGGCGGGCGCGAGCATACGCCGCCGGTCGAGCAGCAGCGCGGGTGGGACCGCCAGCACGGTGACGACCCCGGCGACGAGGAAGATGCCGACCATGATCCGCGCCGCCTCGCCGGCGGCCCAGGTCTCCAGCGCCTGGACCACCAGCCCGTCCTTGAGCGGTCGATCCCGGAGCGAGGCGGGGATGAAGGCCTGGTAGGCCGTGGGCGTGGCGTAGACCTGGTCGTAGAGCCGGTCGATGGTGGTCGAGCCGTACGCGGTCAGGATCGCCAGGCCGACGGCCATCCCCACCATCCGCGCCACGGTCACGGTCGATGACGCGATGCCGTAGGCCTCGCGCGCGACGGCCTCGATCGCGGCCGTCGAGCGGGGCGTCACGGTCAGCCCGAAGCCGGCCCCGAACACGGCCAACGCGAGCGCGGCCTGCCGATCGACGTCCCCGGCGTCCACCCCGACATCACGACCAGGGCAGCGATCGACGCTCCCAGCCCGGCCAGCGTGACCAGCCGCAACGACACGACCCGCGCGGCCAGCCCCGACAGAGTGCTCCGGCGCCGTGGCGGCAGCGAGCGCCCCCAGCGCCAGCCGCTGCTCGTCGGGTCCGCCGTACAGCACGCGGTCGACGAACACCGCCCCACCCACGATCGCCGTGGCCAGGCCGTAGCCGGTGAGCGCCGACACACGCCGCCGCCGAAGAACCCGGTGCGGAACAGGCGCGGATCGATGAACGGATCGTGGACCCGGAGACCGCGGATCACCGTGGCCGGCCCGGCGACCAGCGCCACGGCGACCAGCGCGACGGAGGCAGCCACGGGTCGATGCCCCCGTCGCCCGGCGCGCTGCGGCTGCCGAGCAGCGTCAGGGCACCCAGGGCTCCGACGAGCAGCGCGAGAACGACACCGCGCCGACCAGGTCCACGCGGCCTCGCCGTCGGGGCGTGTCCCAGCCGCTGCTGGCCGCCCAGGCGACCACGAGCGCCACGATCCCGATCGGCACGTTGACGTAGAACACCCAGCGCCACGCCGGGGAGACCGCGTCGGCCAGCGGCGAGCCTGCCGGGATCTCCAGTCGCGAGCGCGGCCTCCGGGTGGATGGCCCCCAGGATCGCGGCCCCGAGGAAGGGTCCCGCGGCCATGCCCATGAACGTCAGGGCGCCGATCACCCCCAGCGCGCGGGGACGGGCCGGCCCGTCGAACAGGTGCGACGACGCGGACGTCGCCACGGGGATCAGCGCCCCGCCGCCGACGGCCTGGACCAGCCGAGCGGCGATCAGCGTCTCGAGCGAAAGGGCGCCAGGCCGGCGAGCAGGCTGCCCCAGCACGAACACGGCGAGCGCGGCCAGGAACAGGCGGCGATTGCCCCAGCAATACGCAACTGGTGCCCAGGCACGCACACAACAAG